>NZ_QHGY01000019.1 GCF_003254665.1 Billgrantia lactosivorans | reverse complement strand
CGGCGCTGACGGGGTAGTCGAGACGGCGGTCGACAACCTGGGTGCCGCGCCCCTGATGCCGCGTGACCATGCCGGCGGCCACCAGTTCGTCGAGCGCGCGGCGCACGGTATGACGGTTGACGCCGAAGCGCCGCGCCAACGCGGACTCCGCGGGCAGCAGCTCGCCGGGGGCGTAGTCGGCACGTACCTCGCGGGCCAGCGCATCGGCCAGTGCGCGATAACGCGGGACTCGGTCGATGGCCCCTCTGGTGAGTTGTCTAGACATGTTGGCTCCAACGAAAAAGCGCTTCAGATGAAGCGCTTGCGTACCATCTGCGACAGCATGTCGAGCAGCGTCACGGCGACGATGATCACCAGCATGATCGTGGCGGTCTCGGCGTACTGGAAACCGCGCATGGTTTCCCAAAGCGCCACGCCGATGCCGCCGCCGCCGACCATGCCGAGCACCGTGGCCGAGCGAATGTTGGACTCGAAGCGGTAGAGGCTCACCGAAATCCACAGCGGCAGGACCTGGGGGATCAGACCGAATACGATCTCCTCGATGCGCCCGGCGCCGGTGACGCGGATGCCCTCCATGGGGCCGGCTTCGCTGGCCTCGACGGCCTCGGAGAAGAGCTTGGCGAGCACGCCGGTGGTGTGGACGAACAGCGCCAGGGTGCCGGCGAAGGGACCGAGCCCCACGGCGACCACAAAGAGCATGGCGAAAACCAGCTCGTTGATGGCGCGGCAGGCGTCCATCAGCCGGCGCATGGGCTGGTAGACCCACCAGGGCACCAGGTTCTCGGACGACAGCAGGCTGCACGGGATGGCCAGCACGATCGCCAGCAGCGTGCCCCATATGGCGATCTGGATGGTCACCAGCATCTGGTCGATGTACCGACCCAGGTTGCCGAATGCCGGCGGAAAGAAATCGGCGGCAAGCTCGGCCATGTTGCCGGCGTTGGCGACCAACGCGCCGGGATTCATCTCGGTGCCGTGCCAGGCCCAGGCCAGCACGCCCAGGGCGCCGGCCCAGCCGAGCAGGTTGATCCAGCTGCGCTTGGCCGGGGCGTTGGCCAGCGTGGGAGTCGTTGCGGTCATGAAAAGTCTCCNACGACAGCAGGCTGCACGGGATGGCCAGCACGATCGCCAGCAGCGTGCCCCATATGGCGATCTGGACGGTCACCAGCATCTGGCCGATGTAACGCTCCAGGTTGCCGAACGCCGGCGGAAAGAAGTCGGCGGTGAGCTCGGCCATGTTGCCGGCGTTGGCGACCAGGGCGCCAGGATCCATCTCGGTGCCTTGCCAGGCCCAGGCCAGCACGCCCAGGGCGGCGGCCCAGCCGCACAGGTTGAGCCAGCTGCGCTTGGCCGAAGCGTCGGTCAGCACGGGAGTCGTTGCGGTCATGGAAATTCTCCGGAGAGGGGCCGGACCGGCCCCTCGGAACTCGATTGCCGTATCAGGGACGAGACGGTTACTGGGCCATGGCGGTAGTCACACCCGCCTCGGCCTGCTCAGCGTCGGCCGCCTCGCGAGCCTTCAGCCGCTCGTCGAGATCGTCCAGTTGGGCATCGAGCTCGGCCAGTAGCCGCTCGCGCTCCTCGGCGTCGAGGCTGTCGTCACCGGCGATGCTGGCGCGCTGCTTGAACAGCTCGAGCTGGCGAATGGGCAGCAGTTGATCGTTGTCAGAGGCGCTGAAGTGCGCCCACTGCAGCGGTGCGATCTTCTCGCGCTGCTCCTCGGTCTCGCCGTAGCTGAGGATGAAATCGCGCAGGCGGGTCTTCATCGGCTCAGACAGGCCTTCGCGCCACACCAGCGGATCGGACGGGATCAGCGGTGACTGCCAGATCACCTTGAGCTGCTCGGCCTTGTCCGGATGCGCCATCTCCAGACGCTCCATGCTCTCGGTATTGAAGGTGGCAACATCGACCTGGCGGTTGGCCACCGACAGGGCGTTAGTCTCGTGGTTGGAGTTCAGGGTGCGCTTGAAGATCTCGCTGGCCACGACACCGTTCTGGGCGAAGACGTAGTAGCTCGGCACCAGGAAGCCCGAGGTCGAGTTGGGATCGCCGTTGCCGAAGGTCAGCTCGGAGGCGTTGGCCAGCACGTCCTCGACGCTTTCCAGGGGGCTGTCCTGGTGCACGATCAGCAGGCTCCAGTAGCCCGGCTCGCCGTTCTCGGGCACGGTCTGGGCGAAGATCTCACCCCCCGCGCGGTCGACCGCCTCCATGGCCGACTTGTTGCCGTACCAGGCGAGGTCGATCTTGTCGAAGCGCATGGCCTGGATCACCGCGGCGTAGTCGTTGGCGAAGAACGGCTCGACCTCGACGCCGAGGCTCTCGGCCATGTCGTCGAGGAAGGGGCGCCACAGCGGCTCCTGGTTCTGGCTGGCCTCGGTGGAGATGATGCCGAAGCGCAGCGTGTCGATCTCCTCCTCGGCGGCGGCGAACTGGCTGCCCAGCAGGCCAAGGCCGGCGATCAGCGGCAGGGTGAGACGGCGAAGATTAAGGCTCATGTTGGTAACCTCTTGGTGGCGGTTGCGGTGGTTCAGCTGGCAGCGGCGCCCAGGGCGACGCGGGCGGCGACGGGTACATGAGGCTGACGCGGCTCGTCGAACCCGGCGTTCTCGTAGAGCGCCTTGAGCCGTGTCTCGGTGAGGCCTTCGGTCCGGCCGTCGTAGTAGAGGCGCCCCTGCTTGAGGGCGATGGCCCGCAAGCAATAGCGGCGTGCGTAGTCGACCTGATGCAGGGAAACGAGCACGGTGCGGCCATCCTCGGCATTGATGCGCTTGAGGATGTCCATGACCTCGCGCGCACTGCGCGGGTCGAGCGAGGCGATGGGCTCGTCGGCGAAGATCACCTCGGCGTCCTGCATCAGCACGCGGGCGATCGCCACGCGCTGCATCTGGCCGCCGGAGAGGGTGTTGGCGCGCTGCTCGGCGACCTCGGCCAGGCCGACCCTGGCCAGTGCCTGGTGCGCCCGGCGGCGCTCCTCCTCACTGAAGCGTCCCAGCAGCGCGCGCCAGCGCGGCATCGAGCCCAGGCGACCGATCAGCACGTTGGTCAACACGCTGAGTCGGCCGACGAGGTTGAACTGCTGGAAGATGTAGCCACAGCGGCAGCGCTGGGCACGCGAGCCGCGCAGCAAGCGGCCGTCGCGCTGGATATCGCGGCCCAGGAGCCAAACGCGGCTGCCCTCATGGCGGTTGGCGGAGGTGAGCCCCACCAGATGACGCAGCAGGGTGGACTTGCCCGAGCCGGACGGCCCGATCAGGGCCACCATTTCGCCGGCCTCGATCTCGAAGCCGACCTCGCTGAGCACGTGGGTCTGGCCGAAGCGCTTGCTGAGCCGTTCGACGGCGATGCGGGTGGTCGACATGTTGCCCTCCTTTTGCGGATGGGCTCAGTGTCGCGGCGGGAGGTTAAGGGATGTTGTCTAGACAATAACGATTCGGTGACATTCCCCCCTCTCCTGGGCCGGCCAGGAGGGGGTTGGCGGTATGCAGCGACTTATGAAACAAGCGCTTGCCGCGAGACGAAGCATAACTGTCACGGCATTGCCATCGCAGCGTCACGACAACGGCAAGCGCCCCGCCGGGGGGCGGGGCGCGATGGAGGGGAGTGACGCGGCTCAGTGGCCGGAGTTGGGGTCGTGGGCCTCCTCGGTGTGGAAGACCTCGGGGTCCTCTTCGCCGTTGACGTGGAGGAAACCGGCCAGGCCCTTCTCCAGGCGGGAGAGCGCGTGATCCACCAGGATGTACTTGCCCGGGTACTCGACCTCGAACTCGACCATGGTGGCGCCGCCCGGGGGCACCAGGGTGGTCTGCACGTCGGTCAGCGGCGGGCTGGTCAGCGAGGCCTGGTCGTAGACCTTGTCGAAGATCTCGCCGATGACGTGGAAGCTGGAGGTGGCGTTGGGGCCGCCGACGCCGAAGAAGATGCGCACGTTGTCGCCCACGTCGGCCTCCATCTTGTGGGTCTGGGTCAGCGCATCCATGTTGCCGTTGAACATCAGGTGCTCGGGCCGTTCATCGAGCAGCTTGTCGAGAGAGAACTCCTGCAGGCCCTGGCTGCCGTGGCGCTCGGCGGTGTAGAGCTCGCCCTGCATGATGTAGAACTCGCGATCCACCAGCGACAGCCCGCCTTCCGGCTCGACCAGGATCATGCCGTACATGCCGTTGGAGATGTGCTGGGCAACCATCGGCGTGGCACAGTGGTAGACGTAGAGGCCCGGGCTCAGCGCCTTGAAGCTGAAGCTCCTGGTCTCGCCCGGGGCCGCCTGGGTCACCGCCGCCCCGCCGCCGGGACCGGTCACGGAATGGAAGTCGACCGAGTGGATGTGGGCGCTGTCCTCGGCGTTGCTCATGTTGACGTGAACGGTGTCGCCGACACGCACCCGTACCAAGGGGCCCGGCACGGTATCGTTGAAGGTCCAGTACTTGTAGCTGGAACCGTCGGCCAGGTGGCCTTCACGTTCGGTGGTCTCGAGGTTGACGGTGACCTCCTGCGGACCGCGATCGCCCACCGGTTCGCCCACGTCATGGGGGTCCATCGACAGATCCTGGGCCGCTTCGGCCGGCTCTTCCGGCTCCGCGTCGCCGACGATGAGGTTGCCGACCATGCCGGCCGCCTTGTGCCCGGGGATGCTGCACAGGTATTCGAAGTTGCCCGCCTCGTCGACGCGGAAGGCCACGGCGGTGGCCGAGCCCTGGCCGCTGATGTCGTCGGAGTCGACGCCGAAGTCGGGCAGCGCGATGTCGTGCATGGCGCCGTCGCCGTTGATCAGGTTGATCTGGACCACGGCACCGACGGGGGCGCGCAGGTCGGGATTGACTTGATCCTTGATCCTTCCCTTGTCGCCGATGAAGACCAGTTGCCCATCCTGGACCGCCGTACGCAGCGTGTAGGTCACGTCCGGCGTGACGTCGGCGGGGCTGAGGACTTTGCCATTGGCGGCGAAGGCGGGGTTGGCGAGTGCCGCGCTCACCGCGAGCAGGGCGACGGAGCGGGCGAGAACACTACGGGTGAATTTCATCGTCATTTCCTCACGGAGGAATACCTTGGGAGACGACTTGAAAGTAGCATTCTGAATACTTGTTCAAATTGACCCATGTCAGGAAGCGACTCCCAGCCTGCGGCTTCCGGGTGACTCCTGAGCGGAAAGTTGACCTGCGACAAGCAAGGTCGAGTCGCAGGGACGCCTCGCGAGCGGCCTAGACCCGCTGACGCACCATCCAGCCGTAGACCAGCCCAGCCACGATCAGGGTGGCGGCGAAGGCGTAGATGCCGATGGTGATGCCGCTGTTCCACAGGATGCTCCAGTCGCCGCCCGAGAGCGACATGGCACGGCGCATGTTGTACTCCATCTGGCCACCGAGCAGCAGCCCCAGCACCACCGGCACGGCGGGCATCTCGAGCTTGCGCAGCACGTAGCCGAACACGCCGAAGGCGAGCATCATGTAGAGGTCGAAGGCGCTGTTGCTCAATGAGTAGACACCGACGAAGGCGACCATCACCACCATCGGCATCAGGAACCAGCCGGGGGCCTGCAGCACCTTGGCGAACAGCCCCACCAGCGGGATGTTGAGGATCAGCAGCATCACGTTGCCGATGAACAGTGCCGCCACCAGGCCCCAGACCATGTCGGGCTGCTGTGAGAAGAGCAGCGGCCCCGGGGTGATGTTCATCGACAGCAGCAGCGCCAGCAGGATCGCCGTGGTGCCGCTGCCGGGGATGCCCAGCGAGAGCATGGGGATCAACGAGCCGCCGGCGGCGGCGTTGTTGCCCGCCTCCGGCGCCGCCACGCCGCGCGGGTCGCCCTGGCCGAAGCTGCCGCGCCGCCCCAGCCAGCGCCGCTCCAGGGTGTAGGAGAGAAAGCTGCCGAGCGCCGCCCCGGCCCCCGGCAGCACGCCGGCGACGAAGCCGATGAACGAGCTGCGCCCGATGGTCGGCGCGCATTTCCAAGCGCTGCGGATGCCGGGAATCGCCGAGCCCACCTTGAGGGTCGGCTTGTTGCTGCCACGGATGTCCTCGAGAAACACCAGGCACTCCGAGATGGCGAACAGGCCCACCAGGGCGACGATGAAGTCGATGCCGTCGTAGAGCTCATACCAGCCGAAGGTGTAGCGCGGCACGCTGCTCACCGAGTCGATGCCCACCGTGCCCAGCAGCAGCCCCAGGCAGGCGGCGAGGAAGCTCTTCACCAGGCTGCCGCTGGTCACCCCGCCGATGGTGGCGAAGGCGAGCACGAACAGCGCGAAGTACTCGGCCGGGCCGAAGCGGATGGCGAACCCCACCAGCAGCGGGGCGAATAGGGTGAGGCCGATGGTGGCCACGGTGGCGCCGACGAACGAGGCCACGCCGGAGAGCCCCAGGGCCTCGCCGCCACGGCCCTTGAGCGCCATGGGATAGCCGTCGAGGGTGGTCATGACCGCCGGCTCGTCGCCAGGGATGTTGAGCAGGATCGAGCTGATCCGCCCGCCGTACATGCAGCCGTAGTAGATGCTGACGAGCAGGATCAGCGCCGCGGTGGGTGCCAGGCCGAAGTTGAAGGCCAGCGGGATCATCAGCGCCACGCCGTTGACCGGGCCGAGCCCCGGCAGCGCCCCGATCAGGGTACCCACGGCGCAACCGATGAGGGCCAGGAACAGGTGCTGTGGCTCGAGCGCCACGACGAACCCCTGGGCGAGGAAAGCCAATATGTCCATCGTCAGGCCTTACCAGTCGAGGCCCGGCATGTTGGGCAGCGGCATGCCGAGCACGAATTCGAACAGCCCGTAGAGCCCGACCGCGAGCAGAGCGCCGCAGACGAGCGAGGCCCGCCAGGTCGCACCGAACAGGCGTATCAGCAGCACCACGCAGACCAGGCTGGCGGGCAGGAAGCCCAGCGGCTTGAGCAAGCCGGCATAGAGGCCGAGCAGCAGCAGCGCCGCCGCCTGTCTGAACAGGGCGGCGCGCTGCGGCCAGCGCTGGTTGACGCCCGGGCGAATCACCAGATAGGCCGCGAACAGCCCCATCGGCACGCTGACCAGGCGCGGAAAGGCCCCGGGGCCCACGGCCTGACCGAAGCCGGCGGGGAAGGTGTGGGAGTACCACCAGGCCCCCACCGCCATCAGCAACAGCACGACGCCGGCGATACGGTCGGCGACGGCCCCCGAGACCTGATCCGGGTGCAGACCGGGCTCGCTCACTCGATGACCCCGATCTCGCGCGACACCGACTCGACCTCGTCGATGGTCTCTCGGACGTAGTCGGTGAAGTCCTCGCCGCCGCGCCACAGCGGCACCAGGCCATTCTGCTGGGCGGTCTCCTTCCACTCGTCGCTCTGGTAGAGCGTCTCCAGTGTCTCGACCATCTCCGCGTAGTCCTCGTCGGAGACCTCACCGCCGGTATAGAAGCCGCGCCAGTTGTAGCCGGTCACGTCGTAGCCCTGGGATACCGCGGTGGGCAGCTCGTCGAAGGGCTCGGGCAGCGACTCGTCGGAGAGCACCGCCAGCACGCGTACGTCGCCGGACTCGATGAAGCCGGCGATCTCGCCGAGGTCGGTGGAGACCATGTCGACGTGGCCGCCCATCATCTGCGTCACCGCCGGGCCGCCGCCGTCGAACTGTACCCAGCGCACGCTGGCCATCTGCTCGGCCGGCATGCCCGCTTCCTTGGCCACCAGCAGCGCACGGATGTGATCCCAGCCGCCGGCGCCGCTGGAGCCCGCCATGGCCACCGCGCTCGGGTCGTCGAGCATGGCGTCGAGGAGCTCCTCGAGGCTCTCGTAGGGGCTTTCGTCGTCGACCAGGATCACGCCCACGTCGGTGCCCAGCATGGCCAGCCAGCGCATGGTATCGGCGTCGCCGGGGTACTGCCCCTGGGCGATCTGGGTCATGCCCACGGTGCTGGTCGCCACGATCAGATCGCTGTCGTCGGCACGACTGCCGGCCACGTTGGAGAACGCCACGGCGCCCACGCCGCCCGGCATGTTGGTGACCTGCACGTTGCCGTCGGTGAGTTCCAGCTCGCGCAGCAGCTTGGCCACCGAGCGACAGGTGAAATCCCAGCCGCCGCCGGGGTCGGCCGGAGCGATGCATTCGCTGATCGGCAGCGCCTGGCTTGGGGCGCTGACCGCCAGCCCCAGCCCCAGCAGGGCGGAGGCGGCGAAACCGTGGCGGGCATGCTTGATGGTGCGCATTGTCGTGTCCCTCGCTGTTCATTGTGGTTGTGTCGCTCGTGGCCGGCATTGCCGCGCGGCACTGCACGAGGCGCCGCGCTTTCTGCAGGTTAGCTCATATAACGCCCCGCGCCCGAAGATCGGCAATCTCCCCTTCTTCAACGCCCAGCTCGCGCAGGACCTCGTCGCTATGCTCGCCGAGGCCGGGCACGGGGCGGTGTACCGCCGCGGGGGCCTCGCTCATCTTGACCGGGAAGCCGGTCGCGGGGATGCGCCCCAGCTCGCCCTGGTCGATCTCGATCTTCATCTGCTGGGCCTGGACCTGAGGGTCGTCGAAGGTCTCGCGCAGGTCGTGGACGCGTCCGCAAGGCACTCCGGCCCGGTTGAGATGCGCGATCCACGCGTCGACGCTGCGCCGCTCGATGGCCCGCGTCAGGATCTCGCGCAGGGCTTCGCGGTGGACCATGCGCCGGGCGTTGTCGGCGAAGCGTTCGTCGTCGAGCAGGTGCAGCATGTCCAGCGCCCGCAGGAAGCGCTCGACCATGATGTCGTTGCTGGGGGCGATGGCCACCTCGCCGTCACTGGCGCGGAACAGGCCGTAGGGATAGAGCATGGGGTGGTCGTTGCCGGTACGCGCCGGGACCTGGCCGGTGGCGAAGTACTCCGCCGCCAGGTAGCCCATCATGCCGATCAGCCCGTTGGTCAGCGCGGTCTCGACGATCTCTCCCTGCCCGCTGCGCTCGCGTCGCACCAGCGCCGCGCAGATGCCGAAGGCCAGGTTCTGGCTGGCCACCATGTCGCTGATCGGCGGCGCCGCGCGCATGGGTTCGCCGTCGGCGGGGCCATTGACGCCCATGAAGCCGCTCATGGCCTGGGCGATGAAGTCGTAGGCGGGCCGGTCGCGGTAGGGCCCGGTGGAGCCGAAGCCGTTGATGCGCCCGACGACCAGGCGAGGGTGGCGTTGGCGCAGGGTCTCGTCGGCGAGCCCCATCTTCTCCAGCACGCCGGGACGAAAATTCTCCACCAGCACGTCGGCCCCTTCCAGCAGGCGATGCAGGATCGCCTTGCCCGCTTCGCTGCGCAGGTCGAGCGTCAGCGAGCGCTTGTTGCGGTTGAACTGGGCGAAGTACCAGCTGAAGCCGTCCACGATGTTGCCCTGGGAGCGCAAGATGTCGCCGCGCCCCGGCGGCTCGATCTTGATCACCTCGGCGCCGTGGTCGCCGAGGATCTGGGTGCAGAAAGGGCCCGATATGACCCGCGTCAGGTCGATCACGCGGATCCCGTCCAGGGCGCCCGCCGCCCGCGAGGCTGGGTGCGCCATGCTCATCCTCTTGCCGTGGCCACGGCCGAGCAGTCGCTCAGCGCCAGCCGCGGGCCCGCCTTGGAGACCTGCGCCGGCAGCGGCCGCCCCATCAGGCGGGTGGCGAGCTGCGCCGCCGCGATCATCCGCTCCAGGTCGATGCCGGTCTCGATGCCCATCTCGCCGAGCAGGTAGACCAGGTCCTCGCTGGCGATGTTGCCCGTCGCCTTCGGCGCGAACGGGCACCCTCCCAGCCCGCCGATCGAGCTCTCGTAGCGATCGACGCCGAGCGCGAGGCCCTGCATGACGTTGGCCAGCCCGATGCCGCGGGTATTGTGGAAGTGCAGGGTCGGCGCCACCCCGGGGGCCACCTCGCGCAGGTGGGCGATGCGCTCCGCCACCAGCGGCGGCGTGGCCATGCCGGTGGTGTCGCCCAGCGACACGTAGCGCGCGCCGAGGTCGGCGAAGTGGCGCGCGATGCGCCCCACCGCGGCGACCTCGACGTCGCCCTCGAAGGGGCAGCCGAAGCAGGTGGCGATGGCGCCGCGCAGCTCGATGCCGCTGCCCTCGAGCCGCCGCGCCACCTGCTCGAAGCTGGCCAGGGACTCGGCCACGCTGGCATTGACGTTCTTGGCGTTGTGGCTCTCCGAGGCCGAGACGAACAGCACCACCGAGTCGATACCCGCTTCCAGGGCCCGCTCGGCGCCGCGCAGGTTGGGCACCAGCGCCGAGAAGTGCACGTCGCGGATATCGCGGAGTTCGGCCACCAGCTCCGCGGCATCGGCCAGCGCCGGCACCGCGCGGGGACTGACGAAGGAGGTCAGCTCGAACTCGCGGACCCCGGCCGCGACCAGCGCGCGCACCAGCTCGGCCTTTTGTGCCGTGGGAAGCAGCACCTTCTCGTTCTGCAGGCCATCGCGCGGGCCCACTTCGGTGACGTGAACCCGCTTGGGCGCCCTGATCGCGTCGAGCATGATGGTTAGCCAGGCAAGGGATTTCCTCGACTGTACGTAGCCGGCTCGCACTGCCACCATGCGCCTTTCGTTGTATGCCGGCCTGGCGAGGAGAGCCCGCCGAGGTACTTCAGCGCGGTCTCGACCGGGAGGCGTTCGGCAGGTCGAGCAGTCGCCACCTAGTCGCCGTCGGCCAGCGCCGGCAACAGCACCTTGAGCTTGCGCGTCAGGGTATTGCGCCCCCAGCCCAGCAGCTCGGCGGCTTCGCCCTTGCGCCCGCCAGTGTGCTTCAGAGCGGTCTCGATCAGGATGCGTTCGAAATCCGGCACGGCCTCCTCGAGCAGATGCGTGTGCCCGGCGGCCAGGGCACGGTCGGCCCAGTCGCGAAAGGCGGCGCGCCAGTCGCCGCTGGCCACCTCGCCACCCTCGCCCTGGCGCAGCTCCGGCGGCAGGTCCTCGACCAGGATCTCGCGCCCCGAGGCCATCACCGTCAGCCAGCGGCAGGTATTCTCCAGCTGACGCACGTTGCCCGGCCACGGCAGGCGGGTCAGGTGGGCCTCGGCGTCCTTGGTCAGCACCTTGACGTCGGTGGCGAGCTCCTTGGCCGCCTCGGCCAGGAAGTGGCGTGCCAGGCGCGGGATGTCCTCGCGCCGCTCGGCGAGCTTGGGCAGGTGCACGCGGATCACGTTGAGACGATGGAAGAGGTCCTCGCGGAAGCGGCCGTCCTCCACCAGCCGCTCGAGGTTCTGGTGGGTCGCGGCGATGATGCGCACGTCCACCTTGACCGGGGTGTGGCCGCCGACGCGGTAGAATTCACCGTCGGCCAGCACGCGCAGCAGGCGGGTCTGGGTCTCGGCGGGCATGTCGCCGATCTCGTCGAGGAACAGCGTGCCGCCGTTGGCCTGCTCGAAGCGCCCCTGCCGGCTCGCCGTGGCGCCGGTGAAGGCGCCCTTCTCGTGGCCGAACAGCTCCGACTCGATCAGGTCGCGGGGTATCGCCGCCATGTTCAGGGCGATGAAGGGATGACTGGAGCGCGGGCTGTGCTGGTGCAGGGCGCGGGCCACGCGCTCCTTGCCGGTACCCGACTCGCCGTTGATCAGCACCGTGATGTGCGAGTGCGACAGCCTGCCGATGGCACGGAATACCTCCTGCATCGCCGGTGCCTCGCCGATGATCTCGGCGTCGAGACCCTCGGGCACGCTGACCGGGCGCTTGCGCTCGCGGGCATGGGCCACGGCCCGGCGCACCAGCGCCAGCGCCTCGTCGACGTCGAACGGCTTGGGCAGGTATTCGAAGGCACCGCCCTGGTAGGAGGCCACGGCGCTGTCGAGGTCGGAGTGGGCGGTCATCACGATGACCGGCAGGTCGGGGTGCACCTCGCGCACCCGCGACATCAGGTCGAGGCCGTCGATGCCCGGCATGCGGATGTCGGTGACCAGCACGTCGGGCGGGTCGTCGAGCAGGCGGCTGAGCGCCACGTCGGCCCGCTCGATGCATTCGACCTCGAGGTCGGGCTGTGCCAGGGCGCGCTCCAGCACCCAGCGAATGGCGCGGTCGTCGTCGACCACCGCGACACGTGCGACATCAGTCATGGCGCCTCTCCAATGGTATAAGCAGACGGAACTCGGTATGGCCGGGGCGGGAATCGCACTCGATCAGCCCCTGGTGCTGATGCAGGATGCCCTGGGCGATGGAAAGACCCAGCCCGCTGCCATCGGCACGCCCCGAGACCATGGGATAGAACAGGGTTTCCTGCAGGCTCTCGGGCACGCCGGGGCCGTTGTCGATCAGGGCCACCTCGCAGACCAGGCGATGCCGCTCCGCGCCCAGGGTGAACTGGCGGCGCGCCCGGGTGCGCAGCAGCAGGCTCGGCGCCTCGGTGCCGGCCTCGGTCATCGCCTCCACGGCGTTGCGCGCCACGTTGAGCACCGCCTGGATCATCTGTGCCTCGTCGCCGGGGAAGTCCGGCAGGCTGGGGTCGTAGTCGCGTTCGATGGCCACCGTCGGGGTCTCGGCAAGCAGCAGGGTGCGCACCCGCTCCAGCACCTTGTGCACGTTGAGCGGCTCGTGGCGCACCAGCTTGTTCGGCCCCAGCATGCTGTCGACCAGGTCGCGCAGGCGGTCGACCTCCTCGACGATGATGCGGGTGAACTCCTGCAGGGCGGGGTCGTCGAGGTCGCGCTCCAGCAACTGTGCGGCGCCACGGATTCCGCCCAGGGGGTTCTTGACCTCGTGGGCCAGTCCGCGGGACAGCACCTTGATCGCTTCCTGCCGGTTGAGCAGGGCCTCCTCGCGGGAGATGCGCAGCAGCCGGTCGCGGGGCTCCATCTCCACCAGCAGCTCCGTCGCCGACAGCGGCGTCACCGTATAGTCGATCGTGACCACGCCGCCACCGACCAGCGCCAGCCTGACCTCGCGCTGGGTAAAGGGATGCTGGTCGTCACGGGCCTTGGCCAATACCTCGCCCATGCCGTCATCCTCGGCCAGCAGCGTCGCCAGGCCGAGCCCCTTCACCCGGCCCAGGCTGACCGCCAGCAGCGCTTCGGCCGCCGGGTTCATCCAGCTCAGCCGCAGCTCGTCATCGAGCAGCAGCACCGCGGTGGTGAGGTGTTCCATCAGGCGTCGGTACATGAACGACCTATCCCAGGTGATCGCAGGAGTGCATGGGGCAGCCCTTGCATCGTCATGGCGCATCGCTGGGACCCCCGTCGATGCGCCGGGCAACGCCCGGGAGCGAACCACGCTCTGGCAAGAAGCCAAGCAAGAAGCGCGCCAACCCTTCCCGGCGCGGCATGGCGCCGTTTCAGGGCGAATGCCTCGGGCGCTCATGCACTATGATGGTGCATCGTGGTGGCATCTGCCAAGCCAGGGAGCAGGCGACACCACCGTCGTGGTGCAGCCAAGTCAGGTAGGGCGAACCGGAGTGGGGCGCCAGGCCGAGACAGGCCCGGAAATGTCAGCTGCCCTCCTGGGGCAGTGCCACATTGGCTCGCTGCACGTAGAGCGTGACCGGCGGGCTGCGGTGGCGCACCTGCCCCTGGGCGTCGAGCAACTCCGCCTGCAGCACGTACTCGCCGCGGTCGAGATCGCTGAGCATGAAGGCGCGGGTATGCATGGGAGTCTGACTCACCCGGCCGTCGACCAGTAGCCGCACGCTGTGGTCGGGACGCAGCTCCGGCTCGATGGCCAGCTCCACCTGCAGGTTGCCGGCGTCGCTGGCGGGAAGGTCCGCCCCGGGCTCCGGCGAGCGGATGCGGAAAGTGTCGTAGGGCATGAAGGGCTGGCCAGGCGCTTCGCCGCGGCGAGGGGCGAGGCCCTCGACGCGCGCCGGCTCGCCCTGGCCTGCCTCGGAGCGCGAGGGGATCACGGTCAGCGGCGCCAGCTCGACCGGCTCGCCACCGCGCTCGGGGTCGTCGGTGAAGATCACCTTGCCCTGCGCATCGGTGGTGCGATAGACGGTGGTGGCCAGCGCCTCCTGCCACACCAGCACGCCCAGCAGACACAGCGCGATCGCCTTGCCCATGAGGACTCTCCCTTCGACGGCGCCCCGCGCAGCCCTGCCGGCGGTCAGCCGCTGTGCCGATGAACGTGTTTCGTCGCAGCCTTGTGCCCACCCAGTGTACGACAAAAAGGGGCCCCGCGATGCGGAGCCCCTCGTGGCGTGCCGGCGCTCGCCGGACGCGGCTGCTCAGCAGCTGTAGTACATGTCGAACTCGATCGGGTGCGTGGTCATGCGGATCCGCTCGACGTCTTCCATCTTCAGCTCGATGTAGGCGTCGATCATGTCGTCGGTGAACACGCCGCCCTCGGTGAGGAAGGCACGATCCGCGTCCAGCGCCTCGAGGGCCTGATCCAGGCTGCTGGCAACGGTGGGTACCAGCTTGCCCTCTTCCGGCGGCAGGTCGTAGAGGTTCTTGTCCATCGCATCGCCAGGATGGATCTTGTTCTTGATACCGTCGATGCCGGCCATCAGCATGGCAGCGAACGCCAGGTAGGGGTTGGCGGTCGGGTCGGGGAAGCGAGCCTCGACACGCTTGCCCTTGGGGCTCGCGGTATACGGGATGCGGATGGAAGCCGAGCGGTTGCGGGCGCTGTAGGCCAGCATGACCGGCGCTTCGAAGCCCGGCACCAGACGCTTGTAGGAGTTGGTGGACGCGTTGGTGAAGGCGTTCAGGGCACGGGCGTGCTTGATGATGCCGCCGATGTAGTAGAGCGCCATTTCCGACAGGCCGGCGTACTGGTCGCCGGCGAACTGGTTCTGGCCGTCCTTCCAGAATGACTGGTGCACGTGCATGCCGCTGCCGTTGTCACCGACCAGTGGCTTGGGCATGAAGGTGGCAGTCTTGCCGTAGGCGTGGGCCACGTTGTGGATCACGTACTTCATTTCCTGGACTTCGTCGGCCTTCTTCACCAGCGTGTTGAACTTCACGCCGATCTCGTTCTGGCCGGCGTTGGCCACCTCGTGGTGGTGCACCTCGACGCTCTGGCCGATGGCTTCCAGGGTGTTGCACATGGCGCCGCGAATGTCATGGAAGCTGTCGACCGGGGGTACCGGGAAGTAGCCGCCCTTGACCCGCGGACGATGCGCCAGGTTGCCGCCCTCGAGCTGACGGTCGGTGGCCCAGGCGCCCTCCTCGGAGGTGATCTTGTACATGGCACCTTCGATGTCGGCCTTCCAGTGCACCTCGTCGAAGATGAAGAACTCGGGCTCGGGGCCGAAGAAGGCGGTGTCGCCCAGGCCGGTCGACTGCAGGTAGGCCTCGGCGCGCTTGGCGATGGAGCGCGGGTCGCGCTCGTAGCCCTGCATGGTGGCCGGCTCGATGATGTCGCAGCGCAGCACCAGGGTGGCGTCCTCGGTGAACGGGTCGAGGAAGGCGGTGCCGTCTTCCGGACGCAGGATCATGTCGGATTCGTTGATGCCCTTCCAGCCGGAGATGGAGGAGCCATCGAACATCTGGCCGTTCTCGAAGAATTCCTCGTCGACGTCACGAGCCGGAATGGTGACGTGCTGTTCCTTGCCCCGCGTGTCGGTGAAGCGCAGGTCGACCCACTTCACGTCATGTTCTTCGATCAGGGCGAGAGTCTTGGCTGACATGTGTGTCCTCCGTTGAGCTGTGGCTCGATTCGATTGGCTGAAGTCCACTGGCGCTGGTTCATTGCAGCGCCTGTTGTAACACGCAGTGGGCCGGCTGCCCACGGTCGCCATGCACGGGCATGGCGAGCTGCCCAGCAAATGCAGGAGGCATGCCAAAGATGCACCACCCGAGCTCAACGCAAGAGTAATCGGTTGTTTTAACGGAAGAATAAATTGCACCGCGCCGTACCGAACTGCACCAAGCCTGCCCGACCGGGCCCAGCAAGAGGCGTCAGTCCACCAAATAAGCGCCACATTGGTGCAGTCGCACACCTGATGCACCAAACAAGTGCGCAAGCAGGAGGCGTCAGGCGGTCTCGATCGACACGCGGGCCTGGCAGGCGCGCAGGCGCTCGAGCAGATCGGGCAACGCATCGCTGCCCAGCTGCGGGTCGAAGCCGCCGATGCGCTCGAACCAGGTCCGTGCCACCCAGAAGGTATCCAGCGGCGAGGGGCGCTGCAGCAACCACCACCAGCGCAGCCAGCTGTGACGGCGCACCGGCAGGACGGCAGCGTCCCAGCCGTTGCCGAGGTCGAGATCGACCAGCCGATGGCTCAGCCAGTCGGCGGCCCGCCGATCGCCCAGGCCGGGGAAGAGCAGGACCTCACCACGGCTGGCCCGCACCGCGGCATTCAAGCGACCGCCCAGGCTGGAGGAGCTGCTCGACAGCAGCACGGCACGATAGCGCTGCGCCAGGTCCGGCAGCCGGCGATCCCCGGTATCGTCCACCAGCAGCAGCTCGTAGCCGCCCTGCCACTGCTGGGCGGCCTGCTCGAAGATGACCAGGCTGCGAGGCAGTTTCGCCCCGGCGGCGCGCGCATCGAATATGACACTGGCAAGGGTCATGTTTCAGGCTCCACCGAAGCAGGAAAGGTCAACCCGACAGCATATTGAGTTACGAACTGTGTAGATAAGTGTAGAAAAGTGTCGATGAAATTCCCTGGCTGAATTTTGTCCCACCGCACCGCTCACCTCCTGCCCGGCACGCTGGGGCGGGAACATTGCCCGGCCACCCCCGGGCACATGGGGAGAGCCACGCCTTGGATTGAGAAAAAGCTGATGGAGAGGTTGTGCTATTCCCCTTCGCCGCTTATCTGTACAATGCGCCACCACTCCCCTACCCCGCGCCTAGGGTACGTCCTTTCCGATGTGTACATAGGTGCGTACCTGTTGATGAGTCACACCCTATGAACACAGCTGTAACCCCCTCTCGCATCGAGAGTCTGCGCAATATTGCCATCATCGCCCACGTCGACCACGGCAAGACCACGCTGGTCGACAAGCTCCTGAGCCAGTCCGGCACGCTCGACCGCAAGGCCGAGGGGCAGGAGCGGATCATGGACTCCAACGACCAGGAGAAGGAGCGCGGCATCACCATCCTGGCCAAGAACACCGCGATCCGCTGGCAGGACGGCAACGGTCGCGACTATCACATCAACATCGTCGACACCCCCGGACACGCCGACTTCGGCGGCGAGGTGGAGCGCGTGATGTCGATGGTCGACTCGGTACTGCTGCTGGTCGACGCCGTCGACGGCCCCATGCCGCAGACCCGCTTCGTGACCCAGAAGGCCTTCGCCCAGGGCCTCAAGCCGATCGTGGTGGTCAACAAGATCGATCGCCCCGGCGCCCGCCCCGACTGGGTCATCGACCAGATCTTCGACCTGTTCGACAACCTCGGCGCCACCGACGAGCAGCTCGACTTCCCGATTGTCTACTGCTCGGCGCTCAACGGCATCGCCGGCATGGACCCGGCGGAACTGGCCGAGGACATGTCGCCCATGTTCCAGGCCATCATCGACATCGTCGAGCCGCCGGCGGTGGAGCTCGACGGTCCGTTCCAGATGCAGATCTCGGCGCTGGACTACTCCAGCTACGTGGGCGTCATTGGCCTGGGCCGCATCAAGCGCGGCTCGGTCAAGCCCAACCAGCCGATCGTGGTCATCGGTACCGACGGCAAGACCCGCAAGGGCAAGGTCGGCCAGGTCATGACCCACCTGGGCCTCGAGCGCGTGCAGACCGAACTCGCCGCCGCCGGCGACATCGTCTGCATCACCGGCATCGACGAACTCTCCATCTCCGACACGCTGTGCGATCCGGCCGCCGTCGAGGCGCTGCCGCCGCTGTCGGTGGACGAGCCCACCGTCTCCATGACCTTCCAGGTCAACGACTCGCCCTTCGCCGGCCGCGACGGCAAGTATGTCACCAGCCGCAACATCAAGGATCGCCTCGAGCAGGAGCTGATCCACAACGTGGCGCTGCGCGTCGAACAGGGCGAGAGCCCGGAGAAGTTCAAGGTCTCCGGCCGTGGCGAGCTGCACCTCTCGGTGCTGATCGAAACCATGCGCCGCGAAGGCTTCGAGCTGGCGGTGGGCCGCCCCGAGGTGATCATCAAAGAGATCGACGGCGTCCGGCAGGAGCCGTACGAAGAGGTGATCATCGACTGCGAGGAGCAGCACCAGGGCGCCATCATGGAGGAGCTCGGCTACCGCAAGGGCGAGCTGACCAACATGAACCCCGACGGCAAGGGCCGCGTGCGCCTGGACTTCATCATCCCCGCGCGCGGGCTGATCGGCTTCCGCGGCCAGTTCCTGACCCTGACCTCGGGCACCGGCATCCTCACCAGCCGCTTCGACCACTACGGCCCGCTCAAGCCCGACGCCGCCATCGAGCGGCGCAACGGCGTGCTGGTGTCGATGGTCGACGGCAAGGCACTGGCCTACGCGCTCTACGCCCTGCAGGAGCGCGGCAAGCTGATCATCGACCACGGCACCGAGGTCTATGAAGGCATGCTGGTGGGCATCCACAACCGTGCCAACGACCTGGTGGTCAACCCCACCAAGGGCAAGAAGCTCGACAACATGCGCGCCTCGGGCAACGACGAGAACATCGTGCTGACCCCGCCGGTGAAGTTCTCGCTGGAGCAGGCCATCGAGTTCCTCGACGACGACGAGCTGGTGGAGATCACCCCCAACCACATCCGCCTGCGCAAGAAGTTCCTCAAGGAGCACGAGCGCAAGCGCGCCAAGAAGTAACGCCATACTCCACCACAGCGCCCGCCTCCCAGGCGGGCGCTGTGCGTCGGGCCATCTGGCGACAAGCGGCTACGCTGTAGGCAAACCCAGCAGCAGCGAGGAGCCACCATGCACAAGCACGTGGAATGGGACGACCCCGGCGCCGACAGCGTGATGCGCCACTACGAGCGCAGCCCTCAGGGTTATTCGGAGCCGGGGCCCGGCGACATCCTCTCGGCCCGCTTCCAGGGGCTGGTGGCACGCATCCGGGTCGAGGCCTACGTCGACGGCACCAGCATCGGCCCGGTGGTGGCGCTGATCGAGCCGCGCAGCGGCAAGCGCCTGCAGACACGCGGCAAGCTGGTGGTCGGCGACACCGTACGCCTGCCGGATGCCAGCCGCGCCTTCGAGCCGCGCCCGGCCGAAACCGCCGGGGACGACCAGGAGCCGCAGTGACTTCCACGAAGCCGCCTCCCGGTCACCTGTCGTTCCCAACGTATCCTTAACGATCGTCTACTGGTCATGACGCGGGTTTCTGTCGCACAGTGTACGCGCCCACCGGCCGGCCCCACCCAGCCGGCACGTGGTGGCCACATTCGCAGGCCCACAAGGCCACTCGACGAGCCTCTGGAAGCATGATGAGTACGCACAACGTCTGGACACACAAGGGGACCTTCCTGCTGGCTGCCGTCGGCTCGGCAGTAGGCCTAGGCAATCTCTGGCGCTTCCCCTACCTGGCCGGCGAGAACGGCGGCGGGGCCTTCATCCTGATCTACGCCCTGACCATCTTCGCCGTGGGCATTCCGATCCTGATCGCCGAGACCATGCTCGGTCGCGCCAGCCGCCGCAGCCCGATCATGGGCATGCAGTTCCTGACCCGCACCCACAAGACCTCCCGCGCCTGGGTGTCGATCGGCTGGATGGGCGCCGCCGCGGCCTTCTTGATCCTCAGCTTCTACTCGGTGATCGCCGGCTGGGCGCTCCACTACACCTGGCTGATGCTGACCGGCACCCTGGTCGGCGCCGACGCGGCCACCATCGCCTCGGGCTTCGATGCGCTGTTGGCCTCGCCGGGCCTGCTCACGCTCTACCACACGCTGTTCATCATCGCCTCGGGAGTGATCGTGGGCATGGGCATCCACAAGGGCATCGAGAGCGGGCTGCGGATCATGATGCCGGCGCTGTTCGTGATCCTGCTGGTGGTCCTCGCCTACGGCATCGCCAACGGCGATTTCGCCGCCGCGGCGAGTTTCCTGTTCACCTTCAACCTCGGCGACCTGAGCCTCGAGGGCTGGCTCGAGGCGATGGGCCAGTCGTTCTTCACGCTGAGCCTCGGCATGGGCGCGATCATGGCCTACGGCGCCTACATGGCCAGCGACGCCTCGCTGAGCCGCACCGCCTTCGCCGTCGCCTTCGTCGACACCGCGGTGGCCATGGTCGCGGGCCTGGCGATCTTCTCGCTGGTGTTCGGCGCCGGCCTGGACGCCGCCGCCGGGCCGGGGCTGATGTTCGTGACGCTGCCGCTGGCGTTCGCCGAGATGCCCTTCGGCGGACTGATCGGCGGGGTGTTCTTCATCCTGGTGCTGGGGGCGGCGATCAGCTCCTCGATCTCGCTGATCGAGCCGGTGGCCGCCTTCCTCGTCGAGCGCTTCGATCTGACCCGCCCCCAGGCGGTGTTCGCCATGGTGGTGGCCAGCTGGGCGCTGGGCCTGCTGACGGTGGTCAGCTTCAACCTGTGGGCCGAGGCCAGCCTCTTCCACACCCTGTTCGGCCGCAGCGCCTTCGACCTCATCGAACTGTTGACCAATATCCTGATGCCGCTGGGCGGCCTGCTCATCGCGCTGTTCGCCGGCTGGGCCCTGACCCAATCCGAGGTGATGAAGGAGATGCGTACCAGCGAGGCCTGGTTCCAGGTCTGGCGCTTCCTGGTCCGCTTCGTGGCGCCCGCCGCGGTGGCCTTCGTGTTCCTGCGCACCATCCCGCTGGTCGAGGGCTACCTGCTCCCGGCCATCGGCGCGCTGATCATCGTCGGCGCCTTCGCCGCCGGTCGCACCATGCTGGCGGGAAGCGGCCAGGCGCAGTAGCACGACACCCGCCGCCTACCGGCGGCGGCGCGATTGACGCCACCCGACCGCGCGCCATCCGCAGGGTCGGGTGCATAACAACGATATAAAACGTGCAGGAACCAACATGCCATCCATCATCGACGTCAGGCACGTCTACAAGGCCTTCGGCGGCCTGAAGGTCATCAACGACTGCTCGATCCAGGTCGAGCAGGGCTCGATCACCGGCCTGATCGGTCCCAACGGGGCCGGCAAGTCGACGCTGTTCAACATCATCGCCGGCGCCCTGCCGCTCGACAGCGGCCAGGTCCTGCTCGACGGCGAGGACATCACCAACCGTCCGGCCAACGAGCTGTTCCACAAGGGCCTGCTGCGCACCTTCCAGATCGCCCACGAGTTCTCCCAGCTGACGGCACTGGAGAACCTGATGATGGTGCCACCGCGCCAGGCCGGCGAGAGCCTGTTCGACGCCTGGTTCAAGCCGGGGGTGGTGCGCGAGCAGGAGGACGCGGTACGCCGGAAGGCCCTCGAGGTGATCGACTTCATCGGCCTGCACCACGTGCGCAACGAACTGGCCGGCAACCTTTCCGGCGGGCAGAAGAAACTGCTGGAGCTGGGCCGCACGATGATGGCCGACGCCCGGGTGGTGCTGCTCGACGAGATCGCCGCCGGGGTCAACCGCACCCTGCTGGGCGACCTGGTCAGCAACATCGAGCGGCTCAACCGCGAGCTGGGCTACACCTTCCTGGTCATCGAGCACGACATGGAGATGATCGCCCGCCTGTGCGACCCGGTGATCGTGCTGGCCCAGGGCAGCGTGATGGTGGAGGGCACCATCGAGGAGATCCGCAACAATCCTCAGGTGATCGAGGCCTACTTCGGTTCCACCGCCGCCTGAGGCGGCGCTCGCCTGGCCCAGGCGCGACAGACCGACAAGAAGAACAGCAACGACAGCGCAGAGAAACCACGATGCCACTACTCGAAGCACGCGGCGTCCACGGCGGCTACGGCGGCATGAACATCCTCAACGGGGTGGACATGGCGATCGAGGCCAACGAGGTCGGGGTGATCGTCGGCCCCAACGGCGCCGGCAAGTCCACCATGCTCAAGGCCATCTTCGGCCTGCTCACCGTCAGCCAGGGCGAGATCCTGCTGCGCGGCGAGCCGATCCACAACCTGCCCCCCAACAAGCTGGTGCAGCGGGGCATGGGCTTCGTGCCCCAGGAGAAGAACGTCTTCCCCAGCCTCACGGTGAAGGAGAACCTGGAGATGGGTGCCTTCCTCAAGCCAGGCAACGTCAAGCGCATGCTCAAGCATGTCTACGACTTCTTTCCGCCGCTCTACGACAAGCGCCACCAGCCCGCCGGCGAACTCTCCGGCGGCCAGCGCCAGATGGTCGCCATGGGCCGCGCGCTGATGGCCGAACCCGACGTGCTGCTGCTCGACGAACCCACCGCCGGCCTCTCGCCGCTCTACATGAACGAGATCTTCGAGCGGGTGAAGGAGATCAACGCCGCCGGCGTGGGCATCCTCATGGTCGAGCAGAACGCCAAGCAGGCCCTGGCCATCGCCGACAAGGGCTTCGTGCTGGCCGCCGGCATGAACCGCTTCACCGATACCGGCGCCGCCCTGCTCGCCGACCCGGAAGTGGCCAAGAGCTTCCTGGGCGGTTGAGCCCGGAGCCGTACTGGAGAGTGAGTCGTGAACGAACTGGTCTTCTTCATCAACAACGTGATCGTCGCCGGCAGTGTGACCGGCTCGATCTATGCCATCGGCGCCATCGGCGTGACGCTGATCTTCAGCATCATGCGCTTCGCCCACTTCGCCCATGCCGACATGATGACCTTCGGCACCTTCATGGTGCTGCTGCTGACGCTGGCCTTCCCCGGCGCGGGCGGGGCGGTGGGCCTGCCCACGCCGATCGTCATGCTGCCGCTGGCCATGGTGCTCACCGCCCTGCTCGCGGTGGGCATCGACAAGGCCTTCTACAAGCCGCTGCGTGCCCACGGCGTCAAGCCCATCGTCATGGTGATCGCCTCGCTGGGGGTGACCCTGATGCTGCAGGGGGTGATCCGCCTGTTCGCCGGCACCGGCTCGCAGAACCTGTACCTGGCCGGCGAGCGCAAGGAGATCTACCGCCTCGACGTGCCGTTCGAAATGGCGGCCCGGCCCATCATCGTCACCGAGCCGCAGGTCATCCTGTTCCTGCTGACCATCGTCTGCGTGGTGGGGCTGCATCTGTTCCTCAACCGCACGCGGCTGGGCAAGGCGATGCGCGCCATGTCCGACAACCCCGACCTGGCGCGGGCCTCGGGCATCAACACCAACCACATCGTGGCGGTAACCTGGGTGATCGCCGGCGGCCTGGCGGCCATCGCCGGCACGCTGCTCTCGCTCGACGTGACCTTCAAGCCCGACCTCAGCTTCTTCCTGTTGCTGCCGATCTTCGCCGCGGCCATCGTCGGCGGCGTCGGCCACCCCTACGGCGCCATCGCCGGCGGCTTCGTGGTGGGCTTCGCCGAGACGCTGGCGGTGTTCAACTGGACGGTACTGCTGCGCCCCGTCCAGCACCTCTTCCCCGCCTGGCTGGAAATCCCGCGCAACCTCGCCTTCGTCGGCACCGAGTACAAGATCGTGGTGCCCTTCTTCATCCTGGTGGCGATCCTGGTGTGGCGCCCCACCGGCCTCTTCAAGGGTAAGGTGATCTGATGAGCACGCAACATACCGAACGCCGCGAAGATACCGTCGCCGCACCGTCGCGCTTCCCGCTGCGCGAGATCGTCCTGTTCGGCGCCCTGCTGGTGGCGGTGCTCGGCGTCTATGCCGTGATGGGCACCGCCTACAGCACGCGCATGCTGGTGGAAGCCGCCTGCTATGCCATCCTGGCCCTGGGCCTGACCATCCAGTGGGGCTACGCCGGCCAGTTCAACGCCGGTGTGATGGGTTTCGTCGCCCTGGGCGGCTTTTGCACCATGTTCCTCAGCGTACCGCTCAACGACGCCTTCTGGGCCACCGAGCTGCCCGGCGAACTGGGGCGGGCACTGCTCTACGTGGCCGCCGCGATCCTCGTCGTCTACGGGGCCACCAAGCTCGATCGCCTCGGCGTGCCGAAGAGGCTGCGCACCCTGATCGCCATCGTCCTCGCCGTGGTGCTCTACCTGGTGGTGATCAGCATGCTGCGCGGCGTGACCGGCGAGATCCAGTCGCGCGCCGGCTTCATCGGCGGCCTGGGCCTGCCGGCCTGGAGCGGCTGGATCGTCGGCGGCGCCCTGGCCGGCGGCCTCGGCTACTTCATCGGTCGCATCTGCCTGGGGCTGCGCAGCGACTATCTCGCCATCGCCACCCTCGGCATCGCCGAGATCATCAAGGCCTTCCTCAAGAACTCCGACTGGCTGACCCGCGGCACCGCCACCGTCTCGCCGCTGCCCTGGCCCACGCCGGGCCCCAGCACGCTGGGGTTCACGCTCGCCAGGGCGGCCTATCTGTCGCTCACGGCGGTGATGATCGCGGTGATCTTCTTCCTGCTGCACCGCGCCTACCACGCCCCCTGGGGGCGCATGATCCGCGCCATCCGCGACAACGAGATCTCCGCCGCGGCGATGGGCAAGGACATCAACCGGCGACGCCTGGAGATCTTCGTGCTGGGCTGCATCCTGATGGGCATCGGCGGCGGCGCGCTGGCCTCGTTCAACAGCATCTTCGACCCCAACGGCTACCTGCCGCTGAACCACACCTTCCTGGTGCTGGTGATGGTGATCCTCGGCGGCCCCGGCAACAACCTGGGGACCATCTTCGGTGCCGTGGCCGTCTATATCATCTGGCTGATGTCCGAGCCGCTGGCGCTGTTCCTGATGCACGGTGCCGCCGCCATCGGCGAGGGCTGGTTCGGCTGGGAACCGCCGGGCAACCTCGACAGCCGCGCGCTGCAGGCCCGGGTGTTCGTGATCGGCCTGCTGATCACGCTGGTGCTGCGCTTCGCGCCGCAGGGGCTACTGCCCGAGAAGGTCCGCCACCACGGTTGAGAACCGCGGGCATCGCCCGTGACCTCCCCCCATTTAGCGTGGGTCAATGTACAAAAGGGCCTCGGCAATGCCGAGGCCCTTTGCGTTGCGGGGTCGGACCAGACGGTGCTTACAGATCCTCGACCAGGCCCTTGCCGACGAAGGCGCCGTCTTCGACGGCCATCTCGACCACCACGCCGGGGACGTCGCCGTTGTCGTCGAACTCGTGCTGGCCGGAGGCGCCCTCGTAGTTGATCTCCTCGCCCGCGGCGATCAGCTCCAGGGCCTTCTCCCATTCGCCGGGCAGGATTACCTCGCCCGGAGCGGAGGCGACGCTGCGCAGCGCCTCGGAGAGCCCTTCGCGCTCGGCGCTGCCGTTCTGCTCGATGGCCAGCGCCAGCAGGAAGGCGGCGTCATAGGCCTGGGCGGCGAACACCGCGCTGGGGTCGAAGCCGGCCTCCTCGGCGGCCTGGTTGAAGATGTCGGTTCCCGGCAGATCGGGGCTGCCCGGGCGGGTCGCGATCATGCCTTCGAGGGCATCGGCGCCCACCGCCTCGACCAGCGACGAGCCGACCATGCCGTCGGCGCCGGCGTACTGGGTGAAGGCACCGCTCTCGTAGGCCTGGCGCAGGATGGTCTGGCCCGAGCCATCGGCGTAGGCGAGCACCACCAGGGTCTCGGCGCCGCTGGATGACAGCGAGCCCAGTTCGGAGCGGTAGTCGGCGCGGCCGTCCTCGTGGGCCAGGTTCTCGGTCACCGTGCCGCCGCCGGCCTCGAAGGCTGCGGTGAAGGCCTCGTCCAGGCCCTGGCCGTAGTCGTTGTTGACGTAGGTCACCGCCACCTCGTCGAAGCCCTTCTCGAGCATCAGCTTGGCCAGGATCTCGCCCTGATAGGCATCCGACGGCACGGTACGGAACACCAGGTCGTTGTCGTCCAGCTCGGTCACCGCCGGCGCGGTGGAGGCCGGCGATACCATCACCACGCCACCGGGAATCGCGGCGCTGTTGGCCGCCGCCACGGTCGCCCCGGTACACAGCGCTCCGACGATCGCCGTGACCTCCTCGGAGTTGACCATGCGGTCGGCCGCATTGGAGGCCGCCGAGGCATCGCTGCAGGTGGTGTCGGCGCTGGGCATGGCCAGCTCCTGCCCGTCGAGGATGCCGCCCTGCTCATTGACCTGCGCCACCGCCAACTTCGCGCCTTCGAAGATCGGCGGGGTCAGGCTCTCGATCGGGCCGGTGAAGCCGCCGATGAACCCGATCTTCACTTCCGCCTGCGCCGCGCCAGCGAATGCCACGCTGGAGGCAGCGATTGCCATCGCCAAAACGCTCTTTTTCATTTGTTCTTCTCACTCTGGTGGTTTACGTGTGTCGTTTACGTCTGGTTACGAATGAAGGGCACCCCTTAAATCTGGAAGGCGCCAGGCCAAAACACAAGCCCCCCATACCAACGTTTAACTACGCTGAGCCATGCCAACTCCTTATCAGCGATGGAAAACCCGGCACCGCGATGGGCGTCGCGTTCAACGCAACCGGCCATGACCCGCCAGCCATCACCTATACTCAAGTCCGCCGAGGCGGCAATACCCGCCACGCCCATAACTACAGGAGCTTACTCATGCGCCCTGCCTCCCTCCCCCTCGCGCTGGCAGCGCTTGGCCTTGCCAACGGCGCCCACGCCTTCACCCCCGCCGGCAGCGACACCGTCTACGAGGTCGGCGACGACTCCTTCGAAGGCTACTACTCCCCCGCCCAGGGCGACGAAGCCCGCGGCACGGTGCTGATCGTGCATGACTGGAGCGGTCTGGACGACTACGAGCGCCGGCGCGCCGACATGCTGGCCGAGCAGGGCTTCGACGCCTTCGCCATCGACCTGTTCGGCCAGAATATTCGTCCCGAGAGCACCGAGGACCGCCAGGAGGCGACCCGGGAACTCTATTCCGACCGTGAGCGCATGCGCGAGCTGACCCTCGCCGGCCTGGCCGAAGCCCGCGAGCAGGGCGACACCGAGAACGTGGTGATCATGGGCTACTGCTTCGGCGGGGCCGTGGCGCTGGAGATCGCCCGCTCCGGCGAAGCCGAAAGCGTGGCCGGCTACACCAGCTTCCATGGCGGCCTGGCCACGCCGGAGGGCCAGGAGTGGCCCGACGAGGTCCCGCCGCTGCTGATCGCCCACGGCGGTGCCGACAGCAGCGTGACCATGGAGGACGTCGGCAGCCTGGTGGAGGAGCTGGAAGCCATCGAGGCGACCTACACGGTGGAGATCTACTCCGGCGCCCCGCACGGCTTCACCGAGTTCGACAGCGAAAGCTACCAGGAGCGTGCCGACGAGGCCTCCTGGGAAGCCTTCCTGACCTTCCTCGAGGAGACGCTATGAGCCGACAGGCCCGCCCGCTGGCCATGACCGAGCTGACCGGAAGCTACCACGAGATCGGCGCGGCGCATGGCCGCATCCACCGCCAGCTGATCGAGCGCGGCATCCGGGTCTACGGACAGCTGTTTCACGACTTCGTCGGCATCCGCTGGGAGCAGGCGCGTGACCGCGCCTGCCACTTCGAGGCGCAGATCGCCCAGGGCTTCCCCGATATCCTGGAGGAAATGAACGGCATCGCCTGGGGGGCCGGGGTCGACTTCATCGACATCCTGACGCTGAACTGCCGCAGCGAAATCGCCCTGACCCAGGCCAGCGGCGGCTGCTCGGCGTTCGCGCTCGCGCGCCACGGGCAGCAGTGGCTGGCGCAGAACTGGGACTGGCGCCACGACCAGCTCGCCAACGTGGTGGCCCTGCACATCCAGGGCGAAGGACGTCCCGCCCTGGTCACCATCGGCGAGGCCGGCATGGTCGGCAAGGTGGGCCTGAACGCCTGCGGCATCGGCGTGTGCCTCAACGCCATTCGCTCGCAGACCTGCGGCAGCGGGCTGCCGATTCACATCGCCCTGCGCAAGATACTGGAAAGCGACGACATGGAGAGCGCCGTAGCCGTGGCCACCCACGACCGGGTCTGCTCACCCGCCCACTTCCTGCTCGCCGGCGCTCAGGTCGGCAACGAGGAGGGCCAGGCCGTGGGCCTCGAGGTACAGCCCGGTGAACCCGGGCGCATCACGCCGCGCGACGGCATCGTCACCCACACCAACCATCTCTACGCCAAGGACGCCCCCTGTCCGGTGCAGGACTTTCCCCGCATCGACTCCCACCCACGCCTGTGCCGCCTCGACGCGCTGCTGCACGACGAGCTGGCCGCCCATGCCCGCCTCGACGAGGCCAGGCTGTTCGATATCCTCAGCGACCACGCGGGAGCGCCGCTGTCCATCTGCCGCCACTTCAACCCCGACCAGCCCGCCGAGGAGCGCATGGAGACGCTCTTCTCGGTGGTGATGAACCTGAGTGAACGACGCCTGACCCTGCGCCACGGCAAGCCGTGCGAGAGCGCCGACAGCCTCAGCGTCACTCTGCGCTGAACCGCTCCGGCCTCTCGTCGCACGGGCCGGGCTCGGGAAGCTCCCCCTTCAGGTAGCGCTCGGACGTGAGCAGGAAGGAGCGCCGGAACAGCTCGTGGATGGCCTCCTCGCGGCGCAGCTGAAGCAGCGCCCACTCCTCCTCGGAGAGGCCGGCATCCTGGCGCGGATAGCTCCGCGCCAGGCGCACCGAGCCCGGGGTGGCATCGCAGATCTGCAGGGTGGGGCTGGCGGCGTTGTGGCAGTACGGCATGGCGACCTCCGTTCGCAATTAATGATAACAATTATCATTAACTACTGAGAATCTAGCCGCGCGGCTGACCTCTGTCAAATGCAGCGAAGAAAAATCATTCTCGTTAACCCTTCCTCTTGCCCGCCCCCAGCGGGAGTGGTACACAAGCTAACGCATACCATTCTCATTTGAAGCTGGAGACACCATGAAGAAGCTGCTGCTGCCCGCCCTGCTGTCCGGTCTGATGATGGCGACCAACGTTCAGGCCAGCTCACCCACCGCACACTTCAAGGGCGAGCCCGCCGACACCCTGAGCCAGGCGGTGGCGAACTTCGCCGAATACAACCGCCAGCTGGCCGAGCTGCTCGCCCAGGACGAGCCGAGCCTCGAGGATCTCGGCACCATCCACGAGCTCACCTACACCCTGGAGAACGCGCTGGAGAAGATCAACGAGGAAGCGCAGGCGATGGCGGTCAACCTGGAGGAGGTACATCTGGGCTCCGAGACCGGCGACTTCGCACGCGTGCAGAGCCACGGTGCCGACTATCTGGAGGCGGCCCAGACGCTGGTCCCCTGAGCCCACGCCGCGTCGCCAGGCGCACGCGGCCCGCGCCTGGCATCGCCTCGCGGCCGTGGTGGCGCGGTCAGCCGGCCAGCGCCTCCTCCACAACGGCTCGTGCCTCACCGCTCATTGGCAGTGCCAGCGCCAGCTCGCGGGCTCGCGGTGACATCTTCTTCCAGGTCATCTGCACGATGCGCACCAGGTGTTCGTGCTCCACCTGCCTGGAGAAGTCGGCGAAGTAGTTCTCCAGGAACACCAGGCAGGCACAATCCTCCACCGCCTGGGTGCCGGGATCGCGACCCAGGCCCTGCTTGCGGATCATCCGCGCGACCTCGGCGGCGTCCTGCGCCGAGTAGCCGGCGGCCGCCATCACCCGCGCCGTGGTCTCGCCGGCCCGCTTGCCCTGGTCGCGGCGCCAGGTGAGATAGCCCACGCGCCCCTCCGGGTACTCGCTGCGCGGCACCTCCCAGCGCTGCAGATGCTGCGAGCGCACCGCGATGCGCACCAGCTCGCTCGGCGCGTCTACCACCCGCTCCAGCCAGGCGCTCATGCGCCCCGCATGCCACAGCTCCAGCGGCAGGGAGCGGCCCTCGACTTCCACCCGGCGGGGGTCCTCGGCATGCAGGGCATCGAGTTCGGCGATGGCACGCTGAAACGGCGTTTGATCTGGCATAGGAATATCCTGCAAGTCGTTATCGTCACAGCATACCGCATCCGAGCCTGGCGCCGGCAACTCAACTCTTCTTCGGTTCAGGCAAACCAATACTTGTAACCCACTGTATTCCAACTAACTTAAGAACATACCTATAGAACACCACGGAGAGGTAGCGCCATGAAACGTACCGTCCTGCTCCCCTGTCTCGCCGTGCTTGCGCTCGGCGTCGCTCATGCCGAAGCGCAAGACGCCAGCGTCGACCCGGAGGACGACCAGATCGAATCGGAACTCAGGGAGGAGCTCGAACAGACCCAGGGCCAGCCCATCGAGACCCTCAAGCAGGCCGTGGACGCCCTGGAGCTGCGCAACGACCTGCTCGACGTGCTGATGGACAAGGAAGAGCTGACCGACGGCGACCGGGCCATCATCCAGCAGCTCACCGAGGACATCGAGAATGCCCTGGCCAAGGTCGAGGAAGAAGTCGGTACCATGCGTGACCGGGTTCAGGAAGTACGCGCAAGCGCGTCAAGCCAGGATCAGGACATGCGTGAGAGCGGCAAGGCGTACCTCGACCAGATCAGGACGCTGATGCAGTAGCCTTCACCCCGCCGGGGATAGCGTCGCCTCGGCATCCAGCCGCTGGGCGGTGCGGTCCACCCGCCGCAGCCAGGCGAGCAGCAGCGCCCCCAGCGCCACGAAGCCACCGGCCAGCCACAGGCCGAGGCCGTAGTGCCCCGTGGCCTCGGCGAGCATGCCGGTCAACGCCGGGGCGGCGATCTGGGCCAGGCCGTAGGCCAGGGTCATGCGGCCCATCAAGCGGGCCGGGCTCTGCGGGTAGAGCCTGCCGGCCATGGTCAGCACCAGGCTCACGCAGCCCAAGAAAGTGCCGCCGTAGAGCACCGCGCTGAGCAGCACCCCTGCCAGGCTGCTGGTCAGCGCCGGCAGCAGTATGCCCACTACCTGGACGGCCATGGCGGTGATCAGAGCCCCCAGGTAGCCGATACGCCTCGCGACCAGGTCCCACAGCATCACCGTCGGTGCGGCGGCCAGCCCCACCAGGGCAAAGGCCCAGTTGCCGGCGCCGGCCAGCAGCGGCTCGCGCTCGACGATGGTGACGATGAAGGTGGCGCTGATGACGTAGCCGTAGCCGGCACAGAAGTAGGCGGCCAGCATCAGGCGCATGAACGTGCGGGTGGGCGGCGTCGACTCGCGCGCGGCGCTGTCGGCCGCGCCCGCCAGGGGCGTTTCCGGGCGCGGAAGCCAGCGCCAGGCCGGCACCAGCAGCGCCGCGGCCAGGGCGGCGAAGCCCCACCACTGCGCCTGCCAATCCAGGGCGAGGCGCAGCATCAGCTCGACCGCCAGGGCCGCCACCAGGATGCCGATGCCCAGCCCGGCGAAATGGATGCCCAGTTCACCGCGCTGCCGGTGGCCGATCAGCCAGTGCAGGATCAGCCCTGAGGCCAGCAGCATCGCACCGCTGCTCGAGAAGCCGGCGACGAAGCGCATGGCGGCCCAGAGCCAGAAGCTCTCGGCCAGGGCCATGCCGGCGGTGGAGACCACCGCCAGCAGCAGCGTGATGCGGTAGAGGGTATCCTTGAGCCGGATGCTGTGCATCGAGGCGGCCACCAGGGCCCCCAGCATGTAGCCGGCGTAGTTGAGGGCGGCCAGCCAGCCGCCCTGGGCATCGCTCAGCCAGGTCTGCTGCTGCATCACCGGCAGCAGCGGGGTATAGGCAAAGCGCGCCACGCCGATGCACAGTATCTGGCTGAACACCCCGGCCAGCAGGACCCGATAGCGCGGGGAAAGGTCGAGCGACGTGGCCATGCCTGGCACTCCCGGAAGTGGCATTGATTCTCACGGCTCGTACTATAACCTTTAGCAACCTAACCGCCGACCCAGACAAAATAGTGAGGTACCGAATGTCGACCTTCTTTAGCCGCTGGAAGGAAGTGGCCTCCCCCACCATCGGCCTGGGCTGCATGAACCTCTCCCACGGCTACGGCAACCCCGTGCCCGAGCCCGAAGCGCTGCGCGCCCTCGAGGAAGCCTTCGAGATGGGCTATCGCCACTTCGACACCGCCACCCTCTACGGCGCCACGACCAACGAGCGGGTGGTGGGCAAGGCACTGGCCGGCAAGCGCGACCGCATCCTGCTGGCCAGCAAGTGCGGCATGGCCATGGACCCCGAACTCGGCAGGAAGGTGATCGACGGCCGCCCCGAGACGATCCGCCGCCAGTGCGAGGCGAGCCTCGAGCGCCTGCGTACCGACCACCTCGACCTCTACTACCTGCACCGCCTGGACCGCAACGTGCCCATCGAAGAGAGCGTCGGGGCCCTGGGGCGGCTGGTGGAAGAGGGCAAGGTGCGCGCCATCGGGCTCTCGGAGGTTTCCGCCGTCACCCTGCGCCGCGCCCGGGCCGAACATCCCATCGCCGCGGTGCAGTCCGAATACTCGCTGTGGACCCGCAACCCCGAGATCGCCCTGCTCGACGCCTGCCGCGAGGCCGACACCGCGCTGGTCGCCTTCAGCCCGCTGGGGCGAGGCTTCCTGGCAGGAGCCGTGACCGACGCCACCCAGCTCACCGACAACGACGTGCGCCGCGGCATGCCGCGCTTCAGCGCCGAGAACCTGCCGCGCAACCTGCGCCAGCTCGAAAAGCTCCAGGCCATCGCCCGCGAACGGGACGCCACCACCGGCCAACTCGCCCTCGCCTGGCTCAGGGCCCAGGGCGACGACGTCATTCCCATCCCCGGCACCCGCTCCACCGCCCACATGCGCGAGAACCTGGCGGCGGAAGACCTGCGCCTGGACGCCTCCACCCTCGAGCGGCTGAACGAACTGCTGACAGTGGACCAGGTCGCCGGCGCCCGCTACAGCGAGGCGCTGCAGGCGGAGATCGATACGGAGGAGTTTGGGGGGTAGATAAGATGAGAAAGAGCTGGCTGGCACCACCTCAAACCACCTCCGCCACCTCCTCGAACGCCAGCCTTTCCCCCCGCGGCCGCAGGCTTTCCGGGTCGCCCACGCCGAGGTTGACCAGGAAGTTGCTGCGGTAGCGGCCGTCGGGGAAGAACTCCTCGTCGACCATGGCGTGATCGAAGCCGCTCATGGGGCCGACGTCGAGCCCCAGCATGCGGGCGGCAATGATCAGGTAGGCGCCCTGCAGGGTACCGTTGCGCCAGGCCGTGTCGCTGGCCTTGTCGGGGTTCTCGGCGAAGCGCTGGCGGGCGTTGGGCGAGCTGGGAAACACGCGAGGCATGTGCTCGTAGAAGTGCGTGTCGACGGCGACGATCACGGTGACCGGGGCTTCGTGGGCCTTGTCGCGGTTGGCTTCGGAGAGCGCCGGCAGCAGGCGCGACTTGCCCTCTTCGCTCATCACGAAGACATAGCGCGCCGGTTGGCAGTTCATCGAGGTCGGCCCCCACTTGAGCAGGTCGTAGAGTCGGCGCAGCGCGGCCTCGTCGACGGGCTCCGGCCGGAAGCCGTAGTGGGTGTGCGCTTCGCGGAAGACGATGTCGAGCGCGGTGTCGTCGAGGGGCTGACGAGGCATGTCACTCTCCGGGTCGCGGTGGGCTACTTAGCACTCTACGCTTTCGTCCCCGGCCGGTCACTGCCGGCGCGATCCCGCCGGCGCTAGCCGTTCAGCCAGCCGATACCCGCATTGAGATACCCCGCGAAACTGACCCAGGCCAGGTAGGGCACCAGCAGCCAGGCGGCGAGTGACGACACGCGGGCGAAGCGGCTGATCGTGAGCAGGATAAGGCCCCACAGCAGCAGCAGGTCGGCCAGGGCGACGACGATCCAGTGCAGGCCGAAGAACAGGATCGACCACAGCCCGTTGGCGGCGAGCTGGGCGACGAACGGCCACAGCACCGTGATGCGCTCGGCGGCCGGCACCCGCAGCGTGACCCGCCAGGCGGCCACGGCCATCATCAGGTAGAGCGTCGTCCAGGCCAGCGGGAACACCCAGTCGGGCGGGGTGAGCGGCGGCTTGTCGAGGTCGGCATACCAGGCGCCGGGCGGCGTGAGCACGCCAGTCATGGCGACGAGACCGACCAGCAGCAGCCAGCCAAGCAGGATCGCCAGCGGCTGGCGGGGGGCGTCAGAGGCGGCGTGCATGTTTCACTCCTTTGCGGCTCGGCATCGCCATTGGAACGAGGCGATTGTGCGGTCCCTGCACCATACTCTAAACCAGACTGACGGCCCCCAGGGAACGCCCGACGGCGCAACGCCATGACCCTTCGGTTTGACGAATTCGAACTCGATACGGCGCACTACGAGCTGCGTCGACGGGGCGAGCTGCGCCGCGTGGAACCGATGGTCTTCGACCTGATCGTGCATTTCGCCCAGCATCCGGATCGGGTCTTCAGCCGCGACGAGCTGATCGATGCCGTGTGGGCGGGACGGATCGTCTCGGATGCCACGGTCGCTTCCTGCATCAAGCAGGCACGCCGCGCGCTGGGCGACAGCGGCGACACCCAGATCTACATCCGCACGGTGCGCGGCCGCGGCTTCCGCTTCACCGCCAGGGTCACCCAAACCGACGCGGCCGCACCCGAGCAACCCGCGCCCGCGGCGGCCCCGACCCACGGCGACGCCGACCCCGCCCTGCTCGTCCTGCCGCTACGCGCGCTGGCCGATGCGCCCGAACTCGTGCGCTTCGCCGAGGCGCTGGCCGGCGAGTTGAGCTCGGTCCTCACGCGGGTACCGCTGCTGCGCCTGAGCGCGCAGAGTGGACATTATCTCGAGCGCCCGGTGGCGCCGACGTCACGCGAGATCCACGAGGCGCTGGGGGTCGATTACGTGCTGGAGGGCAGCGTGCAGGCGTGGCCCGACGCGGGCGCGGCGCGCCTGCGCGTCACCGTGCACCTTGCCGATGCACGGGCCGGCTTCCGGCTGTGGGCCGAGACCTTCACGCTGGACGGCCCGGTAAGCGAGGCCCTCGAAGCCGGCGTGCCCCGGATCATCGCCAAGCTGGAACCGCAGCTGCACCGCGCCATCTACCGCACGGTGCGCAGCCTCGACGGCGAGCGCAGCGCACGCCAGCTCTATCTCGAGGCCAGCGGCATCCTGGCGTTGCAGGGCTGGCATCATGAGTCCTTCTCGGCGGCGGCGGACCTGCTGCGGCGCAGCTGGCGGCTGGAGCCGGAGTTCGCCCTGGCGGCGGCCCATCTCTCGCTGGTACGAGGCCTGGGGCATCGCTTCGACCTGATGAACGATCGCGAGCAGGCGTGGGCGGAAGCGCTCGAAGCCGCGGAGTGCGCACTGCAGCTCGACAGCATGGATTCGATCGTGCTCGGCTACGCCGGCTGTGCGCTGGCCGATATCGGCTATCCCGAGCGCGGCATGCCGATCCTGCGCAAGGCGCTGGAGCTCAACCCGGCCAACGCCCAGGCGTGGGCGGCGCTGGGCTCGGTGTACCTGGCCGGCAATCGCCCGGGCGACGCGGTGGTCCACCTGCGCCATGGCATTCGCATCAGCCCGCTCGACAGTCGCCTGTCGATCTGGGGCGCGGTGCTCGCCATGTCCCACCTGGTTCTCGGCGATCACGCCGCCGCCCGCGAGCAGGCGGAACTGGCCTGCCAGCGTGACGACCGCTGCTACATGCCCCGCATCGTGCTGGCCGCCATCCACCGCCTCGACGGCCGGCACGACCTGGCGCGCCAGGCGCTGGACGATGCCTACCGCATCAAGCCCGACCTGACCGCCGAGCAGGTGGCGGCCCTGGTCGGGCAGAAACATGCCACGCGCTTGCTGGCGCTGTAGCCCCGCCACGCGCTTGCCCCCCGTTTCATCACGCAATTCCCCGCCAATCCCCATGCGGCCCGCAAGCCGCCGTCGCCGGTGCGGCATAGCCTGACCCTGCCGTACGGAAGTTCCCGGGATGACCGACGGCAGCGCCATGACCAACCAACCAAGGAGTTCTGCCATGACACTCTCTCCCTCGCTCGAGTCGCAGGCCGCCAGCCCCGACTACGCGGCGATCAAGACCAGGCAACAAGCGGTTTGGGGCGCCGGTGACTATGCGCGCATCGGCGTCACCCTGCAGATCGTCGGCGAACGGCTCTGCGAAGCCATGGACCTGCGTGCCGGCCAGTCCGTGCTCGATGTGGCCGGAGGCAACGGCAACGCCTCGCTGGCCGCGGCCCGGCGATTCTGCAAGGTCGTCTCCACCGACTACGTCGAGGCGCTGCTGGCCAAGTCCGCCAGGCGTGCCGAAGCGGAGGGGCTGGCGATCGACTACCAGACGGCGGACGCCGAGAACCTGCCGTTCGCCGATGCCACCTTCGACAACGTGATCTCCACCTACGGCGTGATGTTCACGCCCAACCAGGCCCAAGCCGCCGCCGAGCTGCGCCGCGTGTGCCGGCCCGGCGGCAAGATCGGGCTGGCCAACTGGACCCCGGCGGGCTTCATCGGCCAGCTGTTCAAGACCATCGGCCGCTATGTGGCGCCGCCGGCGGGCGTCAGCTCTCCGGCGGCGTGGGGGACGCGGGAATTCCTCGACACGCATTTCGGCCCGTACGTCCAGGCAATCGAGGCCCAGCCGCAGCACTTCACCTTCCGCTACCAGTCGCCCCAACACTGGCTGGACGTGTTCCGCACCTACTACGGGCCGACGCTGAAGGCATTCGAAGCGCTGGATGACGAGGCCGGCCAGGCGCTGCGGGGCGAGATCCTCGCGCTGATCGAAGCCCACAACCGCGCCAACGACGGCACCATGGTGGTGCCCTCGGAGTACCTGGAGGTCGTCATCACGCGCTAGGCGGGCGTACCTCCCCAGCGCCGGGAGCGCCATTTTGGCGCTCCCGGCGTTCGTCTTGTGCTGTAATGACAGCGACCACGCCCGATGACCCGACAAGGAATGCCCTCATGCCCCGTCCTCCCTACCTGCCGTTCGCGTGCGCTGTCCTGATGCTCCTCGCCTCACCGCTGACCCTGGCACAATCCGCCGAGCGCGAATACCAGGCCTACGAGGATGCCCTGGCCCGCGGCGAACGCCAGGCCAACGTATGGCAGTACGGCTGGGCCGGGGTCTACGCCACGTCGCTGGCGTTCAACGGCTATCAGGCCAGCGAGGCGGACGACCGCGACGACCGCTACGATGCGCGCGTGGGCGTGGTGAAGTCGGCCCTGGCGCTGGCCGGCACGTTGCTGGATCGCCAGCCGCACCCGGCCGCCTACCGCGAGCTGCGTGAAGGCGACGGCGACATCGAGAGTGCCCGCCGGCTGCTGCAGGCGGTGGCCGAGGAGGAGCGCCAGCGCCGCAGCCTGGAGGCTCGGCTGGGGTCGCTGGCGATCAACGCCGCGTCGGGGCTGTTGATCGGCGTGGGCGACGGCCGCGGCCGCGACGGGGCGATCAACTTCGCCACCGGCATGCTGGTCAGCGAGCTGCAGCTGCAGACCCAGCCGCGCCAGGCCTCGCTGGCGATCAACCGCTTCAAGCCGGTACGGGCCTCGCTGGGCGACGTGCACCTGGAGGGCGAGTACGCGCTGCTGGTGGCGCCCAACCAGCTGGGGGTCGCCCTGCGCTATTGACCGCACTTGGCGTGACGGGGCCCCGCCCACCTGAAACGGGATGATCCCTCGTCGGGGTGGTTCCCACGCCGCCCTGTTGTTTGTTATGTTATATCTTAATTTGTCCTTCAAGGGCCATCCCATGGCACACCGCACACATCGGCACCGCCCCGAAGGGCCGTGCCACTTTTCATTGATGTCGCTTGCCGCCACGCGCCGCCTGCTGCTGGCCGTCGCGCCGCTGAGCGTGCTCTGGCTCGCCGTCTCCTGGGCGGCAGGATGGTGGGGCTGATGGCGGCGCAACCTTCACGCCTCGAATTGCACGACCTGCAGCTGGCCCAGGCCGGCCGCACCGTGCTCGAGCACGTGAGCGGGCGTTTCCGTGACGGCGCCATCACCGCCCTGGTGGGCGCCAACGGCGCCGGCAAGAGCACGCTGATCCAGGGCATCATGGGCATGCTGCGCCCGATGAAGGGCAAGGTGCTCTGCGCGGTGCCCAGGGAGCGGCGCGCCTGGCTGCCCCAGCAGCTGGCGCTCGACCTCACCTTTCCCATGAGCGTGGAAGAGCTGGTGATGACCGGCAGCTGGCCGAGCCACGGCGCTCTCACCGGCTACTGTGCCCGCCACTACCGGCGCGGCCGTGACGTCATGGCGCGCCTGGGCATCTCCCACCTGGCCCACCGCCCGCTGGGCGAGCTCTCCGGCGGGCAGCGCCAGCGCGCCCTGATCGGCCGCACCCTGATGCAGGAGGCCGAGCTGCTGCTGCTCGACGAGCCCTTCGCCAACGTCGATGCGGAAACCGTCGAGGTGCTGATGACGGTACTGCGCGAGATGGCGGCCGACGGCGTCACCATCATCGTGGTGCTGCACGACATGGAGCAGCTCGCCCGCCTGGCCGAGGAAGTGGTGGTGCTGCACCACGGCCATGCCCGCTGGACCACGGCCCAGGAGGTGCTGCGCAGCCAGCCCAGCGCCGCCGATTCGGCGCGGCTGGTGCTGGGCATGCCGGGGGTCGGCGCATGATCGAACTGCTCCACGAGTGGCTGGTCGCTCCCTTCGACTACGGCTTCATGCGCCGCGCCCTGGTCGCCGGCCTGGCCCTGTCGCTGGCCGCCCCGCCCATGGGCGTGTTCCTGATGCTGCGCGGCATGAGCCTGATCGGCGATGCCATGGCCCACGCCATCCTGCCCGGGGTGGCGCTGGGCTTCCTGCTGGCCGGCTTCTCGCTGCCGGTCATGAGCCTGGGCGGCGTGCTCTCGGGGCTGCTGATCGCGGTGCTGGCGGGCAGCGTGTCGCAGATGACCGGCCATCGCGAGGATTCGGCGATGGCTAGCTTCTTCCTGATCTCGCTGGCGGCGGGCGTCATGCTCGTCTCGCTGGGGGGCAGCAGCGTGGACCTCACCCACGTGCTGTTCGGCTCGATCCTGGCGGTGAATACCACCGCGCTGCTGCTGATCGCCGCGATCAGCAGCGTGATCGTGATCACCCTGGCGCTGATCTTCCGCGCCCTGGTGGTGGAGTGCCTCGACCCGCTGTTCCTGCGCGGGCAGGGCATGCAGGGGGGCCTGGTACACGGCATCTTCCTCGGCCTGGTGGTGCTCAACCTCACCGCCGGCTTCCAGACCCTGGGCACGTTGATGGCGGTGGGCCTGATGATGCTGCCGGCCACCACCGCGCGCTTCTGGAGCAAGCGCCTGGAGGGGCTGATCGGCATCGCCGTGGGGCTGGCGATGATCGCCAGCACCGGCGGGCTGCTGCTGTCGTATCACCTCAGCATCCCCTCCGGGCCGGCCATCATCCTGCTGGCCGGCGTGGGCTATGTGCTCTCCGCCCTGTTCGGCCGCCATCACAGCCTGATCGCCAAGTTGCGCCGGCATGCCGCGCCGCTCGGCACTCCCGAACCCCACTGACCGGGCACGCACCGCCCATCCTCCGAGGAAGCTTTTCATGCGACACGCGACTCTCCCCGCCCTGACCCTTGGCGCCTCGGCCCTGCTGGCGCTGCCTGCCGCCATGGCCGCCGAGCGTACCCAGGTTGTCACCAGCTTCAGCATCCTGGCCGACATGGTGCAGAACGTGGGCGGCGAGCACGTGGAGGTCACGCCGCTGGTCGGCGCCGACAGCGATGCCCACGTGTTCTCGGCCAGCCCCCGCGACGCGCGCTCGCTGGCCGAGGCCGACCTGGTGGTGTTCAACGGCCTGCGCTTCGAAGGCTGGATGGAGCGGCTGATCGAGTCGAGCGACTACGACGGCCCGCTGGTCACCGCCAGCGACGGCATCGACAAACTCGACTACCACGGCCACGACAACGTGCATGCTCACGGTCACGACGACCATGAAGATGACCACGATGACCATGGGCATGACGACCATGACCATGACGACCACGGCCAGGAAGCAGCGGCTGGCCACGACGACCACGACCATGGCGACGACGACCCGCACGGCTGGCAGGACCTGGCCATGGGCAAGGTCTACGTGGGCAACATCCGCGATGGCCTGATCGAGGCGGATCCGGACAACGAGGCGGCCTACCGCGAGAACGCCGAGCGCTATATCAACGAGCTGGAGGCCACCGACGCCGAGATCCGCGAGCTGCTGGGGGAGATCCCGGCGTCCACCAGCGTGATCACCGGCCATGACTCCTTCGGCTACTTCGCCAATGCCTACGGCATCCGCTTCCTCTCGCCGGTGGGGCTCTCCACCGAGGCCGAGCCCAGCGCCGCCGACATGGCCCAGCTGATCGACGTGATCCGCGAACAGAACGTGCGCGCGCTGTTCCACGAGAACATGACCAGCCCGGCGGTGATCAACCAGCTCGCCGAGGAGACCGGCCTGCCCATCGCCGGCACGCTCTACGCCGACGCCCTGGCGGCCGAAGGCGAGGCCAGCACCTATCTCGGCATGATGCGTCACAACGCCCAGGTGCTGCACGACGCCCTGGCCGAGGCGGGTCATGACGACCGGGAAGGCGATGACGCCCATGGCCACGACGAGCACGACGACGGCCACGACGACCACGGACACGAGCACTAGCGGCGTTCCGCTAGCCACCACAAGGCGCCACCCGCAAGGGGGCGCCTTTTTCGTTGTCCGTTCGGCAACGGCCTGGAGGCGCAAACGCCACGCAGCGCGACTATGCTGGATAGCCGCTCATCGCGATCCATCTCCCGCGCCCCGCCCCGGCCTTCGCCCGGGCGGGCTCGCCCCCCTGCAGAACAACACAGAGGGAGTATGAAGCATGCATGACGACACCCAGCACGACCTCGCGGCGTGGCCCACCGCGCCTCTCTCACGCCGCGCCTTCCTCGGCGTGGCGGCCACCGCCGGCGCCGCCGCGGCGCTCAAGCCCCAGGGCCTGCTCGCCCAGCAGCGCCCCTGGGATGGCTCCCCGGTCGCCTATCCCGACCCGGCCATCGAAATCATCGACGAGCGATTCGGCGCCTACCGCCTGGCCAATGCCGCGGTCGAGCGCCTGGCCACCGGCTTCCGCTGGTCGGAGGGGCCGGTCTACGTCGGCGACGGCGGCTATCTCGTCTGGAGCGACATCCCCAACAACCGGCAGATGCGCTGGCTGGAGGAGACCGGCGAGGTCAGCGTCTTTCGCGAGCCATCGCACAACGCCAATGGCAACACACGGGACCGGGAAGGGCGCCTGCTGACCTGCGAGCACGACACGCGACGGGTGACCCGTACCGAGCACGACGGCAGCATCAGCGTGCTGGCCGACGAGTTCGAGGGCAAGCCGCTCAATGCCCCCAACGACGTCATCGTCCATCCCGATGGCGGCATCTGGTTCACCGACCCGGGCTACGGCATCCTCATGCACTACGAAGGGCATGTCGCCGACTTCGAGCTGCCCGAAGCCGTCTATCGCCTCGATCCCGACAGCGGCCGGCTGGAGAAGATGGCCGAGGTCGCCAAGCCCAACGGCATTGCCTTCTCGCCCGACTACTCCCGCCTCTACGTCTCCGATACGGGGGGCACCCATACACCCGACCATCCCCACCAGATCCTGGTCTGGGATGTCGTCGACGACGGCACCCGCCTGGCCAACGAGCGCCAGTTCGCCGAGGTCGGGCCGGGGTTCATCGACGGCATGGCCGCGGACATGGACGGCAACCTCTGGTGCGGGGCGATCTTCGGCGGGCTGTTCGATGCCGACGACCACGACGGCGTGCACGTCTACGCCGACGACGGCACGCTGATCGGCAAGATTCACCTGCCCGAACCCTGCGCCAACGTCTGCTTCGGCGGCGCCAAGCGCAACCGCCTGTTCATGACCGCCAGCCAGTCGCTGTATGCCGTCTACGTCGAGACCCAGGGGGTCGCGGTCTGGGCCGGCAACGGTTAGCCCCGTTCCGGCTGCTGCGGGCTCCCAGGCGGAGGGCACCTGCCCTCCGCTCGTCAGGCGGGCCGGAACTGCCAGAAGGGAGCGCGAGGGGTGCAGGTGCCGAAGCGTCGTTTTCCTTCATGGAGAGGTGCGATTTGCGTGGCACATGGCGGATCATCGCTGCATCTCACACCCTACGCACAAAAGTTCACCAATTTATGCACAGATTTATCCACAGCCGAGCGCGATGCAACGACGCTCACCCGGGAGGTCCGCTCCGACCTCCTCCGACTTTTTCTGACGAGTTCGAACGAATCTTCGCCTGAGCCGCCCTGGAAGCGCCCTTACCCGTCTAGAAGCCGACCCTGGCGGCACCCTTCAGCTGCAGCATGTCGCGGGCCTCGTCGGGCGTCGCGATCTGGAAGGAGAGCCCTTCGAGAACCTCGCGCACCTTGGCCACCTGGCTGGCATTGCTCTCGGCCAGCTTGCCCGGCGCGAGCCACAGCGAGTCCTCGAGGCCGACACGCACGTGACCGCCCATGGCGGCGGACTGCGCGGCAATGCGCATCTGATGGCTGCCGGCACCCAGCACGGACCATTCGTAGTCGTCGCCGAACAGCCGGTTGGCGGTGCGGCGCATGTGAAGCACGTCCTCCGCATGTGGACCGATGCCACCGAGAATACCGAAGACGCTCTGCACGAAGACCCGGCCGCCGATGAAGCCACGATCCATCAGGTTGCGCAGGTTGTAGAGGTGGCCGATGTCGTAGCATTCGCACTCGAAGCGCGTGCCGCTCTGCGCGCCCAGCGTCAGGGTCGTTTCGATGTCGGCGAAGGTGTTCTTGAACACCAGGTCACGGCTCTTCTCGAGGTGCTCCCTCTCCCACTCGTGCTCGAAGCTGTCGTAGCGCTCGAGCATGGGAAACAGGCCGAAGTTGATCGAGCCCATGTTCAGCGAGGCGAGCTCGGGCTGGAACTCGATGGCCGGCCGCAGGCGCTCCTCGACGCTCATGTGCGGGCTGCCGCCGGTGGTGAGGTTGAGCACGGCATCGGTGCCCCCCTTGAGGCGCGGCAGGATGCGCTCGAACATGGCCGGCTGCTGGGTGGGCTTGCCGGTGTGCGGGTCACGCGCGTGGAGGTGAAGGATGGCGGCCCCCGCCTCGGCGGCGGCGATTCCCGCCTCGGCGATCTCCTCCGGGGTGACCGGCAGGTGCGGCGACATGGAGGGGGTGTGGATCGCGCCGGTCAGGGCGCAGGTGATGATGACCTTGCGTTGCGATGCCATGGGCAATCTCTCCAGGTAGGTCCGGGCCAGAAGCGATCGGCACGGAGCCGATGAGCCAGCAGGCAAGGGGGGATGAGCGCGACCGAGCCGGCCGGCAGCGGCGAACCGGTGCCGGTCGTCAGGCGCTGGCCGATGTGTCGATTACAGCGCTTCGACGTTGGCGCAGACGCTCAGCGCCTGGCCCGAGATGTTGGCGCCACCCGGCGCGCACAGGAACAGCGCCATGGCCGCGATGTCGGTGGGCTCGACCATGCGCCGCATGGAAACCCTGGAGAGGTACTCCTGCTCCATCTCGGCGTAGCTGAGTCCGCGCTTGGCGGCCCGGTCGGCGATGACCCTCTCGATGCGCGGCCCACGCACGATGCCGGGCAGGATGGCATTGACCCGTACCCCTTCGGTGCCAAGCTCGCTGGCCAGGCTCTTGGTCAGGCCGACGATGGCCCACTTGCTGGCCACGTAGGGAGTGCGATAGGCAAGCCCCAGGCGCCCGGCCACCGAGGAGAGGTTGATCAGCACCCCCTGGCTCTCGCGCAGCAGCGCAACGGCCCGGTGGGCGACCCGGTACTGGCCGTTGAGGTTGACGTCGATGGTACGGGTCCAGGCCTCGTCGTCGATCTCCTCGATCCCGGCGGTGGGTCCGGCGATGCCGGCGTTGTTGATCACCACGTCCAGGCCGCCCAGGGCCGCGGCCTCCCGGAACAGCCTGTCGACGTCGCCTTCCTGACTGACATCGGCGACGCTGCGGCCGATGCCTGCGGGCAGCGCGGCCAGCGCCTGGGTATCGATATCGCAGACATGCACGCGGGCCCCTGCCTCGTGAAAGGCCTGGGCCATGGTCAGGCCGATGCCGTTGGCGCCGGCGGTGATCAGCACCCTGAGCCCCGGGCGCGGTATCAGGCTAGCCATGACTTTCATCAACATTTACCCCTTAGGATCTTGGAACGGTCACGACGGCAGCCGCCGCGACCCGGCGCTCGATAGCCCAGCATCAGCGACGCCGGGCCGGCGAGCACGAAGGCCAGCGGATGGCCCATGAACAGGTCGCGCGGATCGCAACGGGCCGCGCGGAGCCCGCCCGGTACCGCCATTACTGGTTCATGCAGGACTCGAGTTTCTCCAGCGAGGGCAGGTTGTCCATGGTGCGGCTCATGTTGTAGGGCACCGAGATGTCGCGCCAGG
>NZ_QHGY01000018.1 GCF_003254665.1 Billgrantia lactosivorans | reverse complement strand
GCTGGGCGCCGAGCAGGTCGTGGTGATCGACAACGTGCCCGAGCGGCTGGCCATGGCCGAGGCCGGCGGTGCGATCACGATCAACTTCGACGAGGAGGGCGTGCTTGCTCGACTGCAGGCGCTGACCCGCGGCAAGGGCCCCGAGAAGTGCATCGACGCGGTGGGGCTCGAGTCCCATGTGCCGCGCTCGCTCGATTCGGTCTACGACCGGGTCAAGCAGGCGATGATGCTGGAGAACGACCGCGCCCACGTGCTGCGCGAGATGATCTACGTCTGCCGCCCGGCCGGTATCCTCTCGATCCCCGGCGTCTATGGCGGCCTGATCGACAAGGTGCCCATGGGGCCGCTGATGAACAAGGGCCTGACCGTGCGTACCGGCCAGACCCACGTCAAGCGCTGGACCGACGAGCTGTTGCGGCTGATCGACGAGGGCGAGATCGACCCCTCCTTCGTGGTGACTCACAGCGCCGGCCTGGAGCAGGGTCCGGACATGTACAACACCTTCCGCAACAAGCAGGACGGCTGCGTGAAGGTGGTGCTCAAGCCCTGAGCGCGACTGCATTCACGCTTGGCAGGACTCGCCTGACCGACAAGGAGGTGAACATGACTCTCGATCGACGCCGTTCATTGCAACCCAGCGATCAGCTGGCAAAAGCACTCGGCTGGCTGGGCATCGGCCTGGGGCTCTGCCAGTTGCTGGCCCCTCGCAGCGTGACCCGCACCCTCGGGGTCGAAGGCGCCGAGGCCATCGTGCGTAGCTGCGGCGCACGCGGCGTCGCCACCGGGGTCGGGGCGTTGACCGTCCACCCCGCGCCCGCGCTGTGGGCGCGCAGCGCAGGCGACGTCCTGGACCTGGCGGCGCTGCTGGCGCTGCTTGCCGACCGCGATCACCCCAAGCGCGGCAACGTGAAGCTGGCTCTGCTGGCGGTGGGGGCAAGTGGCGCGGCAAGCCTCTACTGTGCCCAGGCGCAGGCCCGGCGGCATGCCTACCAGGCGGGGCGAACGCCCGACTACCGCGGCCGCAGCGGCTTTCCCCGGGGCGTGGAACATGCCCGGGGCGTGGCGGCGCGCCATGGCGGCACCTCATCGCGCCCCGCGGCGCTGCCTTCGCCGGCCCGCTCCCCGGGCCCACGCCTGCAGCCATCGGCACCGCGCCATGGCGATACCGGTAGCTATACCAAGGGCAGCGACTACGACTACTGACACGGTCGGGTGAGTGCCTGCGAAGCCAAAGGGCCGACTCCCGCGGAGTCGGCCCTTTCTGTCGTGGCTCGTCGTCAGGCCGGCGACGCTCAGCCGCCGCCGATTCCTTCGATGACGTAGCCCGATCCGCCGCACGTGGTGCAGGTGCGGTTGTCGATGCGGCCGTCGCCCTTGCACTCGGGGCACACGTTCTGCCCGGTGCCGGGCGTGCCGGGGGGTGCCTCGTCGCCCGGCTGTTCGGGGCGGGTTGCCTCGGGTTTGCGTGCCATGCCTGCCTCCTTGCCGACTTGCGGCCTCGATGAAGAAGCGTGTTCAGACAAGTTAGGTGGCCCAAGCGGTTGGCGACAAGCGAGCCGGCGCGGCCGACGATGGTCATGGCGCCCCTGTCGGTGCCAGAATGGAGCCTTCAGGAGGAAGCCCATGACGCAGATGCACTGGCAGCAGTTGCTCGACCCTTCCCGGTTGCACGGCAAGCCCACCAGCGGTCGCGACGAGATCGGCCGCAGCCCGTTCCACAAGGACCACGACCGCATCGTCTTCTCGGGCTCGTTCCGGCGCCTGGGGCGCAAGACCCAGGTCCACCCCCTGACCGACAACGACCACATCCACACGCGCCTGACCCACTCCCTGGAGGTCGGCTGCGTGGGGCGCAGCCTGGGCATGATCGTCGGCGAACTGCTGCGCGAGCGGCTGCCGAGCTGGATCACCCCGGCCGACCTGGGCGTGATCGTGCAGGCCGCCTGCCTCGGCCACGACATCGGCAACCCGCCCTTCGGCCACGCCGGCGAGTACGCCATCCGCGACTGGTTCAAGCGCGCCGAGCGAGACGGCAGCGGCCTGCTCGAGGGGCTCTCCGAGCGCGAGCGGGCCGACCTGCTGACCTACGAGGGCAATGCCCAGGGCTTTCGCATCGTCACCCAGATCGAATACAACCAGTTCCGTGGCGGCATGCGCCTGACGGCGGCGACCCTGGGCACGCTGCTCAAGTACCCCTGGACCGTCGAGCACGGCGGCGGTGCCGGCAAGTTCGGCTGCTACCAGTCGGAGCGGCCGCTGCTGGAGGACGTGACCCGCTGCCTGGGCCTGCTGCCGCGCGGCGAGGGGCGCTGGTGCCGGCATCCGCTGGCGTGGCTGGTGGAGGCCGCCGACGACATCTGCTATGCGCTGCTGGATCTCGAGGACGGCCTGGAGATGGGCATCCTGCGCTTCGACGAGGTGGCCGACGTGCTGCTGCAGATCGCCGGCGATCCTCCCGCGGACTATGCACGCATGTCCCGCGACGGCGTCTCGCAGCGGCGCCGCATCGCCGCCCTTCGCGGTGCCGCCATGGAGCGAGCGGTCAACGACGTCGGCGCCGTGTTCGTCGAGCACGAGTCCGCGCTGCTGGGCGGTACCCTGACCTCCGACCTGCTCGAGCTCTGCCACCCCGACCTGGGCTGGGGCGTGGCGGCGGCCAAGCAGCTGGCCCGCGAGCGGATCTTCCAGAACGAACGCAAGGCCAAGCTGGAGATCGGCGCCTACACCACCCTCGGCATCCTGCTCGAGGCCTTCATCGGCGCCGCCCACGAGCTGCACTACACCGGCCACGCGAGCTTCAAGCATCAGCGTGTGCTGGCCTTGATCGGCGAGAACACGCCGCGCCCCTCGTGGCCGCTCTACGACAGCTACCGGCGCATGCTCGATTTCATTGGCGGCATGACCGACCACTACGCGGTGGACCTGGCCCAGGAGATGGGCGGCCGCCTCAGGGGGGACTGAGCGGGTGACGGCATGGCTTCTGGGTCGGGCCGGCGCTCCTGCTGCCGACCCAGGCATCGCCGGCGACCGGCTGGCCGATTTCCTCGAGCGTGATAGCCTGGTATCTCAGGGCCGGGGGGCGTTGCGCCACCCGCCTGAACCGGAGTCAGATCGAGGGTTCGTTCGGCGGCGGATTGCGATCGAGCTCCGCGGCACGCTCGATCAGCGCCGCGATCACCTTGTCGTGCAGGGTGGCGTCGAGTTCGCCGAGATGGCGCTCGTTGATCTGCTCGCTGAGCGCGTCGCCGCTGACCACCATCAGGCCATCCGGCGTTCCGGCGCAGGTGATGTCCCAACCGGGCAGGGCGAGGACGCCCAGCACCGGTACCGGCTGGCCGCATTGCCGTTCGAGCCAGCTGGCCAGCCAGCGCGAGGCGCGCCGCGCCTTGACCAGCGGACGGTGTTCGCTCCAGCCGGGGAAGCGCAGTCGCTGCGGTTCGACGGTGACCAGGCCGATCTCGCGACCGTCGGCGGTGAACGGCCGCATGCGGGCGCGGGTCTCGACCGCGAAGACGCCGTGGGGCGTGACGGCGACATGGTCGATGATGTCGTTATCGGTCGGCACGTCGTGAAAGACGAAGTAGGGGTGGGCCTCGGGGCGCACCAAGCGCTCCAGTTCCTGGCCTACGGCCAGCTCGCAGGCAAGCCCCAGCTTGATCCGCCGGATATGCTGGAAGTCGCGAATCAGCAGGAAGCAGTAGACCAGCACCAGTACCGTGCTCAGCGCGCCGTAGAGCGCCCACTCGAGCCAGTTCTGCTGGCTGGCGAAGAGCATGCGGCCCATGCCGTAGACCAGCGGCGCCAGGGTCAGGATGGGGCCCAGCGCACCGTTGAGAAACAGCGCGGCGAAGGCGCGATCGAGCCGGTCGCGCAGGGCCTGGCCTGGCTCGCGAAGCTGGCGCGCGTTGAAGGGCGAACGAACCCGGGCGTCATGCAGGTTGCGCAGGGCGATGACGATGATGGCCATGGCCCCGAGCGGGAACAGGAAAATGAGCGGCAGCAGGTATTCCAGCCAGGCCATCGGTATTCGTCCTTGCCGGTAGGGGTCACATAAGCATTACATTCTAGACAACCTGAGGTACGCAGGGCCATGTCAGGTTCGAGGCAATGCACTGCATCATGACGGATAGACGATGAACGATACACGACAGCCCGCCGTGACAGAAGCCGTCGAACGGCTGGGCGAGTTCCTGGCCCGACATCCGCGTCTGGCGGTGGTCACTGGCGCCGGGGTCAGCACCGACAGCGGCATTCCTGACTATCGCGATGCGACGGGGGCCTGGAAGTGCGCCCCGCCCATGCAGCACCGGCAGTTCATGGCCAGCCATGCCGCGCGGCAGCGCTACTGGGCCCGTGCCCTGGCAGGCTTTCGCACCCTGCATCGCGCCCAGCCGGGCGACGCCCACCGTGCCCTGGCGAGGCTGGAGCAGGCGGGAAAGATACGCGGCATTGTCACCCAGAACGTCGATGGGCTGCACCAGAAGGCCGGTTCGCGATGCGTCATCGACCTGCATGGCCGCGCCGAGCAGGTGCGCTGCATGGGCTGCGGCGCCTTGCGCATGCGCCATGACCTGCATGCGGAGCTGGCCGAGCGCAATCCCCGCTGGCTGGAGGTGAAGGCCGAGCTGCGGCCGGATGGCGATGCCGAGATCGAGACCGACTTCAGCGACTTCGACGTGCCTGCCTGTCGGCGTTGCGGCGAGGGCATCTGGAAGCCCGACGTGGTGTTCTTCGGCGACAGCGTGCCCGCCGAACGCGTGGCCCGAGCCCGGGCCCTGGTCGACGAGGCCGACGCCCTGCTGGTGATGGGGTCGTCGCTGATGGTCTACTCCGGCTATCGCTTCGCGCGTCAGGCGGCCGCGGCCGGCAAGCCGATCGCCTGCCTCAACCTGGGCCGTACCCGTGCCGATGCGCTCTACTCGCTCAAGCTCGAGGCGCCGGTGGGCGCGGTGCTCGCGGCGGTGGCCGCCACCCCCCTTACGGGCGGGGGTCGAGCGGCAGGCTGAGCGGACCTGCGCCGGGCGTCGAGACGGAGATCGGCTCGGAGGTGACATGCGTCAGGCTGCCCTGCTGGCGCAGTTCGGCCGACAGCCGAGGCGAGCGCGCCTCCTCCAGGGTGCGACGGTCGAAGCGCAGCGAGACCGGCCAGGGCCCGCTGCCGCCAGGGGTGGCGCGGGTCTCCGCCAGGGTGCCGCTAGCGTCCCGCAGCTCCACGCGCAGTTCGGCATCCTCGGTGGGCTCCAGCCCGGGCGGCGGTTCGACGTGGGCCTCGAGTTCGGCAAACTCGGGCGTGCCGGCGCAGCCAGCCATCGCCAGCAGCATAAGAACACCGGCTGCGAGCCGCGATGCATCGGGCAGTTTCCAGAAATGAAAGGACATCTCGACTCCTCGTTCAGCCGCCCGCGAGCTTGACGGTATAGCCCAGGCGCTCGAGTTCGGCCTTGAGCACTGCGCGATGGTCACCCTGGATCTCGATGACCCCGCGGTTGATCGAGCCACCGGTGCCGCAGCGCTTCTTGAGCGTCTTGGCCAGCGCCTTGAGCTCAGCGTCGCCCAGCGGCAGGCCGGCAATGGTGGTCACTCCCTTGCCCTTGCGGCCACTCGTCTCGCGGCGAATGCGCACGGTGCCGTCGAGAGCCGCGAGGCGCTCGCGCTCGGCCAGCTCGGCGCAGCGGCAGGCATGCTGTGGCTGGCGGCAGTGGGGGCACATGTCGCCGTGTTCGGTGGAATAGACCAGGCCGCGCAGCTGATCCTGCAGTGAAGCCATGGAAACTCCTGGCATTGTCGACGTCGGTAGGGTGCTGTCGTGATGATAGCGTTCGAGGCAGCGTGTGCCTACGTGGGTCATGTGCTGCCGGGAAAGCCAGGTGAATCGGAGCGATGCAACCGGCTCAGCGGGCGTGGGCGACCTGCCGGTTGTCCATGGCTCGGGCGTGCGCCAGGTTCTCGATCACCGTGGGCAGCTGGTACATGCTGCTGATCATGATCGCCCCTTCCGGGGTCTCTTCGGCATCGGGGTAGCGGTTCAGGTGAATCACGGTCATGCCGGCATCGAGGGCGGCCTTGACACCGACCAGGGCATCGTCGATGGCAATGCAGTCCTCGGCTTCGAAGCCCATCATGCTGGCGGCGTGAAGGTAGAGGCGAGGATCGGGCTTCCAGCACTTGGCGGTGTAGCCGCTGTAGAGGTGGGAGCCGAAGAAGTCGGCGAAGCCGATGGCCTTCAGCGAGGTGACGATCTTGTTCTCGGGGCCGTTGGAAACCACGCCACACGGATAGTTGGCCAGTGCCAGCAGGGCTTCGCGAGCCCCCATGATGGCCGTCAGCTCGGTCTCGAGACGACGGTTCAGGTTGCTGCGCATCTCGGTCTCGGTCTCGGCCAGGTGAAGCGGGTCGACGCGGCCGTGTCGGTCCTCGAGAACCGCCACGATATTGCGAAAGCGGCTGCCGCGAAATTCGCCGATGTAGTCGCTGGCCTGGAAGGGGAGCCCCAGCCGGGTCAGGCTGGCTGCCATCTCGGCGGCCAGCAGAGGCTCGCTGTCTACCAGCGTGCCGTCACAATCGAAAAGTAGGCATAGGGGGCGAATCATACCGAGATTTCCTTCGCAGTCCTGTGACTGTCGAGCACCATTACCTCTTGTATCGGCATGCGGGTCGTGAAGTTGAGGCTGCCGCATGTTTGCGAACGCTGTTTCCTAAGTATTGCCCGTAAGCGCAGCGTATTCAAGTCCTGTTGCTCACTGCTCCCGGGGAAGCCGAAGGGGGACACCCGAAAAGGGAGAAATGCGTTGCCTAGAACAGTCTCATGTGCCAGAACGCTCCACCTCCGCGCGGCATTTCGGCCTCATCCTGGCTCCTGAAGGGTTTGTCTACATCATTGTTTTATAAGGATTTTAAAGTGTTGCTGGCCTGTTGGCCCGAGTGCTGCACCTCTCAGGGTGAGCAAGACATGGCGGACGAGATCACCGCAAAGCCACATCGATCTCGCCGGCATGACCACAGAAGCTTCGGCTTCAAGGAAAACTCAAGTTCAACTCCTTTGGAGGTGCGAACATGATGTCCAAGGAATTTCTCAAGAAACTCGGCATTGTCGGTATCACGTTTGGCCTGACCGCCAGCCCGCTGGCACTTGCCGATTTCCATGACGAAGAGGACGAGCAGAGTGCTGTGCCCGAGCAATCGGCCGGTGAGGATGCAGGCGGCGAAATGGGCACCGACGATACAGGTACCAGTGAAGGTGCCGGCGCTGACACCGGCGCCGAGGCGGGTGCCGAGACTGGCGACAGCGGCCTGGGTACCGATGCCGACACCGAGGCAGGTGCTGAAACCGGTGGAACCGGTGGTGGCGCTGAGGCCGGTGCAGGTGCTGAAGCCGAAGGCGACACTGGCTTCGACGACGACTCCTCCGACGATTGGGAAGAGGAGAACGAAGAGGAAGAGTGGGAAGAGGACGAGGATGACGACCAGGATTGGTAATCTCTGATACCCAGGGAAGGGTAGTCGCTATCAGGGACGACAGCGACGTCATCTGAAGGTTGATGATCCATCAACCGCCTCGGAACCGCCCCCGGCCATGCCGGGGGCGGTTCTTTGCATGGGCTCTTGCCGGTGGCCGCTCGAGCAAGTACGGAGGGTGGGGCGTTCATTCTCTACCCATGTGCCATTTTTCTCCACGTCACGCGCTGCCGACCGAAGGTGAACAAACAGAGTGTCGATCGCTTATCTTGCTGATATATATTGATTTTTCTTTTTCCTGGCATCCTTGGCCTGTATTTCGCTTTGTTCAGGGTGCGTCGGAATCCCTGCGATTTCGGTAATACATCCAGGAAAGCAAGTTCACACTTCGTTGGAGGTACGAACATGATGTCCAAGGAATTCCTCAAGAAGCTCGGCGTCGTCGGTATCACCTTTGGCCTGACCGCCAGCCCGCTGGCCCTGGCCGATTTCCATGACGAGGAAGAGGAGCAGGAGACCTATCCGGAAGAGACCGCTCCGGAGACCGACGGTAACGCTCAGGGCGGCGCTGACTTCGACACCATCGAGTACGAGAACGAAGAGGAAGAGTGGGAAACCGACGAGTGGGAAGAGGAGAACGAAGAGGAAGAGTGGGAATCCTCAGACGATGAGTGGGAAGAGGAGAATGAAGAGGAAGAGTGGGAAACCGACGAGGACGACGAGCAGGACTGGTAATGTCCTCTGAGGCTTGATTCTCCCCCCCGATCGCCCCCGGCTTCGCCGGGGGCGATCTCGTTGCAGTCACAGTTTTCGCCAGCCGAGCCCTTCCTCACCGCCCTCCTGCCGACCGCGCTCGCTGCGGCACTGCTCAGGTGGCATTGCGGCGGTGCCCGGCTCATTCCTGTCGGCGGCGCGGGGGGCGGGGGCCGTCGAGAGAACGGAGATCAGGGCTCCTCGGGCTCGGCGGGTTCGCGCGCCTCGGTCTCGATGGGCTTGCCATCCGGTGAGAGCAGGTACCAGTGGCCACCCAGGTGCTCGACGCTCTGGCCAAGGGCGTCGCCAGGATGGACGTCGCGAGCGAAGTAATAGAGCGGCCAGCCGTCATAGGTGACCTGCAGTACGCCGTCGTCGCGCTCGATGGTATCGAGCCGATCGTCGTCGACCCCGTCGCCGGCGGACGGCGGCTCCTCGGTGGTATAGGGTGGCCAGGCAATGGCACAGCTCTCTTCACAGGTGCTGTAATCGCCGCCCTGTTCATCCCGTTCGAAGAGATAGAGACTCTTGCCGTCCTGGCTGACGAGGTAACGTCCGTAGGGCTCCTTCTCGCGGATCCCAACCTTGGCCTGGTCGAGGGGCTCGGGTGCGGCGTCCAGCTGATCCTCGTTCTCTTCGGGGGTCATGCCCTCCACCTGCATCGGATCGTCGTTCTCGCCGCTCTCGGAGGCGCCCGGCTCGGCAAGGGCCGGGGCGATGACGAAAGCTGCAGCCATAATGCTGCCTGCCAGCACGCACGACTTCATGGCGACCTCTCCTTGTCAGGGTGCCTTCTTCACTGTAGTTAGCGTCACGACAAAGGCGCAAACTCAGCGTCGGCGGGACAGCCTTCTGGAGTTGGCGCTGCTGCGGCGGTGATAAGGCGTCATGGTGCGGCGGCTGGTGACCCACCAGGGCGCCGACTGGCCGAACGCCATCTGCAACATCGCCTTCTGAAGCTCGAAACCGGTTTCCAGGCCGGCCTCGAGCTTTTCTGTCACCATTCGCTGATTCTCGCGCAGCATGCGGCCGCTGGTGGGCGATTGGGTCTGCCACAGGCCGTGACGCATGGCGATGGTGGACATCGAGGTCGACCACAGCTCGAAGGCCATGACGCCCAGTCGCCATATCTCCAGCATCGGGGCCGGCGAGTAAGGCATGGGAGTAAAGGGGGTAAGCATCGCGACTCCTTGTCGACGGTGAGAGGGGGCATCCCTGTCATCTTCACCCCCTTAGCCTACACCATGCTGCGGCGCAATGTCGGACGGCTCAGCCGGCTGGTTGCCAGGCCGTTTCGTTGACCAGGCTGATGGGCCGCCTGCCGTCGAGTGCGAGAAGGATGTTGTCCACGGCGCGCTGGGCCATGGCGTCGCGGGTCTCGTGGGTGGCCGAGCCGATGTGCGGCAGCGCCACCACGTTGGCCATGTGCGGCAGCGGCGACTCCGGCGAGAGCGGCTCCTGTTCGAAGACGTCGAGCCCGGCGGCGTGAATCTCGCCGTTCTCCAGCGCGCCGATCAGCGCCGCCTCGTCGACCACCTTGCCGCGGGCGATGTTGACGAAGATCGCCGAGCGCTTCATCAGGCCGAACTCGCGTCTGCCGATCAGGTGCGTCGTCTCGGGCGTGAGCGGGACGGTAACGCAGACGAAATCGCTCTGCGCCAACAGCTCGTCGAGCTCGCAGCGGTTGGCCCCGAGCTCGCGTTCCAGCTCGGGCTTGGGCGAAGCATTGGAATAGAGCACCTGCATGCCGAAGCCCAGCGCGCCGCGGCGGGCCACGGCGGCGCCGATGCGGCCCAGGCCGATCATGCCCAGCGTCTTGCCGTGCACGTCGCTGCCGAACTGTGCCTCGCCGATGCTCTCCCGCCAGTCGCCGCGCTTGACGTACTCGGCCAGCTCCACCGCGCGTCGCGCCGCGGCCATGACCAGCAGGAAGCCGGTATCGGCGGTGGTCTCGGTGAGCACGTCGGGGGTGTTGCACAGCAGGATGCCACGTCGGGTCAGCTCATCGACGGGGTAGTTGTCGTAGCCCACCGAGATGGTGGCGATGGCTTCCAGGTGGGGGGCCGCGTCGAGCAGCTCGGGCGTGATGAGAAGGCTCGAGCCGACGATGCCGTGGGCCTGGCCCAGCGCTTCGCGAAAGGCGGGATCGTCAGCGCCTTCCAGAGCCTCGAAATAGTCGACGTGGAAGCGCTGCCTGAGCTGGTCGAGGTGCGGGGGCTTGAGGCGGCTGTAGGCGACGATGCGTTTTGTCATTGTCTCGCTCCGGTGTGGCTGACGGTTACGCCAAGTCTGGCAGATCGCGCTCGAGGGTGTGCAGGCGTTCGCGGCTCGGCAGGCCTTCCATGTCGCCCTGCACCTGCACGGCCTGGGCGCCGATCAGGTTGCCGCGACGGGCGGCGGCCTGTGGCGAGAGGCCATCGAGCAGGGCGCTGACCACGCCCGTGGCGAAGCCGTCGCCGGCGCCCACGGTATCCACCACGCGGTCGACCGCGATGCCCGGCACGCTGGCCTCTGCCTCGTGGCCGTCGAGCACGCCACGGTAGTAGGCGCCCTCGGGGCCGAGCTTGAGGAACACGGCCTTGGCACCCCGCTCGAGGTAGAAGGCGGCGATGTCCCGGGGAGTGTCGAGGCCGGTCAGCAGGCGGCCTTCGGCAAGGCCCGGCAGCACCCAGTCGGCTTTCGTTGCCAGGGCATTGAGCGTCTCGCGCATTTCGGCCTCGCTGGGCCACAGGCTGGGGCGCAGGTTGGGGTCGAAGGAGATGCTGCCGCCGTGGGCTCGGGTCTGCTCGAGCATGTGCCAGGTCAGCTCCAGGCAGCCGGCGGAGAGCGCGGGGGGGATGCCGGTGGCATGCAGGTGGCGGGCGGCAGAGAAGTCCACCCGGGCGGCATCCTCAGGCGACAGCCGGCTGGCCGCGCTGCCGCGGCGGAAGTACTCGACCCGCGGGTCGGCGCCGCCCTCGGCGCGTTCCTTGAACACCAGGCCGGTGGCGTGTGCAGGGTCGTCGCTCAGGTAGCGGCAGTCCAGCCCTTCCGCTTCGAGCTTGCGGCGCAGGTAGGTGCCGAAGCCGTCGCTGCCGACCCGGCTGAGCCAGCCGACGCGGAAACCGAGCCGAGACAGGCCGATGGCGACGTTGGTGTCGGCGCCGGCGATGCCGCGGCGGAAGCACTCCACTTCCTCCAGGGCGCCTGGGGTCTCGGCCACGAACAGGGCCATGGCTTCGCCGAAGGCGAGGATTTCCGGGGCTAGCGAGTCATCGTTCATGGCGTCTCCTGGTCGTTCGTTGTCCTGCCACTATCGAAAGCCGCCCAGCCGCATTTGTCGAGCCCTGCGCGGGCGGGAGGGGGCGGAGCGGGACGAACCAGAAAAGGCGGCTCGCAGGCCGCCCTCTTCCTTGCTGCCGACCGGCCGCCTACCTGACCTTGGGGTCGAGCTCGCCGCGGGCGTAGCGCTCGAACATCGCCTCGAGGCTGATCGGCTTGATGCGGCTGGCGTTGCCGGCGGTGCCGAAGGCCTCGTAGCGGGCGATGCAGACGTCGCGCATGGCGGCCACCGTTTCCTTGAGGTACTTGCGCGGGTCGAACTCGCTGGGGTTCTTGGCCAGGAAGCGGCGCACCGCGCCGGTGGAGGCCAGGCGCAGGTCGGTGTCGATGTTGACCTTGCGCACGCCGTGCTTGATGCCCTCGACGATCTCCTCGACCGGCACGCCGTAGGTCTCGGAAATCTCGCCGCCGAACTCGTTGATGACGGCGAGCCACTCCTGGGGCACCGAGGAGGAGCCATGCATCACCAGGTGGGTATCGGGGATGCGGGCGTGGATTTCCTTGATGCGCTGGATCGACAGCGTGTCGCCGGTGGGCGGCTTGGTGAACTTGTAGGCGCCGTGGCTGGTGCCGATGGCGATGGCCAGGGCGTCGACCTGGGTCGCCTTGACGAACTCGGCGGCTTCCTCGGGGTCGGTCAGCAGCTGGTCGTGGGAGAGCACGCCCTCGGCGCCGATGCCGTCCTCTTCGCCGGCCATGCCGGTCTCCAGGCTGCCCAGGCAGCCCAGCTCGCCCTCCACCGAGACGCCGCAGGCGTGGGCCATCTCGACGGTGCGGCGGGTGACGTCGACGTTGTAGTCGTAGTCCATCGGGGTCTTGCCGTCCTCGCCCAGCGAGCCGTCCATCATCACCGAGGAGAAGCCAAGCTGGATCGAGCGCTGGCACACCGCCGGGGAGGTGCCGTGGTCCTGGTGCATGACCACCGGAATGTGGGGAAACTCCTCCACCGCGGCCAGGATCAGGTGGCGAAGGAAGGGCGCGCCCGCGTACTTGCGCGCACCGGCGGAGGCCTGGACGATCACCGGGGAATCGGTGGCGTCGGCCGCTTCCATGATGGCGCGCATCTGCTCGAGGTTGTTGACGTTGAAGGCCGGAATGCCGTAGCCGCGCTCGGCGGCGTGGTCGAGCATCTGGCGCATGCTGATCAGTGCCATGAATTTACCTGTCTCTCTGTTGCAGTCTGTCTGGGGGCAGTCGGGGCGCCGCCCGGCGCCGGGCGGCATTGGGGTCGGGCTCAGCGTGCGGCGGCGTCTTCCAGGGCCTTGACGGCGGGCAGCACCTTGCCTTCCACGTACTCGAGGAAGGCGCCGCCGCCGGTGGAGATGTAGGAGACCTGCTGCTCGATGCCGTACTTGTCGATGGCGGCGAGGGTGTCGCCGCCGCCGGCGATGGAGAAGCCGTTGCTCTCGGCGATGGCGCGCGACAGTGCCTCGGTGCCCTTGCCGAACTGGTCGATCTCGAACACGCCCACCGGGCCGTTCCACAGGATGGTGCCGGCGTCCTTGAGCAGGCCGGCCAGCCGCCCGGCGGTGTCGGGGCCGATGTCGAGGATCATCTCGTCATCATTCACCTGATCGACCGGCTTGACCACGGCCTCGGCGGAGTCGGAGAACTCGGTGGCCACCACCACGTCGGTGGGCAGCGGGATCTCCACCTTGGCCATCAGTGCCTTGGCCTGCTCGACCAGCTCGGCCTCGAACAGCGACTTGCCGACGTTGTGGCCGGCCGCGGCGATGAAGGTATTGGCGATGCCACCGCCGACGATCAGCTGATCGCACTTGTCGGACAGCGCATTGAGCACCTCGAGCTTGGTCGAGACCTTGGAGCCGCCGACGATGGCGACCATCGGCCGCCGGGGGGTGGCCAGGGCCTGCTCCAGCGCGTCGAGTTCGGCGGCCAACAGCGGACCGGCGCAGGCTTGCGGGGCGAAGCGTGCCACGCCATGGGTCGAGGCCTGGGCGCGGTGGGCGGTGCCGAAGGCGTCCATCACGTAGATGTCGCACAGCGCGGCGTACTGCTGCGAGAGGGTCTCGTCGTCCTTCTTTTCGCCGACGTTGAAGCGCACGTTCTCGAGCAGCACCACCTCGCCGTCGGCCAGGTCCTGGGCGGTGTCGAGGTACTCCTCGACCAGCCGCACCGGACGGCCGAGCAGCTCGCCGAGGCGCTCGGCCACCGGTGCCAGCGAGAACTCCGCGGCCGGTTCGCCTTCGGTGGGGCGCCCCAGGTGGCTCATCAGCATCACCTTGGCGCCGGCCTCCACGGCCGCCTTGACGGTCGGCAGGCTGGCCCGCAGGCGTGCATCGCTGGTCACCTTGCCGTGCTTGACGGGTACGTTCAGGTCCTCGCGGATCAGCACGCGCTTGCCGCGCAGGTCGAGGTCGGTCATCTTGAGCACGTTCATCAGGCGTCGTCCTTTCCTTGATTGAGGGAAACCGAAGCAGGTCAGCGGCTCGCCGCGGGCAGGGCCGCCAGGCGCTGGGCGACATCGAGCATGCGGTTGGCGAAGCCCCACTCGTTGTCGAACCAGCACAGCAGCTTGATCAGGCGCTTGCCCGCGACCCGGGTCTGAGTGGCGTCAACGATACCCGAGCGGGGGTCGTGGTTGAAGTCGACCGAGGCGGTGGGCTCCTCGCTGTAGCCGAGCAGCCCGGCCAGCGGGCCGGCGCAGGCGTCGCGCAGCAGGGCGTTGACCTCGGCGGCGGACGTGTCGCGGCGTACGCAGATCGCCATGTCCATGGCCGAGACGTTGATCGTCGGCACGCGCATGTGCAGGCACTCGAAGCGTCCGGCCAGGTGCGGCATCAGGCGGTTGATGCCGCGGGCCAGGCTGGTGTCGACGGGCACGATGGAGTGCATCGCCGAACGCGTCAGGCGCAGGTCGGTCTGGTGGTAGGCGTCGATCACCGGCTGGTCGTTCATCGCCGAGTGCACCGTGGTGGTCACGCCGTGTTCGATGCCCAGCGCCTCGTCGAGCACCGTGAGTACCGGCACCAGGCAGTTGGTGGTGCACGACGCTGCCGAGACGATGCGATGCCCGGCGGCGAGTTCGCCGTCGTTGATGCCGCAGACGATGGTGGCGTCGACGTCGCTCTCGGCAGGCTGGGAGAACAGCAGGCGGCCGGCGCCGGCCTCGAGGTGGCGCTCGGCGGTGGCGCGATCCTTGAAGCTGCCCGAGCACTCCAGCACCAGGTCGATGCCGAGCTCGGCCCAGGGCAGGCGCGTCGGTTCCGGCTCGGCCAGTATCGCGATCGGCCGGCCGTCGACGATCAGCCGGCCCCCGGTGGCCTCCACCCGGCCGGGGAAGCGGCCATGGGTGGTGTCGTAGCGGGTCAGGTAGGCGATGGTGTCGAGGTCGGAGAGTTCGTTGAGCGCCACCACCTCCAGCGCCTGGGCGCCGGGGGTCGCCTGCCGCTCCACCAGCGCGCGCAGCACGCACTGACCGATACGACCGTAACCGTTGATGGCGATGCGCTGGGCCATGGGCGGCGAACTCTGTAGCTGGCGGAAAGCGGCGATTCTAGCGCATCCGCGACGATTTTTCCCCCTGGCCGAAGGCTTCTCGGGCGGCGGCCAAATGGGGGCGAGGCCTCGCCGGGGGCTTGAAAAACGCCCGAGAGTCCCTATTGAAAGGTTACGGCAGCGGGGCCACGGACTCACGCTGCCGCGGTTCGGGTTGACCCGCTAGTTCCAAAAGCCTGATTAGCGTAGGAGGTGTTCGATATGTTCGGAGATCTCAGGCGTTTCGATACCGGCGCCTCGCCGGGACTGGACTGGTTCCGCAACTGGCTCGACGACATTCTCCAGGAGGGAGGCCCGGCGGACATTCGTTCGGTGCCGAGGGGCAGCTATCCGATGATCAACGTGGGGCGCACCGATGAGGCCGTTCGGGTCTATGTCCTGGCGGCCGGCCTCGGCGCCGACGATCTGGAAGTCAGCGTGCAGGACAACGTCCTGACCCTGCGCGGACGGCGCGACGCCTTGCCGGCACGGGGCGAGGAGGGCGACCGACGCCCCTGCTTCCGTCGTGAGCGCTTCGACGGTGAGTTCGCTCGCTCCGTCGCCCTGCCCGAGGGGCTCGACGTCGAGCGTGCCGAGGCGCGTTACCACGATGGGGTGTTCGAGATTCACCTGCCCAAGCGAGAAGAGCTCAAGCCGCGGCGCATCGAGATCCAGGCGGCATGAGTCTTGATGCTCGACAGGTCAACAGGTTGAGAGGAGGTGATGAACATGAACGAGGTCACTCGCCATGAACCGCAGGCGGACGTGGCGGCGCGCGAGCGGCGCAGCCTGGCAATGCGGCCTCCCGTGGACATCTACGAGGAGGACAACGCCCTGTTCGTGGTCGCCGACATGCCCGGTGTCACTCGGGACGGCTTGAGCGTCGAGGTCGATGGCAACCTGCTCAGCATCGAGGGCGAGATGCACATCGACATGCCGGAGGGCATTGCCGCGACCTATGCCGAAGCCCAGGCCCAGCGCTATGCGCGGCGCTTCACGCTGAGCCACGAGATCGATACCGCCGCCATCGAGGCGCGTCTGGAGAACGGCGTGCTCCAGTTGCGCTTGCCGAAGAAGGAGATGCATCGAAGCCGGCGGATCGAGATCAGGGCGGCCTGACGGACGCCCGGGCTTCATTCCGCTCGGCGGCGCGTGCCGCCGTTCTCTCCCCCAGCGCCCTTTCCCGCGTGAAAGGGCGCTTCCGTTTGCAAGCCGGGCGCACGCTCGGTACGGTTTTCACTACGCTGGGAATAGCGATTCACGACACCATGGAGAGGAAGACATGACCGACATACCCCAACTGCTGGGTGACGACGCCGAATACCTGCTCGATCATCGCTGCCGTGGCTTTCCCCGCGAACAGTTGCACCTGCCCGGGCCCGACTTCGTCGACCGGGTGGTGGCCGACAGCGACCGCAGCCCGGCGGTGATGCGCAGCCTGCAGGCGATGTTCGACCACGGCCGCCTGGCCGGTACCGGCTACCTCAGCCTGCTGCCGGTGGACCAGGGCATCGAGCACTCCGCCGGCGCCTCGTTCGCCCCCAACCCGCGCTACTTCGACCCCGCCAACATCGTCGAGCTGGCCATCGAGGGCGGCTGCAACGGCGTGGCTTCCACCCTGGGCGTGCTCTCCTCGGTGGCGCGGCGCTACGCCCATCGCATCCCGATGATGCTCAAGCTCAACCACAACGAGACCCTGAGCTATCCGGCGATGTACGACCAGACCCTGTTCGCCGAGGTGGAGCAGGCCCACGACATGGGCTGCGTGGCGGTGGGTGCCACCATCTACTTCGGCTCGCCCGAGAGCCGCCGCCAGATCATGGAGATCAGCGAGGCCTTCGAGCGCGCCCATCAGCTCGGCATGGCCACGGTGCTGTGGGCCTACCTGCGCAATCCCGCCTTCAAGCACGAGGGCAAGGATTACCACGTGGCGGCCGACCTCACCGGCCAGGCCAACCACCTGGCTTCGACGATCAAGGCCGACATCGTCAAGCAGAAGCTGCCCGAGACCAACGGCGGCTACCAGGACATCGGCTTCGGCCACACCCACGCCAAGGTCTACAGCGAGCTGACCTCCGAGCATCCCATCGACCTGGCCCGCTACCAGGTGGCGTGCTGCTACATGGGCCGCGCCGGGCTGATCAACTCGGGCGGCGGCTCCAAGGGCCACTCCGACCTGGGCGAGGCGGTGCGCACCGCGGTGATCAACAAGCGTGCCGGCGGCATGGGCCTGATCTCGGGGCGCAAGGCGTTCCAGAAGCCCATGAGCGAGGGCGTCGAACTGCTCCACGCCATCCAGGACGTCTACCTGGACAAGGGCGTGACCGTCGCCTGAAGCCCAGTCGGGCAACAACGTAGAAGGGCACGACCGCCAGGTCGTGCCCTTTCTTCATTTGGCACATGGAGAGCCTGTCAGCCCAGCAGCTCCCTGGCCTGGGCGAGCAGGTTCTCCGTGGTGAAGCCGAAGTGCTTGAACAGGTCGCCCGCCGGGGCCGATTCACCATAGGTGGTCATGCCGATCACGCGACCGTCGAGGCCCACGTACTTGTACCAGTAGTCGGCGTGCCCGGCCTCGATGGCGATGCGCCTGGTCACCGCACGCGGCAGCACCTTGTCGCGGTACTCGGCGTCCTGGCCGTCGAAGCGGTAGGCCGAGGGCATCGACACCACGCGCACCGCGTGGCCCTGGTCTTCCAGTTCGGCGGCGGCCTGCATGGCCAGCGCCACCTCCGAGCCGGTGGCGATCAGGATCAGCTCGGGGGTGCCCTCGCACTCCTTGAGCACGTAGCCGCCGCGCTGGATCTCGGCCAGCTGCTGCTTGCTGCGCGCCTGGTGCGGCAGGTTCTGGCGCGACAGCACCAGCGCGGTGGGGCCGGAGTTGCGCTTGAGCGCGGCGTCCCAGGCGGCGGCGGTCTCGGCCGCGTCGCAGGGGCGCCAGGTGCACAGGTTGGGGGTGGTGCGCAGGTTGGTCAGCTGCTCGATCGGCTGATGGGTGGGGCCGTCCTCGCCCAGGCCGATGGAGTCGTGGGTGAAGACGTAGATGGCGCGCTTGCCCATCAGCGCCGCCATGCGCACCGAGTTGCGCATGTACTCCATGAAGATCAGGAAGGTAGCGCCGTAGGGAATGAAGCCGCCGTGCAGCACGATGCCGTTCATGATCGCGCCCATGCCGAACTCGCGCACACCGTAGTGCAGGTAGTTGCCGCCCGGATTCTCCCGCGAGATCGGCTTGGCACCGCTCCAGAAGGTCAGGTTGGAGGGCGCCAGGTCGGCGCTGCCGCCGAGCAGCTCGGGCAGCTGCGGGCCGAGTTCGTTGAGGCACAGCAGCGACGCCTTGCGCGTGGCCAGGGTCTCGCCCTGCTGCTGCATCTTCTCGATGAAGGCCTCGCTGGTGATCTCCGCCGGCAGCTTGCACTGTGCGCGACGGCTGAACTCGCGGGCGAGCTCGGGGTGCTCGTCGCGGTAGCGGTCGAAGCGCGCCTGCCAGTCGTCCTGCTGCGACTTGCCGCGCTCGCGGGCATCCCAGCTCTGGTAGATCGGCTCGGGCACGTGGAACGGCGCATGCGGCCAGTCGAGCTGCTTGCGCGCGGCGGCCACCTCCTCCTCGCCCAGCGGGGCGCCGTGGCACTCCTCCTTGCCCTGCTTGTTGGGCGCGCCGAAGCCGATCACGGTCTTGCAGATGATCAGGCTCGGCCTCTCCTCGTGGCTGCGCGCCAGCTCGATGGCGGCCTTGATCTGTTCGGGGTCGTGGCCGTCGACGTTGGGCACCACGTGCCAGCCATAGGCCTCGAAGCGCTTGGCGGTGTCGTCGGTGAACCAGCCCTCGACCTCGCCGTCGATGGAGATGCCGTTGTCGTCGTAGAACACCGTGAGCTTGCCCAGCCCCAGGGTGCCGGCCAGCGAGCACACCTCGTGGGAGATGCCCTCCATCATGCAGCCGTCACCGGCGAAGCAGTAGGTCTGATGGTCGACGACGGTATGGCCGGGGCGGTTGAACTGCGCCGCCAGGGTCTTCTCGGCGATGGCCATGCCCACCGCGTTGGCCAGGCCCTGGCCCAGCGGGCCGGTGGTGGTCTCGATGCCCGGCGCGTAGCCGAACTCGGGGTGGCCGGCGGTCTTGGAGTGTAACTGACGGAAGTTGCGCAGCTGCTCGAGCTCCAGCTCGTAGCCGGTCAGGTGCAGCAGGGAGTAGAGCAGCATCGAGCCGTGGCCGTTGGAGAGCACGAAGCGGTCGCGGTCGGGCCATTTCGGATCGTTGGGGTTGTGCTTGAGGTAGTCGTTCCACAGCACTTCGGCGATGTCGGCCATGCCCATCGGCGCGCCGGGGTGGCCGGACTTGGCCTTCTGGACGGCATCCATGGACAGGGCGCGAATGGCATTGGCCAGTTCGAAACGGGATGGCATTTGGGTTAGCTCCTCGCCTGCGGCAGAATGGGGCAAGACATCGGCGGCCCGCCGGGCCTGCCGGTAGCGTTCTGGCTGGGCGCCGCAGGAAGGTACGGCGCGGTCGAATTCGGCCGCCTATTGTCGCCGACTTGCCGCCGGGCAGCAAATGACGGGTGCCACCATCTGCCGGCACCATGTAAACTCGGGCTCCACGCCGCTGCGTGCCCGGCGGGCAGTAGTCCGGGCGCGATGCAGCTCGAGGGTCGTCGTTCCAAGTTCGACGGCGCCGCTGCGCTTTGCCGATACACAGAAGGGTCGACACGCATGAGCGAATACTCCCTGTTCACTTCCGAATCCGTGTCCGAGGGGCATCCGGACAAGATCGCCGACCAGATCTCCGATGCGGTGCTGGATGCCATCATCGCCCGCGACAAGCACGCCCGGGTGGCCTGCGAGACGCTGGTCAAGACCGGCGTGGCCATCGTCGCCGGCGAGATCTCCACCTCGGCCTGGGTCGATCTCGAGGAGCTGGTGCGCAAGGTGATCATCGACATCGGCTACACCTCCTCGGAAGTGGGCTTCGACGGCGAGACCTGCGGCGTGCTCAACCTGATCGGCAAGCAGAGCGTGGATATCGCCCAGGGCGTGGATCGCAGTCGACCGGAGGATCAGGGCGCGGGGGACCAGGGCCTGATGTTCGGCTACGCCACCAACGAGACCGATTCGTTCATGCCCGCACCGATCCACTACGCCCACCGCCTGGTGGAGCGCCAGGCCGAGCTGCGCAAGCACGGTCTGCTGCCGTGGCTGCGTCCCGATGCCAAGAGCCAGATCACCTTTCGCTACGACCAGTCGGGGCAACCCTGCGGCGTCGAGGCGGTGGTGCTGTCGACCCAGCACGCACCGGAGATCGACCAGCAGGAGCTGCGGCGCATGGTCAAGCGCGAGATCATCGAGGAGGTGATCCCCGCCGAGTGGCTCACGGAGTCGACCCAGTTCCACATCAATCCCACCGGCAAGTTCGTCATCGGCGGCCCGGTGGGCGATTGCGGCCTGACCGGGCGCAAGATCATCGTCGACACCTACGGCGGCATGGCGCGCCACGGCGGCGGGGCCTTCTCCGGCAAGGACCCCTCCAAGGTCGATCGCAGCGCCGCCTATGCCGGGCGCTACGTGGCCAAGAACGTGGTCGCGGCCGGTCTTGCCGACAAGTGCGAGATCCAGGTCTCCTATGCCATCGGCGTGGCCGAGCCGACCTCGGTGTCGATCAACACCTTCGGTACCGGCAAGGTCGACGAGGCGCGCATCATCGAGCTGGTGCGCGAGCATTTCGACCTGCGCCCCTACGCCATCACCCGCATGCTCGACCTGCTCCACCCCATGTACCAGCTCACCGCCGCCTACGGCCATTTCGGCCGCGAGCCCTTCGAGGCGAGCTACAGCTGGAAGGATACCAACGGGCAGGAGCACACCGAGACCTTCACCGCCTTCCCCTGGGAGCGCACCGACCGCGCCGCGGCGCTGCGCCAGGCCGCCGGTCTCTAGGTCGCCAAGCCGCGCGTTCGCCGCCAGTCGCGCCGTCTCGCTTGGCCGCGGGGCGTGCGACTTGGGGGCGGACCATTTGTTGTGCCGCTGAAAATCCAGCTACTCTGGAAAGGCACAGTGGCTGTCTATCGCATGAACATAGGAGGAAGTAGCATGGAACAGCGAAAGATTGGTTTGATCGCATCGCTCATACTCTCAGGCGCTCTGCTGGCCGGTTGTGGCGATGACGACGACGCCGCCGATACCGACACCACCAACGACACGGCTACCGAACAGCAATCCTCCGACGATACCGGTGAAGAGCTCGAGGAGGCCGGCGACGATCTGGAGGATGCCGGGGAGGCCGCCTCCGACGAAGCCGAGGAGGCCGGCGACGAGGCGGCCGAAGAGACCGAGGAAGCCGGGGAGTCGCTCGAGGAGGCCGGAGACGAGCTGGCCGAAGAGAGCGAAGAAGCCGGTGACGAGGCAGCCGAGGAAAGTGACGAGGCGGCGGATGAGGCCGCCGAGGAGAGCGATGAGGCTGTCGAGGACGCCGCCGAGGAAACCGAGGAAGCGTCCGACGAACTCGAGGAAGCCGGCGACGAAATGGATGACGAAGAGCGGGATTCCTAATTTCCGATTTCTTCGAGCAGCGGGGGAGGCGGCCACCATGGCCGCCTCCCCTTTTTTTCGCCCCGCTGCCGTTACCGATCCTCCGGGCGATTGAAAATCCGCGCCCGCTGTAGTGAACTCTCAGGGGTCGGCTCCGAGCGAGTCGCCTCCTGTTGCTGCTGTCCGAGGGGCGCTGCAGTGCAAGGGTCGCATGACCCGTTGCGCGAGGCTCGGGCAGGGACATCGCAGACGCAACGGCGCCCATTCCCCGGAATGGAGTAAGACGATGACAGCCATGGCAAGTGCCAACGCCGCCACACAGGACCACAAGGTCGCCGATATCTCACTCGCCGACTGGGGGCGCCGCGAGATACGCATCGCCGAGACCGAGATGCCGGCGCTGATGAAGATTCGCGCCAAGTATCGCGACGAGCAGCCGCTGGCCGGGGCGCGCATTGCCGGCTGCATCCACATGACCATCCAGACGGCGGTACTGATCGAGACGCTGATCGACCTGGGCGCCTCGGTGCGCTGGTCGTCGTGCAACATCTTCTCGACCCAGGATCACGCCGCCGCTGCCATCGCCGCCGCGGGCATCCCCGTGTTCGCCTGGAAGGGCGAGACGGAAGAGGAGTTCTGGTGGTGCATCGAGCAGACCGTGGAGGGGCCCGGCGGCTGGACCCCCAACATGGTGCTCGACGACGGCGGCGACCTCACCGCGCTGCTGCACGACAAGCGGCCCGAGCTGCTCGACGCCATCCACGGCATCTCCGAGGAGACCACCACCGGCGTGCACCGCCTGCAAGAGATGCTGCGCGACCGGACTCTCCGGGTGCCGGCGATCAACGTCAACGATGCCGTGACCAAGTCCAAGAACGACAACAAGTACGGCTGCCGTCATTCGCTCAACGACGCCATCAAGCGCGGCCTCGACCACCTGCTGGCGGGCAAGCAGGCGCTGGTCATGGGCTACGGCGACGTGGGCAAGGGCTCGGCGGCCTCGCTGCGCCAGGAGGGCATGATCGTCAAGGTCGCCGAGATCGACCCGATCTGTGCCATGCAGGCGTGCATGGACGGCTATGAGGTCGTCTCGCCCTACGTCGACGGCCTCAACCGCGGCAAGCAGAGCGTCGACCGGGCGCTGCTCGCGCGCATCGACCTGGTGGTGACCTGTACCGGCAACATCCAGGCTTGCGATGCCGCCATGCTTGAGGCGCTCAAGCCTGGCGCGGTGGTGTGCAACATCGGCCACTTCGACAACGAGATCGATACCGGCTACATGCGCCGCCACTGGCACTGGGAGGAGGTCAAGCCCCAGGTGCACAAGGTCTATCGCGACAGCAAGCCGGGCCACTTCGATCCGGCCAGCAGCGACTACCTGCTGCTGCTCTCCGAGGGGCGCCTGGTCAACCTGGGCAATGCCACCGGTCATCCGTCGCGGGTGATGGACGGCTCCTTCGCCAACCAGGTGCTGGCGCAGATCCATCTCTACCAGCAGCGCTTCGCCGACCTGCCGCCGGCCGACAAACAGGGCGGCCTGGCGGTCACCGTGCTGCCGCGCCATCTCGACGAGGAAGTCGCCCGCTACATGGTCGAAGGCTTCGGCGGGGTGCTCACGCGCATGACCGAACAGCAGGCGGAGTACACCGGCGTGCCGGTCGAGGGTCCCTACAAGCCGGACGCCTACCGCTACTGAGCGAGGGCTGGCGCTGTCGCGAGACGAGACGCCGCCTGCGGGCGGCGTCTCGCGTCACCCCCGGCGAGCGCGGTGTCGCATCGCCCCTGCCGCGAGTCACGCGTCCAGGAAGGCGAGGAAGCGCCCGGCGAGCAGCGTCGCTGGCCACAGCAGCAGTGACAGCAGCCCGGCCAGGCGCAAGCGCCGGGGCGTGGCGGCCGCCAGCCCCGGGCCGAGGTTGAGCAGCAGGGCATTGGCCACGGCCAGGCCAATCAGCCCCAGCTTGAGGCGGAACAGCGTCATGCCGGCGTAACCGGTGGGGTCGGCGAGGAACAGCAGGGTGCCCGCGGCCATGGCCAAGACCAATCCGCCGATCGCTACCGGTTGCAGCAGCCGTGCCAGCGTCTGTAGCGGCAGCTGACGCCGCCAGCCCAGCAGACGCAGGTCGAGCGACACGATGGCGCCGAGCAGCAGGGAGACGCCCAGCACGTGGAGGGCGTTGACCGCCGCATAGCCCCAGCGTGACAGGCGCATCCACTCGGCCAGAGCGTTCTCGCCCAGCCAGGCCAGCAGGGTGGTCACCGCGCTCGCTCAGATCCTGCCCGGGTAGAGCACGTAGTGATCGCCGTCGATCCACAGCTGCTCGGCCTTGAGCCGTCGCTCGCCGGCACGCTCGCCGGAGACGCGCAGCTCGACGCCTTCGGCCAGATCGCCCTCGGCGAGCCCCGCGCGCTCGTTGCGCCAGGGCTGGCCGACCTCCACCGTCCAGGTTTCGCCGTCCACGTCCAGCTCGACTTCGCCGTGCGGGTTGCCCAGGCGTACCTGGGTGATCGACCCCTCGATCTCGATGGTCTCGCCGCCGGTCCAGCCATGGTGGGCCTGGGCGGGCGCGAGAAAGAGTGCTATGACGATGGCCAACAGCCACCTTGCCTGGCGCTGCATGATCGGTTCCTCCTGATGCTATCTTCCTTCAGGCTAGCTCCGTCGGCACGGCGTGCAAGACCGAGCGGCTAGAGCCCGGCCAGTGGCATCAGCAGCGTCAGGTAGAGCGGGATCAGCAGCGGCGCGGCCAGGGTGGTGACCAGCACCGCCAGGGCGCCCTTCTCCGGCTTGATGCCGAGCTCCATGGCGACTACCACCACATTGGCGGCCATCGGCACCACACCGAGCAGCAGCAGCGCCAGGGCCAGATCGTCGGAAAGCGGCAGCAGCGTATTGAGCAGCGTCACCACGGCCAGCATCAGCCAGGGCCACAGCAGGTAGCGGATCGCCACGCAGCCGGCCATGAAGCGCAGGTCGATCTCGCGAATCGCAACCCGCCCCAGGGTCATGCCGATGATCATCATGCCGAGCAGCGTATAGGTGGACGGAAACACCGCCAGGCTTTCCATCAGCGCATCCGGCAGGGTCATGCCGAGCCCGCTGACCAGCAACGCGGCGAGAAAGGCGTAGATCAGCGGTAGCCGGGCGATCTTGGCCAGGCTCTCGCGCACCGAGAAGCGGCCGCGCGCGCTGAGGTAGAAGCCCACCGTGAACTCGTAGAGCGTCACGCCGAGGATGCAGAAGAGATACAGCGTCACCCCCTCGGGCGGCAGCAGGATCATGGCGATCGGCAGGCCGAAGTAGCCGGTGTTGCCGGTGCCGGAGGAGAAGGCCAGCACGGCGCTCTCCTGGGGCGAGAGGAAACGCCGCGCCAGGGGGTTGATGAGGGCCGCCACGAGGCTTGCCAGCAGGAAGAGGGCCAGCGTCAGCAGCAGGTAGTCGGGCGTGGGTCCGCCCAGCAACAGGCCACGGAAGAAGGTCAGCGGAGCGATGAGGTAGATCAGCAGGGTGGCGATGGGGCGCGGGTCGATCGCCAGCCGCCGGGCGGCGAGCCAGCCCAGGCCGACGAAGGCCAGCAAGGTCCAGAGTGGGCCCAACAGTGCGCCTGGGTCGATCATCGCGCGTCTTCCCCTCGCCGAAAGCCGCTATCATGCCTGGCGGCAGAGCGGCTGTCAGCCCGACAGGGACGACCCAGGCGCGGAGCGGGCGTCAGCCGTTGCGGCGGCTCGACCTGGCGCGTTCGGCCTGGTCGTCGATGTTCTCCTTGTGGGCGGTCTTGTCACCGGCCACTTGCGCACCGCGTACCGGCGTCGTCTCGCGGCGGGTGTCGATGCCCGGCTTCTTGGCACTGTGCTTCTGGTCGTCGACGTTGGCATCGGGCCGGTAGACGTCGTCCTGGGCGGAAGCGTGGCGTCCGCCCTTGTGACCGGCGGCGGCCTCGTCGGGAGTGTCGCGCTCGGTCAGCCGCCGCGCCCCGTCGCGCAGGGTCTCGCGCTGCGATTCCGGAATCTCGGTGCTCTGCGTGCCGGAGCGGTCCTGGCGTGGTCGTTCCATGTCGCTCTCCTTGTGCTCCGCGTGGAGGTCAGCTTCCCTTGCCCTCGTCGCCCAGGGTGAAGGAGGGTGGATCGCTGGCGGGGAAGGTATCCGCGTTGGCCTTGTCCAGCTCACGCTCCTCCTGCTGTGCCTCGGCCTCGGAGGGCGATATCTCGGCATAGCCTGGCTCCAGCATCCAGCGCCTGTCGCGGTAGGCGATCAGCTGCTTCGGCACCCAGAAGCGGCTTCCGGTCTCGGTGATGATGCCTACCTTCTCGACATCGCTGACGTCGGCCACCTTGCCGACCTGCTTGCCCTCGTCGTCGAACACGGCGGTGCCGGTCATGAGGTCCTGCGTCATGGCAACCCTCCTCATCCAGTTCGGTTCCAGCCGGGGCGCTCCTTGCCCAAGCGTGGCAGTCACTCGAGTTCAGCGTCGTCGCCACGGCGGCCGGGGTCAATGCGACAGCCGCGACTTTTTGTTAGCGAAGTTAAGCGTCTTGCCGTCGTTCGCTGGCATTGCCTGCGAGCGAATCGTGCCGCCGCAGCGCACTCCCCAGGGCGGCCTGTATGATCGACGCTCATGGGGCGGTGTGAAACTTTTCATTGGTCAGCCGACGGCCGGGGCGGCAGAATGCTGGAAATCGTCGATACGACCGCACGTTCAGGCCGAAGCCCGAGAGCGACGCCGTGAGCGGTGCCTGTCACAGAGAGAGAATCCTTCATGAGCACGCCGTACCCGCTGGGCATCAGTTTCGAGTTCTTTCCCCCCAACACCGAAGCGGGGCGCGAGAAGCTGATGGGGGTGCGTGATGCGCTCGCCGAGCACCGGCCGCGCTTCTTCTCGGTTACCTACGGGGCCGGCGGTTCGACCCAGGGACGCACGCTGCACACCGTGAGGAGCGTTCGCGAGTCCGGCATCACCACGGCCCCGCACCTCTCCTGCATCGGCAGCGAGAAGGCCCAGCTGCGCGACCTGCTGGCCCAGTACCGCGAGGAGGGCATCGACAGCCTGGTGGCGCTGCGTGGCGACCTGCCTTCGGGCATGGGCGGCATCGGCGAGCTGCGCTACGCCAACGAGCTGGTGGAGTTCATTCGCGAGGAAACCGGCGACCACTTCGAGATCGCCGTGGCGGCCTACCCCGAATCCCACCCCCAGGCGCCGAGCTTCGAGCGCGACCTCGAGAACTTTGCGCGCAAGGTCAAGGCCGGGGCCAACCTGGCCATCACCCAGTACTTCTTCTCCGCTGACGCCTACTTCCACTTCGTCGAGCGCGCCCGGGAACTGGGCGTCGAGGCGCCCATCGTGCCCGGTATCATGCCGATCACCAACTACACCAAGCTGGCCCGGTTCTCCGACGCTTGCGGTGCCGAGATCCCGCGCTGGATCCGCAAGCAGCTCGAGGCCTACGGCGACGACAGCGATGCCATCGCCGAGTTCGGCACGGAGGTGGTGTCGCGCCTGTGCCAGCGTCTGCTCGAGGGTGGCGCCCCGGGCCTGCACTTCTATACCCTCAACCAGGCCGCCCCGTGCCTGAGAATCCTCGACAACCTGGACGGTGCTCTGGCAGCGCGCTGAATCTGTGACTAGCCTGTTCCTGCATGTCCATGGATTCAGGAACAGGAGGACGCTAGATGCGCCATGCCAACCTTGCGGGAGCCGCCGTTGCCTCTCTGCTGCTGGCCGGTGTCGGACAGGCCCAGGCTCAGGAGCGCCAGGACGTCGAGATGAACTTGGTCGATACCGACGGGGTTCAGGAGTCGATCGGCTCCATCTCGTACGAGGATACCGACCACGGCCTGCTACTCACCCCCGACCTGAGCGAACTGCCCCCCGGGGTCTACGGATTCCATCTCCACCAGAACGCCAGCTGCGAGCCGGGCGAGGACGACTCGGGCGACACACAGGCCGCTGGTGAGGCGGGGGGGCATCACGACCCCGACGATGCCGGCAGCCACGAGGGCCCCTACGGGGAAGGCCACCTCGGCGACCTGCCGGTGCTGATCGTCAACGAGGATGGGAAGGCGACCCTGCCGGTGCTGGCGCCGCGGCTCAGCGCAGAGGATCTCGAGGGCCGCAGCCTGATGATTCATGAAGGCGGTGACACCTACACCGACGAGCCGAAGCTCGGCGGGGGCGGCAGCCGCATGGCCTGTGGCGTGATCGAATCGTGAGTGATTCAGGCCGACATCCCACCGTGAGGTGGGAGAGAAACGCAAAGGCCCTGCCAACCGGCAGGGCCTTTGACGTCGTATTCCCCGGGCGTCAGCTCGAGGGGATGGGCTTGGCGCCGCCGCCATGCATGCTGCGTTGAAGCATGAACAATGCCCCACCGATGGCGAGACCGGCGATGTCGGTATAGATGCCGCCGTAGATGAGGAACAGCGCACCGACGAACATCACCAGGCGCATCCACGCCTTCACCGGGCCGAAGAACCACGCCTGGACGGTGGCCGAGAGCAGCACGATACCCAGCGTCGCGGTCACGCCGACGCGCAGGATCTGCATCCAGGAGCCTTCCATCAGCATGGCCGGGCTGTAGAAGAACATGAACGGCACGATGAAGGCGGCGAGGCCGATCTTGAAGGAGGCCACCGAAGTGGACATGGCGTTGTCGCCTGAGATTCCCGCCGCCGCGTAGGAGGCCAGGGCCACCGGCGGCGTGATCGCCGAGACCACCGCGAAGTAGAACACGAAGAAGTGCGCCACCAGCGGCTGGATGCCGATGTTGATCAGGCCGGGGGCTACCACCGAGGCCGCGACGGCGTAGGCCGCCGTGGTGGGCATGCCCATCCCCAGCAGGATGCTGATGCACATGGCGAAGAACAGTGCCAGCAACTGGCTGAATCCGGCCAGGCCGAGCAGCAGCGAGGAGAAGCGTGCACCGACGCCGGTCAGCGAGATCACCCCGACGATCAAGCCGGCGCAGGCGCACACGGCGATGATCTGGATCGACATGACGCCGGCCAGCTGCAGGGCACGCAGGATCGCCGCCGGCCCCATCTTGTTGGGCGAGATCCAGCTCACCACGGCGGCCGCGGCGGTAGCCAGGGTGCCGGCGCGGATCACCGAGTAGCCCATGAACAGCGCAGCGATCAGGATGATGATCGGAGCGAAGAGGTAGACCTGCTTGACCAGCCGACGGAATTGCGGGATCTCGTCCTTGCGCATGCCGCGCATGCCCTTGCGGGCCGCCTCGAAGTCGACCATGAAGTAGATCGAGGCGAAATAGAGGATCGCCGGGATCAGCGCCGCCACGGCGATCTCGGTGTAGGGAATGCCGGTCACCTCGGCCATGATGAAAGCGCCGGCGCCCATGATCGGCGGCATGATCTGGCCGCCGGTGGAGGCGGCGGCCTCGATGGCCCCGGCGCTGCGGCCGGGATAGCCGACCTTCTTCATCAAGGGGATGGTCAGCGAGCCGGTGGAGACCACGTTGCCGGCGCTGGTGCCGTTGATCATGCCCATCAGGCCCGAGGCGAAGATGGCTACCTTGGCCGGGCCACCGCGGGCACGTCCGGCGGCGGCGAAGGCGAAGTTGACGAAGTAGTCACCCACCTTCGAGGCCTGCAGGAAGGCGGCGAAGATGATGAACAGGATGATGTAGGTCGAGGAGACCGCGGTGGTCGGGCCGAGGATGCCGGTGTCGGTGTAGACCTGGCTGAAGAAACGGTTCAGCGACAGGCCCGGATAGCCGAGGAAGCCCGGCAGGTAGGGGCCGGCGAAGACATAGACCAGGAAGACGGCCGAGATGATCACCAGTGCCAGGCCGGCGACCCGGCGGGTCAGCTCGAGGATCAGCAGCGAACCCGAGATGGCGGCCCAGGTGAGGCCGACGGGGGCGAAGGCGGTACCGGTGGAGGCGCGCAGCGGGGTGTTGAAGATCACCAGCAGGTAGCCGGCGCTGGCCAGGGCACAGACCATCAGCACCAGGTCGGCGGGCGAGAGCTTCTCGCGCACCTGGCGGTAGCTCCAGGCGAGCAGGATGCCGCCGACGGTAGCGGCCAGCAGGGGGTAACCGAAGTGCCAGGTCTCGACCCCGGGGTCGATGCGCATGGCGCCGCCGCGGATCTCCTGGAGCATGAAGACGACCTGGACCAGGGCGTAGATACCGGGAATCAGCAGGGCGTAGCCAGCCCAGGCCAGCCAGGCGGGAGAACGGTCGGTACCCGCCTCGTTGGCGAAAGGGCTCCCGGCATAGAGGGCGTAGCCGAGGACGAGCGCACCGGCAATGTGCACGATACGAAACGACCAGGTCTCCATCGGATAGACGTTCAGTGAGACCAGGTGAAATCCGGAATAGAGGATCGCCAGGGCGGCGATGGCCAGCCAGTGCCAGCCGACATAGAGCCGACGGTTGGATTCGACGATATCCTCGTCGATCCCTTCGGCGATGGAGTCGGGGGTCTTGACGACCGCCTCCTCGGATGCCCCGGGACGGGGATCAGAAGTGTTGCTCATGGGGATGTCACCCTCGGGTGTAGTGCAGCTGCTGTGTCATGACATGCCCCGCACCGGGCGGTACGGGGCATTGGCCGAGCGACGGGGTTACTTCTTCAGCGAATCGTCGATCTCGTAGCCATTCTCCTCGTACCAGCGCACGGCACCCGGATGGAACGGCAGCACCTTGTTGTGCTCCAGGTTCTCGGGAACGCTGTGCTCCGCGCTGCGGTGGACGTTGCGCATCTTGTCGTTGTTCTCCATGGTCACCCGGGTGACTTCGTAGACGAAGTCTTCGGGCAGGTCGCAGCGGGCGATGGCGAAGTTCCACATGGAGACGGCGCGGGCGTCTTCCTCAAGCGTCTCGTAGGTGCTGGCGGGGATCCAGAACTCCGACACCGGGAAGGCGTCGATGACCTGCTTCTGCTCCTCCTCGGTGAACTCGATGATGTTCACGTCGGTCTGCACTTCCAGCTGGCTCACGGCCGGGATCGGGATGCCGGCGGCGAAGGCGATGACGTCGATCAGGCCGTCCTGCAGCTGGCCGCCCAGGTCGCCCCAGCCGCCATTACGGCGTTCGAAGTCCACGCCCAGCTCCTCCAGCATGGCCGGGAAGTAGGTGTCCGATGTGGAGGCCGACGGACCGAAGCCGATCTTGGCGCCGTCGGGGATGTCGGAGATCGACTCGATGCCGCTGTCGGCCAGCGCGGTGATGGAGAACGGCGTCTCGTACATCGGGAACAGGGCACAGACGTTGTCCATCGGCACGCCCGGTGCCAGCGGGCTCTCGCCCTTGACGGCGTCCGACGCCGGACCCATGGTGGTCAGACCGAAGGCCACGTCGCCGCCATGCACCAGCGCCAGGTTCTGGGTCGGGCCGCCGGTCACTTCACCGCCACCGGAGATGTCGAGTTCGTCGGCGATCAGGTTGGCCCAACCGGAGCCATAGACGAAATAGGTGCCGCCCTGGCTGGCAGTGCCCACGGTGAAGTTGCTCGGCCAATCGGAGCGATCCTGGGCAGAGGCCGAAGCGGCGGCAAGCACAAGGGCGCTGGCCAGCGTTCCGGTGAGCACTTTGGGTGTGACGTTGCGCATGGCTATCTCCGTAACATTTGTGGTTATGCGTCAGCGGCCTTGCGGCACGCTGTTGACAGTATGGTGCAGAACGAGCCGTGGCGCCGGGCGCCGGACTCGCGGTTGGCAAGTGATATAAGCAGGCGCTGTGCCACGTGCTCGTTCACCGAACGATAACAAAGAGTTGCCAATCAAGAGTTCGACCAAGGTCGAATCCTGCCATGCGTGCCGGGGCTGAAGTCCCACACAGGGGGTGAGGGAGAGTGTGCGGAAATCCGCTCACTTTTAGCCGCCTGGCGGGGCTGAGGCGGTGCGGGTTGCGCCGCCGCCAGGCGACGCCCAGCGCCAGAGGTTGCCGCATCGGCCAAGGTCAGCGGCGCCGAGGGTCGAGGATCCTCACGGTCTGGATGGTGTTGCGCTGCTGCTCCTCGCGCTCACGGTTGACGCGGGTCTCGAGCTCGGCAGCCGTCTCGTCCTCGATCGCTGCCTGTTCGAAAAAATCGCAGCTGACGCAGTCACGATAGCGCACGCCGTGCTGCTCCCAGGCGCGGATCCGGTCCATTTCGCCACAGCGGGGGCAAACGGCGCCGGCGATGAAGCGTTTCTGAACGGCCATGATGCCTCCGGAAGGAATAGCCACCGAAGAGAACTCCGGCGGCGGTGTGGCTACGATAGCGCGCCGTGCTGGTGTTGTCAGGCGGCACGAATGCCGCTGTGGCGCAGCAGTGGCTCGACGCTGGGCTCACGGCCGCGGAAGGCGCGGAACAGCTCCGCGGCGTCGCGGGCTCCACCCTGCTCGAGGATCTCGCGACGGAAGCGGCGTCCGGTGTCGGCATCGAAGATGCCGGCCTCCTCGAAGGCGCTCCAGGCATCGGCGGAGAGCACCTCGGCCCACTTGTAGCTGTAGTAGCCCGCTGCATAGCCACCGGCGAAGATGTGGCTGAAGCCGTTCTGGAAGCGGTTGAAGGCGGCCTTCGGCACGACCGATACGGCGTCGCGCACCTCGTCGAGCAGCGCCTGCACCTCGGCCGCCGTGGGCGCCTTGAGCTCGTGGTGCAGGCGCAGGTCGAACAGCGAGAACTCGAGTTGGCGCACCAGGCCCATGGCCGACTGGAAGTTCTTGGCCGCCTGCAGCCGCTCGAGCAGCTCGGCAGGCAACGCCGCGCCGCTGTCGACGTGGCCGGCGATCAGATCGAGGCCATCGCGCTCCCAGCAGTAGTTCTCCATGAACTGGCTGGGCAGCTCCACCGCGTCCCAGGCCACGCCGTTGATGCCGGACACCTCGGCCACGGTCTGGCGGGTCAGCATGTGGTGCAGGCCATGGCCGAACTCGTGGAACAGGGTGGTGACCTCGTCGTGGGTCAGCAGCGCCGGCCTGTCGCCCACCGGACGGGTGAAGTTGCAGGTCAGGTAGGCCACCGGCAGCTGCAGGCCGCCATCCTGGTCGCGGCGACGTACCCGACACTCGTCCATCCAGGCACCGCCACGCTTGCCCTCACGGGCATAGAGGTCGAGGAAGAAGCCAGCGATGGCGGCGCCGTTCTCGAGGATGTGGAAATAGCGCACCTCGGGATGGTAGCGCGGTGCCCCGATGTCCTCCTCGAAGGTGACGCCGTAGAGCCGCTCGACCACCCGGAACAGGCCGTCGACCACCCGTGGCGCGGGGAAGTAGGGGCGCAGCTGCTCCTGGGAGATGGCGTGGCGCGCCTCGCGCAGCTTCTCGCTGGCGTAGCCGACGTCCCACGGCGCCAGCTCGGCGAGGCCGAGGGTGTCGCGCGCATAGGCCTCGAGTTCGGCGAACTCCTCGCGGGCCTGGGGCACCGCTCGGCGGGCCAGGTCCTCGAGGAAATCCAGCACCTGGCGCGGCGATTCGGCCATCTTGGTGACCAGCGACAGCTCGGCGTAGCTGGCGAAGCCGAGCAGCTCGGCCAGCTCGTGGCGCAGGGCCAGGGTCTCCTCGATGACCGGGGCGTTGTCGTACTCGCCGGCATTGGGGCCCTGGTCGGAGGCGCGAGTGACGAAGGCGGTGTAGACCTCGCGGCGCAGCTCGCGGTCGTCGGCGAAGGTCAGCACCGGATAGAAGCTGGGGAAGTCGAGCGTGATGCGATAGCCCTTGACGCCCTTGGCCTCGGCGTTGGCGGCCAGTGTCTCCAGGGCGCTCTGGGGCAGGCCGGCCAGCCTGGCCACGTCATCGATGTCCTTGTGCCACGCCTGGGTGGCGTCGAGCAACTGGTTGGAGAAGGTGTTGGAGAGTTCCGACAGGCGCGCCTTGATCTCGCCGTAGCGGCGCTTGCGTTCGTCGGACAGGTCCACCCCGGCGAGGCGGAAATCGCGCAGGGTGTTGTCGACGCAGCGGCGCTGGGCCTCGTCCAGCTCCGCCCAGGCCGGCCCCTCCTTGAGCGCCCGCCAGGCACGAAACAGCCCCTCGTGCTGGCCAAGCCAGGTGCTGTAGTCGGAGAGCTTGCCCAGGCAGGCCTGGTAGGCCTCGCGCAGCGCCGGGGAGTTCATGGTGCCATTGAGGTGAGATACGGGAGACCAGGCGCGGGACAGCCGATCGTTGAGCGCCTCGAGCGGTGCGGCCAGGCTCTCCCAGGTGGGTGCTTCCTGCTGGGCGCGCTCGACCAGGGCCTCGGTGCCGGCGCGACTGTCGGCGAGCAGTTGCTCGATCGCCGGTACCACGTGCTCCGGCTTGATCTCGGCGAAGGGGGGCAGCTCATGGGACTCAAGCAGCGGATTGCGGGGCATGCGCACCTCGGGGTCATCGTGGGCGGGGAAAGCGAATAGCTGTTAGATGCGGCCGAGGGGGGCGGGTTTCAATCCCGCCGGGGGGATTGGTGGCGGCGAGCCGGCCTGATAGGCTTGCGCCTCCACGAAAGTCGAGGTGACGGCATGAACGCAACCCTGGAGCGCTGGAGCACCCGGCGCGCCTTCATCCTGGCGGTGACGGGCGCGGCGGTGGGGCTGGGCAACATCTGGCGCTTCCCCTACATCACCGGTGAGAACGGTGGGGCGGCCTTCCTGGTGCTCTACGTGGTCTTCGTGCTGCTGCTGGGTTTGCCGGTGATGATGGCGGAGATCATGATCGGCCGCGCCGGGCGGCGTGCGCCGATGCAGTCGCTGGGCCATCTGGCGGCCCAGGCCGGAGCCAGTCGCCACTGGCGGCTGCTGGGGCTGTTCGGCGCCGTCACCGTGTTCTGCATCCTGTCGTTCTATTCCGTGGTCTCGGGCTGGTCCATTGAATTCCTCGTCATGGCGATCAACGGCGATTTCGTGGGTCGCGACCCCACCGAGATCGCGACCGGCTTCGAGGCCTTCCTCGGCGACCCGCGCCGGATGACCTTCAACCACACGCTGTTTCTGTTCATGACCATGACCGTGGTCGCGGCGGGCGTGGCCAAGGGCCTGGAGCGGCTCAACAACCTGCTGATGCCGCTGCTCTACCTGCTGCTGCTGCTGCTGGCCGGCTACGCCGCCACCACCGACGGGTTCGCCACGGCGCTGGCCTGGCTGTTCCGGCCGGACTTTTCGGCAATCACCCCGCTGGTGGTGATGCACGCGATGGGGCACGCCTTCTTCACCCTGGCGGTAGGCGCCTGCGCGCTGATGGCCTACGGTGCCTACATGCCGGAGCATCAGAGCCTGCCGCGCGCGGCCGGGGCGGTGGCCGTGCTCGACGTCGGCGTGGCGCTGCTGGCCGGCATCGCCATCTTTTCGGTGGTGTTCACCCAGGGCATGGATCCCGGCGAGGGGCCAGGGCTGATGTTCGTCACCCTGCCCATCGCCTTTGCCGAGCTGCCCTGGGGGGCGCTGTGGCTCAGCGTGTTCTTCCTGCTGCTGCTGCTGGCGACCTGGACCTCGTCGATCAACCTGGCCGAGCCCATGGTGGCCACCCTGCAGGGCTGGGGGATGAGCCGCGGCAAGGCCGCGGCGGCGGTCGGCATCGGTGTGTGGCTGGTGGGGCTGCTGTCGGTACTGTCGTTCTCCACCCTGGCCGAGTGGCGACCGCTGTTCGGCATGAATGCCTTCGACATGGTCACCACCATACCCACCGAGATCTTCCTGCCGGTGGGCGGTTTGCTGATCGCGGCCTTCGCCGCCTGGATCATGCCGCGCGGCGAGGCCCGGGCGGCCCTGGGAGCCGGTGGGTCGGGCTTTCTCCTGTGGCAAGGGGTGGTACGCTGGATCTCGATTCCCCTGGCGGCCATGGTGCTGATCGCGGGGCTGCTGTGAAACGCAATGTACCGGCCGGTGCCGACCTGGAGGCTTCTCATGTGTTCGAACGATCCCATTCGTAGCTGGCAGGGCACGCGCCCCACCCTGGGGGCCAGGGCCTACGTCGATCCCGCCAGCGTGGTGCTGGGCGACGTGGTGCTGGGCGACGACTGTTCGGTCTGGCCCATGGCGGTGATCCGGGGCGACATGCACCGCATTCGCATCGGGGCGCGCACCAGCGTGCAGGACGGCAGTGTGCTGCACATCACCCACGCCAGCGATTTCAACCCGGGCGGATTCCCGCTCACCATCGGCGATGACGTCACCATCGGCCACAAGGCGATCCTGCACGGCTGCACGCTGGGCAGTCGCATCCTGGTGGGCATGGGGGCCATCGTCATGGACGGCGCGGTGGTCGAGGACGAGGTGATCATCGCCGCCGGGGCCGTGGTGACCCCGGGCAAGCGTCTCGAGAGCGGCCATGTCTATGCCGGCAATCCGGCCAAGGCGCTGCGCCCGCTGAAGGAGAGCGAGCGGGCCTTCTTTCCCTATACCGCCGGCAACTACGTGAAACTGAAGGACCAGTACCTGGCCGAGCGAGACAAGCCGACAGCAAAGTGACGTCGCGTTACTTCGCCTGATAAGAAAAAACCAAGAGGCCGTTGTGCTTCTGCGCCGGGCAAAATAATCTGTTTATTTATACAGTTATGGAGTTTGCCCGGCATGGCCGACTTTCGCACCCATCTGAGTGCCGCCGTGGGCGGCGGTGCCCTGCTGGCCTTCATCGGCTGGCAGGGGGAGCTCTGGTCCCCGGGCGAGGCGCTGCCGCTCGGGGCATTGACCGCCTTCGGCGGCATCCTGCCCGATATCGATGCCGATCATTCCCACGCCGTGCGCCTGATCTTCAATACCATGGCCGTGCTGGCGGTGGTGGTGGGGGTACTCCTGCTGCATGCCCAGCTCGAGCCAGGGGCGCTGCTGATGGTATGCGGCGGGCTCTACCTCGGGGTGCGTGTCGTGCTCAGCCCCATCTTCAAGCGCTTCTCCGTGCATCGCGGTATCTGGCACTCGCTGCTGGCCGCCGTGCTGTGCGGGCTGGCGACCAGCGTTGCGGGCTATCAGTGGCTCGGCCAGCCGGCCCGGCTCGCCTGGGCCCAGGGGGCGGCCCTGCTGCTGGGCTACTGTATCCACCTGCTGCTCGACGAACTCTTCAGCGTGGACCTGACCGGCGCGCGGCTCAAGCGCTCCTTCGGCACGGCCCTCAAGCCGTTCGACTACCGTGCGCCGGCAACTCGCTGCTCATGCTGTTGGTCGCGACGAGCCTGCTGCCGTGGCTGCCGCCCTTTGCCTCGCTGCAGGAACTGTGGCGTCAGGGCTCGACGTTGTGGCGGTAGTCCTCGGCCTTCAGCCCGTACTTGCGCAGCTTGTCGTAGAGCGTCTTGCGCGGCAGCCCCAGGTGCTCGCAGACCTCGGTGATGCGCCCGCGGTGGCTGACCAGCGACTGGCTGATCACGCTCTTCTCGAACAACTCCACCTGCTGGGGCAGGGCAAGATCGGTGCCGCCCCCCTCGACGCCCTCGAGCAGCACGTCGAGGCGGTGGTCGAAGGCTGACCCCAGCAGCACGTAGCGTTCGGCCAGATTGCGCAGTTCGCGCACGTTGCCGGGCCAGTCATGCGCCATCAGGGTGGAGATGCCGGTGGCGTCCAGCGGTGGGGTCTCTTGCCCGCTGCGATTGGCGGCAACCACGGCGAAGTGCTGGAACAGCAGGGGGATGTCCTCACGCCGTTCGCGCAGTGGCGGGATCGGCAGAGTGACGACGTTGAGTCGGTAGTAGAGGTCCTCGCGGAAATTCCCGGCCTCGGCGGCCAGCTTGAGATCGACCTTGGTGGCGGCGATCACGCGGAGGTCGAGCGGCACGGTTTCGTTGGCGCCGAGGCGCTCGACGCAGCGCTCCTGCAGCACACGCAGCAGCTTGACCTGCAGTGCCAGCGGCATCGACTCGATCTCGTCGAGGAACACGGTACCGCCGTTGGCGTACTCGAACTTGCCGATGCGGCGCTCCACGGCGCCGGTGAAGGCGCCTTTCTCATGGCCGAACAGCTCCGACTCGATGATGCTCTCCGGCACCGCTCCGCAGTTGATGGCGACGAAGGGATGGCCGCCGCGCGGGCTGCGCTCGTGGATGGCTCGCGCCACCAGGTCCTTGCCGGTGCCGGTCTCGCCGAACAGCAGGACGTCGGTTTCCACCTGGGCGATGCGCTGCACCATGGAGGCGAGACGCTGGATGACGGGGGTTCGCCCCACCAGACGCGGTCCTGGGGCGGCCTGCTGGGCTTCCAGTTCCGCCTTCAACTGACGGTTCTCCAGGCTCAGGCGCCGCTTGTCGACCCCGCGGCGCACCATCTCGACGAGCCGCTCGCCGGCAAAGGGTTTCTCGAGGAAGTCCCAGGCGCCCTCGCGCATGGCTTCGACGGCGGTGGAGATGTCGCCGTGGCCGGTGATCAGGATCACTGGCAGGTCCGGGTCGCGCAGCCGCACCTCGCGCAGCAGCGCCATGCCGTCCATGCCGGGCATGCGAATGTCGCTGACGATCACGCCGGGGAAGTCGGGCGAGAGTGCCTCGAGGGCGCTCTCGGCGCTGGCGTGCGGCTCCGGCTGGTAGCCGGCCAGTTCGAGGGTCTGGCCGGCAGTGATGCGCAGGTGGGGTTCGTCGTCGATGATCAGTACCGGAATGGCCGCCGGGTCATGCATGTGAGCGCTGCTCCTGGGTTGGCGATGTCGAGGAGGCGTCGGAACGTTCCTCGCGGGGCAGGATGATGGTGAAGCACGCACCGGCATCGGGCGGGTTGGTGGCCTCGATGCTGCCTCCCAGGTCCTTGATGATGCGTGCTGATATCGACAGGCCCAGGCCCAGCCCGCTGCCCGGCGACTTGGTGGTGAAGAACGGCTCGAAGATGCGCGCGAGGTGCGGCTCGGGAATGCCGGGGCCGGTGTCGGTGACGCTGATCCGTACCTGGGTCGCGGCGACCTCGATGTCGAGGATGAGCTTGGGGGCGGGGGACTCCGTCATCGCCTGCAGCGCATTGCCGATCAGGTTGACCAGCACCTGCTCGAGGCGCACCAGGTCGGCATGCACCCAGACCTCGTCGTCCCAGCGGCGTATCACCTCGACGTTGCGCAGGCGATTCTGGTAAAGGCGCAGCGCATAGCCGAAGCACGCCTGGACCGAGACCGCCGTCAGCGAACTGTCGCTCTTGCGCGAGAACTGGCGCAGCTGGGCGCTGATCTCGGCCATGCGCTCGGTCAGCTCGACCACCTGGGCCAGGTTGGCGTCGGCGGCGTCCAGGCGCTGGCGCTCGAGGAAGGCACGGGCATTCTCGGCGTAGGCGCGAATGGCGGCCAACGGCTGATTGAGCTCGTGGTTGATGCCAGCAGCCAATTGGCCGAGCACGGCCAGCTTGGCGGCCTGAATCAGCTCGTCGCGGGTCTGGCGAAGGTTCTCCTCGGCCCGGCGCCGCTCCTCGATCTCGTCGGAAAGCCGCCGGTTGGTATCCAGCAGGTCGCGGGTGCGGAGCGCGACATTGCGCTCCAGCTCGTCCCGCGCCCGGGCCAGGGTCTGGCGTTCCCGCTCGGTGAACAGCTCCCGCTCCCGGCGCAGCCGACGGCGCTGCCAGCCGATGCCGCCCGCCAGGGTGACCACGCCGTAGAGCCCCCCGGCGAGTGCGGCGGCCAGCCACTGGGCGCTGTAGACCGAATCCAGCGGCTTTAGGATGTGCATGTTCCAGCCGAACGCCTCCATCGGGCGAGCCATGCCGAGGTAGCGGCTGCCATCGAGTGCGCCCTTGGTGAAGCGCACCAGCTGGCTGCCATCGTCGCGATGGGCAAAGACCTCGATGCCGGAGTGGGTCAGCGGTTCGTCGGCGTAGCGGCGGGTGGCCAGCAGCGCCTGCCGCTCCTCCTCGGTGAACGGATGCAGGGCGGCCATGCGCAGCGCCGGGTGGCTGGCCATGAAGATGATGTCGTCCTCGTCGGTCACCATCAGCTCGGCGTCCTGCTCGGCCCAGCTCTCTTCGATCGCGTCGAGCAGCACCTTGATCACCATCACGCCGCTGGGACGGGCGTCGGGGGCCGTGTCGTCGAGCCACACCGGGGCCGAGAAGTAGTAGCCTCGCTCCAGTGACTGCACGCCCAGGCCGTAGAAGCGGCCGCGCTTGCCCTCGATGGCATCCTGATAGTAGCTGCGGAAGGCATAGTTCTGGCCGATGAAGGTATCCGGCCGATGCCAGTTGCTGGCCGCCACGGTATTGGCGTAGGCATCCAGCAGATAGACGTCCGACACGTCCGCAGTGGCACGGAACTGGTCGAGCAGCAGGTTGAGCGGCATCGGGTCCTGTTCTCCCTGGTTGAGCAGGAAGCGCCGCACCATCCCGCGCGAGGCCAGCAGCTGCGGCAGGTAGTCATGGCGCGTCAGATGGCCTTCCAGGCCGGCGGCAGAGAGGCGCAGCTCGTTCTCGGCCTCTCGCACCAGGGTCTGCAGCGCCTGCTCGCGCGCCACCTGGGAAGCCTGCCACATGACCACGACCAGGCCCAGCGGCAGCAGCAGCAACAGCAGCCGACGCAGGCGGAGCGACAGGCGGGGCGGGTGATGAGGGCCTTTCACGCGACGTTCCCTACAGCTGGATTTCCGGCAGAGCCTGGGCGCGCCGCAAGGCGCGTTGGGCGCGGGTTTCGGCGCGCTCCATCTCCAGCAGTTCCTCCTCGACGAACACCAGATGTTCGTGGGAACGTGCTCGGGCATCCTCGGCGCGGCCCTCGAGGATGGCATCGAGCAGGGCACGGTGCTGCTTCATCAGCATCGGTCGCGACTGGGGCTTCTCGAACAGGTGGGCCAGGTTGTCGACGATGCTCTTCTCCAGCAGGTGGAAGATGCCTCGGATGGTATGCAGCAGCAGAACGTTGTGTGCCGCTTCGGCGATGGCCAGATGAAAGGCGGCATCCGCCTTGGCTTCCAGCTCGGGGTTGCGCCCGGCGAAGCAGGCCTCCAGCTCCTCGAAGCGCTTGATCAGCATGGCGCGATCGGCCGGGGTGGAGCGAAGTGCGGCATAATAGGCCGAGAGTCCCTCCATGGCGTCGCGGAATTCGAGCAGGTCCAGGTGGAACTCCTGGTGCCGGGCCAGCATGTCGAGCAGCGGGTCGCTGTAGCCGCTGTTGAGTTCGCGGGTGACGAAGGTGCCGCCACCCTGACGGCTGGTCAGCAGGCCGCGGGTGGCCAGCTTCTGGATCGCCTCGCGCAGCGAGGGGCGCGAGACGCCGAAACGTTCGGCCAGTTCGCGCTCGGGGGGCAGGCGCTGGCCAGGCTTGAGGCTGCCCTCGAGGATCATCGCCTCGAGCCGCTCGGTGATGACGTCGGCCAGCCGCGGCTGGCGCACGTTCTGGTAGGTCATGCGAATCTTTCCTGGGCAGAGCCGATATTCGCCTAATTGGTCTTACCAATAGTGACTGGAAAAGCGCCGCCATGCAAATGGCATGGGGCATGTGGTGCCCCGACCAGTGGAGAGGCCTCGTCATCGGTCAGTTGGGTAGACCAAAGTCTATGCGAATCCGAGGCATAAAGCGGGGCGTGGCGTTGACACGTCCCGTGGCGGGTCCTAAGGTTCAACGACCTCTATCGGTAAATTGGTTTGACCAATTTTCAACAATAGCATGCGCCAATCAGCAGACCGCCCACGGCCCAAGGGTCGACAGTGAGGGAGCCCAATGACGTCAGTCAAGCTGTATCCACCCAAGCCGGAGAAGGTCTACTTCTTCGGTACCTGCCTGATCGACCTCTTCTATCCTGACGCCGGTCTGGATGGCATACGCTTGCTCGAGCGCGAAGGCATCATGGTACTTTTCCCCCAGGGCCAGACTTGCTGCGGGCAGCCTGCCTACACCTCCGGCTACCACGATGAGGCGCGGGCCGTGGCGGCGGCGCAGCTCGATCTGTTCGCGGAATCCTGGCCGATCGTCGTGCCCTCGGGCTCCTGCGGCGGCATGATGCGCACCCATTACCCGCAGCTCTTCGCCGGCACCGAGCATGAGGCGCGCGCCAACGAGGTGGCGGGGCGGATCTACGAGCTGACCGAGTTCCTGCTGCACGTCTGCCAGCTCAGGCTCGAGGACCGTGGGCAGCCCGAGAAGATCGCCATGCATACGTCCTGCAGCGCCCGCCGCGAGATGGGCCTGGCCGAAACCGGCCCGGCGCTGCTCGCCCGCATGGGTCAGGTCGAACTGGTGGAACAGGCCCGCGCCGCCGAGTGCTGTGGCTTCGGCGGCACCTTCGCGGTGCGTCATCCCGAGGTCTCCGCCGCCATGGTCGAGGACAAGACCCAGGCGATCGAGGCCACCGGCGTCAAGCGTTTCGTGACTTCCGATTGCGGCTGCCTGATGAACATCGCCGGCCGCTTCGAGCACCAGAACAAGCCCGTCGAGGGCGAGCACATCGCCAGCTACCTGTGGCGGAGGACCTCATGAGCGCAGCCCACGAGCCGGTGCAGACCTTCACCCCGCGCGAATTTCACCGCCAGGCCCACGATGCCCTGGGCAACCCACAGATTCGCGCCAACTTTCGCCGCGCGATGGATGGCCTGATGGCCAAGCGCCGCGACGTCTTCAGCGACTGGGACCTCGAGGTCCTGCGCGAGCTGGGGGCCAACATTCGCCTGCGTGCGCTGGCCAAGCTGCCCGACCTGCTGGAGCGTCTCGAGGCCAACTGCCAGGCCAACGGCATCCAGGTGCACTGGGCCGAGAACGGCGACGAGGCGTGCCGCATCATCGGCGAGATCTGCGAGCGCCACGGCGCCAGGGCAGTGATCAAGGGCAAGTCGATGGTCTCCGAGGAGATGCACCTCAATGCCCATCTGGAAGCGGCGGGCATCGAGGCGCTGGAGTCCGATCTTGGCGAATACCTGGTGCAGCTCAACGAACAGACGCCCTCGCATATCATCATGCCGGCGATCCATCTCAATACCGACGAGATCGCCGAGATCATGCACGACAAGACAGGGATCGAGCGCACTCGCGACGTCGACACCATGACCGCCGCGGCGCGCGCCCAGCTGCGCGAGCGCTTCATGGCCGCCGATGTCGGCATTTCGGGGGTCAATTTCGCCGTGGCCGAGACCGGGACCCTGTGCCTGGTGGAAAACGAGGGCAACGGCCGCATGACCACCGCCGTGCCGCCGGTGCACATCGCCGTGACCGGCATCGAGAAGGTGGTCGAACACCTGCGCGATGTGCCGCCGCTCTACGCGCTGCTGACCCGTTCGGCCACCGGCCAGCACGTCACCACCTACTTCAACATGATCAGCTCGCCGCGCAAGCCCGGCGAGCACGATGGGCCGCAGGAAGTCCATCTGGTACTGGTCGACAGCGGCCGCTCCAACATCTACCAGGATGATGAGCTGCTCGACACCTTGCGCTGCATTCGCTGCGGCGCCTGCATGAACCACTGTCCGGTCTATACCCGGGTGGGCGGCCACACCTACGGCACCACCTATCCCGGCCCCATCGGCAGCATCCTGATGCCGCACATGATGGGCCTGGAGGCGACCAAGGACCTGCCCACCGCCTCGAGCCTGTGCGGCGCCTGCGGCGAGGTGTGCCCGGTCAAGATCCCGATTCCCGACCTGCTGGTGCGCCTGCGTCGCGAGGCGGTGGGCGAGGGGCGCGGCAACGTGCGCGGTGCCGGCGTCAAGCGAACGAAGAAGGAGGTGGCGGCGTGGAAGGGCTTCCAGTGGTTGGCCACCCATCCCGCCGCCTGGCGCAGCGGTGCGGCACTCGCCGGCAAGCTCCAGGCGCTGATGCCGTCGAAGCTTGGTCCCTGGACCGAATACCGCACCGCGCCCAAGCCGGCCAAGGTTTCACTGCATGCAATGGTCAAACGCCACCAGGCAGGCAAATCCGATGAGGATGGGGGGGAGCGTTCATGAGTGCCCGCGACAATATCCTCAAGCGCCTGCGCGAACGCGCCGACGGACCGCTGGCGGCTCCCGAGAGCGACTTCGCCGTGGTCACCGGGCGCGGCTGGGATCACGCAGAGCGGCTGGCGCGCTTCGAGCGCTGGATCACCTCCGTGCATGGCGAGGTGATCCACACGTCACGCGATGACTGGACCAAGGTACTTGCCGGCGTGCTCGATGCCAAGGGCATTCGACGCCTGGCCCTGGGGCGGGAGCACCCCGTCGCCGCCGAAGCCCGCGCGGCGCTGGCCAAAGACGAGGTCATCCTGCTCGACGCCGACCGCGACATCGAGACCTGGCGGCACGAGCAATTCCACGACACCGATGCCGGCCTGACCTCCACGCGCGGCGCCATCGCCGAGACCGGCAGCCTGTGGCTGTGGCCGACCCCCGACGAGCCGCGCCTGCTGAGCCTGGTGCCGCCGATCCACATCGCCGTGCTCGATGCCGACACCGTCGAGGACACCTTCTTCGACGTGGTCGAAGCCCACGGCTGGGCCGGCGGCATGCCCACCAATGCGCTGCTGATCTCGGGGCCGAGCAAGACCGCCGACATCGAACAGACCCTGGCCTATGGCGTCCACGGCCCGCGCGTACTGGTGGTGCTGCTGCGCCACGCCGAGGAGCGCCCATGACCGCCGCAACGAAGGCGCCTGCTGCCGACAGCTGGCGTGAGCTCAAGCAGGAACTGCTCAAGATCATGCCCGCCGAGCGGCTGATCGACGATCCGCTGCGCACCCTGGCCTACGGCACCGACGCCAGCTTCTACCGGCTCATCCCCAAGCTGGTGGTGCGTCCCGCCGACGAGGATGAGCTGATGGCGGTGCTGGCCGGCTGTCGCCAGCGCGGCCTTCCGGTCACCTTTCGTGCTGCCGGGACCTCGCTCTCGGGGCAGGCGGTGACCGACTCGGTGCTGATCCAGCTGCGCGAGGGCTGGCGCGGCCACGAGATCCTCGACAATGGCCGGGCCATCCGCCTGCAGCCCGGGGTGATCGGCGCCCGGGCCAACCAGCTGCTGACCCCGTTCGGGCGCAAGATCGGCCCCGACCCGGCCTCCATCAACAGCTGCATGGTGGGCGGCATCGCCGCCAACAATGCCTCGGGCATGTGCTGCGGCACGGCGCAGAACAGCTACCGCACGGTGCGCGACATGCGGGTGATCCTGGCCGACGGCACCCGCCTGGACACTGCCGACCCGGCTAGTTGCGAGGCGTTTCGGCGCAGCCATGCCGCACTCGTCGAAGGGCTCGAGCGTCTCTCCGCCGAGACCCGGGCCAACGCGGCGCTGGCGGAGAAGATCCGCCACAAATACCGTCTCAAGAACACCACCGGCTACGCGCTCAACAGCCTGATCGACTTCGACGACGGCATTGAGACCCTCAAGCACCTGATGATCGGCTCCGAGGGCACCCTCGGCTTCATCAGTACCATTACCTACGACACCGTCGTCGACGAGCCGCACAAGGCCGCGGCGCTGGTCTTCCTTCCCGACATGGCCACCACCTGCCGCGCCACCATCGCGCTCAAGCCGGCGCCGGTCTCGGCGGTGGAGCTGATGGACCGCGCCGCGCTGCGCTCGGTGGAAAACAAGCCGGGCATGCCCGAGGGGCTCAAGCGCCTGCCCGACGGGGCGGCGGCACTGCTGATCGACGTGCGTGGCAACGACGAGGCGGAACTTCAGGCGCGGCTCGAGGCGGTACAGGTCATCTTCGAGGGTATCCACACCCTGGAGCCGGTCACCTTCACTCAAGACAAGAGCCTCTACGAACTCTACTGGAAGATCCGCAAGGGGCTTTTCCCCGCTGTCGGCGCAGTGCGCGACACCGGCACCACGGTGATCATCGAGGACGTTGCCTTCCCCATCGAGCGCCTCGACGAGGGCGTGCTGGCGCTGACCGAGGCTTTCCATCGTCACGGCTACTCCGAGGCGATCCTGTTCGGCCACGCCCTGGAGGGCAACCTGCACTTCGTCTTCCCCCAGGGCTTCGAGAAGCCCGGCGAGGTCGAGCGCTACCAGGCGCTGATGGACGAGGTCGCGCAGCTGGTCGCCGTCGAGTACGGCGGTTCGCTCAAGGCCGAGCACGGCACCGGGCGCAACATGGCGCCCTACGTGGAGCTGGAGTGGGGTCCAGAGGCCTATGCGCTGATGTGGCAGGTCAAGGCGCTGTTCGATCCGGAAAACCTGCTTAACCCCGACGTCATCCTCAGTCGCAACCCGACCCTGCACCTGGAGAACCTCAAGCCGCTGCCGGCGGCCGATCCCATCGTCGACAAGTGCATCGAATGTGGCTTCTGCGAACACGTCTGTCCCTCGCGCGACCTCACCCTGACCCCGCGTCAGCGCATTGTCGCTGCCCGAGAGATGGCCAGGCTCGAGGCGCTGGGCGAGGGGCTCGGTATGCAGGAGGCCGAACGGCTCGAGCGACTGCGCAAGGACTATCGCTACGCCGGTGACGAGACCTGTGCCGTCGACGGCCTGTGTGCCACCCAATGCCCGGTGGGCATCAACACCGGCGAGCTGATTCGCGAGATGCGCCACGAGCGCCTGGCGCGGCATGCCGACACGGCGCGCCGAATAGGACGACACTTTTCCGGCACTACGCGTCTGGCACGCGGCATGCTCAACCTGGCCGGCGTCGGGCGTGTCGTGCTCGGCGAGCAAGGGCTGTCCAAGGTGAGCGGGACGATCACCAGGGCCAGTAGGGGAAAGGTGCCCCAGTGGATCCCCACCCTGCCCAGGGCGGCGACGATGCGTGTGCTCAAGCGAAAGACGACAGGCAAGGCGCTCCGCGACAAGGTGGTCTACTTCCCCTCCTGTGCGACACGGGTCTTCGGTGCCGGTCATGGCGACAGCGAAAGCCGCTCGATCATGGAGATCACGCTAGCGCTGCTCGACAAGGCCGGCTTCGAGGCGATCGTGCCCGAGATGCCGGGGCATCTCTGCTGTGGCATGGCCTTCCAGTCAAAAGGTCAGTTCGACGAAGCGACGCACAAGGCGCGTGAGCTGAACCGGGAGCTGCTGGTCGCGAGTCAGAACGGACGCTACCCGATCCTCAGCGACACCAGCCCCTGCGTGCTGCACATGCAAGGACGGCTGGACGAGCGTCTCAGCGTGCAGGAGCCGGTGTCTTTCGCCCACGATTACCTGCTGCCGCGCCTGGCGATCACGCCGCTCGACGAGCGGGTGGCGGTGCACGTGACCTGCTCCAGCACCCACATGGGCCTGGGCGATCGCATGGTGGCCCTGGCACGCGCTTGCGCTCGTGAGGTGGTGGTGCCGGCCGAGATCACCTGCTGCGGTTTCGCCGGCGACAAGGGGCTGGTTACGCCGGAGCTCAACGCCTCGGCGCTCAAGGGACTGGCCGAACAGGTGGGCGAATGCGACGCGGGTTACTCCAACTCGCGCACCTGTGAGATCGGCCTGTCGCTGCATGGCGGCATCCCGTATCGCTCGATTCTCTCGCTGCTCGACCGGGCCAGTCAGCGGCTTGGCGAGCAGGAAGCCAGTGCCTGAAACTGCCCACAGGCTCTCGCGTCGAGCGCCTGTGGATAGTCCGCGCGCTCGGGTGGCGCNGGGAATGCGTAAAGTACGCATCCGCTGCCGGCGACGGGCAACGTGGCCAGCGGTGAGAAGAGTGGTAAGTGGCTGTCTCGGTTTGAATTTTTCGATTCGCTTCGCAAGATTCTCACTTGACGTCCGCGGCGGATTCGCTAGAATGCGCCCCACTTGCGAGGGTCCCGCTGGGGGCTCTCACGGCCACCCGCGACGCGGGGCTTCGCGGCCAGGGTCACCTTCCGGTGACGGCGGCGAAGAGAGTTGACAAGCTCAGCCACTTCAGTAGAATACGCCTTCCTCGCAGGGCGCTGGCGAG
>NZ_QHGY01000017.1 GCF_003254665.1 Billgrantia lactosivorans | reverse complement strand
CTGGTCGCGGCGATGCGCACCAGCACTTCCCCGGCCTTGGGATCCTGGACATCGATTTCGGTGAGTTCGAGGGGCTGGCCCGCGGCCATGGCCACGGCGGCGCGTGATTTCATGTCGGGTCTCCCTGGAGTTGTTGTATGGCCGCAGGGGGCCGTGAAAGGGGCGACGCTGATGTCAGTCTAGGTGAGCCGGGACGAACGGATTGTGACGTGACAACACAACAGAGTTGCCGTTTGGCAACATTCGGCAGGGGAGGCGGACGGAATCAGCGCGGGGCGTGCAGCCACCAGCACCCTGCCAGGCGGCCAGCGGCGAGATCGCGCGCCAGGCCATGGAGGTCATCGGGCCGCAGCGTGTCCAGCGCCTGCGCCTCGGCCTCCCAGGGCAGCGGCTGCCAGGGGGGGGAGAGGGCGCCCGCCGGCCGGCGGCGCAGCGCCTGCCACAGGCGCTCAGTGGCCTCGGCGTGGGTCTCGGGGTGGCCGGCATGGCTGAGCAGCCCTTGTCGGAGCCCTGCCAGCTCCGCCGGGGCGAGCCGCGCCAGCGCCTCGCCTTGCCGGCCCAGGAAGTCGAGCACGGCCTGGCGCAGCGCGCCCGCCTCGGTGCGCGGTGACTGCACCACGTAGCCCAGCCGCGGGAAGCCCGACGCTTCGCGATAGCGCACCACCGCCACGTAGCCCAGGCCGCGCCGCTGGCGCATCTCCTGCTGGAAGGCGGCGTCGTGGCACTGGGCCAGCAGGCGCAGCAGCCAGCGGCTGCGGGGGGTGTCGTCGGGGCCGTCGACCTCCAGCATCGCGGCGTGGTCGTCGCCCTGCGGGGGCAGCCAGCGCGTGGCGTCGGGCGCCTCGGGATGCGGCTCGTGCGCCCGGGGAAGGCTCGCCAGTCGCTCGGCCAGCTGATGCATGATCGCCTCGGCCGCCGCGGCATCGGCATCGCCGCTTATCCAGCCCAGCAGGCGCCCGGTGCCGACGCCAGGGGAAGCGGGCGGCGGTCGGGTCTCGAGCCGCGCCAGCATGCGTTGGGCCAGCAGCCCCTCGGCCGGGGCGGGGGAGGCTGTTGCGACTCGCTCCGGCCAGCATGCCACCGCAAGCTCCACCAGCGCGTCGAGACGCTCGGCCGTGCCTGTGGCGATGAGCCAATCGCCGCGGGTGTCGCCCGTACAGCTCAGGTGCATGTTGTGGCTGGCGGCGACCTGGGAGAGCGGCAGGGTATTCCGCCGCCACTGGGCCAGGCGTGCCGCCTGCGTTGACGCCGGCGCGGGCCAGCCCAGGCAGACGCTGGCGGGCGGGGCATCGGGCCGCTGTGTCGGGTCACCGGTCCAGAGCGTAAACCGCTCGTCCCGGTGCAACTGACGTGGCGTAGGGTCGTCGGCATGTGGGTGGGTCGGGCGTACGACGAGCGCGGGCGGCGCCCGCCAGGGTAGCGGCAGGCTCTCGCCCGGCAGCGGTAGGGCGTGCCAGGCGGTGCCGGTTTCCGCCAGCGTTGCCCAGCGCTGCGGCGTCGCCGGGGATTGCCACAACAGCCGGCACTGTTCGGGAGCGAGCCAGGGCAGTAGCGTCTCGGTCGTGGCGTCGGCCGGCTGGGGCATGTCCTGGTGGTCGGCTACCAATTCAGCGGCGCGTCGGCGCGGCCAGGCATCGAGATCCGGCGAAGAGTGAGGGGGGGCGGGAAGCGGCCCGACCAGCGCCCGTTCCAGCGCACCGCGGCAGGCGCCCAGCATCGCCTGCACCGCCTCCTCGTCGGGTGCCGGTGACAGGCGCAGGGCCAGCGCGCGGCCCACTCCCTCGGGGGCGAGCGTGACTTCCAGGCGTTCCAGCTCAATGGCGGCCTGCAGGGTGGCGGCGAGCCGGCCATCGGCCAGGCGGGCCGCAACGCCGGCCAGCCGGTCGGCCAGGGCACCCGTTGGCTCCTCGGGCAGCGGCCAGATGAGTTCGAGGGCCGTGGCGCCGTGGCTGGCCGCGGGCGGGTGCCAGGCCACGCCGCCGGGCTCGCTCCAGCGCCAGCTTCGCTGCGGAGGCGTCGCGTCGCCCGCCGGCAGCGCCGCGCCATGTCGCCTGAGCAGCTCGAGCTGCGCTTCGAGCGGCAGCGGCCCCAGCATGACCAGCGCCATGCCGCCGGTGCGGTAGTGCCGGCGATGGAAGTCGGCGAGCCGGGCGGCCAGGCGCGCCGCGTCAGCGTCAAGCGTCCGGCGGTTGCCGGCATGGCAGAGCCGGGCGGGATGCCCTTCGCGACAGAGCCGGCCGAGCGCCGCCAGCCGGTGAAGGGCTGGGTCGGCGAGGCGGGCACGGAATTCGGCGTCGAGTACCTCGACCTCGTGGGCGATGCGGTCCGGGGCGAGGCGCGGCCGGGCCAGCAGGTCCACCAGCCGGGCCAGGCCCTCGTCGGCGGCGCCGGGCGGCAGGTGCAGGTGAACGTCGGTGACGGTTTCGTCGGTGCGGGCGTTGTAGCGCCCGCCGCGCTCGGCGACCCAGCGCGGCAGCTCGCCGGCGTCGGGAAAGCCTGCCGAGCCCTGGAACAGGGCATGCTCGAGCAGGTGGGCGAGGCCACGGCACTCCGCCGGCTCGTCCAGGTAGCCCACCCCCACCGCGCCGACCAGGCGCTGCAGGCGGGCCTCGGGCACCTCCGCCGCGACGATCGCCAGGCCGCTTGCCAATCGCGCTTCGTGCAGGCGGCTGCCCGACGGCAGTCCGGCGCGCCGGGCAGCCGCTTCGTCGGGCATCGCGCCGTGGATGTTCATGCGCGGCAGAACACCCGCGACTGGTGGACGTTGCGCGGCGTCAGCGCCTCCATGGTGGACGCACCGGCCTCGGCCTCGCGGCGCGCGGCCTCGATCAGGTGATGGTTGGGTGACAGCGAACAGACCGGATCGGTGGCCGCGGCATCGCCGGTGAGCAGGTAGGCCTGGCAGCGGCAGCCGCCGACGTCCCGGTGGCGCTCGTCGCAGCTGCGGCACGGCTCCTTCATCCAGCCGTCGCCGCGGTAGCGGTTGAATGGCTCGCTGTCGTACCAGATCTCGCGCAGCGGGCGTTCGCGCACGCTGGGAAAGCTCATCGGCAGCATCCGCGCGCTATGGCAGGGCAGCACCGCGCCGTCCGGCGCCACGGTCATGAAGATTGCGCCCCAGCCGCCCATGCACGCCTTGGGGCGCTCGCCGTAGTAGTCGGGCACCACGAACAGCAGGCGCATGTCGCGCCCTTTCGCCGCCAGGCGTTCGCGCCAGCGCGCGGTGGTGGCCTCGGCGGCCTCGAGCTGGGTGCGGCTCGGCAGCAGGCCCGCGCGGTTGAGCTGCGCCCAGCCGTACATCTGGCAGTTGGCCAGCTCCACGGCGTCGGCGCCGAGTTCGTCGCACAGGGCGATGATGGCGTCGAGCTCGTCGATGTTGTGCCGGTGCAGCACCACGTTGAGCACCATCGGGTAGCCGGCGGCCTTGACCGCGCGGGCCATGGCGAGCTTCCTGGCGTGGGCCTTGGGCGAGCCGGCCACCGCCGCGGCGACGTCGGGGTCGGAGGCCTGCAGGCTGATCTGGATGTGGTCGAGCCCGGCCGCGTGCAGCGACGCGATGCGCGCCTCGTCGAGCCCCAGCCCGGAGGTGATCAGGTTGGTGTAGAAACCGAGCCGGCGCGCCTCGGCCACCAGCGCCTCGAGGTCCTGGCGCACCAGCGGTTCGCCGCCGGAGAAGCCCATCTGCACCGCGCCCATGGCGCGGGCCTGGGCCAGCACGTCCAGCCACTCCTCGGTGGTCAGCTCCTCCTTGACCGCGGCGAAGTCGAGCGGGTTGGAGCAGTAGGCGCACTGCAGCGGGCAGCGGTAGGTGAGTTCCGCGAGCAGCCACAGCGGCGCGCCGGTGGCGCCGTTGATGGCGGCGGTATGGCGGCGGTCAGTCATGTTGGATCCACCCTTGTCGGGCAGCGTCGAGCAGGAACTCGTGCACGTCCTGCTCGATCGCCGCGGCGGGGGCATCGGGGAACCGGGCCTGCAGGTTGGCCACCACTCTCGCCACGTCGCGTTGGCCGTCGAGTTCGGCGAGGATGGCGCCGGCGCTGTCGTTGAGCTGCACCATGCCCTCGGGATAGAGCAGCACGTGACGCCCCTGGGCCTCCTCCCACTGCAGGCGCCAGCCGGGGCGCAGGCGATAGACGGTCGCTGTCTTCATCATAGCCCCCGGTGGTAGACGCGCCGGTCGGTGACGCTGTGGTAGGGCGGCCGACCGAGCTGGTAGGCCAGGGTCATGGCATCGAGCATCGACCATAGCACGTCGAGCTTGAACTGCAGGATCTCCAGCGCACGCTGCTGGGCCGCGGCGGTGGTGCACACCCCCATTGCCACCTCCAGGCCGTGGTCGACGTCGCGCCGCGCCTCCTTCAGGCGCTTGCGGAAGTAGCCGTAGCCGGCCTCGTCGATCCAGGGGTAGTGGGTCGGCCAGGTGTCGAGGCGGCTGCGGTGCGCCTCGGGGGCGAACAGCTCGGTCAGCGAGGAGATCGCCGCCTCGCGCCAGTCGGCACGGCGCACGAAGTTGACGTAGGCATCCACCGCGAAGCGTACGCCGGGCAGCACATGCTCCTGGGCCCACAGTTCGTCGCGGGTCAGCCCCACCGCCTCGCCCAGGGTCAGCCACGCCTCGATGCCGCCGCCCTCGTCGTCGTGGCCGTCGTGGTCGAGCAGGCGCTGGATCCAGCGCCGGCGCACGGCGGCGTCGGGGCAGTTGGCCAGCAGCGCGGCGTCCTTCTGCGGGATCATCACCTGGTAGTAGAAGCGGTTGGCCACCCAGCCGCGGACCTGCTCCGGCGTGGCGCGCCCCTCGGCCATGTCGACCTGGTAGGGGTGGTGGATGTGGTAGTAGGCGCCCTTGGCCAGCAGGGCCTCGCGGAAGGCCTCGGGAGAGAGGGCCGGCGCGTCGGTTCCGGCCGTGGTGAACGGGGATGCGATGGGGGTCATGAGGCGCTTCCTTCCCTTGCATGGCGTAGTGATCGTTATCGTTGTGACGTCTACGGACGTGGCCGGTTCATATCTCGAGGTGCAGGCCGTCGCAGGCGACCTCGATGCCGGCGTCGACCAGCGTGGCTCGCTCCGACGAGCGCTCGTCCAGAATCGGGTTGGTGTTGTTGATATGGATCAGCACCCGCCGGGTGGCCGCCGGCAAGCGGGCCAGTTCCTCCAGCAGGCCGCCTGTTCCCGCCAGTGCCAGGTGGCCCATGTCGGCGCCGGTGGCCTGGCCCACGCCGGCACGAATCAGCTCGTCGTCGTGCCACAGGGTGCCGTCGACGAGCACGCAGTCCGCCTGGTGCAGGAAGCCTCGCACCCGGTCGTCGAGCCGGCCGAGGCCCGGCGCGTAGAACAGCCGCGTGCCCCGCGGGCGATCCTCGATCAGCAGGCCGATGTTGTCGCCCGCGGTGGGGGCGCCGCGACGAGGCGAGTAGGGCGGCGCGTTGCTGGTCAGCGCCACGGCGGTGAAGGTCAGGCCGGGACAGGCCGGCACCGAGAACGTGGCCTCGGGGTGCTCTTCGTCGACGGCGATGGAGCGCCAGTTCAGGCCGCCCCAGTGCTCCAGCATGCGGAACAGCGGGAAGCCGCTGCTCAGGTCCTGGTGCACGTTGGGCGTGCACCACACGTCGAAGGGGCAGCCTTCGCGCAGTGACAGCAGGCCGGTGGCGTGGTCGATCTGGGCATCCACCAGCAACACCCCGGCAATGCCGCTGTCGCGCGGGATCCGGCGTGGATGCAGCTCGGGGTTGGCGGTCAGCTGGGCGCGGATGTCGGGCGAGGCGTTGATCAGCAGCCAGCGCTCGCCGTCACTGCTGAGGGCAATCGACGACTGGGTGCGCGGAGTGGCCTCGATGCTGCCCTCGCGCAGGCCGCGGCACAGCGCACAGTTGCAGTTCCACTGGGGAAAGCCGCCGCCGGCGGCGGCGCCCAGAACCAGTACATGCATGCAGAACTCCGTTGCCGATGACAAACGAACGACGGCTGACGCCCGCAGCGGGCGTCAGCCGGTCGATGCCGCATCCTGGATGGGGTTCAACGGTTGGAGATGTATAGCGTGACTTCGAAACCGAGACGTAGATCGGTATACGCAGGCTTGGTCCACATAGGAGGCCCTCCACATTGGGTGGATTTCATTGCATGCACACTCAAGTAAAGCAGCCAGCGCCGCGACTGCCTTTCGACCTAAGTCGTACAAGTGAAACGTAACCGGGCGGCATAACGCCTCGAAGCGCCGCTATGGTGCGGCTCGCTGGCGAATCGAAGGGATTGTTGCCAAGGGGCAATAGTCTTTTGAGCTTGAAGCGATGCCTAAATCACCCCTCTCGGCCTGTGGCGGGGGAAAGTTGTGCTAGACCTTTTCAATGTCAACACCTGAAACACAACTATACAAGATGTGCCGTTTCCCCAGGCACACCTTCAGTGAGACGGAGACAACGCCATGCTTCGGGAGACAGGTTACGTAATTGCGGCCATAGGGTTGATGGTCGCATCGGTGGCTCACGCCAACCAGAATCAACTCGAGCTCCAGCAGAACCCGGAATACTGGGCGACCCAGCTGGGTAACTACCAAGGCAACCGTTTCAGCGAGCTGGACCAGATCAACCGCGACAACGTCGGCGAGCTACGCTCGGTCTGGCAGTTCTCCACCGGCGTGCTGCGCGGACACGAGGGCGGCCCCCTCTACGTCGGCGACGGCCGGCTCTACATCCATACTCCCTTCCCCAACAAGGTGTTCGCCCTCGACCTGGAGGACGAGGGGCGCGTGGTCTGGAGCTACGAGCCGGATCAGGACTCCCGGGTCATCCCGGTGATGTGCTGTGACACGGTCAACCGCGGGCTGGCCTACGCCGACGGCCGCCTGTTCCTGGGCCAGGCCGACAACACCCTGATCGCGCTGGACGCCGAGAGCGGCGAACTGCTGTGGGAGGTCAGCAACGGCGACCACACCGTCGGCGAGACCAATACCATGTCGCCGCTGGTGGTGGGCGACAAGGTCCTGATCGGCATCAGCGGCGGCGAATACGGCATTCGCGGTCACCTGACCGCCTACGACGTCGAGACCGGCGAGCAGGTGTGGCGCGGCTACTCCACCGGGCCGGACGACGAGGTGCTGATCGATCCGGATAGCACCACCATGCTGGGCGAGCCGATCGGCGAAGCCGACCTCGGCGTTTCCACCTGGCCCGAGGGCGAGTGGGAACGCGGCGGTGGTGCCCCCTGGGGCTGGATCACCTACGACCCAGAACTCGACCTGGTCTACTACGGCACCGGCAACCCCGGCACCTGGAACCCCGAGCAGCGCACCAAGGATGGCGAGCCCGCCGACAACAAGTGGGCGATCACGGTATTCGCCCGCGATCCCGACGACGGCTCGGTCAAGTGGGTCTACCAGAAGGTGCCCTTCGACGAATGGGACTACGACGGGGTCAACGAGAACCAGCTGATCGACATCGAGTACGAGGGCGAACAGCGCAAGGGGCTGGCGATCATCGACCGTACCGGCTTCGGCTTCCTGCTCGATCGCGAAACCGGCGAGCTGCTGGTGGCGGAGAAGTTCGCCCCCGAGACCAACTGGGCCGACGACTACGACATGGAAACCGGGCGGCCCAACGTCAACGAGGAGTACAGCACCTACCGCCAGGGGGTGAACGTCAACACCACCGACATCTGCCCCACCGCCATGGGTGCCAAGAACATGCAGCCGAGCGCCTACTCGCCGCGCACCGGGCTGATCTACGCCGGCATCAACCGCATCTGCATGAACTACGAGCCCTTCGAAGCCGAGTACGTGGCCGGCCAGCCCTACGTCGGGGCAACGCTGACCATGATGCCGGCACCGACCCAGAACGGCGGCATGGAAGGGCGCATGGGCAGCTTCATCGCGTGGGATCCGGTGGCCGGCGAGACCGTGTGGGAGATCGACGAGCGCTTCGCGGTGTGGAGCGGGGCACTGGCCACCGCCGGTGACCTGGCCTTCTACGGCACCCTGGAAGGACACGTGAAGGCGGTCGACATCGAGAGCGGCGAGGAGCTGTGGCGCTTCAAGACCCCCTCCGGGATCATCGGCAACGTCAACACCTTCATGCACGAAGGCAAGCAGTACGTGGCCGTGCTCTCCGGCGTCGGCGGCTGGGCCGGCATCGGCCTGGCAGCCGGACTCGAGGAACCCGAGGAGGGGCTGGGCGCCGTGAGTGCCTTCTCCGCGCTGGGCGACTACACCAAGCTCGGCGGGGTGCTGACGGTCTTCGCCCTGCCGGATTGATCGCTTGATCGAGTCGGTTCTTGGCTGGGCGGGCATGGCGGTTGCCGTGCCCGCCCAACCTCATCTTCTCGGCGGCACCGCTGCGGGTGTGGCCGAGCTGCCAGAAGGAAGTCCTGCATGACGCTATTCGCACGCGCCTGCCGCGCAATTCTCACCCTGTTCGTCGCCCTGCTGGCGCTTGGGCTGGTCCAGGTCGGCCTGGCCGACGAGCATCGCATCACCGGGGACGATCCGGGCGCCTTCATCGTCGAGGATGGCAAGGTCGACCCCGATACCTACGAGGGTTACCTCGTCTATACCCGGGTCTGCATGTCGTGTCATGGGCCCGATGGCCTGGGCTCCTCCTTCGCGCCCAACCTGATCCGCGCGGTGGAGAAGCGGGGTTGGGAGAACTTTGCCGGCACCATCGCCTCCGGGCGCGAGGTGCAACCCGGCCAGGTGATGCCCTCCTTTGCCGACGACCCCAACGTCATGGGCAACATCCCCAAGCTCTACAGCTACCTGCGCGCCCGCGGCGAGGGCGGCCTGGGGCGCGGGCGGCCCGATATCATCGAGTCGATGCAGGAGGAGGACGAGCAGGGCGACGCCGAAGGCGGAGGGGACGAAGAGCCGGACGCAGAGGAGGCCGAGGCCGCCGAGGAAGCGAACGCCGAGTAAGTGGCAGCGTTCGCCACATCATGTCCGCCAGCGGAGGAAGCATGCGAGCCGCCTTTCGTCAGATGCTACGAACCGTGACGCTGTCCCTGGGCCTGGCCGGGGCCTGCGCTGCCGTCGCCGAACCCCCCGAACGCCAGGAGCGCGAGGCCCTGCGGGTCTGTGCCGATGGCAACAATCTTCCGTTCAGCAACGAGGCCGGCGAAGGCTTCGAGAACCGCATTGCCGAGCTGATGGCCGACGACCTGGGGGTGCCGCTGACCTATGTATGGGCGCCCCAGGTGATGGGCTTCGTGCGCAACACCCTGGAGCTGCGGGTCTGCGACGTGATCATCGGGACGCCGGCCGGCTACGAGTTCGTGCAGAACAGCAATGCCTACTACCGCTCGGTCTACTCCCTGGTGGTACCCGAGGGCTCCGAGCTCGAGGTGACCCGCCTGGATGACCCGGCATTCGAAGGGCGGCGCATCGGCGTGGTGGTGGAAACCCCGCCGGTGGTGCCGCTGCGCCGCGGCGGGGCGCGGGTGGAAGGCTACCCGCTGATGGTCGATACGCGGGTGCGTGCGCCGGTTCGCGATGCCATCGAGGACGTCGTCAGCGGCAAGACCGACGGCGCCGTGCTGTGGGGGCCGCTGGCCGGCTACTACGCGGCGCGTCAGGAGCCGCCGCTCGAGGTCATTCCGCTGGTCGACGACGACTCCGGGGCGCAGCTCGACTACCGCATCACCATGGGCATTCGTCACGGCGAGCCCCACTGGAAGGACTGGATCAACGACTTCATCGACCGCCACCAGGCGGAGATCGACGCCATCCTCACCGACTACGGGGTACCGCTGCTCGACCGGCACGGCCGGTTGATCCAGGCTGGCGAGGAGGGGGGCTCATGAGCCGAGCGAGCCACCTGCCGGGGCGCCTGCTGCCGCTGGGGCTGGTCATCGGACTGGCGCTGGCCGGCACGGCCCAGGTCGAGGCCCAGCGCGCCGCGGCGGGACCGCCCGACTGGCCCTGCGTGCAGCGCCTGATCCCCGAGCTGGCGTGGGGCACCATGTGGACCGGGCCGTCGCTGGACGAACTCGACCAGGACTGGTGGGAGGACGAGGAAGTCGGGCGGGTGGCGCGCTTCGCCACCGCGCGCTCGACCCCCGGGGAGCAGGCGCTGGCGCGGGTGAGCGAGTTCGTCGCCGCGGTGGACGAGGAGGAGGCCGAGCAGCGACTGACGCTGCTGTTCGCCGGGCTGTTCGAGCTCACCGACCGCGAGCGTCGGCGCACCATCGAGGCGATTCGCCGCGCCTCGCGTGCCCAGCTGGCGCGCCTGGAGACGATCTCGGCCATGGTCGACGAGCTGGAGGAACGGCGTGCCGACGACGCGGCGGACGACGCCGAGATCGAGCGGCTCTCCGAGGCGCTGTTCTGGGAACAGCGCACCTTCCAGCAACGCCAGCAGGCGCTGCCGGCCATGTGCGACCAGCCCTACCTGCTCGAGGAGAGATTGTCCCGCCTGGTCAGGGAGATCATGACGCGCCTGCCGTGAGCCGGCGTGTGAGGCACAACGACACAGCGGCGGCGCAGGCTGCCTGAGGAGCACGCATGAGAACCCTTTCGCGTTCCCTTTGCTGGCTGGCGATGGGGGGGCTGGCCTGCGGCCTGGCCTGGCCGACGCTGCTGCCGGCCGATACGCCGGCACCGATTGTCGTGGGCTACCTGGGCATGGAGCGCCCCGACGACCGGGAGCCGCTCTCGGTGCTCGACCCGGTGCTCGACGACGACGGGCTGCAGGGCGCCCGGCTGGGCATCAGCGACAACAACGCCTCGGCGCAGTTCCTGGGCCAGGAGTTCGTGCTGCACGAAGTGGAGGTGGCCGAGGACGGCGACGTCGGCGAGGCGCTCGAGCGCCTGGTCGAGCAGGGCGCGGAGTGGATCGTCAGCGGCCTTCCCGGCGAGGCGGTGAGCGAGCTGATGGCGCATCCGGCACGCGGCGACAGGGTCGTGTTCAATGCCGCCTCGCCGGACGACGAGCTGCGCGGCGAGGCGTGCCATCCCGAGCTCTACCACACCACCCCCAGCCGGCGCATGCTGGCCGATGCCCTGGCACAATTCCTCGGCTACAAGAAATGGGACCGCTGGGCGCTGGTCTACGGCAACACCGAGGAGGATCGGATCCTGGCCGAGGTGCTGCGCGGCGCGGCCGAGCGCTACGGCCACCGCATCGTGGGCGAGGAGATGTGGCCGCACGACCCGCTGGCGCGCCGCGCCGAAGGCGGCTTCCATGCCATCCAGCGCGAGATCCCGGTGTTCGTGCAGGAGCTGCCCGAGCACGACGTGCTGGTGATCGCCGACGAGACCGACTACTTCGGCGAATACTTCCCCTACCAGACCTGGGCGCCGCGCCCGGTGGTGGGTACCCAGGGCTTGATTGCCACGCCCTGGCACCGCGCCCATGAGTCCTGGGGTGCGGTCCAGCTCCAGCGTCGCTTCGAGGAGTTCGCCGAGCGCCGGATGACGCCGCGCGACTTCGGCGCCTGGCTGGCGGTGCGCTCGCTGGGCGAGGCGGCGGCGCGCACCGGCTCCGTCGAGCGCCAGACGATCCTCGACTACCTGCTCAGCGAGGAGTTCGAGCTCGCCGGCTACCTGGGCCTGCCGGTCAGCTACCGCACCTGGAACCACCAGCTGCGCCAGCCGATCCTGATCACCGGGCCGCGCATGGTGGCGTCGGTGTCGCCCCAGGAGGGCTACCTGCATCCACGCTCGCCACTCGATTCGCTGGGCGCTGACGAGGGGGAATCGACATGCCGTTTCTGAGCCGAGGGAGCGTTTCTCCCGCCATCAAGCACGCCGTCTGCGCTCTGGCGTTGGGTAGCCTGCTGATGCTGCCCCTGGCCGCCCAGGCCGAGCGTATCTTCGTCTCCAACGAGAAGGACAATACCGTCTCGGTGATCGATGGCGAGAGCCTTGAGGTGGTGGAGACCATTCGCGTCGGGCGCCGACCCCGGGCGATGGCCTTCAGCAGCGACGGCAGCGAGCTGTTCGTGGCGGTGGGCGACGACGAGGCCATCGACATGATCGACCTGGAGTCGCTTCAGGTGGTGCGCAGCCAGTCGGCTGGCGACGACCCCGAGGTGATTCGCGTCGACCCCAATCGGCCGCATGTCTATATCTCCAACGAGGACGACAACATCGTCTCGGTGATCGACTACGAGCGGCGCACCCTGGTCACCGAGATTCCGGTGGGGGTCGAGCCGGAGGGGCTCGGCATCAGCCCTGACGGGCGCTGGCTGATCTCGACCTCCGAGACCTCCAACATGGCGCACATCATCGACCTCGAGGCCATGGAGGCGGTGCACCACCGCCTGGTGGGGGCCCGGCCGCGTCATGCCGAGTTCACCCATGACGGCCGCAAGGCCTGGGTCTCGTCGGAGATCGCCGGCGTGGTGTCGATCCTCGACATGGAGGAGAGCTTCGACGTCGAGCACGTCATCCGCTTCGACGTGCCCGGAGTCCCGCGGGAGACCGTGCAGGCGGTCGGCGTTGCACTGACCTCCGACGGGCGCTACGCCTTCGTCGCCCTGGGGCCCTCCAACCGCGTGGCGGTGGTCGACCAGCAGAGCTACGAGGTACTCGACTACCTCCTGGTCGGCCAGCGGGTCTGGCACCTGGCGCTCAACGGCGACGAGAGCCGGCTCTATACCACCAACGGGGTCAGCGGCGACGTCACCGTGATCGAGGTCGACGACCTGCGGGCGGTCAAGTCGATCCCGGTGGGCCGTTTCCCCTGGGGCGTGATCGTCGAGCCGTGAGCGTTGCGAGCCGCAGCCGCGACAGCGCGGTGCCAGCCCTCGAGATCGGCCGGCTGAGCTTTGCCTATGGCGACAGGCGGGTGCTCGATGATGTCTCCCTGAGCGTCGAGGCCGGGGAGTTCGTCGTGCTGCTCGGGCCCAACGGCGCCGGCAAGACGACGCTCTTCTCGCTGATCACCCGGCTGCACGATCGCCGCCAGGGCGAGATCCGCATCGGCGGCTTCGATGTGCGTCGCCAAGCGGTGCAGGCCCATGCCCGGATCGGCGTGGTGTTCCAGCAGCCGACCCTCGACCCCGACCTCAGCGTGGCGCAGAATCTCGCCTATCACGGCGCCCTGCACGGCATGGGGCGGCGCGAGGCCCGTCGGCGCGCCGACGCCCAGCTCGAACGGGTGGGGCTGCTCGAGCAGCGCCACACGCGGGTGCGCCGGCTCTCCGGCGGCCAGCGGCGGCGGGTGGAGATCGCCCGCGGGCTGATGCACGCGCCGCGCCTGCTGCTGCTCGACGAGCCCACCGTGGGGCTGGATATCGCCTCGCGCCGCGAACTGGTCGAGCATGCCCACCGGCTGTGCGCCGAGGAGGGCGTGGCGGTGCTGTGGGCGACCCACCTTATCGACGAGGTGCATCCCGGTGATCGTGTGCTGGTGCTGCACCGTGGCCGACTGCTGGTCGACGAGGGGGCCGCGACGCTGCCCGCTCGGCTCGGCGTCGACAGCCTGGGCGAGGCCTTCGAGCGCCTGGTGGGCGAGGAGGGAGCATGCGCCTGAGCCCCTGGCTGCACTGCCTGCGCGGCGTGGTGGGCCGCGAGCTGCTGCGTTTCCTGCACCAGCGCAGCCGCTTCCTGGCGGCGCTGGTGCGGCCGCTGGTGTGGCTGTTCGTGTTCGCCACCGGCTTCCGCATGGCGCTGGGTGTCGCCATGACCGAGCCCTACCAGACCTACGTCCTCTACGAGGTCTACATCGTGCCGGGGCTGGTGGGCATGATCCAGCTGTTCAACGGCATGCAGAGTTCGCTGTCGATGGTCTACGATCGCGAGATGGGCAGCATGCGGGTGCTGCTGGTCAGTCCCTTCCCGCGCTGGTATCTGCTGGTGTGCAAGCTGCTGGCCAGTACCCTGGTGTCGGTGGTCCAGGTCTACGTCTTCCTCGCCATTGCCTGGACGTACGGTATCCAGGCGCCCCCGCTGGGCTACCTTTACGTGTTGCCGGCGCTGCTGGTGACCGGCTTCATGGTCGGCGCCCTGGGGTTGCTGCTCTCTTCCTTCATTCGCCAGCTGGAGAACTTCGCCGGGGTGATGAACTTCGTCATCTTTCCGATGTTCTTTCTCTCCTCGGCGCTCTATCCGCTGTGGCGCATCCGCGAGGGCAGCCAGCTGGTCTACCAGATCGCCGCGCTCAACCCCTTCACGCATGCCGTGGAGATGATCCGCTTTGCCATGTACGAACGCTTCAACATCGAGGCGGTAGCGATCAGCGTGGCCGTGGCTGCGCTGTTGCTGGGGCTGGCGATCCTCGGCTATAACCCGTCGCGGGGCATGATGGCCCGCAAGGGAAACACGACATAAATGTCTGCGCGTGCGAATCACTGCGTTGCGCGGTGCTCGAAAGCCTCACCTATAACCTCATAGGCTCCGGTTTCTGCGCTCCGTGCGCCTTGTGCTTCGTTCCGCTCGACGATTTATTTAGCGCTTCCCAGGGTGGTGGGGACTGAACCTCAGTGCTCGGCGATACTTTCCAGATAGTCGATAATGCGCTGGCGCGAGCGTTCGTCGAGCCCCCACAGCACCATGCGTGTGCCGGGCAGGAAGTCGTCGGGGCCGGCGAGGAAGGCGTCGAGGGTCTCGCGGTTCCAGGTCAGGTCGGCCTGTGCCAGGGCCGGGGAGTAGTCGAAGTCGTCGAGGCTGCCGGCCCGGCGGCCGAACAGCGCGTGCAGACTGGGGCCGGCCAGGTGCCGGCCGGGCTCGGTGCTGTGGCAGCCGATGCACTGGGCGCGGAACAGCCGTTCGCCCTGGGCGAGCTCGGCAGCGTCGCTCGACAGGGGGGCGGCCAGCATCGTCAGCAGCGCCAGGCCGGAGGAGCGGCGGAGGGGCGTCACGCGGCGTCAGAAGCAGCGCAGGTTGGCGTCGGCCTGGGCCTGGCGCAGGGTCTCGAGCTGGTCCTGCATGCCGCGCTCGGTGCGGAACAGCACGCCGAGTTCGCCGCGCTGGTCCTGCATGCCCAGCACCGTCTCGACCTGCTCGTAGGTCTCGTAGGGCAGGTGCTCGGCGATCACGTCGATGCTGCAGGAGCACTTCTGCATGGTGAGGTAGTCCTCGCCATTGGCAGCCATGCAGCCCAGCACGTAGTCGACACGCGCCTCGGTGGGATAGTCGTTGGCCTGGGCCGTCGCGGCGAGCGGGATCAGCAGGCAGGCGAGCGCCGCATGGCGCAGCACGCCGACCGCTGTGGTCCGAAGTCGAGGCATTGTTGTTGTCTCCGGAAACGTCAGGGCGTATGGCTTCAAGTTATGGCAGTTGAAAGGATTTTGCCAGGCGTGCTTGTCGCCATGGCGGCGAGAGCCCGTGGGCTGATCAGGCCCCGCGCTCGAGGTGTGTCGGCGGGGCCTGCTGGCTATGGCCTGCGTTCGTCGTCGCGGACCTCGTAATCGCCTTCCAGCAGCTCATGCTCGCCCGACCCGGGATTCCCGCGGTAGTGGGTCTCGCGGTAGTGGGTTTCGCGATAGTGGTAGCCGCCGCCGGCGTCCTTGGCCTGCTCGGCGCGGATCTGCTCGAGGCGCTTCTTCATGCGATAGCGCACGAACGGCAGCATGGCCCAGCCGAGCAGCAGGAAGAACAGGCCCAGCACGGTGCCCACGATCAGCAGCAGGCCGAACAGCAGCCAGGTCAGGATCAGCTTCAGCCCGCCCAGGGGGCCGCGGGGGGCCTGGTTCGCCCGGGCGCGCCACTGCTGGGCGGCCTGCCAGGCGGCGTTGCGGCGAGGATCGTTGCGTTCGAACATGCACGTCTCCGGTGAAGACGCCGCGGCGCGGCGTGCGATATGGCTGTCCCTTTGAGGCTGCGGGAGAGGGATCGTTCCCTGGCGGCTAGGCGAGCAGTCGCCACAGCGCCGCGGCCACGATGCCGGCGGTGATCGCCGCCAGCGTCCTCTGCGTGGTCAGCATCACCGCGAGCGTGGCCAGCAGCGCCAGGCGTGCGCCCCAGTCGCCCTGTACCGCCATGGGGGCGATCACCGCCACCAGCACCGAGCCGGCCATGGCGTTGATGAAGCGCTCCACCTTGGGGCCGATGGGCACGCGCGACATCACGAATACGCCGCCGGCGCGGGTCAAATAAGTGACCAGCGCCATGAGCAGGATGGCGGTGACGGCTCCCGCCAGCGTCGCGGGCAGGCTCATGCGGTGGCCTCCCGCTCGCCGCGGCGGGGCGATACCAGCAGGCCCGCCAGGCCCCCGGCCAGGGCGCCGACGATGACGTGGGAGTGCGGCGGCAGCCAGGCCATGGCGGCCAGCGCGGCCAGCGCGGCGGCGCTCCACGGCAACAGCATCGACAGGTCGCGCCGCCCGCCCACCAGCATGGCCAGCAGGAAGCAGCCCATGATCACGTCGAGGCCGAAGCGCTCGGGCGCGTCGATGCCGCTGCCGAAGAGCACACCGAGCAGCGTGCCCGCAAGCCAGGTCAGCCACAGCGCGATGCCGCCGCCCACCAGCATGCCGACGTTGGTTTCGCCGCGCTGGCGGTCGGCCACGGCCATGGCCCAGTTGGAGTCGCTCATCACCACCATGCTGGCGTAGCGCTGGGTCGGCGGCAGTTGGGCCAGCCAGGGCTGGATCGCCGCCCCCATCAGCAGGTGGCGGGCGTTGATGGCAAAGGTGGTGGCGATCAGCGGCAGCAGCGGGATCTCCGGCCCCCACAGCTCGAGGGCGGCGAACTGCGAGGCGCCGGCGAATACCAGCGCGCTCATCAGCAGCGCCTCGAGCCCCGAGAGCCCGCGCGACAGCGCCGCCACGCCGAAGGCCAGACCAAAGACCACCACGAACAGCGACAGCGGCGCCATGCGGCGGACGCCGGAGAGGACGCCGGCGAGGTCGAGCCGGGCGCCGGGGGCGGGCCCACTCATGGCCGCCACACCTCGGCGACGATCTCGTAACTGCGCAGACGGTCCTCGCTGGCGTAGGTGTCGGTGTTGAGCATCAGCTCGTCGGCGCCGGTCAGCTCGAGGAAGCGTTCGAGCCCCTCGCGCACGGTGTCGGGACCGCCGATCACCGCCGCGCCCAGGAACTGCTCCACCTGGACCCGCTCCATGGGCGTCCAGTCGAGGGTCTCGACCGGCGGCAGCGAGCGGGTACGGCGGCCACGCACCATGCCCAGGAACTTCTGGCGGGTGGTGGAGGCGAGGAACTGGGCGCGTGCGTCGTCCTCGGCGGCTATCACCGGTAGCCCGACCATGGCGTAGGGGCGCTCGAGCACCGCCGAGGGGCGGAAGTTGTCGCGGTACAGGCGCAGCGCCTCGTGCAGGTAGCCCGGGGCGAACTGGGCGGCGAAGGCGAACGGCAGCCCCTCGCGGGCGGCGAGCTGGGCGCTGTAGCCGCTGGAACCGAGCAGCCAGAGCGGCACCCGGGTGCCCTGGCCGGGCACGGCGCGCACGCGCTGGCCGGGGCGCTCGTCGTCGAGGAAGCCCTGCAGCTCGGCGAGCAGCTCGGGAAAGTTCTCGGCGCCGGCATAGGGGTCGCGACGCAGCGCCGCCATGGTGGCGGCGTCTGAGCCGGGGGCGCGCCCCAGGCCCAGGTCGATGCGCCCCGGGTAGAGCGTCTCCAGGGTGCCGAACTGCTCGGCGATCACCAGCGGTGGATGGTTGGACAGCATGATGCCGCCGCTGCCCACGCGAAGACGCGAGGTGGCGCCGGCGATATGGCCGATCAGCACGGCGGTGGCGGCACTGGCGATGCCGTCGAGGCTGTGATGCTCGGCCAGCCAGTAGCGGGTGTAGCCGAGGCGTTCGCTCTGCCGGGCCAGCGCCACGCTCTCGGCGAAGCTGTCGGCGATGGTGCCGCCCTCGCGGATCGGCGCCAGGTCGAGCACGGATAGCGGGGTGTCGGAAAGTCGGGGCATATGAAGACTCGTCAAAAACCTTTAGCCTGCTTGGTTTCTCCAGAATCGTCGTCTCGACGCCGCGATGCAATGGTTTTGTGGCCCCGGGGCGATGCCGCGACCGCGAGTCGTGTGGCGCCAGGGTTAGCCTGCTAGGCTGAGGACGTTCAAGGACGAAGCGAGGAGCGCCTTATGGCCAACCACGGAGGGCAGCGGGTCTTTGCCGCATCGGCCCTGATCATCCTGGCGCTGGTGGCAGCCGGCGCCGGCTTTCCCGAGCCGTTCGGCGCCGCCGCCGATGCCGCGCTGGAAGTCGTCACCCGCCTGTTCGGCTGGTTCTACCTCTTCTCGGTGTTCGGCTTTGTCATCTTCCTGCTGGCCCTGGCCCTCAGCAAGTACGGCAAGATCCGTCTGGGGCCTCAGGACAGCACGCCGAGCTTCAGCTTCTTCTCCTGGGTCAGCATGCTGCTGGCGGCCGGCTTCGGCGTGGGCCTGGTGTTCTACGGCATGGCCGAGCCGATGCTCCATTACGTCGAGCCGCCCTACGACGATGTGCCGGCCGAGAGCACCGAGGCGGCGCGCTACGCCATCCAGTACAGCTACTTCAACTGGGGCATCCACCAATGGGCGGCTTTCTCGGTGGTGGGTCTGATCATCGCCTACTTCCAGTTCCGCAAGGGGCAGGCCGGGCTGGTCTCGTCCGTGCTGTCGTCGATCGCCGCGAAATACCCCCGCGTGCGGCCCTACGCGCCGACCCTGGACGTGTTCGCCGTGGTGGCCACGGTGATGGGGGTGGCGACCTCGCTGGGGCTCGGGGTGCTGCAGCTCAACGGCGGCTTCAACGCCGTGTTCGGCCTGCCCGAGAGCGGGCTGTGGCAGTTCGTCATCCTGTTCGTGATGTTCCTGGCCTACATGGCATCGACCTGGTCGGGGCTGGACAAGGGCATCCGCCGGCTCTCCAACCTCAACATGATCCTGTGCATCGGGCTGATGCTCTACGTGCTGGTGACCGGCCCCACGGTGATGATTCTCGAAACCATCACCCTGGGCATCGGCGACTACCTGCAGAACTTCATCGGCATGAGCCTGCGCATCTCGCCCTTCGACGACAACAGCTGGGCGGGCAGCTGGACGATCTTCTACTGGGCCTGGGTGATCGCCTGGTCGCCGTTCGTCGGTACCTTCGTGGCGCGGGTGTCCCGTGGGCGTACCATCAAGGAGTACGTCTTCGGCGTGCTGATCGTGCCGCCGCTGCTGGCCTGCCTGTGGATCGGTGTGTTCGGCGGTGCCGCCCTGCACATGGAGCTGGGCGAGGGTGCCGGGCTCGCCGCGGCCAGCGAGGAGAACATTACCGTGGCGCTGTTCGAGATGTTCGAGCTGATGCCCTTCACCGGCGTCCTCTCCGTGATCGCCATGTTGCTGATCTTTATCTTCCTGGTGACCTCGGCCGACTCGGCCTCCTACATCGTGGCGCAGATGACCGACAACGGCTCGATCAACCCGCCGCTGTTCAAGCGGGTGATCTGGGGGGTGCTGATCGCGGCCATCTGCCTCACCCTGATCGCCGCGGGCGGCCTGACCGGGCTGCAGTCGGCGGCGGTGCTCTCGGCGCTGCCCTTCACCTTCATCCTCTACGGCATGATCGTGGTGCTGATGCGCGAGTTGCGCGCCGACCGCCAGGCCATGTTGACCCAGCTCTACCGTCGCCACGGCGAGACCCCGGTGGGCGCCGATGCCTTCGAGGCGGAGGCGCTGGGCGAGCAGGAGCGCCTGCGGCGTGCGCCCAATGTGGTCAACCGCCGCATCAATCGTCGCGAAGGCGGCTAGCGTCGATTGCCGGTAGCCAGCGCGGGGGACAGGTCGTAAGCTCTGGGGAAATGGGGAACCGGACGTCCAGCATGTCTCTTATCGGCTCACGCCGTCGCGCGCTTCAGCGAGGCGCCACCCGCCGGCGGCAGCCGAATCGCCGGCGTCTGAATCGCTTCGATCGCTGGCTCGACCGTGCGGTGGATGTCGCCGTGCTCACCGCCCTGGCGGTGGGGGGCGTGGCGCTGATCCTGCACCTGCTGCTGTAGCGACGCGGCGAGATGCGTTCTGCGCTGGTGCTGGCCGTGCTGCTGGCTGCCGCGGCGGTGGCCTGGTGGCAGTTCGAGGCGCGTATCCCCAGCCACTGGCACCCGTGGAAACCGCTGAGCGTCGACGACCGCTTGACGCCCCTCACCAAGTGGAAGTTGCAGCGCCTGGCCGACGACCGCGAGGCCTGTCTGGCAGCGCTCGACACGGCCCCGGAGGCGGCGCTGCGAATGACGCCGCTGGACGATCACGAGCCTGCGCCCGGTTGTCCGCTGCGCAATGTGGTGCGTCTCCACGGCAGCCATGTCGAGTTCAACACCAGCTTCGTCGCGAGCTGCCCGCTGGCGCTGGCCTGGGTCATCTACGAACGCCAGCGACTCCAGCCGGCCGCCGAGGCCCACTTCGGCGAGCGCGTGGCACGCGTCGAACACGCCGGCAGCTTCGCCTGTCGCAATGTCTATGGCCGCGAGGAGGGCCGGCGCAGCGAACACGCCACGGCCGAGGCCCTCGACGTCGCGGCGTTCCGCCTGGAGGACGGCCGCCGGATCACGCTGCTCGACCACTGGGGCGATGAGGGGGCGCATGGCGCCTTCTTGCGCGAGGCCCGCGATGGCGCCTGCGACCTGTTCGGCAACGTGCTCGGGCCGTCGTACAATCGGGCCCATGCCGACCACTTCCACTTCGGCATGCGGGGGTTTCGCCTGTGCCGCTGAGATCGTCAGGCTCGCACGCGGTCGTCGGCCCCCGTACACTCAGAGGCAACCACTCGCTGGCGCACGAGGCTTATGCTGGGATTTCTGCAGGGATTCGCCTACGGGCTGTTCGTCACCTGCCTGCCGTGGTGTCTCGTCGGGCTGGCCAATCCGCGCCTGGCGGTGGCCACCGACAACCCCAACCGCCTGCAGGTACTGTTTCGCTACTGCCTGCTGGTGCCCTTCATCAGCATGGTGCTGTGGCTGACCTCTCTGTGGGGCGGCTTCGGGCCGACCCTGGGCGGCTGGCTCGCCGGCCTGGTGGCGGTCGGGGTGGCGCTGCCGGTCGAACGTGGCTGGCGCCGCTGGCGGGCCCGGCGGCACCAGCGCCGGCTGCAGGAGCGGCTGGCGGCCGAGAGCGAACGCCGCCGCGCCGAGCAGGAGCGAGCCGCACGGGAGACCGGCGTGGCCGAGCTCGACCCGACGCGGCCGCCGGTGGGGGCCGATGAGCTGGTACTCGCGCTGTGCCGCGCCAAGCAGGGGCTGCTCGACGTGAAGCGTGCCGACCTGGCGAGCCAGGTCGATCGCTTCTACACCCGCTATGCGCACGTGATGGAGCTGCTGGCGGCCCGCTTCGATCGCAGCGAGCTGGCCTTCGAGCGCTCCCGCGGCCTGATCACCGAGGTCTGCCTCGGGGCGGTGGACACCTTCACCTCCATGGCCGCCCAGGCGCGTGGCGTGATGGGGCTGGACGGCGCCTACGTGCGCCGGCGCCTGGCGCAGGAGGAGAGCCGGCTCTCCGTCGAGGAGCGGATCGCGCTCAAGCGTCGGCTCGAGCTCATCGAGGAGACCGACCGCCGCCTGCGCCGCCTGGTGGCACGCAACGAGTCGGCGCTGACCCTGCTCGACGATACCGCGGTGGCGCTCGCCAGGGTCGAGACGGGGCGACCGCAGGCCACCCTCGCCACCGACCGGGCGCTGGAGGAACTGCGGCGCTTCATCGAGGGGGCGGAACGGTACAGCCGCCAGGAACGCCATTGAGCCGGCCGGCGCCGCGCCAGGCGCCGGCCTGGCTTGCTAAGGTGTGGGAAAGAGCCTGAAGGGGGAAGCGCATATGAAACCATCGTCCGAACGGGGCTCGCCGCTCTCGCTGCCGCCGGTGGAGCAGATCGCCAGCGAACTCGAGGATATCGCCCCCGAGCCCGGGGACAGCGAGGAGATCGTGATCGACGACCCCGAGCTCGAGCAGCTGGCGGAAGCCTTCGTCGACGAGGTGCTCGCCAGCGAAGGCGCCGCGCTCGACCGCCAGCGCCGCGCGGTGGACGAGATGGGGCTCGAGCTGCAGCAGCAGGCGGCGCACCACAGCGAGATGCTGCAGACGCCGCTGCGCAAGCTGGCCCACCAGGGCGACGAGGGCGGACCGGTGGCCAAGGCGCTGATCGACCTGCGCGGGCACATGCAGGAGCTCGACCCGCACCAGCATCGCCTGGCGTCGGGGCCGTTCGACCGCCTGCTGGCGCGCCTTCCCGGTGCCGGCAGCCGCGTGCAGCGCTACTTTCGCAAGTTCGAGAATGCCCAGCAGGCGCTGGATGCGATCATCGCCGACCTGGAGTCCGGGCGCGACATGCTGCGTCGCGACAACATCACCCTGAGCGACGACCAGGAGAGCCTGCGCGAATTGCTGGGCCGGCTCCAGCGCCAGGTCGACCTGGGACGCCTGATCGACCGACGCCTGGGGCAGGCGCTGGAGCGCCTCGGCGACGCGCATCCGCAGCGTGCCTTCATCGAGGAGGAGCTGCTGTTCCCGCTTCGCCAGCGCATCGTCGACCTGCAGCAGCAGCAGGCGGTCAGCCAGCAGGGCGTGCTGGCGCTGGAAGTGATCATACGCAACAACCGCGAGCTGATTCGCGGCGTCGACCGGGCGATCCACGTCACCGTGTCGGCGTTGACGGTGGCCGTGGCCGTGGCGCTGGCGCTGGCCAACCAGCGCCTGGTGCTGGATCGCGTCGAGTCGCTCAACACCACCACCTCGGAGATGATTGCCGGCACGGCGAGGACGCTGCGCCAGCAGGGGGTGGAGATCCAGACTAGGGCCGCCTCGGCCCAGCTCGACATGCAGGCGCTGGAGCAGGCCTTCGACGACGTGCTGGGCGCCATCGACGACCTGTCGCGCTACCGTCAGGAGGCCCTGCCCCAGCTCGACGCCCAGATCGACCGCCTGGCCCAGCTGGCGCGCCGGGGCGGCGGCGCGATCGACAGGCTCCAGCGCGGCAGCGAGGTCCACTCGCCCGACGCGCCGGAGCCGCCGACCCGCCGCGAACCCTAGGCCGCGGCCACCTCCACCGCGCTAGGGCGAGCCCCCCGGGGAGTGGCGCGGGTCATCGTCGTCGTCGACGTCCCTGGGCGGCGGCTCGTGGCGCTGAGCGTCGCGCAGTGCCTTGCGCATCAGCTCCCAGGCATCGTCGAGTCCCTGCTGCAGGGAGTCCCAGGCCGCCTCGCTGGCGAACTGCAGTTCCTCCAGGCGCCGCCGGGCCTCGTCCCGCCGCCGCCGGAGCCGCTCGATGTCGTCATGGTAGCGGACCTGGGCCTCGGCGCCCGCCTTGCGCGCGCGCGCCGCCAAGGCCTCGATCTCGGCATTCCACTCGTCCAGTCGGGCCTTCATCTGCTCGACAAACTCATCGCGTCTGTTCATACAGCTACTCCGCCTCTGGCTGGTGCTACACCTATCGATTCTGCGCCGGCGGGCCGGTTCCCCGGCCGTGCTCAGCCCTGCGCGGCGACCCGGTCGCGGCCCTGGCGCTTGGCGCGATAGAGCTGGCGGTCGGCCTCGGCCATCAGCTCCTCGTAATCGGCGCCATCCGGTGCCGGCGTGCCGCTGGCCACCCCGAGGCTGGCGGTGACCCGGCCGGATCGGGTCGAATAGGCGTGCGGGATCTCGAGGGCACGGATCTGCTCATGGATCCGCCTGGCGACTCTCAGGGCACCCGCCAGGTCGGTGTCGGGCAGCACGCAGACGAACTCCTCGCCGCCATAGCGCGCGACCAGGTCCGAGGCGCGATGTATCACGCCGGTGAGGGCCTCGGCCACGGCCCTCAGGGTGTCGTCCCCGGCGACGTGGCCGTAGTGGTCGTTGAACTCCTTGAAGTGGTCGATATCGAGGAAGATCACCGAGAGGGGGTGGCCGTGGCGTCGGGCGCGATGCCACTCACGGTCGATGAAGGCGTCGAAGTGGCGACGATTGGCGATGCCGGTGAGCCCGTCCATGGTCGAGATCTGGTGGAGCTGGTCGCGCTGGTCGAGGCCGCGCTGGAAGGCCTGGAGCAACTGGTCGACGCTCTCCACCAGGTGCCCCAGCTCGTCGCTGCCGTGGCGTCCCATGGCGGGCTTGGGCCAGCGGCCGGGCTGGCGCGGGTCGGTGTTGACGATGGCCGCATGCACCCGCAGCAACGGCCGGGTCACGAACCAGTGGAACACCAGGGCCAGCAGGGCGGCAATGGCCAGCGCCTTGGCCACGCCCAGCGAGAAGATCAGCAGGCTGCGGTCGGTGAAGTCGCGCGTCAGGCGGTCGAGCGCCAGCGTCAGCTCGAGTTCACCCAGCGACTGGGGCGGGTTGTTGACGCCCGCCTGGTAGTGCAGCGGCTGATGATATTGCAGGATGTCGCCGAACAGGGCATGGGCCACCCAGCTGGAGGAGGGCTCGTACTCGCGCTGGCGCGTGGCCATGGTGCGCCCGAAATCGTCCCTGATCGCCACCCTGGCGACACGCCCACCGTTGAAGAGGCCGTCGACGACCTGGCTCGCCAGCTCCGGGTTGAGCTGGAAGGCGGCTTCCGCCGCGGTGCCGTGCACCAGCTCGAGGCGATGGCGGGTATCGCTGACGATCTCCTGGCGCATCGCGCTGGCATCGACGGCCAGCTCGATGACCCCGGCCAGGAAGCTGAGCAGCAGGGCGATGGCCAGCGTGAGTCCGGCCTGCTTGGCGGTCAGGCTGCGCCTGCCGCTCGGGCGTCGCCTGCCTGAGGGCCCGCTCACGGCGGTGTCTCCGCGCTGGCTCGCGCCCGGTCGAGGGCGGCCTGCAGCCGGGCGACGAACTGGTCGGGAACCGACGGGTGGCACGCCAGGTAGAGATCGACCTCGTTGAAGGCGAACAGACGACGCAGCGGCAGGCCGGCCTCCTCGGCGAGGAAGCGAGCGGTCTGCTCGCCGGTGACCCAGGCATCGATCAGCCCGGCCTGCAGGCGTCCGATGTTCTCGCGCTCGGCGCTGGCCACGACGATGGGAACCCCTTGGCTGACGGCATACTGGCCAACGGCATCTTCGCGAAAGCTGCCTACGCGGAGTTCGGTGAGGTCCTCCAGGGAGTCGGCCTCGATCGCGGACTCCTCGAGGGCGAAGGCGGCCCAGGTGCTCGTCACCAAGGGGCCGACCCAGGTGAACAGAGATTCGCGCTCGGGCGTGCGCGTGGTCGAATAGACGCAGTGGCGCTCGCGCAGCTGGGCCTCGGTCAGGGCCCGCGCCCAGGGCAGCAGGCGGAAGTCGGCGTCGAGTTCGGCGTCATCCAGCGCGTCCCGCAGCAGTTCGGTGGCGTCGCCCGTGATCCTGCCGTCGTCGTCCTGATAGTTGTAGGGAGGGTACTCCTCGGTGTTGAAGGCGATGGTTCCGCCGAGGATCTCGCTGACCACGCCCTGTTCGCGCAGGCGCTCCAGGGCGGCCTGCATACGGTCGACGAGGCGGCGATCGGTGTCGCGATGCAGGGCGTAGTAGAGGTCCGATTCACTGATGGTCAGTGCGGGGACGAAATCGGTGGTCGGCAGCCCCTCCTCCTGCATCAGCCAGAAGGCCACGTCCTCGCCGTAGGCCCACAGGTCGACCCGGCCACGCTCGAGCATGCGCAGCGCACTGACGTTGGAGATCGCCGCCTGGACCTGACTCTCGGGCACCCCGGCTTCCTGCAGCCGCTGGGCGCCGATGTCCTCGCGTATAACGGCGATGCGATAGTCGCCGGCGATCACGTCCTCGATGTCGCTCAGCCGGATGTCGCTGTCGCGCCGGGCGATCAGCGTGACCCGGTCGGTAGCGATCGGCCCCACCCACTGGAACAGCGACTCGCGCTGCTCGGTGCGCGTGGTGGAGAAGAGCACCGTGCCCGGCTCGGAGAGGGCGGTGTCGTAGCCGCGCGCCCAAGGGTAGTAGAGCACGTCCTCGCGTGACAGCGTGGTATCGGTCTCGGCGAAGATGCGTTCGAGCAGTTCGACGGAGATGCCCTCGAGACGGTCGTTCTGCCGATAGTTATAGGGCGGGTACTCTTCGGTGATGAAGGTCAACTCTTCCAGGCCGCCTGCCGCCGGAAGGGGAAATAACAACACCATCAGCATCAGCCACTTTCTCATGCGCCCTGCCCCTGCCTGCTTGTTTTTCTTGTCACCGCGTGGCGGCATGCGCCACGGCCTGGCCGGTTGTCTGGGCCTGCCTTCGTAGTGACGGGAGAGCCACCAGCAGGAGAAATCTGCTTAACCCAGGTTAACAATGATAATGCCCGGGGTATGAGGATAAGTGAAGACGGTCTCTCTCCACGCTACGTGTGCGGCATGCTGCGTAGAGGGCGCGACCGGCGCGCAGCAGGCGCGGGCCGGTCGCAGGGGCCACAGGTCACGTCTCGGGCTCGAGCCGATAGAGCGTGCCGTTCTCATCGCCGGCGAGCACGTAGACCCGGCCGTCGGGCCCCTGGCGCACGTCGCGGACCGGGCCCACCGACTCGTCGAGCAGCTCTTCCACGCCGGCCACCTGATTGTCCCCGTCGACCTCGAGGCGATAGAGCTGCTCGCTTTCCAGGCCGCCGACGAGCAGGTCGCCCTCCCACTCGGGGTAGTGCTCCCCTTCGATCAGCGCCAGGCCTGATGGCGACACCTCCCCGGTGAAGCGATGGGCGGGCTCGACGATGTCGTCTTCGTTGAAGAACCCGCTGCTGGCACCCTGCTCCAGCAGCTCGGGGTCATCGTCCTCATCCGCCGCACCGTGATTCGCACCGGGCTGGATGAGCAACACTTCGTCATGACCGTTACTGCGAGCCTCCACGGCCCAGACGTTGCCGCGCTCGTCGTCCACCGCCAGCCCCAGGACGTGGCGATGGCCCCAGGAGAAGATCTCGGGCAGGAAGCCGGCCTCCTCGAGCAACGGGTTGTCCTCCGGCGCCAGGCCCTGCGGGTCGAGCCGCAGTATCGATCCGGCGTGGTCCTGGGTATCCTGGGCCCGTTCGGGGTCACTGCGGTCGCCGACCGACATCAGCAGGGTATCGTCCTTCAGCCAGGCCAGCCGCGAGCCGGCATGGGGACCGGGTTCGGAGCGCCGGTTCTGCTCGAACAACTCCTCCACGTCCACCAGCTGGTCGCCGGCCAGGCGCCCGCGCGCCAGCGCCGTGGCGGTGGCATCGTCGTCGCCGCTGGCGTAGGTGAAGTAGAGCCAACCGGTGTCGGGGTAGTCGGGCGAGGCGGCGACGTCGAGCAGGCCCGCCTGGCCCTCGACCTGGGTGTCGGGCAGGCCTTCGACCTGCTGCCGCTCGCCGTCATGGACGACCTGGAGCTGTCCGCTGCGTTCACTGATGACGTACAGCTCGCCGGGCAGTACGGCCACGCCCCAGGGCTGTTCGAGATCCTCGGCGACCGGTACCAGCCGCACGCCGTGGTGCTCGGTGTCCATGGATCGCTCTTCGGCATGCGCCGCTGCCACGGCCAGGGTCATCACCACCAGAGGGGTAGCGCTCAAGCGTTCCATTGCCTGCCTCCAGTCTGGAATGTAGTCCTCAGTGTAGTGAAAGCCGCCAAGTCGTCATGTTTGCCGCGAGAAGCTGATAGGCTAGGCGCTTCCGGGCAGGGCGAGGAGGACAGGCACAGATGAGCGCGATACCGGCCGCGGGCGGTACGGCACCCAGGCAGCGGGCGTCGAAGCGGGAAATCTTCGGCTGGGCGATGTTCGACTTCGCCAACCAGGCTTATACGCTGCTGATCATTACCGTGGTGTTCGGCGAGCTGTTCACCACCGTGATCGTCGGCGATCGCGGTGACGGCTTCCGCCTGGCCAACCTGCTGTGGAGCCTGGCGCTGGCCGTCAGTTACCTGCTGGTGGTGCTCACCGGCCCGCTGTGCGGCGCGGTGATGGATTACCGCGCGGCCAAGAAGCGCTTCCTGTTCATCAGCTACATCGCCACCGTGGTGGCCACCGCGCTGCTCTATTTCGTGGCGCCGGGCTACGTCATGCTCGGTCTGCTGCTGATCGTGATCTCGAACTACGCCTATTCCATGGGCGAGTCGTTCATTGCGGCGTTCCTGCCCGACCTCGGCCCGCCGCACGACCTCGGCAAGATCTCCGGCTTCGGCTGGGCACTGGGCTACGTCGGCGGCCTGTTCGCCGCCGGCTTCACCCTGCTGGTGCTGGGCGAGGCCACCGCCGAGAACTTCGAGCGTATCCGCTGGGTGGGCCCCTTCGCCGCGGTGTTCTTCCTGGTCGCCGCCATCCCCACCTTCCTATGGGTGAAGGAGCGCGGCACGCCGCAGCCGCACGCCAGGACCTACCGCGAGATCGCCTGGGAGCGCGTCTCCACCACCCTGCACGAGCTGCGGCGTTTCCGCGACCTGGGCATCTTCCTGGTGTCGCTGCTGTTCTCCATGGCCGGGGTCTACATCATCATCGCCTTCGCCTTCATCTACGGTGCCCAGGTGATCGGCTGGGACGAATCGATTCGCAACGTCATGTTCATCATCGTCCAGGTCACCGCGGCGGCCGGCGCGCTCGGCTTCGGTTTCCTCCAGGATCGCATCGGTACCAAGTTCACCTACCAGTTGACCCTGATGCTGTGGGTGGCGGCGATATTCGCCATCTGGGCCACGCCCGAGGTCACGGCTTTCCTCAATGCCAGCCTGGGGCTGGAGTGGGAGGCCCAGCACCTGTTCCTGTTCGTCGGCTGCCTGGCTGGGCTCTCGCTGGGCTCGAGCCAGTCGGCCAGCCGTGCCCTGGTGGGGCTGTTCTCGCCCACGCGCAAGGCCGCCGAGTTCTTCGGCTTCTGGGGCCTGGCCAACAAGCTGGCCGGGGTGTTCGGCATCATCGGCCTGGGGCTGCTGCAGTCGGTGGTGGGGCTGCAGGCCTCGATCCTGCTGTGCGCGGCACTGTTCATCGTCGCCATGCTGATCTGCCTGGCGGTCGACCAGGCCCGGGGGCAGCAGGCGGCCGCTGCGTGGGAGGCACGCAACGGAACCGCAGCCTGACAAGGAGTCCGCCGCATGGACCTCGATCCATTGCTGATGGCGCTGGTGGCGGCGACCTTCGTCGCCGCCGGCCTCGTCAAGGGCGTGATCGGCATGGGCATGCCCACAGTCTCGCTGGCCCTTCTCACGGCGACGGTGGGGCTGCCGTCGGCCATGGCCCTGCTGCTGGCTCCCACCCTCGTCACCAACGTCTGGCAGGCGCTGGTCGGGGGCTATCTCATGCGGATCCTGGGGCGGCTGTGGCCCTTCCTGCTGGCCTCGGTGGTCACCGTGTGGGTGGGCGTGGCCGTGCTTGCTCGGGTCGAGGTTCGCTGGCTCTCGGGGCTCCTGGGGGTGCTGATCGCTTTCTATGCGCTCGCCGGGCTGTTCGGTCTCGGCCTGGCCAAGTGGGTCAGCCGTGGCCGCCATGCCGCGCCGGTCAATGGGGCGCTGACGGGCCTGCTCACCGGCATGACCGGTTCGTCGGTGTTCCCCGGTGTGGCCTACCTGCAATCCCTCGGCCTGCCCCGGGACATGCTGATCCAGGCCATGGGCGTGCTGTTCGTGGTCACGACCGCCGCGCTGGGCCTCTCCATGGGCGGGCAGCGCCTGCTCAGCGTGGAGCTGGGGCTGCTATCGCTGGGCGCGGTGGTGCCGGCCCTCGTCGGCATGCAGCTCGGCCAGTGGCTGCGGCGTCGTCTCTCCGAAACCACCTTCCGACGTGTTTTCCTCAGTGGCCTGCTGGCCATGGGCGGCTACCTGCTGGCGCGCTCCCTGGCGGGCTAGCTCCGCCAGGGGGCGGACGCCTCATTCGGTCAGGAAGGTGCGCAGCCTGTCGCCGGCCTGGTCGATGGCGAGCACGCCGTCGAGGTGGCCACGGTTGCCCTCCAGCGCGACCAGCTCGACCTCGGTGCCGCCGGCTTCGATCATCTCGGCGGTCTGGCGCACCCCGTCGGGGGCGAAGACCAGGTCGTTCTCGCTGTAGAGCATCAGCGTGGGCGCCTCGATGCGAGCCAGGCCCTCTTCCACGCTGTCGCCGTGCCCGGCGATGAATGCCTGGTTGGCCTTGACCAGGTAGAGCAGGTGATTGGCATCGGCGAGCTCGGCCCGTGAGGCAGCGATGTCGTCGAGGGTCTGTTCGATGGCGTAGCGGGCCTCCAGTTCCTGGGTGGGGTCGGCGTCCTCGTCGGCCCAACTGCGATCGAAGGTCTCGTTGGCCCATCGCCAGTGGTTGGCGTTGAGGGTGACCAGCTTGAGCGATTCGCGCAGACCGTCCAGCGGCGGCTCGCTGTCGTAGTAGTCGCCGTCGTTCCAGTTGGCGTCCACGCGGATGGGCGCGGCCCAGGCGCCCAGGGTGGCCAGCAGCCAGGGGTCGGCGACGCCGCCGCCGATCACCGGGATCAGCCGCTCGACCCGCTCGGGATAGGCGCTGGCCCACTCGTAGGCCTGAAGCGCGCCCATCGAGGCGCCCATCACCGCGTGGAGTCGCTCGATGCCCTGGCTCTCGAGCAGCGCCTTCTGCACCTCGACGAAGTCGCGGATGGTGACCAGCGGGAAGTCGGTTCCCCAGGGCTCGCCGGTCTCGGGGTTGGTGGTGGCCGGCCCGGTGGTGGTCACGTTGGGGTCGTGGGCATTGAGGTTGACCAGGGTGTCCGCGGCGATGACGTAGTACTCGTCGGTGTCCAGCGGCTTGCCCGGGCCGATGATGGCGTCCCAGTAGCCGGGTGCCGCGTCCTCCTCGGCATAGCGGCCGGCGGCATGGCTGGTGCCGGAGAAGAAGTGGGTGATCAGGATGGCGTTGTCCTTGGCCTCGTTGAGCTCGCCGTAGGCCTCCCAACCGATGCGCAGCGGGGCGATGGTCTCGCCGCCGACGGTGGTGTACGACTCCATCTCGAAGACCTGCTTTTCGACCAGCCCGTCCCACGCCGCCACCGGCGTGGCGGTCAGCAGCAGGGCGGCGACGAGGGTGGTCGCGGCCGCGCTCGGGGCGGCGACGGAATGACGGGAAGCGAAAGCGGTCGAATATGCGAAGCTGTCTGGCATGTGGCTATCCTTGTTCTTGTCGAGACGCTGGTCGAGCCTGATCCGTGCGACGGGCGACCCGACCGGGGAGACTTGCCGCCCTAGAGTAAAGACAGCGAAGCCGAGGGTGTCAAAGCGGGCTGGCCGCGCCAACGGGGGTAGTCGATGCAGCGAGAGGGCGGTTCGATCCGGCGCGCCGGAATGGGCATGATGCTGCTGTTCTGGGTGGCGTTCATCGCTGTCGGCAGCTGGTGGTTCCACGGTTATCTCGAGACCCAGCGCAACCCCAACGCCCATCTGGTCAATGCCGTGAGCGGAGCGGAGGAGCCGATCGTGCTCGAGCGCAACCGCTCGGGACACTTCATCGCCACCGGACGCATCAACGACGAGCCGGTGGAGTTCCTGCTCGACACCGGCGCCACCTACGTGGCCGTATCGACCGCCCTGGCCGAGCGTCTTGAGCTGGAGCCGGCGGGTTCGGCCTGGTTCAACACCGCCAACGGGCGGGTGCGCGGTGAGCTCACCTGGCTCGAGGAGGTCAGCCTGGGTGGCTTTTCTGCCACGGGGGTGCGCGGCTCCATCAGCCCCGGGCTCGAGGGTGACGTGGCTCTGCTGGGAATGAGCTTTCTCAACCGCTTCAACATCGAGATTCGCGATGCGCGCATGATCCTGCGCCCGGCGCAGCAGACCAGGGGAGACGAATGAGGAAGTTCTGGCGAGGCAGGCGAGCCGACAATCCAAACCAGATACCCGCTACGGGCTGGCTGGACGTGCTCTGGCGGGTCAAGGCGGAGATGGCGGATGATCGGATCAACATGCTGGCGGCGGGGATCGCCTTCTACGCGCTGCTGTCGCTGTTTCCGGCCATGGGGGCGGTCATCTCGCTGTGGGCGCTGGTCTTCGATCCGATGCAGGTGGCGAGCCAGATCGGGGAGCTGAGTCGCTTCATGCCCCCGGGGGGCGCCCAGTTGATCAACGACCAGGCCGTGGAGGTGAGCGAGAACACCGATACCGGACTCAGCCTGACCGCGGTGCTCGGCCTGCTGGTAGCGATGTTTCTCGCCTCGAAGGGGGTGCGCGGGTTGATGATCGGGCTCAACGTGGTCTACGGCGAGGAGGACCGGCGCGGCCTGGGGCATCGCATGCTGGTGGTGGCCGCGCTGACCGTGGGGCTGATCGTGATATCGCTGGCCGCCACGATCTTCGTCGCGCTCTATCCTCTCGCCGTCGGCTGGCTGGCCCTGGAGGGCCCGCTGGTCACCCTGATCAAGTGGTTGCGCTGGCCGGCGCTGCTGCTGCTGATGATGTTCGTGATCGCCGTGCTCTACCGCTACGGCCCTTATCGCACCTCGCCGCGCTGGGAGTGGGTCAGCACGGGCACGGTGACGGCGACGCTGCTGTGGCTGCTGGGCTCCTCCGGGCTGTCGCTCTATGTCGGCCAGGTCGCTAACCTGGACCAGCTCTACGGCTCGCTGGGGGCCGTGGTGGTATTGATGCTGTGGTTCTGGCTTTCCTCGTTCGTCGTATTGCTGGGGGCCGAGATCAACGCTGAAATGGAGCGCCAGACCCGCCGTGACACCACGGTGGGCGAGCCCCGGCCGATGGGCCAGCGCGGCGCCTATGCTGCCGACACCGTGGGGCCGAAGCGGCCCCGGCAGCGCCCACGACGACAGCAGGGAGACGACCCATGAGCCTGACCCGCCAGCTCGGCCTCGACCTTCCTTTCTTTCAGGCCCCCATGGCCGGCGTGCAGGATGCCGCCCTGGCGGTGGCCGTGAGCGAGGCGGGCGGGCTGGGCGCCTTGCCCTGCGCCATGCTGACGCCCGAGGCGATGGCGGAAGAGCTGCGCCACTTTCGCGCGGCGACGGCGCGGCCGATCAACGTCAATTTCTTCTGTCATGCCCCGCCGCTACCGGACGAGGCGCGGCAGGCGCGCTGGCACCAGGCGCTTGCGCCCTACTACGCGGCGTACGGTCTCGACATCGACGATGTGCCGACGGGCGCTGGGCGACGCCCGTTCGATCACCAGGCCTGCGATGCCCTGGAGCCCTTTCGCCCCGAGGTGGTCAGCTTTCACTTCGGCCTGCCCGAGCCGGCGCTGCTCGAGCGGGTCAAGAGCTGGGGCGCGCTGGTGCTCTCCTCGGCCACCACGGTCGAGGAGGCGCGCTGGCTCGAGGCGCACGGCGCCGACGCGGTGATCGCCCAGGGGCTGGAGGCGGGCGGCCACCGCGGCATGTTCCTCACCGACGACGTTACCACTCAGCTCGGCACCTTCGCCCTGCTGCCGCAAGTGGCGGCGGCCGTCTCGCTGCCGGTGATCGCCGCCGGCGGCATCGCCGACGCCCGCGGCGTGGCGGCCGCGCTGACGTTGGGAGCCGGCGCCGTGCAGGTCGGCACCGCCTTCCTGTGCTGCCCCGAAGCCACCACCTCGGCGCTGCACCGCCGGGCGCTGCAGAGCGAAGCCGCGCGACACACCGCCCTGACCCGACTCTACACCGGGCGACCGGCACGCGGCATCGTCACCCGGCTGATGCGCGAACTGGGCCCGCTTGGCGACGTGGCGCCGGCCTTCCCGCTGGCCACCGCCGCCATTGCGCCGCTGCGCCGCGCCGCCGAGGCCGCGGGCAGCGCCGATTTCTCGCCGCTGTGGGCCGGCCAGCACGCCAGCGCCTGCCGGGAGGCGCCGGCCGCCGAGGTGGTGCGTTCACTTGCCGCAGGCCTGCGCTGAACGGTGAGGATGGCGCCGGGCCGCGGGGCTGATATCATGGATGCATGAACAGTATTCCAGGCGCCGCTTCGGTCACCGCTTCCCTCGACGATCCGCTCTATTACCTGGCGAACTTCCGTTTCGTCCTCGACTGGGTGAGCGAGCGCCACGGCGACCTGCTGACCGCGGCGGAGCGCCGTCTCGTCGCCGATTTCATGGCCCTGCCGCAGTCGTCCCAGGCGCTGCTGGTGCGCATGGTGATGCGCAAGGGCGAACTGTTTCGCAGCAGCAAGCTCGCCTATCCCGAGATCGGCGATACCCAGAGCGCCCTGGCGCCGCTCGTCGAGGCCGGCTGGATCGAGGCCGACCCGGCGCTGGGCCTCGTCGACCTGTTTCGCCTGCTGCGCCTGGCCGAGCTGCGCCAGGCGCTGGCGGGCGAGATCGCCGCTGCCGGGTTGTCGCCCAGGGCGAGCAAGGCGCAGCTGGGCGAAGCACTGGCGCCATGGCTGGAGCAGTCGCAGCGCCTGGAGGCGTGGTGGCCAGAGGCCAGCGACGTGCTGGCGGGGGAGCAGATCGTGCGGCTGACGGTGATGCCCTGGTGCGATCGATTGCGGCTGATGTTCTTCGGCAACCTGCGCCAGGACTGGGCCGAGTTCGTGCTCGCCGAGCTCGGCCTGCAGCGCTTCGAACGGGTCGAGGCGACCCCCGGCTCGCGCGCCTTTCACCGCCGCGAGGAGGTCGACGCCTACCTGCTCCTGCACCGGCTGCGCGAGCGCCTCGAGGCCGGCGAGGAACCCGCAACGCTGGAGGCCGAGATCCCCGACGTGCCGGAGGGCAACGCCTGGCTGAACCAGCGCCGCGGCCGGCTGCTGTTCGCTCTCGGCCATGCCGCCGAGCGCGGCGGCGAGGAGGAGCGGGCACTGCGGCTCTATGCGGCGAGCGGCGACGGACCGGGAGGCCAGGTGGAAGCGCGCATCCGCCGCCTGCGCCTGCTGGAGCGGCGGGGCGAGTACCGCCAGGCTCATGCCCTGGCGATCCAGGCCTGGGACTCGGCTGCCGGCGAGCAGGAAGCCCAGGCGTTGGCGCGGCTGCTGCCGAGGCTCTGCCGCCGGCTGGGGCTGGTGCCGCCGGAGCGTGAGCCGGAGGCGGCGCCGCCACGATTCGACCTGTGCCTGCCGCGCGCCGGCATGGGGGGCGTCGAGCAGGCCGTGGCCGAGCACCTGAGCCGCCCCGAGGCTCCCGTGCACTATGTCGAGAACGTCCTCGTCACGGGGCTGTTCGGCCTGCTCTGCTGGCCGGCGCTGTTCGCGCCGCTGCCCGGCGCCTTCTTCCACCCCTTCCACGGCGGCCCGGCGGATCTCCATCGCGACGACTTCGTGGCCCGCCGACGCGAGCGCTTCGCGGCCTGCCTGGCACGGCTCGATGCCGGTACCCATGACGAGGCGATCTGGCGCACCTGGCGCGACAAGCACGGCCTGGCCTCGCCCTTCGTCCACTGGGAAGGACTCGACGAGGTGCTCATCGAGCAGGCGCTCGCCTGCATACCCGCGGCGCACCTGCGGGCCTGCTTCGAACGCCTGCTGGCCGACCTCCGGGCCAACCGCGCCGGCCTGCCCGACCTGATCCAGTTCCTGCCGGGCGCCACGGGTGGGCCCCGCTACCGGCTGATCGAGGTGAAGGGCCCCGGCGACAGGCTGCAGGACAACCAGCGCCGCTGGCTGGCGTTCTTCCGGGGGCAGGGGATCGACGCGGTGGTCTGCCACGTCAGCTGGCAGGCGGAGGCGATGCCATGAGCGATGCCGCCAAGGCGTGCGAGGTGACGCCCTACCGGGTGGCGGTGCGGGCGCTGTGCGACTTCACCGCCCGCGCGGGCGATCTCGACCATCGCTTCACCCCGTCGCCCAGCGCTCGCGAAGGCATTGCCGGCCATGCCCGGGTGACGGCGCGGCGCGGCGAGGGTTACGAGCGCGAGATTGCCCTGAGCGGCTGCCATCGCGGTCTCCTCGTCAGCGGCCGCGCCGACGGCTTCGACCCGGCGAGCCAGTGCCTCGAGGAGATCAAGACCCACCGCGGCGACCTGTCGCGCATGGCGGCCAACCAGCGCGCCCTGCACTGGGCCCAGGTCAAGGTCTACGGGGCGCTGCTGTGCGCCGAGCGGGGGCTCGACTCCCTGACCCTGGCGCTGGTCTACCTCGACATCGGCAGCGAATGCGAGACGCGCCTGACCGAGGAGGCCAGCGCCGCCGAACTCACCGCCTTCTTCGAGTCCCAGTGCGAGCGCTTCCTGGGCTGGGCCGAGCAGGAGCGGGCCCATCGCCAGGCGCGCGATGCTGCCCTGGTCGAACTCCGTTTCCCCCACGCCGGCTTTCGCTCCGGCCAGCGCGAGCTGGCCGAGGGCGTCTACAAGGCGGCGGCCACTGGCCGCTGCCTGTTGGCCGAGGCCCCGACCGGCATCGGCAAGACCGTGGCCACGCTGTTTCCCAGCCTCAAGGCGATGCCGCGCCAAGCCATCGACCGGCTCGCCTTCCTGACCATGAAGACCCCCGGGCGGCGACTGGCGCTGGAGTCCCTGGACCGGCTGGGGGCGGGCGGCGGAAAGGATGGGGCAGGGGGCGGCGAGCAGCGCCTTCCCCTGCGGGTGTTGGAGCTGGTGGCCCGCAGCAAGGCCTGCGAGCACCCCGACAAGACCTGTCATGGCGATGCCTGTCCGCTCGCCGCCGGCTTCTACGACCGGCTGCCCGCCGCCCGCCAGGCCGCGGTGGCACGCGGCTGGCTCGACCGCGAGGCGCTGCGCGAGGTGGCGCTCGAGCACGGCATCTGCCCCTACTACCTGGGCCAGGAGCTGGCGCGCTGGAGCGATGTCTGCGTGGGCGATGTCAATCACTACTTCGATGCATCGGCGCTGCTCCACGGCCTGGCGCAGGCCAACGGCTGGCGCCTGGCGCTGCTGGTGGACGAGGCTCATAACCTGGTGGAGCGTGCCCGCGGCATGTACAGCGGCGAGCTGCACCAGCGCGCCTTCGGCCAGCTGCACCGCCAGGCCCCGGCGCCACTGATCAAGCCCCTCGGTCGGCTGGTGCGCCAGTGGCAGGCCCTGCTGCGCGAGCAGGGCGGGGCCGACGAGGGCCGGGTGGGCCAGCCGGCCTACCGCGTGCTCGACGACCTGCCCGGGCGGTTTGTCGGCGCCGTGCAGCAGGCGGCTGCGGCGATCACCGACTACCTGGCCGAGCACCCGGGCGGTGCCGACCCGCTCCTGCAGGAGCGGCTGTTCGAGGCCCTGGGCTTCTGTCGCCTGGCCGAAGCCTTCGGCGAGCACTCGCTGTGCGACCTGACCCGGCACGGTCGCGGCCGCGCGGTGCTGGGCCTGCGCAACGTGGTGCCGGCGGACTTCCTCGCCCCGCGCTTCGCCCTGGCCCACAGCAGCGTCCTGTTTTCCGCCACCCTGAGTCCGTCGCACTACCATCGCGACCTGCTGGGCTTGCCCCGCGACTGCGTCTGGCAGGCGGTCGCCTCGCCGTTTCGCGCCGAGCAGCTCGAGGTGCGCATCCGCGGCGGCATCTCGACGCGGCTGCGCGATCGTGAGGCCTCGCTGGACCCGATCGTGGACGAGCTGGCCGGCCAGTTCCGTCGCCTCCCCGGCCTCTACCTCGCCTTCTTCAGCAGCTTTGCCTACCTCCAGGCGGTGGAGGCGCGGCTGGCGCAGCGTTACCCCGAACTGCCCCGCTGGAGCCAGACCCGCGGCATGCGCGAGGTCGAGCGCGAGGCCTTCCTGGCGCGCTTTCAGCCGGGCGCGCAGGGCATCGGCTTCGCGGTGCTGGGCGGGGCCTTCGGCGAGGGCATCGACCTGCCCGGCGAGCGGCTGGTCGGGGCCTTCATCGCCACCCTGGGGCTGCCGCCGTTCGACCCCTTCAACGAGGCGCTCAAGGTAAGGCTGGAGTCACGCTTCGGCTGTGGCGATGCCTATGCCTACCGCATCCCCGGCCTGATCAAGGTGGTCCAGGCCGCGGGCCGGGTGATCCGAAGCCCGCGGGACCGCGGCACCCTGGTGCTGATGGACGACCGCTTCCAGCGCCGGGACGTGCGCCGGCTGCTGCCCGAGTGGTGGCGACTCGGCTGATCGGCATTACCTCGGTTCACCTGCGGTAACAGTTTCTGTTTGTTACCTTCGCCGCCGCGTGCTACTCCTTGAACCAACACCAACCGCGGGACAAGGAGATGTCTGATGGGAATCGAAGTGGGCGGCCTGCTGGGCCTGATCTGGCTGATCATACTGGTATGGGCGATCGTCAAGGTGGCCAAGAGTTCGGCCGGCCCCATCGCCAAGCTGCTGTGGATCATCGTGCTGCTGGTATTTCCGCTGGTCGGGCTGATCATCTGGCTGTTGATGGGGCCAAAGGGTTAGCAGGTTCGCCGCCGCCGCGACCGGGCGGTCAGGGATTGTCGCGGGGCTCGCCGCGGTCGCACTTGACGCACGACAGCTCGAGACCGAGGCGCGAACGGCGCCCGGCCGCCGTCGTGACCCAGGGGCGCTCGACCTAGGGCGGCTGGTGGCGGACATGCTGGTTGTGTCCGCATGCCAGCTCGGCGACCCAGTGCCCCTCGTCGTCACGGTGATAACCCACGATGGCTTGCCGCATGCAGGCTCCTGTGAGGCATGGCGGGGTCAGCAGTCGAGGGTGCCGCCGGCGCGCACCCGGCCGAAGTTGCTGAGCACCAGTTCGGCACCCTGTTCGTGGCGACCGCAGATACGGAAGGTACCATTGTGTCCCGCAGGCCGCCCCAGCGCGCCGTAGCGAACCGGCTTGCCGTCCCGGCGATAGCGGACGCTAACGCCGCGGCCGGCCTCGATCACTCGCAGCAGGGCCCCTTCGTCGAATTCGCTGCCCGCCAGCGGGCCGAGCACGATGGCCAGCGGGGCGCTCCAGTCGCGGGTATCGCAGCGCCGGTGGTCGGGGCTGGGGCAGACGATCACCGTGCTGCGCCGGGTGATGGCGCTATTACGCCCCAGCGACAGCGCCACCCGGAGACGGTGTGCTTCGGCGATGACCTCCTGGCGGGCGTTCATCGCCTGGAGGCCGGGCACGGCCCAGCCCATCAGCAGGATAGCCACGGCGATGACCACGAGGAGCTCGATGAGGGTGAGGCCGCGCTGGCCCGGGGCGGTGGCGGAGGCAATACGAGCCGCATCCATGGCGCTCTCCTGGAGGGATTCCCGGTCACGAGGCATCCACTCTAGTCGAGCCTGGGGTGGCGTCTATCAGTCATTGCCGATGGAATTTGTAGGCGATTGCCACCAGCGCCCGCCGGCTACTCCCCGGGGGGCTGCTGCTCCTGCAGGAAGCGATCGCGATGGGCGCTGCTGCAGAACCACTCGCCCTGGTCGCGCACGGCGTCGCTCTCCGGCACGTGTACCTGGCACCAGGCGCAGCGTACCATCGGTCGCCCCTCCTGGGTCGACTCGTCATCGAGCCGGTTCTCGCGGTCCAGCTTCCATTCGCGGTACATGCGGTAGAGCTTCAGGCCGGCGAAGAACAGCACGGCGAAGATGATCAGCCGAATCAGCAACAGGTTCATCCTTGTTCGTCTCCCAGGTGGGGGCTAGCGGCTTTGCCAGCCGGACGCCCTTGCGGGACAATACAATGACTATGGATTCTCAAGAGATTTCTACGCCCATGCAAGATTTGACGCTGGTGATGGCGCAGCTGGACCCGCTGGTGGGGGACATCCCCGGCAACGCCGATCGTGCCATCGAAGCCGTTCGCGAGGCGCGCATCGAACATGGTGCCGATATCGTGGTGTTTCCGGAGCTGTTCCTGAGCGGCTACCCGCCCGAGGACCTGTTGCTGCGCCCTTCCATGGAGACCCGCTTGCGCCAGGCGCGTTCCCGCATGGCGGCGAAGATGTCCCGCGACGTGCTGGTGATCATCGGCTACCCCGGCCGGCGCGAGGGGCTTGGCTACAACCTGGCCGGCCTGCTCTACAACGGCGAATGGATCGGCGAATATGCCAAGCAGGTGCTGCCCAACTACCAGGTCTTCGACGAGCGGCGCTACTTCGCCACCGGCGACGAGAGCCTGGTGATCGAGCACAAGGGTGCCAGGCTCGGCGTGCTGATCTGCGAGGACATCTGGGATGGGGCGCCGGTGCGGGCGGCACGTGAGGCGGGAGCGGACATTCTCGTCACGCTCAACGCCTCGCCCTACCACCAGGACAAGCCTGCCGAGCGCCTGCGCCTGCTCGAGCAGCGCGCCTCCGAGGTGTCGCTGCCGATGGTCTATGTCAATACCATCGGCGGGCAGGACGAGCTGGTCTTCGACGGCGGCTCGGCCTGCGTCGATGCCGAGGGCCAGGTGCGGGTGGTGGCGCCCTACTGGCAGGCGGGCCTGATGCCGGTACAGCTGATTCAGGAGGCGGGCAGGTGGGTGCCGCAGGAGGGCGAGATCGAGCCTTCCGAGGCGCCCGAGGAGAGCCTCTACTGCGCGCTGGTCAGCGGCGTACGCGACTACGTCAACAAGAGCGGCTTCCAGGGCGTGGTGCTGGGGCTCTCCGGCGGCATCGACTCGGCCCTGTCGCTTGCCATCGCGGTGGACGCGCTGGGGCCGCAGCGGGTGCATGCTGTGATGATGCCCTATCGCTACACCGCCGACATCTCCCAGGAAGACGCCGCCGAGCAGGCGCGGCTGCTCGGCGTTCACTACGAGGTGCTGCCGATCGAGCCCATGGTCGACGCCTTCCTGGCCACCCTGGCCGACACCTTCGCCGGCACCGAGCGCGACACCACCGAGGAGAACCTGCAGTCGCGCTGTCGTGGTGTGCTGCTGATGGCGATCTCCAACAAGAAAGGCCTGATGGTGCTCACCACCGGCAACAAGAGCGAGATGGCGGTGGGCTACGCCACGCTCTACGGCGACATGGTGGGCGGCTTCAATGCGCTCAAGGACGTCTACAAGACCTGGGTCTATCGCCTGGCCCGCTGGCGCAACACCCAGTCGCCGGCGATCCCCGAACGTGTCATCACGCGCCCGCCCTCCGCCGAGCTGGCACCCGACCAGAAGGACACCGACTCGCTGCCCGACTACGACACCCTCGACGCCATCCTGGCGCGCTACATCGAGGGCGACATGAGCGCCGAGGCGATCATCGCCGCCGGCTTCGAGCGCGACGACGTCTACCAGGTGGTCAGGTTGGTCGATCGCAACGAGTACAAGCGACGCCAGGCGCCGGTCGGCGTGCGGGTGACGCCGCGTGGGTTCGGTCGCGACCGTCGCTACCCCATCGTCAATGGCTGGCAGGCCGGCGACTGAGGAGCCAATGGGCAACGAGAGGAACCCGCGAGCAGGCTCGCGGGTTCCCGGTGTCGCGCTTCGGCTGCGCTCAGGCGGAGAGCGAGTCCGCGCGCACGTGCTGCGGTCGGAAGGTGCGGCCGCGCAGACGGTCGTTGTTGGGGTCGTTCTCGATCAGCACCTGCAGCACCTCGCGGGCGCGATCGCGCATGTCGAGACCCAGGTATCCCTCGACCATCACCGCCAGCGCATCGCGGGTGGCCTCGGCTTCGGGATAGTTCTCGACCACCCAGCGTCCGCGTTCGACGGCGGCCAGGTAGGCGCCCTTGCGCAGGTAGAAATCGGCGACGTGAAGCTCGTGGCGGGCCAGCACGTTGCGCAGGTAGACGATGCGCTGCTCGGCGTCCGGCGCGTATTCGCTGTCGGGGTAGCGTGACACCAGCTCGCGGAAATCGGTGTAAGCGTCGCGGGACGCGCCCAGGTCGCGCTTGGAGATGTCGATCAGGCGCAGCCGTTCGAGGCTGAAGCGACCCGCCTGCCACGAGGCCAGCCCGCGCATGTAGAGGGCGTAGTCGGCTTGCGGATGCGTGGGGTGCAGGCGGATGAAGCGACTGGCGGCGGCGCGGGTGGCTTCCCAGTCGCTGGTCTCGTAGTAGGCGTAGATCAGCTCGAGCTGGGCCTGTTCGGCATGGCGGCCGAAGGGGTAGCGCGTATCGATGGCCTCGAGGCGCGAAATGGCGGTGGTGTAGCGGCCGTCCTCGAGCGCGTCGCGCGCCTCGTCGTAGAGCTGCTGTTCGGCAACACCTTCGAACTCGTCTGGCTCTTCTTCCGTGGCAGACCTGCCGGCACAGCCGCTGACCAGGGCGGCCGCCAGGAGCAGGGCGATAAGGCGTGTGGCGATGGGGGAAACGCGCATCGTGATCCTCGTGTCTAACAAGCCGTGTCGGCCGTGGTAGAATCGACCGTAACCCGTCCACTATAAAGCACCTCGCGTGAAAACGCAGTCCGAGGATGCTGACAGCGATACCCCCCTATGCCCCAGATCGTGGAAGCCCAGCAACGCGTGCCCGTCACTCTGGCCGGCTGTCGCCTCGACCAGGCCGCCGCCGAACTCTTCGCCGACCATTCCCGCGAGCGCCTCAAGGGCTGGATCAAGCAGGGAGCGCTGACCGTCGACGGCCGTCCGGGCAAGCCCAAGGACAAGATGGCTGGCGGCGAGTGGCTGCAGCTCGCCGCCGAGCTCGAGGAGGAGGTGCGCTTCGAGCCCGAGGCGATACCGCTTGACGTCATCCATGAGGATGACGAAGTGCTGGTCATCGACAAGCCGGCGGGCCTGGTGGTGCATCCCGCCGCGGGCAACCCCGACGGCACTCTGCTCAACGCGCTACTGCATCACTGCCCGGGCCTGGCCACGGTGCCGCGGGCCGGCATCGTGCACCGCCTGGACAAGGACACCACCGGACTGATGGTGGTGGCCAAGAGCCTGGCCGCTCAGACGGCCCTGGTGGAGCAGCTCCAGGCGCGAACGGTGTCGCGCGAGTACGATGCAGTCAGTGTCGGCGTGATGACCTCCGGCGGCACGGTGGACGCCCCTATCGGCCGGCACCCCAAGGATCGCAAGCGTCAGGCGGTGCACGCCGGCGGCAAGCCGGCGGTGACCCACTATCGCGTGGTCGAGCGCTTCCGCGCCCATACCCACGTGCGCTGCCGGCTCGAGACCGGCCGCACCCACCAGATTCGCGTGCACCTGGCGCACCGACGCTTCCCGCTGGTTGGCGATCCGGTATACGGTGGGCGGCTCAAGCTGCCGGCCGGGGCCAGCGAGGCGCTCAAGAATCTGCTACGGGCGTTTCCCCGCCAGGCGCTGCATGCCCGCAAGCTGGCCTTCCGCCACCCTGCCAGTGGTCAGCCGGTCGAGTTCCGGGCCGCGCTGCCCGACGACCTGCTGCTGTTGATCGATTACCTGCGTGACGACCACGAGGCCATGCGCTGAGGAGCCCCATGAGCGACGCCCCCCATCTGCAACCGACCCTGATCGAGCCCGACTGGCCGGCCCCCGCCAGCGTCGGGGCCTTTGTCACCACGCGCGAGACCGGCCCCAGCCAGGGTGAGTTCGCCTGCTTCAACCCGGCCGACCAGGTAGGCGACAATCCCGCGCACGTGGCGCTGTGCCGCCGCCTGATCGGCGCCGAGCTTGACGACGAGAGGCCGCTGCTGTGGCTCCAGCAGGTCCACGGCGCCCGGGTGCAGGCGAGCCATACGGAGGCCGTTACCGAAGCCGATGCCTCGGTAGCCTTCGATCGCGGCCACGCCTGCGTGGTGCTCACCGCCGATTGCCTGCCGGTGTTCTTCTGCGACCGCCAGGGCACCCGCGTCGGCGTGGCCCATGCGGGGTGGCGGGGGCTGGCCGGCGGGGTGCTCGAAGCCACCGTGGCGGCGCTCGCCGCCCCGCCAGAGGAGCTGCTGGCCTGGTTGGGGCCGGCGATCTCCAACGCCCAGTTCGAAGTGGGACCCGAGGTGCAGCAGGCCTTCGTCGGCGTGCACCCGGAGGCGGCGGTCGCCTTCGACCCCAGCCCCTACCGCCTGGGTCACTACATGGCCGACCTCTACAAGCTCGCGCGGCTGCGCCTGGAACGGCTCGGTGTCGCCCACGTCAGCGGCGGCCACTTCTGCACCGCCTGCGAGTCGCGCTTCTATTCGCATCGTCGCGACGATGGCAGGACCGGGCGCATGGCCAGCGTCATCTGGTTGAGGTGAACCGCTCCGGAGGTGATGAACGGAATCACCCTGTCGCGCCGTCCTGCTGGACTTGACCCACGTCAAGCTGACGCACTCCTCCCCTGGCCGACGACTTGAAAGCCGGCCACGCTGACTCCATTGAGACTGTCAATACGATACGACAGGGCCAAGCGGCGCGTCCGACCGCGCCGCCATCCCGATGGAGGAAAGCGAATGCGTTTCGACAAGTTCACCGCCAAGCTGCAGAACGCCGTGGCCGACGCCCAGTCCCTGGCCGTGGGGCGGGGGCACAACCAGCTCGAGCCCGGCCACCTGCTGCTGGCACTGCTCGATGCCCGGGACACCGGCATCAAGGCGCTCGTCCAGAAGGCCGGCGGCGATGCCGCGCGCCTGCGCGACACCCTGGTGGGTCACCTCGACGACCTGCCCCAGGTCGGCCAGTTCACCGGCGAGGTCCAGCCCTCGCGCGACCTGATCAAGCTGTTCAACCTGACCGACCGCGAGGCGCAGAAACGCGGAGACCAGTACATCGCCAGCGAGCTGGTGCTGCTGGCCGCTCTCGAGATGGGGCATGCCGTGACCAAGCTGCTGACCCAGGCCGGGGTGACCCGCAAGGGGCTCGAGAGCGCCATCGACAGCGTGCGCGGCGGAGAGAAGGTCGACGACCCCAACGCCGAGGAGCAGCGCGAGGCGCTGGAGAAGTACACCCTCGACCTGACCGAGCGCGCCGCCGACGGCAAGCTCGATCCGGTAATCGGCCGCGACGACGAGATCCGCCGCACCATTCAGGTGTTGCAGCGGCGCACCAAGAACAACCCGGTGCTGATCGGCGAGCCCGGCGTGGGCAAGACCGCCATCGTCGAGGGACTGGCCCAGCGCATCGTCAACGGCGAGGTGCCGGAGGGGCTCAAGGACAAGCGCGTGCTGTCGCTCGACATGGGCTCGCTGCTGGCCGGGGCCAAGTTCCGCGGCGAATTCGAGGAGCGCCTGAAGGCGGTGCTCAAGGAGCTGGCCCAGGAGGAGGGCCGGGTGATTCTGTTCATCGACGAGCTGCACACCATGGTCGGCGCCGGCAAGGCCGAGGGCGCCATGGATGCCGGCAACATGCTCAAGCCGGCGCTGGCCCGCGGCGAGCTGCACTGCGTGGGCGCCACCACCCTCGACGAGTACCGCAAGTACATCGAGAAGGATGCCGCACTCGAGCGGCGCTTCCAGAAGGTGCTGGTCGACGAGCCCTCCGAAGAGGACACCGTGGCGATCCTGCGCGGTCTCAAGGAGCGTTACGAGGTGCACCACGGGGTCGACATCACCGACGGCGCGATCATCGCCGCGGCCAAGCTCTCGACCCGCTACATCACCGACCGCCAGCTGCCCGACAAGGCCATCGACCTGATCGACGAGGCGTCGTCGCGCATCCGCATGGAGCTCGACTCCAAGCCCGAGGAGATGGACCGCCTCGACCGCCGGCTGATCCAGCTCAAGATGGAGCGCGAGCACCTCAAGAAGGAGACCGACGAGGCGTCGAAGAAGCGCCTCGAGAGCCTGCAGGAACAGATCGACGACCTGGAGCGCGAATACGCCGACCTCGAGGAGATCTGGAAGGCCGAGAAGGCCAGCATTCAGGGCGCCGCCCAGTTCAAGGACGAGCTCGACCGCGCCCGCATCGATCTGGAGCAGGCGCGCCGTCAGGGCGACCTCGGTCGCATGTCGGAGCTGCAGTACGGGGTCATCCCCGAGCTGGAGAAGAAGATCGCCGAAACCAGCGAGACGGAGGCCGACACCTCGCAGCACAAGCTGCTGCGCTCCAATGTCACCGAGGAGGAGATCGCCGAGGTGGTGTCGCGCTGGACCGGCATTCCCGTCTCCAAGATGCTCGAGGGCGAGCGCGACAAGCTGCTGCGCATGGAGCAGGCGCTGCATCAGCGCGTGATCGGCCAGGAGGAGGCGGTCGAGGCGGTGGCCAACGCGGTGCGCCGCTCGCGGGCCGGGCTCGCCGACCCCAACCGGCCCAACGGTTCGTTCCTGTTCCTCGGCCCCACCGGGGTGGGCAAGACCGAGCTGTGCAAGGCGCTGGCGAGCTTCCTCTTCGACACCGAGGAGGCGATGGTGCGCATCGACATGTCGGAGTTCATGGAGAAGCACTCCGTGGCGCGACTGATCGGCGCACCGCCCGGCTACGTGGGCTACGAGGAGGGCGGCTACCTGACCGAGGCGGTGCGGCGCAAGCCCTACTCGGTGCTGCTGCTCGATGAGGTCGAGAAGGCGCATCCGGACGTCTTCAACATCCTGCTGCAGGTGCTGGAGGACGGGCGCCTCACCGACGGCCAGGGGCGCACCGTGGACTTCCGCAACACCGTGATCGTGATGACCTCCAACATGGGCTCGGACATCATCCAGCGCATGGGCGGCGACGAGCACTATGACGAGATGAAGCGTGCGGTCATGGACGTGGTCGGCACGCACTTCCGTCCCGAGTTGATCAACCGCATCGACGAGGTGGTGGTGTTCCATGCCCTGCGCCAGGAGCAGATCGAGGCCATCGCCGGGATCCAGCTCGACCGCCTGCGGGCACGTCTCGCCGAGCACGGCATGCAGCTCGAGGTCAGTGCCGCGGCCATGGCCCAGCTCGCCCAGGCGGGCTTCGATCCCGTGTTCGGTGCGCGACCGCTCAAGCGGGCGATCCAGAGCCGTATCGAGAACCCGCTGGCCCAGGACCTGCTGGCCGGGCGCTTCGCCACTGGTGACGTGATCCATGTCGAGGAGGAGGCGGGCAAGCTCGTGTTTCGTGCCTGATACACGGGCATAACGGGTTGCCCGGTACAGCCGCCGGCAAACGACTACACTGTCTTATAGGTTGCGTCCTGTAACCCCCTTGCCCGCCCGCGGCTTCGCCGGCGGGCTTTTTTATGGTGTTCCAACCTCCCGGAGGCCGCCCACGGTTGACACTTCCGCTAGGCTGTTGGAATCTTGAGCGTTCCTGATTTGCGGGCGCGGACTCCTGCGGGCAACCCCCCATTCCCGCGCGAAGGGTAGGCCGCCTGGCCTCTACCCGCCGAAGGATTCCGGAGCCGGCCAACCGCCGGGTCCGGCCAATGCCCCGACGCGGCGATCCGCCGTGATGAGAGTGCAGGCCCCAACCGGGCCTAATGCCAGGGTTTGGCATCAGGTGTCGGCCTCGCCGACAGCGGCATACCGCCGCACTCGAATCCGTACCCGTTGCGGGACGGATCGCACTCGAGACCTCCAGGGGAGATACACAAGTGGAATTGCTTTCCGGCGCGGATATGATCGCCCGATTCCTGCAGGATGAAGGCGTCGAATACATCTATGGCTATCCGGGCGGCGCGGCGCTGCACATCTACGATGCGCTGTTCCGTCAGGACAAGGTCAAGCACATCCTGGTGCGCCACGAACAGGCGGCCACCCACGCCGCCGACGGCTATGCACGCGCCTCCGGCAAGCCCGGCGTGGTGCTGGTCACCTCCGGCCCCGGCGCCACCAACGCCGTCACCGGCATCGCCACCGCCTACATGGACTCGATTCCCATGGTGGTGCTGTGCGGCCAGGTGATGAGCCACCTGATCGGCGATGACGCCTTCCAGGAAACCGACATCATCGGCGTGACCCGCCCGATCGTGAAGCACAGCTTCTCGATCAAGCACCCGACCGAGATCCCCGAAGTCCTCAAGAAGGCCTTCTACCTGGCCTCGACGGGACGTCCCGGCCCGGTGGTGGTGGATATTCCCAAGGACATGACCGCACCCACCGAACGCTACGAGTACGTCTATCCGAAGAAGGTCAAGATGCGCTCCTACAACCCGGTGGCACGGGGGCACACCGGCCAGATCAAGAAGGCCGTGGAGATGATGCTCAAGGCCAAGCGCCCGGTCTTCTACACCGGCGGCGGGGTCGTTACCGGGCGTGCCTGCGAGGGCCTGACCGACCTGGTCAAGCGCCTCGGCTATCCCATCACCACCACGCTGATGGGCATCGGCGCCTACCCGCAGAGCGACCGCCAGTGCCTGGGCTGGCTGGGCATGCACGGCTCCTACGAGTCGAACATGGCCATGCACCACGCCGACCTGATCATCGCCATCGGGGCGCGCTTCGACGACCGCGTGACCAACAACACCTCCAAGTTCTGCCCCACCGCCAAGATCATCCACGTCGACATCGATCCCAGCTCGGTGTCGAAGACGGTGCGTGCCGACGTGCCCATCGTCGGGCCGGCGGCCAGCGTCATCGACGAGATGATCAGCCTGGTGCAGGGCAAGGAGATCGCCCACCCTGAGGCCTTGGCTGAGTGGTGGGACAAGATCGACGGCTGGCGCGAGGAGCGTCGCGGCAAGCTCTACGAGCCCTCGAAGCCCGGCGAGCAGCTCAAGCCGCAGGAGGTGATCGAGGCGCTGTGCGAGGTGACGCGCGGCGAGGCCTACGTCACCACCGACGTGGGCCAGCACCAGATGTTCGCCGCCCAGTACTACAAGTTCGACAAGCCCAACCGCTTCATCACCTCGGGCGGGCTCGGCACCATGGGCTTCGGTTTCCCGGCGGCCATGGGCATCAAGCAGAACTTTCCCGACGAGCAGGTAATCTGCGTCACCGGGGAGGGCAGCTTCCAGATGATGATGCAGGAGCTCTCCACCTGTAAGCAGTTCGGCGGCGGAGTGAAGATCATCAACCTCAACAACGCGTCGCTGGGCATGGTGCGTCAGTGGCAGGACCTCAACTACAAGTCGCGCCACGCGCACTCCTACATGGAGTCGCTGCCCGACTTCGCCAAGCTGATCGAGGCATATGGCTTCACCGCGCTGCGGGTGGAGACGATGGACGAGCTGCGCCCGGCGCTGGAGCGTACCTTCGCCGACAAGCATGAGCTGGTGTTCGTCGACGTCATCGTCGACCCGCGCGAGCACGTTTATCCGATGCAGGTGCCCCTGGGCTCCATGCGTGACATGCTGCTTTCCAAGACGGAGCGGACCTGATGCGCCATATCATCTCGATTCTCATGGAAAACGAACCGGGCGCACTGTCTCGCGTGGTGGGGCTGTTCTCGCAGCGCAACTTCAACATCGAGACGCTCAACGTGGCGCCCACCGAGGACCCGTCGCTGTCGCGGCTGACCGTGACCACCGTCGGCGACGACCGGGTGATCGAGCAGATCACCAAGCACCTCAACAAGCTGATCGACGTGATCAAGCTGGTCGACCTCACCGAGGGCAACCACATCGAGCGCGAGCTGATGCTGGTCAAGGTCAAGGCGCTGGGGGCCGCACGCGACGAGGTCAAGCGTACCGTCGATATCTTCCGCGCGCAGATCGTCGACGTGACACCAAGCCTATACACCGTGCAGATCACCGGTGACGCGCCCAAGCTCGATGCCTTCCTTCAGGCCATGGGGCCGGTGGGTGTGCTCGAGGTGGCGCGCACCGGCGTGTCCGGTATCGCCAGGGGCGACAAAGTTCTCAGCCTCTGACTACCGTGTCTGCAGTATCGACAAGCCGCCTTTCGAGGCGGCTTTTTCGTGGGCCGGCTTAACGCTCCTCGACTTCGTCCCATAGCGCCTGGATCAGCGGGCTCTTTAGCTGGCGATTGAGCACGCACAGTCCGACGTCGTAGTGCGGCAGTTCGGGCTTCACCGGCAGCACGCGCACCCGCTCGGCGAGCGGGCTCGCGTCGAGCACGATCTTCGGCACCACGCCGATGCCGAAGCCGAGCCCCACCATGCTGACGATCGCCTCGTGGCCGGCCACCTGGGCGTAGATCCTTGGTGCCACGCCCAGTGCCCTGAACCAGGTATCGGCATACTCGCGCGACAGCCCCGCCTCGGAGAGGACCATCGGTACGACCCGCCACTGCACGGCGGAGGGAGAGTCGGGCGTGGTCGGGATCCAGTCGGCCGGTTCCACCGGAGCGATAAACACCAGCGGCGAGCGGGTCAGTGACTTGAAGGCCAGTGCCCCCGGGGCACTGCGTGGCCGTGGCGTGATCGCCATGTCCTCCTCGCCGGCCAGCACTCGGTTCATCGCCTCTGCCGGGTCGCCCGTGTGCAGCTTGAGCTCGATGCGCGGATGGCGCAGGCGAAAATCGCTGAGCAGATCGTAGAGGAAGCTGTAGCTGGCCGTGACCGAGCAGTAGATGCTGATCTCGCCGGCCAGCTCCTCGGCATGGTTGCTCAGGGTGTGGCGCAGCAGTTCCCACTGGGCCAGGGCCTCGCGAGCGTAGGCCTGAAACGCCTGGCCTTGGCGCGTCAAACTGACATGGCGGTTGTCGCGCACGAACAGCGGCGTCTCGAGGGTTTCCTCGAGCTGGCGAATGGTACGCGAGAGCGTCGAGGGGCTGACGTGGCACAGCTCGCTGGCACGACCGAAGTGCAGCGTGTCGGCCAGGGTGAGAAACTGCTTGAGGGGGCGCATGTCCATGGGCTGAATTATTGCATGATTCGGCACGTGACGTTGCAAATATCGCGTTTTACGCAACATGGCTGTGGCGTTAAGGTGGGGACATCGAATGAGCCGACTCCCAGCACCGCGACAGACGGTGCGGGTGGCCGTCAACGCTGACACCAACTCCGCCTACTTCCGCTTTCAGGAGCACACCATGCGCGTCTACTACGACAAGGACTGCGACCTCTCCCTCATCCAGGGCAAGAAGGTCACCATTGTGGGCTACGGCTCCCAGGGCCATGCCCACGCCAACAACCTCAAGGAGTCCGGCGTCGACGTCACCGTCGCGCTGCGCTCGGGTTCCGCTTCCGCGGCCAAGGCCGAAGGTGCCGGCCTCAAGGTCGCTTCCGTCGAAGAGGCGTGCAAGAGCGCCGATGTGGTCATGATCCTGGCCCCCGACGAGAACCAGAAGGCGATCTACGAGAGCCAGGTCGAGCCGAACCTCAAGCAGGGCGCCACGCTCGCCTTCGCCCACGGTTTCAACATCCACTACAACCAGATCGAGCCTCGCCGCGACCTCGACGTGATCATGATCGCGCCCAAGGCGCCGGGCCACACCGTGCGCTCCGAGTTCGTCAAGGGCGGCGGCATTCCCGACCTGATCGCCATCCATCAGGACGCCTCCGGCAAGGCCAAGGAGCTCGCGCTCTCCTACGCCGCGGCCATCGGCGGCGGGCGCAGCGGGATCATCGAGACCACCTTCAAGGACGAGACCGAGACCGACCTGTTCGGCGAGCAGGCCGTGCTGTGTGGCGGCGCGGTGGAGCTGGTCAAGGCCGGTTTCGAAACCCTGACCGAGGCCGGTTACGCCCCCGAGATGGCTTACTTCGAGTGTCTGCACGAGCTCAAGCTGATCGTCGACCTGATGTACGAGGGCGGCATTGCCAACATGAACTACTCCATCTCCAACAACGCGGAGTACGGCGAGTACGTGACCGGCCCCGAGGTGATCAACGAGCAATCCCGCCAGGCCATGCGCAATGCGCTCAAGCGCATCCAGACCGGCGAGTACGCCAAGATGTTCATCCAGGAAGGCGGTTCCAACTATCCGTCGATGACGGCCCGTCGGCGCCTGAACGCCGAGCACGAGATCGAACAGGTCGGCGCCAAGCTGCGTGGCATGATGCCATGGATCGCTGCCAATCAGCTGGTCGACAAGAGCAAGAACTGAGTCGCCTGGCTCGTTACGACCGGGACAAGGGCGCGGATTTCCGCGCCCTTGTTGCATCCGGCTGCCGGCCGCTGCGCTTTTCGCCCCGGTATCACCGTGTAGAATGAGGGGCAGCACTTTCGAGTGGCCCCATTCTGGCAACGGACGAAGCGAATGAGTCAGGATCCCCGCAGCACCGAGCACGACAGCCATCGCGATGGCGCCCAGACAGACCCTGCCGCCGGCAAGGACGAGCGATCGGAGGAGGAGGATCTGGCCGCTGCCTTCGTGCGCGAAACGGAGGTGGTCGAGGAGTCGATCGAGGATGGCAAGAAAGTCCGCCGCAGGGGGATCTACCTGCTGCCCAACCTGTTTACCACCTCCGCCCTGTTTGCCGGGTTCTTCTCGGTGGTCGCCGGCATCAACGGCGACTTCACGGCGGCGGCCGTGGCGATCTTTATCGCCATGGTGCTCGACGGCCTGGATGGCCGCGTGGCACGGCTGACCAATACCCAGAGCGCCTTCGGAGCCGAGTACGACAGCCTTTCCGACATGCTCTCCTTCGGCGTGGCGCCGGCGCTGGTGGCGTTCACCTGGATTCTCCAGGATATCGGCAAGACCGGTTGGGTCGTGGCCTTCCTCTACGTGGCCTGTGCGGCACTGCGCCTGGCGCGTTTCAATGTGCAGATCGGCAGCGTCGACAAGAAGTGGTTCATCGGACTGCCCAGCCCCTCGGCGGCGGCCTTCGTGGCGGCCAGCGTGTGGACCTTTCACAGCTTCGATGCGGAAGCCGTAGGCTTCAAGCTTCTGATGTTGTTTGTCGTTGCGGCGGCGGGCGTACTGATGGTCAGCAACATCCGCTATTACAGCTTCAAGGACATCGACCTCAAGGGGCCGGTGCCCTTCGTGGTGCTGCTGGCCATCGTGCTCGGCTTCGTGGTGGTTTCGGTCGAGCCCTCCGTCATGCTGCTGCTGCTGTTCGGCGCCTATGTGGCTTCGGGGCCGACGCTGGCCATCATGCGCAAGATGAAGCATGCGCCTCCCGAAGGCTGAGTGTACTTGTGCCCACTTTCAACGCCCGCCTCGAGCGGGCGTTGTCGTCTCCGCCTCGCCTTTTCTTTCCACAGGCCCTCATCATTCGGGCCTGTGGAGAGCGCGGCCTATCACGGCGCCGTCACCCTCCTGAAACTTTTTTACAGGAAGGCCTTGCGGGGTCTGCGAGGAATACGTAAAGTACGCATCCGCTGCCGGCAACGGGCCAACGTGACCGGCGGCGGAAGTGGAGAAGTGCTTGTTTCTGTTTGGTTTTTTCGGGTCGGCTAGAGAGATTCGTGATTGACAGAAGCGCCGGAGACGGTAAAATGCACCACCACGCTGAAGGACGCCGGCAGGAACGGCGCTTCGCGGCCAGGATCACCTCGGTGGCGGCAGCGAAGAGAGTTGACAAGCTCAGCCACTTCAGTAGAATACGCCTTCCTCGCAGGGCGCTGGCGAG
>NZ_QHGY01000016.1 GCF_003254665.1 Billgrantia lactosivorans | reverse complement strand
GACCAGGTGACCCAGCAGAATGCCGAGCGCGTGCAGCAGAGCGCACGGGCGGCCAGCGACCTGCAGCGCCAGGCGGAGCTGCTCGACCGGGCGATCCGCGTCTTCCGCCTGCGCGGTGCCGGGCGCGAGACGGTCGTGGCCCAGCAGCAGGAGCGGGACGCGGAAAGTGCCGCCGCGCGTCCACGTTCCGCCACCCCCGCCTTGTCGCATGATCCGCTTCCGCAGAAGCGTGCTCCCGGCAAGTCAAGCAAGGCGACAGCCGACGAAGAGTGGGAAACATTTTGACGAAGCCACTGGGCCCCGGAATGGAACCGGGGCAATGGTCAGGGCTGGGTCACCTCGAGCGTGACCTGGTCCTCACCGACGAGGACTTTACACGGATCCGCCAGCTGATCTATCAGCGCGCGGGCATCGTGCTGGCGGAGCACAAGCGCGAGATGGTCTACAGCCGTCTGGCCAAGCGCCTGCGCCATCACGGCCTGACCCGCTTCAGCGACTACCTGGAAAAGCTCGCTCGCCAGCCCGACGCCAGGGAGTGGGAGGCGTTCACCAACGCCCTGACGACCAACCTCACGGCCTTCTTCCGGGAGATGCACCACTTTCCCCTGCTGGCCGAGCACGTGCGCAACGCCAGCGGGCCGGTTCGCATCTGGAGCGCCGCCGCTTCGACCGGGGAGGAGCCGTACTCGATCGCCATGACCCTGCACGAGAGCCTGGGCCCCCGGGCGTCTGAGGCGCGAGTCGTCGCCACCGACATCGATACCGAGGCGCTGACCCGCGCCCGGGCCGGCGTCTACCCGGTGGAGCAGGTACGCAAGATCGACGAGAGCCGGGTCAGGCGCTTCTTCCAGAAGGGGCGCGGGCAGCACGAGGGGCTGGCCAGGGTGCGCCCGGAGGTGACCTCGATCGTGGAGTTCCAGTCGCTGAACCTGCTGGCACCGCAGTGGCCGATCAAGGGTCCCTTCGATGCCATCTTCTGCCGCAACGTGATGATCTACTTCGACAAGCAGACCCAGGCCCGGATCCTCGAGCGCTTCGCGCCGTTGCTCAAGCCCGACGGCCTGCTGTTCGCCGGGCACTCGGAGAATTTCTCCTACATCAGCAAGGTGTTTCGCCTGCGGGGCCAGACGGTCTACACCCTGGCCTAGGCCACTGTCGGATGCCGGCGAGAGCCGCCGATTTGGGGCGGCAAAGTCTAAAGTTCTCGCCGCTCCCGCCGATGTTCAACGATAAGTAGATGCTTGGGGCGCCAGGGCTCCCCAACGAGACAGGAGACTTGCCTTGGGATCTCACAGGATCAAGGTGCTGTGTGTTGACGACTCGGCACTGATTCGCGACCTGCTGAGCGAGATCATCAACTCGCAGCCGGACATGGAAGTGGTGGCCGTGGCCCCCGACCCGCTAGTGGCACGCGATCTGATCAAGCGCCACAACCCCGACGTGCTGACGCTCGACGTCGAGATGCCGCGCATGGACGGCCTCGATTTCCTCGAGCGCCTGATGCGCCTGCGGCCGATGCCGGTGCTGATGGTCTCGTCGCTGACCCAGGCCGGCTCCGAAATCACCCTGCGGGCCCTGGAGCTGGGGGCGCTGGATTTCGTTGCCAAGCCGTCGCTCGGCATCCGCAACGGCATGCTCGAATACGCCAACGACATCGCCGAGAAGATCCGTGCCGCGGCCAAGTCGCGCCCGCGCCAGGCACGCCAGGCCCAGGCGGCGCCCAGGCCGACCCTGAAGGCGCCGCTGGTATCGAGCGAGAAGCTGATCATCATCGGCGCCTCCACCGGTGGAACCGAGGCGATCCGCGCCGTGCTCGAGCCGTTGCCGGCCAACAGCCCCGCCATCCTGATCACCCAGCACATGCCGGGGGGGTTCACCCGCTCCTTCGCCGAGCGGCTGAATCGGCTGTGCAACATCACCGTGAAGGAGGCCAGCGACGGCGAGCGGGTACTGCCGGGGCATGCCTATATCGCCCCGGGCGATGCGCACCTGAAGCTGGCGCGCAGCGGCGCCAACTACGTCGCCAGGCTCGACGACGGCCCCCCGGTCAATCGCCATCGCCCCTCGGTGGATGTGCTGTTTCATTCGGCGGCCACCCAGGCCGGGCGCAACGCCATCGGGGTGATCCTCACCGGGATGGGCAAGGACGGGGCCGCCGGCCTGCTCGAGATGCGCCAGGCGGGGTCGGCCACCCTGGCCCAGGACGAGGCCAGCTGCGTGGTGTTCGGCATGCCGCGCGAGGCGATCGCCCTGGGGGGCGCTGCCGAGGTGGCCAGCCTGGACGACATTCCCGAGCGCCTGATGGCGCTGGTGGCGGCCTCGGGCCGTGCGCAGCGCGTCTGATCAACATAAAAGAACAAGACGATAGTTATCGTCACCCTACGCAAGGAGCCGCCCGGTAATGAGTCGCCTGATTCGCAACATCAGCATCAACGTTTCCGTGATCGCCGCCCTGGCCAGCTTCGCCGTGCTGATCGGCGTGGTGGCACTGCTCTCGTTCCTGTCGGAGCGCCAGGCGGAGCGCGTCATGACGGACCTCGACCGCATCAATTCCCAGCAGCTCAACGAGGTCAACCGCGCCGATGCCCTGCTCAACGTGGCCCGCGTCAGCCTCGAGATCGCTTCCAACCAGATCATGCTGGGCCGCATGGCGGATGCCAACGAGCAGCTCGATGTCGCCGCGGACCGCCTCGAGCGGGCCGAGGCGCGCCTGAACAGCTTCTCGGCGGCGCCCAGGTCCGACGACTCCCGGGAGCTGGCCCAGCGGCTCGAGGAGCGTTTCACCACGGTGCTCGGCCTGGTTCGAGATCAGCACGTGGCGCTCGACCAGCTCGATACGCCGCAGTTCGGCAGGCTGCGTGAGGAGCTGATCGAGCCCAGCGCCGAGCTTGCCAGCAGCATGACCGAGTTCGTCCATCATGGCTTCAGCAGCAGTCAGGCGATGACGGCGGAGTTCCGCACGCAGGCCGAGCGGTTCGGCCTCATCAAGCTCGGCGCGCTGGTGCTGGCGGCCGTGGTGCTGTTGCTGGTGTATGCCGGCCTGCGCGCCACCGTGATTCGTCCACTGCACTCCGCGGTCAAGCACCTGCAGACCATCGCCAAGGCCGATCTGACCGGCAGGATTCCCGAGGGCAGCCGCAACGAGATCGGCCAGCTGTTCAACGCCATGCGCAACATGCAGCAGAGCCTGACCCGCATCGTCGGCCAGGTGCGCGACAGCAGCGGCTCGATCCACATCGGTACCCGGGAAATCGCCAGCGGCAATACCGACCTGTCGTCGCGTACCGAGCAGCAGGCGGCCTCCCTCCAGGAGACCGCCTCGAGCATGGAGGAGATCACCGCCACGGTGCGCCAGAATGCCGACAACGCGCGCCAGGCCAGCGGGCTGGCCCTGGACGCCTCGACCACCGCCGAGCGTGGCGGCGAAGTGGTGGACCGCGTGGTCAAGACCATGGGAGGCATCTCCGCGAGTTCGCGGAAGATCAGCGACATCACCAGCGTGATCGACTCCATCGCCTTCCAGACCAATATCCTGGCGTTGAACGCCTCGGTGGAAGCGGCGCGGGCCGGCGAGCAGGGGCGCGGTTTCGCCGTGGTGGCCGGCGAGGTGCGCAACCTGGCCAGCCGCAGTGCCACCGCGGCCAAGGAGATCAAGGAGCTGATCGATGGCTCGGTGGCCCAGGTGAAGGAGGGCTCGAGCCTGGCCGAACAGGCCGGCGAGACCATGGACGAGGTGGTCAGGGCGGTACGCCGCGTTACCGACATCATGGACGAGATCTCGGCGGCTTCACAGGAGCAGAGCGATGGCATCGAGCAGGTGAGCCAGGCGGTGGGCCAGATGGACCAGGTCACCCAGCAGAACGCCTCGCTGGTGCAGCAGGCCACCGTTGCCGCTGCCTCGCTCGAAGAACAGGCCAAGCGCCTCGAGCAGGCGGTCGCCGTCTTCCGCCTCGCGGGGGACGCGCAGCCGGCGCCCGGTGCCGGTGCGGCCCAGGCCCCCGCGGGCGCGGCGCCGTCGGCGCAGCGTGGCGGCGTGCGTGCCCTGGCAGGGCCGAACGCCGGGGCTCGCCCCGCCACTCGCCAGGTGGCCGAGGTCGACCCCAAGCCCAGGCGCAAGACCCAGGCAGAGCCCGTTGTCGAGGGTGACTGGGAAGAATTCTGACCCTGACGGCATGCCAACGCCGTCCGTTTACCGTTACCTGAAAGATGAGGAATACCCGATGGCTGACAAGAACATGAGCTTTCTGGTGGTCGATGATTTCCCGACCATGCGCCGGATCGTTCGGAGCCTGCTCAAGGAGCTGGGCTACACCAACGTCGAGGAAGCGGAGGATGGCCAGGAAGCGCTGAGCAAGCTGCGTTCGGGTTCCTTCGAGTTCGTGGTCTCCGATTGGAACATGCCGAACCTCGACGGCCTGGAGATGCTCAAGCAGATTCGCGCCGACGACGCCCTCAAGCAGTTGCCGGTGCTGATGGTCACCGCCGAGGCGAAGAAGGAGAACATCATCGCGGCTGCCCAGGCAGGGGCCAGCGGCTACGTGGTGAAACCGTTCACCGCCGCCACGCTGGAAGAGAAGCTCAACAAGATTTTCGAAAAACTGGGCAAGTGACGCCGGCAGGTGAGTCCCGCTTGCGAAGGAGAGAATGAGATGAGCGCAAACGAGCAGCCTGGCCAGGCTCAACCGACTGGTGCCGCCGGCGAGGAGCTGGTCCAGCGCATCGGACAGCTGACCCGCATGCTGCGGGAAAGCATGCGCGAGCTGGGTCTGGACAAGGAGATCGAGAAGGCGGCCGAGGCGATTCCCGACGCGCGGGATCGCCTGAGCTACGTGGCGACGATGACCGAGCAGGCCGCCGAGCGCGCCCTCAACGCCATCGACCGCGCCCAACCGCTGCAGGACTCGATCAGCAACGGGGCCGAGTCGCTGGACAAGCGCTGGGCCGAGTGGTTCGCCGAACCCAAGGAGCTCGACGAGGCACGCGACCTGGTCAAGCAGACCCGCTCCTACCTGGCCGACGTGCCCGACAAGACGCAGGCGACGCAGAAGGAGCTGCTCGAGATCATGATGGCCCAGGATTTCCAGGACCTGACCGGCCAGGTGATCAAGAAGATGATGGACGTGATCCGCGAGATCGAGCACCAGCTGGTCCAGGTGCTGATCGACAACGTGCCCGAGGAAGTGGCGCGCGAGAACATGCAGCGCAAGGCCAACGACCAGTGGGAGAACGAAGCGCGGCGCAGGGAGGAGGGCCTGCTCAACGGTCCGCAGATCAAGCCGGGAGTCGATGTCGTCACCAACCAGGATCAGGTGGACGATCTCCTCGACCAGCTCGGCTTCTAGGGGCGGGCAGCCGCAAGCGGCTGGCCTGTCTCTTCTTTTACCGCTGCTCACTCTCCCCGCGCCGAGGGTCGTGGCCGATAAGGCTACGATCTTCGGCGCTTTTTGGCGTATCGCCAGTCTGCCGTTGACGCCACAATGGCCACCGTGCGGAGACGTGTACGGGTGCCATGGCCGACGAGAGCAGTGATCAGGAAAAGACCGAAGAGGCCACGCCACGACGCCTGGAGAAGGCGCGCGAGGAAGGCCAGGTCGCCCGTTCCCGCGAGCTGACCACCTTCATGCTGCTGTTGGGCGGCGTGGTGGGCATGTGGTCGATGGGCGCGCTGCTCTACGACCAGCTGGGGCTGGTGATGGAGCAGGCCTTCCTGTTCGAGCGTCGCCAAGCCTTCGAAACCGGTCCCATGCTCAGCAATGTGCTCGACCTGGCGAACTGTACCCTGGTCACCATGCTGCCGCTGTTCCTGTTGCTCACGCTGGTGGCCCTGGTGGCACCGGCCCTGCTGGGAGGCTGGCTGATCTCGGCCAAGTCGCTCAAGCCACAGCTGTCGAAGCTCAACCCGTTCAAGGGGCTGAAGCGCATGTTCGGCACCCAGGCGCTGGTCGAGCTGTTCAAGGCGGTGGCCAAGTCGGTGCTCATCGGCGGGGTCGGCATGGCATACCTTTATTTCAAGCGCGGCGAGTACCTGTCGCTGATGGATCAGCCGACGACCCAGGCGCTGGCCCGCGCGCTGATGATGGCCGCCGAGGCCTGCGGGCTGATGGTGCTGACGCTGCTGGTGGTGATCCTGATCGACGTGCCCTACCAGCTCTGGAGCCATGCCAAGAAGCTGCGCATGTCGAAGGACGAGATCAAGCGCGAGCACAAGGAGTCCGAGGGCGACCCGCACGTCAAGGCGCGGATTCGCTCCCAGCAGCAGGCGATGGCACGAAGCCGCATGATGACCAAGGTGCCGGAGGCCGACGTGATCATCACCAACCCGACCCACTACGCCGTGGCGCTGCAGTACGACGAGAAGCGCATGGGGGCGCCCCGGGTCGTGGCCAAGGGCGCCGACATGGTGGCGGCGCGCATCCGCGAGCTCGGCGAGGCCGCCGGAGTGCCGCTGCTGCAGGCGCCGCCGCTGGCGCGTGCCCTGTATCATCACGTCGACCTCGAACACGAGATTCCACTGGACCTGTATACCGCCGTGGCGGAAGTCCTGGCCTGGGCCTTCCGGCTCAAGCACGTATCACAAGAGGGGGGAGAGGTGCCGCCTACACCCGAGAACTTGCCGATTCCGGAGAGCCTGGCAGTGCCCGCGGCCGATGTGGCCGACGGCAACACTGAGCCGGGGCCGTCCGAGCCCGATGGAGCGCGTCGATGAAGTCCCTGAGCCATCTCATCGGGCGCCGCGACTGGGTCGGCGACGTGCGCATGAAGCTGCTGGCCGGCCCGATCCTGATCATCATGATTCTCGGCATGATGATCGTGCCGCTGCCGCCGTTCGCGCTCGATCTGCTGTTCACCTTCAACATTGCGCTGGCCATCATGGTGCTGCTGGTCAGCATGTTCACCCAGAAACCGCTGGACTTCGCCGCCTTCCCGGCGGTGCTGCTGTTCACCACGCTGCTGCGGCTGTCGCTCAACGTCGCTTCGACGCGGGTGATCCTGATGGAGGGGCACCAGGGCGGTGATTCGGCCGGCAAGGTGATCGAAGCGTTCGGTGAGTTCCTCATCGGCGGCAACTTCGCCGTGGGCCTGGTGGTGTTCCTGATCCTCGTCATCATCAACTTCATGGTCATCACCAAGGGCGCCGGGCGCATCGCCGAGGTAGGCGCGCGCTTCATGCTCGATGCCATGCCCGGCAAGCAGATGGCCATCGATGCCGATCTCAACGCCGGCCTGATTGGCGAGGAGGATGCCCGCAAGCGGCGCTCCGAGGTCGCCCAGGAGGCCGATTTCTACGGCTCCATGGACGGCGCCAGCAAGTTCGTGCGTGGCGACGCCATGGCCGGCCTGGTGATCATGGTGGTCAACGTCATCGGCGGCCTGCTGATCGGCATGCTCCAGCACGGCATGGGGTTCGGCGATGCCGCGAAGACCTATACCCTGATGACCATCGGCGACGGCCTGGTGGCGCAGATTCCCGCGCTGGTCATCTCCACTGCCGCCGGCGTCACGGTGTCGCGCGTCAACACCGAGCAGGACGTCGGCCAGCAGATGATCGGCCAGCTGTTCGTCAACCCCCAGGTCATGGTGCTGGCGGCGCTGGTCATGGGGCTGCTGGGCCTGGTGCCGGGCATGCCCAACATGGTGTTCCTGATCTTCACCGGCCTGCTGGCCGGCCTGGCCTGGATGCTCACCCGCCAGCAGGAGCAGCGCCTGGTGGCGCAGGAGCTCGACACCGAACCGCCACCGACACCCGAGACCCCCGAGGCCAGCTGGGAGGATGTCCAGCTGGTGGATACCCTGGGGCTCGAGGTCGGGCATCGCCTGATCCCGCTGGTCGACCAGCGCCAGGACGGCGAGCTGCTGGGACGCATCAAGAGCGTGCGCAAGAAGTTCGCCCAGGAGGTCGGCTTCCTGCCCGCCGTGGTCCATATTCGCGACAATCTCGAGCTCGGCGCCAACACCTACGTGATCACCCTCAAGGGGGCCGAGATCGGCCGCGCCGAGGCGTTCCCGGGCCAGTGGCTCGCCATCGATCCGGGCCAGGTCACCGGCCAGCTCCAGGGCACGCCGACCACCGATCCGGCCTTCGGCCTGCCGGCCGTGTGGATCGACGGCAGCCAGCGCGAGCACGCCCAGGTCTACGGCTACACCGTGGTCGACGCCGGCACGGTGATCGCCACCCACCTCAACCACCTGCTGCACCGCCACGCGGCCGAGATGCTGGGGCGCCAGGAGGTCCAGAAGCTGCTCGACAAGCTGGGCGAGGAGCAGAAGTCGCTGGTCGAGGACGTGGTGCCCAAGGCGATCAGCCTGACCGTGCTGCAGCGTATCCTGCAGAACCTGCTCGAGGAGGAGGTCTCCATTCGCGACATGCGTACCATCCTCGATACCCTGGCGGAGTATGCCCCCCAGCAGCAGGATCCCAACGAACTGACGGCGCTGGTGCGGATCATGCTGGGCCGTGCGATTACCCAGCAATGGTTCCCCGGACGCGATACGCTGAACGTGATCGGCCTGGACGCCCAGCTCGAGCAGGTCCTGCTGCAGGCGATGAACGGCAACGGGGCGCTCGAGCCCGGCCTGGCCGAGACCCTGATGAGCCAGACCGAGCAGGCCGTCGAACGGCATGAAGCGAGCGGTGAACCGCCGGTGCTGGTGGTGCAGCATAGCCTGCGTCCGCTGCTGGCCCGTTTCCTGCGCCGGCGCATGCGCCACCTGGTGGTCATGTCGCAGGCGGAGATACCCGATGATCGGACGCTGCGTATCGTGACGCTGGTGGGAGGTCGATAAACGATGAGTGTCATGCGTTTCGTGGGCGCCAACAGTCGCGAGGCCATGCGCCAGGTGCGCGCTGCCCTGGGTGACGAGGCCCTGATCCTGGCCAACCGGCACACCGAGCAGGGGGTCGAGATCCTGGCGATGGCCGAATCGGCAGCCGCGGCCGGCGACGCCGGCGAGCCCGAACCGCGGCCCCAGGCGCCGAGCCGCCCCTCGCCGCCCGCCGCACCGGCGAGCCCGGACCCGGCGCAGGCGTTCGAAGCCATGAGCGCGCGGCTGCTCGAGGAGATGCGCGACATGCGCGCCCTGCTGGCGGGCGGTCAGGGCCAGCCGGCAGCGGCCGCCACGCTCTCCGAGCAGCTGCTCGAGACGATGCTGGCGGCCGGTTTCAGCCAGGCGCTGGCCGACGAGGTGGTCTCGGCCCTGCCCGAGGAGCTTGCGGCCGCAGGCGCACTGGACGAGCGCGCCCTGGCGTGGCTGGGGCGCCAGTTGGCCAGGCGCCTGCGCGGCCTGGACGACGAGGCCGCCTTCATGGATCGCACCGGCATCGTGGCGCTGATCGGTCCCACCGGGGTGGGCAAGACCACCACCACGGCCAAGTTGACGGCGCGCTACGTCATGCGCCACGGCACCCGCCCGGTGGCACTGGTGACCACCGACAGCTTCCGAATCGGAGCGCACGAGCAGCTACGCATCTATTCACGGCTGCTCGACGTGCCGATGTACGCGCTCAACGCCGATCAGCCGGTGTCGGAGCTGCTGGGGCGCATGAAGGGCAAGTCGTGGATCATCATCGACACGGTCGGCATGAGCCAGCGCGACCACCGCGTCATCGAGCAGGTCAGCCATCTGCATGGCGGCGACTCGCCGGTGCGCCTGGTGCTGCTGCTGAATGCGGCCAGCCAGCCCGAGACCCTCGAGGAGGTCGTGGTGCGCTATCGCCAGGCGGCCCAGGCGGCCGGCGGCGAGCTCAACGACTGCATCATCACCAAGCAGGACGAGGCCGGGCGGCTGGCCCCCGTGCTCGACATCGTCATGCGTCACGGCCTGCGCCTGCTGTTCGTCTCGCATGGCCAGCGCGTCCCCGAGGACATGGCGCTCGCCGAGCCCGATGCCCTGATCGACCAGGCCCTGGCCGATCGCACGCCGCTGGCCAGGCCGGCCGCGCGCCAGGCGCCGGAGCCGGTCGTGCGCGGTTCCGGCAACCTGCTGGGGCAGGGCCGGCGCCTGGCCTCGGTGCTGCAGGCGTTGCGCCTGCGGCTGCCGGGCTTCGAGCGCCTCGAGGAGGTGTGGAACCTGCTGGGCATGCCCTCCACCATCCAGCAACAGCGTCTCGACCGTCTGCTGGAGGACTACCCCCGCGACGGACAGGCGCTGGGCATGCTGTGGAGCGAGCGCCGCCGGGTGCCGGGGGAGCGCTGGTCGATGCCGGACGTGGCGCTCGGTCCCGAAGGTACCTGGCTGCCGCTGCCGCTACCGCAGCATCGCCAGGTGGCGGGCCAGCGGGCGCGCCTCGAGGCGGCGCAGGCTCGCCATGCCGTCGAGGTCCATCTGCTCAACGGCCTGCCCGACGGCGAGGCGGGCGAGTGGCTCGAGCGTCATGCAGCCAGCTGGTGCAGCCAGGTGCGCGGCAGCCAGCGCGTCGAGCATTCCGGCGAGCGCCGCAGCCTGGCGTCGCTCGATGGCATTGGCGAGTCCGTCGGCGACCTGCGCTGCCGTTTCCGCGGCGCACCATGCCGTCTCGCCCTCGACAGCCTGGCCGTCAGTGTGGCGCTCAAGGGCAGCCGGCGCGACTCGCAGCGCCTGGAGGCACGCGCCTGGCTGGGGGAGCTTCGCGACGAGGAGAGCGGCAAGGTGCTCGGCAGGCGCTACTGGATCGCGCCGGCGCGGCTGGGGCGTGCGCCCAAGGCGCTGCTGCTGACGCTGCTGCAGGGGGATGTACTGCCGCAGCTGGCCCGTCGCGCCTGGCAGCGCCTGGACCCGGCCGAACTCGGCGAGCTTCGCGCGGACCTGCGCCTGCTGATGGCCAGCGGACTGGCCACGGTGGCGGCCCACCTTGACCTCGCCGAGGACGAGGCGGCGATGGATTTGCGCGCGGAACTGCTGGGGCTTGGCGGCGGTCGCCGTCGGCGGCGCGACGTCGCGCTGCTCGACTCGTTGCTACAACTCTTCCTGGTGCGCGATGCGATTCGCCACCTGGGGCTCGGTGAAAGGGAGACAGGCTAGATGGGATGGGACCAGGCCGCAGGGCTGCGCCAGTGGGCAAACGGCGAGGCGCAGGATTGCCCGACACACGTGGCCGAGATGCTGGTCGAGCTGGCCGCCAGCGGCGCCGACGGCGTGCCCGGGCCGCAGGCTGCCGTCCGCCCCGCGGTGGCCGGGCCGGCGGCCCGGGTCGGCGCCACGCCGCCATCGCGTGCGTCCAGCGGTGCTCAGGACAGGACGCTGATGGTGCTGGGCCTGCCGGGCACCGCCGAGCGTCACACCGCCAGGGTAGCCGAGCTGCTGGAGAGCTGGGCCGGCGAAGGGCGGCGCTGGGTCGGCGATCCACGCACCTGGCGCATCGTCGCCCTGTCCGTCAACAGCCCGCACCTGCCGCTGCTGGCCGCTCAGCAGGCCCGCTGGGCACTGTGGGTCGACGACGACCTGGAGGCGTTTCGTCGCGGCTATCGCCAGCTCAAGCAGATCGCCGCGCAGGGCGGGCCGCGCCGCTTGATCGCCGTGCACCCGCCGGGCGTGGGTCGACAGGGCCTATTGGCCAATCTGCAGTACGTGGCGGACGCTTATTTCGACATCGAGCTGCTGGTATTGGCGCGATGATAGGTGGCAGGAGCCGCTGGCTGGCCGGGGGCGCCCTGTGTGCTTGGGCGGCGGGTATCGCGCTCGCCAGCGGCAGCTGGGTCGCCACCGCGCCCTCGCTGCGGGTGGTCTCGGCCGACCGGCCGCTGGCGTCCGCCGCGCTGCTGCCGCCCTCGCCCGAGCTGGCCAGTGGCCAGGTGATGGGGCGAGTCGGCTGGCAGTACCAGCCGCCGGCCGGCAGCGAGGTGGATGCCTGGCTGTGCCATCCGGGCAGCTGCACGCCGCTGTCGGGGCCGCGCGGACAGACCGAGGCCATGGCAGGGCTGCCGGCCGATACGCCACTGCATTTCCAGTTTTCACTGCAGGATCGCCGGCAGCGTGCCGCGACCCTGCAAGGGCTGCAGGTGATCGTCAACCATGAACCCCTGCAACGTCCCTGACCCCTCGAGCGCCCGAGCTGACGCTCGGGGGGATTGTCAGCCGTGAGAGCAAGCGCATGTACACAGCACGAGGCAAGATCGAACAGGCGGACCTGCTGGATGAGTACCTGCCGCTGGTGAGGCGTCAGGCGCTCTCGATGCAGGTCAGGCTACCGTCGAGCATCGAACTCGACGACCTGATCCAGGCCGGCACGGTGGGACTGCTCGAAGCCATGGGCCGCTTCGACGCGACCCAGGGGGCCAGTTTTGCCACCTTCGCCAGCCAGCGAATTCGCGGCGCCATGCTCGACGAGCTGCGCAGCCGCGACTGGCTGCCGCGCAGCGTCAGACGCAACGCCCGCGCGGTCGACGAGGCGGTGCGCCGCCTGGAGCAGACGCTGGGCCGGCCGGCCGAGGAAACCGAGATCGCCGCCGAGCTCGCCATGGGCCTGGAGGAGTATCGCCAGCTGCTCAACGACACCAACAGCGGCCACCTGCTGCCTTTCGAGGCCCTGATGGCAGAGGGGGTCGAGCCCGGCATCGAGGATGCCTCGATCGATACGCCCTACCGCAATCTGATCGACGAGGAGAAGCGCCAGCAGCTGGCCGAGGGCATCGAGGCGCTTCCCGAACGCGAAAAGCTGCTGATGGCGCTCTACTACCAGGAGGAGCTCAACCTCAAGGAGATCGGCGTCGTGCTGGGGGTGACCGAGTCGCGCGTGTGCCAGCTGCACAGTCAGGCGGTGAGCCGGCTCAGGGCACGCCTGACCGTGGAAGGCTAGAGATTTTCCATCAGCGCCTTGGTGCTTGCCAGGGCGTTCATGTAGCAGCCATGTAACCGGTCGGCAGGCACGTCGTCGATGGCTTCCTCGACCTGGCGCTCGTGGTTCTCGCACAGGGTCAGCACCGCGCCGAGCGGCCCCGAGCGGTGCTTGAGGGCGTCGATGATCGGCGGGCCCAGCGGCAATTGCTCGAGCAGCGTGCTGCGGTCCTCCTCCAGCAGCGCATCCATCATCGAGAACAGGCCGGTGGTGAAGGCGTCCTCGGGCTCGAGCGAGGGGAAGGGCGCGGCCAGGTTGCGGCACATGAAGGCTCGGATCAGCGCCATGCGCAGCACGATGCGTGACGAGGGCTGCAGGCTGGCGAGGGTCAGGGTGAGGATCAGCCGGCGCAGCTCGATCAGCCCCAGCAGCTGTACCGCGCGATGCAGGTCGACCTCCTTGCCGCCACGGTGGAAGTAGCTCGAGTTGGCGCGGCGCAGGATGGCCACGTGCAGGTGTGGCACCTGGACCACCAGCTCGTGGAGCCGGTTGAGGTCGTTGTTGTCCTCGTACAGGGCGCGAATCAGGCGGATCTGGGCGGCACGGTTGCCATGGCGCCCCCGCGGAGCCGAGGCGATGAAGCTGGGCTTGGCGAGATAGTGGCCGTGGTAGTAGTCGCAGCCCATCGCCTGGTAGCGCTCCAGCTCTTCGCGGCTGTCGAGATTCTCGACCAGCAGCTTGACGTTGCGCCCGGGCAGGCGTTCCAGGGTCTCGTCGTCGAGGTCCTGGGGCGAGCCGAGCACGATGATGTCGCAGCGGCCGAGCATCGCCTGCAGGTCCTGTTTCAGCAGGCGGGACGACACGATGACGCGGTAGCCGCGCTCGCGGATGTCGTCGAGGCGGGCGAGCAGATCGGCATCGACCGTTTGCGCCTCGGCGATGCCGAGGGCCAGGCGCGGCGCCGGGGTCGGCAGCAGTTCGGGACGCTCGAGCCACTCGAGCGGCAGGTCGACGAACAGCGTCCTGTCACCCAGCAGGCCGCCGTCGCCGAGCTCGTAGACGGCGCTGGCCAGCGCCCGGGCCGTGGCGGCCATGACGTCCTCGGCCTCGGTGTCGGTGTGTCGGGTGTAGACCAGGCGATCCGCCACGTGGTGATGACTGGCGTCGTGAATCGGCTGAAGGGCGATGGTGAAAGGATCGGGGTCCCTTTGCTCAGACATGCGGTTTGGCTCCGTGCTGGCTGTGATGCAGCGGGAAAAAATGTTCTTGATTCAGGCTGTCATGATCGTGATCGAACCGCTTTACCTACAGGGCTTGCCGCAAGGCCGCGAGCGTCGGCTCGAGGCCCGGGGTCAGGCTCTCCAGGCGGGGGCGGGCAAAGAAGAAGCCCTGCTGCAGGGTGATGCCGCTGCGCGCCAGCCACAGCGCTTCCTCGCGGCTCTCCACCCCTTCGGCCACCAGGTCGATGCCGAGCTCCCGGCCCAGGCGGATGATGGCCCGCAGGATGGACTGGCGGCGTGCATCGCTGTCGCAGTGCATCACCAGGGCGCGGTCGATCTTGAGCCGGTCGGGATGCAGCTCCACCAGCAGGTCGAGATTGGCGAAGCCATTGCCGAAGTCGTCCAGCGCGGTGACGAATCCCGTGTTGCGATAGGCTTCGAGGATGTTGCGCAGGTGCTGCTTGTCCTGCACCTTCTCACTCTCGGTCACCTCGAACACCAGCCGCTGGAGCGGCCAGCCGACCTGGGCGGAAATCGCCAGCGTCGCCTGGATGCAGGCCATGGGTTCGTACACCGCATTGGGCAGGAAATTGATCGACAGGTTCTCGCGCATGCCGAGCCGGCTGGCGAGCTCGATGGCGCGGATGCGGCAGGCCTGGTCGAAGCGGTAGAGCAGCCGAGGCGTGACCTGGGCCAGGATGCTGCCCGCCGATTCGCCCGCGGGGCCCCTCACCAGCGCCTCGTAGGCGGCGATGCTGGCCGAGGCGAGATCGACGATCGGCTGGAAGGCCATGGTGAACGCGAACGGCAGCGGCCCCTCGCAGCGTTCGCAGTGTCCGTCCTTCTCGGCACATCGGTGCATGCTTCCTCCTGTCCGGTCGCTGTCGGCCAACGGGTCGTCCCCCTGCGCGTCGTCCACGCTGCAGGCATCGCGCGTTGGCCAGGCGCAGGCGCCCCGCCTGCGCCACCCGCCATGGCCGGCCAGGGTAAGGCCTGCTGCCGACAAGGATCCCATGATTCCGGTATCGGCCGGAGCCGGCGGAACTTTAGCGGGTGCGAAAGAATTGACCTGGGTCAACTCGATGCGCGCCTTTCCCATTTCCGGCTAAAGTGTCCGCCACTCTCGCCGATACTTCCCCTCAGACGCGATGCCCCGTATTTTCAGGAGCTTGAATGAACCCGTCCACCATTATCGGCATGATCGCCAGCATTATCCTGCTGGTCAGCGTGCTGTTCTTCACCGCCGAGTCGCCGCAGAGCTTCATCAACCTGCCGGGCCTTGCCATCGTGCTGGCCGGTACCATGGCGGCCACCTTCATCAGCTACCCGCTCAAGGAGGTGCTGCGCGTCGTGCGCCTGGTGGGCCTGGTGTTCCGCCGCGAGAACACCTACATGCGCGATGACATCAAGGAGCTGGTGGACATCTCGCGGCTGTGGTTCAAGGGCGACGTGCGGGCCGTCGAGGCGGCACTCGAAAAGGCGCGCAATCCTTTCCTGCGGACCGGTATCCAGCTGGTCATCGCCAATACCAAGGAGGAGGAGATCTTCGACCTGCTGCGCTGGCGCATCGCCCGGCTCAAGGCCCGCGAACACGCCGAGGCACAGATCTTCCGCACCATGGCCACCTATGCGCCGGCATTCGGCATGATCGGCACCCTGGTGGGACTGGTCAACATGCTCGAGGTGATGGAGTCCGGCGACCTGCACGTCATCGGCCCGCGCATGGCCGTTGCGCTGCTGACGACGTTCTACGGGATCCTGCTCGCCAACCTGGTGTTCAAGCCCATCGCCGTGAAGCTCGAGCGGCGCACCGAGGAGCGACTGATCGCCATGAACATGGTGCTCGAGGGCATCTCGCTGATCACCAAGCGCCGCCTGCCGTCCTTCATCGAGGAGACGCTCAACTCGTTCGTCGCCAACTACCACGACGAGATCCGCGACCCCGAAGTGGCCAGGCGCGAAGCCCCCGACGGGGAGGCGCAGAATGCTTGATCGCAGCACGCGCGACGTGCTGCATCCCCCCGCCGCCGAGGTCGGTGACGGGGAGGGCTGGCTGATGAGTTACCTGGATGTGCTGACGCTGCTGATCACGCTGTTCGTGCTGCTGCTCTCGCTTGCCGGCAACGGCACGGCCATCCAGGGGAGCCGTGACGGCGGAGAGCCCCGCATGCTGGTCACGCCCCAGGCCGAGGCCGCGGCCCGCATGGTGGCGGGAGCGGGGCTCAAGCCGCGGCATGACGGTCTCCAGCCGCGCTTCCCCGGGCTCAACATCGAAGGAGTGAGCGTGACCGAGGGGCAGCAGGGGATCACCCTGCGTATCGACGACAACCTGCTCTTCGACAGCGGTCGGGCGATCCTCACGGGGCAGGGGCGCCAGGTGCTGAGCCGGCTGCGCGACATCCTGGTGACGTTCGAGGGGGACATCTCGGTGGAAGGTCACACCGACAGCATTCCCATCGCCAGCGCTCGTTTCCCGTCGAACTGGGAACTCTCCTCCGGGCGCGCCATCGCCGTGCTGCGCTACCTGTCCGACCAGGGCCTGCCGGCCGAGCGGCTGCGTGCGGTGGGCTATGCGGCAACCCGGCCACTGGAAAGCAACGAGACCCCCGAGGGGCGGGCCGCCAACCGGCGCGTGGAACTCCTGCTGCATCAGGAGGCGGTGAGCGACAGCTAGTCTCGGCTGGCGCGTTCGCGCCGCAAGCGTGGGGCGCCAGCCAGGCCGCTGGCCGCCCCGTCGGAACGCATTCCGGCGGGGCGGCGCGGGATCAGTGGTCGACCCGGCCCAGCAGCAGGAACTCGATCAGCGCCTTTTGCGCATGCAGACGATTGCCGGCCTCCTGCCAGACCACCGCCCGCGGGTCGTCGAGCAGGGTCTCGCTGATCTCCTCGCCGCGGTGCGCCGGCAGGCAGTGCAGGAACAGCACGTCGGGCTTGGCGCGGTCCAGCATGGCCTCGCTGACCTGGAAGCCGGCGAAATCTGCCTCGCGCTTGGCCTGCTCCTCCTCCTGGCCCATCGAGGCCCACACGTCGGTGGTCACCAGATCGGCACCGACCACGGCCTCGCGCGGGTCGTGCAGCAGGCTGACCCGGTCGCCGGCCGCGGCGAGGATGTCCTGGCGCGGCTCGTAGCCTTCGGGGCAGCACACGCGCAACTGGAAGTCGAACTGGCGCGCGGCGTTGATCCACGAATGGCACATGTTGTTGCCGTCGCCGATCCACACCGCGGTGCGACCGCGAACGCTGCCACGCAGCTCGGTCCAGGTCATCACGTCGGCGAGCAGCTGGCAGGGATGGTAGTCGTCGGAGAGGGCGTTGATCACCGGCACCGAGCTGGCGGCGGCGTAGGTCTCGAGCCCGGCATGGGAGAAGGTGCGGATCATCACGATGTCGACCATCTCCGCCAGCACCCTCGCGGTATCCTCGATCGGTTCACCGCGACCGAGCTGGGTATCCCGCGGCGAGAGGAACAGCGCATGGCCGCCGAAGTGGGCCATGGCCGTCTCGAACGAGACCCGGGTGCGCGTGGAGGATTTCTCGAAGATCATCGCCAGCGTGCGATTGGTGAACGGGGCGTAGGAGGGGCCCTGGGCACGCAGGCGGTTCTTGATCGTGATGGCGCGCTGGACGAGGTAATGCAGTTCTTCAGGGCTCAGGTCCAGCAGGGTCAGGAAATGGCGTGTCGCCATGGCGATCTCTCCGCGCGAAAAAACCACCATCCTATCCAGCCGGCGGGGGATGCGCAATTCGCTCGTCATCAGTAGAATGGGGCCATGAGCAAAAGGCTGAGCAAGACGCTCAGGTATTCCGCTCCAGCGTCTTCCATAGCCCAGGCACTCTTGATCCAACAGGGAGCACCCATGAGCACTACCATCGAGAACATCCAGCGCCAGATCGGCGAGAACCCCATCCTGATCTACATGAAGGGCACCCCCCAGCTGCCGCAGTGCGGCTTTTCCGCCCAGACCGTGCAGGCCCTGATGTCCTGTGGCGAGCGTTTCGCCTTCGTCAACGTGCTCGACAACCCGGACATTCGCGCCGAGCTGCCGAAGTACGCCAACTGGCCCACCTTCCCCCAGCTGTGGGTCGAGGGCGAGCTGGTGGGTGGCTGCGACATCGTCACCGAGATGCACCAGAGCGGCGAACTGGAAACCCTGATCAAGGACGCGGCGGCACGCGCCAAGGCCAAGGAGGAGGGCGGCGACGCCTGATCCGCCCGCGACAAGCCGTGCCGACAGGGCCCGCGAACGTTCGTTTCGCGGGCCCTGTTCATTTCGGTGGTCGCCCAGGTTACGTCGGGAAACCAAAAGCCAAGGAGTGCCGATTGAAATCCCGCGACCCCGCTACCACGCTGGCTGTCAGGAGCCGAAAAGGATTCAGGCAACGAGGAGGCCTACATTCGCGCTTTCTCGAATGACAGGGAGGTAGCATGCAGACACCCTTGGAAATCACCTACCAGCACGTGTCACGCTCCGCATGGATCGACGAGTACGTCAGGTCGCGCGTGGCCAAGCTCGAGCAGTTCAACCGCGATATCGTCTCCTGCCGCGTGGTCATCGAGCAGACCCAGAATCCCCACAAGACCGGCAACCCCTATCGCGCTCACGTCGAGGTCACCCTGCCGGCCAAGGGCGAGCTCGTCGCCGAGAAGAGCGACAAGGTCACCGATCCCCAGGTCCAGCTGCGTCCCATCATCCGCAACGCCTTCGAGGCGATGGAGAAGCAGCTCAAGAAGCAGACCGCCAAGCGCGACGGCAAGGTCAAGCAGCACAATGACGAACCGATGCCGCCGGTGGCCACCGTGGTGCGGCTGTTCGACAACGATGGCTACGGCTTTCTCAAGAGCCTGAGCGGCGAGGAGTTCTACTTCCACCAGAACGCCGTGCTGCACGGCGACTTCGACCGGCTGACCGTCGGCACCCGGGTGCGCTTCGAGCCCGACGAGGGCGAGGAGGGGCTGCACGCCAGCACGGTGCAGATCATCGACAAGCCGGGCGTCGGCGGGGCGGCCGACGGCGAGGACGATCTCGACCTGCCCGCCGGCTGGGAGCAGGACGCCGGCGCCCGTCATTGAACGAGGGCGCAAGCGCCGCGGCGCTCAGAGGTCGTCGAGGCCCTGCTCACGCTGCGCCAGCGACCAGCCGCCCAGGTCCTTGTAGCGGTTGACCATGGCGCAGAACAGCTCCGCGGTGCGCTCGGTGTCGTAGCGCGCCGAGTGCGCCTCCTGGTTGTCGAACGGTATGCCCGCCGCGCGACAGGCGCGGGCGAGGACCGTCTGGCCGTAGACCAGGCCCGCCAGGCTTGCGGTATCGAAGCTCGAGAAGGGGTGGAAGGGGTTGCGCTTGATGCCGCAGCGATTCACCGCGGCATTGAGGAAGCCATGGTCGAAGGCGGCGTTGTGGCCCACCAGCACGGCGCGGGTGCAGCCGTGAGTCTTGATCGCCTTGCGTACCGGGCGAAAGATCTCGCCCAGCGCCTCTGCCTCGGAGAGTGCCACGCGCTGACGCAGCGGGTCGTCGAGCTTGATGCCGGTGAAATCCAGCGCCGACTGCTCGACGTTGGCCCCGGTGAAGGGCTGCACGTGATAGGCGTAGGTGGCATCGGGCATCAGATTGCCCTCCGGGTCCATGGTCAGCGTCACGGCGGCGATTTCGAGTATGGCGTCGCGCTCGGCGTTGAACCCCCCGGTTTCCAGGTCGACCACCACCGGCAGGAAACTGCGAAACCGCTGCGCCATCATCTCGCGAGTGATCGCCTCGCTCATGCGCCTCTCCTCATCACGTGCCTCTCACTGTCGTTTCCGGGACGGCTCCTTGCCGGCGGGCAAGCGCCGCGGCCGGGCCGATTCTCATCGGCGAAAAGTCTAACAGCTTGGCCGCGATACGTCCCGCCGCCGGTATTCGTCGGGCGGCAGCCACGCTATACTGAGCCTCTTGTGACGTTTACCTGAGAGGAGCCCCCGAATGTCCGATGTCAAGAAGGTCGTGCTTGCCTATTCCGGCGGCCTGGACACGTCCGTCATCGTCAAGTGGTTGCAGGAAACCTACAGCTGCGAGGTCGTGACCTTTACCGCCGACATCGGTCAGGGAGAGGAAGTGGAGCCGGCACGCGCCAAGGCCCAGGCCCTGGGAGTGAAGGAGATCTACATCGAGGACCTGCGCGAGGAGTTCGTGCGCGACTACGTCTACCCGATGTTCCGTGCCAACACCATCTACGAGGGCGAGTACCTGCTGGGCACCTCCATCGCCCGCCCGCTGATCGCCAAGCGCCTGATCGAGATCGCCAACGAGACCGGCGCCGACGCCATCTCCCACGGCGCCACCGGCAAGGGCAACGACCAGGTGCGCTTCGAGATGGGCGCCTATGCGCTCAAGCCGGGCGTCAAGGTGATCGCGCCGTGGCGCGAGTGGGACCTCACCTCGCGCGAGAAGCTGATGGCCTACTGCGAGCAGCACGACATTCCCGTCGACTTCTCCAAGAGCAAGAAGAAGTCGCCGTACTCGATGGACGCCAACCTGCTGCACATCTCCTACGAGGGCGGCATCCTCGAGGATCCCTGGGCCGAGGCCGAGGAGGACATGTGGCGCTGGAGCGTATCGCCGGAAGCCGCCCCCGATGCGCCTACCTACGTCGAGCTCACCTATGAGCGCGGCGACATCGTCGCCATCGACGGCCAGCCGATGAAGCCCCACGAGGTGCTCGAGAGGCTCAACAAGCTGGGCGGTGACAACGGCATCGGCCGCCTCGACATCGTCGAGAACCGCTACGTCGGCATGAAGTCGCGCGGCTGCTACGAGACACCGGGGGGCACCATCATGCTGCGCGCCCACCGCGCCATCGAATCGATCACCCTCGACCGCGAGGAAGCGCACCTCAAGGACGAGCTGATGCCCAAGTACGCCAAGGTGATCTACAACGGCTACTGGTGGAGCCCCGAGCGGCGCATGCTGCAGGCCGCCATCGACGAGACCCAGCAGAACGTCTCCGGGGTGGTGCGCATGAAGCTCTACAAGGGCAGCGCCACCGTGGTGGGCCGCAAGTCGGAGCAGTCGCTGTTCGACGAGTCCATCGCCACCTTCGAGGACGATGCCGGCGCCTACAATCAGAAGGATGCCGAGGGCTTCATCAAGCTCAACGCCCTGCGGTTGCGGATTGCCGCGGGCAAGGGCCGCCAGCAGAGCTGAGCGTCTGTCGATTCTCTGCGAGACGCGCCGGCCAGTGGCCGGCGCTCTCGTTTGGTGGGTTCGCATTGAAAGCCCTCGCAGGGGAAGGACTCGTAGGGAAGAATTCGTAGGGAAGAGCTGTAGGAGAGAACAATGCTGAAGAAGCTATTGGGCGGGTTGTTCGGAAGCGGCGAAGCCAAGCCGGGCAATGCCAAGGCCGCCGAGCCGGTCGAGTACAACGGCTACCAGATCGTCTCGGAGCCGGCCGAGCAGGGCGGCCAGTTCCGCGTGAGCGGCTGGATCCGCAAGCCGGGAGCCGCGGGCGAGACCCTGGAACACCGCTTCGAGCGCTCCGACCTGGTGCCGGGCCGCGATGCCTGCGACCAGCTGATGGTGAGCAAGGCGCAGCGCTACATCGATCAGGTCGGCGACGACATGTTCCAGCCGCGCTGAATCCGCAACGACGCCTGCCGGGGAAGCTCATCCCTTGGCCCAAGTGCCATGCTGTCGCTCCCTCGATACACTCGGCTGACGTGTAGGCGATGGGAGACGATATGCGCGTGCTGCATCGGGCCTCGCCCTGGCGAGAACTCTTCGCCGGCAACGACCTGCCGGCACCGGCCGACCTGCTGGCCCCGCTGTGCGAGGCGCTGGACGAACTGGGGCCGAATCCCGACCTGGCGGCCGCCCACGCCTGGCAGCCGCGCCTGGTCGAGGCCCTGCAGCGACTCGACCTCCCGGCCTGGCGCATCGGCCAACTGCTCAGCGACCACAACGACCAGCTCTACCGGCATGCGATCCAGCTCTCCCTCGACGAGATGCAAGGGCAGGGCTGGGGCACGCCGCCGGTGGCCTTCTGCGTGCTGACGCTGGGCTCCGCCGGGCGCCACGAGAGCCTGCTCGGCCCCGACCAGGACAACGCCATGATCGTGGCGGACTACCCGGACGCTCGCCATACCGAGATCGACGGCTTCTTCCAGGCGCTGGGAGAGCGCTTCACCGCAAGGCTCGACGCGGCCGGCATTCCGCTGTGCCACGGCCATGTGATGGCGCGCTGGCCGATGTGGCGCAAGCGGCTCTCGGAGTGGTGCGAGCAGCTCTCGCTGTGGACCCGCGAACGCCGGGTCAAGCGCGTGCAGCAGAGCAACATCCTGCTCGATTTTTATCCGGTGTTCGGCGATGCCGGCCTGGCCGAAGCGCTGGCCGATCACGTCGAGCGGCTCATGCCGCGGGCGGGCCTGTTCCTCGACGAAATGGCCCAGCTGCTCGACGAGCTGCCGGTGGCGCTGGACCGGTTCGGCCGGCTCGCCGCCAGCGACGAGGAGGCGCCGCACGTCAACGCCCTCAATCTCAAGCGCCAGGGCCTGCTGCCGCTGGTCAACGCGGTGCGCCTGCTGGCGCTGCGCCATGCCGTACGGGTGCCCGATACACGCCGCAGGCTGTCGGCGCTGGTGCTCAAGGAGGCGCTGTCGGCGCGCCAGGCGAGGGCGGGCGTCGCGGCCATGGATCGCCTGCAGGAGCGCCTGCTCGCGGCGCAGCTGACGAGCCTGAAGGCGGGCGCCACGGCGGATGGCTGGATCGACATGGCCCGGCTGGAGGACGACCAGCGCCTGCTGCTGCGCCACGACATGCAGGTGATTCGCAGCCTGGTCAGGGCGGCCCGCAGCGGCAGCGCTACCTAGTCGTCCGAGCCGGCTGGCCGGTCGTTCAGCTCAGCGAATCGAGCGAGGCGATCAGTTCGAAAGCGTCGCACTGGGCTTGGCGATAGAGCCTCAGGAGACTGGCTTGCTCATCGCTGAGTCCTGTCTCACGCATGGCGAAATGACGCTCCGTCATTTCTATTCGCTGCAGGATGCTGCCATACGCGCCCTTTCGATGAAGGATGGCCTCGGTTGTCGTGGCGTCGAGCTGGAGGCAATGGAGAAACTCTTCTCGCGGAACACCGAACAGGAGCTCAGCCGTGGATAGCAGTCCCACAAAATAGGCATTCTGTTCACATACCGCATCGTGCTGGGCCAGCATTTCGCAAGCCTTGGCTCGCGTCAGTGCCAATTCGGCATGCTCGGACTGGGCGTCTCCGAGCAGGCCGAACAGCGCGACCCAGCTTGTCAGTCGGCGCAAGCCAAGATGTGTCACCACTCCTCTCAGCGAATTGATGGGAGTGCTTGGACGGTAAAAGGCGCTGTTGGCTACCCGGGTCAGCTTGAGGGCCATCTCCGGGTCGGCCTGTATCAGGGCGATGACTTCACTGGTGTCGGGCTCGGGCTGATGGAGAGCACGAAGCAAGGCTGCGGCTTGCAGCGTGGCTGCGGGAATTTTCCTGCCATATACCGGCATTGGCCGCGCATGATAGTAGCCTTGAAAGAGTTCGAAACCCAACTGCCGGTAAAGATCGCGTTCTTCTCTGGTTTCCACCCGCTCTGCGACCCACTTGAGCTTCAAATGCGACAGTCTGGCCTTGTGTCTTTGCACTTCAGCGGGATCGCAGGCCGAGATATCGACTTTCACATACGATGCCAGGGCAAGCAGGGGCTCCCATTCAGGATCGAAGGCGAAGTCGTCCAGGGCAATCCGGTACCCTTGGCTCTGGAGGCAGCGCACTGCCGCAACCAGATCCCTGGTGGGTACCATGCGCTCCACCAGCTCGATGACTGCATGCCTGGGTGAAAGCGGCAAGAAGTGCTCTGAAAGCAGGATGTCAGCCGATACATTGACGAAGGCGGGTACCTTGAGCGCCTTTACCTTCTGGGTCATGGCGGTGTGGAGTTGGTAGACCACTTCAGCGGTAGCGATACTTTCGCCGATTTCCGTCGCGCTGAGACCGGTTTCGTTGCGATACAGCAACTCGACCGCATAAATCTTGTCGTGCTGGTCAAGAATTGGCTGTGAAGCCAGCAGAAGGCTATCTGCACTACCGATTCCCTGTGTCATTCCCTTCATCTCGGCTTGTAGATCCTTCAGCTTCAGATCGTCCAAAAGGAAATATTCTTTAACACAGGTTAAGGAAATAGGGTTCAACGCAGCATGAATCGAAGCTCGCGGTGGCTGCAGTCCGGCAGGCAGCCGCCGTTCAGGGCGGCTGCCTGCTACGAAGCGAGCCTCAGAAGGTTTCCCACTCCTCCTCGACTTCCTTCTCGCGCCTGGGCTGTTGCGGTTTGGGGTCCGCCACCGGTCGAGCCACGGCCGATGTGGGCGCGGCAAGGGCGAGCCGCGATGGTGGTTGCGGCCGTGCAGCGGGGCTCGCAGGCGCATCGCCCAGCACGAACGTCGACATCAATTCATCGAGCAGGCGAGCATTCTCGTGCATGGTCGAGGCCAGGCTGGCACTCTGGCTGACCATGGCGGCATTCTGCTGGGTCATGGTATCCATCTCTGCCACGGCAGTATTGACCTGCTCGATTCCCGCGGTCTGCTCGCGGGCGCCGGCGGTGATCTCGTTGATCACGTCGGAGACCTGGACGACGCTCTGGCGCAGCTCCTCCATTCGCTCGACCACGCCCTTCACGATGGTGCTTCCTTCCTGGGTATGCTTGACCGAATTGTCGATCAGGCCGCGGATGTCCTTGGCCGCATCGGATGAGCGGCTGGCCAGGTTGCGTACCTCCTGGGCTACCACGGCGAAGCCGCGGCCGTGCTCACCGGCGCGAGCCGCTTCCACCGAGGCGTTGAGCGCGAGGATATTGGTCTGGAAGGCGATGGAGTCGATCAGGCCGATGATATTGCCGATCTTGTTGGCCGATTCGTCGATGGCCGCCATCTTGCTGCTCATCTGCGTCATGGCTTCATTGCTACGCTCGGCCACGCCTGCGGCTGTCACTGCCAGGCCATTGGCCTGCTCGGAGGCTTGGGCGGTGTGCGATACGGTGGAGTGAATCTCTTCCATGGAGGCCGAGGTTTCCTGCAGGTTGGCCGCCGCCTGTTCGGTGCGCGAGGAGAGCTCCTGGGTACCGTCGGCAATGTCGCCTGCTCCGGCCAGGACCATGCGGGCATTCTCGCGTACCTGAAGCAGGGTATCCTGCATGCGCTCGACGAAGGCGTTGAACTGGGCGGCGAGCTGGCCCACTTCGTCCTCGCTGTCCACTTTCAGACGCTGGGTCAGGTCGCCCTTGCCCTGGGCGATATCGGCCATGGCAAGGGTGGTGCGGCGGATGGGTGACAGCACCTTGCGTGCGGAGATCGTCACAATGGTCAGCAGCAGCGCCAGCGTAGCCACGCCGGCAAGCATCAGCGAGAAGAGCAGGCTTCGGCTGACACCGGTGAACACGGTGTCGGGAATGGCGGCGGCCAGCGCCCAGCCATCGGTTCCGTCTATCGGGTGCCACAACATGGTCAGCGCCCCCCCATCAGGCGAGGACACCTGTCCGCTACCGGAACCCCCTTCCATCATCCGCTGGCCCAGGGCGTTGGCACCGCTGAACCCGGCCTGGTCGGCTTCGGTAACGCGCAGCTCCATGCGGACCTCGGGGTCCGGATGAGCAACGATCATGCCGGTACGGTCGACCATGTAACCGTAGCTGCCTTCCCCGGCGTCGATCGCCGAGGTGATGGCGGAAACCGCCTCCATCGAGAGCGTGATACCCAGCAGGCCGACACGCTTGCCGCGTGAATCGAAGATCGTCTCGGCGACCACAGCCGTCGGTTCTCCGCTGACGAGAGAGATTACCGGGTTGCCGAGCAGCCGGTCGGCCGTACCGTCGAGCACCAGTTCCCTGAAGTAGTCACGTTCGGAGATATTCACGCGAGCGCCGGTGTGGGTAATGGTTTCGCCGCTGGCATCGGCAAAGTAGAACGACTCGATGGTGGCATCGCCCGGGTGGCGAGACTCCAGCCATTCGAGGTGCGACTCCACGTCGACGGGCTCGGCGAGGCGCTCATCCTTGGCCAGCCCGCTCAGCAGGGTTCGGTAGCCGGCGATCCAGACGCCGATCTCGTCGGCGCGGGCTTCTACCTGGCGCATGCTGGAATTTTCCACCATGGGAGGAATGGTGGTGTTGAGCTGGGTATGCACGATGACGCCGAGGGCCAGAAATGCCGCCAACAGCGGCAGGCCGATGGCGCCGAGTAATTTTTGCGTAAGTGTCAAGCGGGACAGTGCTCTCATCATGGGCTCTCTTGCTGGGCTCTTTTGCTGGGCTCTTTGGTTGGCTGTCGTTGCGTTCCGCGTCGTGCAGGTTCCGGTGGTTCATGACGCACGGCGCTATGTCACCCGCAGGAGGGGTGAGCAGTGCCGGAGCGGATCAGCGCGTTATTGTTATTGAGTGCGAGGAACAGTCGGGCGGAGGAGTGGCCGCAGCCACTCGGCATGAAGGTTATCGGCAAGAGGGGACAAGACTTTAGCCTGCTCAAGAAGCACCTTGACCGGCTTGGTGCTAGACATGGGCGGTTCGGGGCCTAGATACGGGGCCGATGGCTGTCGAATGCCTCGGGCAGCTCCATCACCAGGCTGGCCCCCTTCAGCGTGGGGGCATCCTCGACCCACAGCCGCCCGCCCAGGTGGGCGACGATGCCGCGGCTGATCGGCAGGCCCAGGCCGCTGCCGCGCGGGCGGCCGCGGGCCTTGCCGCTGGCGGCGCCATGGCGCTTGACCTGGTGGAACTTCTCGAACACCCGCTCGCGTTCGTCGGGCGCGATCCCCGGGCCGTTGTCCTCGACGCTCAGCCTGAAGCTCTGCTTGTGCCGGGCCAAGTGAAGGCGCACGCGCGGGTCGTCGTCGGCGGCGAACTTGCCGGCGTTGTCGAGCAGGTTGATGATCACCTGCTCCAGGCGATCGGGGTCGCCGATGACCGGTGCCTCGTCGAGTTCGAGGTCGACCGCCAACGACACGCCGCGATCCTCCTGCAGCCGGTGCACCGCATCCACGCTGTGGCGCACCAGGGCCACCAGGTCGAGACGCTGGGGGTTGAGCGTCAGGCGCCCGCTTTCCAGGCGCGCCAGGTCGAGGATCTCCTCGATCAGCCGTGACAGCCGCTGGCTCTCCAGCACCACCACCTCGAGAAAGTGGACCCGCTTTTCCTCCGGCAGCTCACGGTTGTCGCGCAGGATCTCGGCAAAGGCGCGAATCGAGGTGAGCGGCGTCCTCAGCTCGTGGCTGACCATGGCGACGAACTCGTCCTTGAGCCGGTCGAGCTCGCGCAGGCGCTCGTTGGCCGCGCGCAGCTCCTCGCCGATGCGCGCCAGCTCGTTGGATTTCTGCTCCAGGCGGCGGTTGTACTCCAGCGTCTGCGAGGTGGTGTCGAGAATGCTGAGGATGGACTCGAGGTCCAGTGCCTCGCCGCGCACCACCGAGTTGATCAGCACCCGCGCCGACGCGCTGCCCAGCGCCCCCGACAGGGCCTGTTCGGCGCGGGCGATCAGCGCCGGCGGAGCGGGGGTCTCGTCGTCCTGGCTGCCCTGGGGGGCGGAGAGTATCCGTGCCGTGGTCCCGGCGCCCAGGTAGCGGTTGAGCAGGCTCTTGAGCTCGCCGCGGGTGGTCTGGCCGCGCCACAGCGAAGTGTGCTGCAGGCCGGGGTTCATGGCCTCGGTGAACAGCGCCGCCTGGGTCTGCTCCACCGGGGTCTGGCGGGTGAACAGCGACACGCCGACCAGCAGCCCGACGTTGGCCAGCAAGCTCCACAGCAGGGCGTGGCTGTAGATGTCGAACCCCTCCAGGCCGAACAGCGCATAGGGGCGCAGCCAGGCCAGGCCCAGCGGGCCATGCTCGAGGAAGGCGGCGTCGAGCCAGCCCGACTGGGCGAAGCCCGGCAGCAGCAGGGTGTAGCACCAGGTCAGGAAGCCGGCCAGCAGACCCAGGGTCGCACCGGCCCGGGTCGCGCCGCGCCAGTACATGCCGATCAGCATGGCCGGGGCGAACTGGGCGGCGCCGACGAACGACACCAGGCCGATGGTCACCAGACTGTAGGAGTCGCCGATCAGGGCGTGGTAGAGGTAGCCCAGCAGCAGGATCAGCACGATCGCCACGCGGCGAATGCCCAGCAGCCAGCCGGCAAGCTCCCCCTGGGAACTCAGGTGGAGCCGCTTGGAACGCAGCAGCAGCGGCATCATCAACTGGTTGCTGACCATGGTGGAAAGCGCAATGGTCTCGACGATCACCATGCCGGTGGCCGCCGACAGCCCGCCGATGAAGACCAGCAGCGGGATGCCCTCGATGCCGGCGGAGAGCGGCAGGGTGAGCACGAAGCTGTCGGGGTCGCCGTTACCCATCGGCAGCAGCAGCCCGGCCATGGCGATGGGGATCACGAACAGGTTGATCGCCACCAGGTAGAGCGGGAACAGCCAGCTGGCGCGCCTGAGGTGACGCTCGTCGACGTTCTCGACCACCAGCACCTGGAACTGGCGCGGCAGGGTAAGGAAGGCGAGAAAGGCGAGCACCAGGGTACCGACCCAGCCGATGGCGCCGCCCGGCACCGCGTCGAGGCTCAGTGCGCCGACCAGCTCGGGCGAGTCGGCCACCTGGCGAAACAGGTCGCCGGGCCCGTTGAACAGCACGAAGGTGACGAAGACGCCGACGGTGAGAAACGCCACCAGCTTGACCAGCGACTCGAAGGCGATGGCCGCCACCATGCCCTCGTGGCGCTCGCTGGCGTCCAGGTGCCGCGTGCCGAACAGGATGATGAACACCGCCAGCACCAGCGCCACCCAGAACGACTTGTCGGTCCAGAAGCTCTCCTCGGCGAGGCGGAACTCGGCCGCTTGCGGATAGTTGACCAGCACCGCATGGCTCAGGGTGATCGCCTTGAGCTGCAGGGCGATGTAGGGCGTGATGCCGATCAGGGCGATCAGTGCCACCAGTGCGCCGAGGCTCGAACTCTTGCCGTAGCGCGCGCTGATGAAGTCGGCAATCGACGTGATGCGCTGGGTGCTGGCGATGCGCACCATCTTGCGGATCAGCATGGGGGCCATCAGCATGGCCAGCGTCGGGCCCAGGTAGATCAGCAGGAAACTGGGGCCGAACTCGGCGGCCCGGCCCACGCTGCCGTAGAAGGTCCAGGCGGTGCAGTAGACGGCGATCGACAGGGCATAGACGGTGGGCGAGCCGATCACCGAGCGGCCCTGTTCGGCGCGCCGGTCGCCCCAGGCGGCGATCACGAACAGCAGCGCCAGGTAGCCGAAGGCGACCGTCAGCACTACCGGGTCGGTTCTCATCGCGTCAGCTGTCCTCTTGCCGATGCTCCATCAGCCAGGCGGCCAGCCCGATGACGAGCAGCCAGGCCACGAACAGGTAGAACGGCAGCCAGGAGAGCCCGGCGGCGGGCGGCCGGTCGAAGACGAGTACCAGCGGTGGCGAGAACAGCAGTGCCGCCAGGCCGATGAGGGCCACCAGCCGGGCGTGGGAGCCGGAGGCATTCACGTACAGGCGTCCTCGCGGTCGAAGGCGGTGGCCTGCAGCGCCAGCGCCTGCTCCAGGGTCTCGATGCCGCGCGCCTCGAGACGCGGCAGCAGCGCCAGCCACAGCTCGGCCGTGACCCGTGCGTCGCCGATCGCCGTGTGGCGGGTCCCCGGCGGGAAGCTGAGGTCATAGCGTTCGGCGAGGGTGTCCAGGTCGTGGCCGTCCAGGCTTTCGTCGAGGGCGCGGGAGAGCAACAGCGTGTCGAGAACCGGCATCTCCAGCGGCGTACCGCTGCCGGTGGGCTGCAGGGCCAGCAGGTCGAAGGCGGCGTTGTGGGCCAGGATCACCGCATCGCCGACATAGTCGCGGAAGCGCGGCAGCACCACCGGCAGCGGCGGGGCGCCGGCGACGTCGCTGTCGGTGATGCCGTGAATCGCGGTGCTGGCCGGGGGAATCGGCTTGCCGGGATCGACCCGCACGTCGAAGGTGTCGCTGGCCAGCAGGCGGCCGTTGACGATGCGGCAGGCGCCGATGCTGATCACGGTATCGCCGCGGCGCAGTTCGAGCCCGGTGGTCTCGGTGTCGAAGGCCACGATCTCCAGTGCGCGCAGCGGGCGCCGGGCCAGCTCGGCGTCCGGCGGCGGCAGATCGGCGATGCCGAAGTCGTGGAATTCCGGCCGCGGCGGCAGCTGGCTGGGCGGGGCGCCGACGCGATCCATGGCGGGCAGCGGCAGGCGCAGGCGCGCATGCTGCCCATCGCTGTCCGCCAGGCTCCAGGCGTCGCTGGCATGCTGGCGCAGCAGGTCGCCGACCCGGGGCGAGAGTGGCAGCGATTCGATCCGCTGCTCGCACCAGGCCGCCAGCTCCCGCTGCGGCAACGGTCTCCCGGGCCAGATCAGGTCGAGATAGACGCGACGGTTGCCGAGCAGGATCTCGCCTTCGAAATGCGTGGTGTCGGCATGCTGGCTGAGCCGCTCGAGCAGCGTCACGAGCATGACCAGCAGCGCCGGGGCGTCGCCCTTGAACCAGGCGGGCATGCCGATGGGTAGCACCTCGATGGGGCCGTCGCCGAGCCGCTCGTTGAGCGATTGCCACAGGTCGTTGGACCACAGCGGCACCAGTCGTTCGCCCTGCTGCTGCATGTCCTCGATCAGGCGCCCGAGATTCTCGATCTCGTCGCCCAGGGCGCGGCTCTCCTCGTCGATCACCGCTTCCAGGCGCTCGCGCAGCGTGTCGTCGATGTGACGCGCAAGGCGCACGCTGCCCAGCGCCTCGGCGGCACTGGCCAGGCTGGCGCCGTGCCGGCGCAGCGGCCCCATGTGCTGGGCCAGCCCGGCCCGGGCGCCCATCTCGCTGGTCCAGGCGGCCGTGGCATCGGTCAGGGTGAGCAGGGTCTCGCCGTTGCTCTGCGGCACCCGGCGCATCACGGTGTGCAGCCAGCGCGCATCGCAGGGGAGCAGCAGTTCCCGCGGCGAGCCGTCCTCCGGCAGTTGCCCCAGCGCATCCTGCAGGCTCGAGATCGGCAGCAGCGCATCGAGGCGCTTGCCGAGGCCGAGCCCGGGGTGCTTCTCGAACAGCTTCTCGGCGGCCTGGTTGAACAGCAAAACCCGACGATGGTGGTCGCACAGCAGCAGTGGCGTGTCGAGCACCTGCAGCAGCGTCTCGAGCTCCTGGCGGATGCGGGCCGCGCTGCGCGCTCCTTCGGCGTGGGCCGTGGCCAGGCGTTGACGGTCGCTGCGCCAGGCCTCGCGCATCCGCACCAGGTCCGGGCCCAGGCCGCGCAGCCAGCCCTCGGGGGGATAGTCGTCGCGGGCATCCGGGTTGGCCACCAGGCGCGCCAGCTGCACCTGCAGGTGGCGCAGCGGGGTGAACAGCATGCGTTCGAGCAGCAGGCCGACCAGGAAGATGGTGACGCCGCCCGAGAAGCAGCCGAGCCACAGCACGAGGCGGGCGAGCCCCTGGGGCTGGAACAGGCTGTCGAGCCAGGCCGCGAAGAGGGCGCCGCCCAGCAGGCTGACGCCGCTGAGCAGCAGCCACAGGCCGATCAGGCGCTGGCGCTTGGGCAGCTTGCCCCCTCTCATCAGGCGTCCTCGGCCAGCAGGGCCTTGACCTTCTCGACCAGCGCCTGGGTCGAGAAGGGCTTGGTCACGTAGTCGTCGGCGCCCAGGGCGAGGCCCTTCTCGCGCTCCACCTCGCGGCCGTGGGCGGTGAGCATGATGATGGGCAACCGGGCGTGACGGGGATCCTGGCGCAGCTGTTCGAGCACATCGAAGCCGCTGATGCCGGGCAGGCTGATGTCGAGCAGGATGAGGTCGGGAGCGGTCTGCTCGACCTTGGCCAGGGCGCCTTCGCCATCCTCGGCCGTCTCCACCTCGAACCCGGCCTGCTGCATCAGGAACTCCAGCGACAGGACGATGTTGGGTTCATCGTCCACCACCAGCACCTTGGCCATGCATGACTCCTTGAGCGTCGTTGTATCTTGTTGATTGTCAGTCTAGTGCGCGCGAAGGGAGCAGCAAAGGCGACCTTGGCACAAGGCGCCCGACGCGCCGGGTGGCCGAGGCGGGAACGGTTGGCGTTCAGTGCGGTTCGTCGCCGTTGTTCTCGAGGCGCCGCGACTTGGGCCCCAGCGGGCCGAGCCACAGCCATACCTGAAGCAGTACCAGCAACGGCAGCAGCCAGGCCGGGGCGCCGGTGGTGCGGGTCAGCACATGGTAGATCAGGTAGGCGGTAACGCCCGCGGCCAGGCCCACCAGGCTGAAGGTGAAGGCGCGCGCCTGGCCCGGCGGGCGGGTGACGCGGAACAGCAAGCCGACGAAGGCACCGAAAGCGCCGGCCATGGCGAGTTGCAGCAGGATCTCTTGCATGGGAAGTCTCGTCGTCAGGAGGCTGGCTTCTTTCCGGCAGGGTAGCGCGGGCTTTTTCCCGGGGCTGTAAGACCTTGGATCAAGCCCCGCGGCAGGCGTAGGGTGGTGAATACCGTGGCTGGGCCTCGCTCGCCGGTATTTCAGGTTCAGTCTACGACTTTAGGGGTAAAAGGCTGGCCGGGTCAGGCCGAAAAGTGGACTTGTCAGGTCACACTGCGCATCCTTGCCGGGCAGCGCCAGGCGCACTGCCCCATCGCTGACGCCTCGCCCAACAGGCGGAGCGAAAAGAACGAAAAGGAACCTTCCTCAAAAAGGAGCTGACCAGAATGAGTGCTATCGTCCTGCTGGTTCTAGGTCTTGCGGGGATGGCCGCGGGGTACTTCATCTACTCGCGATTCATTGCCGCCAGGATCTACCGCCTCGATCCCGACTTCAAGACGCCCGCCCACGAATTCGAGGACGGGGTCGACTTCGTGCCGACCAACCGCTATGTCCTCTGGGGGCATCATTTCACCTCGGTGGCGGGCGCCGCGCCCATCGTCGGGCCTGCCATCGCGGTCATCTGGGGCTGGCTCCCGGCCTTCCTGTGGGTCGTGCTCGGCACCGTGTTCTTCGCCGGCGTGCACGACTCCGGCGCGATCTGGGCCAGCGTGCGCAACAAGGCCAGGTCGGTCGGGGCCCTGACCGGCGACGTCGTCGGCGCCCGTGCGCGCAGTATCTTCATGATCGTCATCTTCCTGGTGCTGCTGATGGTCAACGCGGTGTTTGCCGTGGTGATCGCGGGGCTGATGATGAATTTCTCCAGTGCGGTGGTGCCGGTATGGGGCGCCATCCTGGTGGCGCTGATCATCGGTCAGCTGATCTACCGTCGCGTGCTGAGCCTGGGGATGGTGTCGTTGCTCGGCGTGATCGCCCTCTACGCGCTGATCTTCATTGGCCCCTCGGTGCCGATCCAGATGCCTGCCGAGGTGGGCGCCCTGTCCGGCAATGCGGTGTGGATCCTGATCCTGTTCGCCTACGCCGCCATCGCCTCGATGCTGCCGGTGTGGGTGCTGCTGCAGCCGCGCGACTACATCAACGGGTTGCAGCTGTTCATCGGCCTGATCGTGCTCTATGGCGCCATCGTGCTGCTCAACCCCAGCGTGGTGGCGCCGATGATCAACGGTGACCTGCCGGCGAATACCCCGTCGATGCTGCCGCTGCTGTTCGTCACCATCGCCTGCGGGGCGATCTCCGGCTTCCATGGCCTGGTCTCTTCCGGCACCACCTCCAAGCAGCTGAACAAGGAGACCGACGCCCGCTTCGTCGGCTACTTCGGCGCGGTGGGCGAGGGCATGCTGGCGCTGGCCGCGATTCTGGCCGCCACCGCCGGTTTCGCCTCCTTCGCCGACTGGCAGGCGGTCTACACGGCGTTCGGTGCCGGCGGCGTCAACGCCTTCGTCGAGGGCGGTGCCTACATGATCCACAACGGCCTGGGGCTGCCCGAAGCCACGGCGGCGACCATGCTGACGGTGATGGCGGCGCTCTTTGCCGGCACCACCATGGACACCGGCCTGCGCCTGCAGCGCTACATCTTCCAGGAGTGGGGCGAGATCTATGGCATTCAGTGGATGAACAAGAACGTGCCCGCTACCCTGCTGGCCGTGGGCAGCTGCCTGCTGCTCGCCTTCGGCGCGGGCGGTGCGGACGGTACCGGTGGCATGATCATATGGCCGCTGTTCGGCACCACCAACCAGCTGCTGGCGGGCCTCACGCTGCTGGTCGTCACGGTCATGCTGGTGCGCCTGCGCCGGCCGATGTGGTACACCCTGGCGCCGCTGTGCTTTTTGCTGGTGATGACCATCGCCGCGCTGCTCATCCAGCTGCGCACCTTCTTCAACGATGGCAACTATTTCCTGCTGTTCCTCGATATCGTGGTGCTGATCGCCGCGATCTTGGTGGCGATGGAGTGCGCCTCGGCGCTGAAGCGCTCCCGGGCGGAGGTGGCCAGGCAGGAGTGACCGGAGGAGGTCGTGATGAGCGACGATCGTGGCCCGCATGATCCTCGTCTCGAACGGATTCGGGCCTGGCTGAGCCAGGCCCGTTTCTTCGCCGAGGAGGTCTACTCCGCCCGCTATCGCGGCGCCATCGCCCGTGCGCGGCGGGACGAGGACGACCTGTTCATGCTGCTGGTGTTTGCCGAGATGATGGGCGTGCCCAACCCCGCCGCCTACTACACGCTGGAGCTGCAGCCGCTGCTGCTGGAACGCTTCCACGAGTGGCACCGGCGCATGGGCATGGAGCACTCGCCGCTGGATCATTTCAGGTGTTGCTAGTCGCCGGATTAGCCGCGTAGCCACCATGCTTCGTAGGGTGTGAACATGAGAGAGTTACTCGACAAACGCCTGCTCTGGGTGGGCGGCAAGGGTGGGGTGGGCAAGACCACCGTGGCCGCCTCGCTGGCGGTGCTCGCCGCGCGTCGCGAGCGGCGTGTGCTGGTGGTCTCCACCGACCCGGCCCACAGCCTGGGCGACGTGTTCGACCGCGAGCTGGGCGATGCGCCACGTCGCCTGCTGCCCAACCTGGATGCCATGGAAATCGATCCGGACGCCGAGGTAGAGGCCCACCTGGCGCGGGTCACCGAACAGATGCGCCGCTACGCTGCGCCGCAGATGATGGCCGAGCTGGAGCGTCAGATGCACCTGACGCGACAGTCGCCGGGCACCCAGGAAGCCGCGCTGCTGGAGCGGTTGTCGCGTATCGTCACCGACGATGCCGCACCCTACGACCTGGTGATCTTCGATACTGCGCCTACCGGGCACACCCTGCGCCTGCTGACCCTGCCCGAAGCCATGGCGGCCTGGACCGACGGCCTGCTGGCGCACAACCGCAGGTCCGAGGAGCTGGGCAAGGTGCTTTCCCACCTGACGCCCAGGCGCGGGCGCGACGTCGCCACGCCGTTCGACGATCCCCAGGAGGACGCACTGAGCGATCTCGACGAGCGCACCCGCGACGTGGCACGTACCCTGATCGAGCGGCGGCGCCTGTTCCACCGTGCCCGGCGCCGCATCGAGGATGTCGAGGGAACCGGCTTCCTGTTCGTGATGACCCCCGAGCGGTTGCCGATCCTCGAGACCGTGCGTGCCGTGCAGGCGCTCGAGGCGGTCAAGGTCCCGGTGGCCGGCGTCGTGGTCAACCGGGTGATCCCCGACGCTGCCGACGGGGAGTTCCTGCGTGCCCGGCGTGAGCAGGAGGCCAGCTACCTGATGCGCATCGACGAGCAGCTCGCGCACCTGCCGCGGCCGCGACTGCCGCTGCTGCCGAGCGACGTCCAGGGCATCCCGGCGTTGGAGGAGCTGGCGACGCGACTGGAGGGCGTCGGCTTCTAGGGCAGCAGCCCGCGCAGCCGATGCGCGGCTCGTCCCAGCCATTCGTGCAAGGCGCGCGTACTCTGGTTGAGGTGGTAGGCTCGCGGCAGCCAGGCCGCGAGCCCCTCGGGCGGCGGGCTGGTGAACTCGGTGGGGGCGGGTATGACGGCCAGGCCGCGGGACTCGAACTCCGCCACGGCCCGCGGCAGGTGCCAGGCCTGGGACACCACGGCGACGCGTTCGATGCCCTCGGCGCGCAGCATCTCGGCGCTGAAGCGGGCATTCTCGGCGGTGCTGCGGCTCTCGCCCTCCAGCCAGCGCGCCGGCACGTCGAAGACGTCGCGCAGCGCGGCGGCCATCAGGCTCGCCTCGGCAAACTCCTCGTCATGGACGCGGCCGCCGCTGACCAGGATCGGCAGTTCGGTCTGGCGATGCAGGTGGGTGGCGTAGGCCAGCCGGCGCCAGGTGGGATTCGCCGGCGCATCGCCCCAGCCGAATTCCGGAGCACGGTAGTCGCGACCGCCACCGAGGACGACGATCGCCTCGGCGCTTTCCAGCTGGGCTCGAGCCGGAACGGGGTAGGGCTCCAGCCCCTGGCGCAGCGCATGGCTGGCCATCGGCGTGGCGAGCAGCAGCAGGCCGAACAGGCCCAGCATGATCAGCAGGGCGCCGAGAAAGCGCCTGGGGCTGAGCAGCAGGCCTAGCAGCACCAGCAGCACGTTGAGCGTGGGCGGTAGCAGCAAGATCTTGAGCAGCGTCATCATTGCCTTCCGGTCAAGCGTGTTCGACGAGTTCCAGCCTGCGGCTGGGCCAGTGCACGACGGCGGTTCGCGAGGTCATGCGATGCGCCAGGCCGGGGTGCTCCCGGGCGATGACCTGGGCGGCGAACTCGGCGAGGAAGCACGACTTCAGCTCGGCGCGGGCGCGGTCCACGCCGACCGTTTCGTAGGGGGTCGAGGCCAGCAGCAGGAAGCCGTCGTCGGGGATGCGGCCGGCCTGCATGTTGGCCTCGATGATCGCCGCCGCGGTGCCGATGGGTTCGGAGAGGTCGGGGCTGTAGGGGCCGACGATCAGCGCGGTGTTGGGCAGATGGAGGAAATCGAAGCCCCGCCCGACGCAGATCACCCACTCGCGATGCTCGATGTCGAGCTCGCGGGCGGTGCCGCGCAGCGCGTCGACATGCTGCAGGTTGCCTTTCAGCAGCGGCAGCAGGTCGCGGCGAATGTCGGCGGGCATGGCGGGGCACAGGCCGGCGAGGCGGCGCTCGAGATCGCCTTCCGCGGCTGGCGTGAGTCCGCTGAGGTCGAGGGTCGCGCCGTCGTCGCCATGGACGATGAGCGCATCGGTGTCGGTCTCGAAGCCGCACACCAGCGGGTAGACGTGCCGGTGGTCGCGGCCGAAGATGCGTTCGGCCTGGCGGCGGATCTGGTGGGCATGGGCGAGGGCGGCGCCGGCATCGCAGGCGAAGCCGGCGCAGCCGCGCGTGCGCTCGCCGCGCGAGAAGTGGTAGCTGATGATCAGCAGCACGCCGCTGCCCGCTCGAACGGCGTCATTGACGGCGTCGGTGAGCATCTCGCCGAGGTAGGGCCAGCCCAGGTGAAAGATCCCGCCCAGGTTACGGAACGGGGTGATGATCCCTAGCGGCGTGCGGGTGGCGTGGGGCAGGTGGATGCGCCCATCCATGCACTTCATGGCCAGGATCCGCGTGGGATGGTTGGCCAGGTAGCGCTCTCTAGCCAGCCAGGCAGAAGGGCTGCAGAAGGTGTCGGCGTGCTCGCGCGAAAGCGCCAGCAGCGCTTCGATACGCTCACCGATGGGGCGGTCGTGCAGTGGCATGGTGCGACTCGGTTGTTGTTGTGATGTGTTGTTGCGTTATCCTCCCTGACTGTGCCGATTCATGCAAAGCCTTCATTAGTCTCAGGCGTTGAGTTCACGCCGGGTCGACCTTCTCCTTGTATTCGCAGAGGTCCTCGATCACGCAGCTGCCGCAGCGCGGCCGCCGCGCCACGCAGGTGTAGCGGCCGTGCAGGATCAGCCAGTGGTGCGCATCGCGGCGAAACTCCCTGGGCACGTGGCGCAGCAGTTTCTGCTCGACCTCGTCGACGTTCTTGCCGGGGGCGAGACGGGTGCGGTTGGCGACGCGGAAGATGTGCGTATCCACGGCGATGGTGGGCTCGCCGAAGGCAGTGTTCAGGATCACGTTGGCGGTCTTGCGCCCCACCCCCGGCAGTGCCTCGAGCTCGGCGCGGGTGCGCGGCACTTCGCCGCCATGCTTTTCGACCAGCAGGCGGCAGGTCTTCATCAGGTTCTCGGCCTTGGTGTTGTAGAGCCCGATGGTCTTGATGTGCTCCTTGAGCGCCTCGAGGCCGAGGTCGAGGATCGCCTGCGGGGTGTTGGCCACCGGGAACAGGCGGGCGGTGGCCTTGTTGACCCCCACGTCGGTGGCCTGGGCGGAGAGCAGTACCGCGGTGAGCAGCTCGAACGGCGTGCTCCAGTTCAGTTCCGTGGTGGGTTCGGGGTTGTGCGCGCGCAGGCGGGCGAAGATCTCGTAGCGTTTCTGGGCATTCATGCGGGGGTCTCGTTGCGATGGCTCGCTCACTGCGATTCGGGGGCCAGGGCCGCACGCGCTTCCACGAGCATGGCGGTGGCGCGCTCGAGCTGTGCCTCGGCCTGGCGGCAGGCCTCGTCGTCGTGGCGCCGCTGGGCGCTTTCGAACTGCTGACGAGCCCTGCGTACCGCCTGTTCGGCCGCCTTCACGGCCAGCTGGCGCTGGCGCTGCTGCGGGGCGGGGCCGCTGCGCGAACCGTGCGTTCCCTGGCGAATCAGGCGGCGCTGCCGCTCCAGGCGTTTCTCCCGCTCCTGGCGGGCCAGGCGCTGCTGGCGTGCCTGATAGCGCCGTCGCCCCAGCTCTGCCCGCCGCGCCAGGTACGCCTGGCGCTCGGCCTCATCGCCGGCGGCCTGCCACTCGGGGTGTGCTACCAGGTCGATGCAGTCGACGGGGCAGGGTGCCACGCACAGCTCGCAACCGGTGCACTCGGCGGTGATCACGCTGTGCATGCGCTTGCTGGCGCCCAGGATGGCGTCGACCGGGCACGCCTGGATGCACTTGGTACAGCCGATGCACTCCGCCTCGCGGATGACGGCTGCCAGCGGCGACTGGGCCGGCGCTTCGAGGGGCAGAGGCGGGCGAGCGGTCAGCTCGGCCAGGCGCTGGACGGTCTCCTCGCCACCGGGAGGGCAGCGGTTGATCGGCTCGCCGGCGGCGATCGCCTCGGCGTAGGGGCGGCAGCCCGGATGGCCGCACTTGCCGCACTGGGTCTGCGGCAGCAGCGCGTCGATGGCGTCGATCAAGGTGCTGTGGCCCGTCACGTCGTCTCCTGATGGGGCGCAGGTGAGGTGTCAGCACAGGCTGACGGTCGGCCATTATACGCGGCGGCCCGCCATGGGCATACCGCCCGGGCAGGCGCTCGGCTGCTAGCGTTCGACAGGGCTGAGCTGGTCGCCGGTGCGATAGGCTTCGACCCGGTTGCGCCCGCCGGTCTTGGCCTGGTACATGGCCTGGTCGGCGGCGCGCATGATGTCGGACGGGGTCGTCATGTCCGCTTGGTGGGCGGCGACGCCAATGCTGACGGTCACGTTGGCGCTGGTGGGGGAGACTTCGTGCGGCATCTCCAGTGCATTGATGGCTTTCAGCAGCTCGCGGGCGTGGGCAAGCGCGATATCGAGCGAGGTACCGGGAAGCAGGACGCTGAATTCCTCGCCGCCGGTGCGGGCCACGAGGAACCCATGGGGCTTGAGGCAATCTTCCATGCACTGCGCCAGGGTCATCAGGCAGATGTCGCCGGCCTGGTGGCCGTAATGATCGTTGTACAGCTTGAAATGGTCGATATCGATCATCATGGCCGAGGTGCGATGGCGGGCGTTGCGCAGGCTCAGCGCCTCGGCGAAGCGCTCGTCGAACAGCCGGCGGTTGGCCACGCCCGTCAGGGGGTCATGCTGGCTCAGCTCCAGCAGCTGTTCGGATTGCTTGCGCTGATGGTCGAGCAGGTGGCGGAATTCCCGCGCCAGGGTGCCGATCTCGTCGTGGCGAGCCGCGAGACTGTGGGGCATGGCCGGGAGTACGACCTCCCGGTGGACACGCTGGGTGTAGTGGGTGAACTGGCGCAGGGGAGACAGCACCATGCGTTCGAGCAGCCACAGCACGATCAGCAGAGTGACGATCAGCACGCCCCCGGTCCAGTAGAGGGCGAAGCGGAAGGTTTCCAGGCTGGCCTGGTAACGCTGACGGGGAAGCAGGGCGTCGATGCGCACGGCGCGGCCCGATGGCAGAGCCGGAATGAGGCGCTGCGCCGCCATGTGCGTCGGCGAGACGCGCTCCAGGTGCTGTATCGGGCCCTCCTGCTGGGCCACGGGGCTCAGCTCCAGCGAGATGCCGGTGGTATCGCGCAGCTGCGCGATCCAGGGCTCGTCGAGCGGGCGTACCACGGCGAGCCAGCCGGCCGATGGCGACGCTTCCTGACTCTGGTGGATCGGCGACAGGGCCGCCATGGCGAGTGCTGACCGTGACAGCAGCCAGGTGTCGGTGTCATCGTCCGATTTCTGCTCGATATGGCGGGCGAGGAAGGCCACGGCCGGGGCGGCCCAGTCGCAGGGGGGGCGGATGCCGGGACAGGAGGTGAATGCTCCATCCTCGTCGTAGCCGACCACCCAGTAGGCTTCGTTGTTTGCGTCGAGAAAGAGCATCATCTCGAGATCGAGCGTTTCGAGGGTGTCCTCGTAGAGGTTCGAGTCGACGTACTCGGGCCGCTTCCCGCTGACGAAGTCGTGGGAGTCGTCCCAGTAGGCCCAGTCTTCCACCAGGCGGCGCATGTGCTTGAGTTCGCTGCCCAGGGCGCGCTCGGCCCGGTCGAGTTCGGTGCTGGCGAAGGTTTCCTCGTCTTCCAGCAGGATCGGCATGATCTGGTAGCGCGCGATCAGGATCAGGGCCAGCAGGGCCAGGCACAGCACGCCACACAACGACAGCAGGAAACGGTTACGCAGCGAAGTGAGTACTGTCGTCATGAGGCACGCCTGTGTTCATGCCGCCCCCCCAGGTGTCAGGTTCGGCACCGGTGTAGGTGATGGCTTACAAGGTCTATCGGCTTGGGATTACAAAACTTTAGTAAAACTCAGTTTTGTCGTCGCAAAGTGCCACGTTCGGCCCACGTTGCCCCAATGATTGGCGTCTTTTGCTCATTTGGCAAAGAAAAGCGCGGCCTGGGCCGCGCTTTTCCTGGCGCTACCGTTCATCTTACCCGCTGGCCGGGTTCGGCGCCGGAATCCGGCGACAGCAGATAGATGCCATCGTCGTCTCCCGCCGCGAGCACCATGCCTTCCGAGACGCCGAAGCGCATCTTGCGTGGTGCCAGGTTGGCGACCATCACGGTCAGGCGGCCCTCCAGCGCCTCGGGGGCATAGGCCGAGCGTATGCCGGCGAAGACATTGCGCGTCTCTCCGCCCAGGTCGAGGGTAAGCTGCAGCAGCTTGTCGGCGCCCTCGACGTACTCGGCCTTGGCGATGCGCGCGATGCGCAGGTCGACCTTGGCGAAATCGTCGAAGGCGATCTCGCCGCCGATGGGGGCGTCGGCCAGCGGCCCCTTGGCGCTCTCTTTCAGCTTCTGTTCTTCCACCAGGTCCTCCTTCGATGCTGCCATCATGGCATCGATCTTCTCCCGTTCGACGCGGGTCATCAGCGGCTTGAACTTGGCGACCTCGTGGCCGAGCAGCACCTCGTGGCGGCTCGCCCAGTCGAGCGTGTCCAGCTTCAGGAATTCGCGTGCCTGCTCGGCCATGGCCGGCACCACCGGCGCCAGATAGACCATCAACTGGCGAAACAGGTTGATGCCCGCCGAGCAGATCTCCAGCACCTCCTGCTCGCGGCCCTCCTGCTTGGCCAGGACCCACGGCTCCTTGTCGGCGATGTAGGTATTGGCTTCGTCGGCCAGCTCCATGATCTTGCGCACGGCGCGGCCGAACTCGCGGGTTTCGAAGTCCTCGGCGATGCCGTCGCCCGCGGCGATGAAGCGAGCGACCAGCTCCGGCTCGGCACAGTGGCTCGAGAGCCGGCCGTCGCCCAGCTTCTTGACGAAGCCGGCGCAGCGGCTGGCGATGTTGACCACCTTGCCGACGAGGTCGGCATTCACCCGGGCGGCGAAGTCCTCGAGGTTGAGATCGAGATCGTCGACCCGTGAGGTGAGCTTGGCGGCAAAGTAGTAGCGCAGGTATTCGGGATTCAAGTGCTCGGCGTAGGTCGCCGCCTTGATGAAGGTGCCGCGCGACTTCGACATCTTGGCGCCGTTGACGGTGACGAAACCGTGGCAGTTCACCGCCGTGGGCGTGCGGAACTCGGCGCCGTGCAGCATGGCCGGCCAGAACAGCGCATGGAAGTAGACGATGTCCTTGCCGATGAAGTGGTAGACCTCGGCCTCGGAGTCCTTTTTCCAGTAGCTGTCGAAGTCGATCCCGGTCTTGTCGCACAGGTTCTTGAAGCTGGCCAGGTAGCCGATCGGCGCGTCCAGCCAGACATAGAAGTACTTGCCCGGGGCGTCGGGGATCTCGAAGCCGAAATAGGGCGCGTCGCGGGAGATGTCCCACTCGTTGAGGCCGGACTCGAACCACTCCTGCAGCTTGTTGCCGATCTGGGTCTGCACGTGGCCGCCTCGGGTCCAGCGCTTGAGGAAATCGGCGAAATCCGGAAGCTTGAAGAAGTAGTGGGTGGAGCTGCGAACCTCGGGCGTGGCGCCGGAAATGGCCGAGACGGGGTCGATCAGCTCCGCCGGGGTGTAGGTCGCGCCGCAGGCCTCGCAGTTGTCGCCGTACTGGTCGGCGGTTCGGCACTTGGGGCAGGTGCCCTTGATGAAACGGTCGGCCAGGAACAGCCCCTTGACCGGGTCGTACATCTGCTCGATGTCGCGGGTGGCGATATGGCCGCGGTCGCGCAGGCGAGTGTAGATGAGCTCGCTGAAGTGGCGGTTTTCCTCGGAATGGGTCGAGTGATAGTTGTCGAAGGCGACCCCGAAGGTGGCGAAGTCGGCCTGGTGCTCCCTGGAGACGCGCTCGATCAGGGCTTCCGAGGAGATGCCCTCCTGCTCCGCGCGCAGCATGATCGCGGTGCCGTGGGCGTCGTCGGCGCACACGTAGTGGCACTCATGGCCGCGGCTCTTCTGGAAGCGCACCCAGATATCGGTCTGGATGTACTCCAGCAGGTGGCCAAGGTGAATCGAGCCGTTGGCGTAGGGCAGGGCACTGGTGACCAGGATCTTGCGCGGGGCGCTTGCGTTGTTCGACATATCGGCTCTGATATTCCCAGGAAAAACAGACCCTCGATTGTATCTGTCTTCCCCTTCCACTGCATCTGCCGCGGGTTTGGGTTGGCGCCCAGCACGAGGGTTGGGGTAAAATGCCTGCATCCGTCGTCGATAGGTCAAACGGATGGACCGCGGCGACAGGACTCACGCATAGCCCGTTACGCATCATCCAAAAAACGAACGAATGACTGATCCCTTCGTGAGGATGATACGATGAAACTGCGACTCACCCTGCCCCTGCTGCTGATTGCCGCCCTGCTGGCGGGCTGTAGCAGCAACGCCCTGGCGCCGCGCTATACCAGCGAAAACCCTGACATCATGCGCATCAGCGATGAGCAGCCGGCCAACCCCGAGAAGACCGTCGAGGATCTCGGCTCCTACTGCGTCGAGGTCACCGAGACCTGGAATTCCCACGGCACCACGCCGGACGGCCAGACCCTCTGGGCCAAGGATACGCAGCGGGCCGTCGTCCCGTGTGATTGACCCCTGCCAGGGTGAAGCAACGGCATTACCGGCCCATGCCTCGGCATGGGCCGGTTTCGTCAGGGCGCCGCGTCAGCCGCATGGCGGCAACGGAGCCCGGCACGGCGACGGTCGGCGACAACCCTTGGCCCGCTGGGTAGAATGACAGGCATGACGGCGGGCGAGAGGCGACGGTGGAACAGCAGGGGTTCGTGCTGACCCGGCACTGGCGGGAGTCGGCCGCCGGCACCGAGGTCTCGTTGTGGCTGGCCACCGACGCCGGGCCACGCCACGTGCGCCTCCCGGTGCAGCCCTCAGTGGCCTTCGTGCCCGCCGAGCAGCGCGACCGGGCCGAGGCTCTGCTGCGCGGCGAGCGCGACGTCGAGCTGCGCCCGCTGGAGCTGTGCGACTTCCGGCAGCGGCCCGTGTTCGGCCTGTACTGTCGCCAGCATCGCCAGTTGATGCACCTCGCCAGGCGCCTGGGCGAGGCCGGCATCGAGGTCTACGAAGCCGACGTGCGACCGCCGGAACGCTACCTGATGGAGCGCTTCATCACCGCGCCGGTGTGGTTCTCGGGAAGGGGGGATACCGACGGCACGCTGAGCGAAGCCCAGCTCAGGCCAGCAGCACAATACCGCCCCCGCCTCGCACTGGCCTCGCTGGATATCGAGACGAACGCCAGCGGCGAGCTCTACTCCATTGCCCTCGAGGGTTGCGGCGAGCGCCAGGTCTACATGCTGGGGCCCGCCAACGGGCAGGACGGCGAGGCCGAACGCCAGCGCGACTTCACGCTGACCTACTGCGATAGCCGCGCGGCGTTGCTGGAGCGCCTCAACGGCTGGATGGCCCGGCACGACCCGGATGCGATCATCGGCTGGAACCTGGTGCAGTTCGACCTGCGCATCCTGCAGCGGCACGCCGAGCGACTCGGGGTGCCGCTGCGGCTCGGGCGCGATGGCGAAGTCCTCGGCTGGCGCGCCCATGGCAGCAACCCCCACCACTTCTTTGCCGCCGCCGCCGGGCGGCTGATTGTCGACGGCATCGAGGCGCTGCGCCAGGCGACCTGGCGTTTCGCCTCGTTCAGCCTGGAGAACGTCGCCCAGGAGCTGCTCGGCGAGGGCAAGGCGATCGACAATCCCTACCAGCGCATGGACGAGATCGACCGCATGTTCGCCGAGGACAAGCCGGCGCTGGCGCGCTACAACCTCAAGGATTGCGAGCTGGTGACGCGCATCTTCGCGCGGACCGAGCTCATCGACTTCCTGCTCGAACGGGCCAGCATCACCGGGCTGCCGGCCGATCGCAGCGGTGGCTCGGTGGCGGCCTTCTCGCACCTCTATCTGCCGCGCATGCACCGGCTGGGCTTCGTGGCGCCCAATCTGCCTCTCGGCCGCGAGGCTGGACAGGACAGCCCCGGCGGCTTCGTCATGGACTCGCGGCCGGGGCTCTACGATTCGGTGCTGGTGCTGGACTACAAGAGCCTCTACCCCTCGATCATCCGCACCTTCCTGATCGACCCGGTCGGCCTGGTGGTGGGGCTGGAGGCGCCCGAGTCCGAGACGGTGCCCGGTTTCCGCGGGGCCCGCTTCTCGCGCACGCGGCATGCGCTGCCCGAGATGGTGGCGCGGGTATGGCAGGGGCGCGAGGCGGCCAAGCGCGAGGGCAATGCGCCTCTCTCCCAGGCCCTCAAGATCATCATGAACGCCTTCTACGGCGTGCTCGGCTCGCGAGGCTGCCGTTTCTTCGACCCGCGGCTGGCCTCGTCGATCACCCTGCGCGGCCACGAGATCATGCGCCGTACCCGGGAGCTGATCGAGGCCGAGGGCTACCGGGTGATCTACGGCGATACCGACTCCACCTTCGTCTGGCTGGGGAGTGCCCATGAGGAGGCAGAGGCCCGGGCGATCGGGCAGCGCCTGGCAGCGCGGGTCAACCGCTGGTGGACGCAGCATCTCGAAACGGAACACGGCCTTGCCAGCGCGCTGGAACTCCAGTTCGAGACCCACTATCGACGCTTCCTGATGCCCACCATCCGCGGCGCGGAGGAGGGCAGCAAGAAGCGCTATGCGGGGCTGGTGCGTGATGCGGCGGGTGCCGATCACGTCGTGTTCAAGGGACTGGAGACGGTGCGCGCCGACTGGACACCGCTGGCCAAGACGTTCCAGCAGGAGCTGTACCGGCGCATCTTCGTCGGCGAACCCCATCGCGACTATGTGCGCGACTACGTGAAGCGCACGCTGGCCGGGGAGTTCGACGAACGGCTGGTCTACCGCCGTCGCCTGCGTCGCCGGCTCGACGAATACCGTCGCAACGTGCCGCCCCACGTGCGCGCCGCACGCATGGCCGACGAGCTCAACTACCGCCTGGGGCGCCCTCGGCAGTACCAGCACGGCGGCTGGATTCGCTACGTCATCACCGTGGCGGGGCCGGAGCCGCTCGAGGCTCGGCGCTCCGCCATCGACTACCAGCACTATCTCAGCCGTCAGCTGCAGCCGGTGGCCGACGCCATCCTGCCCTTCCGGGGCGACGACTTCTTGAGCCTCATCGACCGCCAGATGGGCCTGTTCTGAGGCGGCGGGCAGGCCGTCGCCGTGACATTGGGCTCGGCGGCTCACCCATTAGCGCAAGGCGAGATCCGGCGACGGGGGCGTGTCTTCGTCGGCCTCGGCGGGCAGCGGTTCCGCTTCGCCGTCGTCGGCGAAATGGTACTCCTCGCGGGGCTTGGCCTGGCAGCCGCCTGCCCCGGATTCCAGGTAGGGACGCAGGATCGGTTCCATGCCCTTGAGCACCTGAACCGGCAGGGCCGAGGTGAAGCGGAAATCGTCCGAGGCACTGCCCGCGACGTAGGCGGTGAGGGTGCCGAAGTGGTTGTCGCCGAGATAGAAGACGAAGGTGGCGGTGCGGTTGCGCGCGGTGGAGCTGATGACCTGGCCGCCGCGGCCCACCGTTTCGAAGCGGTTGTTGCCGGTGCCGGTCTTGCCGCCCAGCACCAGCGGGGTGCCGTCCTCCAGCGTGAAGCTGCCGTGCAGGCGTCTGGCGGTGCCGCCCTCGACGACCTGCGCCAGCGTCGCACGCAGCACGGCCGCCACTTCGGGGGCCATGACGCGTTCGGCTCGCCCTGGAGCCGGCAGGAAGCGGGTCTCGTAGGGCGTGCCGGCGGCGAAGTGCAGTTCGTCGATGCGCAGGGTAGGCTGCCTCACGCCATCGTTGAGGATGATTCCCATGAGTTCGGCCAGCGCCGCCGGGCGATCCCCCGACGAGCCCACGGCGGTGGCCAGCGAGGGTACCAGGTGCTCGAACGGGTAGCCCAGGCGCTGCCAGCGCTCGTGTATGTCGAGGAACGCCTCGACTTCGAGCATGGTGCGGATGCGCACGTCGCGGGCGCTGCGGTGTCGCGTACGGAACAGCCAGCCGTAGACCTCCTGGCGCTCGTCGACGCTGGCGGCGGCCGCCTCGGCGAAGCTGGCGTCCGGGTAGTCGAGCAGGTAGCCCAGCAGCCACAGCTCCAGCGGATGGACGCGAGCCACGTAGCCCTGGTCGGTGAGCGAGTAGTTGCCGGGCGCGTAGCGTTCATGGAGCGTGGCAATCTCGCCCTCGTCGAGGCGGCTGGTGCCGGGTAGCCAGGCGTCGAGGAAGGCGGCGAGATCGTCCTGGCCGGCTTCGGGAAACAGGTAGCGGTGCACCGCGGCAAGGCGTGGCGCGGAGGCCTGGAGCCCCCCGAGGAAGGCGGCGAGGCGCTGGTCGTTCCCCAGGTCGCGGTACTTGTGCCAGAAGCGTTGCAGGAAGGTGCGCCCTTCACGGTCGGCGAACAGGCGCAGGTACTCCAGGCGACGGGGGTCGCCGTCGTCTTCCAGCAACTGGCTGCGGTGCTCGTTGAGGTGCGTGCTGTAGCGCACCAGGTCCCGCATCAGGCGGATGAAGGGCAGGTTGAGCGACTCGCGCATGGCTTCGGTGAGGGTCGGGTTGCGCCCGTTGTCCTCGCGGCGGAAATTGCCGAACGTATGCTGGCCGCCGCCGGTGAAGAAGGTTTCCGCCGGGCTCGCCGAGTAACGCCGCTCCATGGCCATGGCCAGCAGCTCGTCGAGTGCCAGCCCGGGGGTCTCGATGAGCCGGTCCAGCACCCAGCGGCTGAGGAAGTCATGGCGGTCGGTCTCGATCGCGCGCAGCGCCTCGGGGCTTGTTCCCGCATGGCGGGCATGCAGCTCGGCGATCACTTCCAGGTAGGTGGCCAGCACCCTCAGCTTGGCGGTGGAGCCGAGTTCGAGCTTGCTGCCCGAATTGACGTCGAAGGGCTGGTCGGTATTGTCGGTCTGCACACGCACCAGGAAGCCGTCTTCGCCGCGCTCGAACAGGGTGAAGCTGTAGCTCACGTCCTGGGTTCGATCGGCCGAGAGCAGGCGCTCCCCCAGCAGGCCGACCTCGCCGGCGAACGCGGGGTCCGCCAGGCGACGCAGATAGCCGCTGACCTCGCGTTGCAGGCTGGCGTCGAGCGTGGTGCGCGCGCTGAGGTCGAGCCGGTCCAGGTCGTACAGCGACATGCCCAGCATGCCGCCGAGGCGCTGCCGGGCCACCTGGATGCCCTTGTCAGGCTCGATGCGCAGGTCGAACGGCGCCTCGCCGCTATCGCGGAAGGTCAGGCGCTGCGCCAGCGCCGCCTGGGCCAAGGGCTCCGTCACCACGCCTTCCTGCCGCAACAGGCGCAGATAGCTGTCGGTCAGTTCCTCCAGTCGGTGGCGACCGCCGGACAGGTACCAGGAGGGCCGCCGCTGGGCGATCATCAGCGCCACGACCTGGCGCAGGGCCAGGCCCTGTTCCGCGTGGCCGTCGACCTCGTCGAAGCCGCTGGCAAGGCGCCGGTTGAAGGTATCGAAATCGGTGCCGAACCAGGCCCACAGGCCGTCGCCGATGCCATGCACCTCGCCGTAGCCGGGGGCGGCCGACAGCGGCACGGTGTTGAGATAGTCGAGCGCCACGTCCTGCCGTGCGGTGAGGGTCTGGGGACCATGCTGGTAGCTGCGCACGCTGGCGGAGACCATCTGGCGCAGCTTCTCCCGCGATGAATCGGTCAGGCCTCGGGGAGAGTGGCGATACTTCTCGAGCTGCGTGGCCAGCGTGCTGCCGCCGGCCGCCTGTCCGGGAAGGTCCAGGGCCTTGCCCACCTGGGACAGCGCCGCCTTGGTGAAGCGCGGCCAATCGACGGCGGGGTTGGCGTAGGGCGTGCTCTCGTCGAGCAACTGGCGGTTCTCGATGAACAGCAAGGTCTGCAGCACGAGCGGCGGGATGGCGTCGAAACTGGGGTAGTGGCGCTGGGGATGCCGGAACCGGTAAAGGGAGTCGCCCCGGCACTCCTCGATGTGCAGCCCGGCCTGGGTCTTTTCCGCATAGGGCGGGAAGAAGCCGCGGCGGGTGTAGTCGAGCAGGGCAGGCGAGAAGCTGGCCTGCTCGGCGATCTCGTAACCGCGGGAAAGCAGGCGAGCCTCGATTTCGGGCAGCACGGTATAGCCCAGGCGCTGGTCGAAGGGACCGTGGTCGGGAAACTGGATCCGACCGCTGCTGCCCGGCTCCAGGGTATAGCGCAGGGTCGCCGCGTAGCGCGAGAACTCCTGGGCCTGGAAGTGCGACGTCTTGGCCTCGGCGACCAGCAGCGTGGCGAGTGACACGCCGAACAGCAGCAGCAGGATGCCCAGGCCCAGGTAGAGGTAACGATGGGACGACGCTACCTGCGGGGCCGGAGCGAGCTTCGGTTCCTGAATGAGAGGCGAGCGCTTCTCGAGCGACTCGCCGTTGTCGAGCCACGCCACGGCAGACGAATTGCGGCGTGACGAAGCCCTGCGCGCACCCATGCGTCACTCCCCACCCGACCGCGACCTGTTAATTTCGTTTTAGCGCAGTCCAGCGGGGCGATAAAGTGGTTGCTAAAAAAGAATTTGTAACCGCAGCGGCCAGTGCGGTGCTGGCGCGGCCCGGCGGGCATGCGCTAGCGGGTGCGGTAGACCCCGAAGTGCCGCAGCCCCCGGTCGTGCAGGTGCATGGCCTGCATGCGGCTCATCACGCCCTGGTCGCAATAGAGCAGGTAGCGGCGATCGTCCGGTAACTGCCCGGCGCGTGACTGGAGCTCGAAGAAGGGGATCTCCAGGCACTCCACCTGCTCGAGCCTGAGCGGGGCGGCCTCGCGCTCCGCTGCGGGCCGGATGTCGATCACGCTGACCTCGGCCGTGTTGGCCATGGCCTGCAGGTCGGTCACCACCTCCAGCTGCGGCTCATCCTCATGGGGTAGTGGCTCCATGAGCCGGTCGGAGCGCGTCAGCACGGCAAGATCCACGGCGGCATCGAGGACGCTGAAGTCGAAATTCGCTTCGGCGGCTACGACCTTGTCGTGTCGCGCCTGGGTATTGGGGCGCTGGGAGACGGCGCCGCACACCTCAGGCATGCCTTCGGCGAACGGCGCGGTGCCGATCTGGCGGGCGGTGTCGATGATGGCCTGCTTGTCCTCGGCGATCAGCGGGCGCAGGATCGGCACCTCGCTGGCTTCGTCGATGAGGACCAGGTTGGTCAGGCTCTGGCTCGAGACCTGGGCAATGGCATCGCCGGTCACCAGCATGGGGATGCGCGCCCGCGATGCGATACGGCTCGCCGCCCGCACCATCATGCGCTTGAGCACCACGCCGATGAGGCCATCGGGGATAGCGCGCTGCAGCTCCGCCACGACCCCTTCGAACGGCACCGAGTAGAACTTCACCCGATGCGAACGGCCGTAGGTGTCCCACAGGTGATGGGATACCTCGCGTACGGCGGCCTCGTGGCCGGCGCCGCCGAGCTCGAAGAACAGGAAATGGGTCTTGATGCCGCGACGCATCATCTTCCACGCCGCGACCGGCGAATCATAGCCGCCCGAGATCAGCGCCAGCGCCTGGCCCTGCAGGCCCAGGGGGTAGCCGCCCAGCCCCGGCCAGCGCTGGCGCACCAGGCGCAGGCGGCCCTCGACCACGTCCACCCTGACGTCCACCTCCGGTGCCTTGAGCTGGACCCTGGAGCCGGGTGCGGCATCGAGCAGCGCCCTGCCAAGGTGGCGCTCGAGGTCCTCCGAGGTGAAATCATGTACGCCCCGTCTCTTCACCGTGATGCGAAAGGTGCGCCCCGCGATCGCATCCCGCCAGACCGGCAGCAGCCGCTCGGCCGTATCGGCAAAGGAGACGAAGGGGACCTCCTCGACGCACTGCACTTCGTGGATGCCGGGTATACGGCAGAGCATCGCTTCCAGGCGGCGGTGCCAGTCGGCGGGGGCGTCCTCGGGTATGCGCACCTTCAAGGCATCCCAGCCACCCTGCACGTGCAGGGAATCGCCCAGCGGGCGCAGCACGTTGCGGATGTTGCCGACCAGGCAGCGGGTCATCTGGCGACGCACGGAGCGTGACTTGATGGTGATCTCGGGAAACAGCTTCAGCAGGTAATACATTGGCAAGGCACTTGTAAAAGATTTGGAAAACAATTGCTTGCCATTATACCAGAGCCGCGGGGCAGGCGTGTGCACGGCGGGCGCGAACGGACGCCTGGCGGCCGTCCGGCCCGGCAATCGCTCAGTAGAGGGCCTGCTCCTCGCTGATCACCTCCTTGAGCAGCTCGAGGAACAGCTTGTCGGCCTCCGAATGTTCCTGCGGATCCTCGGGAATGTGGACGCTGGTGGTATCGGAAATCTCATTGGCAATGCGAGCCTGGGCCCCTTCGGGGTTGCCCTCGCCGTAGTGTCGGCGTGCGATCTCCAGGGAGCGTTCCAGGATCTGCGGCTCCTGGAGCAGTTTCTTGATAAAGCCGCGCAGCTCGGTGATGACCCGCGCTTTCTGGATCTCGGATGAGGCAGACATGACGTCTCTCCTTGTGCTGATGGCCCATGTCGGTCATGGGCTGACGATAGCATGTTTGCCGGTTGTCGGGAGAGCGCCGCTGCTGGCCTCGGGGCAAGGTGAGCACAAGCGTGCCGCTCGGCCGCTGATGTTGACCAGGCCATGCCAAAGGTTGACAGACCGTGGTGAGAAACTATTGGACTTTTCTCCCGGCTCGTTTACGCTAGCTTACAAAAGTACAACAAAAATACCTGGCAACCTGTAATGCGCCCACAGTAGTGCCCTCAGCAGTCGCTGTGGCAGTTACTCAAGCTTACATTCACTGTGTTGATCAGGTGCAGCCGGTCTTCAAGGGAATCGGGAATGGATGCACCATCCGGCACGCCGGATGAGCCCCGCCATAACAAGAATATGACTAAAAAACCGACGGATAGCCTGTGCAGATGGGGCATCCGCAGCATGACAGGGAACACCCATGACCTATGCAATCGACCTCTCAGGTGCCCAGCGGCTGGCCAAGACCGTGATGGTGGGCTCCTCTCTTGCGCTTCTCCCGCTGACCGCTGCGGTCGCCCAGACGCTGCCGGAAGGCCTGGCGGCTCCCGGTGCCGCCGATATCCAACAGGTGGTGCGACAAGCGCTCTCCAGCAACCCCGAAGTCAAGGCGGCCATGAACGGGCTGAGTGCCGCGGGGCATGACGTCGGTGTGGCGCGCGGCAACTATCTCCCGAGCATCGACCTGACGGCGGGCATCGGGCGAGAGGCGCGGGAGGGCGATGGACGCGGCAGCTACGACACCGACTTCGCCGAGCTGAGCCTGAACCAGATGCTCTACGATGGCTTCGCCACCCGCAGCGAGGTCGAGCGACTCGACCGCGCCGAGCTGGTGCGCTACTACGAGCTGCTGGGGGCCAGCGAGAACGTGGCACTCGAGGCTACCCAGGCCTATCTCGACGTCAGCCGCTACCGCGAGCTCGTCCGGCTGGCCCAGGATAACTACGCCGAGCATCTGCGTGTCTACAACCAGATCGAGGAACGCGTGCGCTCCGGTGCCGGGCGCGGGGTCGACCTCGAGCAGATCAGCGGCCGCCTGGCCCTGGCCGAATCCAACCTGATGACCGAAGCCTCCAACCTGCACGACGTCACGGCACGCTATCAGCGTATCGTCGGTGACCTGCCGGCCGAGGACCTGGCGCCGCCGCCATCGCTCGACGTTCGCCTGCCGCCGTCGGTGAGCGAAGCCGTGGACCTCGCCTTCCAGGGCAATCCCGAATTTCACGCCGCCATCGAGAACATCGAGGCGGCGAGGGCGGAGCAGGCGGGCAGCAAGGCCGGATTCCAGCCGCGCCTGGATCTGCGCGGGCGCACGGGCGTCAACAACAACGAGAACGGCTACGATGGCTTCGGCCGGCGCGATCGTCACAGCATCGAGCTGGTGGCCAGCATGAACCTGTATCGCGGTGGCAGCGACCTGGCGTCGTTCCGCGCCGCCAGCGACCGCGTCGAACAGGCGGTGGACCAGCGCGACCTGGCCTGCACCAACGTGAGGCAGACCACCCAGATCGCCTTCAACGACACCCAGCGCCTGCGCGAGCAGATTCGCTATCTCAACGACCACCGGCAGTCGATCGATCGCGTCCGTGGGGCCTACCAGCAGCAGTTCGACATCGGTCAGCGCACCCTGCTCGACGTGCTCGACAGCGAGAACGAGTACTTCGAGGCCAGCCGGGCCTACACCAACGCCGAGTACGACATCGCCCTGGCCGATGCCCGCACGCTCGCCGCCATGGGCCAGCTGATGCAGGCCCTCGGCGTGATGCGCGACGACATGCCGACCCTGGCCGAGATGGGCAGCGACGGCGTGGCGCTCGACTCCAGCGTCCTCTGCCCGCTCGAAGGGCCCGGCGGCTATACCCTGGCCGACTTCACCCGTGGCATCAGTGCGCCGGCACCCACCCGCGCTCCCGACATCACCCTCTCCGCCGATGCCCTGTTCGCCGTCAACAGCGCCGAGCTGGGCCCCGATGCACGTCAGGAGCTCACCGAGCTGGCGGGGCAGATCCGCGAGCGCGACGACCTGGCGCGGGTCTTCATCGCCGGGCATGCCGACAGCACCGGCAGCGATGCCATCAACGATCCGCTCTCCCAGCGACGTGCCGACAGCGTGGCGGAATACCTGGCCGAGCAGGGAGTCGACAGCGGCCTGATCCAGACCCGCGGCTATGGCTCACGCCAGCCGGTTGCCAGCAACGATACGGTCGAGGGGCGTCGTCAGAATCGTCGCGTGGAGGTCACCCTCGAGCGGGTGGGCGAAAACCTCGATCTGACCTCGCTGAAGGCGTGGCCGGGCCAGGACGTCGAGCGCGCCGCTCCGCCGAGTGCTGCCTCGGCCTGGGCCGCTACCCAGGCCGTTGCCGGCATCTATGGCGAACTGGACGCACTGCTACCGAGCGAGCGACCCGCGGTGAGTGCAGAGCCGGGTGCCTTCCTGCAGGTGGCGGCACTCAGCAGCTCCGAGCGCGCACAGCGCCTGGCCAACCAGCTCAGCGACACGCTCGCCCAACCGATGCGGCTGGTCAGCACTTCCAGCCTGCATCGGGTGCAGCTCGGCCCCATCGGGGATCCTGGCGAACTGGCGGCCCTGCGTACCGAGCTGAAGCGTCTCGGCTACGCCGACAGCTACGTCGTACGAGGCTGAGATTGAACGACCTGGGAACGCTGCCTGGGCCGGAATCGGCACGGGCAGCCATCGTTTTCTGGTTCGACCCCGTCCGGCATCGCCGGGCGGGCTCATGGCCGAGGTCATCGTGACGCAGCAAGAAGTCCTGGACGCCTCCCTGGGTGCCGCATGCACGGCCGTTGGCGACGAACTGCTCGAATGCCTGCAGACCATCGCCCTGGCCCACGATCATGCGGTCACACCCGACTCGCTGACCGCGGGCCTGCCGCTGGAAGAGGGCCGCCTGACGCCGGGCGTCTTTCCTCGTGCCGCCGCCCGGGCCGGCATGACCGCACGCATCGTCAAGAGCCGCTTGGGGCAGCTGAACCCGGCGCTGCTGCCTTGCATTCTGCTGCTGGAGCCGGGGCGTGCCTGCGTGCTCGTGGCGCTGGATCTCAAGGCGCGACGGGCGCGGGTCATCTTCCCCGAGCTCGGCGATGCCGTGAGCGAGGTCGAACTCGATGGCTTGAGCCAGGGCTACAGTGGCCAGGCGATCTACGTGCGCCCACGCTTCCGTTTCGATGCGCGCGGCCCCGAGGTCGGCCAGCAGCGCTCACGCCATTGGTTCTGGAGCGTCATCCGCGAGAACCGTCGGCTCTACCGTGACGTGATCGTCGGCTCGGTGGTCATCAACCTGTTCGCGGTGGCGATGCCGCTGTTCGTGCTCAACGTCTATGACCGCGTGGTGCCCAATCACGCCACCGAGACCCTGTGGGTACTGGCCGCCGGCATTTTCATCGTGCTCTGTTTCGACCTGGCGCTGCGCATGATGCGCAGTGCCTTCGTCGACCTGGCGGCGAGCCGGGCCGACGTCAAGCTCTCTTCCCGGATCATGGCCCAGGTACTGGGCCTGCGCATGGAGGCCAGGCCCGCCTCGACCGGCTCGTTCGCCTCGACCCTGCAAGCCTTCGAATCGGTGCGCGCATTCATCGGTTCGGCCACGGTGGTGGCGCTGGTGGACCTTCCCTTCGTGCTGTTCTTTGCCGCCATCATCGCGCTGATCGGCGTGCCGCTGGCGCTGCCCGTGCTGGCGGGCATCGTCATCGTGCTGCTCTACGCCATGGCGGCCCAGGGCAAGCTGCACGAGCTTTCCGAAACCACCTGGCGGGTCAGCGCCCAGCGCAACGCCAATCTGGTGGAGTCGCTGTCGCAGCTGGAAACGGTCAAGACGCTGCGCGCCGAGAGCCGCCTGCAGGGAACCTGGGAGAAGGCCACGGCCTTTCTCTCGCGGACCTCGGCCCAGTTGCGCCTGGTCAGCACTTCGGTTTCCAACGTGGCGATGTGGGCCCAGCACACCGTCGCGGTGTGCGTGATCCTGATCGGGGTCTACCAGATCATCGACGGCAACCTCACCCAGGGGGGGCTGATTGCCGCCTACATGCTTTCATCTCGCGCCATGGCGCCGGTGAGCCAGGCGGCCGCGCTGCTGGCCCAGTACCATCAGTCATCGACCGCCTTGAAGTCCCTCGACGATGTCATGCAGCGCCCCGTGGAGCGGCCCGAAGGCAAGACGTTCATCTCGCGTCCGGTCGTGCGCGGTGAGATTCGTTTCGACAAGGTATCGCTGCGCTACCCGGACGAGGAGCGTGACGCCCTGCGTGACATCTCGCTCAGGATCGAGCCCGGCGAGAGGGTGGCCCTGCTGGGGCGCGTCGGTTGCGGCAAGACTACGCTCAACAAGCTGCTGCTGGGGTTGTATGCCCCCACCGCGGGCTCGGTGATGCTCGATGGCGTCGACCTGCGCCAGTTCGACCCCGTCGAGCTGCGGCGCCATGTCGGCTACGTGCCGCAGGACGTCAGCCTGTTCTTCGGTTCGCTGCGCGACAACATCGTCGCCGGCGGCGGCAGCGATGGAGTCGATGACGAGTCGCTGCTGCGCGCGATCAGGCTCAGCGGCCTGGAAAGCCTGGTCAACGGCCACCCCCAAGGCGTCGAGCTCCAGGTGGGCGAGCGCGGCCAGATGCTCTCCGGCGGCCAGCGCCAGGCCGTGGCCATCGCGCGAGCGCTGGTCCACGACCCGAAGATCCTGCTGCTCGACGAGCCGACCAGCGCCATGGATCACGCCAGCGAAGAAGCTTTCAAGGCCAGTCTCGGAGAGTACGGCGCCGGCAAGACCCTGATCGTGGTGACCCACCGCACCTCGCTGCTCTCGCTGGTCGATCGCATTATCGTCATCGACGCCGGCAAGGTCGTGGCCGACGGCCCGCGCGACAAGGTGGTGGAGGCGCTGCGCAAGGGCCAGATCGGGAGGGCCAACTGATGACCGCCATGGCCCCCAAGGCGAAGGGCAAGAGTGCCGAGCAGCAGGGCTTCGAGGCGATCGGGCGATTCACCGACGTGGGCGGCAGGCCATTTCGTCCCTTCATGGACCGCCTGTTCTCCAAGCGGGTCACCTCCGCCCACCTCAACCGCGACTGGGCCAGCGACGCCGACTGGGCACGCATGCAGCAGGACCCCATCCGGGCACGGCTGTTCCTCTACACCGTGCTGCTTGCCTTCGGCGCACTGATCGCCTGGGCCTACCTGGCTTCGATCGACGAGGTGACGCGGGGTACGGGGCGGGTGATACCTTCCAGCCAACTGCAGAAAGTGCAGTCCTTCGACGGCGGCGTGGTCCAGCAGATCCTGGTGCGCGAAGGGGAGCTGGTGGAGACGGGCCAAGTGCTGATGCGTATCGATCCCACTCGCTTCGTTGCCAACTTCCGCGAGAACCGCGCCCAGGCATTGGCGCTCCGTGCCCGTGCCGAGCGCCTTCGCGCCCTGGTCACCGACACCCCTTTCGAGCCCGACGCAGCCTTGAGCCAGGAAGCACCGAACATCGTCGACCAGGAGCGTGAGGTCTACGAAAGCCGGCGCGAGGAGATGCGCGAGCAGGAGAGCATCCTGCGCGATCGCATCCGCCAGCGAGAAGAGGAGCTCAACGAAGCCGAGGCGAGGCGCGATACCGCCCAGCGCGAGGCCAACATGGCCAGTCAGGAGCTGAACCTGACACGACCGCTGCTGGCCTCGGGGGCAGTCTCGGAAGTCGACATCCTGCGCCTCGAGCGTGAGGTGTCCCGTGCCACGGGCGAGCGGAACCAGGCGGCCGCCTCGGTCGCGCGCCTCGAAGCCGCGGTGGAGGAGGCTCGCACCCAGCTGCGCGAACTCGGTGTCGAACGGCGCAGCGAATGGCGCAACGAGCTCGCCCAGACCATCGGTGACCTCGGTGCGCTCGATGAATCCAGTGCCGGCCTGCAGGACAGGGTGCGCCTCGCCGAGGTTCGCTCGCCGGTGGATGGCGTCGTGCAGCGCCTCGGCATCAACACCCTCGGCGGCGTGGTACAGCCCGGGCAGGAGGTGGTGGACATCATCCCCAGCGACGACCAGCTGCTCGTCGAAGCGCGTATCGCCCCACAGGATATCGCCTTCCTGCGCCCCGGGCAGCCGGCCACCATCAAGCTGACGGCCTACGATTTCGCCATCTACGGCGGCCTCGAGGCCGAGCTGGACCACATCAGCGCCGACACCATCACCGACGACGACGACAACACCTTCTACCTGGTGCGGGTGAGGACGGTGGAAGGAGAAAACCTGGGCAGCGACATCCAGGTCATTCCCGGCATGACGGCCCAGGTCGACATCATGACCGGCAAGCGTACCGTGATGCAGTACCTGCTCAAGCCCGTCTTGCGCGCCTGGAGCAACTCCATGGGGGAACGATGATGGCCACCCTGTTCGTTAGTCAGCGGCGTGGAGAGATTCCGCGGCTGCTCAGTGCCTTCCCCGATGCGCGCCGAATCACCCCCAGCCAGGCACGCGTCATGGCGGCCCATGGCGATCGGATATGGCTGATGGCGGATCATTCGGATTGGCCCGGGTTGACGAGGGCGCTGGCGGAGCACGGCGCCGTCATCGTCGTCATGTCGCTGACGCCGAGCGAAACGGAGGCCCTCAGGGCGCTGCAGGCCGGGGCGCGTGGTTATATTCATGCTCTCTCGCCCGTCGAACTGCTGGGGCAGGTGGCCCTGGTGACAGGCAACCAAGGCATCTGGGTGCCGGCCGAGCTGCTCGGCAGGGTGCTTGGGGCCGCTTTCAACAGCTTGGGTGGACGAGAAAGCCTGCCGCCGGAGAATCTCTCCGCCCTGACGGAGCGGGAACGCGCCGTGGCACTGGCGGTCGCCGAGGGGCGTAGCAACAAGGAGGTCGCTCGGCGGCTCGACATCACCGAACGTACCGTCAAGGCGCATCTCGGCGCGGTGTTTCGCAAGCTCGGCGTGCGCGATCGCATGCAGCTGGTACTCCGCCTGGCCAAGCAGGACGAGCATATCGTCTGACCGACCACCTCCCCCTGAAGAACTCGTTGCCTGGCTTGCGTCGCACGCCAGCTTTTTTGGCGCTTTCCACCGTGCATCGGCTTTCCGTTACACCCTGTCCATCGGTCCAATGTTTTTGTATCGAGATGTAACTTAATGTGACTTCATGAGCCGTGATAGCGCAGGGGCGCCGTGCGGACGGAACACCATGACGACACCTTCTGGGAGACTGGACATGGCCATCGCCACCGTCATTTCGATTACCGGTCAGGCCTGGGCACGCGATGCCGAGGGCAATCTGCGCGAACTGCGCGTGGGCGATACCCTGCAGGAGGGTGAGGTCCTGATCACTTCCGACAACGGAAGCGTCGAGCTGGATTTCGGCGACGGGCTCGATCCGGCGCTCGTCGAAGGGGGGGAACAGGTGGTCATGACCGCGGAGCTGGATGCCGACGAAACGGCCGACGCTTCCGAATTCGCGGCAATGGACGAGGACCTCGAAGCCCTGCTGACGGCGCTGGACGACGACAGCGTCGACCTGCTCGAGGTGCTCGATGCCACTGCGGCCGGCGCCGGCCCCGGGGGCGGTGCCGACGGCGGCCACAGCTTCGTGCGCCTGGCGCGCATTGCCGAGAACGTCGACCCGCTGGCGTACGAGTATGGCCTGGGTCAGGCCAACGACCTGCCGGAAGTGGAAGGCGCCTTCTTCGGGATTGTCGAGCCGTCCGCCGGCACTCTCGATGCTTCCCTGTTCGATGTCGAAACGCTCAGCGAAGAGGGGTCGGTCGTCACCGGGGTTCTGCCGTTCTCCTTCGGCACGGGTGTCGATGGCAGCGTGACCTTTGCCGGCATGAACGGCGTCCAGACCCAGATAGGCCAGGAGAGCATCCGCTATAGCTGGAATGACGGTAGCAACACACTGACGGCATCTTCTGAGCGGGGTGATCTTTTCACGCTGCAAGTCAATCCTGCCACGGGCGCCTTCACCCTGACGCAGCTGAACAACCTGTTGCATGAAGAGGGCACGGACGAGGCGCTTACCAGTCTGGTCTTCACCGTCACCAGCACCAGCGGCTCTGCCCAGGGTACGTTGAACGTTTCCATTGCGGACGACAACCCTGTCGTCGAGAGCGTGGAAGCTTCGGAGGCTTTGAGCGAGCTGGCGCTGGAAACCAGCGATGCGGAGCTGGCGCCGACATTCCTGTGGTACATGATTTCCGGGGGCTCTCAAGGCGAAGAGCCGATGCGCGAATTCCCGCTTTACGAAGGCCAGGAGCCGGGTAACGACAATCCGCCTCCGCCGCCGCCGTTCATGTCGAGCAGCCAGGACCTGGCAGCCTTGTTCGAGGCCACTATCAACTGGGGCGCCGATGACCCCGGTTCCGATTCGGCTCGCGATGCCAATACCCAGTGGGGCTATGCACTCTCACTTGGTGGGGAGGGTGAGGGGCCGGTCGATTCCGGCCTGACCGCCGGTGAGCAGCCGATCTTCCTTCACCTCGTCAACGGCATGATCGTCGGCAGCATCAGCGAAACGGCCCCGAGCGTCGAGTCCGGCGCCGAAGAAATCGCCTTCGTATTGCACTTGGACGGCTCGCAGATCTCCCTGGTGCAGTTCAAGGCCATCGACCACTCGAACCCCGAAGACCCCTCCGAGACCATCTCGCTGGCCAACGGCCTGATTGAGCTCACAGGTACGGTAACGGTCATCGACACCGATGGCGATACCGCCACCAATAGCGCAGCCATCGATGTGGGATCGCTGCTCGACTTCGTCGATGATGGACCCGTGCTCGAGCTGGGTGAAGTCGACCTCAGTGACGTCGCCCTCGAGACCCAGGACAGTGAGACCATCGACGGCACTTCCGTTGCTACCCGCAGTGTGGCTGCGGCTTTTGAAGCTGCCGTCTGGCATGGTCATGGCGGCGACGGGGCAGGCGAAGTCACCATCGGTGAATACGGTCTGACCTTGGGCGAGGTCGACCATGGTCTTACTAGTGGCGAGGTACCGATCGTCTTCTCGCTGGAAGACGGCGTTGTCATCGGCCGCGCCGGTGAAGCCGAAGTCCTGCGCATCGAGATCGACTCCGACACCGGTGAGGTCACCGTGACCCAGTCCGCCCCGGTGGATCACGACGAGCAGGGCGAAGACAGCCTCGGCCTGCCGGTCGGCTTGGTGGGTGTGAGCGCCACCGTGACCGTGACCGACGGCGACAGCGACGTGATCAGCGACAACTTGGCCACCGATCTGAGCGGCGTCGTTACCATCGTCGACGACATGCCTCAGGCGGTGGATGACACAGCGACCCAGGCCGAAGAGAACGCGCCNGTGTACAACGACGACGGCACCTTCACCTACACCCCGACGGCGGGTGAGGAAGGGGTGGTGAGCTTCGACTACACCATCACCGACGCCGACGGTGACGAGAGCACCGCGACGGTGACCCTGACCCTTCAGGACGACTCCGAGCCGACCATCGAGATCGGCGGTCCCGGCGTCGACGACGGCCAGGCCAGCGTCGACGAAGCCGGTCTGCCGGGCGGCAGTGCCGATGACGGCTCGCACATCACCAGCGGCACCTTGGCCATTGGCACCGGCAACGACAGCCTGGAGTCGCTGAAGATCAACGGCGAGAACGTCACCGGTGGCGGCACCGTGCAGGGTACGTACGGCAGCCTGGTCGTCACGCTCGTCAATGGCGAGTACAGCTGGACCTACACCCTGGCCGGCGCCACCGACGGTGACACGACCAGCGACAGC
>NZ_QHGY01000015.1 GCF_003254665.1 Billgrantia lactosivorans | reverse complement strand
GGCGTGGATGGGCTTGGAACTGCCGCTTGCGGCCTCGCGGCCGATCAGCATCTTGCCTTGCAGTGTCATGATGACTCCTGATATCCGGTAGCGCCTCGTCAGGGGAGAGCCGACGGCTCAGGCCTCCTGGAACTTGGCGTACATGTTTCGCGCGCGATTGAGATGCAGGAACATCATTTCGCGCGCCGCTTCGGGGTCGCGGGCGAGGATCGCCTCGAGAATGTAGGTGTGTTCTTCCTCCACCCGGGCGAGGTACCTGTCCGTGGCCGCGGTATTGATCTCGATGCTCATCAGCTTGGCGCGGGGAATCACGCTCTGGCTCAGCTGTTCGTAGAGGACCTTGAAGAAGGGATTCCCGGTGGCCGCGGCGATGGCGTAGTGGAACTCGTAGTCCTCCTGCCGCGCCTGGGACTTCGCTGCGCGAGCCTCGAGGAAGGCGGCGTGCCGGTCCCGCAGGATGCGACGATCCTTCTCGTCGTGCCGCTCGGCGGCCAGCGCCGCGGCCGCCGGTTCGAGATTGAGCCGCAGCTCGAGCACGTGGAGGATGTCCTCGACGGTGGTCGGGCTGATGCGCTCGGCCGGCACCGCCTCGACCGTGGTCGAGCGCAGTACGGTAGTGCCGACACCGCGGCGCGTCTCGACCAGCCCCAGCGACTTGAGATGGGTGATGGCCTCGCGGATCACCGTGCGGCTGACGCCGAAGGCCTCGCACAGCCCGATCTCGGTAGGCAGCCGCGCCCCGACCTCGATACTGCCGTTGACGATCAGTGCCTCGAGCTGGTCGGCGACATGCAGGGACAGGCTCCCTTGGCGTGAAAGCTTCCGGACTTTCAGTCGCTTGAAGTCAGCCGCCGTATCGGAACTCGCTGCCATATCGCCATCCATCGCTCTTGAGTCGTCGTGACAGGGGGGTGGGCTCCAATCTTTCCTCCGCGCGAGCAAAACCACGCCATGAAAGAACGGAAATCAGTGTTATTTATCATACATCATATAATAACTAGATTAATTCCTGCCACAGGATTGCCAAACTGTTGGATAAATAGGGGACACTCGCGCAATGGTCGCAAGGGTCAGCGCACCAACGCTGGCCGCTTGGGGTCGAAACTCCAGCCTGGCACCAGGTGCTGCATTGCCATGGCGTCGTTGCGCCCACCAGCGGGCAGCTTAAGGTAGCGTGCATTGGCCTCTTCGACACGGCCCATGTCGAGCTCGATACCCAAGCCCGGGGTCTCGGGCACCGCGATCTTGCCTTCGACGATCTCCAGCGGTTCCCTGGTCAGGCGAGAATCGTCCTCCTGCCAGATCCAATGGGTATCCAGGGCCGTGATGCGGCCCACGGCGGCGGCGCCGACATGCGCAAACATCGCCAACGAGACATCGAAATGGTTGTTGCTGTGCGAGCCCCAGTGCATGCCGTGGTCCTGACACAGCTGCGACACGCGTACGGCGCCGGAAAGCGTCCAGAAGTGGGGGTCGGCCAGGGGAATGTCCACCGAGCGCAGCATCAAGGCGTGGGCCATTTCCCGCCAGTTGGTGGCCACCATGTTGGTCGCCACGGGCAGGCCTGTGGCATGGCGGAACTCAGCCAGAATCTCTCGCCCGGAGAAACCCTGCTCGGCGCCGCACGGATCTTCGGCGTAGGCCAGCACGCCGCGCAAGTCACGGCACAGGCTCACTGCCTCGTTCAGCGACCAGGCGCCGTTGGGGTCGATGGTCACCCGCGCCTCGGGAAATGCCTTGGCCAGCTCGGTCACAGCCTCGACCTCCTGCACGCCGGGCAGCACGCCCCCCTTGAGCTTGAAATCCTTGAAGCCATAGCGATCCTGCGCCGCCTGGGCCAGCGCCACGATGCTTTCCGCCGTCAGGGCCTCCTCGTCGCGCAAGCGGTACCACTCGTGGCGCCCGCCGGTAGTGCCACGCCGATACTCCAGCGGAGTCGCGTGACCATCGCCGATGAAGAACAGGTAACACAGCACCTCCACGCTATCGCGCTGCCGCCCATCGCCCAGCAGTTCCACCACCGGCACGCCGAGAAACTTGCCCAGCAGATCGAGCAATGCGGCCTCCAGCGCCGCCACGGCATTGACGCGCAGCTCGAAGGTCCACGAGCCCTTGCCAAAGTCCTCGAAATCGGCACTGCGCCCAGCGGAGTGCAACGAGGCCACCACGGAGCGTAGCTTACCGATGGGCTGCCCCATCACGAGCGGACGGGCCATTTCCAGCGACTGACGAATCGTTTCCCCGCCCGGCGCCTCGCCCACGCCCACGTTGCCCGAACTGTCCTTGAGAAGGATCAGATTGCGCGTGAACCAGGGCGAGTGCGCGCCACCGATATTGAGCAGCATGCTGTCGCGCCCGGCCACGGGAATGACCGACACCTCTTCGATGACTGGCGTCTGGGATAATGCCATGCCTCGCCTCCTGTTGGTTCAGCGTACCAGCGCCGGTTTCTTCGGATCGAACTCCCAGCCGGGAATCAGGTATTGCATCGCCATGGCGTCGTTACGGCTTGTCACATCGAGGCTCTGGTACAGCCGATGGGCCGCCATCAGCTTCTCCTCATCCAGTTCGACGCCCAGGCCCGGCGTAGTGGGCACCTGAAGCTTGCCGTCGCGGATCGGGAACGGCTCCCTGGTGATGCGCTGGCCGTCCTGCCAGATCCAGTGGGTGTCGATGGCAGTGATCTCGCCCGGACAGGCCGCGGCCACATGGGTCATCATCGCCAGCGAGATATCGAAGTGATTGTTGCTGTGCGAACCCCAGGTCATGCCCCACTCATGGCACAGCTCGCCCACCATGACCGCCCCCTGCATGGTCCAGAAGTGGCAGTCCGCCAGCGGGATATCCACCGAGTTGAGCTGCACGGCATACTGCAGCTGCTTGAAGTCGGTGGCGATCATGTTGGTCGCGGTGGGCAGCCCGGTGCGTTTCTTGAATTCAGCCATGGTCTCGCGGCCCGAGAAGCTCTCCTCCTGGCCGCAGGGGTCCTCGGCATAGCTCAGCAGTTCCTTGATCGGTTCCAGCACCCGCACCGCCTCGTCGAGCTTCCAGGCGCCATTGGGGTCGAGGGTCAGGCGCGCCTCGGGGAAGGCCTCATGCAGCGCTCGGATGCAGTCGGCTTCTTCCTCGCCGCGCAGCACGCCGCCCTTGAGCTTGAAGTCCCTGAAGCCGTAGCGCTCATAGGCCGCCCTGGCCAGGTTGGCTACGGCTTCAGGCGTGAGCGCCTCGCGGTAGCGCACCTCGTCCCAGGCGTCCCTGGGGTTCTCGGTCTTGGGATAGGGCAGGTCCGTCTTGGCCGGATCGCCGAGCAGGAACAGGTAGCCCAGCGCCTCGACCTCGTCGCGCTGACGCCCGTACTGGCCGAGCAGGTCGGCGACCGGCAGCTGCAGCGCCTGGCCATAGAGGTCGTACAGCGCCGACTCGATGGCGGTGATGACATGCACCGCCACACGCAGGTCGAATGTCTGGCGACCGCGCTCCTCTCGCCCGTTCCTGGCCAGCAGCAGGCGCGCCTGGTTCAGGGTCTGCTTGATCTCGTTGACGCGCGAGCCTTCCACTAAGCTACGGCACTGCTCCAGCCCCTTGAGGATGCCGACGCTGGAGGGGATCTCCCCCACGCCCTGGTTGCCGGCGTCATCCTCCAGGATGACGACACAGCGAATGAACCAGGGCGCATGGCCACCGCTGAGATTCAGCAGGAAACCGTCGTAGCCGGCCACGGGAACGATGCGCATGCGCTTGATTTTCGGAAACATCAGACTCTTTCCTCTTGAATGTTCGGCTCAGCGGGGACGCATCCCAGCCGCGATCAGGTCACCGGCGCCGGGTTGAACAGCACCAGATCGTTGTGGATACCCAGCCGCTCGGCCGCCGCCTGCTGGTGTCCGCTAGCCACCTTGAGAATCAGGTGGAACAGCTCCCAGCCCACCTCCTCGATGCTGGCGTCACCGGTGGCAATGCGCCCCGCATCCAGGTCGATGAGGTCGTGCCAGCGCCGGCCCAATTGAGAGTTGCTGGAGACCTTGAGCACCGGCACCATCGACAGGCCATAGGGCGTACCGCGGCCGGTGGTGAACACCTGCAGGTTCATCCCGACCGCCAGTTGCAGCGTGCCGCAGATGAAGTCGCTGGCCGGCGTGGCGGCGAAGGTCAGCCCCTTGCGGCGCAGCCGCTCGCCGGGGCCGATGACGTCGACGATGGGGGAAGTGCCGGACTTGATGACAGACCCCAGTGCCTTTTCGACCACGTTGGAGAGCCCCCCTTTCTTGTTGCCGGGGGAGGGGTTGGCGCTGCGATCGGCCTGTCCCTGCGCGAGATAGTCGTCGTACCACGCCAGCTGTTCGATGAGCGCCCTGCCGACCTCTTCGTCGACGGCGCGCGGCGTCAGCAGGTGAATGGCGTCGCGCACCTCGGTGACCTCGGAGAACATCACGCTGCCCCCGGCGCGCACGATGAGGTCGGTGGCGAAGCCCACGGCCGGGTTGGCGGTCACCCCCGAGAAGGCGTCGCTGTCCCCGCACTGCATGCCGACCCGCAGCTCGGACGCCGGGCAGGTCTCGCGGCGGCGGCGATTCAACCGCTCGAGGTGACGCTCGGCCATGACCATGATGCCCTCGACCATCTCGCCGAAGCCCTCGAAGGCGTCGTCCTGCAGGCTCAACACGTTGGCATCAGGGTCGGCCGCCTCGGTGTTCTCGTAGACCTTTACCGGCCGGTCGTCGAGCAGGGTGGAGGGCTGAAGTTTCTCGCAGCCCAGGCCGATGACCATCACCTCGTTGCCGAAGTTGGGGTTCAGGGCGATGTTCCTGAGGGTGCGGATCGGCACGATGGCAGCGGGGGCGTTGATCGCCACCCCGCAGCCATAGCTGTGGTTGAGCCCCACCACGTCGTCGACGTTGGGATAGCGCGGCAGCAGCTCGCGCTTGATGCGACCCACCACGTAGTCCACCGTGCCGGCCACGCACTGTACGCTGCTGGTGATACCCAGCACGTTCTTGGTGCCCACGCTGCCGTCGGGGTTGCGAAAACCCTCGAAGGTATAACCCTCGAGCGGTTCGGCTTCCGGTGCCGGCCGCGTGGCGAGCGGCAGGGCTTCCAGCGCCGGCGCCCCGGGCAGGCGCACCTTGCTCTCATCGACATGCTCGCCCCGGGCGATGGCGGCCACGGCATGACCGATGACTTCGCCGTAGCGCACGATCGGAGCGTCGATATCGATATCCCGCAGGGCCAGCTTGTGGCCCTGGGGAGTCGGGCCGACCGCAACCAGCCCGTCGCCCAGCGCCTGGCCCGCCGAGAGTCCTCCTGACTCCACCACGATGGCGACGTTGTCGTCAGGGTGCACCCTAATGATCTTGCCTTTGTAAGCACTCATATGACGTCTCTCCTGCCAGGCGGATTCAACTGAGCACTTCCTGACGGCCTTTGGCGCGGCTCTTCAGGCTCATCACGACCGAAAACACCACGGAAGCGAGGATCAGAAGCCAAAGCACCACGGCAATGGGACTCTTGGTGAAGAAGGTGCTTAAAGTGCCGGCCGATTCCAGGCTCTTGACGAAGTAGACCTCCGCCTGGCTGCCCAGGATGAAGCCGATGATCAGCGGGGCAACCTCGAGGCCTATCTTCTGGATCAGCCAGCCGAAGACACCGAAGATCAGCAAGGTCCAGACATCGAACATGATCCCGTAGTTGATGGCATAGGCCCCCACCACGCACATCATCACGATGATCGGATACAGGATATGCTTGGGTACCATGACCACCTTGGCGATATGCTTGATGGCAAAGAACATCAGGAAGAACATCACGAAGTTGGCGAATACCAGCGCCACAATCATGACGTACCAGGTATCGGCGTTCTCGGGAATGAACAACGGCCCCACCTGAATGCCCTGGAGCGTGAAGGCCCCGATCAGCACGGCGGTGGTGGAATCGCCGGGAATGCCCAGCGAGAGCAGCGGGATCAGCGCACCACCGGTCAGCGCATTGTTGGCGGATTCAGAGGCGATCAGGCCCTGGGGAGCGCCCTTGCCCATCTGCGAGGAATCGCGCGCCAGGTTCTTCTCCTGGGTGTAGGCGAGTACCGAGGCGGCACTGCCTCCAACCCCCGGCAACATCCCGACAAAGGTGCCGATGAAGGAGGAGCGCACGAGGTTGGTCAGGCGCCCCTTGAACAGCGAGAGCACGCCGGCGGCCTTGCCGATCACCATCCGACTGCTGGAAAGCTCGCTGCGAACTCCCTTCTCGGCCTCGAGCAGGATGGTGGAGATGCCGAAGATACCGATCAGCACCGGCAGCAGAGAGAAGCCCTCGAACAGGTAGGGCTCCATGAAGTCGAACATCAGCCGCGTCTTGCCGTTACCGCCATCCGTCGTGCTGTAGTCACCTATCAGGCTCAGCCAGATGCCGAGCACGCCACTGAAGATACCGATCAGCATGTTGCTGGATAACGAAGCGATGACGCTCAGTGCCAGCAGGATGATCAAGAACTTTTCCACGTAGGAGAACTTGATCGAGAAGTCCGCCAGCAGCGGAGCGAACAGGAAGAGGATCGCGGCGCTGACCAGCCCACCGATGACCGAGGCGATGACACAGACCCGCAGGGCTCTCTCTCCCTCACCCTTCTGGGCCATGGGATAGCCGTCGAACGTCGTGGTGATCGAAGAGGGGGTCCCGGGGATATTGAGCAGCACCGCCGGCACCATGCCTCCCGAGATGCCGCCCACGTACAGCCCGAGCAACAGCGCCAGGCCATGGTTCAGGCCCAGTGCATACGTCAAGGGCAGACAGACGGCCACCGCCATGGTGGCGGTCATGCCGGGGATGGCACCGAAGATGATACCGACCAGGGCACCGAAGGCGACAAGCAGAAAGAAGGAAATGTCGAGAAGTGACAGGAAATCCATGATGGCACTCGCCTCGCTCACGGCAGGGTGATGGTGAACAGTTTGGCCAGGACAAACCAGGCCAGGCTGGGCGCAACGACTGCGTTGACCGCCACGATGGCCAGCGCCTTCTTCGTCCACTCATGCAGGTAGAGCAGCGACATCAGCAGCACGAAGGCCATCGAGACGAACAGGAAGCCGTAGCCTGTGTAGGGGAAAAGGTCGCCCACTACCACCATCAGGTAGAAATACGCCACAATCAGTACCAAGGTGCCAAAGAAACGCCTGGTATCCATGGATTCACCCAGGATGGGAAGGGTACGCTCGCCCCGCTTCACCGCGGCCAGAAAGGGAATCAGCTTGGTCACCAGAATGACCAGAAAGAGCCCTGCCATGACCCAGTTGATGATCGTCGGGAAGAATAGATGGGAGGTCTCGAAGTCGACCGAGACACTCAGCAGGTTGGAGAGATCTGATTCCATAGCGGCTCCGGAAAACGGGCGGGACCGCAATCCCGCCAACCATGTTTCTCTAGCAACTCATGCCTGAAGGCAGGACACCGACAAGCTATCGTCGTCAGTGCCCCAAGGCTTACTTGATGTTGTCGATGATCTCTTGATAGCGAGCCATCTTCTCCTGGAGGTGCTCGGATGCCTCGCCGGAGGGCCTGAAGTTGGGGGTAAAGAAGGAGGCCTTCAGGGTCTCCTGAATCTCACCTTCCTCATAGATCTCGGCCAACGCCTCGTCGATCTGCTCGACGATGCCCGGATCCATATCCTTGTTGTAAATGAAGAAGAACTCTTTATCGAAGGTAAAGTTCTCGTCGTCGCCCATGGTGACGTTGGCGTTAGGCTCAACGTACTCCAGGAGCTGCTCACGGGAGGTCTGGCCCAGCCCTTCTTCCGGCGCCTGCTCGATGGTGTCCTGGCTGGCGGTAAGCCAGACGAAGCGCATCGCCTTCTGATCATCCTCCGGCAGTCGGGTGTACTGTTCATTAGCCTGCACGGAGCCGTTGATCACGTCGACCTGATCGTCGAAGAGTTGCTGGTTCTTGTCTGACTGGGAGCCAGTGTTCACCGCAACCAGATTGTCTTCCTGCCCCGGATGCTCAATAGCGATGGCGTTCTTCAGGGCGCTGAACCCGATCTCGGAGACGCCGCCCGGCTGGATTGCCACGCGCACGGTCTCGCCGTCGCCGACGGCAGCGATGATGTCGTCGAGAGTCTCGTAGGGCGAGTCCTTGGGTACCAGGTAGGCGTTGCCCGGATTGATCGACACGGTCGGCCCGATGGTGTACTTCTCGAAGATATCGCTGAAGCCCTCCACACCGTACAGGTACCCCAAATAGGCGTAGTCGTGGAAAATCATCAGCGTGTTGCCACGCGAATCTCGGTCCAGGGTACGAAACGCCGAACTGGCCCCAACCGCATCGACCTTCATGTTCAGGTCTAGCTTTTCTGCAAGCGCATCGGTCACGATGCTGGAGTTCTGGTAGGTGTCCGCCCCGGTCGAGGTGGAGCCAATGACGACTCGAATATTGCCGCGCAGCTCGCCTGCCTGGGCCATGGCGGCGCCGGTACCGAGGGTCATGGACGCCAGGACGACGGCGGAGCCGACTGTTGCAAGGGTCTTCTTGGATATAGTCATGTTATCACCTCGTTGCTGTTGTCGATTTATAGTTGCTTGGCGATACCCACCAGCCTCTCGAGCTGCTGGTGCTCCTCGGAGGTGGGCATGGTCAGCGGTGCCCGGACGCTGCCGGCCGGGCGACCGATGATCTCGGCACCCGCCTTGATCAGGCTGACGGCATAACCCGCTTTTCGGTCCCTGAGATCGACGAAGGGAATGAAGAAGTCGTTGGTAATTTGCTTCACCACCTCACGATTTCCCTTGCGCAGTTCCTTGTAGAACTTGACTGCCATCTCCGGCACGAAATTGAACACCGCCGAGGAGTAGGTATTCACCCCGATGGAGAGGTAGGCCTCGGCGAAGATCTCCGCGGTGGGCACGCCGCCCACGTAGACCAGCCGCTCGCCTACGCTCTTGACGATCTTGTTGAGCAGCTGGATGTCGCCCTTGCCGTCCTTCAGGCCGATCAGGTTCGGGCACCGGTCCGCCAGCGCCTGGACCGAAGCGGCGTCGAGAACTCCGTTGCCGCGGTTGTAGTAGATGACGTTGAGCTCGGTGGCATCGCAGATCCGGCGGGCATACTCGACCAGCCCTTCCTGGGGACATTCGGTCAGGTAGGGCGGCATCAGCAGGATGCCGTCGGCACCGGCCTCCTCGGCGGCCTTGGCGAAGGCCTGGCCGCTGGCCACGCTCAGCCCGGCGCTGGCGATCACGGGCAGCTTGCCGTCGACCGTCTCCACCGCCACGCGTACGATCTCGCGGTACTCGTCCAGCGACAGGTTGAAGAACTCGCCCGTGCCGCCGGCCACGAAGACGGCGGAAATGTCATGACTGACGAACCACTCCAGGCGACGGCGATAGCTATCGGCATCGAAGCGGCCATCGCCGTCGAAATCGGTGATCGGGAAGGAGAGCAGTCCGTCGCCTACGGCTTGCTTCACGGCTGATCGAGAAAAGTTCACAAATCGTTCCTCTTGGTCGACGCCTCGCCGGTTCTTCTGAGTGGCCAGCCAGGTTGAGCGTGGCTCCGGCAGCGCATATTGTCATACATCATACAAGTGACAAGCTAATGGGGTGCCGCACGGTCCGCAAGTGACCGGAAGAAAATTACGACCAAAGTCTAGCCAGAGGCAGCCGGCACCGCAGAGCCGATGTGGAGGGGACCGCTCAGCTCATCAGGTCGCCGAAGCGGTACTGCAGCAGGGCGAGCGCCACCACCGGCGCGGTCTCGGTGCGCAGGATGCGCGGGCCGAGCGAGAGAGGTGAAAAATCGCAGGCCATCGCGGCCTCGACTTCGCTGTCGGAGAGTCCACCCTCAGGGCCGATCAGCAGGGCCACGGAAGCGTGAGGGTCGCTGCGCTCGAGGGCGCCTGCCGTGCCGGGGTGCAACACCAGGCGGAGGGACTCGCTGCGCTGGCCCAACCACTCGGCCAGTAGCAGGGGGGCATGAACGGTGGGCACCACGGCACGCCCGCACTGCTCGCAGGCGCTGGCGGCCACCGCCTGCCAGTGAGCGAGCTTCTTCGCCTCGCGCTCGCCCTTGAGGCGCACGTCGCCGTGCTCGGTGTAGAGCGGCGTGATCGCGGCGACCCCCAGCTCGACGGCCTTCTGGATGGCGTAGTCCATGCGATCGCCCTTGGAGATCGCCTGGCCCAGGTGCACCGCCAGGGGTGACTCGCCGCGCCCCGCCTCGACGGCCTCGATGCGTGCCACCACGCGCTTGCGGCCCGCCTCGACGAGCACCGCCCGGGCCTCGGCACCGGCGCCGTCGAAGAGCCGCAGCGGCGCCCCTTCGCCCAGGCGCAGCACCCGCGCCACGTGGCGGGCGGGGCCATCGGGCAGAACGACGTCGCCGCCGACGGGGAAGTCGGCGGCGACGTGGATGCGCGGTCCTGTTGACATGCAGCGCGACCCTACTGGGTGGTCTGCTCGCCCTGCTGCTGGGCGCGTTCGGCCTCGCGCTTCTTCTTCTGGGCGTAGATCGCCTCGAAGTTGACCGGCGCCAGCATCAGGGGCGGGAAACCGCCGCGGTTGACCAGGTTGTCGACGCACTCGCGGGCATAGGGGAACAGCACGTTGGGGCAGAAGGCGCCCAGGGTGTGGTCGAGCTGGGCACCCTCGATGCCGCTGATGCGAAACAGCCCGGCCTGCTCGATCTCGGCCAGGAAGGAGGTGGTGCCCTCCTCGCTGTGGCGCACCTGGGCGGTCACCTTGATCGTGACCTCATAGAGGTCTTCACCGACCTTGCTGTTGCTGGTGTTGAGGTCCAGGCTGACCTTGGGCTTGAACGGTTGCTGGAACACCGCGGGCGAATTCGGCGCCTCGAAGGAGATGTCCTTGACGTAGATGCGCTGCACGGCGAACTGGAGCTGTTGCCGGTTCTGCGTGTCGGCAGCGGCCTGGTTGCCGCCGGCGGCGTTCTGGCTGTTCTCTTCGGCCATGGGAAAGGTTCCTTTTGCGTGCTTGCGTCTTGTGTATTGACTATTTCTTGACCACCGGCAGACCGTCGGCCTGCCACTGCATCATGCCGCCCTTGAGCTTGTAGACCCGCGAGAAGCCGGCCTTGACCAGCTTGGCCACGGTGATGCCGGAAGCCTGGCCACTCTTGCAGACCACCACGATCGGCTTGTCCTTGACCTTCTCCAGCTCGCCGATGCGCTCGTCGATGCGGCTCTGGGGGATGTGGCGCGCCCCGGCGATGTGGCCGGCCTTGAAATCGCCCGCCTCGCGGGTGTCCACGATCACCGCGTCCTCGCGGTTGATCAGTTGGGTCGCCTGACTGGACGATACGCCGCTGGAGGCGCTGTTGCGGACCTCGTAGGCGATCCAGGCGGTCAGCACCAGGAGGAAGGCACCCACCAGAAGCGGGTGATTCTGCACGAATTCGAACAGCTGATCGATCATGGATCCGGCACACTCTTGTTGCGGAAAGCGGGAATGGCGGTAGGGTAGGGCACCCGGAAGGCGAGAGTATACACCATGCGGCGGTACCCGCGGCATGGCCAGCCGGCGATCGGCCGGGACCATGACGCTCGCCTGGCCGTGCGTTATGATGCCGCAAGCCGATACAAGTCGCGACCCCCGTCGTCCAGGCGCCTGTCTCGCGCGGCCCAGCCGATACCAGGCCCGCCTCCGCGGCATTGCCAGACCGCCGGGAGGGCGCGGACAGCCTCCCGGACGGCCGACGTCGCGCCCACCACGTTCAAGAGGCCCGCACCCCCCATGACGACCCAGACCGCCCCGCGCCCCGTTGCCCTGATCATACTCGACGGCTACGGTCACAACCCCGACCCCACCGACAACGCCGTGGCCGCCGCGCATACGCCCAACATGGACCGGCTGTGGCAGCAGCGCCCCCATGCGCTGCTGCACACCGACGGCAAGTACGTGGGCCTGCCCGAGGGGCAGATGGGCAATTCCGAGGTCGGCCACATGAACCTGGGCGCGGGCCGGGTGGTGTACCAGGAGCTCACGCGCATTTCCAAGGCGATCGAGGACGGCGACCTCGACGTCATCGCCGCGCTGACCGACGCCATCGATGCCGCCGTGGCCGCCGACCGCGCCGTGCACCTGCTCGGCCTGCTCTCGCCGGGTGGCGTGCACAGCCACGAGGACCATATCCTGGCCATGGCCGAACTGGCCGCCCGCCGCGGCGCCCAGCGCATCTACGTACACGCCTTCCTCGACGGCCGCGACACCGCGCCGCGCAGCGCGCTGGCCTCCCTCGAGCGCACCAACGCCAGGCTCAGCGAGCTGGTCGGCGCCGACAACGGCTTCGTCGCCTCGATCATCGGCCGCTACTTCGCCATGGACCGCGACAACCGCTGGGATCGCGTCGAGAAGGCCTACCGCCTGCTGACCGAGGGCGTCGGCGAATTCGAGGCCACCAGCGCCGAACAGGGCCTGCGCGACGCCTATGAGCGCGGCGAGAACGACGAGTTCGTCTCGGCCACCGTCATCCAGGCCGACCACGTCCACGCGACCATCGCCGACGGCGACGCCGCCATCTTCATGAACTTCCGTGCCGACCGCGCGCGCGAGCTGACGCGAGCCTTCGTCGAGGACGACTTCAGCGGCTTTCCGCGTCGCCTGCGTCCGGCGCTGGCCGGCGGCAGCCTGGTCACCCTGACCCAGTACGCCGCCGACATTCCCGCCCCCGCCGCCTTCCCGCCGGCCGACCTGCACAACACCCTGGGCGAGGTGATGGAGCGCCGCGGCCTGACCCAGCTGCGCATCGCCGAGACCGAGAAGTACGCCCACGTCACCTTCTTCTTCTCCGGCGGCCGGGAAGCCGAGTTCGAGGGCGAGACCCGCGTGCTGGTGCCCTCGCCGCAGGACGTCAAGACCTACGACGAGAAGCCGGAGATGAGCGCCGTCGAAGTGACCGACCGCCTGGTGGAGGCGATCGACGCCGGCCATTACGATCTGATCGTGTGCAACTATGCCAACGGCGACATGGTCGGCCATACCGGCGATTTCGACGCCGCGGTCAAGGCGATCGAGGCGGTGGATGCCTGCGTCGGGCGCGTGGTCGAGGCGATCGAGCGTGCCGGCGGCGCCTGCCTGATCACCGCCGACCACGGCAACGCCGAGCAGATGGTCAACCCCGACACCGGCGTGGCGCAGACCGCCCACACCACCTTCGAGGTGCCGCTGATCTATGTCGGCCCCCGGCCCGTCCGGCTGCTCGACGACGGCCGCCTGTGCGACATCGCACCGACCCTGCTGAGCATGATGGACCAGCCGATTCCCGAGGAGATGACCGGCCGGGTGCTGATCGAACCGGCATGATCGCGCGCGAGCCCTGCCAGCCATGAACCGAGCCCGGTGGCGCCGTCTCCTGCGGGGCGCGCTGGTGGCCATGCTGCTGCTGCCGGCCACGGCCAGCGCCCAGCCCAGCGAACGGGAGGCTCGCGAGCGCCTCGACGCCATCGGCAGCGAGATCCAGGCGCTCAGCCGCCGCCTGGGCCAGACGCGACAGGCCCAGGACGCGGCCAGCAACGAGCTGCGCGAGGTGGAGACCGACCTGGCCGATACCCACCGCCGGCTGGATGTCATTCAGGCCGACCGGCGGCGCCTCGCCGACGAGATCGCCGCCCTTCAAGCCGCCCGCGGCGAGCTGCAGGCCGAGCGGGCCGAGCAGGTGGAGATGCTCGACGCGCAGCTGGACGCGCTCTACCGCCTGGGGCTCACCCCGCAGCTCAAGCTGCTGCTCAACCAGGACGACCCGGCGCGGCTCGACCGGTTGCAGACCTATCTCAACCACCTGGCCCAGGCGCGCCATGAGCGGCTCGACGAGATCGCCCGACTCGACGCCGAACTGGCCGAGAATCGTCGCGAACGACAGCGCCGCGGCGAACGGCTGGACGGCCTGGCCGAGGAGCTGGCCGAGCGCAGCCGCGAGCTGACCGAGCGAATGGCCGAGCGCGAGCGCCTGGTGGCGGAGCTGGACGCGCGCTACAGCGACGAGCAGTCGCGCCTGGCGCGCCTCGACCGCGACCGCGACGAGGCGGAGCTGGTCCTCGAGCGCGTGCGCGAGGAGCTCGCCCGGCTCGAACGCCCGCCGCCCTCCACGGAGATCGAGCGTACCCAGGGCGACCTGCCCTGGCCGGTGCAGGGCGAGGTCGCCTCGAGCTACCGCCGCGACGCTGGCGTGCACTACAACGGCATCCTGATCGAAGCCCGCGAGGGTACCCCCGTGGAGGCGGTACACGCCGGACGGGTGGTGTTCGCCGACTGGATGCGCGGCTTCGGCAACCTGTTGATCCTCGACCATGGCGACCAGATCATGACGCTCTACGCCCACCTGCAGCGCTTCGGCGTCGAGGTCGGCGAAGCCGTCACCCGCGGCGATGCCATCGGCACGGTGGGCGTGAGCGGCGGCCACTCCACGCCGGCGCTCTACTTCGAGGTTCGCCGCAACGGCGACCCCATCGACCCCCAGGCATGGATCGCACGAAGATGACGACAGGGATTTCACAAGCCCCGAACCACGGGATATGCTGGATAGCCTCGCCTCGAAACAGCGGAGTTCGCATGCCTTCACGCCCTGCCCGCCTACTGCCCGCACCACGACGCCTGCTGGCGGCGCTGCTGCCGATGGCGCTGATGGCCCTGCCCCTTGTGCCCTTCCCGGCCGCTGCCCAGGACGAGCCGTCGGCGGAGGAGCTGCCGGCGACCGATCTGCCGCTGGAGGACATCCAGACCTTCGCCGAGGTATTCGAGCGCATCAAGCGGGCCTACGTGGAGGAGGTCGACGACCGCACGCTGCTGCGCAATGCCATGCGCGGCATGCTCAGCGAGCTCGACCCGCACTCCGCCTACCTCGATAACGAGGAGTTCCAGAGCCTGAGGGAGTCCACCGAGGGCGAATTCGGCGGCATCGGCATCGAGGTGGGCCTCGAGGAGGGCCGCCTGACCGTCATCACGCCGATCGACGACACCCCGGCGTCGCGGGCCGGGGTGCAGGCGCGCGACGTCATCCTGGCGATCGACGACACCCCCACCGAGCGGCTCTCGCTGCAGGAAGCCGTGACCCTGATGCGCGGCGAGCCGGGCAGCGAGATCCACCTGACGCTGCAGCGCAGCGGCGAGGATGCCCCGATCGAGGTCACCCTGACCCGCGAGATCATCCGTACCGAGAGCGTGCGCAGCGAGATGCTGGAGGCCGGCTACGGCTACCTGCGGGTGAGCCAGTTCCAGAATCGCACCGGCGATCAGGTCAACGACGCCATCCGCCGCATGCAGCGTGACGAGCCGCTCCAGGGGCTCATCCTCGATTTGCGCAACAATCCCGGCGGCGTCCTGCAGTCCGCCGTGGCCGTAGCCGACGCCTTCCTCGACAGCGGCCTGGTGGTCTACACCGAAGGGCGCCTGCCGGACACCGAGATGCGCTTCTCGGCCAGCCGCGAGACCGTCGCCCCCGACGTACCGCTGGTGGTGCTGATCAACGGCGGCAGCGCCTCGGCCGCGGAGATCGTTGCCGGTGCGCTGCAGGACCAGCGCCGCGGCGTGATCATGGGCACAGAAAGCTTCGGCAAGGGCTCGGTGCAGCAGGTCCTGCCGCTGGGCAACGGCGAGGGGCTGAAGCTGACCACCGCGCTCTACTACACGCCCAACGGGCGCTCGATCCAGGCGCTCGGCATCGAGCCCGACGTCACCGTGGTGCGCGGACGCATCGAGGTGACCGAGGGCAGCCGCCAGCTGCGCGAGGCCGACCTGGAGGGCCACCTGCGCTCGAGCGGCGAGCCGCGGACCTCCAGCGAATCCTCCACCCGGCTGCGCGAGGACTACCAGCTCGGCGAGGCACTCAACCTGCTCAAGGCGCTCAACGTCCTGGAACGGCGCGACCGCTAGGGCCGGGCGGCGTCCCGCTCAGCGGCAGGCGAGCGGCAGCGTGCCACGCCGGCCGATCGCCTGCTGCATGAGCAGCCGCTTGACCGGCGTGAGCCGGTCGACCCCTGACAGCCCCAGGTTACGCAGCAGGGTCAGCGCCGGGTGGCGGGTGCCGAACAGCAGGCGGAACCCATCCATCAGCGCCAGCATGGCGGCGTTGTCGCCGCGGCGACGGCGGGCATAGCGCTGCAGCATGCGCGGCTCGCCCAGGGCGATGCCACGACGACGCGCGGCCAGCAGCTCCTCGGCCAGCACCGCGACATCCATCAGCCCCAGGTTGACCCCCTGGCCCGCCAGCGGGTGGATACTGTGCGCCGCATCGCCCACCAGGGCAAAACCCGGCAGAACGTAGCGTTCGGCATGACGCTGGGTCAGCGGCACCGCCAACGCCCTGTCGACGACCTCCACCGCGCCCAGGCGCGACTCGAAGGCCGCCTCCAGCTCGCGGCCCAGTGCCGCCGGGGAGAGCGCCGTGAGCCGCGCGGCTTCCGCGGGCGAGGTCGACCAGACGATCGAGCAGTAGCGCGCGTCGCCTGCCACCGTCAGCGGCAGGAACGCCAGCGGCCCGCTGGCGAGGAAGACCTGGCGCGCCACGCCGCCATGCTCACGGGCGTTGTGCACCGTGGTCACCACCGCGACATGACCGGTGTCGCGGGTATGCACGGGGATGCCCGCCATCTCGCGCAGCGGCGACCCGGCGCCGTCGGCCGCCACCACCAGCGGCGCTGCCAGGCGGCGGCCGTCCTCCAGCACCACCTCGCCCCCCTCGTGCAAGCCGGTGACGCGGGTACCCAGCTGCACGGAGACCGAGGGCAGCTCGTCCAGGCGCCTCTCGAGGGCCGCCAGGACCACGTCGTTCTCGACGATGTGCCCGAGCAACGGCACGCCGGCCTGCTCCGCCGAAAATCGCACCTCGCCGCTGCCTTCGCCGTCCCACACTTGCATGAAGCGATAGGGGGTCACACGGCGTGCCGCCATCCAGGACCAGGCGCCGAGCCCCTCGAGCAGGCGCTGGGAGACCGGCGTCAGGGCGCTGACGCGCATCGCCGGCAGGCCGATGCCCACTTCGTCGGCCGGCAGCGGTGCGGGGCGCGCATCGAGCAGCGCCACGGCGACCCCCGCCTGACCCAGCAGCGCCGCCAGTGCGGCGCCCACCATGCCGCCACCCACCACGATGACGTCGTATTGCGTCGTCGGCTGCTTGGCCGTATCCGTCATTGCTAATCTCTCTCTCGGCCGCCCTCGGTCAGGCGGGGCACGTTCACCTTGCTGTCCGCTTCAGCGTTCCAGCCCCATGGCCCGACGTGCCAGTCCGCGGCGCAGCGGGCCGAGCAGGTTGAGCCCCACCAGCCCCGCCGCCCGCGCATGCGCCAGCAGGCCGCTATCGATGCCGAACAGACGCACCAGGCCATCGCTGAAGCGGATCACCTGGTGGCGGTCGACGATGCGCCTGGCCTCGAAGTCGCGCAGCGTCAGCATGCCTCCGAGCGGTTCGCCGCTGGCCAGCGCCGTCTCCAGCGCGGCGACCAGGTCCGTCACGCCGCGCAGCGCCAGGTTGAAGCCCTGGCCCGCCACCGGGTGCAGCGAATGGGCGGCGTTGCCCAGCACCGCCAGCCCCGGGCGGATGGTTTCCCGCGCGGTGACCAACGTCAGCGGGTAGGCGTGGCGGCTGCCGACGCGGCGAAAGCGCCCGGCGCGATCGCCGAAGGCCCGCTGCAGCTCGGCCAGGAAGTCGCCGTCGCCGAGCGCCAGCCGGGCCGTCTCGCGCCCCGCGTGATGGGTCCAGATCAGCGCCATCTGCTGCCCCGGCAGCGGCAGCAGGGCAATCGGCCCCTCGCGGGTGAAGCGTTCGTAGGCCACCCCCGCGTGGGGCTCGCTCATCTCGACGTTGGCGATCAGCGCGACCTGATCGTAGGGCGTCGCATCGCTGGCGATGCCCAGCTGCTCCTTGAGCCCCGAGCGGCCGCCGTCGGCCAGCACCGTCAGGCCGGCATGCAGCGTACAGCCATCGGAGAGGGAGAGTCGATAGCCCGGCGTGTCGGGCTCGATCGCCTCGACGCTGGCCGGGCAGTGCCAGTCGATGGGCAGCTCGGCCAGGCGCCGATGCAGCACCCGCCCCATCCAGGCGTTGGCAACGACGTAGCCCAGCGCCGGCTGGCCGAGCTCGGCGGCGGTGAGGCGGGTCGCGCCAAGCCGGCCTCTCTCGCTGACGTGGATGCGCTGGATGGCCGCCGCCTGCTCGGCCATCGCCGCCCACAGCCCCATGCCGCGAAAGCGCTCCGCCGAGCCCTGGGCAATGGCGCTGGAGCGCGCATCGAAGCTGGGCTGCCAGGGCGCCGCGGCGCTGTCGGGAATGGGGGCCGCCTCGATCACCGCCACCGTCAGGCCGTGGCGCTCGATCAGCGGCGCCAGGGCACAGGCCAGGCTGGCGCCCACCAGGCCGCCGCCAACGATGGCGATGTCCACCTGGCGTACGGCCGCGGCGGTCATGCCAGCGGGCCGCTGCTACGGCCCATCATAGCGTAATGTAGATTACGTAATTTCATGCACCCCTCTTTCTTCACTGATCAATGCTTCGCCATCAGGGCTTCGATTTCCGCCACGCGCTTGGGCACTGCGGCGGTCAATACCTCGTGCCCCTCGGCGGTCACCGCGACATCGTCCTCGATGCGGATGCCGATGCCGCGAAACCGCTCGGGGATGTCGGCATCGGCGGGGATGTACAGCCCCGGCTCCACCGTCAGCACCATTCCCGCTGCCAGCGGTCGCGGCTCGCCCTCGAGGCGATAGTCACCCACGTCATGCACGTCGAGCCCCAGCCAGTGCGAGGTCGAGTGCAGATAGAAGCGCTTGTAGCTCTCGTCCTCGATACGCGCCTCGACCTCGCCGTCGAGCAGGCCCAGGCGCACCAGCCCCGCGGTCAGGTCGCGTACCACGCCCTCGTGCAGCGCGGGCAGGGTGGTTCCTGGGGCCACGGCCGCCACGGCACGCTCCTGCGCCGCCAGCACCACCTCGTAGAGCTCGCGCTGGGCATCGCCGAAGCGCCCCCCGACCGGGAAGGTGCGGGTGATGTCGCCGGCATACAGGTCGAACTCGGCGCCGGCATCGATCAGCACCAGCTCGCCGTCGTGTAACGGCGCGTTATTCTCGATGTAGTGCAGCACACAGGCGTTGCCACCGCCACCCACGATGCTGGCGTAGGCCGGCCCGCTGCCGCCGTGCCAGCGGAACTCGTGCTCCAGCTCGGCCTGCAGGTGATACTCGGCAAGGCCGGGACGGGCCGCGCCCATGGCACGCCGGTGCGCCAGCGCCGAGATAGCGGCGGCATGGCGCAGCAGCGCCAGCTCGCCCTCGCTCTTGATCAGGCGCTGCTCGTGCAGCAGCGGCGCCAGGTCGACGTAGCGCCGCGGCGGCTCGGCACCGCGACGTGCACGGGCGGCCAGGCGCCCGCGCACGTCGTCGGCCAGCGCCATGGCCTCGGCGTCGTCGAGCAGCAGGTAGAGGCCGGTGCGGCCATCGAGCAGCGCCTCGAGGCGCTCGTCGCGCTGGGCGTTCTCGAAGGCCTGGTCGAGGTCGTGCTCGCGCACGGCGCCCTCGGCGCCCAGGCGGATGCCGGTCCAGGCCTCCAGCGCGGGGTCTCGGTCCTGGCAGAACAGCACGCTTTCGCCTTCGCTGCGGCCCGGCAGCAGCAGCAGCAGGGCATCGGGCTCGGGAAAGCCGGTGAGGTAGTGGAAATCGCTGTTCTGGCGGAAGGGATAGTCGCTGTCGCGGGAGCGCGTGGTGAGGCTGGCGCCGAGCAGCAGCACGGCGCTGCCCGGCGGCAGGCGCTGCATCAGCGCCGCGCGGCGGGCGCGGTACTCGTCGTTGCCGATCGGGGCAGGGCGGGGTAGGGGGTCGGGCAGCATCTGGGCTCCTTGCGTGCTCCAGGGAACGGGGTAGGGCGGCTCAGTGGCGAGTGGGCTCGCCGCTCTCCACCTGCGGCTGGCCGGGGTGCTGCTCGGTATAGAGCAGCATCGCCGCCATGCGGGCGTGCTCGGTCAGGGCGAAGAGATCGTTCTCGTTCTCGGCGCTCTCCTCGAGGTCGGTCTGCATGTCGCCGAGTGCCGCGAGGTCGTCGATGGCCTCGCGCAGCGCCGACGACCAGCCCTGCCGCGGCCGGTCGCCGGCCTCCTCGACCACCTCGAGGAAACCGAGGGTCCACTCCTGCAGGCCGCGGGCACGCTCGGCCAGCGAGAACAGCTCATCGGGCAGCAGCGGCTCGTAGTTGAGCGCACTGTCGGCGAGGGCCTCCAGGGTCTGACGGCGCCAGGCCAGCAGCGCCTCGGCGCTGTCGCGATCCCGTGGCTGCTCGACGCCGAGCCCCAGGCAGACCTCCTCCAGCCAAGCCTCGGCAGTGAGGTCGTGCAGCGCCAGCCCGGCGCACAGCCGGCCGTCGAGAAAGGCCGGCGATTGCATGCTGCCATGCGCGAGGAAGAGGTCGGCAAGGGTGGAGAAATCCGGGCGATCGTCGATCGATGACATGAAGGGAACTCCTTGGCGAGTTGCGCTGAGTCGCCTTCCGCAGGCCGCGCTGCGTTGACCGCCCGCGAAAGGCTCTCTTATAGTGGATGACTGAATTGATGTGTCTCGTTTCACCGGATGTTAACGCATCGGGCCAACGAGCCGACACCGGAGCCCGCCATGAGCGATGACACCACTCGTCCCACCGCCCAGGTGACCCTGCTGGGCCGGCACTACGTGTTCGCCTGCAATCCCGGTGAAGAGCGCAAGCTGGAGCGTGCCGCCCGCTATCTCGACCGTGCCATGCAGGGCATCCACTCGCAGAACAACCTGCTCGGCAGCGAACGCGTGGCACTCATGGCGGCGCTGAACATCACCCACGAACTGCTCGAGGTGCTGGACACCCGGCGCAGCGAAGAGCAGCACCTCGACCGGCTCAGCGAGCGCCTGGAGCAGGCCATGGCCGGCGCGACGCCGGGTAACATAACTCCCGCCGAATGACATTGGACCCGCCCGTGTGCTCTGTTAGGATGAAGGTGTTCCCTGGGGTGTTGGCCAGTCGTTGAAGTCCCTCGAGCCTATGAGCAATACCCAGGGCGGCCATCGGCTAGCCGGACCCGTGTGCATGTCCGTGCGTCGGAAAGCCTGACGGTTCGGCTGCGGCCACCCACCTTGAACCAAGGGTTCAAGGGCCAGAACGACAGCGGCACTCTGGGGAACTCCACCTTATCATGCACGCTCGGCAAGACACGCTCGTCTCGGATAATTTCGCCTCGCGGCGCCAGTTGCGCCAGGAGCTGAGACGGCGACGGCGTGCGCTGAGCCCGCGGCAACGCCGCCGGGCCGACCTTGCCCTGTGTCGACGCCTGCGTCAGCTGCCCGAGGTGCGCCGCGCCAGGCACGTGGCGCTCTACCTGCCCAACGATGGCGAAATCGACTCCCGCCCGCTGATCCCCTGGCTGACCCGTCGCGGGGTCCGTGTCTACCTGCCCGTGCTCAAGCCGCTGTCGGACAACAGCCTGTGGTTCGTGCACTACCACCCCGGCACGCCCATGCGGCGCAACCGCTTCGGCATCCCCGAGCCGCAGACGCGGCATGGCGCCCATCGCGCCCGGCGGCGGGCGACCTGGGCGCTGGACCTGGTCCTGCTGCCGCTGGTCGGCTTCGACGCTCAGGGCCAGCGCATGGGCATGGGGGGCGGCTTCTACGACCGTAGCCTGGCCTTCACCCGGCGTCCGGGGCCGCGTCCGACGCTGATCGGGCTGGCCCACGATTGCCAGCGGGTGGACCGCCTGCCCTCGGCCCCCTGGGATGTGCCGCTGGATGCCATCGTCAGCGATCTCGGCGTCATACGCCCCTGAGCGAAGGCGTCACGGGCCAATAAAAAACCGGCCGAAGCGCGCTTCGACCGGTCGTCAGTGGGTCTGATCATGGCACTACCTGCCGACTCAGCCGCCGGTCAGCGCCTGGGCATAGCCGGTGACCACCACGCCAATGCCGAAGGCCAGCACCAGTGCCATGACCAGATCGGGCTTACGCTTCATTGTTACCTGCTCCTGACGTTGCCGGGGGTTAACAGCGTCGCGAGAGGGTCGCGACTGCGCCGACTATAGGGCCTGTAACACGTTGATGACAACTGGTTGAAGCGTCGATTACATAATGAAACCCAAGCCAATTCCCGCCTTTGGCGTAAGTCATCGCTTACTAACGGTAACATTCCACGCTCAGGCCATGAACAGCCGGTAGGCAGCGTTGTCCGACTCCTTCCAGTAGCGATAGCCGATCTCGTCGAAATACTCCTCGACGTGGGAGCGGTCGCCGTTGGGGATCTGCATGCCGACCAGGACACGACCGAAGGCCGCGCCGTGGTTGCGGTAGTGAAACAGCGAGATGTTCCAGTCCTGGGGCAGATGGGTGAGGAAGTTCATCAGGGCGCCGGGGCGTTCGGGGAACTCGAAGCGATACACCTCCTCGTCGAAATGCTGCTTGGGGCGGCCGCCGCCGAGATGACGGATGTGCAGCTTGGCCAGCTCGTTGTCGGTGAGATCGACTACCGGGTAACCGGCTTCGCGCAGCTTGTCGATCACCGACTGGCGGTCCTCGCCACCCGGCTTGACCTGCACGCCGACGAAGATGTGCGCCTCCTCGGGGTCGGCATAGCGGTAGTTGAACTCGGTGACCATGCGCTTGCCGATGGTGCGGCAGAACTTCTTGAAGCTGCCGGGCCGCTCGGGAATGGTCACGGCCAGGATCGCCTCGCGCTGTTCGCCGAGTTCGGTGCGCTCGGCGATATGCTGCAGGCGGTCGAAGTTGGTGTTGGCCCCGGAGTTGATGCACAGCAGGGTCTGGCCCTCGACGCCGGTCTGCTGGATGTACTTCTTGAGCCCGGCCAGCGACAGCGCCCCCGAGGTCTCCGACACCGCCCGGGTATCGTCGAAGATGTCCTTGACCGCCGCGCACATCTCGTCGGCGTTGACGGTGATGACATCGTCGATCAGGTCGCGCACGATCTTGAACGGCACCTTGCCGATCTGCGCCACCGCCACGCCCTCGGCGAACACGCCGACCTGCTCGAGCGTCACCCGCCTGCCGGCCGCGAGTGCCGCCTTGAGGCAGGCGCTGTCCTCGGCCTCGACGCCGATCACCTTGATGTCGGGGCGCAGGTACTTGACGTAGGCGGCCACGCCGGCGATCAGTCCGCCGCCGCCCACCGGCACGAAGATGGCGTCAAGCGGCCCGCTGTGCTGGCGCAGGATCTCCATGGCCACGGTGCCCTGGCCGGCAATCACGTCGATGTCGTCGAAGGGCGGAATGTAGGTGTAGCCGTGCTCGGCGATCAGCTCCTGGGCATGCTCGGCGGCGGCGGCGAAGGCATCCCCCTTGAGCACCACCCTGGCGCCCCGGGCGCGCACCGCCTGCACCTTGATCTCGGGGGTGATCCGCGGCATCACGATCACCGCCTTGACGCCCATCAGCCTGGCCGCCATGGCCAGCCCCTGGGCATGATTGCCGGCCGAGGCGGCAATCACACCCCTGGCCTTCTGCTCCTCGGAGAGCTGCGCCATCTTGTTGTAGGCGCCGCGAATCTTGAACGAGTAGACGGGCTGCAGGTCCTCGCGCTTGATCAGGATCTGATTGTTGAAGCGCCGCGACAGGAAGGGAGCTGGCGAGATCGGCGTTTCGCGAGCGGCTTCGTAGACATGAGCCTGAAGGATCTTCTTGACGGTAGCTTCGAGCATCCTGTTGTCCCGGGAGGAAAGTGGCGCAGAGGAGCGGGCAGCGGGTCTGCTGCACTGCAGAGAACCCCTATAGGTAGCATCTCCGTCGCCTCGCCGTCCAGCGACGCGTCGGCACGGGCCGCCGTGTGGCCTATAATGGCGCCGCATCCGCCACTTCCAATGCGAGCAAGACATGACCCAGGACGAACTGAAGGACGCCGTAGCCGCCGCCGCCATCGCCGAGATCCAACCGCGGCTCGAGCGCGACACCATCCTCGGCGTCGGCACCGGCTCCACCGCCAACCTGTTCATCGACCGCCTCGCTCGGCTGCGCCACGACTTCATGGGCGCCGTGGCCAGCTCCGAGGCCAGTGCCGAGCGTCTGCGCGGCCATGGCATCGAGGTGTTCGAACTCAACAGCGTGGGCACGGTGCCTTACTACGTCGACGGCGCGGACGAAGTGAACGCTAACTTGCACATGATCAAGGGCGGCGGTGCGGCCCTCACCCGCGAGAAGATCGTGGCCGCCTGCGCCGAGCGCTTCATCTGCATCGCCGACGCCTCCAAGCGGGTCGACCGCCTCGGCGCCTTTCCGCTGCCGGTCGAGGTAATCCCCATGGCGCGCTCCTACGTCGCTCGGCAACTGGTCAAGCTGGGCGCCGACCCGGTCTATCGCCAGGGGGTCGTCACCGACAACGGCAACCAGATCATCGATTGCCACGACTTCATGATCGACGACCCGCTGGCCATGGAGGCTCGCCTCAACGCCATCGTCGGCGTGGTCACCAACGGGCTGTTCGCGGCCCGTGGCGCCGACGTGCTGCTGCTGGGCACCGAACAGGGCGTGGAGCGCCTGACCCCCGCCTGACCACGGCCAGGCGGTGAGTGAAGGCTCACTCGCCGGGCAGCAGCCGCTGCAGCCCGGCGAGGGTACGCGCCAGGGCACCGCGATTGGCCGCGACCACTGCCAGGCCGGCCTCGGCCAGCCGGTGCCGCTCCGCCTCGTCGAGGAACAGCGTGACCAGGGTATCGGCCAGGGCGGCGCTGTCGGCCACCTCGACCAGCGCGCCGCCCTGGCGCAGGGTCTCGGCGATGTCGGCGAAGTTGGCCAGCTCCGGCCCGGTCAGCACCGGCACCCCCATCGCCGCCGGCTCGAGCAGGTTGTGCCCGCCCACCGCCACCAGGCTGCCGCCAACGAAGGCCAGGTCGGCGGCACCGTAGAGCACCAGCAGCTCGCCCATGGTGTCGCCCAGGTAGACCGCGGTGCGCTGGTCGGGCCACTCCTCCAGGGAACGCCGCGCCAGCGTCATGCCGCGTTCGCGGACGAGCTCGGCCACCGCCGCGAAGCGCTGCGGATGGCGCGGCACCAGGATCAGCAGCGCATCGGCGTAATGCTGGCGCAGGCGGGCATGGGCCTCCAGCAGCAGCTGATCCTCGCCGGGGTGGGTGGAGCCGGCCACCCACACGGGGCGCGAGCCGAGTCGCGTGCACAGGCGCTTGCTCGCTTCGCTCGTCGCCGGGTCGGGGGTCAGGTCGTACTTGAGCGATCCCACCACGTCGATGCGCGTGACCGGCATGCCCAGCGCGCGGAAGCGTTCGGCATCGCCGCGCGACTTGGCGGCCAGCCAGTCGAGCTGGCCCAGGGCCGCCGCCATCAGCGGCCGCACTCGACGGTAACCGCGGTAGGCGCGTGGCGAAAGGCGCCCGTTGACCACCGCCGTGGGTACGCCGCGGCGGCGACAGGCCGCCAGCAGGTTGGGCCAGAGCTCGGTCTCGAAGAAGATGGCAAGCGCGGGCGACAGCCGCGCGACGAAGCGGCGTGCGGCGCCAGGGAAGTCAAGCGGGACGAAGCCGTGCTGCAGGCGCTCGGCCTGGCCCGCCCGGCGCCTGGAGGCGATCAGCGCGTGCACCCGTTCGGCGCCGGTCGCGGTCATGGTGGTCACCACCAGATGATGTCGCGGATACGCCGCCAGCAGCGCCTCGATCAAGGGACGCGCGGCCTGTACCTCGCCCACCGAGGCGCAGTGCAGCCACAGCCGGGGCACCCCGGCGGGCGGGCGCGGCAGCAGCCCGAGCCGCTCCCGGCGCAGGTTAGTGAGCGCATGCTCACGCCATACCCGCCGCCACAGCAGAGGCGAGAGCAGGTAGAGCGCAGCCGAATAGAGCCAGCGGGGCCAGCGGCGGATGACCGCTGGCATCAGCTTTCGCGGTCGAGGATGGTGGCGATCATGGCGGTGGTGGAGACGCCGTCCTCGAAGCCCAGCACCTTCACCTCGCCCCCGGCGGCCCGCACTGCCTCGCCGCCGGCGATCTCCTCCACGCGGTAGTCGCCGCCCTTGACCAGCACGTCGGGCAGCACCGCCTCGATCAGGCGCTGGGGGGTGTCCTCGCTGAAGGGCACCACCCAGTCCACCGCGCCGAGGCCGGCCAGCACCTGCATGCGCCGCGCCAGCGGGTTGATCGGGCGCCTGGGGCCCTTGAGCCGGCCGATGGAGGCGTCGTCGTTGACCGCGACCACCAGCCGGTCGCCGAGCTGGCGGGCGTGCTCCAGGTAGGCCACGTGACCGGCGTGGAGAATGTCGAAGCAGCCGTTGGTCATCACCACCCGCTCGCCGCGCAACTGGGCGGCGCGCACCGCCTCGATCAGCGGCGCCTCGTCGATGACGCCGAACTCGGCCAGCTTGTCGCCGTGCACCGCGGTGTAGAGCTCGGCGATCGACAGCGTGGCGGTGCCGGGCTTGGCGACCACCAGGCCGGCCGCCAGGTTGGCCAGGGTCATGGCCTCGGGGAAGCCGTGGCCGGCCGCCAGCGCCAGCCCCAGCACGCCGATCACGGTGTCGCCGGCACCGGTGACGTCGAACACCTCGCGCGCCCGGGTCGGCAGATGCAGCGGCTCATGGTCGCCGCGGATCAGCGTCATGCCCTTCTCGCTGCGGGTGATCAGCAGCGCCTCCAGCTCGAGCTCGGCGCACAGCGCCGCGCCCTTGGCGGCCAGCTCGTCGTCGCTACGACAGTGGCCGACCACCGCCTCGAACTCGGCCAGGTTGGGGGTGATCACGCTGGCGCCGCGGTATTTGCCGAAGTCGCTGCCCTTGGGGTCGATCAGCACCCGCTTGCCGGCGCCGCGCACCAGCGCGATCAGTTCCTCGACCCGGTTGAGGGTGCCCTTGCCGTAGTCGGAGAGGATGACCAGATCGCAGTCGGCGAGGCCCTGCTCGACCCGTGCCAACAGCCCGTGGGTATCGAGACCCTCCAGCCCCTCCTCGAAGTCGAGCCGGATCAGCTGCTGGTTGCGGCTCATCACGCGCAGCTTGGTGATGGTGGGAATCCCGGGGCTGCTCTCGAAATAGGTGTCGACGCCGGCGGCGGTCATGCGCTCGACCAGCCGGCGGGCGTTGTCGTCGTCGCCGACCATGCCGCTGAGCGCGGCATGGGCCCCCAGCGAGGCGATGTTGAGCGCCACGTTGGCCGCTCCGCCGGGGCGATCCTCGCTCTCCTCCACCCGCACCACCGGCACCGGCGCCTCCGGGGAGATACGCGAGGTGGCGCCCTGCCAGTAGCGGTCGAGCATGACGTCGCCCACCACCAGCACATGCGCCTGCTCCAGCGCGGTCAGGTCAAGCTTCATCGTGTCGTTCCTCCTGCTGGCGTTCGTTCGGCCGTGTCAGCAGCGCATCGAGCTTGCCGATCACGTCCTCGCTGCGGATCAGCGTCATGGCATCGGCGTGGCGCACGCGCTGGCCCCAGGCGATCTCGTCGGGCTCGCGGTGCAGGTAGGCGCGCACCGCCTCGGGATAGCGGTTGACCACGTAATCGCGCCATTGATAGGGCGCCGCGCGATCGGGGTTGGTGGTGGCGAACAGCCCGACCACCGGCGTGCCCATGGCGTTGCCCATGTGCACCGGGCCGGAGTCGGGGGCGATCACCACCCGGGCGCGAGCGATCAACGCCAGCAGCCCCTTGAGCGAGGTGGCGCCGATGGCATCGATCACCGCCTCCGGACGGCTGAGCGCGACGATGCGCTCGCCCATTTCCCGCTCCAGCGTGCTGCCACCGCCGCTGAGCACCGTCTTCAGGCCATACTGGCTCCAGGCATGCTCGACGACGGCGGCGTAGCCCTCTGCCGACCAGTTGCGGAAATTGCGCAGTCGCGGGTTGGCGCAGGGGCTCATCAGGACATAAGGGGCTTCGCCGGTCAGGGCGGCAGCCTCCTCGTGGGCCTCGGGCGGCACCGGCAGGTCCCACTCGAGCGACAGGTCCTCGACTCCCAGCAGGCGGGCGAAGTCGAGGAACGACTCCAGCACGTGGGCGCGCGGATGCGGCGCCAGCTGGCGGTGGGTGAACCAGTGCTGGGCGTCCTTGGCCCGCGCCTTGTCGTAGCCTACCCGTACCTGGGCCTTGAGCCCCAGCGAGAGCACGCTGGCCCGCAGCGCCTGCTGCATGTGCAGCAGTATGTCGAAGCGGGTGTCGGCCAGCTCGCGCCACAGCCGGCGCATGCCGGCCAGCCCCGTGGCCTTGTCGTAGACGACGAATTCGACCCCCGACAGGCCAGCCAGTAGACTGTGTTCCGCCTTGCCGATGATCCAGGTGATGCGCGTGTCGGGCCACTGGCGCTGCAGGGCGCGTACGGTGGGTACCAGGTTGCACACGTCACCGAGGGCGGAGAGTCGCAGCACGGCGATATGGCGCGGTTGGGCAGGCAGAGGATGCTTCATGCACTTGGCAACATGTCGGACGGGAAGGGTTTTCATTCTATATGATGCGGACAGTGTATGTGACGCCGAGCTGGCGCCACAAATCGGCCCGCCGCTGTTCGACCCCCGCCAATGGCGCCAGGCCGGGCGCGTGGTGGGCGAGGCCCCGGGGCGCGGCAGCAGCCTTTTCCTCGATGCCGGGGGCGAGCAGTGGGTGCTGCGCCCCTACCGCCGTGGCGGGCTGGCTGCACGGATCAGCACGACACGCTACCTGTGGACGGGGCTCGAGCGCACCCGTGCGTTCCGCGAACTGCGCCTCACCGCCCGCCTCCACGAACGCGGACTGCCGGTACCGCGGCCGGTGGCGGCCAGTGTTACCCACCACGGGCTGACCTACACCGCGGCCCTGATCACGGTGCGCATTCCCGGCGCCCGCGCCCTGGCCGAGCGCCTGCCCGGCGTCGAGCCGCTGCTGCTCGAACGGGTCGGCGCCACCGTGCGCCGTTTCCACGACGCCGGGCTCGACCACGTCGACCTCAATGCCCGCAACCTGCTGCTCGATGCTGATGATCGGGTGTGGCTGATCGACCTCGACCGCTGCCGGCTGCGCGCGCCGGGCGCCTGGCCCGAGGCCAACCTCGAGCGCCTCGGTCGCTCGCTGGCGAAGTTCGGCGCCGCCGAGGCCATGGCGGCGATTCGCCGCGGTTACGCCTGACAGTACTCCTCCGTCAGGGCGCGCACGTGCGCCCTGACATCGAACAGAGCCTCGGCCCGTCGCCTGGCGGCCCGACCGAGCCGTCGGCGCAGCGGTGCATCACGGCCCAACGCCGCCATGGCCTCGGCCCACGCGTCGGCCGAGTCCGGGGCGGCGAGGCGTCCGCAGTCGGCGTCGAGCAGCTCGGGAATCGCCCCGCTGTCGGCGCCGACGATCGCCTTGCCGGCCGCCATGGCCTCGACCACGGTCAGGCCGAAGGCCTCGTTGCGCGAGGGCACGCAGACCACATCCAGCGCCTCGAACAGGCGCGGCAGGTCGGCGCGATAGCCGGCGAAGGTCACGTCCGACTCCAGCCCCAGCGCCGTCACGCGCTCCCGCAGGCGCGCCACATAGGCCTCGTCGCTGCCCTCGCGGGTGCTCAGGCCGCCGATCAGCACGCCGTGCCAGGCCAGCTCGGGGGCGCGTTCACGCAGCCGGGCGAGCCCTTCCAGCCACACCTCGTGGCCCTTGCCGTCGGTCAGCCGCCCCGGCAGGCCGATCGCCACCTGATCGGGGGCGACCCCCAGCGCCTGGCGCAGGCCCTCGCGCGCCGCTGGCGTCAGCCGCGCGACATAGGGAGCCAGGTCGATCCCCAGGTAAAGCCGGCGGATGCGCTCGGCAGGCAGCGGAAAAGCCGCCAGGTTGCGCCGGCGCGTCGCCTCGCTGATGGCGAACAGCCGCGTGACACGGCCGTAGGCCCAGCGGTGGTAGGGGTCCTTCTTCGGCCGGGTCACGCCCATGTGGTCGGTGAAGAAGAGCTTGAGGCCCGGGCGCAGGGTCGCCAGCAGCGCTCCCAGGCGCAGGTCGCTGGACTTGTGGCAGTGCAGCACGCCGATGCCGTGACGCTTCAGGTAGGCGAGCACGCGCCCCGCCTGCAGCAGCGCCCTTCCCCGCGAGGCCACCGTCAGCGGGGCGATGCCGCTGGCCGCCAGGCTCTCGGCCACCCGCGAGCCGGCCAGCGCCAGGCCATGGGGCTCCCACCCCTGGCGTTGCAGCTCGGGTATAATCCGCGCAGGATACATTTCGAGGCCGCCCCAGCCATCCGAGAGGCAGATATGCATGACCTTGTGCGACAAGTCTGTCTCCTTCGTGTCGATCAAGCGAGGTTCCGGGAGCCCAGATGACATCTTCTTCTAGCGCGGCCGGCCGCCACGCAACGGACCCACCGCCACACATCCTGGTGGTGCGCAACGACAAGCTCGGCGACTTCATGCTCGCCTGGCCGGCCCTCGCCTGCCTCAAGGCCGGCGCCCCCGAGGCACGGGTCAGCGTGCTGGTGCCGCACTACACGGCGCCACTTGCCCGGTTGTGCCCATGGATCGACGAGGTGATTCTCGACCCCGGTGACCGAGCCGGGAAGGCGGCACAGCGCGAACTGCTCGCCCGGCTGCGCCGCGAGCGCTTCACGGCCATGCTGACGCTGTTCTCCACGCCGCGCGTCGGCTGGCTGGGCTGGCGGGCCGGCATTCCACAGCGCCTGGCCCCCGCCACCAAGTGGGCGCAGCTATTCTACAACCATCGCATCATCCAGCGCAGGTCGCGCTCGGCCAAGCCGGAGTACCTGTACAACGTCGAGCTCGCCGAGGCACTGCTCACCACCCTGGGCCGCTCGCCCCAGCCGCGCCCGGCCCCGCCCTACTGGCCGCTGTCGCCCGGGGCCGTGGCTGCCCAGCGCGAGACGATCGCCAGCGAGCTAGGCCTCGACGCATCGCGCCCGTGGCTGTTCCTGCATGCCGGCAGCGGCGGTTCTGCGGTGAACCTGTCGCCGGCCCGCTACGCCGAACTGGCGGTGGCCGTCGATACGCGGCTGGCGGACGATGCGATCCGCCCGCACTGGCTGCTGACCGCCGGTCCCGGCGAGGAGCCGGTGGCTCGCGAACTGTGTGACAGGCTCGTTTCCCGCGGCCTGGCGGCGGCGCAGCTGACACCACGCCAGAGCCTGGGGGATTTCGCCCTGGCGCTTGCCGCCGCCGACCTGTTGATCGCCGGCTCCACCGGGCCGCTGCACATCGCCGGCTGCCTGAATCGCCCCACGGCGGGCTTCTATCCGGCCCGCCGTTCGGCCACCCCGCTACGCTGGCAGACGTGCAACGATGAAGCGCGCCGCCTCGCTTTCAGCCCGCCAGCAGGGGCCGGCGAGCGCGACATGGCGGCCATCGATCTCGCGCCCGCGGCAAACGCGATCAGTGACCTCGTGCGTCGTCGGGCGGCGGTGAGGTGCGAGTCCTGATCCACAAATCGGCATACTTGGCGAAGGTGGAGTGTGCCGAGAGCAGGGCCAGCAACAGCCCCTGGCGTCCGTCGAGGAATCCCGCACGCAGCAGGTACATGCGCAGGAAGCAGCCCAGCCCATGCACCAGTCCGGCCGCGAGGCTGCCCTGCTTGCCGCGTGCGGCACGCTGCTCGGCCCAGGCCTGGGCGTAGTGGGCCGACTTTTCCAAGTAGTGGCGCAGGTCGCGGTAGGTGTAATGGAGCAGGTCGCCCTGCAGCGCCCTGACCGGCAACCCGCTCGGGTTGTGCAGCTTCTCGTGAACCAGGGCCGCATCGTAGCCCGCCTCGCCCCGGGGATAGAGCCGCGCCACCCGATCGGGATACCAGCCGGAATGACGGATGAAAGCACCGAAGCACCAGGAGAGCCGCGGCAGGGTGTAAATGGCCGATTCGCCCAGCGCCACGGCGGCCCGGATGCTCTCGCGCAGTTCGGGAGTCACCCGCTCGTCGGCATCGATCATCAGGATCCAGTCGCTCTCGACCAGGACCTCGGCGCGCTGACGCTGCACACCGAACCCCTGCCAGTCGGCGTTCACCGTGACCTTGTCGGTGAACTCGCGGGCAATGGCGCAGGTCGTATCCTGACTACCGGCATCCAGCACCACGATCTCGTCGGCCCAGCAGAGCGTCTCCAGGCAGGCACGCAGGTGGGCGGCCTCGTTCTTGACGATCAGTACGGCGGCCAGGGTCATCGACCTCTCCTCGTCGGCTCGGCGGCTGGCCAGTTTACTGCCCCAGCCGCGAGGCCAGCAAACCCGGCCGCGTCTCGTCGACGACACGATTCGTGGTGCAAGTCGAGCCCAGCTTGGTAAGCTGGACGCGAATTCAATGGAAGAACCCACCACATGACGATCCCGTCCAAGCTTCTCGAGCTGGCACGCCCACGATGGCTGTCGCTGCTGATCATCGGGCTCTGCCTCGGCTACGCCTTCACCATACTGGTCCGGGTGCCGCAGTGGCTGCTGCCCCTGCCGGCTTTGGCCTGGCTGGGCTTGGGCGCCGTCTTCCAGTGGGGAGCGCCAGGCCCGGCGTCGCGCCCACCGCCGCCACGCCGGTGGCCCTGGGCGCTGCTGCCCATCGCGCTGTGGGGGCTCTACCTCTATCTCGCGCAGAGCTTCGGCAACGTCGACCTGAGCGCGGTCTTCTTCCACCTGCAGGCGGGCATGGCCGACCATGGCGGGGTCAGCCGCATCGGCGCGGCGTTCTTCTACACCCTCGCCATGGGCGCTCTGCTGGCCTCCTTCACCTGGTTGATCCGCAACGACCATCGCTGGCGCCGCGGCGAACCGCTGCTGGCCATCGTGCTGCTGGCAAGCAACCCGCTGCTGTACGGCATGGGCCAGCGCGGTGCTGCCATCGTCACCAAACCCGGGGCCTGGCTCGAGCGCCAATACGTCGAGCCGGTCCTGCTCGAGACCCCGCGGGACCCGCCCAACCTGCTGCTGCTGTATCTGGAGAGCATCGAGCGCACCTATGCCGATCGCGAGCGCTTCGGCGACGCCTATGCTCCCCTCGACGAGATCGCCGAGGGCGGCCTGGCCTTCGAAGGCGTTCACCAGATCGACAATACCGGCTGGACCATGGCCGGCATGATCGCCAGCCAGTGCGGCACACCGCTGATGCCTGCTGGGCTGCTGCACGATCGCCAGTTCTCGCCGCTGGAGCAGGTGGTGCCCGGCGTCGACTGCCTCGGCGACCTGCTGTCGGCGCAGGGCTATCGGCTTACCTACATGGGTGGTGCCAGCGTCAACTTCGCCGGCAAGGGACTGTTCTACGAAGGCCACGGTTTCGATACCGTCCTCGGGCGCGAGGAGTTGCAGCCCCGGCTCGACGACCCGGAGTACGTCAACAACTGGGGGCTCAACGACGACTCGCTCTATGACTTCGGCCTGGAGGAACTGCGCCGCCTGAACGCCGGGGAGGGTCCCTGGGGCCTGGTCACCCTGTCGCTTTCGGGCCATGCCCCCTACGGCTATCCCGCCCAGGCCTGTCTCGACCGCCAGGGCGAGTTCGACGGCGTCGACATCCTCTTCTCGGTGGAGTGCTCGACCCGGCTGGCACAGGATTTCCTTGCGCGGGCCGAGGCCGAGGGCCTGCTCGACAACACCGTGGTGGTCATTGCCAGCGACCACCTGACCATGCGTGTCTCGGCCTGGGAGCAGCTGATCGAGGGCGAGCGCGACAATACCTTTATCCTGCTGGGGCCCGGGATCCCCCAGGACCGGCAGCGCCGCGAAGCCTCCATGGTGGATGTCTTCCCCACCATCCTCGAGGCGATGGGCTTCACCATCGACTGGCACCGCGCCGGTCTCGGCGTCTCGCTGCTGTCCGACGAGCCGACCCTGCTCGAGGAGCATGGCGAGGAGTTCTTCAACGCCCGCATGCGCGAGGAGATCGTGCTCCAGGAACGCCTCTGGGAGGGGCTGGCCCCTCCCACCCAGGAGCCGGCCCAGGAGTCCCTCGAGCAGGTCGTGGAAACGCCGGAGGATGCCGTCGACGAGGAGCCCACCGGGGTGCAGTAGGCCCGCCTCCTCAGTGGCGTGCGATCAGCGCCGGGGACGCGGCCAGCACGGCGGCCAGGACGCGCTGGGGCGAGAGCTGCACCAGGCAGTTGGTATGCCCCAGCGGGCAGGTCCGCTCGAAGCAGGGCGAACAGTTGAGACCCAGGGTGTGAATCTCGGCATTGTCGCTCAACGGCGGCGTATAGGCCGGTGACGACGAGCCGTAGAGGGCCTGCACGCGGGTCCCCACGGCGGCGGCCACGTGCATCAGGCCCGAATCGTTGGTCACCACCTGACGGCAGTCGGCGAGCAGATCCACCGCATCGGCGAGGCGAGTCTGTCCGCACAGGTTGTGTACCAGCGCCTGGCCCCCGGCGATCGCCTCTCCCGCGGCGACGTCCTTTGGGCCGCCCAGCACCCGCACCTCGTAGCCCTCCGCCACCAGGCGTCCGGCCAGCTCGCGGAAGTGACCCAGGGGCCACTGCTTGGCCGGGCCGTACTCGGCGCCCGGCATCATGCCGATGGCCGGTCGCGAGCTCAGTTCCAGGCGGCGGCGCAGCTCGGCCAGGTTGTCGGCATCGACCCGCAGCTGAGGCCGGGGAATGGCGAAGTCGCCGCGCCGGGCCTCGTCAACCGTCAGGCCCAGCGCGACGAAGCGCTTCACCGTCTGGTCGAGCCGCAACTTGTCCAGCTCGCGCCGGTCGTTGAGCAGGCCATAGCGTTGTTCGCCGGTGAAGCCGATGCGCCGCGGAACGCGCGCCAGGAACGGCACCAGCGCCGACTTCCAGGAGCGCGGCAGCACGATGGCGGTGTCGAAGCGCCCCCGCAGCTGACGCGCCAGGGCGCGCCGGGTGGCCCAGCCGAACTCACCGTGGCCGACGTCCAGCCTGGCCACCTCGTCGACCTCGGCCATGCGCTCGAGGATCGGCTGCGACCAGCCCGGTGCCACCACGCCGATGCGACTTCCCGGCTGGCGCTGCTTGAGGGTCTTCAACAGGCTCTGCGCCATGACCATGTCGCCGACCCAGGAGGGGCCCACGACCAGCACACGGGTATCCGACGCAGCCGCCGCCTGGCTCATCCCCGAGCCTCATCCAGCCATTCGAGGTAGGCCTTGACGCCTTCGGCCACGGTGCGGAACTCGCCGGTGTAGCCGGCCTCGCGCAGGCGCGAGATGTCGGCGCGGGTGTAGCTCTGGTAGCGCCCCTTGAGTTCGTCGGGAAAGTCGATGTACTCGATGCGACCGCGGCCGTGGTAGCCGATCACTGCCTCGCCGATGGCCTTGAACGGCTCGGCGCGGCCGGTGCCGAGGTTGAAGATGCCCGACTTGTCGGGGTTGTCGAGGAACCAGAGATTCACGTCCACCACGTCGCCGACGTAGACGAAGTCGCGGCTCTGCATGCCGGCATCGAAGCCGTCCCAGGCGCCGAACAGACGCAGGTCCTGTCCCGCCGTGACCTGGGTATGGTGGTGGAAGGCCACGCTGGCCATCTTGCCCTTGTGCTGCTCCCGCGGACCGTAGACGTTGAAGTAACGAAAGCCCACCACCTGGCCGGTGAGGTCATCCCAGTGCTGGCGCACGTACTGGTCGAACAGCAGCTTGGAGTAGCCGTAGACGTTGAGCGGCTTCTCGCATTCGGGCTCCTCGCGGAACACCTGGCTGCCGCCGTAGGTGGCCGCCGAGGAGGCATAGAGGAAGGGGATGCCCTGCTGCTGGCAGAAGTGCAGCAGCACCTTGGAATACTCGAAATTGTTGTCGAGCATGAAGCGTCCGTCCCACTCGGTGGTGTCGGAGCAGGCCCCTTCGTGAAAGATCGCCTCGATCGGCGGCAGGCGCGAAGGTTCGCCGCGCAGCACCGCCTCGACGCGGTCACGGAAGTCGTCCTTGTCGAGATAGTCGCCCAGAGTGCAATCCGCCAGGTTGACGAACTTGGTGCCGTCGCGCAGGTCGTCGACGACCAGCACGTCGCTGCGTCCACGCGCATTGAGGGCCTTGACCAGATTCGAGCCGATGAAGCCGGCGCCACCTGTCACTACGATCATTGTGAACCTCGCTGGGGCGCAGCCGCTGCGCCTATAACCGATGTGCCTGTGATTGTATACTTGACGCCTTGTGAATTCATGGCCAACGGTGCTTCCGCAATGACTCCCTCGCCAAACCCGTCGCAGACACTCTCGACATCCCCGGCTCCAGGGTCGACGCCAGACGCGACCACTTTCCAGGGCCTGATACTCTCCCTGCAGCAGTACTGGGCCGAACAGGGCTGCGTGGTGCTCCAGCCGCTGGACATGGAGGTCGGGGCCGGCACCTTCCACCCCGCCACCTTCCTGCGCTCCATCGGCCCCGAGACCTGGAACGCCGCCTATGTGCAGCCCTCCCGGCGCCCGACCGACGGCCGCTATGGCGAGAACCCCAACCGCCTGCAGCACTATTACCAGTTCCAGGTGGTGATGAAGCCTTCCCCGGTCGACCTGCAGGAGCGATTCCTGGGCTCGCTCGAGCGTCTCGGCCTCGACCCGCTGGTGCATGACATTCGCTTCGTCGAGGACAACTGGGAGTCGCCGACCCTGGGTGCCTGGGGGCTCGGCTGGGAGGTATGGCTCAACGGCATGGAGGTGACCCAGTTCACCTACTTCCAGCAGGCGGGCGGCCTGGAGTGCTTCCCGGTCACCGGCGAGCTCACCTACGGCCTCGAGCGCATCGCCATGTACCTGCAGAACGTCGATAGCGTCTACGACCTGGTCTGGACCATCGCGCCGGACGGTTCCCGGGTCACCTACGGCGACGTCTACCTGCAGAACGAGCGGGAGCAGTCGGCCTACAACTTCGAGCATGCCGACGTGCCTGCCCTGTTCGCCGCCTTCGACCACCAGGAGCGCGAGTGTGCCAAGCTGCTCGACGCCAACCTGCCGCTGCCGGCCTACGAGCAGGTGCTCAAGGCCTCGCACACCTTCAACCTGCTGGATGCCCGCCACGCCATCTCGGTGACCGAGCGCCAGCGCTTCATCCTGCGCGTTCGCACCATGGCCCGGGACGTGGCCCATGCCTATTACGCCTCGCGCAAGGCGGCCGGCTTCCCGCTGGCCCCCGAGGAGCTGCGCCGCCAATTGCTGGCCGCGGATACGACCGCCGAACAGGGAGATGCGTGATGGCTACCGAGACCTTTCTGATCGAACTGGGCGTCGAGGAACTGCCGCCGGGCGCCATCGACTCGCTGGCCGACGCGCTGGCCGAGGGGATTCGTCGCGGCCTGGCCGAGGCCGAGGTCAGCTTCGGCGATATTCGCGCCTATGCCACGCCACGCCGCCTGGCGGTGCAGGTGGCCGAACTGGCCGACAAGCAGCCCGACCGTGAGGTCGAACGCCGCGGGCCGGCGCTGGCCGCCGCCTTCAAGGACGGCCAGCCGACCCGAGCCGCCGAAGGTTTCGCCCGCTCCTGCGGGGTCGAGGTGGCCGACCTGATCCACCTCGAAACCGACAAGGGCACCTGGCTGGGTTATCGCGAGCGGCAGCAGGGCGAGGCCACGGTCCGGCTGCTGCCGGCCATCGTCGACCGCGCCATCGCCGCCCTGCCGGTGCCCAAGAACATGCGCTGGGGCGCCTCCCGCATCGAATTCTCGCGCCCCGTGCACTGGCTGGTGATGCTCTACGGCAGCACGGTGGTCGAGGCCGAGTCGCTGGGGCTGAGCGCCGGCCGCACCACCCGTGGCCACCGCTTCCATGCGCCCGAGCCCTTCGAACTGGGGCATGCCGACGACTACCTCGAGGCCCTCGATCGGGCCTGGGTTGTGGCCGACCGCGAGCGGCGCCGCGAGCGCATTCGCGAGCAGGTGCTGGCCGAGGCCGAGGTCCAGGAGGCCCAGGCGGTGATCGACGAAGCCCTGCTCACCGAAGTGAGCGGCCTGGTCGAGTGGCCCGTGGCACTGGCCGGCAGCTTCGACGAGCGTTTCCTCGAGGTCCCCGCCGAGTGCCTGATCTCCTCGATGAAGGCCAACCAGAAGTACTTCCACCTGCTCGACGAGCAGGGGCGCCTCAAGCCGCAGTTCATTACCATCTCCAACATCGACAGCCAGGAGCCGCAGCGGGTCATCGAAGGCAACGAGAAGGTCATTCGCCCACGCCTGGCCGATGCCGCCTTCTTCTACGACACCGACCGCAAGCGGCCGCTGGCAGCGCGCCTCCCCGGGCTTGCCAACGTGGTGTTTCAGCAGCAGCTCGGCACCCTGGCCGACAAGGCGCACCGCAGCGCCGCCGTGGCCGCCTTCATTGCCGGCCGCATCGACGGCGACGTGGGCCTGGCGCGGCGTGCCGCCGAGCTGGCCAAGTGCGACCTGGTGACCGAGATGGTGCTGGAGTTCCCCGAGTTGCAGGGCATCATGGGCCGCTACTATGCCGCTCACGACGGCGAGCCCGCCGAAGTGGCCCAGGCGCTGGAGGAGCAGTACCTGCCCCGCTTCGCCGGCGATGCGATACCGGCGAGCCGCACCGGCCAGGCCCTGGCGCTGGCCGATCGGCTCGACACCCTCACCGGCATCTTCGGTATCGGGCAGCGCCCCAGCGGCACCAAGGACCCCTTCGCCCTGCGCCGTGCCGCCATCGGCGTGCTCAACATCCTGGTCAAGGGTGAGCTGGCACTTGACCTGCGCGAGCTGCTCGAACTCGCCGCTGCCCAGCATCAGGAGCTGCCTTACGCCGAGACGCTCACCGAGGAAGTGCTTGCCTACATGCTCGACCGCTTCCGCGCCTGGGGGCAGGACGAAGGGATTCCCGCCGAGGTCTACCTCGCGGTGCGTGCCCGCCCGGTGACCAGCCCACTCGATTTCGCTCGCCGCCTGCGCGCGGTACATGCCTTCTCCCGTCGCGAGGAGGCCACGGCCCTGGCCGCCGCCAACAAGCGCGTCGCCAATATCCTGGCCAAGCAGGCCGGCGAGACTGCTGAACGAGTCGATGCCGCCCTGCTGCTGGAGCCCGCCGAGCAGGCGCTCAATGACGCCGTGGCGTCCAGCCGCGAGCGCGTCATGCCGCTGTTCGCCGAAGGGCGCTACCGCGAGGCCCTGGACATCCTGGCGGGGCTGCGCGCACCCGTCGATGCCTTCTTCGACGACGTCATGGTCATGGCTGACGACGAGGCCATACGGCGCAATCGCCTGGCCCTGCTGGCCGGCCTGCAGGCGCTGTTCCTCGAGGTGGCTGACATCGCCCTGCTGCAGCAGTAGAGCTCGCCCCCTGTCTCAGCAAGCCGGCCGGCAATTCGCGGCCGGCTTTTTTGTTGTCGCCGATGTTTCACGTGGAACATTGCTCAAGATGCAAGCCTTGGCAGCGCCTGTTTCACGTGAAACACTTTCCTCATTCCCTCGCAGCCCATGGTGCGCCGATGCCAGACGCCAATAGACTCGTCATACTCGACAGGGACGGGGTCATCAACCGGGACTCCGATCACTACATCCGCTCGCTGGACGAGTGGATCCCCTACCCCACCTCCATTGAGGCCATCGCACGCCTGACTCGTGCGGGCTGGACCGTCGCTGTCGCCACCAACCAGTCGGGAATCGCGCGCGGCTATTACGACGAGGCCACGCTGGACTCCATGCACGCCGAACTCCAGCGGCGTGTTGCCAAGGCAGGAGGAACCATCGCGTGCATTGTCTACTGCCCACACGGGCCGCAAGATGGCTGCGACTGTCGCAAGCCACAGCCGGGTCTGCTGGAGAAGATTCGCCGCAAGCTGGGGTTTTCCAGCCTGTCGGGGAGCTGGATGGTCGGTGACAGCCTGCGCGATCTCGAGGCCGGCAGGCCCCTGGGCTGTCGCCCGGTGCTGGTGCGCACCGGCAAGGGCAGGCGGACCGAGGCCGCGGGAAAAGGTCTCGCCGATGCGCTCATCTTCGATGACCTGGCCGCCTTCGTCGATTGGCTGCTGCACGTTGACTGATGGAGCGGCACCAAAAAGAGAAAACCGACCCATGGCAGGTCGGTTTTCTTTGGGAATCAATTGCTTTCCTTCCCGGCGCGACGTTTCACGTGAAACATCGCGGCGAGTGGCACGAGGCTAGACGTCCAGGTTGGCAACCAGCGCATTGCTCTCGATGAAGGCTCGACGCGGCTCGACCTCATCGCCCATCAGCGTGTTGAACATCATGTCGGCGGCCACGGCATCCTCGATCGATACCCTCAGCAGGCGTCGTGTCTCGGGGTCCATGGTCGTTTCCCATAGCTGGTCCGGATTCATCTCGCCCAGCCCCTTGTAGCGCTGTACCGAAAGCCCGCGCTGAGCCTCGCCCATCAACCACTCTAGCGCCTGGTAGAAGGTGCTGACCGCCTTCTTGCGCTCGCCGCGAGCGATGTAGGCGCCCTCCTCGAGCAGGCCGTCCAGGGTCTCGCCCAGTGCTGCCATGGCGCGATAGTCCGCGCTGGTGAAGAAGTCGATGCCCCAGACGTAATCGGAACTGACGCCATGCGCAGTCAGCGTGACCGCCGGCAGGTACAGCTCGCGCTCGGCGTCCTCCTCCAGGCGGAAGGTGTAGCGTGGGCCGCCTTCGTAGGCCACCAGCGCGTCCATCTCTTCCTGCAGGTAGGCAATCCAGTTCTGCATGGTAACGCGGTCCTTGAGGCTCGCCTCGCCTTCGAGGCGCGCCGCGTGCACCACCTTGCGCAGTACTTCGTTGGGATAGACGCGCGACAGGCGGTCGATGCGCTTCATCACGTCGCGGTATTGCCCCACCAGCGATTCGAGCTGCGCCCCGGTGACCGGCGGCGCCTCCGGGTTGACGTAGAGCCTGGCCCCATCCATGGCCGTGGTGGTCAGGTAGTCGATCAGTGCCTGCTCATCCTTGAGGTAGGTTTCCTGCTTGCCGCGCTTGATCTTGTAGAGTGGCGGCTGGGCGATGAAGACGTGGCCGCGCTCGATCAGCTGCGACATCTGGCGGAAGAAGAAGGTCAGCAGCAGGGTACGGATGTGCGAACCGTCGACGTCCGCGTCGGTCATGATGATGATCGAGTGGTAGCGCAGCTTGTCGGGGTTGAACTCCTCGCGGCCGATGCCGCAGCCCAGCGCCGTGATCAACGTGCCCACCTCGGCGGAGGAGAGCATCTTGTCGAAGCGCGCCTTCTCGACGTTGAGGATCTTGCCCTTGAGCGGCAGGATCGCCTGGGTACGGCGATCACGGCCCTGCTTGGCACTGCCACCGGCCGAGTCGCCCTCCACCAGGAACAGTTCGGAGAGGCTCGGGTCCTTCTCCTGGCAGTCGGCAAGCTTGCCCGGCAGGCCGGCGATGTCCAGCGCCCCCTTGCGGCGGGTCATGTCGCGGGCCTTGCGCGCCGCCTCGCGAGCACGCGCGGCGTCGAGCATCTTGTTGACGATCGACCTGGCATCGTTGGGATTCTCGATCAGGTAGTCCGAGAACAGCCGGCCCATCTCCTGCTCCACTGCCGTCTTCACCTCGGAGGAAACCAGCTTGTCCTTGGTCTGCGAGGAGAACTTGGGATCCGGCACCTTCACCGAGATGATCGCCGTCAGCCCTTCGCGGGCATCGTCGCCCGAGGTCGCCACCTTGGTTTTCTTGAGCAGCCCCTCGGACTCGATGTAGCCGTTGAGCGTGCGGGTCAACGCGGCACGGAAGCCGGCCAGGTGCGTGCCCCCGTCGCGCTGCGGTATGTTGTTGGTATAGCAGAAGATATTTTCGGCGAAAGAGTCGCTCCACTGCATCGCCACCTCGACCACGACGCCGTCCTCGCGCTCGGACTCGAAGTGGAATACCGGGTTGAGCACGGTCTTGTTGCTGTTGAGGTGATCGACGAAGGCCTTGAGGCCACCTTCGTAGTGAAACAGCTCCTCCTTGCCGCTGCGCTCGTCGATCAAGCGAATCGCCACGCCGGAGTTGAGGAACGAGAGCTCACGCAGCCGCTTGGCGAGGATATCGTAGTGGAACTCGATATTGGCAAAGGTCCCGGAGGAGGGCTTGAAGTGCACTCGCGTCCCGGTCTTCTCGGTCTTGCCCACCACTCCCAGCGGCGCATCGGGCACACCGTGCCGGTAGATCTGCTCGTAGACCTGGCCAGCGCGCCAGATGGTCAGCTTGAGCTCCTCCGAGAGGGCGTTGACCACCGATACCCCGACGCCGTGCAGACCTCCCGACACCTTGTAGGAGTTGTCGTCAAACTTGCCCCCGGCATGAAGCACCGTCATGATCACTTCCGCTGCCGAAACGCCCTCTCCCTCATGCAGGTCGGTCGGTATGCCGCGGCCGTTGTCGCTGACGGTAATGGATTCGTCGGGGTGGATGACGACGCGTATTTCGCTGCAGTATCCGGCCAGGGCTTCATCGATGGAGTTGTCCACCAGCTCGAACACCATATGGTGCAGTCCAGTCCCGTCATCGGTATCACCGATGTACATGCCGGGACGCTTGCGCACGGCATCCAGCCCCTTGAGGACCTTGATGCTCGATGAGTCGTAAGCTTGTTCGCTCATTGACTACTCCGTCGTGAAGTCTATCTGTGCCTGTGGCACTAGCTGCCCTGTTCCGGATGCTGACTGTTTCACGTGAAACACCGCAAGGGGCGTGTGAGATTGCCAAGGCCCCACCAGGGCGTCGTGTTCGACACCGGTGATGAAGGCCTGGCAGCGCATGGACTCGAGCAGACGGCAGAAGACGCGTCGATGCTCGGCATCAAGCTCCGCCGGCAGGTCGTCGACCAGGTAGAGACAGCCATGTCCGGTCATCCGCTCCAGCAGTCGCCCCTGTGCCAGCTTGAGGGCGCTTACCACCAGCTTCTGCTGCCCCCGGGACAGCACCTCGACGGCCGCCCGGCGGCCGAGCCGGATACGCAGGTCGGCGCGCTGCGGCCCATGCTGGGTGAAGCCCATCAGCTGATCCGTTGCCCGGTTCCCTTCCAGCACCTCCCGCAACGGGCGCTGCTTGTCCCAGCCGCGGGAGTAGCGAAGGCTCAGTTCGGGCAGGTCGAGCAGGCCGCCCAGGGTCTCCTCGAATACGGGTACGAAGCTGGCCATCCACTCGCGTCGCAGGGCATCGACCCGCTCGCCCCACACGGCCAGCTCCTGCTCCCAGGCGGCCAGACCATTGGCATCCATTCTACCATGCCTGAGGAGTGCATTCCGATGCTTCAGCGCGCGCTTGGCACGGCGCCAGGCATCGTAGAAGTCGTGTTTCACGTGAAACACTCCCCAATCGAGAAACTCGCGTCGCCCGGCTGGCGACCCCTCGAGCAGGCGAAAGGCATCGGGGTTGACCAGCTGAAGAGGCAGCGCCTCGATCAGCCTCGCCAGTCGAGACACCCGCTCGCCCGCCATGCGGATCTCCAGCTCGGCGGCGTCGCGCGCCCGACGAACGCCGACGGGAAGGGCGGGCTCGCCGCAGAGGCGGGCAAACAGCGTCATCTCGTCGGCGTCATGGGTGATGGCATGCTTGAGCTGTCGGGTGCGGAAGGAGCGCCCCATGCCGAGGATGTGCAGCCCCTCGAGCAGGCTGGTCTTGCCGCTACCGTTGCGCCCCACGATCAGGTTGATCCCCGGGGCCGGCGTGAAGTCGAGGGTCCCGAGGTTGCGCAGGCCGCTGAAGGCGAGACGATCGATCAACATGCGGTATGGCACGGCGCTGGACGCCACCCGGCCGCGCCGTGGCGTGGACGGGTGGGCAGAGGCAAGGCCAGGATGAGGCCTGCCTCAAAGACGCATCGGCATGACGACATATAGCGCATCGCCCCCGCCGGGCTCCTCCATCAGGGCGCTGCTGTTCGAGTCGGCGAGCGTCATCTGCACCCGGTCTTCACCAATAACGTTAAGCACATCAATAAGATAGCCAACATTGAAGCCGATTTCCAGGGCGTCGCCACCGTACTCGACCGCCACGTTTTCCTCGGCCTCCTCCTGCTCGGGATTGTTTGCCATCACCTGCAGGTTACCCTCCTGCAGGTGCAGTCGAACGCCGCGATACTTCTCGTTGGAGAGAATCGAGGTGCGTGAGAGCACCTGGCGCAGCTCCGCACGTTCGGCAATGAAGACCTTGTCACCGCCGCGCGGCACCACGCGCTCGTAGTCGGGGAACTTGCCATCGACCAGCTTCGAGGTGAAGGTGAAATCGCCGGTATGGGCACGCACGTGGCTGGCGCTGAGCGTCAGTGTCACCGGTTCATCGCTGTCGTCGAGCAGCCGCACCAGCTCGAGCACGCCCTTGCGCGGCACGATCAGCTTGCGCGCCGGCTCCACCTGGATCTCGGCCGGGCGGGAGCACACGGCCAGCCGGTGCCCGTCGGTCGCGACGGTGCGCACCAGATTGGAGCGCAGCTCGAGGAGCATGCCGTTGAGGTAGTAGCGCACGTCCTGCTGGGCCATGGCGAAAGAGGTGGCATCGATGAGGTGCTTGAGCGTGCCGCGTGGCAGGCTGAGCTCGACGTCGCCGGCGCTGTCCTCGATGTTGGGGAACTCGGCGACCGGCAGGGTCGAGAGGGTGAAGCGGGAACGGCCGCTGCGCAGCACGGCGCGCCCCTCCTCCAGGCTGAACTGGAGCTCGGCCTGGTCGGGCAGCGACTTGCAGATGTCCATCAGCTTGCGGGCCGGCACGGTGACGGCACCGGGCACCTCGACCTGGGACGCCGCCGTGCGCCCGATCAGTTCGACCTCGAGGTCGGTACCGGTCAGGGCCACCTGCTCCTGGTCGACCTGAATCAATACGTTGGACAGCACCGGCAGGGTCTGGCGACGCTCCACCACGCCAGCCACCAGTGCCAGCGGCCGTAGCAGCGCTTCGCGGGTAATGGAAAATCTCATGTCGGCTCCACGTCTCGTCCTGTAGATGGGTGTCGGGCGTCGGTAGCGGGCGTCCCGCCGATTCTGCGTCAGCTGGTCAGCAGCCGCAGCAGGTTCTTGTAATCCTCGCGGATATCCGCGCTCTCCTCCTGCAAAGCCTGCACCTTGCGGCAGGCATGCAGCACCGTGGTGTGGTCGCGGCCACCGAAGGCATCGCCGATCTCCGGCAGGCTGTGATTGGTCAGCTCCTTGGCCAGCGCCATGGCCACCTGACGCGGCCGCGCCACCGAGCGCGAGCGACGCTTGGAGAGCAGGTCGGCGAGCTTGATCTTGTAGTACTCGGCAACGGTACGCTGAATGTTGTCCACTCCCACCTGCTTGTCCTGCAGCGCCAGCAGGTCCTTCAGCGACTCGCGAATGAAGTCCTGGGTGATCGGCTTGCCCATGAAGTGGGAGTCGGCGATGACCTTCTTCAGCGCCCCCTCAAGTTCACGCACGTTGGAGCGGATCTTCTGGGCAATGAAGAAGGCGGCATCATGGGGCAGGTCCACCTTGGCCTGGTCGGCCTTCTTCATCAGGATCGCCACCCGGGTCTCGAGCTCAGGAGGCTCGATGGCCACGGTCAGCCCCCAGCCGAAGCGGGACTTGAGGCGCTCCTCCACGCCGCTGATCTCCTTGGGATAGCGATCCGAGGTGAGAATCATCTGCTGGCCACCCTCGAGCAGGGCGTTGAAGGTATGGAAGAACTCCTCCTGGGAGCGCTCCTTGCCGGCGAAGAACTGGATATCGTCGATCAGCAGCGCGTCGACGCTGCGATAGAAGCGCTTGAAGTCGTTGATGGCGTTGAGCTGCAGCGCCTTGACCATATCGGCCACGAAACGCTCGGAGTGCAGGTAGACGACGCGGGCGTTCTCGCGCCGAGCCGCCAGGGCGTTGCCGACCGCATGCATCAGGTGGGTCTTGCCCAGCCCTACGCCGCCATACAGGAACAGCGGGTTGTAGGCGCCTCCCGGGTTCTCGGAGACCTGCCGCGAGGCGGCGCGTGCCAGCTGGTTGGACTTGCCCTCGACGAAGGTCTCGAAGGTGAAGCTGGGGTTGAGCCCGCTGTTGTGCTTGAGGCTGCCTTCGACCTGCACCTCACGGTCGCCGCCGGAGCGACGCGGCGCACCGCCTTCCTCGCGCAGCTGGTCGATCTCGCGTTCGTCGCCGATGTCGCCTCGCGGCGGCACCTGCACGGCCGGCGCCAAGGGAGAGTGGGGGTTGGCCGAGACCGGGGCGCCCAGGTCGCGGGGCTGCGGCTTGACCGCCGCCTTGCGGCTACCCACCGTCAACACCACCCGCGGCGGCTTGGCTGGCGCCAGGTCCCGAAGCAGCTCATTGATGCGCTTGGCATACTTGTCGCCGACCCAGTCGCGAACGAAGCGATTGGGCGCCAGCAGGCGCAGCTCGTTGGCTTCACCCTCTTCGGCTTGAAGGGGGCGAATCCAGGTGTTGAACTGCTGTGCGTTCAGCTCGTCCTGCAGGTAATCCAGACACTGTTGCCAGAGAGCAAGAGACACTCGACCTCACCATACCCGTTGATGCATGACCGGCCATTGTATCCTTCGCCCGGCGGGTTATCCACACGCGGTTCGACAGCGCAAACGCCTGTGGAAAAACGCCTGCGGGAAGGAGGCTCGCCTGCCGTCGACCGGCCACGCGCTCGCCCTCCGGGCGGCCCGGTTGCGAAACGTTTTTCCACACCTATGGGCACCCTTTATCTCCTTGATTAATAATTAAAGCTCCAACTTATCAACAGAAGCCATCCCCAATACTGACCACAGCAGGCATACGCCGCCTGGCGATGCCCTCGGCGCGGCTCCGCCCGGCGGCCGCCGGGTCAGGGCGCACGGCAGCGTGCGGAACAATTGCGTCGGGCAGCCGAAGTCTCTACAATTTCCGGTCTTGAACCGAATACGCCCCTGGTTCCTCGCGGGAGCCAGGGCATTCCTGTAAGACGTTCCGTCAATTAACCACGTGGGAATCAAGTGTTATGAAACGTACCTTTCAACCCAGCGTTCTCAAGCGCAAGCGTGTCCACGGTTTCCGTGCTCGCATGGCCACCAAGAATGGTCGCGCCGTTCTGGCTCGCCGCCGCGCCAAGGGCCGCAAGCGTCTGAGCGCCTGATAGCGGATTGCGCGTGTCCGGTCATGGTTTCCCCAAGCAGCTGCGCCTGCTGACTGCCAGGGATTATCGATACGTTTTCGATCACGCGACATACAAGGTACATGGCAAGGGGCTGATGGCCCTGGCGTGCCCCAATGGACTGGACCACCCCCGCCTTGGCCTGGTCATCAGCAAGAAGAACGTCCGCAAGGCCGTGGATCGCAACCGTCTCAAGCGGTTCGCTCGTGAATCCATTCGCCTGCAGCAGTGCTCGCTACCCGCCGTCGACATCGTCCTGCTGGCTCGACGCGGCGCGAACGAGCTGGACAGGGCCACGCTGCATCGCCAGTTTTCCGGCATGTGGCGCCGCCTGGAGCGTGACGCACGAAAGTCGATGACCTCCTGACCGGATGCGATGCCTCGGGAAGCGCTGACCGAAGCGGCGCGCGCGAGCAAGCAGCGCCAACACGGCCACAGCGCTACCGAACGCCGCCTCGACGGCCTGCCCGGCAGGCTGTCGTCCCCCTTCACATGGCAGCGGATCCCGTTCCAGCGGCATGTTCACTACCCACCGGGCAGAACCCTCATGGACGTAAAACGACTCCTATTGCTGATTCCACTGGCCGTGCTCGCCTACCTGCTGGTCGTGCAGTGGAATCAGGATTATGGCCAGGTTGCTCCTGAGCCCGACGCTCCCGCCATCACCGCAAGAGAAGCCGATGAGCAGGAAGCGCCAGACGACGACGACTTGGCGGTACCCGCCACGCCTCGGGCGGAGCAGGAGATGGACGGCGACATGCCGGCCGAGTCGGAACAGTCGGACAGTTCCCGCGACCTGATCGCCGTCGAGACCGACGTGCTCGACGTGCGCATCGACCCCCAGGGGGGGGATATCGTCTACGCCGCCCTGCCCCAGCATCGCATGGCGCTGGGTTCCGATCGTCCCTATGTGCTGCTCTCGGACAACGAGACGCGCAGCTACGTGGCTCGTTCGGGGCTGCAGGTGGACGGCAATGCGGGGCGCATCGGCTTCACCGCGGAGGATACCCGCTACCGCCTGACCGATGACGAGGGCCGCCTCGACGTCGATCTACGTGGCGAGGTGAACGGCGTCGAGGTGATCAAGCGCTTCACCTTCGAGCGCGGCAGCTATGCGGTCGAGGTCAACTACTTCCTCGCCAACAACGGCGAGGAGCCGGTCACGGCACGCTTCATCGGCCAGCTGGCGCGGGACAACAGCCCCGACCCCTCCAGCGGCGTCTCGATGGGCATGAAGTCCTACCTGGGCGCGGCCTACTCGTCGCCGGAGGACCGCTACCAGAAGGTCGATTTCGACGATGTCCAGTCGGGCAAGTTCAACAATCGTGACGTCCAGGGCGGCTGGGTGGCCATCATCCAGCACTATTTCGTCTCGGCCTGGGCACCGCCCCAGAACCAGCAGAACCTGCAGTACGCCACCACCGATTCGCGCGACCGCAACGTGGCCGCCTTCGCCGGCCCCGTCACCACGGTATCCGCCGACAGCGAGGCGCGCCTGGGGGCGACGCTGTACATGGGGCCCAAGGTGCAGAGCTATCTCGAGGAGGTGGCCCCGAACCTGCGCCTGACCGTCGATTTCGGCTGGCTCTGGTTCATCGCCAATCCGCTGTTCTGGCTGCTCGACCACATCCAGGACATCATCGGCAACTGGGGCTGGTCCATCGTCGTCCTGACCGTTCTGGTCAAGCTGGCCATGTGGCCGCTCTCCGCCAAGGCCTACAAGTCCATGGCCCGCATGCGCAAGCTGGGCCCGGAGATGCAGCGCCTCAAGGAGCAGTACGGCGACGATCGCCAGAAGATGTCCCAGGAGATGATGAAGTTCTACCAGAAGGAGAAGATCAACCCGCTGGGCGGCTGTCTGCCGATCCTGGTGCAGATGCCGGTCTTCATCGCCCTCTACTGGATGCTGCTGGAGTCCGTCGAGCTACGCCACGCGCCCTTCATGTTCTGGATCCAGGACCTGTCGATGAAGGATCCGTACTTCATCCTGCCGATCCTGATGGGCGCCTCGATGTTCGTGCAGCAACTGCTCAACCCCACGCCGCCGGATCCCATGCAGGCGAAGATCATGAAGATGCTGCCGATCGTCTTCACCTTCTTCTTCCTCTGGTTCCCGGCCGGCCTGGTCATCTACTGGGTGGTCAACAACGTCATCTCGATCGCCCAGCAGTACGTCATCACACGCAAGATCGAGAACGACCCCAGCGTGGGCAAGGCGGCCAAGAGCAAGCGCTGAGCGCAACAGGCGTCGCCCCCAGACCCCCGCCCCGCGGGGGTCTGGCGTTTCAGGGCCCGCGACGGGACAATGCCGCGTGTGACGCCGCAACCAACAGGGCCAGCCAATGCCGCATCCGCTCTATCACCAGGACACCATCGCCGCCCTGGCCACCCCGCCGGGGCGTGGCGGGGTGGGCATCATCCGCGTCTCGGGGCCGCTGTGCGCGACGATCGCCGACGCCATGGTGGGTCGCTGTCCGGAGCCCCGACACGCCGTCTACGGCCCCTTCCGCGGCGACGGCGCGGTGATCGACGAGGGCATCGCCCTCTACTTCCCCGGTCCCCGCTCCTTTACCGGTGAAGACGTGCTGGAGCTGCAGGGCCACGGTGGTCCGGTGATCATGGACCTGCTGCTGGAGCGCTGCGTCCAGCTGGGGGCGCGCCTGGCCAGGCCCGGCGAGTTCTCCGAGCGCGCCTTCCTCAACGACAAGCTCGACCTGGCCCAGGCCGAGGCCATCGCCGACCTGATCGAGGCCAGCTCGCGCACGGCGGCGGAGAATGCCCTGCGCTCGCTGCAAGGCGAGTTCTCGCGCCGGGTGGAGACGCTGGTCCAGCGGCTGATCGAACTGCGCATGTACGTGGAAGCGGCCATCGACTTCCCCGAGGAGGAGATCGACTTCCTCGCCGACGGCCGCGTGGCCGAGATGCTCGCCGCGGTGCGGAGCGAACTGGCCAGGGTGCGCGCCGCCGCCGGCCAGGGCGCACTGATGCGCGAAGGCATGAGCGTGGTGATCGCCGGGCGTCCCAACGCCGGCAAGTCGAGCCTGCTCAATGCTCTCACCGAACAGGAGACCGCCATCGTCACCGAAATCGCCGGCACCACTCGTGACGTGCTGCGCGAGCATATCCACCTCGACGGCATGCCGCTGCACGTGATCGACACCGCGGGCCTGCGCGATACGCCGGATGCCGTCGAGCAGATCGGCGTGGCCCGGGCCTGGGCCGAGATCGAGAAGGCCGACCGCGTGCTGCTGCTGGTGGATGCCGCCACCACCGAAGCGGTGGATCCCATGGCGATCTGGCCCGAGTTCGTCGCCCGGTTGCCCGATGCCTCTCGCCTGACCCTGGTGCGCAACAAGATCGATGCCAGCCACGAGGCGCCCGGGCTCGATGCCAGCGCCGCGACGCCGGTGATTCGCCTCTCCGCCCGCACCGGCGAGGGCCTGGAGAGTCTCAAGGCACACCTCAAGGCGGTGATGGGATTCTCGGCAACCCCGGAGGGGCGCTTCTCGGCCCGCCGCCGCCACCTGGACGCCCTCGACCGCGCGCAGCAGGCGCTGGCCGACGGCGAGGCGCAGCTCTCGGGCCATGGCGCCGGCGAGCTGCTGGCGGAGGACCTGCGTGACGCCCAGCAGGCGCTGGGCGAGATCACCGGTGAATTCAGCGCCGACGACCTGCTGGGGGAGATCTTCGGCAGCTTCTGTATCGGAAAGTGAGGGTCCGGGCGGGCCCTACTCTTCCACCCACCAATCGGCCGTGTAGCGGCTGGCCTCACCAAGCAGCGGCGTGACCCGCGCCATGGCCGCGGCCAGGCGCTCGTCGAGGCCCCAGGGGGGATTGGCCACCAGCATGCCGCTGCCATACATGCCGCGCTCATCGCCGGGCTGGCGCAACGTCAGCTCGCTGCGCCAGACCTTGCGCAGGCCGCCGTCGCGCAGGCGCTCCAGCAGGGCGTGATGGCGACCGGCGGGCAGCAGCGGGTACCACACCAGCAGGACCGCATGGCGCGCCTTGCGCATCGCCGCACACACGGTGTCGGCGACCTCGGCGTACTCCTCCTTGCGCTCGTAGCTGGGATCGATCAGCACGCACAGCCGGGGAGTCGACACCGGCAGCGCCTGGACCAGTCCCGCCAGGCCATCGCCGTGAATGCGCTGAGCATTCGGCGGCAGCGCCTGCTGCGCCAGTTGGTCGTGCTCCCCCGGATGCAGCTCGAAGAGGCGCAGTCGATCGTCGCCGCGCAGGCGCTGGGCCAGCCACCAGGGCGAGCCGGGATAGCGCTCGAGCCGGGAACCGCGCGGCTGAAGGCCGGCGATTTCGCCGAGCCAGGCCGACAGCAGCGGTTGGTCGGCCTGGCGATGCCGTGCCTGCCACAGCGGCAACGCACCCTGACGATACTCGTCGAGGCGCTGGGTTTCGGGCGCGTCCAGCGGATAGACGCCACGCCCGGCATGGGTGTCGATGAAGGTGATCGGCGAGGGCTTGCGCAGCAGGTGGTCGACGACGGCATACAGCACGAGATGCTTGTGAACGTCGGCAAAGTTGCCAGCGTGGTAGGCATGCTGATAGGAGAGCATGAGCGGAGACCTCGCGCGAAACGGAAGCGACAAGCGAACAGGCCCGCCACTCTGCCAGTGGCGGGCCTGCAAGGCAACGGCCTGACTGTGTCGCTTACTGCTGGGGGAACTGCGACTCGATCGGCGTCAGCGTGATCTCGACGCGGCGGTTCTGCGCCCGCCCCTCCTCGGTGTCGTTGCTCGCCAGCGGCTGGCTCTCGCCGTAGCCGTTCATCGAGAGGCGATTGCGCGCCACGCCCGCCTGAGCCAGGTAGTTGCCGACGGCCTCGGCGCGACGCTCGGAGAGCCGCTGGTTGTAGGCGTCGTCGCCGGTACTGTCGGTATGGCCGGCGATATTGACGCGGGTGTCGGTGTACTGGGTCAGCACGTTGGCCACGTCGTTGAGCGCGCCGCGGGCCTGGCCGGTGAGTTCGCTGGAGTCGAAGCCGAAGGTCACGCTGCTCGGCATGTTGAGCACGATGTCGTCACCGCGGCGTTCCACGTCGACGCCGGTCCCCTGCATGCTCTCGCGCAGCTGCTGCTCCTGGCGGTCCATGTAGGCGCCGATACCGGCACCCGCCGCGGCCCCCACGACGGCACCGATCGCGGCCCGATCGCGGCGGCTGGTACTGCCATCGCCCGACAGGGCGCCGGCGGCAGCGCCGACTGCCGCGCCGATACCGGCGCCCGACAGGGTCTTGTTGCGCTGGGTCTGCCCAGTATAGGGGTCGGTGGTGGCGCAGCCGACGAGCAGCAAGGCAGCCGCAAGAGGAGCAACGAATCGGGTAGCGTAGAGCATGGGCAATCTCCAGTCAGGGTTTCGAGATCATGGCGTGCCGGCATCATCCACGAGCGCCAGCAACTCGTTCAAGAATAATAGACCTCGAGGCGAAGCCTGAAGCCGCTGCGCATCTTCCACGAGAAGTCCTTTTTTGTGTGCCGCTACGAGCCTTTCGCTGAGCATCGCGATGGGCCGTCCGGTGTGGGCCTGCCACTCGGCCAGGGCCACGCCATCGACCAGGCGCAGGGCATTCATGGCGAACTCCAGCGGTAGCTCGGCATCGTCGACCCGGCTGCTGCCGGCGACGAAGCCGCGGGGATCGTGGCGACGGCGCAGGTAGGCCTCGGGCTGGCGCACCTTCCAGCGGCGTTCGATCTGGAGCCGCCCCGCCTCGTCCCGGGCGCTCAGCTTGGCGTGGCTGCCGGCACCGATACCGAGGTAGTCACCGAAGCGCCAGTAGTTGAGGTTGTGCCGCGAGCGCCGCCCCGGGCGCGCATAGGCGGAGATCTCGTAACGCGCTAGGCCTGCCGCCTCGAGCCGCTCATGGCCCAGGTCCTGGATATCCCATAAGACCTCCTCTTCGGGCAGCACGGGAGGGCGCGAATGGAATTCGGTGTTGGGCTCGAGGGTAAGCTGGTACCAGGAGAGGTGCTCAGGCGCCAGCGCCAGGCCACGCTCCAGGTCATCCAGGGCCAGCGCGGGGGTCTGGCCCGGCAGGCCGTGCATCAGGTCGAGGTTGAGGTTGTCGAAACCGGCCGCACGCGCCTCTTCCAGTGCCGCGACGGCGTCGTCGCCGCTATGTATGCGCCCCAGGGCCTCCAGCTGGGCCGACTGGAAGCTCTGCACCCCGAGCGACAGCCGATTGATGCCGGCCTGGCGATAGCCAAGGAATCGCCCGCGCTCCAGCGTGCCGGGATTGGCCTCCAGGGTGATCTCGATGCACTCGTCGAATGACAGACGCTGCGCCAGCCCGTCGAGAAGGCGCGCATAGAAGCCTGCCGACAGCAGGCTCGGCGTTCCACCACCGATGAAGATGCTGACCAGCGGCCGGCCCGCCGCCAGCGGCAGGTCGGCATCGAGATCCGCGAGCAGGGCGGCCAGGTACTCGGCTTCCGGCAGCTCGACGCCTCGGCCCACTCCGTGGGAGTTGAAATCGCAATAGGGGCACTTGCGCACGCACCAGGGCACGTGAACATAAAGCGACAGGGGCGGCAGCACGGGCATCAGTGCGGCGTCGCCTCGCGCAGCGCCGCCAGCATGGCGTCGAGCGCCCGGCCACGGTGACTGAGGCGGTTCTTCTCCTCGGCATCGAGCTCGGCGACGCTCCTGCCCAGCGAAGGCAGCCAGAACAGCGGATCATAGCCGAAGCCGCCCTCTCCGCGCGGCTGCTCCAGGATCTGCCCCTCCCAGCTACGCTGGACGATCAGCGGCACCGGATCGTCGGCATGCCGCAGGTAGACCAGCGCGCACCAGTAGCGCGCGCTGCGTGCCGACCCCGAGAATCCGGCCAGGGCCTCCAGCAGCTTGGCGTTGTTGCGCGCATCGCTCTTGGGCTCACCGGCATAGCGCGCCGAATAGATGCCCGGTTGCCCGGCAAGCGCATCGACCTCGAGACCGGAGTCGTCGGCCAGCGCCGGCATTCCACTGGCGCGACTGGCCGCACGCGCCTTGAGCAGGGCGTTCTCGACGAAGGTCAGTCCGGTTTCCTCGACGTCCGCCACGCCGAACTCCGACTGGGGCCGCACCCGCCGCCCCAGGCTCTCGAAGAGCTGGCCGAACTCACGGTTCTTGCCGGGGTTGCCGCTGGCCAGGACCAGCACATTATCGCGGGACACGGTGGCTCCTTGGACACGTTTTGATCGCCCGCCCATGTTACATCATGCGGGCATCAGGCCGAAACAGACCCTCCTCCGGGAGCCCCGCACAGGAGAGGAGGCCAGCCGGCAAGCCCTTTCCCCACATGGTTTTTTTCAGCCTTGTTGAATCTGTCGTTGTAACCTATCTTTACATCCTGTCTTGAGAGTCAACGCTACAGGAGGTGACGAGAAAAACAAGCTACCGTGGTAGTGCAACCTGTTGTTTGGGGCACGAATGCACGACAGTGAAACCAATCCTTTATTAGGTATTAACGATCATATTTTTACTGTTCGCCTATGGAGTAAGGCAAGATAACGTAAAGTTTTTTCAAATTACATGCAGCAATGTAATCAAAAGAAACCAACGCTTGCTTCAATGTCGAAGGATTCGAAAGGGGACGAGCGAGAATGGATAACAAGGCAAGACTCTTGATGGTCGGCACACTGGGAAGTGGCCAGGAAGAGCTAATACAACGTATGGAGGACAAGGGCTGGAACATCAGCGCTACGAGCACGCTGAGACAGGCGGAATCAATGTTGGCCGATCTTGAACACGAAGCAGGGATCTTCTGCTTGCACGACAGCGGCATCCACGATCTGAAGCAGGTAGAACGACTGGTCATACGCTCGGACATGGAGTGGATGGCCTTGCTGAACGAGCCGGCGCTGGGTGACCCCGACCTGTGCAAGGCATTGAGACATCTTTTCATGGCCTACCAGCCAGAACCGGTCGACATCGACCAGATCGACTGTTTGATGCAACATGCTGTGGCCATGAAGCGCCTACGCACGGAAGAAACCAAGGCCCTGGTCAACCAGGGTACAGAATTCGAAATGGTTGGAACCGTACCGGCCATGCACAGAGTGTTCGAGACCATACGCCGGGTCGCCTCGGTCGATGCCCCGGTGTTTATCAGCGGTGAGTCTGGAACAGGCAAGGAGCTTGCCGCACGTGCCATTCACGAGCGTTCCCTGCGAGCCGCAGCGCCCTTCGTCGCAGTCAACTGCGGCGCACTGCCTGGCAACTTGATCCAATCAGAACTGTTCGGCCACGAAAAGGGGGCCTTTACCGGTGCCAGCCAGCAGAAGATCGGCCAGATCGAGGCTGCGGCGGGGGGAACTCTGTTCCTGGACGAGATCGGCGACCTTCCTCTCGAGCTGCAGGTCAATCTGCTGCGCTTCCTCGAAGAAAAGACCATTCAACGAATCGGCGCCCTGGACGAGATACACGTCGACGTTCGGGTACTCTCGGCAACCCACGTGGATCTCGAAAAAGCCGTCAGGGAAGGACGCTTCCGTGAAGATCTTTATCATCGGCTCAACGTGCTGCAGGTGAATATTCCGCCATTGCGAGAGCGGCAAGAAGACATTGAGATCCTGGCTCGCTTTTTCTTCAATAAGTTTATCGAAGAAAAGTCGATGAAAGTACGCGGCTTCAGCCAGGAGGCGCTAGGCCTGATGCGACAGTATCACTGGCCCGGCAATATCCGTGAGCTGATCAATCGGGTGCGGCGCGCCATGGTCATGTGCGAACAGAGACTGATCAAACCGGCAGACCTGGGGCTCGAGCGAAGAACTTCGAACCGCCACACTATTACATTGGAGGAGGCGCGAAATTGCGCGGAAAGGGAGGCTTTGATAAGTGCGTTGAGCCGTAACAAGCACAAGATCAAGAAAGCGGCCGATGAACTTGGTGTCTCTCGGGTGACGCTCTATCGCTTGATGGAGAAACATCAACTGGCGCGCAAAGGCGAAGGGACCGTTTCGCTTTCGTCTGCCTGATCGGCACCCGTGGAGCTGTATCACTCATGCCCCGAACCTTGGAGACTAGGGTTCGGGGCATTCTCTCACATCTGGAAGGGCATACGGAAAGTCAACGTGATATCCGGCGCGTCGTCGGTCATCCCGATACCTACGTTGGTGACGAGCGATGTCGTATCGCTCATGGCATAGGTGGCACCCAGATTGAAGGCTCCTGAAGTGGCGCCGCTGCCGGTGATATTTTCTTTCGACTGGCCCTCGAAGGTGCGCTTGGAATCGAAGGCGTGCTGATGGGTATAGGAAAGTGACAAACTGAAACGCGGATTGAGCGCGAAGGCTGTGCCGAAACCGAAACGGATAGAATCACCCAGTTCTATCCTGCCCGGATCCGAACTTGCATCACTGGAGATATCGGAAAACTTTTTCTCGAAGTTATAGGTATACCCCAGGTTGGCGAATACGATGGCCGGATCAAGCGTCTTGAGCACGGATACACCCGTCGACACCCCCCAGACCCCGTTCCCCGTCGGCAACTCCTCGGGTACGGTCAAGTTTCCGTCACTGCCCTCTATCTCTCGTGTCCCGATACCGTAAGGGTGCTTGCCGGTGGGGGCGCGCACGCCGAAGTTCAGCACCACATCGGGGCGGGTCGATGACTCGGGAAGGACGCGGTAATAGAGCGAGCTGCGTATGTCGCCCACCCCTCCCTCGGTAATGTCCTCCTCCACATAGCGATCAGTAGCCCCCCCCGCACCGATGCTCTGATACGTGCTGGAGCGATAGACATAGGGCAGGTTCAGTTCCCACTCCAGCCGGTTGGTCAGGCCATAGCGAAGGTTGAGGTCAAAGGTGGTGGTGTGACTCTCGACGGTGTCCACGCTGATATTGCCGAGAAATATCGCATCCAGCACCAGAAAACCACTCAGTGCCAGTTGGCTGCGATCCGAATAGGTATAGGATATCCCTGGCTCGATGGTCAGGCGATCGGAGAAAAGCGTGTGTTCTTCACGCAATACGTCGCGTACGCTCTGGCTCGGCTGGGCTTCACGTACCGGCTCGCCATCGGCCTGCCCGGGGGTGCCCTGGGCAAGGGCAGCAGTGCTCAGAAAGGAGGCGGCCAGCAGGCCCGACAGCCCAGCGGCGCTCCTGATGCAGTCAGGTGATATTGTCATTGAGTACCCCTTGTCGAATCCGTCCAACAGTTGCTAGCCATGTGGCAATAAACGCAATGGGCGGCCTCCAGCCGCCCAGCATTCAGAAGCTAGCGCTTGACCCACCATACAAGGATTCAAATTGAAATAAAACGTTACAGGGCTGAAGCATCAGAAGCTTCTTTCGAGATTTCGCGTCGACTCCAAGGCTCTCCGCAGTTCTCCCGTAGGACTATTGCCACCGGTGTTCCGGTCCATCTCGATCTGCATCCGAGCCATGTTGTGTACTTCCTGATGGCTTCCGGTCAGCCTCACCGATTGGTGCAGGCCCCGGCCGGAGTCGACACCCTGCGATACCTCACCCTCTCCCGGCATGACAATGGACATGCCCAGGCCACTTGCCTGACCTTGTATGGACAGCCGTGCACCCGAATCGCTGGTCAGTTCGCTCTCGCCGTTACCGACGCCCGCCGGGGCCATGCCTCCATGGTTGATATCGAGCTGAAAGTCATTCCCCGCCACATTGAAATCGCCTCCCGACTGGACGACCTGCACGACCCCGGTGGCATTTCGGCTACCACTGTCGATAACCACTGCCTGATCGCGGTTGGCAGCGGCATATTCCTGATAGGCTTCGTCAGTGGTGGCGCTGATATGAGGGGTAAAGCTGACTGCTGGATCCGAGCCGGAAAGGTCGACCTGGAGGTCGGCACGGGCCTCGAAGACCTCTCCCGTCGGCGTTTGCCATACCGTCGACATCTCCATACCGAACAGCAGGACGCTGTTGCCCTGTACGTAACGCCCGCGTATGTCGGCGAGTTCATTGGCGTCGAGCTGGCGAAACTGGCGCTGCTCCGCCTCGGCCTCGAACTCGGTCGACATGCCGGCGGCGCCTGCCGCATCGCCGATTGCGACACCGGCGATGACCAGGACCATGTAGCTGAAGGGAAGCCCTTGACTGCAGCTCATGCTGTTGTTCATGGTGCCAACCTCATAATGGGTTCGGCTCAGAACACTTCCGAGTGCTTGAAGCCGAAATCCAGCAGTTGCTGTTCGGGAACGGGAGAGAAGACATCGGTCATGCGCCGGGCAGTCAGTGGCTGAGCCGGGTCGAGCAGTACCGTCGAGGTATCGAAACCGTCTCCCACCACGGCAAAGATGATGTTGTTCCACGAATCGAGAAACTCCTCTCGATCCATGACCTTGTTGCCAAGAGCCGGGTCACCGATATAGACACGATCGCCACGCGCCTTTTTCATCACCACGAAGTGTTCATAGCCGTCGAGGTTGAGCAGGACGATGACGGGAATCGATATCTCCTCGAGGGATTCTGGTCCGATCTCGTAACCTCGACCGCGCAGTCCGATGCTCTGCGCGTAATTGTTCAGGTCAAGCAATGAGAATCCCAGTTCTCTAACACGCTCCCGGTCGGCCACCTCCATCAGGCCAGCGAGCACCGTCTCTTCGGTGATATCGGTCCAGCCATAGGCGTACTTGAGGATGGTGGCGAGCGAGGCCGCACCACACGAGAAATCCGTTTCCTGCTCGATTAGATGCTCGAAACGTCTTTCCCGTATGGACTGCACTCCCTTGGTCACCACGGTACCCGGCACCACACCGCTGAACTGGATCGGTGCTGCCTGGACCTGGCTCGTCACTGTCACCATGCCGAGCATGGCCAGTAGAATTAATGGCTGACGCATCGTCTGTCTCTCGGATGCCTTGAGTTGGGCAGCCAGCCGACCCGCTTGTCGGGCCGGCTGGGTGGCTCGTCAAACCGCCAAGCGGCAGTGGTTACTGGGTGCCGGAAACAGCCAGGCTGTTGCGTTGCTGGTTGCCTGAGCCGCTGGCAGCGTTGGCGGAAATGTTGCCGCTGGCATCCTGGAACGATCCGCCGCTGATATGGGCGTTGTTCGAGACAGCGGGCCCGTCGACGGTCTTGGTGCCGAACAGCGTGGCCACGGTGACTTCCGCCATGTCGTTCTCGGTCACGTTGCCGTAGGACTGCTGCACGGCCATCGACGTTGCCTCGGCCGAGTCGCCCTCGCTCACGGCGGCGGAAAGTGCGTTCTGCTGGCTATTGCCATTGCCTGCCGCGGCGTTGACCGCAATGTTGCCGGTCGCACCCTGGAACGAACCGCTGCTCACACCTGCCGAGTTGGAGGTACCGGCGTTGCCTGTATCCCCAGCGGAAGAGGACTGGAAGGAGGCGTTGGTCGCACGGGCGAAGACCTGGTTGGCGTCTGAAGCCGCCAGGGCCGCATCGTTGGCCTGCTGGTTGTTGTCGCCGCCGGCGACGTTGGCACCAATATTACCGTTGGCTCCCTGGAAGGCACCGCTGCTGACGTTGGCCTTGTTCTCGGTCTGATTGTTGTTGACCGAGTTGCCTTCGTTCATCTGCTTGCTGTCGGTGAGAGCACCAGCGTAGTTCTCGATATCATAGAGGTAGAGACCACCTTCAACCTCGATGTCACTGGAAAAAGTGGCGTCGTGATCGACAGAGATACTCTTCTCGTTAGTGGCCGTCGAAGTGATGTGGCTGCTGGCAGCATAGCCTTCCTGCGTATCGTCTCCTCCCCACCAAGCGAAAGCGGAGCCAGAAGTGAACAGGGCGGCCACAGCAATGGCAATGGGAGCTTTCTGGAAAGTCTTCATTGAGAGTACTCCTGAATGAACCTATGGATAGCTACGTTGTACTGGCAAGACGCCGCTCAGTTCTGCCCCATCCTGAAGCGAAAACTGTTGCTGGTCGTATTGCCCCTTCCTGCGGACTGGTTGACCTGAACGACGCCTGTCGTGCCGCGAAAGGCCGAGGATTGGACCTCGACGTCGCGCCTCGACGAGCGGGAGTCGTCCGAGTCCTGCTCCTGCCCGCTGCCACCGGAAAGCACCTGACCGAGATTCTCACTGGTCAGCGAGCTTCCCCGCACGCCCAGGGCGACACTCATGGTGTTGCTCTGGACATTCTGTGTTCCCGCAGCCTGATTCACGGAAATCCAGCCGGTGGACTGGCTCAGGGCGTTATCCCTGATTCGTACACTGGCTCGATCAGGCTCGAGACTGTTGTTCCCTTTCACTTGCTGCACCACGATGTTGTTGGCGAGCGCATTGGACCCAATGGCGATCGCTCCGGCATTGCTCTGCAGATTCTGTTCACCAGAAGCGACATTGACATTGACCGCACCGGTAACGCCGCTCAGCGCATTGCCACTGATCGAGCTGGAAGCGCTGTAGGTGGTAGTAAATACCTGGCGGTGTACCTCACGCTCCTGAGCGGATACCGGGAGCGTGGCCAGTGGCATCAGGGCCAGGCCACTGATGACCAGCGAGATGGCCTTCGCTGCGAAGACGCGATGTTTCGTATGGCAGACTGCTGCCGTATCGAAATAGGGCATGAGGCTCACCTGATCGTCTCGGTACGCATGGATTGGCGCTGCTGATTGTTTCCTGCTTGTGATTGGTGGCCACCGGAATCGCTCCCCTGGGGGCTTCCACCCCTCTCATCCCAGAGGACGACCCCCCACGGCTTGTCCTGCCCAAGTTCCGGCGCAGGAGCATAACGTCCGCGAATATCATCGAGATGGGATGCATCGAGCTCCTGCCGAGCAGCAGCACTGCTATCCTCAGCAAGGAAGACCTCACCCTCGCCCAAGGCTGCGACAGGCACACTCCAGAACGTGATGGAGAATAGAGCGGCAAGCATGGGGTGCTGCCGCAACAGGTGCTCTCCCTGCTCTTTGCTGGCGTTGCAGCTGGCTGACATGGGGGTCGGCATCGGTACATCCTCAACGTGTCTCACTGGTAATCAAGCAAGAGCCATGCCAAAATATAACTTGTTGATTTAAAATGATTTATTCTATTCCTCTCGATTGAGAAGGTGTAACCAACAAGAAACCATGGGGGGAAATTTCGCGGAAAAAAGTGCGACGAGGGACTTTGCTGGCAGGCAAGGGCTTGGTACGGCAGGAAAAAAATGACGAATGGAAACCTGGTTTAACAGTTTGATGACAAATGACCCGGCATCCTACGTAACGCCATGTATTTAAATCATTTTTCAAGCGAAGCAATAAGTGGAAAGGACTAGCTGTCAGCTAATACCGCCTGTTTCCCTCTGCTTTGCGCATGAGACGTTAAATCAAAATGGAATAAGCCATTATAGCTAAATGCAAAAAACGTATTAACGCATTCGCTGTTTTTGTCCGAGACTCCAGAGACAGGCTGCGCTTACATTTTTTTACATTTGTGATTGCGAATAAGGGTGGGAACATGAATAGCCAACAATCGATTATCCTGCTCGTGACCGATATCAACCCCCAATCCAAGCTGTTCATCGAGCACCTTCAGCAACAGCTGGGGCATGACGTTACGGCCACCGATACAGAGGCAATGCCCCCTGTGGCGGAAGGAAACGTCCTTGTCATTCTCGACCTGGATCACTTGAGCGAAGCCGGTATGCAGAAATGGCAGGCAGCAGTGGATGGAAGGGACAATATCAGCCTGGCTGCCTTCAATGTGCGCGGCGAGGACCACGCCGTGGAGCTGCTTTCGTCGCTCAATCTTCAAGGTATCTTTTACCGCGACGACAGCGTAGAGCTGATCTGCAAGGGAATCGAGGCACTCAACAGCGGCAGTCTATGGATGTCGCGTAACTTGATGTCGCGCATGATCCAGCTCCTGCGTCGCCAGCAGATGAACTCCTACCGCCCTGCCTGTGGCTTGACACAGCGTGAACTGGAAATCATCGGGCTTCTCGGCACGGGAGCAACCAACTCGGAAATCGCCGAGAAGCTCTTCGTCAGCGAGCACACGGTCAAATCACACCTCTATAACATTTTCAGAAAGATCAAGGTACATAACCGGCTGCAGGCCATGAACTGGGCAAGGCGCAACCTCTTCAGCGTCCCCCCCAGCTACAAGCGAGAAGCGAGACACTGATATGACCGGGCGCGATACCTCACTGGAGCGCACTGATAGGAAGACAGGTCATGGAGACGCACCCCCACGTCATATTGGTGGACCGAGTACCGGCCCGAGCCCGAAATATGCAGGATGCTCTGAGCGCACATGGCTATCGCATCACGCTGTACGAGAATCCAGAGGCGGCATGCCAAGCCAGGCCGACAACGGCCTTTGGCGCCGGGCTGCTGTACGTCGAGAATGACGATCCTTCCACCTTGGCGGCCGTCGAAAGCCTGATCTCCGGCAACGACTTCGAGTGGATAGCCTTGGTCGATCCACAGCGCTCTCTCCATCCCAGCGTTCGTCACGCTCTCGTACAGCTGTTTCACAGCATTCACCCCCCTCACGACATTGCCGGGCTTGACTGCCTGCTGCTGCATGTCTGCAGGCGACAGGCCGCTGCCGACTTGGCCACGGAACGCACGACGCTTCAGGTCGTTGGCAAGAGCATGGTCAGTTGCGCGCCAGGCATGCGACGCATCATCGACCAGATTCAGGTTCTCGCGGCCAATGACGCCCCTGTCTTCATCACCGGTGAATCGGGAACCGGCAAGGAACTTGCCGCCAGGGGTATCCACGAGC
>NZ_QHGY01000014.1 GCF_003254665.1 Billgrantia lactosivorans | reverse complement strand
TGGCCGTCGATCCCGTGACCGAGCGGCCTCGCCAGCGCCCTGCGAGGAAGGCGTATTCTACTGAAACGGCGGAGTTTGTCAACCCGCTTCGCGGCCGTCACCGAGGTGATCCTGGCGTCGAAGCCCAGCATGGCTGGCTGCCTTTCGAGTGAAGCGCATTCTAGCGAATCCGCCGCGGACGTCAAGTGCGAATTTTGCGAAGCGAATCGAAAAATTCAAAGCGAGACAGCCACTTACCACTCTTCTCACCGCTGGCCACGTTGCCCGTCGCCGGCAGCGGATGCGTACTTTACGCATTCCCCGGGACGCTCGCAAGGCCTTTCGGGAGAAAAATTTCAGCTGCGTGACGCGGCGATGCCAGGCGCCGCGTCACGCGACCATCCACAGCCGCTCAGGTCAGCGCAGCGTCACCCGGGCGTAGCGCTTCTTGCCGGCCTGGATCACGTAGCTCCTGCCGGTATCGAGCATGGCATCCTTGGCGACGACCTCCCCGTCGACCTTGACCCGGCCGTTGCCCAGCATGTCCTTGGCCTGGGCACTGTTGTTGGCAAGCCCCGACCGGTTGAGTACCGCGGCGATCGGCGCCTGCCCGCCGCCCTCGAAGTCGACTTCCACCTCGGGCAGGTCTTCGGGCAGTTCGCCCTCGGCCAGGCGGTTGCCGGCCGACTTGTGGGCATTGGCCGCGGCCTCCTCGCCGTGGTAGCGGCCGATCAGCTCCCGCGCAAGGATCATCTTGATGTCGCGCGGGTTGGCGCCGACCTCGACATCGCGCTTGAGCGCCTCGATCTCCTCGTTCGACTTCAGCGACAGCAGTTCGAAGTAGCGCCACATGAGGCTGTCCGGCATCGAGACGAGCTTGTTGAACATCGACCCCGGCGCCTCGTCGACGCCGACATAGTTGCCCAGCGACTTGGACATCTTCTGCACGCCGTCGAGTCCCTCGAGCAGCGGCATGGTGATGACCACCTGCGGCTCCATGTCGAAGTGCTTCTGTATCTCGCGCCCCATCAGCAGATTGAACTTCTGGTCGGTGCCGCCCATCTCGACGTCGGCCTCGAGCGCCACGGAGTCGTAGCCCTGCACCAGCGGGTAGAGGAACTCGTGGATGGAGATCGGCTGTCCCGACTTGTAGCGCTTGTCGAAGTCGTCGCGCTCGAGCATGCGTGCCACGGTGCTCTGGGCCGCCAGCTCGATCATCTTCGCCGCGGTGAGCTCGCCGAACCACTCGGAGTTGAAGCGCACCTCGGTCTTCTCGGGATCGAGGATCTTGAACACCTGTTCCTTGTAGGTCTGGGCGTTGACCCGGACCTCTTCTTCGGTAAGCGGCTTGCGGGTGACGTTCTTGCCCGTGGGGTCGCCGATACGTCCGGTGAAGTCGCCGATCAGGAAGATGATCTGGTGGCCCAGGTCCTGGAACTGGCGCATCTTGGTGAGCAGTACGCTGTGGCCAAGGTGCAGGTCGGGGGCGGTGGGATCGAAGCCCGCCTTGATGCGCAGCTTGCGGCCGGACTCGAGCTTCTTGACCAGCTCCTCCTCCAGCAGGATTTCCTGGGTGCCTCGCTTGAGCAGCGCCAGCGCGCTTGCGACGTCGGTCATCGTCTCCCACTCCACGAATTGCGTTGATCCAACCCTGCGGCAGGGTCCATCGAATGGGGCACGATGGTAGCATGACTTATCGCCTCGCGGGGTCCTGCAATCAGGGAGAGAAATCGAGATGGCACTGTTCGTGGGCTTGATGTCCGGCACCAGCCTGGACGGCATCGACGCCGCCCTGGTCGAGATCGAGTCGACAGGTCAGACACGGCTGCTCGCCACCCATGCGGAAGCGATGCCCGAAGCGCTGCGTGAACGGCTGCTGCGCCTGTGCCAGGCCGACCGGGCCGCCTTTGCCGAACTGGCCGGCGCCGAGGATGCTTTCTGTCGACTGCAGGCGGCCGCCGTACTGCAACTGCTCGAGGACAGCGGCGTCGCTGCCGAGCAGGTCTCCGCCATCGGCAGCCACGGCCAGACCATCGAGCACGCCCCCTGGGGTCACGCCGGAGGGCCGGCCTATACGCTGCAGCTCGACAACCCGAGCCTGCTCGCCGAGCTGACCGGCTTTACGGTGGTGGCCGACTTCCGCCGCCGCGACCTCGCCGCCGGCGGCCAGGCCGCCCCCTTGGCGCCAGCATTCCATGAAGCGCTGTTCCGCCGCGCCGGGCAGTGGCAGCTGGTGCTCAACCTGGGCGGCTTCGCCAACCTGACCCTGCTGCCGCCGAGCGAGAGCGATGCCGAGATCCTCGGCTTCGACACCGGCCCGGCCAACGCCCTGCTCGACGCCTGGCACGCGCGCCATCGCGGCGGCCGTTTCGACGCCGACGGCGCCTGGGGCGCCTCGGGCCAGGTGGACAGCGGCCTGCTCGAACGCCTGCTGGGGGACCCCTTCTTCCATCGGCCTCCGCCGCGCAGCACCGGCCGCGAGGCGTTCCATCTCGACTGGCTGGGCCAGCACCTGACGGGGCGGGAACGTGCCGAGGACGTCCAGGCCACACTGGCGGAGCTGACGGCCACCAGCGTGGCGCTGGGCATCGAGATGGCACGTGAGCTGGTCGGTGCGCCAGTCGCCACCGCGCTGATCCCCTGCGGCGGCGGCGCCCACAACCGCGACCTGCTCGGGCGCCTCGCCCGTCACCTTCCCGAGACCGCGCTGGTGCCCAGCAGCGACTGGGGCTGGCCGGCCGACTGGCTGGAGGCGGGCGCCTTCGCCTGGCTCGCCTGGCGCCGCCTGGAGGGGCTGCCCGGCAACCTCCCAAGCGTCACCGGCGCCGCCGGCTCGCGCGTTCTCGGCGGCGTCTACGCCCCCTGAAGCCAGGGCCGAGGCTAGAAATCGTCGTCGTCGCGCAGTGAAAACCGCTGCGCGCTGTCCTGCGCCTTGGCCAGCACGTCGCTCTTCTCGTCGCCGTACTTGATCATCATGCGCAGCTCGTTGGCCGAGTCGGCATGCACCATGGCCACCTCCTCGCTGATCTTGCCCGCCTTGTAGAGTTCGAACAGCGCCTGATCGAAGGTCTGCATGCCCTGGTCGCGCGAGCGGGCCATCACGTTCTTGATCTCTCCCACCTCGCCCTTGCGGATGAGATCCGCGATCAATGGCGTGCGCTGCAGGATCTCGATGGCCGGCGTGCGTCCGCCGTCGCGGGTGGGCAGCAGCTGCTGGGCGACGATGGCGTGCAGGTTGAGCGACAGGTCGAGCCAGATCTGCTCATGGCGCTCGTGGGGGAAGAAATGGATGATGCGGTCGAGCGCCTGGTTGGCATTGTTGGCGTGCAGGGTGGCCAGGCACAGGTGGCCCGTCTCGGCGAAGGTCAGGGCGTGCTCCATGGTTTCGCGGGTGCGCACCTCGCCGATCAGCACCACGTCCGGCGCCTGGCGCAGGGTGTTCTTCAGCGCCACCTCGAACGACTCGGTGTCGATACCCACTTCGCGCTGGTTGATGATCGCCTTCTTGTGCGGGTGCACGTACTCGATGGGGTCCTCGACGCTGATGATGTGCCCGCCCACGGTCTCGTTGCGCTGCTGGATCATCGACGCCAGGGTGGTCGACTTGCCGGTGCCCGTGCCGCCCACCACGAAGACCAGCCCGCGCTTGAGGTTGGCCAGCTCGCCCAACTGGGGCGGCAGCGAGAGCTCCTCCAGGTGGGGAATCTCGTAGGCGATGCGGCGAATGACCATGGCCCACTGGTTGCGCTGCTGGAAGGCGCTGACCCGGAAACGCCCGCGCCCGGAGAGGCTCAGCGCGAAGTTGGCCTCGCGCTCCTGCGCAAAGCGCTCCTTGAGCCCCTCCGGCACGGCGGTATTGACCAGCTCACGCACCTGCTCCACCGAGAGCCGCTGGTCGCCGAGCGCCGTGAGCTGGCCTGCGGTCTTGATGGTGGGGGGTGCCTGTACCGAGATCAGCAGGTCCGAGGCCTCCTGCCGGGCCATGATGTCGAGCAGCTGCTCCAACCATTCCTGTGCTTTCATCTCCCCGCTCCCTTGTCGTTGGCGCTCAGCCGGTCAGCGCACTCTTGGCGCGGGCCTGGGCCTCGTCGCGGTTGATCACGTTCTCCGCCACCAGCTTGGCCAGGGCGGCATCGAGGGTCTGCATGCCGAGGTTGCCGCCGGTCTGGATAGCCGAGTAGATCTGCGCCACCTTGTCCTCGCGGATCAGGTTGCGCACCGCCGCGTTGGCGATGAGGATCTCGTGGGCCGCCACCCGGCCCCCGCCGCGCCGCTTGAGCAGCGTCTGGGAGATCACCGCCTGCAGCGACTCCGACAGCATCGAGCGCACCATGGCCTTCTCCTCGCCGGGGAAGACGTCGATGATCCGGTCGATGGTCTTGGCCGCCGAGGTGGTGTGCAGGGTGCCGAACACCAGATGGCCGGTCTCGGCGGCGGTGAGCGCCAGCCGGATGGTCTCGAGGTCGCGCAGCTCGCCGACCAGGATCACGTCGGGATCCTCGCGCAGCGCGCTGCGCAGCGCCTGGGCGAAGCCGTGGGTGTCGCGGTGCACCTCGCGCTGGTTGATCAGGCAGCGCTTGCTGCGATGCACGAACTCCACCGGATCCTCGATGGTGAGGATATGGTCGTATCGGTGATCGTTGATATAGTCGATCATGGCGGCCAGGGTCGTGCTCTTGCCCGAACCGGTGGGGCCGGTGACCAGGACCAGTCCGCGGGGCAGCAGCGCCAGGCGGCGGAAGACATCGCCCAGCTCCAGGTCCTCCATGGTCAGCACCTCGCTGGGAATGGTGCGGAACACCGCGCCGGCGCCGCGGGCCTGATTGAAGGCGTTGACCCGGAATCGCGCGACGCCCGGCACCTCGAAGGAGAAGTCGGTCTCGAAGAACTCTTCGTAGTCGCGCCGCTGTCGATCGCCCATGATGTCGTAGATCAGCTTGCGGACCTCGCGGTCCTCCATGGCCGGCACGTTGAGGCGGCGAATGTCGCCATCGACCCGAATCATCGGTGGCAAGCCGGCCGACAGATGCAGGTCGGAGGCGTTCTGTTTTGCCGAGAACGCCAGCAGTTCGGTAATATCCATGCGATTCCCCTGCTCCCCGGTTAAGGTTCCTGCGAGTATGACAGACCCTGTGGACATCACGGACTTCATGTGGACGAGATGACGGATACCATGCTTTCCGAGTCCCTGGCCAGTGCTCGCCGACGTCTGACCGAAGCCTTGGCCGCGGCCGGGCGTCCCGCCGACGCGGCTCGGCTGCTGGCGGTCAGCAAGACCAAGCCTGCCGGGATGATCCGCGAGGCCTGGCGGCTGGGCCAACGGGAGTTCGGCGAGAACTACGTGCAGGAAGCGCTGGAGAAGCAGGCCGAGCTGGCCGATCTCGAGGATATCGTCTGGCACTTCATCGGCCCGCTGCAGGCCAACAAGACGCGCGCCGTGGCCGAGCACTTCGACTGGGTCCACAGCGTCGATCGGGAGAAGGTTGCCCGGCGCCTGAACGACCAGCGGCCCGAGGCGCTGCGCCCGCTCGAGGTCTGCCTGCAGGTCAACGTCAGCGGCGAGGCCAGCAAGGCGGGCATCGGGTTCGACGAGCTGGAGGACCTGGCGGGCAAGGTCCTCGCCCTGCCGCGCCTGCGCCTGCGTGGGCTGATGGCCATCCCGGCCCCGGCCGATGGCCTGGCTCGCCAGCGCGAGCCCCTGGCGCGGCTGCGCCTGGCCCTGGACGCGCTGCGCCGGCGCTTCCCCGAGGCGCCGCTGGATACCCTGTCGATGGGCATGAGCGACGACCTGGAAGCCGCCGTCCTGGAGGGGGCCACCCTGGTACGGCTGGGCACGGCCATCTTCGGTACACGAGACACCTCGCGTCGCTAGGCGACGTACCCGCATCGGCCGCGAGTCGGTCGCGCAATGACACAGAAGGACAGGATGCAATGGCCAGCAGAGTCACCTTCATCGGCGCCGGCAACATGGCCGGCGCCATTATCGGCGGGATGATCGACCACGGCCATGCGGCCTCCGCCATCACCGCCACATCGCCCAGTGATGAGGTCCTGGCGCCGCTTCGTGAACGTTTCGGCATCCGCACCGAGACCGACAACGTCGCGGCGGTGGCCGATGCCGACATCGTCGTGCTGGCGGTCAAGCCGCAGGTCATGCGCGGGGTCTGCGAGGGGCTGCGCGATACCCTGCAGCGTCGCCGGCCACTGATCATCTCGGTGGCGGCCGGGCTCACCGCGGAGTCGCTGCAGGCCTGGATGGGTGGCGGCCTGCCACTGGTGCGCTGCATGCCCAACACCCCCTCGCTGGTCAGCGCCGGCGCCGCCGGGCTGTTCGCCACCCCCGAGGTCAGCACCGGGCAGCGCGACCAGGCCACCGCGCTGCTCGAGGCCGTCGGGCTGGTCGAGTGGGTGGAGGAGGAGGGGCTGCTCGACGCCGTCACCGCCGTCTCCGGCAGCGCCCCGGCCTATTTCTTCCTGATGTTCGAGGCCATGGAGGAAGCCGGCGTAAAGCTCGGCCTGCCGGCCGAGACCGCACGGCGTCTGGCGATCCAGACTGCCCTGGGCGCGGCCCGCATGGCGCAGGGCAGCGAATTCACCCCGGATCGCCTCAAGCGCAACGTGATGTCGCCAGGCGGCACCACCGAGCGCGCCATCGAGCACCTCGAACAGGCCGGGCTGCGCCAGATCATGGCCGATGCCATGGCGGCCTGTGCCGCCCGCGCCCGCGAGATGGCCGAGGAGCTCGGCAAGCGTTAGCCTTTCCGGCCGCTCGCGACTACCCGCGAGGCGCCGTTTCCATGATGACGAGAGGGAGGAGCCCACATGGGCCAACTGGGAAATGCCGGCCTGCTGCTGGTCAACACCCTGATTAACGTCTACCTGTTCCTGATGATGCTGCGCTTCCTGCTGCAGGCGTCCCAGGCCGACTACTACAACCCCATCAGCCAGTCGGTCGTCAAGATCACCCAGCCGGTGGTCCGGCCGTTCCAGAGCTTCCTCGGCCCGGTGATGGGGCGCTTCGACATGGCGACCCTGGCCGCCGCCTTCGTGCTCAAGGCGGTGAGCATCGTGGCGATCCTGCAGATCGCCGGCATCGGCATGCCACCGCTCACCCAGGTGGCGATCGGCGCCGTGGCGGCCATCGCCAACGCCATCCTCAAGATCTACTTCTTCGCCCTGATCGTGATGATCATCCTGAGCTGGGTCGCCCCCAACGCCAGCCATCCCGGGGCGCTGCTGGTGATGCAGCTGGTGGAGCCGATCATGGCGCCGGTGCGACGCGTCATTCCCCCGCTGGGCATGATCGACCTGTCGCCGATCGTGGTATTCATCGCCATCAGCCTCATCGATGGCATGGTGGTCGGCGCGCTGACGCGTGCCGCCGGCATTGCCGGCGCCCTGGTTGGCCTGTAAGGCGCCGTCCGCGCCCGGCGGACCTCAACGACAGGACATGGAACGACAGATGCCCGAGTATCCCGATGACTCGGTCGGCCTGGTGACGCCGCAGACGGCGCACTTCGACGACCCCCTGGCGCTGGCCTGCGGCAGGACGCTGCCGGCCTATGACCTGGTCTACGAGACCTATGGCACGCTCAACGCCGAGCGCTCCAACGCGGTGCTGATCTGCCACGCCCTGTCGGGGCACCACCATGCCGCCGGCTATCACGACGCCGACGAGCGCAAGCCCGGCTGGTGGGATGCGCACATCGGCCCGGGCAAGTCGATCGACACCAACCGCTTCTTCGTCGTGTCGCTGAACAACCTGGGCGGCTGCCACGGCAGCACCGGCCCGATCAGCCTGAATCCCGCGACGGGGCGCCAGTGGGGGCCGGACTTTCCCATGCTCACGGTGAGCGACTGGGTGCACAGCCAGGCGCGCCTGGCCGACCGCCTGGGCATCGAACGCTTCGCCGCGGTGATCGGCGGCAGCCTCGGCGGCATGCAGGCGCTACAGTGGAGCCTGACCTACCCCGAGCGGGTGGCCAACGCCGTGATCATCGCCGCCACGCCCAAGCTCTCGGCCCAGAACATCGCCTTCAACGAGGTGGCGCGCCAGGCGATCCGCTCCGATCCGGATTTTCATGACGGCTGGTACGCCGAGCACGCCACGGCGCCGCGCCGCGGCCTCAAGCTGGCGCGCATGGTGGGGCACATCACCTACCTCTCGGAAGACGCCATGGGCACCAAGTTCGGCCGCGACCTGCGCAGCCAGGACCTCAACTTCGGCTACGACGTCGAGTTCCAGGTCGAGTCCTACCTGCGCTACCAGGGCGACACCTTCTCCACCGCCTTCGACGCCAACACCTACCTGCTGATGACCAAGGCGCTGGACTACTTCGACCCGGCGGCCGAGCATGGCGGCGTACTGGCCGAGGCCGTCGCGCCCAGCCGATGCCCCTTCCTGGTGGTGAGCTTCACCAGCGACTGGCGCTTCCCGCCGTCCCGCTCGCGCGAGCTCGCCAACGCCCTGACCCGCGCCGGCAAGCCGGTGAGCTACGTCAATATCGACTCGCCCCACGGCCATGACGCCTTCCTGCTGCCGGAGCCGCGCTACCAGGCGGTGTTCGCCGCCTTCATGGGGCGCGTCGCCCGCGAACTCGGCCTGGAGGAGATCGCATGATGCGCGCCGACCTGGAGCTGATCCATCGCTGGGTACCCGAGGGTGCCCACATTCTCGACCTGGCCTGCGGCGACGGCATCCTGCTCGAGGCCCTGGCGCGCGACAAGGGCGTCAGCGGCTACGGCCTGGAGATCGACCCGGAGGGCATCACGGCATGCATCGCCAAGGGGGTCAGCGTGCTCGAACAGAACCTCGACGAGGGGCTGGTCAACTTCGAGGACGACACCTACGATCTGGTGGTCATGACCCAGGCGCTGCAGGCGCTGCGCCGCCCCGACCGCATGCTCGACGAGATGCTGCGCGTCGCCCGCGAGTGCATCATCACCTTCCCCAACTTCGCCTACTGGCGACATCGGGTGCATCTCGGCATTCGCGGCTACATGCCGGTCTCCAAGTCGCTGCCCCACGCCTGGTACGATACCCCCAACATTCACCTGTCGACCTTCAACGACTTCGAGCACCTGTGTCGCGAGAAGGGCCTGCGCATCACCGATCGGGCCGTCGGCATCGGCGACCACGAAGGGCACTGGGCCACGCGCCTGTGGCCCAACCTGTTCGGCGAGATCGCCATCTTCCGCGTCGAGCGCCGAAACCGTCGATGATCGCCCGTCGAGCCAGGAGAACACCATGCTGAAACGCCTCGCGTCGTCCCACCGTCCCCTCGCCGCTGCGCTGCTGCTGGGGCTGTTGCCGCTGGCGGGCCAGGCCCAGCAGTTCGAGCAGGTCGGCGACCATCAGATCCACTACAGCGCCGTGAATACCAGCTTCCTGCCGCCATCGGTGGCCGAGGCCCATGGAATCCAGCGCAGTCCGGCCATGGCGCTGATCAACGTCAGCGTGCTGGAGGAGAGCGATGGCGAGCTGCGCCCGGTCAACGCATCGGTCCGCGGCAGCGTGGGCGAGGTCCAGGGCGGCGAGCAGGAGGCGCTCAGCTTCCGCACCCTGCGCAGCGGCGACACACAGTCGCAGATCGCCGTCTTTCGCATACGCGACGACGAACCGATGCACTTCTCCCTCGAGGTGCGCTACGACCGCAATCGCGAGCCGGCCGAGGTGAACTTCATCCAGCGCTTCCACATCGAGCGCTGAGCCGTGGCCGCCCTGCTCGCCCGCGCGCACGAGCTCGACGCCGCCCCCTCGCGAGGCATCGTGCTGCCCGACGGCAGGAACGCCTTCCTGGTGCGGGTGCATGGCCGGATCACGGCCTTCGTCAATCGCTGTCCGCACCAGCGCGTGCCGTTGAACGTGCCGGAGGGCGAGTTCCTCGAGGCGAGGGGCGAGCTGATCCAGTGCGGCATGCACGGCGCACTGTTCCTGCCGGAGAGCGGCGAATGCGTGTTCGGCCCCTGCCAGGGGCGCTCCCTCGAGCCGGTGGCGATCTCAGTCGACGCCGAGGGCAATGTCTACTTGGCGAGTGAGTGATACCGGGAGCCGGGGCCCCAGGCCGATCGACACCGGCCGGCCCTCGCGCCAGCCGATCTCGCAGCCGTGCGCGACCACCTCCACCCCGCGCTCGGCCACCGCCCTGAGTGTCACGGCGTAGGCCGGGTCGAGATGCGCCGCCGGCGCCACGTCGCGAATGGCGGTGTGCGCGACGCAGAACAGCAGCACCGCGCGCTGGCCCTGCTCGGCCAGCGCCGCCAGCGCCAGCAGGTGCTTGCGCCCACGCTCGCTCACCGCATCGGGAAAGTAGCCGTGGCCGTCGAACTCCTTGAGGGTCACCTGCTTGACCTCGACGAAGGCGCTGCCGCGGCGGGGATCGTCGAGGCGAAAGTCGAGCCGCGCGCCTGCCACCTTGGCTTCGCGCTTGAGCGTGGCGTAGCCGGCCAGCGATGCGACACGCTGTGCGCGCAGGGCCTCCTCGACGATGCGGTTGGTGCGCCCGGTATGCACCGAGGCCAGCGCCACGCCGCCGTCGGGCTGGGTCAGCTCGATCAGCTCCCAGGTCCACGCCAGCTTGCGCGCCGGGTTGTCGCTCGGCGCCAGCCACACGCGGCAGCCGGGGACGTTGACCGCCCGCATCGAGCCGGTGTTGGGGCAGTGCGCCACCACCTCGCGGCCGTCGTCCAGACGCACGTCGGCGAGGAAGCGCTTGTAGCGGCGCAGCAGCACGCCGGCCACCAGGTCGGGATACTCCACGCTCGGCCTCCTACTGCCGCGCCAGGAAGCGCTCGAGCCGACCGACCGCCTCCTCCAGGCGCGTGATCCCGGTGGTGAAGGCGATGCGCACGTGGTGCTCGCCGCCACGCACGGCGAAATCCACCCCGGGGGTGATGGCGACGTTCTCCTCCTCCAGCAGGCGCTGGCAGAAGGCCTGGCTGTCGCGGCTGTAGCGCGAGACGTCGAGCCACAGGTAGAAGGCGCCCTGGGGCGGCAGCGACGGCGCCAGGCCCAGCCGGGCGAGTCCGGCCAGCAGTGCATCGCGGCGGCGGCCGAGCTCGTGGCGGCGGGCCTCGAGCAGCTCGCGGCACTCGGGAGTGAAGGCCGCCAGTGCCGCATGCTGCGCCGGGGTGGGGGCGGCAAGGAAGACGTTCTGCGCCAGCCGGGTCAGCGGCTCCACGGCGCCCTCCGGCGCCAGCAGCCAACCCAGGCGCCAGCCGGTCATGCCGAAATACTTGGAGAAGCTGTTGACCACGAAGGCATCCGGGGTGAGCGAGGCCACCGAGAGCGGCTCGAGGTCGTAGCAGAGCCCCTGGTAGATCTCGTCCACCAGCAGGTGGCCGCCGCGCGCCGCCACCGTGTCGGCGACCGCCTGAAGCTGTGCCGCGCCGAGCATGTGCCCGGTGGGGTTCGACGGCGTGGCCAGCATCGCCAGTCGCGTGGCATCGTGCCAGTGGCGCGCGACAAGGCCGGCATCGAGCTGCCAGCCGCTCTCCAGGCCGACGGGCACGGTGTCCAGCGCGGCGCCGGCCAGGGCCATGAAGTGACGGTTGCAGGGATAGTTGGGGTCGGCCATCAGTACGCGGTCGCCGGGACCGACCAGCAGCTGGCTGGCCAGCAGCAGCGCCCCGGAGGCACCGGGCGTGACCAGGATCCGCCGCGGGTCGACCTCGGCGCCGAAATGCTCGCGGTAGTGGCCGGCAATCGCCTCGCGCAGGGCCGGCAGCCCCGCGGCCGGGCTATAGCGCGTGTGCCCCGCCGCCAGTGCCGCCTGACCGGCCGCCACTACCGGTTCGGGGGTGGCGAAGTCGGGCTCTCCCACCTCCAGGTGGATGACGTCATGGCCCGCCGCCTCGCGCGCCTGGGCGGCCTCCAGCAGGCTCATCACACGGAAGGGTGCGACGCGGTCAACGCGCGGATTCCACGACATGGCAAACTCCTGAACGCAAGATAGGTGGCCGACGGCGGGCACTTTTCCCGCTCCGACGGTCAAAAAACCATACCATCGATTTGGCCTGCCGGGAGGCCTCGGCCGTTCTCGTCGGGTATTGCAAAATGCGCCGAATTCCGATAAACAAGCATGCCTTTGGCGTGAGATACCTTGCACCATGTTGGCGGGTATTGATCAGCAGTCACTCAAGTAATGAGGCAGTCCCATGCCAGTAGCAGACAAGAAAGCGGAAGCGCCCAAAAAATTCACCCCGTACGAGGCGGCTCCGGGTGAAGAGTACATGAACGAGCAGCAGCTGGAGCACTTCCGACAGATCCTGCTGGGCTGGAAACAGGAGCTCATGGAAGAGGTCGATCGCACGGTGCGTCATCTGCAGGAGGAGGCGAACAACTACGCCGACCCGGCGGACCGCGCCACGCAGGAAGAGGGGTTCAGCCTGGAGCTGCGCACCCGCGACCGTGAACGCAAACTGCTCAAGAAGATCAACGAGACGCTCGAGAAGATCGATGAGGACGACTACGGCTTCTGCGAGGCCTGCGGCGTCGAGATCGGCATCCGTCGCCTGGAGGCTCGCCCCACCGCGACCCTGTGCGTCGACTGCAAGACCCTGGCCGAGCTCAAGGAAAAGCAGCTCGGCGGCTGATGCCGGGGTGATGCGCCTCGCTCTCCGTCGCAACGGGCACCGCAGGGTGCCCGTTTGCGTCTTGGCCACCATCGCCAGGAGCCGGCCATGACCGGCTACCGCGGCCGCTTCGCGCCCACGCCCTCGGGCCCCCTGCACTTCGGCTCGCTGATCGCCGCCCTGGCCAGCTTTCTCGACGCGCGCCGGGCCGGTGGCGAGTGGCTCGTGCGCATCGAGGATATCGACCCGCCGCGCTGCCCGGCAGGCGCCGCCGACACCATCCTGCGCCAGCTCGAGGCCTTCGGCCTGCACTGGGACGGGGCAGTGCGTTGGCAGCATGACCGCGGCGACGCCTATGGCGACGCCCTGGAGCGCCTGACGGCGCTCGGCCTGGCCTATCCCTGCAGCTGTTCGCGCAAGCAGTGGCGCGACTTTCCTCGCTATCCCGGCTGGTGTCGTGACGGGGTGCGCGAGCCGGGCAAGCCGGTGGCCTGGCGCCTGCGCAGCGACCTCGGCCTGCGCCCGGTGACGTGGCGGGATCGCCTGTTCGGCGAGCAGCGCTTCGACCCCGCCGAGCTCGGCGACGTGGTGCTCAAGCGCAAGGACGGCCTCTGGGCCTATCAGCTCGCCGTGGTGGTGGATGACGCCGAGCAGGGCATCAGCGAAGTGGTGCGCGGCTTCGACTTGCTCGACAACACGCCCTGGCAGCGCCAGCTGCAGCATGCCCTGGGGCTGCCCGAGCCGCGCTACCTGCACCTGCCCTTGATCATCGGCCGCGACGGCCAGAAGCTGTCCAAGCAGAACCTGGCGCCGGCGCTGCCGCTGGAGGACGAGATGGTGCGTTCAATACTCCATCGTGCCTTGGTGGCACTCGACCAGGTACCGCCCGCAGAGCTTCGCACGGCGCCGGTGGACGAGCAGCTCGCCTGGGCCAGCGACCACTGGGAGCCGCGCCGCATCCGCCCCGAGGCCCACCGCAGGGAGTGACGAACCTTCATGTACGTCTATCGCATCATGCTGTTTCTGGTCTTCGGCGGCTACTTGCTGTCGCCCCTGCTGATGAGCGGCTGGTCGACCCCCGGTGTCGCCTGGTATCGCCCCTTCGCCATCTGGGGCGTGCTGATCGCGCTGACGCTGTGGCTGGAGCAGAAGAGGAAGCTCGATGAACGCTAGCCTGGCCAGCGTGTTCACCCTCGGCATCGGCTTCCTGTCGCTGATGTTCCTCTGCGCACTGGCGGTGGAACGGGGCTGGCTCAGCCGCAGCGTGACCCGCCACCCGGCGGTCTACACCCTGGCGCTCGGCGTCTATGCCAGCGCCTGGGCGATCTACGGCAGCCTGGAGCTGGCCGCCGGCTCGGGCTATGGCTATCTCACCTACTACCTGGGCGCGGCGGGGGCCTTCCTGCTGGCACCGGTGCTGCTGGTGCCGATCCAGCGCATGGCGCGGACCCACCAGCTCGCCTCGCTGGCCGACCTGTTCGCCTTTCGCTTCCGCTCACGCTGGGTCGGCACCCTGATCACGCTGATCAGCCTGCTGGCGGTGCTGCCGCTGCTGGCCCTGCAGGTGCAGACCCTGGGCGATGCCATCCAGCGCATGACCGGCGCCGGCTCGCCGGCACTGCTCGCCCTGGTGCTGTGCACGCTGATCGCGCTGTTCGCGATGATCTTCGGTACGCGCCACGGCAAGGGGCCCGCCCGACACGACACCCTGCTCGCCGTCATTGCCTTCACCTCGGTGGTCAAGCTCGTCGCCATGCTGGCGCTGGGCGCGTTCGCCCTGTTCGTGGTGTTCGACGGTCCCGCCGACCTGCAGATCTGGCTGGACGGCCCCGGGCAGGCCTACCAGGCCAGCGTGATGCAGCCCGACGCCGCCCACTGGCGCACGCTGCTGCTGCTGTTCTTCGCGACGGCGCTGCTGATGCCGCACATCTTCCACATCACCTTCGCCGAGACCCTGTCGCGCCACACCCTGCTGCAGGCGAGCTGGTCGCTGCCGCTGTTTCTGCTGCTGATGGCGCTCCCCGTGCCGCTGATCCTGTGGGCCGGTCAGCGCCTGGGCAGCCACGAGGTGGCAAGCGCCGCCTACCTGGCCTTCGGCCTGTCCGACGCCTTCTGGATCCAGGCGCTGGCCTTCCTCGCCGGCCTCGCCGCCAGCAGCGGCACCATGGTGATCATCGCCATGGCGCTGTCGGGCATGATCCTCAATCACATGCTGCTGGTCGCCCACCCGCCCGAGGCCCAGCCCAACCTCTATCGCTGGCTGCGCTGGCTGCGCCGGGCGCTGATGGCCGGCGTCATTCTCGGCGGCTGGCTGTTCTACCGCACGGTGGGTGTCCACCACGACCTGACCACCCTGGGCCTGGCGGCCTTCGTCGGCATGGCCCAGTGCCTGCCGGGGCTGCTGGCGCTGCTCTACTGGCCAGGCGCCAACCGCAAGGGCATGGTCTCGGGCCTGGTCGTGGGCGTCCTGATCTGGCTCGCCGGGCTGTGGCTGCCGCTGCTCACCGGCCTGCCCACCCTGCTGCTGATCCCGCCGGGGCTGGAGCTGCTCGTCGGCGAGCCCGACTGGTACGTGGTGACCCTGGTCTCGCTGGCGCTCAACATCCTCGTCTTCATCATCGTCTCGCTGGCCACGCCCACCTCCGAGGGCGAGCGCGCCGCCGCCGAGGCGTGTTCGGTGGACGCCGTGATCCGCCCCAAGCGGCTGCCGCTGATCGCCACCAACGGCGAGGAGTTCAAGCAACCGCTGGCCCAGGTGCTGGGCGAGGACGTCGCCCAGCGCGAGGTCGAACGCGCCCTCACCGACCTCGGCATGTCGCCGCTCGACGGCCGTCCCTACGCCCTGCGCCGGCTGCGCGATCGCATCCAGGCCAACCTCTCCGGGCTGATGGGGCCCTCGGTGGCGCAGGACATCGTCGACCGCTACCTGCCCTACCGCCGCAGCGGCCAGGAGCCCACCGACGACATTCACTTTGTCGAGAGCCGGCTGGAGGCCTATCGCTCGCGTCTCACCGGGCTGGCGCGCGAGCTCGACGGCTTGCGCCGCTACCACCGCCGCATCCTCGCCCGGCTGCCGGTCGGGCTGTGCGCCTTCGGCGTCGACGACGAGCTGCTGATGTGGAACGACGCCCTGGCCGAACTCTCCGGCATCGACGGCGCGAGCGTGGTGGGGTCGCGCCGCGACGGCCTGCCGCCGCCCTGGGGCGAGCTGCTGGGACGCGCCCTGAACGAGCCCAACGACCACCTCTACAAGCAGCCGGTCGAGCTCAAGGGCAGCGTTCGCTACCTCACCTTCCATCGTGCCGAGCTGCAGGCCGACGACGACGTGCGCGGCGGCACCGTGATCCTGATCGAGGACCACAGCGAGATGAAGTGGCTCGAAGACGAACTGGTGCACGCCGCGAGGCTGGCCTCGATCGGCCAGCTGGCGGCCGGGGTGGCCCACGAGATCGGCAACCCGGTGACCGGCATCTCGTCGCTGGCACAGAACCTGCGCTACGACACCGACGACCCCGAGGTGCTGGAGACCGCTCGCCAGATCCAGCAGCTGACCGACCGCATCTCGCGCATCGTCGGCTCGCTGGTCGGCTTCGCCCACGGCGGCCGCCACGTCAAGGGCTCCGTCCTGGCCCCGGTCTCCATCGCCGCCATCGCCGACGAGGCGCTGCACTTGATCCGGCTGGCGCGCTCGGGAGAGGATGTTCGTTATCGCAACCTCTGCCCCGCCGAACTCGAAGTGCTCGGCGACGCCCAGCGGCTGCAGCAGGTCATGATCAACCTGCTGAGCAACGCACGCGACGCCAGCGAGCCGGAGGGCGAGGTGGTGATCGATGCCGAGCCGGCTGGCGACATGTTGAAGGTCACCGTCACCGACGAGGGGCACGGGCTCGACGACCGGGTTCGCGAGCACCTCTTCGAGCCCTTCACCACCACCAAGCCGCCGGGAGAAGGGACCGGGCTTGGCCTGCCGCTGGTCTACAGCATCGTGGCCGAGCACCACGGCAGGATCGAGATCGAATCACCGCCCCCAGGGCAGGAACGTGGCACCCGCATCTGCCTGTGGCTGCCCACCGAACGACAGGATGGTGAACATACCGATGAGCCGGATACTGATCGTTGAAGACGAAGCCATCATCCGTACCGCGCTGCGCCGCCTGCTGGAGCGCCACGGCTACGACGTCAGCGAGGCCGGCTGCGTGGACGAGGCCCTGGCCCTGGAGCCGCGCGGCTTCAACCTGGTGATCAGCGACCTGCGCCTGCCCGGCGAACCCGGCACCGACCTGATCGAGCAGGCCGCGCCGGTGCCGGTGCTGATCATGACCAGCTATGCCAGCATGCGCTCGGCGGTCGAGTCGCTGAAGCAGGGCGCGGTGGACTACGTGGCCAAGCCCTTCGACCACGACGAGCTGCTCGAGACCGTGGCCCGCGTGCTCCACCAGCAGTCGGCCCATCGCGCCCCGCCGCCCGACATCACCGATGCCGGCGGCTCGCGCCAGCAGATGATCGGCGAATGCGCGGCGATGCAGGCGGTCTACACGCGCATCCGCAAGACCGCCCCGGCCGACGTCACCGTGCTGATCCAGGGCGAGTCGGGCACCGGCAAGGAGCTGGTGGCCCGCGCCATCCACCAGCAGAGCCAGCGCACCCATGCGCCGCTCATCTGCGTCAACTGCGCCGCCATCCCCGAGACCCTGATCGAGTCGGAACTGTTCGGTCACGAGAAGGGGGCCTTCACCGGCGCCAGCGCCGCCCGTACCGGCCTGGTGGAAGCCGCCGACGGCGGCACCCTGTTCCTCGACGAGATCGGCGAGCTGCCGCTGGACGCCCAGGCGCGCCTGCTGCGCGTGCTGCAGGAGGGCGAGATCCGCCGCATCGGCTCGGTGGAGACCCGCCATGTCGACGTGCGCCTGATCGCCGCCACCCACCGCGACCTGCGCGCCCTGTCCAAGACCGGCGAATTCCGCCTCGACCTCTACTACCGCCTCAATGTCATGCAGATCGACCTGCCGCCGCTGCGCGAGCGCGAGGACGATATCCTGCTGATCGCCGAAGTACTGCTGGAGAAGGCGTGTCGGCGCCACCGGCGTGACGGACTGCGCCTGTCTCGGGCCGCACGCCACGAGATCCGCGACTACCCCTGGCCCGGCAATGTGCGCGAGCTCGAGAACGCCCTCGAGCGTGGCGTCATCCTCGCCGAGGGCCACCTGATCCATCCCGACGACCTGGGGCTGAACCCCGGGCCGGTCACCCCGCTTCGCAGCGTCGCCGAACCGAGACCGACGCCCACCGAACCGGCACGCGACGAGGAAGGCGAAGGCGAAGAGGACCTTTCGCTGGAGGACTACTTCCAGCACTTCGTACTGGAGCATCAGGACCACATGAGCGAAACGGAGCTCGCCCAGAAGCTGGGCATCAGCCGCAAGTGCCTGTGGGAGCGGCGCCAGCGCCTGGGCATCCCGCGCAAGAAGCAGGCCCGGCGCAGCAGCGCCTGACGCTCGACACGCCTCGCCAGCGTACGACTAACGTTCAAGCGCCTCGGCCGGTTGGCCGCAGGCGCTTTTTCATGCCCCGACAGGCTTGCCTGCACCAGGTGTTACCTTCCCACCCAGAATCTGCCCCGACATGGCGCAGCAGGGGTAACACATTGGCCATGCCGAGCGGTCCCTCCCTCACAACGGGCCGCCAATCGACTGTTTTCATTGGACTAAAAAACACCTTGGCATGTGCCGTGCAACATACTGGGCAAGAAAAACAACATCCGGCTGCCACCCGAGCCAACAACAAGAACAAGGCATCAGGGAAGGCAGGGCCTGCGCCAACAACAACAATGGCAGGTCGTGAAGAGGATGCGGCCAGGGGCAACAACGACAAGACGCCCCAGCGAGCCGCCCTTCGCTTTATTTGCTCCACAACAACAAGACCCGAGCGAAGCACCGGATCCCAGGACGCGACGCGCCAGCCCCGGCCCACAACAAGAACAATGGCCGCAAAAGCGCACCTTCGGCAACAACATCAACAAGCCGAAGGCAGGCATACCTCCTGTGCCGTCGTGGTTGGATTATTGTTTTGAATACGAGGCGGTCGCCACCAGGAACGTGAACAATCACAACAACATTGTTTGCCTGTGACTCTTGGTGACTGTGGTGCGTATTCAAGGCGATGCGCCATCACGAAGAAGAAACAGCCGCAAGGACGCAGCACCGTTTAGCTTGTCAGAGGAGGCCCAGCGGCCTCCTCTTTTGCTTTGCGCTCTCCTGCCCGGTCCCTGCGATGAAAGCCTCCGCCGCTTTGCAAGGTGTCGGTGGTCGGCTACACTCTACAACTTTCGCACACTGCGAGTCGAAATCGCCGCATGTTCAAAGGATTTACCCGCTTTCTGCAGAGCCCTGGTGCGCACTTCAGGACCCTCTTCGGCCCCCAGGACGCTTCCGGGGGGCAGGCAGGCCCTCGAATCGTTCCCCGCGACCAACACCCCATTTCGCGCCAGCACTTCAGCGAGGCGGCCCTGAAGGTCCTCTATCGGCTGCACAACGCCGGCTTCGAGGCGTACCTGGTGGGCGGCTGCATACGCGACTCGCTGCTCGGCAAGATGCCCAAGGATTTCGACGTCGCGACCGACGCCACGCCGGAGCAGGTGCGGGAGCTGTTTCGCAATTCGCGCATCATCGGCCGGCGTTTCCGCATCGTGCACGTGCGCTTCGGCCGCGAGGTGATCGAGGTCACGACCTTCCGTGGCACCCACGGCGACGACCACGGCGAGCAGGTCGCCCAGCAGTCGGAACACGGGCTGCTGCTGCGCGACAACGTCTGGGGCAACATCCAGGAAGACGCCATCCGCCGCGACTTCACCGTCAACGCCATCTACTACAGCATCGCCGACTTCTCGATCCACGACTTTGCCGACGGCATGCAGGACATCGAGTCGCGCACCCTGCGCCTGATCGGCGACCCCGCCGTTCGCTACCGCGAGGATCCGGTACGCATGCTGCGCGCCGTGCGCTTCGCGGCCAAGCTCGACTTCCACATCGCGCCGGACTCGGAGGCGCCGATCGGCGAGCTGGCGCCCCTGCTGCTGCAGATCCCCCCGGCGCGCCTGTTCGACGAAGTGCTCAAGCTGTTCATGGCCGGTCATGGCGTGGAGACCTTCCGCCTGCTGCGCCACTACGGTCTGTTCGCCATGCTCTTCCCCGAGGCCGAGGAGACGATGGCCGAGCAGCCGTGGGTCGAGGCATTGATCGAGCAGGCGCTGGCGAGCACCGACCGGCGTATCCACGAGGAGCGCCCGGTCACGCCGGCCTTCCTCTTCGCCGCCCTGCTGTGGGGGCCGGTACAGCACCGCCAGGCCGCGCTGGAGGCCGAGGGCATGCCGCCCATTCCCGCCCTGCAGCTCGCCTCGCAGCAAGCGCTGTCGCGCCAGCTCAAGCACATCTCGATCCCCAAGCGCTTCAGCCTGCCGATGCGCGATATCTGGGATCTGCAGCAGCGCCTGCCGCAGCGGCGCGGCAAGCGTGCGCTGCAGACCCGCGAGCATCCGCGCTTTCGGGCCGCCTACGACTTCCTGCTGCTGCGCGAGGCCGCCGGCGAGATCGAGCCCGGCCTCGGCGCCTGGTGGACCGCCTATCAGGAGGGCGACGAGCACGAACAGCGGCGACTGCTGGAGAAGGCGGGGGCCGATGCCGGACCGGGTGGCAACGACTCTCGCCGCCGGCGCCCGCGCAAGCGTCGACGGCGGAGCTCGCCCGGCTCCTCATGACCCCTCTCGTCGATGTGTATGTCGCGCTCGGCAGCAATCTCGACGAGCCGATCGCTCAGGTCCGCCGCGCGCTCGACGAGCTCGACCGCCTGCCGCTGAGCCGGCGCATCGCCGCCTCGCGGCTCTATGCCAGCCGCCCGGTCGGGCCGCAGGACCAGCCGGATTTCATCAACGCCGTCGCCCACCTGCGCACGCGCCTCTCGCCACTGGCCCTGCTCGACCAGCTGCAGGCCCTGGAACAGCGCCACCGCCGCATCCGGCTGCGCCACTGGGGGCCCCGCACCCTGGATCTCGACCTGCTACTGTACGGGGACGAGTTCCTGACGCTGCCACGGCTGCAGGTACCGCATCGCGAAATGGCGACGCGCGCCTTCGTCCTGCTGCCGCTCCTCGAGCTGGCGCCTGGGCTGCGGCTACCGGACGGGCGTCGTATTGCGGCGCTGGCGGAAGCACTTGCCGCGCCCGGCGAGGTCGAAGTGTTACCTGACGACGCCAGCTGAGGCGCGAGGTGTTACCGGTCGACACGACCGCCGCATTCGGGTAACAATCAGGCGCAGCCTTGGCACCGCCGCTCCGCGCCAGGCGCCCCGAAACATAACGAGAGCACGCCATGAAAACCGTCACGCTAAGCACGCTGCAGGCCTACAAGCGCACAGGTGAAACCTTCAGCTGCCTGACCGCCTACGACGCCTCCTTCGCGCGCACGGCCGCCGAGGCGGGCATCGAGGTACTGCTGGTCGGCGACTCGTTGGGCATGGTGCTGCAGGGCCATGCCAGCACGCTGCCGGTGACCCTCGCCGACATCTGCTACCACACGCGCTGCGCGGCCCGAGCCAAGGGCGCGAGCCTGCTGATGGCCGACCTGCCGTTCATGAGCAATGCCACCACTGAACGCATGCTCGACGATGCCGGCGCGCTGATGCGCGCCGGCGCCGAACTGGTCAAGGTGGAAGGCGAGGCGTGGATGGCCGACGGCATTCGCGAGCTGACCCGCCGCGGCGTGCCGGTCTGCGCCCACCTGGGCCTGACCCCGCAGACGGTCTACCAGCTCGGCGGCTACAAGGTCCAGGGGCGCGACGCCGAGCGCGCCGCCCAGATCCTCGAGGATGCCCGCACGCTGGTCGAGGCCGGCGCCTCGGTCATCCTGCTGGAGTGCGTGCCGGCAAGCCTCGGTCGTGCGATCACCGAGGCCCTCGACGTGCCGGTGATCGGCATCGGCGCCGGCCCGGACACCGACGGCCAGATCCTCGTCATGCACGACGTGCTGGGCGTCACCCATGGCCGCACCCCACGCTTCGTCAAGAACTTCATGGCCGAGGCGGACGACATCGCCGGCGCCTTCCGCCGCTATCACGAAGACGTCAAGGCGCGCCGCTTCCCGGCCGAGGAACACTGCTTCTAGTTCCGCTCGTTGCCTTGAGGAGGCCCGCTGATGCGTACCCTGCGAGACATCCCTGCACTGCGTGAGACCCTCGGTGAATACCGGCGCCGCGGCCAGCGCATCGGCCTGGTGCCGACCATGGGCAACCTGCACGCCGGACACCTGGCGCTGGTGGAGACGGCACGCCGCCATGCCGACGTGGTGGTGGCGACGGTGTTCGTCAACCCGCTGCAGTTCGGGCCGGGCGAGGATCTCGATGCCTACCCGCGCACCCTGGCCGACGACCAGGCGAAGCTCGAGGCGGCGGGCTGCGACCTGCTGTTCACCCCCACCGTGGCGACCCTCTACCCCCGCGGACTCGACGCGCAGACCCGGGTCTGCGTTCCCGCCGTCAGCGAGGGGCTGTGCGGCGGCTCGCGGCCCGGCCATTTCGACGGCGTCTCCACCGTGGTCAGCATTCTCTTCAACCTGGTGCAGCCCGACGTGGCCTGCTTCGGCGAGAAGGACTACCAGCAGCTGGCGGTGATCCGCAAGCTGGTCGACGACCTGCATTTTCCCATCGAGATCGTCGGCGTCCCCATCGTGCGCGCCGACGACGGCCTGGCGCTGTCGTCGCGCAACGGTTACCTCGACAGCCGCGCGCGCGCCACGGCCCCCGAGCTGCAGCGCACCCTGGCCGCGCTGCGCGAGGCGCTGGAGGCCGGCGAGCCCGTCGCCCCCACCCTCGCGGCCGGCCTGGCGCGGCTGCGCGAGGCCGGCTTCGCGCCCGACTACCTGGAGCTTCGTGCCGCCGACCTCGGCCCGGTGACCGCCGCCACCCGCGAGGCCGTGCTGCTCACCGCGGCTCGCCTGGGCCCCACCCGCCTGATCGACAACCTGACCCTGACCCTGCCGCGCTAAAGCGGCGTGCGATACACCCGGAGGAAGAAGCCCGCATGTTCACCGTCATGCTCAAGGCCAAGCTGCACATGGCCCGTGTCACCCATGCCGTGCTCAATTACGAAGGCTCCTGCGCCATCGACGGCGAACTGCTGGACATGGCCGGCATCCGCGAGAACGAGCAGATCCAGATCTACAACGTCGCCAACGGCCAGCGCTTCACCACCTATGCCATTCGCGCCGAGGAGGGCTCGCGGGTCATCTCGATCAACGGCGCCGCCGCGCACCTGGCCGGCCCCGGCGACCGCGTGATCATTTGCAGCTATGCTCACTACAGCGAGGCCGAACTGGAGAACCACCAGCCGCGTCTCGTCTACCTGCAGGAGGGCAATGCCGTCAGCCACACCAGCAACGCCATTCCCGTCCAGTTCGCCTGACGGCCTGGCTGACGGCGCGAGCGGGGACCATCTGCGCATGGCCATTGCCGCAGCGCACAAGAGTCGCCTATGCTGGTCCTCTCAGCGTCCGAACGACTCAGGAGAATTCCAATGCAAGAAGTGGTGATCGTTGCCGCCCGCCGTACCGCCATCGGCGCCTTCGGGGGATCGCTCGCCGGCATTCCCGCCAGCGACCTCGGCGCCCTGGTGATCAAGGACATCCTCGCCTCGACCGGCGTGGCCGCCGAGCAGGTCGACGAGGTGCTGCTCGGCCAGGTGCTGACGGCCGGCGTGGGCCAGAACCCGGCGCGCCAGGCCGCCATCAAGGCCGGCCTGCCGGCTGCCGTTCCCGCCATGACCATCAACAAGGTGTGCGGCTCCGGCCTCAAGGCGCTGCACCTGGCGACCCAGGCGATCCGCTGCGGCGACGCCGAGCTGATCCTCGCCGGCGGCCAGGAGAACATGTCCGCCTCGCCCCACGTGCTGCCCAACTCGCGCAACGGCCAGCGCATGGGCGACTGGAAGGCCATCGACACCATGGTCCACGACGGCCTGTGGGACGCCTTCAACAACTACCACATGGGCATCACCGCGGAGAACCTGGCCGAGAAGTACGGCATCACCCGCGAAGCCATGGACGAGTTCGCCGCCGCCTCGCAGCAGAAGGCTGCCGCCGCCATCAGGGAAGGACGCTTCAAGGGGCAGATCGTGCCGGTGGAGATCCCCCAGCGCAAGGGCGACCCGGTGGTCTTCGATACCGACGAGAATCCGCGCGAGGTCACCGCCGACAAGCTCGCCGGCATGCGCCCCGCGTTCAAGAAGGACGGCACCGTCACCGCCGGCAACGCCTCCTCGCTCAACGACGGCGCCGCCGTGGTGATGATCTGCTCCGCCGACAAGGCCCGTGAACTCGGCCTCGAGCCGCTGGCGCGCATCGCCGGCTACTCGAACGCCGGCGTCGACCCGTCGATCATGGGCATCGGCCCGGCACCGGCCACCCGCCGCTGCCTGGAGAAGGCCGGCTGGAGCCTGGACGATCTCGACCTGGTCGAGGCCAACGAGGCCTTCGCCGCCCAGGCGCTGTCGGTCAACAAGGAGCTCGGCTGGGACACCTCCAAGGTCAACGTCAACGGCGGCGCCATCGCGCTCGGCCACCCCATCGGCGCCTCCGGCTGCCGCGTGCTGGTGACCCTGCTGCACGAGATGATCGCCCGCGACGCCAAGAAGGGCCTGGCCACCCTCTGCATCGGCGGCGGCCAGGGTGTCGCTCTCGCCATTGAACGATAAGCAGAGCGGCGCCGGGAACAGGCCGTAGAGGGGGGCCTACGCCAGGGATGGCGTCGGTAGCGCCCGGGGGGAAGGGTTTACAGCGCCCCTCGATGGTCCGACACTTCGGGCCTGTTCCCGGATCAGCCACGGCACGTAAAAAAACCGCCCCCATGGCCAGGCCATGGGGGCGGTTCGCTTTTCTGCGTCGAGTGGCGCTTACAGCGCGGTCTCGGCCTGTTCGGATTCGAAGGCGGCCTTCTCTTCCGGCGTGATCTCCTTGATGGTGAGCTTCACGCGGTTGCGGTTGTCGATGTCGAGCACCTTGACCACCACCTCGTCACCCTCGTTGAGGAAGTCGCGCACGTCGTTGACCCGCTCGGGCACGATCTGGGAGATGTGCACCAGGCCATCGGTGCCCGGCATGATGTTGACGAAGGCGCCGAAGTCGGCGATGCGCACCACCTTGCCGCGGTAGAGCTTGCCGATCTCGGCCTCGGCGGTGATCGACAGCACGATGTCGATGGCCTTCTTGGCCGCCGCCTTGTCCTCGGCGTAGATGCGTACGGTGCCGTCGTCGTCCAGGTCGATGGAGGCGCCGGTGTCCTCGCAGATCTTGCGGATGGTGGCGCCCCCCTTGCCGATGACGTCACGGATCTTCTCGGGGTCGATCTTGATGGTGGCCATGGAGGGCGCGTTCTCGGACACTTCGGAACGGCTCTGGGCGATCACCGCGTTCATCTGCTCGAGGATGTGCAGGCGGGCCTCGTGGGCCTGCTGCAAGGCGATCTCCATGATCTCCTCGTTGATGCCCTCGATCTTGATGTCCATCTGCAGGGCGGTGACGCCGGCGGAGGAGCCTGCCACCTTGAAGTCCATGTCGCCGAGGTGGTCCTCGTCACCGAGGATATCGGTGAGCACGGCGAAGCCGTTGTCGTCCTTTACCAGGCCCATGGCGATGCCCGCCACCGGCGCCTTCATCGGCACGCCGGCGTCCATCAGCGCCAGCGAGGCACCGCATACCGAGGCCATGGAGCTCGAACCGTTGGACTCGGTGATCTCGGAGACCACGCGGATGGTGTAGGGGAAATCCGCCTCGTCGGGCAGCATCGCCTGCACGCCGCGCCGCGCCAGGCGGCCGTGGCCGATCTCGCGGCGCTTGGGGCCGCCCATGAAGCCGGCCTCGCCCACGCTGTAGGGCGGGAAGTTGTAGTGCAGCAGGAAGCGATCCTTGCGCTCGCCTTCCAGCGACTCGATCAGCTGGGCGTCGCGCAGCGTGCCCAGGGTGGCGATGACGATCGCCTGGGTCTCGCCGCGGGTGAAGATCGCCGAGCCATGGGTCTTGGGCAGGCTGCCCACCTCGATGGCCAGCGGCCGCACGGTCTTCTGGTCGCGGCCGTCGATGCGCGGCTCGCCCTTGACCACGCGCGAGCGCACCACGCGCTTCTCGAGGCTGGCGAAGGCGCCCTTGACCTCGTCGGCGTCGAACTGCCCCTCTTCCTCGCCGGCCAGCTGCTCCACCGCCTGCTCCTTGAGCGCGGCGAGCGCGTCCTGGCGCGCCATCTTGTCGGTGATGCGATAGGCTTCGCCGACCTTGGCCTCGAAGGTCGTGGCGACGGCCTGCTTCAGCGCGGTGTTCTCGGCGGGCGCCTGCCACTCCCACTTGGGCTTGCCGGCTTCGGCGGCCAGCTCGTTGATGGCACGGATGGCCACCTGCATCTCCTGGTGGCCGTAGAGCACGGCGCCGAGCATCTCGTCCTCGAGCAGCTCGTCGGCCTCGGACTCGACCATCAGCACGGCCTTCTCGGTGCCGGCGACGACCATGTCCAGCTCGGAGCCGGCCAGCTCCTCCACGGTGGGGTTGAGGAAGTAGCCCTTGTCCTCGTCGAAACCGACGCGGGCGGCACCGATGGGGCCGTTGAACGGCACGCCGGAGATCGTCAGCGCCGCGGAGGTGCCGAGCATGGCGGCGATGTCCGGGTCATGGTTGCGGTCGGTGGAGAGCACCGTGCAGATGACCTGCACCTCGTTCATGAAGCCCTTGGGGAACAGCGGGCGGATCGGGCGGTCGATCAGCCGCGAGGTGAGGGTCTCCTTCTCGGTGGGACGCCCCTCGCGCTTGAAGAAGCCGCCGGGGATCTTGCCCACCGCGTAGGTCTTCTCCTGATAGTGCACCGACAGCGGGAAGAAATCCTGTCCGGGCTTGGGGTCCTTGCGAGCGACCACGGTGCACAGCACCACGGTATCGTCCATGGTGACCATGACGGCACCAGTGGCCTGGCGGGCAATGCGCCCGGTTTCCAGGGTGACGGTGCTGCGACCGTACTGAAACGTTTTCTTGACCGGGTTCACGGCGACTTCCTTCAACTTGTCTCTACTCATGTATGGGTCGTTTTTGACTCGGCGACCATTTTAGGGGTTGACGCGCGCGAGAGCCACCTATACGACCCCTTTTCCCCCTGACAAAACGCAAAACGGGCAGCCCCCGAGGGAACTGCCCGTTTCGAATGGCCGAAGTAAGGGCGGATTTCGCGTTACGAAATACCTTTTCTCAGCGACGCAGGCCCAGACGCTGGATCAGCGCCTGATAGCGCGACAGGTCCTTGCGCTTCAGGTAGTCCAGCAGCTTGCGGCGCTGGTTGACCATGCGGATCAGGCCACGACGAGAGTGGTGATCCTGCTTGTTGGTCTTGAAGTGGTCCTGCAGGCCGTCGATGTTGGCGCTCAGCAGGGCCACCTGAACCTCGGGGGAACCGGTGTCGTTGTCGCCACGGCCGAATTCCTTGACGATCTCGGCCTTCTGTTCAGCGGTAAGTGCCATCTGTGTCTCCAGTAAGCAATATGCCTGAAACGTGAATGTGTGAGACCACGCATATTTGCAGTCTCGGGCGTCTCTCCTTGCGGGCGGCGAGTCGTCCGCCCCTCATCCGGCCGCCGTATTGAGCAGCCGCTTCGGCGCCACCTCCTGTGGCCCCGTCACCACGCCAAGGCCGAGGAAGGCCTCGTCGCAGTAGAGTCTTGCCAGCTCGCCGACGTTCACCGCGCCCCGGTCGACCCCGGCCGGCTGGCCGTGCATCAGTCGCCGCCTGGCCGCCGCGTCCACGTCGAGCCGCGGCAGGTGCGCCACCAGCACGTCGACCGGCAGCAGCGTCGCCTCGCGCTGGTCCTGGCCCGGCAGCGCTTCGAGCGCCTCCAGGGGCAGCATGCCGCGGCTGTCGAAGGGGCCGGTGGCGAGCCGTCGCAGGGCGGTGATGTGGGCCCCGCAGCCGAGCGCCCGGCCGATGTCCTCGGCCAGGGTGCGGATGTACGTGCCCTTGCTCACCCGCACCTCGAGCTCGAAGGCATCGGCCTCGACGGCGAGCAGCCGGGCATCATACACCGTCACGCGCCGCACTGCACGCTCGACGCTTTTGCCCTCGCGGGCCAGCTCGTAGAGCTTGCGGCCCTGATGCTTGAGCGCCGAGTACATCGGCGGCACCTGCTCGATCTCGCCGCGAAAGCGCTCGAGCACCCGCTCGACGTCCGCCGCCGTCAGCGACGGCACCTCGCGGCGCTCGATCACCTCGCCCTCGGCGTCGCCGGTGGCGGTCACCGCGCCCAACTGCACCCGGGTACGGTAAACCTTGTCGGCCTCGAGCAGGTGGGCCGAGAACTTCGTCGCCTCCCCCAGACACACCGGCAGCAGCCCGGTGGCCATGGGGTCGAGCGTGCCGGTGTGGCCCGCCTTCTGCGCCTGCAGCAGGCGCCGGGCGCGCTGCAGGATGCGGTTGCTCGACTCCCCCTTGGGCTTGTCGAGCAGCAGCACACCGTCGACCGGCAGGCCGCGCCGACGCCGCGCCATCAGTCGCGCTCTCCCTCGTCGCCCGGTCCGCCCTCTTCCCCGGCATGCCGGGAGCGGTCGCGTTCGACCGCCTCGTCGATCAGCGAGGAGAGACGCTGACCGCGCACCACGCTCTCGTCGTAGTGGAAGCGCAGCTCCGGCACGTGCCGCAGCTTGATGCGCCGGGCGATCTGGCTGCGCAGGAAGCCCGCCGCCTGCTTCAGCACCTGGAGGTTTTCCTTGATGCGCTCGGGGCCGTCCTCGCCCAGCAGGGTCACGTAGACGTCGGCGTAGCCGAGGTCACGGCTGACCGTGACCCCGCTGACGGTGACCATGCCCAGGCGCGGGTCCTTGACCTCGCGCTGGATCAGCACGGCCAGCTCCTTCTGCAGCTGGTCGCCGACCCGGTCGGTACGCTTGAACTCGCGCATGCTCCACTCCCGCTGCGATTACAGCGTCCGCTCGACCTTGACCTGGTCGAAGACCTCGATCTTGTCGCCGACCTGGACGTCGTTGTAGTTCTTGACGCCGATGCCGCACTCCATGCCGCTGCGCACTTCCTGCACGTCGTCCTTGAAGCGGCGCAGCGACTCGAGCTCGCCCTCGTAGATGACCACGTTGTCGCGCAGCACGCGGATCTTCTTGTTACGGAAGACGGTGCCCTCGACCACCATGCAGCCGGCCACGGCGCCGATCTTGGGCGCGCGGAAGACGTCGCGAACCTCGGCCACGCCGACGATCTCCTCCTTCCACTCCGGCGCCAGCATGCCGCTCATGGCCTGCTTGACCTCGTCGATGAGCTGGTAGATGACGCTGTAGTAGCGCAGATCCAGCCCCTCGCGCTCGATGATCTCGCGGGCGGCGGCGTCGGCACGCACGTTGAAGCCGACCACGATGGCCTCGGAAGCCAGCGCCAGGTTGGCGTCGGTGCCGGTGATGCCGCCCACGCCGGATGAGACCACGGCCACCTGCACCTCGTCGGTGGAGAGCTCCTCGAGCGCGCCCTTGATCGCCTCCAGCGAGCCCTGCACGTCGGCCTTGAGCACGATGTTGACCTTGGCCACCTCGTCCTGGCCCATCTGGCTGAACATGTTCTCCAGCTTGGCCTTCTGCTGGCGTGCCAGGCGCACCTCGCGGTACTTGCCCTGACGGAAGTTGGCGACCTCGCGGGCCTTCTTCTCGTCGGCCACGACCATGAAGTCGTCACCGGCGTCGGGGGTGCCGTCGAGGCCCTGGATCTCCACCGGCATGGCGGGACCCGCCTCGTCGACGTGCTGGCCGAGCTCGTTGGTCAGCGCGCGCACGCGGCCGTAGTGCAGGCCGGCGAGCACGATGTCGCCCTTCTTCAGGGTGCCGTTCTGGACCAGCACGGTGGCCACCGGGCCACGCCCCTTGTCGAGGCGTGACTCGACCACCACGCCCTTGCCCGGCGCCTCCGGCACGGCCTTCAGCTCGAGCACCTCGGAGACCAGCTGGATCGCCTCCAGCAGGTCCTCGATGCCCTCGCCGGTCTTGGCCGAGACGTGGACGAACTGGGTGTCGCCGCCCCACTCCTCGGAGATGACGCCGTGCTGGGAGAGCTCGTTCTTGACCCGGTCCGGGTCCGCCGACGGCTTGTCGATCTTGTTGACCGCCACCACCATCGGCACGTCGGCCGCCTTGGAGTGCTCGATCGCCTCGATGGTCTGCGGCATGACGCCGTCGTCGGCCGCCACCACCAGGATGACCACGTCGGTGGCCTTGGCACCGCGCGCACGCATGGCGGTGAACGCCGCGTGGCCCGGGGTGTCGAGGAAGGTCACGCCGCCGTGCTCGTCCTCGACGTGGTAGGCGCCGATGTGCTGGGTGATGCCGCCGGCCTCGCCGGTGGCCACCTTGGCCTTGCGGATGTAGTCGAGCAGCGAGGTCTTGCCGTGGTCGACGTGACCCATCACCGTGACCACCGGCGAGCGGGTGATCTCCTCGCCCTCGTAGGAGATGCCTTCGAGCATTTCGGTCTCGAGGGCGTCGTCCTTGATCAGCTTGGGCTTGTGGCCCATCTCCTCGACCACGATCGCCGCGGTGTCCTGATCGATGGTCTGGTTGATGGTCACCGCCGCACCCATGGTGAACATAGTCTTGATGACCTCGTTGGCCTTGATCGACATCTTGTCGGCCAGCTCGGCGACGCTGATCGACTCGGGAATCGAGACCTCGCGCACGATCGGCTGCGTCGGCTTCTGAAAGCCGTGCTTGCCGCCACCGGACTGGCTGGAGCCACGCCGGCCGCCGCGGCGCTCGGCGCGCTTGACCTTCTTGCCGCCGCCACGGCGACGCTCCTCGCGGTCGCCGCGGTCGTCGTCGTCACGGTCGTGACGCCCTTTCTTGGCCGAGGCCTTCTTGGGCGGCGCGGTGCGGCGATCGGTGCGACCCTCCTTGGGCGGCGCAGGCGGCTCGGGCTCGGCGGCCGGCTCTTCCGAGGCCACCAGCTCGGGCACCGGAAGCTCGGGCTCGGCCGCGGCCCTGGGCGCCTCGGCCTTGGCGGCCTCCTCGCGGGCGGCCTGCTCGGCGGCGCTCGCCTTGGCCTGTTCGGCCTCCTGGGCCTCCAGCGCCTCGCGCTTGGCCTGGGAGTCGGCCATGTCGCCCACCAGCTGACGCGGCCCGGACTCCTCCGCCGGCTCGGGCGCCGGCGCCTCCTCCTCGGCGCGCTTGACGTAGGTGCGCTTCTTGCGCACCTGCACCTCGATGGTCTTGCCGCGCTCGCCGGTCTTGATCCGGCTGCGGGTCTTGCGCGTCAACGTGATGCGGTTGCGCGCGCCTGCGCCGCTGCCGCCATGGCTCTTGGTCAGGTAGTCGAGCAGCTTGCGCTTGTCCTCCTCGGACACGGCATCGCTCTCGGACTTGTGCTCGAGCCCGGCTTCTTTCATCTGTTCCAGCAGGCGGGGCACGTCGCGGCCCACCTTCGCTGCAAAATCCTTAACGGTCATTTCCGACATCTCGACCCTCCTCAGCCCGTGACCCGTTTACTGTTCGTTCTCGAACCAGGGCGCACGGGCAGTCATGATCAGTGCTGCAGCGCGCTCCTCGTCCATGCCCTCGATGTCCATCAGATCGTCGACGGACTGCTCGGCGAGGTCCTCCATGGTGACGATGCCCCGGCTGGCCAGGATGAAGGCCAGGTGACGCTCCATGCCATCCATCTCCAGCAGGTCGTCGGCCGGCTGTGCGCCGTCCAGCTCCTCCTCGGAGGCGATGGCCAGCGTCAGCAGTTCATCCTTGGCACGCGCACGCAGTTCTTCCACCAGCTCTTCGTCGAGCTCCTCGATCTCGAGGATCTCCTCGAGGGGCACGTAGGCGATCTCCTCCAGCGTGGTGAATCCCTCCTCCACCAGCAGCCGGGCGAGGTCTTCCTCGACCTCCAGGTGCTGGATGAAGTGCTCGACCAGGCTGTCGATCTCCTGTTCGCGCTTGTCTTCCGCCTCGCCCTCGGTCATGACGTTGATCCGCCAGCCGGTGAGCTCGGAGGCCAGGCGCACGTTCTGGCCGCTGCGGCCGATGGCCTGGGCCAGGTTGTCCTCGGCCACGGCCACGTCCATGGCGTGGGCGTCCTCGTCGACCAGGATCGAGGCGACATCGGCCGGCGCCATGGCGTTGATGACGAGCTGAGCGGGGTTGTCGTCCCACAGGATGATGTCAACCCGCTCGTTCTGCAGCTCGCTCGATACCGCCTGCACGCGGGAACCGCGCATGCCCACGCAGGCGCCGACCGGGTCGATGCGCCGGTCGTTGGTCTTGACCGCGATCTTGGCCCGCGAGCCGGGGTCGCGCGCCGCGCCCTTGATCTCGATGAGCTGCTCGGCGATCTCCGGCACCTCGATCTTGAACAGCTCGATGATCAGCTCGGGGCAGGTGCGCGACAGGATCAGCTGCGCCCCGCGCGCCTCGGCGTCGACCTTGAGCAGCAGCGCGCGAACGCGGTCGTTCATGCGGTAGCGCTCGCCGGGAATCATCTCGCTGCGCGGCAGGAACGCCTCGGCGTTGTCGCCGAGATCGATGATCAGGCCGTCGCGGGTGGTCTTCTTGACGATGCCGGCGACCAGCTCGCCCTCGCGCTCGGCGTACTGGCGCACCACCTCGGCACGCTCGGCCTCGCGCACCTTCTGCACGATGACCTGCTTGGCGGTCTGGGCGGCGATGCGGCCGAAGGCGGCGTTCTCGATCTGCTCCTCGACCACGTCCCCCAGCCCCAGCGGCGGATCGCGGCGCTCGGCATAGGAGAGCTTGATCTCGGCGTCGGGGTTCTCGAACTCGTCGTCCTCCACCACCTCCCAGCGGCGGAAGGTCTCGTACTCGCCGGTTTGACGGTCGATATGCACCCGCACGCTGACCTCGCGCCCTTCGAAGCGCTTGCGCGATGCGCTGGCCAGCGCCGCCTCGACGGCCTCGAAGATCACGTCCCGGGGCACGCCCTTCTCGTTGGAGATCGCATCCACGACCATCAAAATTTCTTTACTCATGCCTATGCCTCGCCAGAAAACCTGTTCTTGTGCGCCAGCAACCTTGGCCGGCGACCTCAGTCTTCGAACCGGGGGACCACCCGAGCCTGATCGATGCTTTCGATGGGAAAGCAGTACTCCTCGCCGTCGAGCTGCAGCAGCACCTCGTCCTCCTCGATGCCGGCCAGCAGCCCCTGGAACTTGCGCCGCCCGTCGAAGGGAACGCGTAGCTTCAGCGCCACCTGATGTCCGGCAAAGCGGGCGAACTGGTCGAGGGTAAACAGCGGACGGTCCATGCCCGGGGACGACACCTCCAGGCGATATTCACCCGGAATGGGATCCTCCACGTCGAGCACGGCACTCACCTGGCGACTGACGTCGGCGCAGTGATCCACGCTCACACCGTCGGCATGATCAATGTAGATCACCAGCCGGGATTGCTTGCCCTGGGGGCGATAATCGATGCCCCAGAGCTCGAAACCCATGGCGGTGACCACCGGCTCGATCAGCGCATATAGCGCAGCGTCCTTGAGTGCCACAGAGAAAGCTCCTACAGCCGTTGCATCAGGCACCTGGCCGGGAGTGAACAGGAAAGCTAGGTGGCTGATTGGCGTTGCCCGGACAACCACTGCCGGCCGGGCCGGCAGTATGCTGCTAACAAAAAGCCCCTTCGCAGGAAGGGGCCTTTCACAAGAAACCTGTCGTACCACTTTCGACATCCTGCATCCCGATCGGATGCCTGCCGGAAAATGGTAGCGGGGACCGGATTTGAACCGATGACCTTCGGGTTATGAGCCCGACGAGCTACCAGACTGCTCCACCCCGCAACATTCCAGGTCGGCGATTGTAGGCGCGTTACAGGCTTGAGTCAAGCTGACTCGAGCCGAGCGGGCGCCCACATCTTCCTGGTGCCAATCCTGCGTCTGACGACACGCGATCCCGCAGGACCACGGCGTTTCAGATGGTGCCGAAGGCGGGACTTGAACCCGCACGACCGTAAGGTCACTACCCCCTCAAGATAGCGTGTCTACCAATTCCACCACTTCGGCTTGCTAGGTTGCCGGAGGCGCGACCTACTCCTCGCTTTCCTCCAGCACTGGCGCGGTATTATCCACGTCATCTGCCTCGTCGTCAAGGGTCGGCAGCCCGCGCTGCTGTTCGATCAGGCGCGAGTCGGGGATGCCCACCTCCGGCGCATCGCCCGTCTGGCTGGCGAAGTAGGCCAGGGTCAGCGAGGTGGCGAAGAAGGCCGCCGCCAGCACCGCCGTGGTGCGCGAGAGGAAGCTACCGCTGCCGCGCGAGCCGAACACGGTCTGTGAGGCACCGCCGCCGAAGGCTGCGCCGGCTTCGGCACCCTTGCCCTGCTGAAGCAGGATGAGAACGACCAGGGCGATGGCGATCGCCACGTGGATCATGAGAATGGCAACTTGCATGGATTCAACCTGCTGACTGACAAATGGCTAGGAAATCGTCGACCTTGAGCGAAGCGCCGCCCACCAGGCCGCCGTCGATGTCGGGCTGGGCCAACAGCTCAGCCGCGTTGCCGGCGTTCATGCTGCCGCCGTACAGCAGGCGCAGGCCTGCCGCGAGGTCCCGATCGAAGCCGGCCTGGTAGTCGCGGATGGCGGCCATGACCTCCTGGGCCTGCTGCGGCGTCGCCGTGCGCCCGGTGCCGATGGCCCACACCGGTTCGTAGGCGATGACCACGCGCGCGCGCTGATCCGGCTCCAGCCGCGCCATCACGTAGCCCACCTGGCGCAGCACGACCTCCAGGGTCCTGCCCGCGTCACGCTCCTCGAGGGTCTCGCCGACGCACAGGATCGGGGTGATGTCGGCGTTGAGCGCCGCCAGCAGCCGGTCGTGCACGGCCTCGTCGTCCTCGCGGTAGAGCTGGCGCCGCTCGGAGTGCCCCGCCAGGGCGAACTCGACACCGAACTCCTTGAGCATGCGCCCGCTCACCTCGCCGGTGCGGGCACCGGAGTGGAGCGGGTTGAGCGTCTGCGCGCCGAGGCGCAGCGAGCTGCCCTCGAAGGCCCGCCGCGCCGCATCCAGATAGGGGAAGGGGGGCAGAATGACCACGTCCAGCGGCGCCGGGAGCGTCGTTCCGGCGAAGGCACGACCGAACTCTTCGACCAGCGCGGCCGAACCGTTCATCTTCCAGTTCCCGGCGATCAGCGGCGTTCGCATGCTGCGTCCTCTTTCAAAGTGGAGCGAAATGGTATAGGAGGCGCCAGGCCAAGACAACCGCTGGAGCGGATGTCAACCCAGCTCCTGCTCGACCTGGGCGGCCAGGCGACTCGCCAGCCCCTCGACATCGAGGTGCGCCCGCCCCTCGACCATCACCCGGATCAGCGGCTCGGTACCGGACGGGCGCAGCAGTACGCGCCCCTCGTCGCCCAGCTCCGCCTCCATGCGGGTCACCGCCTCCTGGACGGCCGGGCTCGCCATCAGCGCCTTGGCGTCGCTGCCCGGGGTCAGGCGCACGTTGACCAGCGCCTGGGGCACCTTCTCGAGCCCCGCGAGCAGGGCCTGCAGCGGCTTGCCTTCGCTGACCATCAGCGCCAGCACCTGCAGCGCCGAGACGATGCCGTCGCCGGTGCTCTGCACGTCGGCACAGACGATGTGGCCGGAGGACTCGCCGCCCAGCTGCCAGCCCTTTTCCACCAGCCGCTCGACCACGTAGCGATCGCCGACCTTGGCGCGCTCGAAGGGAATGCCCATGCCCTCGAGCGCCATGGCCAGGCCGAAGTTGGTCATCAGGGTGCCGACCACGCCACCCACCAGCTGGCCTCGCTCATGGCGATCGCGGGCGATCAGGTAGAGGATGTCGTCGCCGTCGATCTCGCAGCCGTCGGCGTCGACCATCAGCACCCGGTCGCCGTCGCCGTCGAAGGCGATGCCGAGGTCGGCGCTCTGCTGGATCACCGCGGCGCGCAGGGTGGCAGGCGAGGTGGAGCCCACCTCGCGGTTGATGTTGAGCCCGTCGGGGCTGGCGCCGACCAGGCTGACCTCGGCGCCGAGCTCGCGAAAGACGCTGGGCGCGATGTGGTAGGTGGCGCCGTGGGCGCAGTCGAGCACCATGCGCAGGCCGTGCAGGCTGACGCGATTGGGGATCGTCGACTTGCAGAACTCGATGTAGCGGCCGGCGGCGTCGTCGATGCGCACCGCCTTGCCCAGCCGGCTCGCCGCCACCGTTGTCAGCGGCTCGTCGAGCATCGCCTCGATGCGCTCCTCGATCGCGTCGGGCAGCTTGGTGCCGTCGGTGGAGAAGAACTTGATGCCGTTGTCGGCGAAGGGGTTGTGCGAGGCCGAGATGACGATGCCGGCGTCGGCACGGAAGGTGCGCGTGAGGTAGGCGATGCCGGGCGTGGGCATCGGGCCGAGCAGCGCCACGTCGACGCCGGCTGCCGACAGGCCCGCCTCGAGGGCCGACTCGAACATGTAGCCCGAGATGCGCGTGTCCTTGCCGATCAGCACCCGCGCGCGGCCCGACTCGCGGGCCAGCACCCGCCCCACCGCCCAGCCCAGCTTGAGCATGAAGTCGGGGGTGATGGGGTACTCCCCGACCGTGCCCCGTATGCCATCCGTACCGAAGTATCTTCTAGTCATTCTCGCAGCCTTCCCTTAGCACGGCCCAGGTCATGTTCACCGCGTCCATCACCGGGCCAACGTCATGGACACGCAAGATTCTGGCGCCCCGCTCGACCGCCAGCGACGCCAGCGCCAGCCCGCCCGGCAGCCGCTCCTGTACCGGCCGGCCCAGCACCTTGCCGATCATGCTCTTGCGCGACATGCCCACCAGCAGCGGCAGCTCGAGCTCGGCCAGACGCTCCATGCGATTGAGCAGGCGCAAATTGTGCTCGACCGACTTGCCGAAGCCGAAGCCGGGGTCGAGCAGCAGGCGCTCGCGGCGCAGGCCGGCGGCCTCGCAGGCCGCCACGCGCGCCGCGAGGAAGCTCATCACGGCCTCCTCGATGGGTGCATCATAGCGGGGCGCCTGCTGCATGTCCTGCGGCTCGCCCTGCATGTGCATCAGGCATACCGGCAGGCCCGTGCCGAGCGCCGACTCCAGCGCCCCCTCGCGCGTGAGCGCGCGCACGTCGTTGATCATGCCGGCGCCCAGCGCCGCGGTCTGGCGCATCACCGCGGGACTGCTGGTGTCCACCGAGACCAGCGCATCGAGTTCGCACACCAGCCGCTCGACCACCGGCGCCACCCGGTCCAGCTCCTGCTGCTGGGTGATCGCCTGAGCGCCCGGGCGGGTCGATTCGCCGCCCACGTCGATGATCGCCGCGCCCTCGGCGAGCATGCGCTCGGCATGACGCAGGGCGTCGTCGAGGGCGAGATGACGGCCGCCATCGGAAAAGGAGTCGGGCGTGACGTTGAGTATGCCCATGATGCGGGGATAGGAGAGGTCGAGGCGGTGCCGCCCACACGGCAGCCAGGTCGGTGCGGGGTTGTCTGTCATGTCATGGGTCCTGTGGCGCGGGCCTGGGGTCGGATGCCCCCACGGCAAAGGCGCCCCGATGGGGGCGCCTGGTGTCATGCAGGGTCGTCACGACCCGGCTGGGCCGCCCAACGGGTCGGAGGGGCGTCGGCGCGGCTCCTCGTCCTCGTCCTCGTCGCCCTGGTCGCCGCCATCGCCGCTGCCGTCGGCAGGCGCCTGGGCGGGCTCCTCCTCGCGCTTGGGCTCGGCCTCGCCGGTGATGGGGGCACCACTGCCGGAGTCGCCGTCCTCCCAGTCCTTCGGCGGGCGCGGCTTGCGGCCCTCCATGATGTCCTTGAGCTGGTCGGCGTCGATGGTCTCGTACTGCATCAGCGCCTCGGCCATGGCGTCGAGCTTGTCGCGATTCTCCTCGAGGATCTGCTGCGCCTTGGCGTAGCACTCGTCGATGATCTTGCGCACCTCCTTGTCGAGGCGAGTGGTGGTCTCGCCGGACTTGAGCTTGCCGCCGCCCTGGCCCGGGCCGCCGAGGAACTGGTGCGACTCGTCCTCGTCGTACATGATCGGCCCCATCTCCTCCGACAGGCCCCACTTGGCGACCATGTTGTGGGCCAGCTCGGTGGCGCGCTTGATGTCGTTGGAGGCCCCGGTGGTGACGCCGTTCGGCCCCAGCGTCATCTCCTCGGCGATGCGGCCGCCGAACAGCGAGCAGATCTGGCTGATGATCTGCTGGCGCGACAGGCTGTAGCGATCCTGCTCGGGCAGGAACATGGTCACGCCGAGGGCACGCCCGCGCGGGATGATGGTGACCTTGTAGACCGGGTCGTGCTCCGGCATCAGCAGGCCGATGATGGCGTGACCCGACTCGTGGTAGGCGGTGTTGAGCTTCTCCTTGTCGGTCATGACCATCGAGCGGCGCTCGGCGCCCATCATGATCTTGTCCTTGGCCAGCTCGAGCTCCTCCATGCCGACCAGGCGCTTGTTGCGCCGCGCGGCGAACAGCGCCGCCTCGTTGACCAGGTTGGCCAGGTCGGCGCCGGAGAAGCCCGGCGTACCGCGAGCGATCAGCGACGGCTTGACGTCGTCGGCCAGCGGCACCTTGCGCAGGTGCACGTTGAGGATGTGCTCGCGACCGCGGATGTCGGGCAGCGGCACCACCACCTGGCGGTCGAAGCGGCCGGGGCGCAGCAGCGCCGGGTCGAGCACGTCGGGGCGGTTGGTGGCGGCGATGACGATGATGCCCTCGTTGGCCTCGAAGCCGTCCATCTCCACCAGCAGCTGGTTCAGCGTCTGCTCGCGCTCGTCGTTGCCGCCGCCCATGCCGGCGCCGCGCGAGCGGCCCACGGCGTCGATCTCGTCGATGAAGATGATGCACGGCGCCTGCTTCTTGGCCTGCTCGAACATGTCACGCACGCGGGAGGCACCCACGCCGACGAACATCTCGACGAAGTCGGAGCCGGAGATCGAGAAGAACGGCACCTTGGCCTCGCCGGCGATGGACTTCGCCAGCAGCGTCTTGCCGGTGCCCGGCGGCCCCACCATCAACACGCCGCGGGGGATGGTGCCGCCCAGGCGCTGGAACTTGGAGGGATCGCGCAGGAAGTCGACCAGCTCCTCGACCTCCTCCTTGGCCTCGTCGCAGCCGGCGACGTCGGCAAAGGTGGTCTTGATCTGGTCCTGGGAGAGCAGCTTGGCCTTCGACTTGCCGAAACTCATCGGCCCACCCTTGCCGCCGGCGCCCCCCTGCATCTGGCGCATGAAGAACATGAAGATGGCGAGAATCAGCAGGATCGGGAAGCTGGCGATCAGCAGCCGCGTCCACAGGCTCTGCTGCTGCGGCTCCTTGCCCACCACCGTGACGTTGTGGGAGAGCAGGTCGTCCATCAGCTTGGGATCTTCCGCCGCCGGCCGGATGGTCTGGAACTGCGAGCCGTCGGCGCGTTCGCCGGTGATGGTGTAGCCATCGATGGTCACGCTGCGGATCTGCTGGTTCTGCACCTGCTGGACGAACTGCGAGTAGTTCATCGTCTGCGGCGTGCCATCGACAGAGAAGTTGTTGAACACCGTCAGCAGCACCGCCGCGATGACCAACCACAGGATCAGGTTCTTCGCCATATCGTTCAAGGGACCACCCTCATTGCAAGCATCTCTCGGCCGTAACGCCTGGCACTCCAGTCCACAGCGGACCACAGTATGACCACAGGCGGGCATGGCATGTTCCGTCGACCGCCCGGCCTTCCTGCCCCACACTGTGACACAGTTGGGCCGCGCTGTCCGGCCATTGCGCCGTTAGTCTGTCGCTATCAGGACCGGCTTCGCCGGTCGGGAAGTGCCGAGCCGAGGGTATCGGCTCAGCCGCGGAATCCATCCGCCAGCAGGTAGACCTCACGCGAACGGGCGCGGGAAGCCTCCGGCTTGCGGGTCACTACCTTGGAAAAGCTGGCGCGCAGCTCCTTCAGGTAGGCATCGAACCCTTCGCCCTGGAACACCTTGGCCAGGAAGCGACCGCCGGGGCGCAGGGTCTGGCGCGCCAGATCGAGGGCCAGTTCCACCAGGTACATCGCCTGGGGCTGGTCGATGGCGCTCATACCACTCATATTGGGGGCCATGTCGGACATCACAAGGTCCACCGGGCGCTCGGCCAGGGCCGCGAGGATCGCCTCGAGCACGGCCTCCTCGGTGAAGTCGCCCTGGATGAACTCGACCCCGGCCAGGGCGTCCATCTCGAGGATGTCGGAGGCGATCACCAGCCCTTCCGGCCCCACCCGGTCCGCCGCCACCTGGCTCCAGCCGCCGGGGGCCGCGCCCAGGTCGATCACGCTCATGCCGGGCTTGAACAGGCGGTCCTTGTCATCGAGCGCGAGCAGCTTGTAGCTGGCGCGGCTGCGATAGCCGTCCTGCCAGCTCTGCTGCACGAAGCGGTCGTCGAAGTGCTCCCTGAGCCAGGAAGCCGAGCTCTTGCTGGCCGCCGGCTTGCCGCCGCGGGGCGAGGACGTGGATCGGGCCACACGATCACCTTGACTGAAGATCCGAACCTCGCGGGCGCGTCGGCCCGGTTCGGTGAGACGCGGAGCGGGTCGGGGCCGAACTCGGGCCTCGCCCTGCTTTCGCCGGCGCGCATTTCACCGTACCATGGCAGGTTACGCGCAACCGGGAAGACGCAAGATACCATGAGCTTGTCACAGGCACAAAAGAAAGCATTCCGCAGCATCGGCCACCACCTCAACCCGGTCGTGACGGTGTCGGAGAACGGGGTTTCCGAAGGAGTGCTGGCCGAACTCGACCGCGCGCTGGCCGACCACGAACTGATCAAGGTCAAGCTGGCCCTGGCCGAACGCGACGACCGCGCGGCCATGCTCGAGGAGCTGCTGGCCGCCAGCGGCGCCGAGCGCGTGCAGACCATCGGCAAGATGGCGCTGCTCTACCGCAGGAACCCCCAGGCCAACCCGAAGCTGTCCAACGTCAAGCGCTTCGAGAATCACCACGGGCGCCACTAGGCGCTGACACACGACGGCGAGCCTCGGGCTCCGAGCCGTGAGCGAATTCGCAAAAGCCCGCGACAAACTGTCGCGGGCTTTTGCTGGTTCGTGGCTCGTCGCTCAGCGGTGCTCGACGCTCGAGATCTCGTACTCGACCTCGCCGCCCGGCGTGCTGACCACCACCACGTCGCCCTCCTCCTTGCCGATCAGGGCGCGGGCGATGGGCGAGGTGACCGAGATCTTGCCGCTCTTGATGTCGGCCTCGTCCTCGCCGACGATCTGGTAGGAGACCTCCTCGTCGTTGCCGAGGTTGATCAGCTCGACGGTGACGCCGAAGATCACCTTGCCGGTCTGCGGCAGCTTGTGCACGTCGATCACCTGGGCGCTCGCGAGCTTGCTCTCGATCTCCTGGATGCGCCCCTCGATGAAGCCCTGCTGTTCGCGCGCCGCGTGGTATTCGGCGTTCTCCTTGAGATCGCCGTGCTCACGGGCCTCGGCAATCGCCGCGATCACCTTCGGCCGCGCCTCGCTCTTGAGCTGCTCGAGCTCCTTGCGCAGGCGTGCCTCACCGGCAACGGTCATCGGGACCTTGTTCATTGTGTTGCTCCTGCATGCAGTTCCTGTAGCCGCCGCACCGTGATCTCGTTGCCGTACTCCAGCGCCATGCAAACGGCACTCGCCCCTGCCAGGGTGGTGGCATAGGGCACCTTGCGGGCCAGCGCGGTACGGCGGATCACCGAGGAGTCGTTGATCGCCTGGCGACCCTCGGTGGTATTGACGATATAGGCGATGTCGTCGTTCTTGAGCAGATCGACGATATGCGGACGACCTTCGTAAACCTTGTTCACGACCTCCACCTCGAGGCCGGCAGCTTCGAGGGCGGCAGCGGTGCCGCGGGTCGCGCACAGTGTGAACCCCAATCCTAGCAGAGAACGCGCGATCTCGATAACACCCGCCTTGTCCGGCTCGCGCACCGAGAGGAACGCCTTGCGCTCGCCTTCGAGCTTGGGAATCGCCTCGCCGGCGCCCAGCTGCGCCTTGTAGAAGGCCTCGGCGAAGGTATCGCCGGAGCCCATCACCTCGCCGGTGGACTTCATCTCCGGCGACAGGATGGGGTCGACGCCGGGGAACTTGTTGAACGGGAACACTGCCTCCTTGACGCTGTAGAAGTGCGGTACGACCTCGCGGGTGAAGCCCTGCTCGGCCAGGCTGGTGCCGGCCATGCAGCGGGCGGCGACCTGGGCCAGCGAGGTGCCGATGCACTTGGAGACGAAGGGCGCGGTGCGCGAGGCGCGCGGGTTGACCTCGATGACGTAGATCTCGCCGTCCTGCCACGCCAGCTGCACGTTCATCAGCCCCACCACGCCGAGCTCGACCGCCATGCGCTTGACCTGGTCGCGCATCTCGTCCTGCACCTCGGCGGGCAGCGAGTAGGGCGGCAGCGCGCAGGCGGAGTCGCCGGAGTGCACGCCGGCCTGCTCGATGTGCTGCATGATGCCGCCGATCACCACCTCGTGGCCGTCGGAAACGGCGTCGATGTCGATCTCGATGGCGGCGTTGAGGAAGTGATCGAGCAGCACCGGCGAGTCGTTGGAGACCTTGACCGCGTGGGTCATGTAGTTCTCCAGCTCGTCGGCCGAGTAGACGATCTCCATGGCGCGGCCGCCGAGCACGTAGCTCGGGCGCACCACCAGCGGGTAGCCGATCGCCTCGGCCTTGACGAAGGCCTCGTCGAAGCTGCGCGCGGTGGCATTGGGCGGCTGCTTGAGGCCCAGCTTGTCGATCATCTGCTGGAAGCGCTCGCGGTCCTCGGCGCGGTCGATGGCGTCCGGGGTGGTGCCGATGATCGGCACGCCGGCGGCCTCGAGCTCGCGGGCCAGCTTGAGCGGGGTCTGGCCGCCGAACTGCACGATCACGCCGACCGGCTGCTCCTTGTCGGCGATCTCCAGCACGTCCTCCAGCGTCACCGGCTCGAAGTAGAGGCGGTCGGAGGTGTCGTAGTCGGTGGAGACGGTTTCCGGGTTGCAGTTGACCATGATGGTTTCAAAGCCGTCGTCGCGCATGGCGAAGGCGGCGTGGACGCAGCAGTAGTCGAACTCGATGCCCTGCCCGATGCGGTTGGGCCCGCCGCCCAGCACCATGATCTTGCGGCGCTCGCTGACCTCGGCCTCGCACTCCTCCTCGTAGGTGGAGTACATGTAGGCGGTGTTCGAGGCGAACTCGGCGGCGCAGGTGTCGACGCGCTTGTAGACCGGGCGGATGCCGGCCTTCTGGCGCGTGCGGCGGAACTCCTTCTCGGAGACGCCGAGCAGCTTGGCCAGGCGCGCGTCGGAGAAGCCCTTGCGCTTGAGGCCGAACAGCTCGCGCGGGGTGAACTCGGAGAGCGAACGCCTGGCCACCTCCTGCTCGATGCGCACCAGGTCCTCGAGCTGGACCAGGAACCAGGGGTCGATCTTGGTCAGCTCGAAGACCTCCGCCACGCTCATGCCGCTGCGCATGGCATCGGCGACGTAGAAGATGCGCTCGGCGCCGGCGGCCTGCAGCTCGCCCTTGATATGCGCCATGGCGTCGTCGCTGAAGTCAGTGACCTTGGGGTCGAGGCCGTCGTTGCCGGTCTCGAGCCCGCGCAGCGCCTTCTGCAGCGACTCCTGGAAGGTCCGCCCGATGGCCATCACCTCGCCCACCGACTTCATCTGGGTGGTCAGGCGGTCGTTGGCCTGGGGGAACTTCTCGAAGGTGAAGCGCGGGATCTTGGTGACCACGTAGTCGATCGACGGCTCGAAGGACGCCGGGGTGCGCCCGCCGGTGATGTCGTTGGAGAGTTCGTCCAGGGTATAGCCCACCGCCAGCTTGGCGGCGATCTTGGCGATCGGGAAGCCGGTGGCCTTGGAGGCCAGCGCCGAGGAGCGCGACACCCGCGGGTTCATCTCGATCACGACCATGCGCCCGGTATCCGGGTCGACGCCGAACTGCACGTTGGAGCCGCCGGTCTCGACGCCGATCTCGCGCAGCACCGCCAGCGAGGCGTCGCGCATGATCTGGTACTCCTTGTCGGTCAGCGTCTGCGCCGGGGCCACGGTGATGGAGTCGCCGGTGTGCACGCCCATGGGGTCGAAGTTCTCGATCGAGCAGACGATGATGCAGTTGTCGTTCCTGTCGCGAACGACCTCCATCTCGTACTCCTTCCACCCCAGCAGCGACTCGTCGATCAGCAGCTCATGATTGTTGGAGAGCTCGAAGCCGCGGGTGCAGATCTCCTCGAACTCCTCCTTGTTGTAGGCCACGCCGCCGCCGGAGCCGCCCATGGTGTAGGAGGGGCGGATGATCACCGGGAAGCCCAGCGACTCCTGGATGCGCCAGGCCTCCGCCATGCTGTGGGCCACCTCGGCCTTGGGGCACTCCAGGCCGATGCGCTTCATGGCCTGGTCGAAGAGGTCGCGGTCCTCGGCCTTGTTGATGGCGTCGGCGTTGGCGCCGATCATCTCCACGCCGTACTTCTCGAGCACGCCGTGCTTGTCCAGGTCGAGCGCGCAGTTGAGCGCGGTCTGGCCGCCCATGGTGGGCAGGATGGCATCGGGGCGCTCGGCCTCGATGATCTTCTCCACCGCCTGCCAGGTGATCGGCTCGATGTAGGTGGCGTCGGCCATGGCCGGGTCGGTCATGATGGTGGCCGGGTTGGAGTTGACCAGGATGACCCGGAAGCCCTCCTCGCGCAGGGCCTTGCAGGCCTGGGCGCCGGAGTAGTCGAACTCGCACGCCTGGCCGATGACGATGGGGCCGGCGCCAATGATCAGGATGCTGTTGATGTCGGTACGCTTGGGCATGTCGGTTCCCGCGGCTGAAATCGGTAGATACTGGCTATGAGGCGTTGGAGGGCGCGGCTCAGCGGCGCTCTCGCATCATCGTCACGAAGCGATCGAACAGCGGCGCCACGTCGCGCGGCCCGGGGCTCGCCTCCGGGTGGCCCTGGAAGCTGAAGGCCGGACGGTCGGTCAGCTCGATGCCCTGCAGCGTGCCGTCGAACAGCGAGCGGTGGATGGCGCGCACGTTGCCCGGCAGGCTCGCCTCGTCGACGGCGAAGCCGTGGTTCTGGCTGGTGATCATCACGCGGCCGCTGTCGAGATCCTGGACCGGGTGGTTGGCGCCATGGTGGCCGTGATTCATCTTCACCGTCTTGGCCCCGGCGGCCAGCGCCAGCAGCTGGTGGCCGAGGCAGATGCCGAACACCGGCACGTTGGTCTCGAGGATCTCGCGGATCGCCTGGATGGCGTAGTCGCAGGGTGCGGGGTCGCCGGGGCCGTTGGCCAGCAGGATGCCGTCCGGATTGCGCGCCAGCACCTCGCTGGCCGGGGTCTGGGCCGGCACCACGCTGAGGCGGCAGCCGCGCGAGGCGAGCATGCGCAGGATGTTGTACTTCACGCCGTAGTCGTAGACCACCACGCGGAAGGGGCGCTCGCTGCCGCCGGCATCGACGTTGCCCTGGCCCAGCACCCATTCGCCCTCGCTCCACTCGTAGGCCTCGCGGCACGAGACCTCCTTGGCCAGGTCCATGCCCTTGAGCCCGGGGAAGTCGCGCGCCGCGGCCAGCGCGCGCTCGACGGCGTCGGCGCCCTCGGCCTCGGCGCCGGCCAGGATCGCGCCGTTCTGGGCGCCCTTGTCGCGCAGGATGCGGGTCAGGCGGCGGGTGTCGATGTCGGCGATGCCGAGCACGTTCTGGCCCTTGAGGTAGTCGGAGAGCGACTGCTCGGAGCGGAAGTTGCTGGCGATCAGCGGCAGGTCGCGGATCACCAGGCCGGCAGCGGCGATCGAGCCCGATTCGACGTCCTCGGCGTTGATGCCGGTGTTGCCGATGTGCGGGTAGGTCAGGGTCACGATCTGCCGGGTGTAGGAGAGGTCGGTGAGGATCTCCTGATAGCCGGTCATGGCCGTATTGAACACCACCTCGCCGCTGGTCTGCCCATCGGCGCCGATGGCGGTGCCGTGAAAGATACTGCCGTCTTCCAGGGCCAGTATCGCGGGTCTGTTCAATGCGGGGCTGTTCAAGACAAGGTCCTCCCATGCTGATGCGAGCCTGAGGGGCGCAGGCTCGGCGGCTATCGTCACAGCGACAGATTCGGCTCGTAAAAAAGCGGGACGAAGCCGATAAGGAACCGGTTTCATCCCGCTTGTTGTCTGTTTGCTCGGGGGCTGGCCACGCAACAAGCGCGCAGTTGGACTGCTGTTTTCAGGCGCCCGGCCAAAATTTTGGAGATGTTACAGGATTCTGCCCTTCTCGACCACCCCTTTAGTCCAAGCCCAGCACGTCCTGCATGCCGTAGCGCCCGTTACCCTGCTCGGCCACCCAGCGCGCCGCGCGCACCGCGCCCCTGGCGAAGGTCATGCGGCTCGAGGCCTTGTGAGTGATCTCGATGCGCTCGCCCTCGGTGGCGAACATCACCGTGTGCTCGCCGACGATGTCGCCGGCGCGCACCGTGGCGAAGCCGATCTCCTTGTCGGTGCGTGGCCCGCACTGGCCGACGCGCTCGAACACGCCGTGCTCCTTGAGCGTGCGACCGAGACTCTCGGCCACCACCTCGCCCATCCTGAGCGCGGTGCCGGAGGGCGAGTCGACCTTGTGGCGGTGGTGGGCCTCGATCACCTCGATGTCGTAGCCCTCGTCGCCCAGCGCCCGGGCGGCGGTCTCGAGCAGCTTGAGGGTCAGGTTGACCCCCACGCTCATGTTGGGGGCGAAGACGAAGGGCAGCCGCTCGCGGTAGCCGTCGAGCTCGGCCAGCTCGTCGTCGGCGAGCCCGGTGGTGCCGATCACCATGCGCTTGCCGTGGGCGGCGCAGAAGGCCAGGTTGGCCAGGGTCACCCGCGGCGCGGTGAAGTCGATCAGTACGTCGAAGTCGTCGACGATGGCATCGAGCGAATCCACCGCGGCGACGCCCAGCCTGCCCAGCCCGGCCAGCTCGCCGATATCGGCCCCGGCCAGCGTGCTGCCCGGCTCGACGATGCCGCCGGCCAGGCTGGCCCCGGCATCCTGCTGCACGGCGTTGACCAGGGTGCGGCCCATGCGGCCGGCGACCCCGACGATGGCGATACGGGTCATGCGGACTCCTGCGAAATCTGAAGAGTGGGATCGAGGGGCAGTATATCAGAGCGACGGACCGTCGGGCCGAGCCTTGGGCAGCGGCGCAACAATCACCCACACTGGTCATGACGACGCGATGCAAGGAACGCCATGCCGAGCCCGATGCCGTCCGATTCGACCCATGAAGCCGCCCTGCTCGAGCTGCTGGCGCGTCATTCCCGTGTGCTGCTGACCGGCCCGCCCGGCAGCGGCAAGACCACCCTGGCCCGGTCCGCCGCGGCCGCGCTGGCCCGTCAGGGCCAGGCCTGCCGCTGCCTGGCCGCCGACCCCGGCCTGCCCGGTTTCGGCCCACCCGGTGCCGTGAGCCTGGGGCGCTGGGACTCGACGCTGGAGAAAGGAGGCGACTGGCGGCTGGAGACCATCGCGGCCCTGGCCACCCTCGACAGCGCGCGCTTTCGCCTGCCACTGGCCGAGGCGGTGCGTGGTCTGGCTGAACGCATCGAAGCCGGCCCGCTACTGATCGACGCGCCAGGTGTGGAACGCGGCATCGGCGGCGCCGAGCTGCTCGCAGCACTCATCAGCGCCAGCAGCGCTGGCGCCGTGGTGCGGCTAGCGCCGGAAAACGCGCCCGACCCTTACGCGCAGGAGCGTGCGGCGCTGGGCCTGGAAGTCCTGACATTGACCGCCGCCCCGGAGGCACGCCACCCGGGGCGCCAGCTTCGCACCCAGCGACGTACCGAGGCGTGGGATGCCTATTTGGCCGCGGCCACTGCTCAGGAAATCGATCTTGCCGGCCTGGCCATCGTCGGCACCCCACCTCCGCGCGACGCCCCTCACGCCTGGGATGGGCGCCAGGTCGGCCTGCTCGACGCTACCGGCCGCACCCTGGCTTTGGGGGAATTGCTGGCGCTGGAAGGTGAGCGGCTCAAGCTGCTGGCGCCGCCACCGGGTGACGCCCCTCGCACCCTGGTGCTACGTGACGCCAGGCGCCATGCCGACGGCCATCTCGGCACGGCACGCCCCTATCGCCCGCCCCGGGCCACGGCCCCCGACGACGAGCCGGCGCTCAGCTCGGCGCTCCAGCCGCCGCAGCACGCGCCGCGGCCCACGCTGCGCCTCGACGGCCTGCGTGCCACGCTGGTCAACGGCGTGTTCGGCGACCCGCTGCTGCACCTGCGCCTGCGTCACCGCAAGCGCAGCCTGCTGTTCGACCTGGGCGACCCCGGGCGCCTGTCGGCACGGCTGGCGCATCAGGTCAGCGATGTCTTCATCAGCCATGCCCACTTCGACCACATCGGCGGCTTTCTATGGCTGCTGCGCTCACGCATCGGCGAGTACACGCCGTGCCGGTGCTATGGCCCGCCCGGGCTCGCCGGGCATCTGGACGGGCTGATGCGCGGCATCCTGTGGGATCGCGTCGAGGAGAAGGCGCCGCGCTTCGAGGTCTTCGAGCTGCACGGCGAGCGCCTGGCACATTACCGCCTGGTGGCCGGAGAGCCGATGAAGGCGCTCTCCCCGCGTGAGGTGGACGCCGGTGTGATCCACGCAGAGCCCGGCTTTCGCGTCAGAGCGATCACCCTGGACCACGGCACCCCGGTACTGGCCTTCGCCTATGAACCGGAAACCCAGCTCAAGGTGCGCAAGGAGGGGCTCGAGGCCCACGGCTGGGCGCCGGGACCCTGGCTCGGCGAGCTCAAGCAGCGCAAGCTGGAGCGCGATGACGCGGGCGATATCGCGCTGCCCGATGGCAGCCGGCGCCCGGTCGCCGAGCTGGCGGAGCTGCTGCTGTTCTCGCAGCCGGGCCAGCGCCTGGTCTACGCCACCGACTTCGGCGACACGCCCGAGAACCGCGAGCGCCTGCAGCGACTTGCCCAGGGCGCCGAGGTGCTGTTCTGCGAGGCCTCGTTCCGCGAGGATCAGGCCGAGCAGGCCCGGCGCACCGGCCACCTGACCGCCCGCGCCTGCGGCGAGATCGCCGCCGCGGCGGAGGTCGGCCAGCTGGTGCCGTTCCACTTCTCGCGCCGCCATGCGGAGGACGTCCGCGCCCTCTACGCCGAGATTCGCCGCCACTTCCCGCGGCTGGCCGCCACGCCTGGCAGCGAGCCGGATAGCGAGGCACTGGATTAGCGCGCTTGAGCCCCTTGGCCATCCTGACGCAGCAGCAGCCCGATGGCGGCGAGCACCAGCGCACTGCCCGGCAGCCAGTGCCAGCCGATCTGCTCGGGCGCGGTGGCGAACAGCAGCAGCATCGAGACGAACGGCACCAGGTAGCCGTAGGCGGTGACGGCGCCGGGCGTGAGCACCGCGGTGGCGCGCTGCATCAGCCAGAAGGTCAGCGCGCTGGAGAAGAGGCCGAGATAGACCACCAGGGCCAGGTCCTGCCAGCGCATCGCCATGAGCTGGCCGGCGGGCTCGATGGCGAGGCCCAGCAGGCCGATGGCGAGCCCGCCCAGGCCCAGGCTCCAGAAGGTGCGCACCGCCGCCGACGCCGGCAGCCAGCCGCGGGCCAGCCCCCACTTGCTCAGCACCGGATAGAGCGCCGACGACACGCAGCCGAGGAAGAACACCGCCTCGCCCACGCCCAGTTGCATGGCGTCACCGTGGCTGAGCGCCTCGGCGAAGGCCAGCCCCAGCGCCCCCGTCGCGCCCAGCGCCAGGATGGCCGGGAGCTGCCAGCTCAGTTGCTCGACGCGAAAGCCGAGCCCCAGCAGGTACGCCAGCAGCGGCACGGTGACATAGAGCGTGGCCATGGAGAGCGCGGTGGCGTGGTGGGCGGCCCAGAACATGGCGCCGAAGAAACCGGCCAGGCACAGGCCCATCAGCGCATAGAGCGGCAGCAGACGCCAGGACGGCAGGAAGTCGCGCGAGCGTCGCGCCAGCCACCACAGCCCGGCGCAGGCGATGGCGAAGCGCAGGGCGGTGAGCGAAAGTGGCGGCAGCTCGCTCATCAGCCCCACGGCGGGAAACGACAGCCCCACCAGCAGTGCCCACAGCAGCATGCCCAGATGAGCGAGGCGCGGCGCCGACGGCGCGCTCAATTTTCCCAGACGATGGCCAGCTCCTCGTCGCCCGCCATCCGCTGCAGGTGAGCGTCGATGACACCCTCCAGGCGGTCGAGGCTCTCTTCTTCCAGCGCTTCGACGGCCACCACCAGCTTGCCCGGCTCGACGCGCATCACGCAGGAGCCCTCGTCGAACGCTACGCGGCTCTCCTCCTCTCCCTGCTCCACCTCCAGCTTGTGCGCCCAGTGCTTGCACAGGCGGTTCATCAGCCTCGCCCCGGACTCGGTGGCGATCTCGGCACGCGACATCGGCATAGCAACGATCTCCATTCGTATTGGAAGTCAACAGACTAAGACGCCGGGGCGGTTCGGCGCCAGCCCCGGCACGATGCGCCAAGCGGAACGAGAGGTTCGAGCCGGCGAACCAGTGGATAGCCGCCACAAAGCAAAAGCCCCCGGTGCCAAGGGCACCGGGGGCCAGCGGGCCAGCGGGCCAGCGGGCCAGCGGGCCAGCGCCTGGATTACGGCTTCATGTCCTCGAAGAACTTCTTCACGCCGTCGAAGAAGCTGGTCTTCTTCGGCGAGTGGCTGCGGCTGTTGCTGCCGTCGAGGCTCTCCTGGAGCTGGCGCAGCAGTGCCTTCTGCTCCTCGTTGAGGTTGACGGGGGTCTCCACCACCACCTTGCACAGCAGGTCGCCGGGGGGGCCGCCGCGTACCGGCTTGACGCCCTTGCCGCGCAGGCGGAAGAGCTTGCCGGTCTGGGTCTCGGGCGGGATCTTGAGCTTGACCCGCCCGTCCAGCGTCGGCACCTCAAGCTCGCCGCCCAGCGCGGCGTCGACGAAGTTGATCGGTACCTCGCACTGCAGGTGCTTGCCGTCGCGCTGGAAGATGTGGTGCGGCTTGATCGCCACCTGCACGTAGAGGTCACCCGGCGGGCCGCCGTTGATCCCCGACTCGCCCTCGCCGTTGAGGCGAATGCGATCGCCGCTGTCCACCCCGGCGGGAATCTTCACCGACAGGGTGCGGGTCTCGCGCATGCGCCCTTCGCCATGGCACTTGTGGCACGGCACCTTGATGTGCACGCCGCTGCCATGGCAGGTGGGGCAGGTCTGCTGCACGGCGAAGAAGCCCTGCTGCATGCGCACCTGGCCATGGCCGTTGCAGGTGGGGCAGGTCTCCTTGGAGGAACCCGGCTCCGCACCGCTGCCGTCGCAGCGATTGCACTCCACGTGGCGCGGCACCCGGATGTCCACCGTGGTACCGGCGACGGCGCTCTCGAGATCGAGCTCCAGGTTGTAGCGCAGGTCGCTGCCGCGCTGCGGCGCATGGGGGCTGCGGCGAGCGCCGCCGCCGCCGAAGATGTCGCCGAAGACGTCGCCGAATATGTCGCTGAAGCCACCGGCCCCCGCGCCGCCGAAGCCTCCGCCACCGAAGCCGCCGGCCTGGCCGTCGACGCCGGCGTGGCCGAACTGGTCGTAGGCGGCACGCTTCTCGCTGTCGGCCAGCACCTCGTAGGCCTCCGACACCTCGCGGAATTTCTCGGCGGCGCTGTCATCGCCCGGGTTGCGGTCCGGGTGGTACTTCTGCGCCAGCCGTCGGTAGGCCTTCTTGATGTCCTTGGTGTCGGCGCCGCGTTCGACGCCGAGCACTTCGTAATAATCGCGTTTGGACATGGGTCCGTGCGCCTCCTGGTCTAGGCAGTTCTGCCCGATCCGCGGAAACGGCAACGCGGGAGTCGTCCCCCCGCGCTACCGTCGTCCGTGGCATCGCCTTGGCGATTACTGCTTCTTCTGGTCGTCGTTGACTTCTTCGTACTCAGCGTCGACCACGTCCTCGTCCTGCTTGGCACCGGCTTCGGCACCTTCATCGCCCGCCTGCTGGGCGGCCTCGGCCTGCTCGGCGTACATCTTCTGCGCCAGCTGGCCGGAGGCCTCGGTGAGCGCATCGAGCTTGGTCTGGATGGCGTCCTTGTCGTCGCCCTTGAGCGCCTCCTCCAGCTCGGAGATGGCCGTCTCGATGGCCTGCTTCTCCTCGTCGCTGGCCTTGTCGCCCGCCTCCTCGAGGGTCTTGCGCGAGGCGTGGATCATGCCGTCGGCCTGGTTGCGCAGGGCCACCAGCTCCTCGAACTTCTTGTCCTCGTCGGCATGGGCCTCGGCGTCGCGCACCATCTGCTCGATCTCTTCATCGGTGAGACCGCTGGAGGCCTTGATGACGATCGACTGCTCCTTGCCGGTGGCCTTGTCCTTGGCCGAGACATTGAGGATGCCGTTGGCATCGAGGTCGAACGCCACCTCGATCTGCGGCACGCCGCGCGGCGCCGGCGGGATGTCGGCCAGGTCGAAGCGACCCAGCGACTTGTTCTGCGACGCCTGCTTGCGCTCGCCCTGCAGCACGTGGATGGTCACGGCGGTCTGGTTGTCGTCCGCGGTCGAGAAGGTCTGGGTCTTCTTGGTCGGGATGGTGGTGTTCTTCTCGATCAGCGGGGTCATCACGCCGCCCAGGGTCTCGATCCCCAGGGTCAGCGGGGTGACGTCGAGCAGCAGCACGTCCTTGACGTCGCCGCCCAGCACGCCGCCCTGGATCGCCGCGCCCACGGCCACGGCCTCGTCCGGGTTGACGTCCTTGCGCGCCTCCTTGCCGAAGAAGTCGGCGACCTTCTTCTGCACCAGCGGCATGCGGGTCTGGCCGCCGACCAGGATCACGTCGTCGATCTCCGAGGCGGACAGGCCGGCGTCGGACAGCGCGGTCTTGCACGGCCCCAGCGAGCGCTGCACCAGCTCCTCCACCAGCGACTCCAGCTTGGCCCGGGTCACCTTGACGTTGAGGTGCTTGGGCCCGGTGTTGTCGGCGGTGATGTAGGGCAGGTTGACGTCGGTCTGCTGGGCGCTGGACAGCTCGATCTTGGCCTTCTCGGCGGCTTCCTTGAGGCGCTGCATGGCCAGGTTGTCGCCCGAGAGGTCGATGCCGCTGTCGGCCTTGAACTGATCGACCAGGTAGTTGATCAGCTTCATGTCGAAGTCTTCGCCACCCAGGAAGGTGTCGCCGTTGGTGGCCAGCACCTCGAACTGGGTCTCGCCATCGACGTCGGCCACCTCGATGATCGAGATGTCGAAGGTGCCGCCGCCCAGGTCGTACACGGCGATGGTCTTGTCGCCGCGCGCCTTGTCCATGCCGTAGGCCAGCGCCGCCGCGGTGGGCTCGTTGATGATGCGCTTGACCTCGAGGCCGGCGATGCGCCCGGCGTCCTTGGTGGCCTGGCGCTGGGAGTCGTTGAAGTAGGCCGGCACCGTGATCACCGCCTCGGTGACGGTCTCGCCCAGGTAGTCCTCGGCGGTCTTCTTCATCTTCTTCAGCACTTCGGCGCTGACCTGCGGCGGTGCCAGCTTCTTGCCCTTCACCTCGACCCAGGCGTCGCCGTTGTCGGCCTCGACGATGCCGTAGGGCACCATCTTGATGTCCTTCTGCACCACGTCGTCCTTGAAGCGACGACCGATCAGGCGCTTGATGGCATACAGGGTGTTCTGCGGGTTGGTGACCGCCTGGCGCTTGGCCGCCTGCCCCACCAGAATCTCGCCATCATCGGTGTAGGCGATGATGGAGGGCGTGGTGCGGGCGCCTTCGGCGTTCTCGATCACCTTGGCGCTGTCGCCGTCGAGCACGGCCACACAGGAGTTGGTGGTCCCCAGGTCAATACCGATGATGCGTCCCATAGGAAATCCTCGAAAATCGTTTGCCTTGATTCCATTTCAGCGGCATCTGCCGCGGTTGACGTCTATCTGGGGGGCGCCAACGAGCTTTTCAAGTCCCGCCCCCGTTTTCCTTCGCCCTTCAGCCGGCGGCCTGGCTGACCACCACCATGGCCGGGCGGACGAGGCGGCCGTTGAGCAGGTAGCCCTTCTGCACCACTTCCATCACGCTGTTGGGCTCGAGCTCGGGGTTGGGCACCATGGCCATCGCCTCGTGGTACTGCGGGTCGAACGGCTCGCCGGCCGGCTCGACCGGCTCGACGCCGAACTTGGCGAGCACGTCCTGCTGCATCTTCAGCGTCATGGCGACGCCCTCGCGATGGGCGTCGCTGGCACCCTCGCCCATGGCCTCGAGCGCCTTCTCCAGGCTGTCGACCACCGGCAGCAGCTCCTTGACGAAGCGCTCGAGGGCGAACTTGCGCGCCTTCTCGGCCTCCTGCTCGGCGCGGCGGCGCACGTTCTGCGCCTCGGCGGCGGCGCGCAGCGCCTGATCCTTGGCCTCGGCCAGGCTCTGCTCCAGCTCCTCGACCTGGGCGGCCAGCATGTCGGCCTCGGGGTTGTCGCTTACCGTCGTCGGCTCCTCGGACGCGACGGCCTCGTCGTCCCCGACGCCGGCCGCATCGTCCAGCTCGCCTTCCATCGGCTCCGGCCGGGCCTCCTGCTCGCGCCTTTCCAGCTCGTCGTCAAGCGGGGTCTGGGGTTCTTTAGCCATGCGCATCTCCTGAAGCAACACCGACCCGGCGAGGGTCGGAACGGTTTCGATTCGGTGAAAGCCTTTACGGTCTGCGGCCTATATGGGGGTCGTGCCCGCAATCTCAAGAGAGCCGGTACGCCGATGCGGCAACGGGTGCGTTGAGCGCCCGCCTCGACTACTGTATAAAAACGCAATACCGTGTATGGATATCCAGCCTTGTGAGCCGGCTACCGGGAGGTCCCATGCTGACGCAGCTTGCCATTCGCGACTACGCCATCGTCGATACGCTCGACCTGGAGCTTGCCGGCGGCATGACCGCCATCACCGGCGAGACCGGGGCGGGCAAGTCGATCCTGCTGGGGGCCCTGGGGCTGTGCCTGGGCGAACGCGCCGACGCCGGCAGCGTGCGCCACGGCGGCGAACGCGCCGATATCTCGGCGCGCTTCGACATCGCCGCGCTGCCCGCCGCCCGCCGCTGGCTGGCGGAGCGCGAACTGCCCGACGACGACTGCCTGCTGCGCCGCGTGGTGACCGCCGGGGGCCGCTCCAAGGCGTGGATCAACGGCCAGCCGGCCACAGTGGCCGACCTCAAGGCGCTGGGCGAGCACCTGGTCGAGATCCACGGCCAGCACGCTCACCAGCTGCTGCTGCGCGAGGAGACCCACCTGCGTCTGCTCGACGACTTCGCCGGCAATCGCGCCGCGGTCGGCGAGCTGACCGAGACCTTCCGCCGCTGGCAGGCGGCCCGCCGCCGCCTCAGGCAGCTGACCGAGAGCGGCGACGAGGTGCAGGCACGCCGCCAACTGCTGCGCTACCAGGTCGAGGAACTCGACGCCCTGGCGCTGGGCGAGGAGGAGCTCGCCACCCTGGAGCACGAGCAGGAGCAGCTCGCCCATGCCGAGGAGACGCTGCGCGAGGCGCAGTTCGCCGCCGAGTGCTGCGACGCCGACGAGGGCGGCGTGCTGGCGCTGCTCAATCAGGCGAGCCAGCGCCTCGACCCGCTGCCGGGCAGCGACCGAGGGGCGTTGGCGGAGGTGCTCGCCATGCTCGGCGAGGCGCGCATCCAGGTCGAGGAGGCGGTACGCGAACTCAATCGCTTCGCCGACGCCACCGAGCTCGACCCGGAGCGCCTGGCCTGGGTCGAATCGCGCCTGGGCGAGGTGCACCGCATCGCCCGCAAGCACCACGTGATGCCCGAGGAGCTGCCCGCGCTGCACCGCCGGCTGCACAGCGAACTGCAAGGCCTCGAAGGCGGCGAGCACGACCTCGAGGCGCTGCGCGGCGAGGTCGAGGCTTTGCGCGACAGCTGGCGCGAAGGCGCGCGTGCGGTGGGCGAGGCCCGCCGCCAGGCGGCGGGCCGCTTCGGCAAGGCGGTGCAGGAACAGCTCGCCTTCCTGGCCATGGGCAAGGCGCGCTTCGAGGTGCAAGTGGAGGCCCGGCAGTCGCCGCAGGCGGACGGCATGGAGGCGGTGCGCTTCCTGATCAGCACCAACCCCGGCCAGCCGCCGCGGCCGCTGGCCAAGGTCGCCTCCGGCGGCGAGCTGTCGCGCATCAGCCTGGCGATCCAGGTGGTGGCGGCGCGCCACTCGACCATTCCCAGCCTGGTGTTCGACGAGGTCGACGTGGGCATTTCCGGCGCCACCGCCGAGATCGTCGGCCAGCTGCTGCGCCGGCTCGGCGCCAACGGCCAGGTGATGACCGTGACCCACCTGCCCCAGGTAGCGGCCCAGGCCCATCATCACCTGCATATCGAGAAGCAGGCCAAGCGCGACACCACCCTGACGCGCATGGCGCTGCTCGACGAGGCCGGCCGGGTCAGCGAGCTGGCCCGCATGCTCGGCGGAGTGAGCCTCTCCGACCGCACCCTGGCCCACGCCCGCGAGATGCTCGATGCCAGCCAGCAGGGCGCCTCCCACTAGCGACGGCGGCCCGCCGCGCCCAACGCAAACGGCCCCGATGAGGATCGGGGCCGTGTCGTGTCGTCGAGCGAAGGCGGTTACTTGCGCGGCGCGCCTTCCTGGCGCGTGGCACTGGAGCCCCGCGGGCGCACGTAGAGCACCAGGGCATGGTCGACGAGCTCGAAGCCGTGCTCCTCGGCGATCTCCTTCTGGCGGCGCTCGATGGTCTCGTCGAAGAACTCGATGATCTCGCCGCTGTCGAGACACACCATGTGGTCGTGGTGCTCCTCCTGGGAGATCTCGAACACGGCGTGGCCGCCATCGAAGTTGTGGCGAATCACCAGCCCGGCCGACTCGAACTGGGTCAGCACGCGATAGACGGTGGCCAGGCCGACATCTTCCCCGGCTTCCAGCAGGGTCTTGTAGACATCCTCGGCGCTCAGGTGGTGCTGGCCCGTGGCATTCTCGAGAATCTGCAGGATCTTCACTCGGGGCAAGGTGACCTTGAGGCCCGCCTTGCGCAGTTCATGGTTCTGGTCGGCCATGGTCGCTCTTCGCAGTATCAGGTAGGGTCGGGTATGATCGACCGAATCCACGATAGTGAAGAACGGACACAAATGCAAAAGCTGATCAAAACCATCCCTCTCGTCATCGCCCTGACCGTGGTCAGCGGCTGCGTCTACAAGCGCGACCTCCCCCAGGGCAACTACATCACCGAGGGCATGGTCCAGCAGCTCCAGCCCGGCCTGACCCGCACGCAGGTCGTCGGCCTGCTGGGCAGGCCGCTGCTGGAAGCGCCCTTCGATGCCAACCAGTGGGACTACGTCTTCCGCCTCGACGAGGCCTACGGCGGCGTGCAGCAGCGCCGACTGACGCTGACCTTCGACGGCGAGCGCCTGGCCAACGTCCAGCAGGAGGGCGACTTCTCCGAGGACATCGAGCTGCGTGCGCAGGACGACATCGGCCCGGCGGCGGAGAGCGCCGACCCCGCCGGCATGATGCCCCAGGGCCAGCCCGAAGCCACCCCGGAACGCACGCCCGAACGCGCCCCGGACGCGGGCGGCACCGTGCCGCAGGGCGGCGAGCCGGCTTCCAGCTCCCCCGCGCTCTAGCCCAGGCGTCTCTCGCTAGCGCCCGGCACGCGCCGCGCGCCGAGCGCGCGCCTGCTTGGGGTCGATCTCGAGCGGACGGTAGACCTCGACCCGGTCGCCGGCGCGCAGGCGGTGGTCGTCGGGGTCGCGCAGCCGCTTGCCGAAGATGCCCAGGTCCGCCTCGGCGAAGAACGCGGCCGGCACCTCGGGGAAGCGCCTCTCGAGCTCGGCCAGGGCGACGGCCTGGCGCGCCGTGGTGCCCGGCGCCACCTCCAGCGCGACTACCTGCTGCCGGTCGGGCAGGGCGAAGGCGACTTCCACCGCGAGACCCACGTCAGCGCCCGTACAGTTCGTCGGCGCGACGGGTGAAGGCGTCGACGAGCTGGCCGGCCACCTGCTGGAAGAGCTTGCCGAAGGCCATGCCCAGCAGGCGGTTAGCGAACTCGAACTCCAGCTCCAGGCACACCTTGCAGGCGCCCTCGCCCATCGGCAGGAACAGCCAGCGCCCGCGCAGGCGCTTGAAGGGCCCACTGACCAGCGACATCTCGATGCGCTCCGGCTCGATCAGGTCGTTGCGCGTGGTGAAGCTCTGCTCCAGGCCCGCCCGCCCCAGGGTCATCTCACCGATCAGGTGCGACTCGTCGCGCTCGAGCAGCCGTGCCCGCCGACAGCCCGGCAGGAACTCGGGATAGCGCTCGAAGTCGTTGACCAGTTCGAACATGTCCTGAGGGGTGTGCCGCACCAGGGCGGACCGATTGACCATTGGCATTGAGCTCTCCGCTGACTTCACAGTGCCCAGGGCGTATCATGAGCGGTTATTTCACGCCTTGAATGGTACCACGCTTCCCCCCACATCGAAGGCAGCGTGCCACGGCAGAACATGACATGAGGTTCCATGGCCAACAAGAAAGGCAAGGGCAAGGGTCCCGGCAGCAGCGTCATCGCCCAGAACAAGAAGGCTCGCTTCGAGTACCACATCGACGAGACCTTCGAGGCCGGCCTGGTGCTGGCCGGCTGGGAGGTGAAGAGCCTGCGTGCCGGCAAGGCCCAGCTCACCGATACCTATATCCTGGTGAAGGACGGCGAGGCCTGGCTGCTGGGCAGCCACATCACGCCGCTCAACACCGCCAGTACCCACGAGATCGCCGATCCCTCGCGCACGCGCAAGCTGCTGCTGCACAAGAAGGAGATCGCCAGGATCTTCTCGCGCTCGCAGGAGAAGGGGCATACCTGCGTGCCGCTCAAGCTGTACTGGAAGGGCAACCGGGTGAAGTGCGAACTGGCCCTGGTGACGGGCAAGAAGCTGCACGACAAGCGCGCCACCGAGAAGGACCGCGACTGGCAGCGCCAGAAGGGTCGCATCATGCGGGAACATACCAAGGCATGAGGTGTCGGAGTGGGAGACACGGAGGGTGGCTCCCGGGAATCGGCAAATATCGGGGAAAGGCAGGAACCACTCCACCCAACAGGTGTCATAGCGTTGCCCATGCGGTAAGATGGGCCTGCTACGGGGGCGACATGGCTTCGACGCCGGTGACAACCTCCTAGGTGCATGCCGAGAGCGTGATGTATCTCGTAAATCCAACATCACGACTAAATAGTCGCAAACGACGACACCTACGCTCAGGGCGCGCTGGCAGCTTAATAGCTGTTAGCTTCTAGTCCGGCCCCAAAGCGATGTGCCCATTCATCGCGGAGGGGATATGAGCCAAGACTGATGGGATCGCGGTTGGTGGTGTCCTCTCGCCAATCGCTAAACCTTAGAGGAATCGCGTTGCTGGATCCTGCCCGTCGGAGCCAGCAGCGTTAAACGAAAAGACGGACCTAAGCATGTAGAGCCGAAGAGCGAGTACCGGCGGACGCGGGTTCGATCCCCGCCGCCTCCACCAATTCAGCAACGAAAAAAGCACCCTCGGGTGCTTTTTTCGTTTCCGAGGCCCTCCTAGGTGAAACTCTGGAACACCGCCGGCAGGGCCTCGTCGATGTAGGTGTCGTTGAACTCGACCAGCCGCGCCAGCGCCTCGGGGTCGGGCAGCGTCACGTGCTGGCGGTCGCGCACGACCAGGCCCTCGTCGCGCAGCATCGAGAAGGTGCGGCTCACGTGCACCGCGCTCAGCCCCAGCGCATCGCCGACCTGCTCCTGGGACAGCGGCATGAAGAAGCCGTTGTCCTCCACCGCGCCGATCCGCTTGAGGCGCAGGTAGAGCTCGTAGAGGAAGTGCGCCAGACGCTCGTGGGCGGCGTAGCGGCCCAGGTAGACCAGGCGCTCGGTGAGTATCGCCTGCTGGCGCACCGTCATGGCGATGAGGCCGACAGCCAGGGCCGGGGAACAGCCGAAAATCTCGAACAGCTGCTGGTGGGTGAAGGGGCAGATCACGCCCTCGTTGATCATCGCCACCCCCGCCAGGCGCCGGGCGAAACCGAAGTCCCGCATGCCGATGATATCGCCCGGCAGGTAGACCTTGAGGATCTGCATCGAGCCGTTGCCCAGGTTGCGGTAGGAGTAGGCCCACCCCTCCTTGATCACGCAGAACAGGTCCACGTCGGCACTCTCCTGCCACAGAACCTCCCCGGCCGACACGCGCCTTGGATTGAGCTCGAGGCCCAGCAACAGGGTCTTGTCCTCCTCCGTCAGCGCTCCGTGACGGCCAAGTCCCTGCATCACAACACTGTCGAGTAGGGTCACGCTCTGCCTCTCCGGCTTGTTAGGTCGAAGCATACTAAAACACAAGCTTATATAGAGATTCATAACGCAGGTTATCGACGCTCGATAATGGCCGGACGATCGTCGGCACACCTCCACCGTGGCGGCCTCCGGCCACCGCCCGCCCGAGAGGCCACGACCCTTCCCCCACCCCTGCTTTGGTCTAATGCGGCAGGACAAAATCACTTGCTCCCGGCTGCGCTGGGGGCCATCATCAGCGCGCAAGCGATGCAAGACCGGGTTGGCATCGGGCACGGGCATGACGAGATGGCCGAAAATCCGATAAGACCCTACCCTTTCATAGACATTCCCGATCTGGATTCGAGAGGCCCATGAGCAAAGTCCTGATTATCGGCGCCGGTGGCGTCGGAGGCGTCGTCACCCACAAGTGTGCACAGCATCCCGAAGTCTTCAGCGAGATCTGCCTGGCCAGCCGCAACGAAGAGAAGTGCAAGGCCATCGCGGCCCAGCTGAAACGTCCCATACAGACGGCACAGGTGGACGCCGACAGCGTCGACGACCTCGTGCAACTGATCGAGTCGTTCAAGCCGGCCGTGCTGATCCACGTGGCGTTGCCCTATCAGGACCTGACCATCATGGAGGCATGCCTGAGAACCGGGGTGCCCTATCTCGACACGGCCAACTACGAGCACCCGGACGAGGCCAAGTTCGAGTACAAGGAGCAGTGGGCCTTCCACGACCGCTACGTCGAGGCGGGCAACATGGCCACCCTGGGCTGCGGCTTCGACCCGGGCATGACCAACATCTACTGCGCCTACGCCCAGAAGAACCTGTTCGACGAGATTCACCGCATCGACATCCTCGACGCCAACGGCGGCGACCATGGTTACCCCTTCGCCACCAACTTCAACCCGGAGATCAACATTCGCGAGATCACCGCGAACGGCCGCTACTGGGAGAAGGGCGAGTGGAAGGAGACCCCGCCGCTGGCCGAGAAGCGCAAGTTCGACTTCGACGGCATCGGCGAGAAGGACATCTACCTGCTCTATCACGAGGAGCTCGAGTCGCTCAGCAAGAACATCAAGGGACTGGAGCGCATCCGCTTCTGGATGACCTTCTCCGAGAAGTACATCACCCACCTCAAGGTGCTCGAGAACGTCGGCATGACCAGCATCGAGCCCATCGAGGTGAACGGTTGCGAGATCGCCCCGCTGCAGTTCCTCAAGGCGGTGCTGCCCGACCCGGCCTCGCTCGGCCCGCGCACCAAGGGCAAGACCAACATCGGCATCATTGCCGACGGCATCAAGGACGGCAAGCGGCGCAAGGTGTACATCTACAACATCTGCGACCACGAGGCCTGCTACCGCGAGGTGCAGTCCCAGGCGATCTCCTACACCACCGGCGTGCCGGCGGTGACCGGCGCCATGCTGATGCTGGAAGGCATCTGGAAGGGCGCGGGCGTGTTCAACGTCGAGCAGCTCGACCCCGATCCCTTCATGGCGCGCATCGGCGACATGGGCCTGCCGTGGCAGGTGGTGGAACTCGACCCGGACCACGATCCGCTGGCATGAGCTACCCCGACTTCGACATCCACGCCTGTCCGTCGCCGGCCTACGTGGTCGACGATGCCCTGCTGCGCAAGAACCTGGAGCTGCTCGGGCAGGTCCAGGAGGCAAGCGGGGCACGGATCCTGCTGGCGCTGAAGGGCTTCGCCATGTGGGACACCTTCCCGCTGGTGAGCCAGTACCTGGTCGGCACCACCGCCAGCGGACAGGACGAAGCGCGCCTGGGCGCGGAGACCTTTGGCGGCGAGGTGCACGTCTATTCGCCGGCCTTCACCGAGGAGGAGATGGGCGTGGTACTGCGCTATGCCGACCACGTCAGCTTCAACTCCCCGGGGCAGTGGCAGCGCTTCCGCGCCACCGTCGCGGCGGCGCCGCGCCAGGTCTCGTGCGGGCTGCGGGTCAACCCCGAGTACTCCGAGGGCAAGGTGGCGATCTACGATCCCTGCGCGCCCGGCTCGCGGCTGGGCACGCGGGCGGTGGACTTCGAGGGGGCCGATCTCGCCGGGCTCGAGGGGCTGCACTTCCACACCCTGTGCGAGCAGAACAGCGACGCCCTGGAGCGCACCCTGGAGGCCTTCGAGGCCAGGTTCGGCCAGTACCTCGCCGACAAGCGGTGGGTCAACTTCGGCGGTGGACACCACATCACCCGCCCCGACTACGACATCGAGCGGCTGGTGCGGGTGATCCGCGGTTTCCGCGAGCGCCACCCGCATCTCACCGTCTACCTCGAGCCGGGCGAGGCGATCGCGCTGAACACCGGCTACCTGGTCTGCACGGTGCTGGATGTCGTCGAGAACGACGGCCCCAACGCCATCCTCGACACCTCGGCCACCGCGCACATGCCCGACGTGCTGGAGATGCCCTACCGGCCGCAGATCATCGGTGCCGGCGAGCCGGACGAGAAGGCCCACACCTACCGCCTCGGGGGCACGACCTGCCTGGCCGGCGACGTGATCGGTCGCTACTCGTTCGACCAGCCGCTCGCCATCGGCGACCGCCTGGTGTTCACCGACATGGCCCACTACACCATGGTCAAGACCACCACCTTCAACGGCATTCGCCTGCCGTCGATCTGCCGGGTCGACGAGGTCAGCCGCGAGGTGCGCACGGTGAAGCGCTTCGGCTATGAGGCCTACAAGGAGCGCCTCAGCTAGGCGCGTCGGCACGAGAAAGCCCCCGCGGGGGCTTTTTTCGTATCTGCACCGCCACTTGCACGGCATGCCGGCCTCCCCTTTCCCCGGCCGGCGTTATGTCCCATGGTGTAGGGCACGACGTCACCAGACAGGGAGAGCCCGACATGACGACCGTGTTCAAGTTCGGCGGCGCCTCGATCAAGGATGCCGATGCCATTCGCCACCTGACCCCGCTGATCGAGGCCCACCGGGAGCGCCCGCTGGTCGTGGTGGTCTCGGCCATGGGCAAGACCACCAACAAGCTCGAGGCGCTGCTCGCCGCCGCCCGCGACGAGGGCCGCAGAGACGACTACCGCGAGTGCCTCGAGGCGCTGCAGACCGGGCATCGCCAGGCGATCGAATCCCTGTTCGGCGATTCACCGGACTCCCCCGCCGAGCGGATAGACGCCCTGTTCGACGAGCTCGACGCCAAGCACCGCGAGCACCGCCGCGATGCCTACGCCAGGCACTACGACGAGACCGTCTGCTACGGCGAACTGATCTCCACCACCCTCGTCGCGGCCTGGCTCGACCACTGCGGCATCGCCACCGACTGGCAAGACGCCCGCCAGCTGGTGCGCACCGATGCCTGCCATCAGGCCGCGAACGTCGACTGGCCGGCCACCGCCGCGGCCGTTCGCGAGCGCCTGGCGGGCAGCGACCGGGTGATCCTGACCCAGGGCTTCATCGGTGGCACGGCGGAGGGCGATTCGACCACGCTGGGCCGCGAGGGCTCCGATTTCAGCGCGGCGATCTTCGCCCACTGCCTCGAGGCCCGCGAGGTGGTGATCTGGAAGGACGTGCCGGGGCTGTTCAACGCCGACCCGCGGCGCTTCGACAACGCCGTGCAGCTCGAGCGGATCTCCTACGCCGAGGCCACCGAACTGGCCTGGCACGGCGCCAAGGTGATCCACCCCAAGACGCTGGGGCCGCTTCAGGAAAAATCGATCCCGCTGATGGTGCGCTCCTTCGAGACGCCCGACGCCGCCCCCAGCGTGATCGACGCCGAACGCCGCTTCGATGCCGACGTCCCCTGCTGCATCCTGCGCGAGAACCAGGTCTGGGTGGAGGTGCGCCCGCGCGACTTCTCGTTCATGGACGAACCGCGCCAGCACGACATCCTGGGCCGCCTGGTGGAGGCCGGCCTGCACGCCAACCTGGTCGACAGCAGCGCCATGCGCTTCGCCCTCTGTCTGGACGACAGGCCCGAGCGGCTCGAGGGTCTGATCGGCGCGCTCGAGGCCGACTACGACGTCAATCGCGAGGAGGCGCTGACGCTGCTGACCGTGCGCCATCCCCAGCGGGGAATGCTGGATATCCTCAGCGAGGGTCGCGAGGCACTGGCCGAGCGGCGCAACGCCACCACCGCCCAGCGTCTGTTCCGCAGCCGCGACTGCCCCGCCACCTGGCACATACCGGAAGAGCGCTAGAAGGGAAAGCGCCGCGCCTGCTCATGGGCAGGCGCGACCTGTTCGGCTCGGGCGGTTTCCCGCCCCGGCGTTCCGATTCAGCCTTCTGGCCGATCGGCCAATCCAGGCCTCAGGCCGCCTCGCGCTTGGCGTCGCTCGCGGCCTGCATGGCCAGGGCGGTGTCGAGCATGCGGTTGGAGAAGCCCCACTCGTTGTCGTACCACGCCATCACCTTGACCAGGCGGCCGTTCACACGGGTGTGGTTGGCATCGAAGGTGGAGGAGTGGGCGTCGTGGTTGAAGTCGATCGATACCAGCGGCTGGGCGTTGACCGCGAGGACCGGCGAGGCCTCGGCGGCCTTGGCGATGATGGCGTTGATCTCCTCCTTGGTGGTCTCGCGGCTGGCGGTGAAGACCAGATCGACCAGCGAGACGTTGATCACCGGCACGCGCACCGCCAGGCCGTCGAACTTGCCGGCCAACTCCGGCAGCACCAGGCCCACCGCGGCGGCGGCGCCGGTCTTGGTCGGGATCATCGAGTGGGTGGCACTGCGCGCCCGGTAGGGGTCGCTGTGGTAGACGTCGGAGAGGTTCTGGTCGTTGGTGTAGGCGTGCACCGTGGTCATCAGGCCGTTTTCGATGCCCACCGTCTCGCTGAGCGCCTTGGCCACCGGTGCCAGGCAGTTGGTGGTGCAGGAGGCGTTGGAGACCACCTTGTGCTCGGGGCCCAGCACGTCTTCGTTGACGCCGTAGACCACGGTGGCGTCGGCGTCGGGGCTCGGCGCGGAGATCAATACGCGCTTGGCGCCGGCCTCGAGGTGCTTGGCGGCGGCCTCGCGCTTGGTGAACAGGCCGGTGCACTCCATCACCAGGTCGACGCCCAGCGTCTGCCACGGCAGCGCGGCCGGATCGCGCTGGGAGAGGATGGCGATGCGGTCGCCGTCCACGCTGAGGCTCTCCTCGTCGTGTGTCACCTTGAACGGGAAGTGACCGTGCACGGTGTCGTGGCGCAGCAGGTGAGCGTTGAGGGCGGGGTCGCCCAGGTCATTGATGGCCACCACCTTCACCCGGTTGCGGTAGCCGTTCTCGTACAGAGCGCGCAGCACGTTGCGACCGATGCGACCGAAGCCGTTGATGGCGATCTTGAGCGTCATGTCCTCTCTCCTCCAGAGCGTCTCTGTAGCTTTCAGGTAGGGATAGAGCCGGTGGGCAGAGTTCGGGCATCGGCGATGCCGGCTGGGCAGCCTGCGGCTCCTGTCAGTCTGTCTCCTAAATGTGACGCAAACCGATCAGGGACTCAAGATTTTTTTAGTAACTTTACAACATAAGCGGTTTGATGAATCGATCCACCTGGATTCACCCGCGCGCCTCGAGACCCTTCGCAACCTAGCGAAATCGCCAGCCCATGCAGGGCGAAGAGGGGGCAGCTCGCGCCAGGACACGATGTAGTAAACTTACCGCGAAACGGCTATTGTTGTAGTCTGACAACCTTTCCTTCCCTTCAGGAGGCGCCTCGACATGCCGAAGCCACCGCCGCACATNCGCCAGATCGCCGACCGCCTGGGCAAGAGCGTCGCCGCGCTGGGCGACCTGCAGGGGCCCAAGATCCGCATCGCGCGCTTCCGCGACGGCGCGGTCACGCTCGAGGAGGGCCAGCCCTTCGTGCTCGACATGGGCATGGACACCGAAGCCGGCGACGCCGGCCGCGTCGGCTGCGAGTACGCCCAGCTGGCCGACGACGTCAGCGCCGGCGACCGCCTGTTGCTCGACGACGGCCGCCTGGTGCTCGTGGTCGAGCGCGTCGCGGGCGAACAGGTCCACACCACCGTGGTCACCGGCGGCAGGCTCTCCAACAACAAGGGCATCAACAAGCAGGGCGGCGGGCT
>NZ_QHGY01000013.1:76258-80513 GCF_003254665.1 Billgrantia lactosivorans | reverse complement strand
CCGGCAGGATTTGAACCTGCGACCTTTGGCTTCGGAGGCCAACACTCTATCCAACTGAGCTACGGGCGCTTATGCAAGATGGCGCTGGAAGCCTTGGCGACTCCGCACGCCGGCAGCGCGTTGCGCTGTACCGCACTCCCCTCCGGCGTCGCCTCGGGTCCGGCCCGGTGCGCTGCATCGCACCGGTCGCTTCCGCCGGGCAGCAGCTGCGCTTCCGCAGATCCGGCTACGCCCAACCGAGCTACGGCGCTTTGCTGCCGAGGAGCGGCCAACATCGTAACCGCCGGGGCCGAAGCTGTCCAGCCTGGCGGCCTCCGCCAGGCTCAGCGCTCGGGACCGAAGATCCGGTACGCCTGCGGCACCTCAGCGGCCGCCTCGGCGTCGCGGGCCGCCTGCGCCAGGTAGCGCTCGAGCGCTTCGGCCCGGCGGGCGGCGTGGTTTTCGAGCGCGCGATGCACCTCGCTGCGGGCGCGTGCCACTTCCTCGATCAATTCGGCTTCCATGGCATTGCGGTAGCGATGCTCCTCGGCCTTGAGCAGGACGTACTCGGTGCCGGCGAAACCGGCCAGGGCCACCGCCGTGGCGGTGGCACCGGCCAGCAGCGCCGCAGGGCCGGTCGGCGAGGTGGCCGCCGTGGCCGTGGCGCCGCTGCCCAGCGAGCGCGCCGCATGGCCGCCCAGGCGCGCCACGATGCGGCTGGCCACGGCTCGCGAGCCCTGCATGGCGGCGCCCGCCACCAGCCGCTGGGCAAGCGCCCGACCGACGGCCAGGCCCAGGGCACCACCCGCGGCGGCCGTCCCCCAGCGCATCTCGTCCCAGCGATCCTGAAAGGCGTTACGCAGCGCCAGGTCGAGATCGACCTCGTGCAGCGGACGTGAGGGGGAGGCTTCCACCTGCCGCTCGCCGTAGCGCGCATGCAGGCTCCGGGCGATCTCCCGTTCCAGCCGCCGCTGGGCCGGCTCGAGGCGCGTGGCGTAATCGGCCTCGAGCTCCTCCAGCGCGGCCTCGAAGCCGCTGCGCGCGATCAGTTGCTCGGCCAACTGCGCCTCCAGCCATTCGTCCACGTCGTCCGTCAGCGCTATCGCCAGGCGCAGGTAGCTCCCTCGCAGCGAGAAGTGCCAGTCGAGATACTCCGGCACCGCGGCCTCGAGCGGAGCGAAGGCGGCATCCAGCCGGGCGTCGAGCCAGGGCTGCATCTCGTCGCGCAGCCTGAGATCAAGCTCGGCGGCGCGTTGCGCCAGCTCCCGCCCCAGGTCGGCATGGGTCTCGGCGTCTAGGACCAGGGCCTCGCCATCGATCACGACGCGGAAGAGCGGTGCCTCGCTGCGCTCCTGCAACAGCTGGTAGACCGGGACCAGGCCCAGCATCAGCAGCGCCACCAGCAGCAGGCTCAGGCTCCAGGTCGCTGCCGGCAGACACCGGGCGCTCGCCGGGCGTGTGGTCATGCGGGTCCCTCCCGTCCACTCTCGGGCCACCGCGTCAGCCGATCGCGCAGGGCCTCGGCGCCCACCAGCAGCCTGACGAAGGCCCAGGCGAAGGCGCTCTGGATCAGCAGCAGCACCAGCCAGCCGACCAGCGCCAGGCCTTCGGCGACCCCGGTCCGGGTCACGGCATTCTGCATGGCCCAGTAGCGGGTCAGTTCAACGGCCTGGGCGAGACGCTCGAAGACGCCGAGCAGCGTGCTGCCCGCCGCGGTGGAGACATGGCGAACCAGTGCCTCTTCCCAGGCTAGTCCGATCAGGTAGGGTTGTGGCAACCACAGCGCCAGCAGCACCAGCAGCAGCGCCACCAGGCCACCCACGGGCCAGACCAGCAGGCGGCGGGTCAGTGCCGGCACATGGGCGGTGACCACGTGGCGTGCCAGGCGCCGACGCAGCAGTGCCTGCAGCCAGGCCAGCGTCAGCGCCGCCAGCACCAGCACCGTCCAGGTGAGTGTCGGCAGCAGGCGGAGCTGCACCAGCAGCAGCAGCGCCAGCAGCAGGCCGAGGAGTTGATGGCGCAGCACCATGAGCAGCCCGCCGCGCAGGCGCCGATGCCAGGGCGACGACGCGAGCAGGTACTGGCCCAGCCAGGCGCGACGGCGCAGGCGTGCGGCCTCGACGCTACCGGCGAAGATCAGCTGCCCGGCCAGCGCCCAGGCCGGCAGCAGCAGCACGCTGGCCGCCCCCGCCCCCAGGCGGGACCATGCCAGCAGCCCGGCGACCGTCAGCACGACGTGCCCCTGCCGAGACAGGGTGCGGCGCCAGGCGGCGAAAGGCCGCTCGCTCATGGCTTCCTCGTTGAGTGGGTGAAGGCGACGCCTGCCGCGCGCAGCGCTTACGTCGCCTGGATCATCTCGCCGACCTTCGCCAGGATGTGGCGACCGATGGGCAGCGCCGACGTGGCCGCCGGCGACGGAGCGTTGCAGACGTTGACCGTGCGCCGGGTGTTGACGAACAGGAAGTCATCGATCAGCCGGCCATCGCGGGAGACGGCCTGGGCGCGCACGCCGGCGGGCCACGGCTCGAGGTCGTCCAGCGTCAGGCTGGGGCAGTACTTGCGCACCTCTTCCAGGTAGCCGCGGCGCCACAGCGAGTTCTTCATCTCGTGCAGGCCGGGCTGCAGGTTGCGACCCAGGACCTTGAGGATGCCCGGGTTGGCGAACATGCGCGCCATGTCGGGGAGCGAGACGTCGCTCTTGCGATACCCCTCGCGCTTGAACGCCAGCACGGCGTTGGGCCCCACGGTCACCGAGCCATCGATCATGCGCGTGAGGTGCACCCCGAGGAACGGCATGGATGGATCGGGAATGGGGTAGATGAGGTGGCGGACGATGCCGCTGAGGCGGTCGGGCAGACGGTAGTACTCGCCGCGGAACGGGCAGATGGTGAAGCCGGGGTTACGCCCCAGCAGGCGCACGATGCGGTCGGCCATCAGCCCGGAGCAGGTCACCAGGTAGCGGCTGTTGAACTCACCCCTGGACGTATCGACGAGGACCTCCCCGGTGCGCTCGGCGATTCCGGTGACCTCGTGGTCGTAGCGAATCTGGCCTCCAAGACGCTGGAACTCCTCGGCCATGGCCTCGGCCACCCGGGCATAGCTGACGATGCCACTGGAGGGGACGAAGATGGCGCCGAGCCCGGAGATGTGGGGTTCGCGCTCCCCCAGTTCCTCGCCGGAGAGCCACTCCCGCTCCAGCCCGTTGGCGGCGGTGCGCTCCCATAGCGCCTCCATGCGCCGCATCTCCTGCTCGTTGGTCGCCACCAGCAGCTTGCCGCAGACATCGTAGGGAATGGCATGGCGCTCGCAGAACTCCTTCGTGGCGCGGTTGCCCTCGAGACAGAAGCGCGCCTTGAGGCTGCCCGGCGTGTAGTAGACGCCGGCATGGATCACGCCGCTGTTGTGCCCGCTCTGGTGCCGCGCGGGGCCGCTCTCCTTCTCCAACAGCAGCATTTTCTTGTCGGGATAGCGCTCGATGAGCTGCATCGCGGTGGAGAGGCCGAGTATGCCGCCACCGAGGATGATGAAATCGTACACGCACGCCTCGCGTCGCCAGTGGTACACCGAAGGGGTCGCTACCAAGATACTCGCCGGCCGCTGCGCTGGCCAGTCGGCCCGGGCCGCTCACCGGCTCATGCCAAAGGCGTGGGCAACGGCGTTTTCCAGCAGTTTGCTATATCGGTATACTATCGCCCATTGTGTGCGTCATGGCGCTCCGGCTGTCGCGTGCCGACGTCGCCAACCGATTACGATTACAGGACCGTCGAGAGGTGGTGAGAGTGAAATCCAGCAAACTGATCTTGGGGTGTCTGGCCGCCATCGGCCTGACCACGGGCGCCATGTCCGTTCAGGCTGAAGAGGAGCGCGATGCCATCGCCGAGCGCCTGAAGCCGGTGGGCAATCTCTGCCTGCAGGGCGAGGATTGCGGTACGGCGGCGGCCGCCGAGAGCGACGACGGTGGCGGCGGCGATGGTGCCGATGGCGAGAGCATCTATGGCCAGGTCTGCAGTGCCTGCCACGACAGCGGGGCCGCCGGGGCACCGGTGCGCGGCGAGGAGGACGCCTGGGCCGATCGCGTCGATCAGGGCTGGGACACGCTGCTGGATCATGCCATCAATGGCTTCAATGCCATGCCGGCGCGTGGCGGCAACTCCAGCCTCTCCGACGAGGAAGTCGCCGCCGCTACCGCACACCTGCTCGACCCGGTGATGGACGTGCCTGAGCTGGAGGAAGAGGCTTCGGGCGACGACGAGGCTGCCGGCGACGACGAGGCTGC
>NZ_QHGY01000013.1:0-76166 GCF_003254665.1 Billgrantia lactosivorans | reverse complement strand
GACGACGAGGCTGCCGGCGACGACGAGGCTGCCGGCGACGACGAGGCGGCAGGCGACGACTCCGATATCGATGGTGAGGCGATCTATAACCAGGCCTGCACGGCGTGCCACTCAACCGGTGCCGCCGGCGCCCCGCGCCGTGGCGAAGCCGGCGAGTGGGAGGACCGCATCGATCAGGACATCGAGACGCTCTATGACCACGCCATCAACGGCATCGGCGCCATGCCGCCCAAGGGTGGCCAGACCGACCTGTCGGATGACGAGGTGCGGGCCGCCGTGGACTTCCTGGTCGAGCCGGTGAAGTAAGCCGCTTCCACGGAAAAAGCCAGTATCGACGGGGCGCCTTCGGGCGCCCCGTCGCGTTCCTGGAGCAACGGGCCACGCTCAGCTGAGCAACGAGCGCAGCCCGGCGATGGCGTCCTGGCCCCGGGCCTGCTTCTTCTCCGGGTCCTCCCGGTCGGCGCGGCCTTCCCACTCCAGGTCGTCCGGCGGCAGCTCGTCGAGGAAGCGGCTCGGCGTGCAGTCCATCAGCTCGCCGAAGGCCTTGCGCTGGCGCGCCAGGGTCAGGGTCAAAGTCCGGCGCGCCCGGGTGATGCCCACGTACGCCAGGCGCCGCTCCTCCTCCACCGTGCCGGCCTCGATGGCGTTGCGGTGGGGCAAGAGCTCCTCCTCGAGGCCCATCAGGTAGACATGCGGGAACTCGAGCCCCTTCGAGGCGTGCATGGTCAGCAGCTGTACCTTGTCGGTGTCGTCCTCCTCGGCCTGCTGCTCGAGGATGTCGCGCAGCACCAGCCGCGAGATGGCCGCCTCGACGTCGTCGGTCTCGGCGCTGTCGTCCGCCTCGATCTCCTCCGGGTCGCGCCGCATCGACTTCTCGAGCTGGTCGATCAGCGTCCACACGTTGGCCATGCGCCGCTCGGCGATGGTCGGCGCGCTGGCGTTCTGGTAGAGCCACGCCTCGTAGTCCATCTCGTGCAGCATGCCGCGTATCGCGGCCAGCGAATCGCCCTCGTCCATGCGTCGGCGGACGCCGTCGATGAAGTGGGTGAAGCGTCCCAGGCGCTCCACCGCCCGCGCCGGAAGCACCTGTTCCAAACCCAGCTCATGGCAGGCATCGAACAGCGAGATGCCGCGCCCGGTGGCCGGGTCGTTGGCATAGTTGGCCAGCTTCTCCAGGGTGCCGGGACCGATCTCGCGGCGCGGCACGTTGACGATGCGCAGAAAGGCATTGTCGTCGGCCGGATTGATCAGCAGGCGCAGGTAGGCCATGGCGTCCTTGATCTCGTTGCGCGAGAAGAACGAGGTGCCGCCGGAAAGCTTGTAGGGAATCTGGTAGTGCTGGAGTTTCAGTTCCAGCAGCCGGGCCTGGAAGTTGCCACGGTAGAGCACCGCGAAGTCGCGCCAGGAGGCTGACTCCTTGATGCGCCGGGTGAGGATCTCGCTGGCCACCCGCTCGGCCTCGGCCTCCTCGTGGCGGTTGACCACCACGCGGATCGGCGCGCCCTGGCCCATCTCCGACCACAGGGTCTTCTCGTAGACGTGGGGATTGTTGGCGATCAGCGTGTTGGCGGCGCGCAGGATGGTGCCGGTGGAGCGGTAGTTCTGCTCCAGCTTGATCACCTTGAGCCGCGGGAAGTCCTCGCCCAGGGTCACCAGGTTCTCGGGCCGCGCGCCGCGCCAGGCGTAGATCGACTGGTCGTCGTCGCCCACCACGGTGAAGGTGGCGCGCTCGTCCATCAGCAGCTTGACCAGCAGGTACTGGGAGACATTGGTGTCCTGGTACTCGTCCACCAGCATGTAGTGGATCTTGCGCCGCCAGCGCGCCAGCACCTCGGGATTGTCCTTGAGCAGTACCACCGGCAGCAGGATCAGGTCGTCGAAGTCCACCGCGTTGTAGGCCTTGAGGTGACGCACGTAGGCCTCGTAGACCCGCGCAGCGTACTGTTCATCCTCGTCCACGGCGTGGGACAGCGCCTGGCCGGGCAGCACCAGGTCGTTCTTCCACTCCGAGATCTGGTGCTGCACGGCATTGATCTGCTCGGCGTCGACCTGGGCGTCCTTGTTCATCAGGTCGCGCAGCAGCGCCTTGGCGTCCTCGGGGTCGAACAGCGAGAACCCCGGCTTGTAGCCCAGCGCCTTGAGTTCGCCGCGGATGATGTTGAGGCCCAGGGTATGGAAGGTCGAGACGGTCAGCCCGTGCCCCTCCTTGCCCTTGAGCATCTGGCCGACGCGCTCCTTCATCTCGCGGGCCGCCTTGTTGGTGAAGGTCACCGCGGCGATGCGGCGTGCGCTCATGCCACATACCTGCACCAGGTAGGCGATCTTGGTGGTGATCACGCTGGTCTTGCCCGAACCGGCGCCGGCCAGCACCAGGCAGGGGCCGTCGATGTAGCGCACGGCTTCCTGCTGGCGCGGATTGAGCTTGGCGAGGCGTTGCTGAATGCTCATGGGATCACTCGGGCTGCGCCGCGCCGGCGAAGCCCAGCTGGCGCCAGGCCTCGAACACCAGAATGGCGCAGGCGTTGGAGAGATTGAGGCTGCGGCTGTCCGCCCGCATGGGGATGCGCAGGCGTTGCTCCGGCGGCAGGGCATCGAGCATCGCCTGAGGCAGCCCGCGGGTCTCGGGCCCGAACAGCAAGGTGTCGCCGGGACCATATCTCGGCTCATGGTAGCCGGTGCGACCGCGGGTGGAAACGGCGAAGACGCGCGCCGGTTTCACGGCCTCGACGAAGGCCGGCCAGTCGCGGTGCACCTGCACCGCCGCCCACTCGTGGTAGTCGAGCCCCGCGCGGCGCAGGCGCCTGTCGTCGAGCACGAAGCCCAGCGGCTCGATGAGGTGCAGGCGAAAGCCGCTGTTGGCGCAGAGGCGGATCAGGTTGCCGGTGTTGGGCGGGATCTCGGGTTCGAAGAGCACGACGTCGAGCATGGCGGCCTGCCTGGAAGCGCTGGCGGGCCCCGATGGGCCCGCCGGTACGGCGAGTCGATCAGAAGCTGAGGCGGACGCCGACCTGGGCGCCACGATCCAGCGTGCGGCTGCCGTGACGGTTGTCGAAGTCGGCCGCCGTCTGGCGCAGGCCGACGTAGCCGTCGACGTTGGGCGTGAAGGCGTAGCGCGCCCGCACGCCGACCTCGTAGCCGTCGTCGAGGTCGCCGCTGGTCACCGCGCCGGGGGTATAGAAGCCGTAGCCGCCCAGCGAGACGTCCGGCGCCTGCGGCAGGTAGACATAGCCGTAGCCGCCCAGGCCCACACCGCCGCCGTCGCCGTAGTCGGTGTCGAACTGGGTCCAGCGCGCGCCGATGCCGACGTCGCGCTCGCGGTTGCGCTGCACGCCCAGCAACTGGGCATGGTAGAGGGTGGCATCCTCGCGGTACTCGCTGTTGATGACGCCGCCGCCCAGGGCCACGCCCTGGGTGATCTCCCCGGCGGCCTCGAACTGCACGGCATCGGCGCCGAGATTGAGATCCAGGCTGCCGGCGGCGTGGGCACCGGCAGCCGTGAACAGCACACCCACCGCCAGGGTGGCCCTGGCGAACCGTTCGCACGTTTTCATCGACGACTCCTCAACCGATGCGCGTCAGGCGCGCACCTTCACTCTTGATCACTCGGCAACGACGCCATAGCGCGCGCGATAGTCGCGTATGGCTGCCGCATGCCCCTGAAGCGCCTCGCTGGCGTGCTGCTCGAGATAGGCCAGGATCATGTCCAGCGTGACGATGCTGATCACCGGCATGGCGTAGCGTGACTCGACCTCCTGGATGGCACTCTGCGCGCCGTTGCCGCGCTCCTGGCGATCGAGTGCGATCACCACGCCGGCCGCCTCGGCACCGGCGGCCTCGATCAGCGCCATCACCTCGCGGATCGCCGTGCCCGCGGTGATCACGTCGTCGATGATCAGGATGCGCCCGGCGAGCTCGGCACCGACGATGTGACCGCCTTCGCCGTGGTCCTTCGCCTCCTTGCGGTTGAAGGCGAACGGCAGGTCGCGCTGGTGATGGTCGGCCAGCGCCACGGCGGTGGTGGCCGCCAGCGGAATACCCTTGTAGGCCGGGCCGAACAGCACGTCGAAGCGCAGGCCGCTGGCCTCGATGGCATCGGCGTAGAAACGGCCGAGGCGCGCCAGGGCGCCGCCGCTGCGGAACAGGCCGGCATTGAAGAAGTAGGGGCTGACGCGGCCCGACTTGAGGGTGAACTCGCCGAACCTCAGCACGCCCTGCTCGATGGCGAACTCGATGAACTCACGCTGATAGGCATGCATGCTGGCCGACACGGCGCTCCCCCTGCTATTCATAGGCTCCATGGAAATGGAATTCTGTGTCCTACCATGAATATCCATGCGGGCCATTTACCCAAACGTCGAAACGTCGGGTATCATACACGCGCGACGTCAAAGGGACCATGTATGAAAATTGCCACCATCAATGTCAACGGAATCCGCGAGGCCGTCGGTCGAGGCTTTCTCGACTGGCTGGCCGAACAGGACGCCGATGTCATCTGCGTCCAGAACCTCAAGGCCAAGAGCTTCGAGCTGGATGACAGCATTCTCTACCCGGAGGGCTACGAAGGCTACTTCCTCGACGCCGAACAGGACGACTTCTCCGGCGTGGGGATCTATTGCCGCAAGATCCCCAAGGCGATCATGTACGGTCTCGGCTTCCCCCAGTGCGATCACGAGGCGCGCTTCCTGCAGGCCGACTACGACCGCTTCAGCATCGCCAGCTTCCTGATGCCCGACGGCAGCGACTATGCCGCCAAGCAGGCGTTCATGGCCCAGTACCAGGAATACCTGAACAAGATGGCCCGCAAGCGTCGCGAGTACATCATCTGCGGCACCTGGCACATCGCCCACAAGACCGTCGACCTGGAGAACTGGGCCGACAACCAGGCCACGCCGGGCTTCAAGCCCGAGGAGCGCGCCTGGATGGACCAGGTGTTCGGCCCCACCGGCTTCATCGACACCTTCCGCGAGATCAACCGCGACGCCGGCGAGTACACCTGGTGGCCCAAGCTCGACCAGGAGGTGCCGCGCTCGCGCCAGGAAGGCTGGCGTATCGACTACCAGATCGTCGGCCCCAACCTGCGCCGCCACGTGGTCGACGCCTGGATCGACTACGATGCCACCTTCAGCGAGTTCGCCCCGCTGTTCGTCGAGTACGACCTGACGCTGTAAGCACGCCCTCTTCGTCGCGCCCGGGCTTCCCGAAACGCATAGCGCCGGCCTATCAAGGCCGGCGCTATGCATTGAGCAGACGCTCATGGTGGTTCCGTCGACTGGCCCCGGGGTGCCGGACCATCGCGGAGGCGCTGTGAGCCCATCCCTGGGCGCTACCGCCGCCATCCATGGCGCAGGACCTCCACTTCGGCCTGTCCCCGGCGCCATCCGCGCCAGTGTTCAGCGGCGAATGCCCAGTGCCTCGCGCTGGTGCTCGAAGAGCTGGGCGCCGGCGTTCTCGGCCAGCTCGAGCATGGCGTTGAGCTGTTCGCGCGAGAACACCCCTGCCTCGGCGGTGCCCTGCACCTCGATCAGCCCGCCCGGTTCGGCCATCACCACGTTCATGTCGGTCTCGGCGGCGCTGTCCTCGGGGTAGTCGAGGTCGACCACCGGCACGCCCCTGTAGAGCCCCACCGAGACCGAGCTGACCAGCTGCACGAAGGGGTCCCCCTTGATCAGCTTCTTGCGCTGCAGGTAGCGGATGGCATCCACCAGCGCCACGCAGCCGCCGGTGATCGAAGCAGTGCGGGTGCCGCCGTCGGCCTGGATCACGTCGCAGTCGACGGTGACGGTGAATTCGCCCAGCTTCTTCAGGTTCACCGCGGCGCGCAGCGAACGGCCGATCAGGCGCTGGATCTCCAGCGTGCGCCCGCCCTGCTTGCCGCGGGCCGCCTCGCGGCCGCCGCGGGTGTGGGTGGCGCGTGGCAGCATGCCGTACTCGGCGGTGACCCAGCCCTGGCCCTTGCCGCGCAGCCAGCGCGGCACGCCGGCCTCGACGCTGGCGTTGCACAGCACCTTGGTGTCGCCGAACTCCACCAGCACCGAGCCCTCGGCATGGCGGGTGAAATCCCGGGTCAGGCGAATCTCGCGGGGCTGGTCGGGGCGCCGTCCGCTGGGACGCGTGGGGTCGGAAGCCATGGTACCTCTCGAAGACGAAGAACGATCGGGACGATGTCGCGGCAGCGGCGAGGCATCGAATGGCTGGCCATTCTACACGGTTGGACCGGGGAATCGGTTACACTCCTTGTCCGAGATGTCGCCGGGCTGATGCCGGCAGCGGCGCAGTCGATCGAACAAGGAGTCGCCATGGTCGCCCATAGCAAGGTACACAGCATGACCGCCTTTGCCCGCCAGAGCCGCGAAGGCGACTGGGGCAGCCTGCAGCTGGAGCTGCGCTCGGTGAACCAGCGCTACCTCGAGCCCTTCTTCCGGCTGCCCGAGGCGCTGCGCGACCTCGAGCCCGCCTTTCGCGAGGCGCTGCGCACGCGCCTGGCGCGCGGCAAGGTGGAGTGCCACCTGCGCTTCGAACCCACCGATATCAGCGAGACCCTGGCCGTCAATCACACCCGGCTGGTCGCCCTGGCCGAGGCGCTGGGCGAGATCCGCGAGGCGCTGCCCCAGGTCGCCATGCCCGATGCCCTCTCGCTGCTCGACCACCCTGGCGTGCTCGACGCCCAGGGCGTCGACCTGGACGAAGTGAAGGCGGAAGCCACGGCACTGTTCGAGGCTGCCCTCGACGAGCTGATCGAAGCCCGCGCCCGCGAGGGCGACAAGCTCGCGGCGCTGATTCGCGAGCGCCTGGCCGGCGTGCGCGAGCAGGTCGCCGAGGTGCGCCGGCTGATGCCGGAGATCCTCGAGCGCCAGCGCGCCCTGCTGCTTGACCGCCTCGAGGCGGTCAAGACCGAGCTCGACCCCCAGCGGCTGGAGGCCGAGCTGGTGCTGCTGGCGCAGAAGGCCGACGTCGACGAGGAGCTCGACCGGCTCGAGACCCACGTCGGCGAGGTGGCGCGCCAGCTCGACCAGAAGGGGCCCAAGGGGCGCCGCCTCGACTTCCTGATGCAGGAGCTCAACCGCGAGGCCAACACCCTCTCCTCCAAGTCGGCGGTGGCCAGCACCACCCGCTGCGCAGTGGAACTCAAGGTACTGATCGAGCAGATGCGCGAGCAGATCCAGAATATCGAGTAGTGCAGCAATGACGGCAAGCCGGGCACTGCCCTGTCGTGGACTTCCTTCCAGCCCCATGGGCTGGATACGGCTGGCGGCACTGGCCGCCTGCCTCGCCGTGCCCCTGCCCGGCTGGGGGCAGGCCGAGACGAACGCTGCCAACGCCGACAGGGACGTGATCGTCGTCGGTGGCGATCACTACCACCCGCCCTACGAATTCCTTGACGAGGACGGCGAGCCGGCCGGCTACAACGTCGAGCTGACCCGGGCCATCGCCGAGGTGATGGGCATCGAGGTACGCATCGAGCTGAAGCCGTGGAGCGAGGTGCGCCGCGGGCTGGAGCAGGGCGAGATCGACATCCTGCAGGGTATGTCCTACTCCGAGGCGCGTTCCGCGCAGTTCGACTTCGCGCCGCCCCACGCCATCGTCCACCAGTCGATCTTCGCCCGCCGCGGCGATCCCGCGGTGGAAGTCGAGGAGCTGCACGGCAAGGAGGTCATCGTCCAGCGCGGCGACATCATGCACGACTACCTGATCGAGCATGGCATCGACGCCAAGGTGGTCCCCGTCGATACTCATGCCGATGCGCTCAGGGCCCTGGCCGCCGGCCAGCACGACTACGCCCTGGTGGCCAACCTGCCGGCGCTCTACCTCAGCCGCGAGCTGGGGCTGACCAACCTGGTGCCGGTGGCGCGGCCCTTCGCGCTGCGCTACGGCTACGCGGTGCGCCAGGGCGACGCCAACCTGCTGGCCAAGTTCAGCGAGGGGCTGGCCATCCTCAAGAACACCGGCCGTCACCAGGCGATCTACGACAAGTGGCTGGGGCCGCTGGAGGGCCGCGAAGGCATCCCGTGGCAGAAGGTCGGCCAGGTCGGTGCGGCGCTCTCCGCGCTGTTGCTGCTCGTACTCGGCGCCATCGTGATCTGGAACCGTATGCTCAAGCGCGAGGTGGCGGCGCGCACCGCGGAGCTGCGCCAGCATCAGCAGCAGCTGATCCAGGCCGACAAGATGGCCTCGCTCGGCGTGCTCGTCTCGGGCGTGGCCCACGAGATCAACAACCCCAGCAGCCTGCTGCTGCTCAACCTGCCGGTGCTGCGCGAGGCCTGGGCCGACGCCGAGCCGATCCTCGAGGCACATTACCGTGCCCACGGTGACTTCTCGTTCGGCGGGCTGCCCTATTCGCGCATGCGCGAGGAGATCCCCGGCATGATCGACGACATGCAGGAGGGCACGCGGCGCATCAAGCGCATCGTCGGCGACCTCAAGGACTTCGCCCGCCAGGGTGGCGACGAACCGGCCGACACCGTCGATCTCAATGCGGTGGTGGCCACCGCCGTGCGCCTGGTCGACAACTCGATCCGCCAGGCGACCGGCCGCTTCGAGATCCAGTATGCCGATGACCTGCCGCCCCTCGTGGGCAATGCCCAGCGCATCGAGCAGGTGGTGATCAACCTGGTGCTCAACGCCTGCCAGGCGCTGGAGCGGCCCACCCAGGGCATCCGCCTCACCACCCGCCACGAACGCGCCGAGGAGCGGGTCGTGCTGGAAGTGTGCGACGAGGGCCGCGGCATCGCGCCCGAGGCCATGCACCGGCTGACCGACCCCTTCTTCACCACCCGACGCGAGTGCGGCGGTACCGGCCTGGGCCTGTCCGTCTCCGCCGGCATCGTCGCCGAACACCAGGGCAGCCTGACCTTCGACTCCCGCCCCGGCCACGGCACCCGCGCGACCCTGTCGCTGCCGTCCGCGAAGCCCGGCGCGGCGTCGCCCGACGCAACCCCGCTTCGACAGCAGGAGCCAGACACGCCATGACGCAGAGCCTCTACCCCGCCTTCGGCGTGCTGCTCGTCGACGACGAGCCCTCCTTCCTGCGCAGCCTGGGCATCGCCCTGGAGCGCAGCGGGGGGATCAACCATATCCACCGCTGCCACGACAGTCGCGAGGTCATGGAGCTCCTGGCGCGGGAGAACATCGGCCTGGTGACCCTCGACCTGACCATGCCCCACCTGTCGGGGGAGGAGCTGCTGGCGCGCATCGTCGAGGAGTACCCCGACGTCGGCGTCATCGTGGTGAGCGGCCTCAACCAGGTGGAAACCGCGGTCAGCTGCATCAAGCTCGGCGCCTTCGACTACTTCGTCAAGACCGACGAGGAGAGCCGCCTGGTCGAGGGCATCCGCCGCGCCATTCGCCTGCAGGAGCTGCGCCAGGAGAACCAGGCGCTGCGCCGGCGCGTGCTCGACGACACCCTGGAGCGACCCGAGGCCTTCGCCCACATCGTCACCGCCGACAAGGGCATGCGCGCGGTCTTCCAGTACCTGGAGTCGGTGGCGCTGACCCAGCAGCCGATCCTGATCTCCGGCGAGAGCGGCGTGGGCAAGGAGCTGATCGCCCGCGCTGCCCATACCCTGAGCGGTCGTCAGGGGCCACTGGTCTGCGTCAACGTGGCGGGGCTCGACGACAACGTCTTTGCCGATACCCTGTTCGGCCATCAGCGCGGCGCCTTCACCGGCGCCGAGCAGCCGCGCGCCGGCATGATCGAGCAGGCCGCGGGCGGCACCCTGCTGCTCGACGAGATCGGCGACCTCAGCCTGGCCTCCCAGGTCAAGCTGCTGCGCCTGCTCCAGGAGGGCGAGTACTACCCGCTGGGCAGCGACCGGCCCAAGCGCCTCCAGGCCCGCGTGGTGGTGGCGACGCACCACGACCTGGCCGAGAAGCAGCGCGCCGGCACCTTCCGCAAGGACCTCTACTACCGCCTGCGTACGCATCAGGTGCACATCCCCCCGCTGCGCCAGCGCAAGCAGGACATCTCCCTGCTGCTGGACCACTTCCTCGCCGAGGCGGCCGCCGAGCTCGGCAAGGGCAAGCCGAGCTACCCCCCGGAGCTGGCCGTGATGCTGGGCAACTACGCCTTCCCCGGCAACGTGCGCGAGCTGCGTGCCATGGTCTTCGATGCCATGAGCCAGCACCGCAGCCGCACGCTCTCCATGGAAGCTTTCAAGCGTGCCATCGACCAGGCCTGTGGCGACGACTCGCCTTCACACCATCGCCAGCGGGCCGTGTTCGCCGCCGACGAGCCGCTGCCCACGCTGGACGAAGTCGCCGACCTGCTGGTGGAAGAGGCGCTGAAGCGCGCCGAGGGCAATCAGTCCATGGCCTCGCGCTGGCTGGGCATCTCGCAGCCGGCCCTGAGCAAGCGGCTGAAGAAGCAGCGCGGCGAAGGGGCATAACCGAGGTTATAGCCATAACCTCGGTTATGCCCACTGCACCTTGTTGTTATTGAAGACCTTTCCTCGCCGACAGCGCCGCACTGTGGACCGCGGGTTATACCCCTTGAGCACGCCCCGCTCGACTCCCCCTGTTTTTCCACACTAAAAACAAGGGATTACCGCATGCAAGTTCTGGCACGGACCTTGCGTTACGAACACGGCCCGCCGCCATCGGCGGGCCATGTCAACAAACGCAAGCAAGAGGTTCACCCCATGCCAACAACAACGACTCCCGTCCCCGCCGCCTGCCCCGTTGCTCCGCCTACCGTCGCCGGGGAGGCCGCATGATGCTGGACGTAATCAATGACCTGCTCTGGGGCAAGGTGCTCATCGCCCTGCTGATCGCGGTCGGTGTCGGTTTCACCGTGCGCTCCCGCTTCGTCCAGTTTCGCTACTTCGCCCGCATGTTCCGCATCCTCGGCGCCAGCCAGGCGTTCAAGCGCGACCGGCACGGCCACCTGAGTTCCTTCCAGGCCCTGCTGCTCTCGGTGGCGGGGCGCGTCGGTGGCGGCAACATCGCCGGGGTCGCGGTCGCCATCACCCTCGGCGGTCCCGGGGCGATCTTCTGGATGTGGGTGGTCGGCCTGATGGGCATGGCCACCAGCTTCCTCGAGTGCACCCTCGCCCAGGCCTACAAGACGGCCCAGCCGGACGGCACCTATCGCGGCGGGCCGGCCTACTACATCGCCCACGGCCTCGGCAAGCGCTGGAAGTGGCTCGCCGGCGTCTACTCGGTGCTGCTGCTGGTCACCTTCGGCTTCGGCTTCACCGCCCTGCAGTCCTACGCCGTGGCGACCTCCTTCGACGACGCCTTCGGCGTGCCGGTCGCCTATTCCGGCCTGGGCATGGCCGTACTCGTCGGCTTGATCATCTTCGGCGGCATCAAGCGCATCGCGCGGGTCGCGGAGGTACTGGTGCCGGTGATGGCCATCGGCTACCTGCTGATCGCCATCGTGGTGCTGGGCCTGAACCTGGCGCGCATCCCCGAGGTCGTGCTGCTGATCGTCAACAGCGCCTTCGGCCTCGAGCAAGCCGTCGGCGGCGGCATCGGCGCGGCTATCATGATGGGCGTCAAGCGCGGCCTGTTCTCCAACGAGGCGGGGCTCGGCAGCGCACCCAACGTCGCCGCCGTGGCCTACGTGCCGCACCCGGCCAACCAGGGCGTCGTGCAGGCCTTCTCGGTGTTCATCGACACCCTGATCCTGTGCTCGTGCACGGCCTTCATCATCCTGCTCAGCGGCGCCTACGACCCGGCGGGCGGCGTCGAGATCGGCGGTGTGGCGCTGACCCAGGCCTCGCTGGCCGATCACGTCGGCGAATGGGGCCGCAGCTTCGTCAGCGTCGCACTGCTGCTGTTCGGCTTCAGCACCATCCTCTACAACTACTACCTGGGCGAGAACAGCCTCAACTTCTTCAGCGAGAGCAACGTCACGCTGTTCAACGTCTTCCGCATCGCCGTCATCGCACTGTGCGGCTGGGGCGCGATGACCGACCTGGGCACGGTGTTCGCCTTCGCCGACGTGACCATGGGTTTCCTGGCGCTGGCCAACCTCATCGCCCTGCTGCTGCTGTTCAAGCCGGGCCTGCGCATCCTGCGCGATTTCGACGACCAGATCCGCGCCGGCATCCGCCACCCCGTGTTCGATGCCGGCAAGTTCGCCGATCTCGATATCGACCCGGCGGCCTGGGAGATCGAGCCCGAGGATATCGAGCGCCTCAAGCGCTACGGTGCCGGGACGCAGGCCCCCGGCCAGCCGGTGAAGTGAGGTTGGCAAGCCCCACGCCCCCTTCCGCCGGCCTCGACGCATCGAGGCCGGCTGGGCGCCCACGGGCCCGGCCGGAGAGGGCGGACATGCAGCGCTGGCTGGAGGACATCCACGCCCGCGCCCGCACGCGGCTCGGCAGGGGGCGCGTCGCCGACTACATCCCGGCACTGGCCCGCCAGGATCCCGCGCGGCTCGGCATTGCCGTGTACACCAACGCCGGCGAGCGGTACGTGGCCGGCGACGCCGAGACGCCCTTCTCGATACAGAGCATCGCCAAGGTGCTGCTGCTCACCCTCGCCCTGCGCACCCACGGCGAGGCGCTGTGGCAGCGGGTCGGCCTCAATCCGTCGGGCATGCCGTTCAACTCGCTGGCCCTGCTCGAAGCCGAGCGGGGCAAGCCGCGCAATCCTTTCATCAACGCCGGCGCCATCGCGGTGGCGGATTGCCTGGTGAGCGCCTTCGTCACGCCGGACAAGCACCTGAGGGACGTCGCCCGGCGGCTGGCGGGCAACGCCTCGATCCTGATCGACGACGAGGTGCTGGCCTCGGAGTGGCAGCACCGTGCACGCAACGCCGCCGCGGCCTACCTGATGAAGGCCTTCGGCAACCTCGACAACGAGGTCGACGAGGTGCTCCGCACCTACTTCTCCTGCTGCGCGCTGGCGATGAGCTGCCGGGACCTGGCCATCGCCCTCAGCTTCCTGGCCAGCGACGGCCACGCCCGCGGCCCCGGCGAGCGCTTCGTCTCGCCGGGGCTGACGCGGCGGATCAACGCGATCATGACCACCTGCGGCATGTACGACGCGGCCGGCGACTTCGCCTACCGCGTCGGGCTGCCGGCCAAGAGCGGCGTCGGCGGCGGCATCGTCGCCGTGGTGCCGGGCAGGATGACGGTCTGCGCCTGGTCGCCGGCGCTCGACGACAGCGGCAATTCGGTGGCCGCCCAGCACGCCCTGGAGCTGTTCGCCGAGGAGCTCGACCCGCCCCCGCCGGACGCCTGAGGCGGCCGCGCCGCGGCGACCGCCACAGCCCATGACGCGCCCACGGCCGGGCGGGTATACTGTCCCGCTCGAACGCGCAGCCATGGCGCTCGCCCCCTTTGCCTCGCGCGAACGGGGGCATTTGCGATCCGGAGCCCGATATGTCCCAAGGTACGCTTTTCATCGTTTCCGCGCCTTCCGGCGCCGGCAAGACCACCCTGGTACGCGAGCTGATCGAGAGCCTCGACGGCATTCAGGTCTCGGTGTCGCATACCACCCGGCCCCGGCGTCGCGGCGAGGTGAACGGCGTCAACTACCACTTCGTCGAGGTCGACGAATTCGAGGCGATGATCGCGCGCGGCGAGTTCTTCGAGTACGCCCGGGTGTTCGACAACTTCTACGGCACCGCGCGGCCGGCGGTGGAGGCCCTGCTCGAGGCCGGCCAGGACGTGATTCTGGAGATCGACTGGCAGGGTGCGCGCCAGGTCCGCGAGCAGCTGCCCGAGGCGGTGTCGATCTTCATCCTGCCGCCATCGCGCGAGGAGCTCGAGCGGCGCCTGGCCAGCCGCGGCACCGACGAGCACGCCACCATCGCCCGGCGCATGCGCGACGCGGTCAGCGAGATGTCGCACTACGACGAGTACGACTACCTGGTGATCAACGACGACTTCACCACCGCCCTGCGCGAACTGCAGTCGCTGGTGATCGGTCGACGCCTGAGTCTTGCCCGGGTGCGCGAGACCCATGGCCCGCTGCTGGCGGCGCTGTTGTCATGACCCCGGCCTCAGGGCGCTTGTCACGGCCGCCGGGCGTCGAGTAATCTAGTCTGTCCTGTTCCATTTCGGTGCTCCGGCCGTGGCCGGGGACCCTCACAGTTTCGGGAAGTACCCAATATGGCGCGTGTCACCGTCGAAGATTGCCTGGAAAACGTCGAAAATCGCTTCAAGCTGGTGATGATCTCCACCCAGCGTGCGCGTCAGCTGTCGCGCGGCTCTCGCGACGCTCAGCTGCCGTGGGAGAACGACAAGCCCACCGTGATGGCGCTGCGCGAGATCGCCGCCGGCCTGGTGGACCACAGCGTGCTCGACGAGCCGATCGAGGCGCCGGTCAGGATTCGCCGCGAAGGCGATCCGGGCCTCGCCCTCGAGGAGTAAGGCGGTCACCCAAGGCGCGCTAATGTTCACCATCGACGACCTGGCCGACAGACTCGGCGGCTACCTCCCTCCCGACGAGATCCAGCAGGTCAAGCGCGCCTTCTACTATGCCGAGCAGGCCCACGACGGCCAGCGCCGGCGCTCCGGCGAACCCTACGTCACCCACCCCCTCGCCGTGGCCAACATCCTCGCCAACATGCACATGGACCACCAGAGCCTGATGTCGGCCATGCTGCACGACGTGATCGAGGACACCGGCGTGTCCAAGGAGGCCCTCGCCGAGCAGTTCGGCAAGCCGGTGGCGGAGCTGGTCGACGGCGTCTCGAAGCTGACCCAGATCACCTTCGAGGACAAGGCCGTCGCCCAGGCCGAGAACTTCCAGAAGATGGTGCTGGCGATGTCCAGGGACATCCGCGTGATCATCGTCAAGCTCGCCGACCGCCTGCACAACATGCGCACGCTGGGCGCCCTGCGCCCCGAGAAGAAGCGCCGCATCGCCCGCGAGACGCTCGAGATCTACGCCCGCATCGCCAGCCGCCTGGGCATCAACACCATCCGCGTCGAGCTCGAGGACCTCTCCTTCCAGGCCCTGCACCCGATGCGCGCCGAGCGCATCAAGCGCGCCGTCTCCAGCGCCCGCGGCCATCGCCGCTCGGCGATTCGCCAGATCCAGAGCGCGCTGCAGAAGAGCCTCGACGACGAGGGCCTGCCCGGTACCGTGGTGGGCCGCCAGAAGCACCTGCTGTCGATCTACAAGAAGATGCGCGACCAGCGCAAGCCGTTCGCCGAGATCATGGACGTGTTCGGCTTTCGCATCATCACCGAGGATGTCGACAGCTGCTACCGCATCCTCGGCGTGGTGCACAACCTCTACAAGCCGGTACCGGGGCGCTTCAAGGACTACATCGCCATCCCCAAGGCCAACGGCTACCAGAGCCTGCACACCACCCTGTTCGGCAGCGGCGGCATGCCCATCGAGGTGCAGATCCGCACCCGCGAGATGGAGGCCATGGCCAACAACGGCATCGCCGCCCACTGGCTCTACAAGGCCGGCCAGACCGACCACCCCATCGCCGAGGGCAGCCACGCCCGCGCCCGGGAGTGGGTCAAGGGGCTGCTCGAGATGCAGCGCCACGCCGGCGACTCGCTGGAGTTCATCGAGCACGTCAAGAACGACCTGTTCCCCGACGACATCTACGTGTTCACGCCCCGCGGCGACATCATGGAGCTGCCCCAGGGCGCCACGGTGATCGACTTCGCCTACGCCGTGCATACCGATATCGGCAACAGCTGCATCGCCTGTCGCATCGACCGCCACCTGGCGCCGCTCTCTACCCGCCTGGAGAGCGGCCAGACGCTGGAGATCATCACCGCCCCCGGGGCGCGGCCCAACCTGGCCTGGCTCAACTTCGTGATCACCGCCAAGGCGCGCTCGGCGATTCGCCACGCGCTCAAGCACCAGCAGCATACCGAGGCGGTGCAGCTCGGCCGGCGCCTGCTCAACAAGGCCCTGGCCGACTTCGAGACCAGCCTGGAGGAGCTCCCGCAGAACGTGGTCCCGGAGCTGCTGGAGGAGCTGTCGCTGAAGAGCGAGGAGAGCCTGCTGGAGTCGATCGGCCTGGGCGCCCGGGTGGCCCACGTGGTGGCGCGGCGGCTGATCGACCTGCTGCACGGCGACATGGCCGAAGCCGGCGAGCGAGTGCTCGCGCCGCAGGGCCCCATCGTGATCAGCGGCGCCGAAGGCATGGTGATCAAGTTCGCCCGCTGCTGCCACCCGCTGCCGGGCGACCCGGTGGTCGGCCACCTGTCGGTGGGCAAGGGCATCGTGGTGCACCGCACCGAGTGTCGCAACCTCGACGAACTCAAGGGCGATCCCGACAAGCTGTTCGCCCTGGAGTGGTCCGACGAGATCGGCGAGGACTTCCCGGTGGCCCTGCGCATCGAGATCGAGAGCCGCCGCGGACTGGTCGCCGAGCTGGCCAGCCTGGTCACCGACGCCGACGCCAACATCGAGCGTATCGGCATCGAGGAACGCGACGCCCGGCTCTCCATCGTGCACCTGACCCTGGCGGTACGCGACCGCGTGCACCTGGCGCGCATCATCAAGCGCATCCGCAACCTGTCCCACGTCGGCAAGATCACCCGCGTCGGCAATTGACCCCGTTTCGGCCCGCTTGCCGCCGTCCGCGGCGGGCGGGCCTTTCATTGACCCTTGCGACACAGAACACACCACGAGGAGAGCGTCATGAGCAACAAGGCCGTCATCAATACCGAGAAGGCCCCCGCCGCCATCGGCCCCTACTCCCAGGCCATCAAGGCCGGCAACACCGTCTATCTTTCCGGCCAGATCCCGCTCGACCCGGCCACCATGGAGCTCGTCTCCGAGGACTTCGAGGCCCAGGCGCGCCAGGTCTTCAGCAACCTCAAGGCGGTGTGCGAGGAGGCCGCCGGCTCGCTCGGCGAGATCGTCAAGATCAACCTCTACCTCGTTGACCTGGGCAACTTCGCCATCGTCAACCAGGTGATGGAGGAGTTCTTCGAGGCCCCCTTCCCCGCCCGGGCCGCGGTGGGCGTGAAGGCGCTGCCGAAAGGCGCCCAGGTCGAGGCGGAGGCGATCCTCGTCATCGGCGACTGAAACGGCCGGTTCCGGTTGCCCGCCGCATGCGATTGTTCCTGGCCCTGATACCGCCGCCCGGGCTGCGTAAGCGGCTCGGCGCGCTGGCGGATATCGCCCACGCCCGCTGCGGCGGGCGGCGCATGCCCGACGCGAGCCTGCACCTGACGCTGGCCTTTCTCGGCGAGGTGGAAGAGGCCAGGGCGGCCGAGCTGGCGGCGTGGGTGCGAGGGCTGGCCATCGCGCCCGGCGTGTGGCGCCTCGATCGCTGGGGCAGCTTCCGTCGGCCCGGCATCGTCTGGGTCGGCGGCGATGAGGGCGAGGCCGCCCTGGGGCGCCTGCAGGGCGGGCTCTGGAGCAGCCTCGAATCGCTCGGCCTCGGTGAGCGCCCCGCCCGCTTCATGCCTCATGTCACCCTGCTGCGACGGGCCGCCGTGGACGACCTGGAAAACATGCCTGCCATCGACCTCAGCTGGTCCTATAATCAGCTGGAGCTGATCCAATCGACCCTCGACGAGCGGGGGGCCCGCTATCGTCGTCTGGCCGTATCGCAGGGTTGAGCTCCACGGAAGGATGCGCGCCCGCGATTGGCGAACCAATCACGGGCGCACAAGAAAAAGGGAGAACACGGTGTTTCGGAACAAGACCATCGCTGCCGGCCTCTGCCTCGGCCTGGCCATGGCGGCCAGTCAGGCCAGCCTGGCCGACCTCTACGTGGCGGGCGGCATCACCAGCGAATCGGCCGCCGCCGGCCGCATCGAGCTCGATACCCTGATCGGCCTCGAACGCCTGCATCCGCAGCTCGACCTGCGCCTGGCCACCGGGCTGCTGCTGCTCGACGGGGATGACAACGACGAGAACGCCGCCTGGCTGCTCAGCCCGATGCTGCGCTATACCTTCGCCGGTAAGCGAAGCGTCTACCTCGAGGGCGGCATCGGTGCCGCGGTGTTTCTCGACGCGCGAATCGGTTCGCGTGACCTCTCCACGGCGTTCCAGTTCCAGGATCGCATCGCGCTCGGCGGGGCGCTGGGGCCCGGCGAAGTCGCGCTGGAGTTCACCCACTATTCCAACGCCGGCATCAAGGACCCCAACGAGGGCATCGAGGTGCTGGCGCTGGGCTACCGTCTGCCGCTGTGAACGCCGGCGGCAGGCGCGCCCCGAACGGAACAGGGCGAGGCGGACTCCCCGCGTCGCCCGTCGCCTCGCGCCCGGATCAGACCGGCTCGGCGAGGAAGCCGCCCTCGCGCATCACCTGGGCGTACCCCTCGCGGTAGCTGGGATAGCGGAAGACATAGCCCGTCTCGCGCAGGCGCGAGTTGTCGCAGCGCTTGCTCGCCCGCTTGCGCAGCGGGGCCTGGATCACCTCGGTGGGCTCCACCTTGAGCTGGGCGGCCAGCCATGCCATGACCTCGTGGAGCGGCTCCGGTGCGCAGTCGCTGGCCAGGTAGAGGTCGTCGAGCGTCCTGCCCGCCACATCGAGACCGATCAGGTGGGCCAGCACGCCGGCACAGTCGTCGCGGTGGATGCGGTTGGAGTACATGGGCGGGCTCTTCGGCGCGATGCGCCCCTCCTGGACCTGGCGGATCAGGCGATCCCGGCCCGGGCCGTAGATGCCGGAGAAGCGCACCGTGGTGCCGGCCAGGGCGCTCTCCAGCAGGGCCTGCTCGGCCTCGCGCATCACCGTGCCGGAAAAGCCGGCCGCCTGCGCGGGGCTCGCCTCGTCGACCCGCTCGCCCTCCTTCTGCGCATAGACGCTGGTGGAAGAGACGAAGAACAGGCGCTTGGGAACCGCCTCGCGCCCCTCGTAGGTGCGCAGAACCGCCTTGAGGCCGTCGCAATAGGCCGCCCGGTAGGCCGCCTCGTCGAAGCGATCGGCGCTCAGAATGTAGACCACGTAATCGGCGTCGGGCAGCTCGGCCAGGGCCGCCTCGTCGCACAGGTCGAGCGGCAGCGGCTCGATGCCGCTCCCCTCCAGCGCCGCGGCGCTGCGGCGGGCGCCGATCACGCGATGCCCGGCCTCCAGCAGCTCCCTGCCCAGCACCATGCCGATGTCGCCACAACCCAGAATCAGTGTCGTTTTCTTCACCTTTCTCTCGCCCCCTGATAAAAAGTCCCTATTGAAAGTCATCTATCGTCCGAGAGGATGCCCACGGGGCACCAGACATGACTCTAACAGAACTTCGATACATCGTAACCTTGGCGCAGGAGCGTCACTTCGGCCGCGCGGCCGAGCGCTGCTTCGTCTCCCAGCCCACGCTGTCGGTGGCGGTCAAGAAGCTCGAGGAGGAGCTCGGCGTGGCGCTGTTCGAGCGCTCCAAGTCGACCGTCCAGGTCACCCCGCTGGGCGAGAAGATCGTCGAGCAGGCCCAGCGCGTGCTGGAACAGAGCAGCGTGATCAAGGAGCTGGCCAACGCCGGCAAGGACCAGTTGGCGAGCCCGCTGCGCATCGGCGCCATCTACACCATCGGTCCCTACCTGTTTCCGCACCTGGTGCCGGCGCTGACCCGCAGCGCGCCGCAGATGCCGCTCTACATCGAGGAGGGCTTCACCGCCAACCTGCGGCGCAAGCTGCGCAGCGGCGAGCTCGACGCCATCATCATCGCGCTGCCGTTCAACGAGACCGACGTGGTCACCAAGCCCCTCTACGAGGAGGAGTTCGAGGTGCTGATGCCGGCCGACCACGCCTGGGCCCGGCGCGAGTTCATCGACAAGGAGGACCTGCTCAAGGAGCGCCTGCTGCTGCTGGGCGAGGGTCACTGCTTCCGCGACCAGATCCTCGAGGCCTGCCCCGCCATCAGCCATCAGCTCAACAGCCCCAGCAACACCCTGACCGCCGAGGGCGGCTCGCTGGAGACGATTCGCCACATGGTCGCCTCCAAGCTCGGCATCACCGTGCTGCCGCGTTCGGCCATCGGCACCGGGCACTACGAGAGCGGGCTGCTCGTCAGCCGGCCGTTCAAGTCGCCGGCGCCGTCGCGCACCGTGGCGATCGCCTGGCGTGCCAGCTTCCCGCGTCCCAAGGCGATCGACGCCGTCACCGACGCCATCCAGCAGTGTCACGAGGCGCTTCCCGAATCGGCATGAGCGCTGACACAAAGGCGCTCGACGCGCCGGTCACCTCGCTCAAGGGCGTCGGCGAAGCGCTCGCCGTTAAGCTGGCGCGACTGCGCGTGGAGAGCGTGGCCGACCTGCTCTTCCACCTGCCGCTGCGCTACCAGGATCGCACCCGGGTCACGCCGATCGGCACCCTGCGCGCCGGCCACGAGGCGGTGGTGGAGGGCGAGGTCTCGGCCAGCGACGTGATCAAGGGGCGCCGGCGCAGCCTGCTGGTGCGGCTGCGCGATGGATCGGGCATCATCAGCCTGCGCTTCTTCCACTTCTCGCCGGCGCAGCAGCAGCAGTTCCGCCCCGGCACCCGGGTGCGCTGCTTCGGCGAGGCCCGCGCCGGCGCCACCGGGCTCGAGATCTACCACCCCGAGTACCGCCTGCTCAGCACCGATGCACCGCCGGTGGAAGATCACCTGACGCCCATCTACCCCACCACCGAGGGGCTGCACCAGGCGCGCCTGCGGGCGCTGATCGAGCAGGCCCTGGCCCGCCTCGACGAGGCCCCCGAGGCACTGCCCGACTGGATCGGCGAAGACCTGCGCACCCGCTTCGGCCTGCCGGAGCTGCACCACTGCCTGCACGTCCTGCATCAGCCGCCCCCCGACGCCGACCCCGAGCGCCTGGCCAGCGGCAAGCACCCGGCCACCCGCCGCCTGGCGCTGGAGGAGCTGCTGGCCCATCGCCTGAGCCTGCAGCAGGTCCGCCTGAAGATTCAGCAGGACGGCGCCCCGGCGCTGCCCAGCGGTCGCAGTCTGCAGGCGCGCTTCCTCACCCAGTTGCCCTTCTCGCTGACCGGTGCCCAGCGCCGCGTGCTCGACGAGATCGGCGCCGACCTGGCCCGCGAGGTGCCCATGCTGCGCCTGGTGCAGGGCGACGTGGGCTCGGGCAAGACGGTGGTGGCCGCCATGGCGGCCCTCTCGGCCATCGCCGGCGACTGCCAGGCGGCGATGATGGCGCCCACCGAGATACTGGCCGAGCAGCACTACCGTACGCTCAAGGCGTGGTTCGCGCCGCTCGGCATCGAAGTGACCTGGTTGGCCGGCAAGCTCAAGGGCAAGACACGCCTCGACACCAAGGCGGCCATCCTCGACGGCCGCGCGCGCATGGTGGTGGGTACCCACGCGCTGTTCCAGGGCGACGTGCACTTCCAGCGCCTGGGGCTCGCCATCGTCGACGAACAGCACCGCTTCGGCGTGCACCAGCGCCTGGCGCTGCGCGAGAAGGGCGAGGCCGGCGGGCTCACGCCGCATCAGCTGGTGATGACCGCCACGCCGATCCCGCGCACCCTGGCGATGAGCGCCTACGCCGACCTCGACGTCTCGATCATCGACGAGCTGCCGCCCGGGCGCACCCCGGTGAAGACGGTGGTGGTGCCCGACGAACGCCGCCCCGAGGTGGTCGCGCGCATCCGCCACGCCTGCGCCGAGGGGCGCCAGGCCTACTGGGTCTGCACCCTGATCGAGGAGTCCGACGCGCTGCAGTGCCAGGCCGCCGAGGCGACCCGCGACGAGCTCACCGAGGCGCTGCCGGAGCTGGCCATCGGCCTGGTCCACGGACGCATGAAAGCGGCCGAGAAGGCTGCGGTGATGGAGGCCTTCAAGAGCGGCGAGCTCGACCTGCTGGTGGCCACCACGGTGATCGAGGTGGGCGTCGACGTGCCCAACGCCAGCCTGATGATCATCGAGAATCCCGAACGCCTGGGGCTCTCCCAGTTGCACCAGCTGCGCGGTCGGGTCGGTCGCGGTACCAGCGAGAGCTTCTGCGTGCTGCTCTACCACGGCCCGCTGTCGGCCCACTCCCGCGAGCGCCTGGCGGTGATGCGCGAGACCACCGACGGCTTCCGCATCGCCGAGAAGGACCTCGAGCTACGCGGCCCTGGCGAGGTGCTGGGCACCCGCCAGACCGGGCTCGCCCAGATGAAGATCGCCGATCTGGAGCGCGACGGCGACCTGCTCGAGCGCGTCGCGCCCCTGGCCGAGGCGCTGCTGGCCCGCCACCCCGAGGCCAGTCGCCCGCTGATCCGCCGCTGGCTGGGCGAGGAGGCGGGCCGCTACGGACAGGTGTAGCGGGGGTCAGCCGGCCGCCACCGGGGCCGCGGTGTCGTCGCGGTCGCCGGGCGCGGCGATCAGACGCTCGGCGGCCTCGGTCAGCGGCCCGAGCTGCTGGGCGATCAGCAGCAGCTGCGTGTGCATGGGCCGGTAGACCTCTGCCTCCCACCCCGGCGGCTTGCCTTCGAGCTGCGCCAGGATCGCCTTTCTTGCCTCCTCCAGCCCGGGGCTGGCGGCGCGGCGCGCCAGCGCGTCGGCCAGCATCGCCAGGTAGTCGGCGATGCGATGCCCCTCGGCGAGCCAGCGGGCGTCGTGGGCCTCCGCGCCGAGCCGCTGGCGATGCGCACCCAGCGCCGACAGGTAGCCCAGCAGCGTGTGCGACAGCACCAGGAAGCGGAAGCCGTCGTCGGCGGCACGCTTGCGATAGGGCTCGGGCTCCTGCAGCACGTTGGCCAGCACGGTCGACAGCGCCGCATCGGCGTTGTGCGCATTGCGCCGCGCCAGGCGGTAGGCGAGATCGTCCTGCTTGCCGCTGGCGTACTGGCGCAGGATCTCCTCCAGGTAGCGACGGCTGGCCTCGAGCACACCTGCCGCCTCGCGGTGCAGGCGCCGACCCTGCCAGTCGGGCAGGATCAGGAACACCGCCGCCCCGGCGATCAGCGCGCCGATCAGGGTATCGAAGAGCCGCGGCCAGATCAGGTCGAAGCCGTCGCCGACCTGGTTGAAGCTGCACAGCACCAGCAGCGTGATGGCGGCGGTGGCGATCACGTAGTGCTTCTCGCGCGTGGCGAAGAAGGTCACGCCGGCGAATACCGCGATCAGCGCCTGCAGCAGCGCGGAGGGGAACAGCGTGATCGACAGCCAGCCGACCACCAGCCCCAGCACGGTGCCGGCGATGCGCTGGGTCAGGAAGCGCCGGGTGGCGGCGAAGTTGGGGCGACAGACGAACAGTGTGGTGAGCAGGATCCAGAAGCCTTGGGAGGGATGGACCCACTGCAGCAGGGCGTAGCCCGCCAGCAGCGCGATGGGCAGGCGAACGGCATGGCGGAAGGTGGGCGAACCCACCGTCAGGTTGAGGCGCACGCGCTCCCAGGCCTCCTTCACGCTGGCGGGCGAACGGTTGAACAGCGCCGCGTCGTCCGGGTCGTCGCCGGCATCGGGGTTGTCGCCCGCGGCCAGGCACTCCTCGAGGGTGGCGAGGTTGTCGGCCAGGGCGCTCAGGGGAGGCATCAGCTCGCGCCAGGCCGGGTTGCGCATGGCGCGCAGGTGGTCGATGGAAGCGCGCAGGTCGGCCAGCGCCTGCTCGCTCTGGTCGTGCTCGAAGGGGCGGTTGAGCAGCAGCGCCTTGCCCAGCCGCTTGCACGCCAGGCCCTGCTGGTCGAGCAGGCGCTGGCAGCGAAACAGCACGTCGTGATGGAAGAACGCCTCGGTCAGTCGGGCATAGGGGTAGTGCGTGGAGCTGGCGCGCTCGTGGATCTCCTGGGCGATGAAGTAGAGGCGCAGGTAGCGGTGGAGCTTGCCCTCGCCGCGCTGCCCCTCGAGCCGGCGGAAGATCATCTCCTTGGCCTGGTTGAGCGCCGTCACTACCCTGCCGTTCTGTCGCGCCAGCGCCAGGCGGCGCGCCTCGAGGTCGATGCCGCGCAGTGGCTCGAACAGCGTCGCCTTGAGCATCAGGTACCTGCCCAGCTCGCGATAGAGCTGGGCCATGCTCTGCTTGACCGGCTGGCGCGAGAAGAGCGCACACCAGACCACCGAGATCGCGCCGTACCAGGCCGCTCCCGAGAGGATCAGCAGCGTCTGGCTCCAGTCGCCCGGCTGCGGCACGCCGCCCTGGTGCTCGATGTTGATCATGGTGTAGATCGACAGGATCAGGGTGCCGGAGGCGATGGTGGCGTAGCGCTGCCCAATGGCGCCCAGCATGATCAGCACGAAGGTTGCGCCTCCCAGAGCCAGGGCGAACAGCCACGGCCAGGGAAACAGCCAGCGCACGACGAGCGCCGCCGCGGCGAAGCACACCAGCGTCACCGCCAGCGCCTGCAGGCGTCCCTGCCAGCTGTCGTCGGTCTCCGACAGCGCGCTGGCGATGATGCCCAGGAACAGCGGGATCACCAGACCGATGTCGGCCTGGAACCAGCTCAGCAGCAATGCCCCGCTGAAGGCGAGAAAGACCCGCAGGCTGTAGGCGAACTTGTCCAGCGTCCACAGACGCCGCAGGGGTAGCGTGAGCGAGATCGGCATGGGGGGCTCTAGGGCGCCATGTAGGAAGTCCAAGGGGTCATTCTAACCCACCCTAGACTTTCGTATAACTCATGATGCCTGGCGCGGCTGCGGCCGCTGGTGGGTAATGTCCACGTCACGTCATGCCGTGTACAGGGCGGTCAGAGCTGCTTGAGCAGCTTCTGCAGCTTGTTGAGATCGGCCGAGTCGCCGACCAGGCGTACCTTGCCGGCCATCATGCCGTCGAGGAAGGCCTGCTGGGTCGGCTTGCGCAGCACGCGGAGGGCGGTGGCCTCGTCGTCGAAGCGCAGCTCCAGGTCGAGATCCACCGGCAGGCCCGCACCGGTCTGGATGCCCTCCGGCGACATGCGGAAGTGGCGCGCGATGCTGAGGTCCTCGGTGGCGATGCCCCAGTCGAGGCGACGCGCGTCGGCGAGCGCCTGGCGGAACCCCGGCTTGCGGCGCAAGGCGCGCTTGAGCATCAAGCCCAGCAGCCACAGCAGCAGTCGCAGCTTCATGTCGAGTCCGATTCGAGCGAGGGAAGGGATATCGCGGCCTGACGGACAGGCCGCGTCACGAGAGCATTCGAACTTCGAATCAGCCCTTGCCGACGGCGTCCTTGAGGCCCTTGCCCGGCTTGAAGGCAACGGTCTTGCTGGCCGGAATGGCCAGCGGCTGGCCGGTCTGGGGGTTCTTGCCGGTGCGGGCGGCGCGCTCACGCACGGTGAAGGTACCAAACCCGATCAGTGAAACGTCCTGCCCCTGGGCCACGCTGCCGGTGATCTCGTCGAGAATGACGTTGAGCACCTGGCTGGCCTTGTCCTTCGAAAGTTCCGCACGCTCGGCAATTGCCGCAGCAAGTTCTGGCTTACGCATACTACAGCCCTCCTGGTATTGGCTTTGTCCCGGCAACGCTGCCGGTCAGTTGTTATTCATCTATGGTCAGTTCGTGCCGCCTGCCACTTCCCCCGGGAGAGCCCGTTCCCATGTGCGGGTTCGTCCCTTGCTCTTGAAGCGTCAAGCGCGTCGACCAACGGCGGTTCGCTCTGCGAAGCCGGCCGAGGCGATGACGTGACTAGCCTAGCAACGGCGGCGCCGCTCGCGCCAGCTCAACTTTCCGCTTCACGCAGGCTCCTGTCAACGCAAAGCCAATCAAACGTTCGTCTTGATCCTCGGCGAGGGCGGCCAGGTCGAAGCCATCCCCCTCGATTCGCCAGCGTGCCGGCGGCTCCAGCGGGGGCAGCGCCACCACCGGCAGCAGCGGCGTTTTCACCAGCACCGGCCAGGCGCCGTAGCTCACCGCGGTGGGCGTCCCGCTCAGCGTGCGCGCCAGCGCCTTGGCGCTGGCCTGCAGCGGCTGGACGTACATGGCGTTGACCCCGGCGACACAGGCCACGTCGCCCAGGGCGTGGATTCCGGGCGACGAGGTCGCCAGGTAGCGGTCGACCCGGATGCCGGCCGCCCCTGTCGCCAGCCCGGCCGCCCGGGCCAGCTCGCTGCGCGGGCGCAGGCCCGTGGCCACCAGCACCAGGTCGGCCTCGAGCCGCTCGCCATCGTCGAGCGTCAGGCGGACCTCTGCGCCGGCGTCCTTCAGCCGCGCCAGGCCGCGGCCCAGGTAGAGCCTCATGCCCGCCTCGGCGAAGGCCTGGCCCAGCGCCCGGCCCAGCGGCTCCGGCAGTAGCCGCGGCAGGGGCGCGTGCTCCGGCGCCACCAGGCTCACCGCATGCCCCCCCGCCGCCAGGTCGTTGGCGAACTCGCAGCCCACCAGGCCGGCGCCGACGATGGCCACGCGGCCGGGCCGGCCGAGCGCCTCCAGGGCGGCGTGGAAGGCGCGATAGTCGTCGAGATCGTTGATGGTGAAGACGCGACCGGCGAGCGCCTCGGGGATGCCGAAGGGCACCGCGGGCGCGGCACCGGTGGCCAGTACCAGCTCGGCGAAGGGCAGACGCTCCTCGCCGATGTGCAGGCAGCTGCCGGCCGGGTCGATGGCATCGACCCGGGTATGGGTGCGCACCACCGCGCCCAGCTGGTCGGCCATCTCCAGCGCCGAGCGTGCCGCCAGCCGCTCGGGCGGCAGGCGCTTGGCGAAGCCGGTGGAGAGCAAGGGCTTGGAATAGTCGTCACCGCTGTCGGCGGTGATCAGGGTCACGGGGCGATCGGTGTCCAGCGCGCGCAGCTGCCTGAGCAGGCCGATGCCCGCCATGCCGGAACCGATGATCGTCAGGGGTGCGCTCATGGAACTCCTCGCCGCTGGCGGGGCCGCGGGGGCGCCGCACGGGGAATCGTGTCAGGACCGCATGTTACACTATGCGCCCCCAGTTCGACCCGGAGAGTGACGGTGTCCCGGAACCGCACCGAGCGCCACGCCAATTGCCCTCATGCTGCCACCTGGCGCCCCCTGGCCGCGAGCCGACCGACGATGAGCCCGGCGTGGCGGGGCTGGGTCGCCACGCGGGACTCGCTCACCGCGCGGCTGATCGCGGCCGGCGCCGGCCGCGTCTTCCGCGTGCGCCTGCTCGATCAGCGCCTGGGCAAGCCGCGCCTCGACGAGGCCCGTGCCCTGGGGCTGCCGCTCGACCGCCTGGCCTGGCTGCGGGAAGTGGCGCTGTGCCTCGACGAGCGGCCCTGGGTGGTGGCCCGCTCGGTGGCCCCGCTGGCCCAGCTGCGCGGCCAGCGACTCGAACGGCTCGGCGAGCGCTCGCTGGGCAGCTGGCTGTTCCGCCAGCCCGGCCTGGAGCGCAGCCCCATCGAGGTCACCACCGCACGCCCCCCCTTCCATCCCGTGGCCGGCCCCTGGGGGCGTCGCTCGGTGTTCCGCCACGGCCGCTTCGCCGTGCTGGTGCAGGAGTTCTTCCTGGAGGAAATGGCGGATGAATTGGGCCTGCCATCACGCTAGGATGATCGCCATCGAATGAGGAGACACCGATGGATCGCTCCCTGATGCGCCCCAAGGGGCTGGCCCGCCTGCCCGACTTCCTGCACCTGATGCGGCTGGATCGCCCCATCGGCACCTGGCTGTTGATGTGGCCGACGCTGTGGGCGCTGTGGGTGGCCGCCGCCGGCGTCCCCGAGCGCCGCCTGCTGCTGATCTTCGTCGCCGGGGTCTACCTGATGCGCGCCGCCGGCTGCGTGATCAACGACTACGCCGACCGCCACTTCGACGGGCACGTCAAGCGCACCCGGAACCGTCCGCTGGCGACCGGGCGCATCGGCGAGCAGGAGGCCAAGGTGCTGTTCGCGAGCCTGGTCGCGGCGGCCTTCGTGCTGGTGCTGTTCACCAATCCGTTCACCGTCATGCTGTCGCTGGTGGGCGTGGCGCTGGCCTTCATCTATCCCTTCATGAAGCGCTATACCCATTTGCCGCAGGCGTTCCTCGGTGCCGCCTTCTCCTGGGCGATCCCGATGGCCTTCGGCGCCGTGCTCGGGCATGTACCGCTGGAGGCCTGGCTGCTGTTCGCCGCCAACGTGGCGTGGACGGTGGCCTACGATACCGAGTACGCCATGGTCGACCGCGACGACGATCTCAAGATCGGCATCAAGTCCACCGCGGTGCTGCTGGGCCGCGCCGACCGTGCCGCCATCGGTTTGCTGCAGCTGGCGACCCTCGCGCTGCTGGGCTGGGTCGGTTGGCGCCTGGGGCTCGGCGGGTTCTTCTGGCTCGGCCTGGCCGGCATGGCGGCCACCTTCGTCCACCAACAGTTCCTGATACGCGAACGCGCGCGCGAGCGCTGCTTCCAGGCCTTCCTCAACAACCACTGGTCGGGGCTGCTGGCGTTCGCCGGCATCGCGCTCAGCCTGTGGCCCGCCAGCGGTGCCTAGCGCCGCTATGGCGGGGCTGTCATCCAAGTGTCATGATGTCGTGGTGAGATCGTCACCGACCCGTCACTGACCGCGAGGCTTCGGGATGACCGCCAAGACCGTTCTGATCGTCGATGACGAAGCGCCGATCCGCGAGATGATCGCGGTGGCGCTGGAGATGGCCGACTACCGCGTGCTGGAGGCCGCCAACGCCCAGAGCGCCCACAGCATGATCGTCGACAACCAGCCCGACCTGCTGCTGCTCGACTGGATGATGCCCGGCACCAGCGGCATCGAGCTGGCACGCCGCCTCAAGCGCGAGGAGGCTACCCGCGAGCTGCCGATCATCATGCTCACCGCCAGGAGCGAAGAGGACAACAAGATCCAGGGCCTCGAGGCCGGCGCCGACGACTACATCACCAAGCCCTTCTCGCCGCGCGAGCTGGTGGCCCGGCTCAAGGCGGTACTGCGCCGTACCACGCCCAAGGGAGTCGAGGAGCCGGTGGAGGTCGACGGCCTGGTGCTCGACCCGGTCAGCCATCGCGTCAGCGCCGACGGCAAGGCGCTGGAGATGGGCCCCACCGAGTACCGCCTGCTGCAGTTCTTCATGACCCACCAGGAGCGGGCCTATACCCGCAGCCAGCTGCTCGATCAGGTGTGGGGGGGCAACGTCTACGTCGAGGAGCGCACCGTGGACGTGCACATCCGGCGCCTGCGCAAGGCGCTGGGCGATGCCCACCAGCATCTGGTCCAGACCGTGCGCGGCACCGGCTACCGCTTCTCCAACAAGGGCTGACGTGCGTCCCTGGAGCCACGAACTCTGGCGCATCGGCCTGCTCGCCGCTGGCGGCGGCCTGGCCGGCTGGCTGCTCTCCGCCCCGGGGCTCGGGCTCGCCGCGGGGCTCGCCCTGCGCCTCGTCTATCACCTGCGCCAGCTGCACGCCCTGCGCCGCTGGCTGACCCGCCACCCCCACAGCGAGCCGCCCGCGGCCAGCGGCCTGTGGGGCGAGCTGTTCGACCGCCTCTACCGCTACCAGAAGGGCCAGCGGCATACCCAGCATCGCCTGCAGGCGACCCTCAAGCGCATCCAGGAATCCTCCGAGGCGATGCGCGACAGCGTGGTGATGCTCGACCCCCACGGCGACCTCGAATGGTGGAACAGCGCCGCCGAGCGCATGCTCGGGCTCAAGGCCGCCCACGACCGCGGCCAGCACATCACCAACCTGGTACGCGACCCGCGCTTCGTCGCCTACTTCAACGCCCGCGACTACCGCGAACCGCTGACGCTGACCTCGCCGGTGGACGAACGCCAGGTGCTGCAGTTCCAGATCACCCTCTACGGCGACGACGAGCGCCTGGTGATGGCCCGCGACATCACCCGCCTGCACCGCCTGGAGGAGATGCGCCGCGACTTCGTCGCCAATGTCTCCCACGAGCTGCGGACCCCGCTGACCGTGCTGGCGGGCTACCTCGAGACCTATGCCGATGCCGCCGAGCGCCTGCCGCCGCGCCTGGCCCAGGGACTGACCCGCATGCAGGAGCAGACCATGCGCATGCAGAATCTGGTCAACGACCTGCTGCTGCTGTCGCGCCTGGAGATCGACCGCGGCGGCGCGGACCACCTGCCGCTGGCCATGGCCTCGCTGCTCGAGGAGGTGCGCCGCGACGCCGAGGCGCTGTCGGCGGGCCGCCAGCATATCGAGGTCGTGCTCGAGGAGTCCCGCTGGCTGCTGGGCAGCGACGCGGAGATCCACAGCGCGCTGTCCAACCTGGCCTCCAATGCGGTGCGCTATACCCCCGAGGGCAGCCATGTCGTGCTGCGCTGGAAGCCGCACCCCCAGGGCGCCTGCCTGGAGGTGGAGGACGACGGCGCGGGCATCGACCCGGTCCACATTCCGCGCCTGACCGAGCGCTTCTACCGGGTCGACAAGGGGCGCAGCAGCGAGACCGGCGGCACCGGCCTGGGGCTGGCCATCGTCAAGCACGTGCTGCTGCGTCACGACGCCCAACTCGAGATCGAATCCCGCCCCGGCCGCGGCGCCCTGTTCCGCTGCGTGTTCCCCGCCTCCCGCCTGGTCACGGCCGTGGCGTCGGCCGACAGCGCGGCCGATCGCTGAATCGGCGCCACGCCGCCGGCATTCCCCTCAGGTCGTGGCGATGTCCGCTTCGCCGCGGTAGTGGCGGTCCCACATCAGCACGGCCGCGGCCACGGCGCCGGGCAGCAGGAACAGGTTGGCCAGCGGGATCCAGGTGATCAGCGTCACCCAGCCGCCGAAGGTGAGGGTCTGCCAGGCGTGGGAAGAGAGCCGACGACGCATGTCGGCGAAGCTCACCTTGTTGTTGTCCATGGGGTAGTCGAGGTAGGTGATCGCCATGATCCAGGCCGAGAACGCGGCCCACAGGAAGGGCGCGACGACGTTGAGGACGGGCACCCAGCTGAGCACGAACAGCGCCAGCGCCCGCGGCAGGATGTAGCCCAGCTTGACCAGCTCACGGCCCAGCGCGTCCACCGCGGTGCGCGCCAGGCCGCGGTCGTCGAGTGGCGGCCGGCCGGTGGCCGCGACCTCCACCTTGGCCGCCAGGAAGCCGTAGAAGGGCGCCGCGATCAGGTGGGTGACCAGGGTGAAGCTGAAGAACACGATCAGCACCAGGCTCGCCACGAACAGCGGCCAGATCAGCCACTCCAGCCAGCCGAGCCAGGCCGGCACCATGGCCATCCAGGCCCCGAGCCAGCCGCCGAAGCGGGTCACCACGTAGTAGAGCATGGCCGCATAGACCGCCAGGTTGACGGCGATCGGCGCATAGACGTAGCGCCGCAGGCCACGGCGGTAGACCAGCCGTGTCCCGCGGTTGAGTGCCGTGAAGGCGTCCAGCATCAAGATCCTCTCTCGGTGAGCCTCATTCCTTGCGCGTCAGCGCATCCTCGTCGAGCTGGGCCGGGTCCATGTGACGGATGTCGAGCCCCTTGACCAGGTAGATCACGTACTCGGCGAGGTTGTCGGCATGATCGCCGACCCGCTCCAGCGCGCGCAAGATCCACATCACGTTGAGCACCGGGCCGATGGCGCGGCTGTCCTCCATCATGAAGGTCATCAGCGAGCGCATGGCGCTGCCGTACTCGTCGTCCACCGATTCGTCCTCGTGCACCACCTGAAGCGCCAGTTCGGTGTCGAAGCGGGCGAAGGCGGTCAGCGCATCGCGCAGCATGCGCCGTACGTGCTCGCTGATGTGGCGCACCTCCACCAGGCCGCGCACGTTGTTGCCGGCGTCGATCAGGGTCAGGGCGTTGCGGGCGATCTTGCTCGCCTCGTCGCCGATCCGTTCGAGGTCGGCGGTGGCGCGAATCACCGCCAGCACCAGGCGCAGGTCAGAGGCCGCCGGCTGGCGGCGGGCCAGCACCCGCGTGCATTCGTCGTCGATCCTGAGCTGCATGGCGTTGACGTCGCGGTCGCGGTCACGCACCTGCTCGGCCAGGCGGCTGTCGCCGTCGAGGAGCGCCTGGATCGCCTCCTGGACCTGCTGCTCGACCAGCCCGCCCATGGTCATCAGGTGGGTCTTGAGCGCCTCCAGCTCCTGGTTGAACTGGCGCGAGATGTGCTGGCTGTGGGTATCGCTGTTGATGTCCATGGTTCTCTCCTCGGGCTGGCGTGCCGGCCTCGGTCAGGCCATGCGGCCGGTGATGTAGTTCTCGGTGCGACGCAGGCTGGGGTTGGTGAACAGGGTGTCGGTGGGGGCGTACTCCACCAGTTCGCCGTCCTGCAGGAAGGCGGTGTAGTCGGAGACTCGCGCCGCCTGCTGCATGTTGTGGGTGACCAGCACCAGCGTCAGCTGCGACTTCAGGCTGCGGATCAGCTCCTCGATCTTCAGCGTCGAGATCGGATCCAGCGCCGAGGCCGGCTCGTCGAGCAGCAGCACCTCGGGGCGTACCGCCAGCGAGCGGGCGATTACCAGGCGCTGTTGCTGGCCGCCGGAGAGCGACCACGCCGAGGCGCGCAGGCGGTCCTTGACCTCGTCCCACAGCGCCGCGGCGTTCAACGCCCACTCGACGATGTCGTCCATGCGGCGGCGCGTCAGGCCGCCCTGCAGGCGCAGGCCGAAGGCCACGTTCTCGTAGATCGACATGGGAAACGGGTTGGGCACCTGGAACACCATGCCGACGCGCCGGCGCAGCTCGTCCACAGCCACCTCCGGGGCATGGATGTCCTCGCCTTCGAGCAGGATCCTGCCCTCGTGGCTCGCCTCTTCGTTGAGGTCGTGCAGTCGGTTGAGCGCGCGCAGCAGCGTCGACTTGCCACAGCCCGACGGGCCGATGAAGGCCGTGACCCGGTGGCGGGGTACCCGCAGCGAGATCCCCCGCAGTGCCCGCTTGCCGCCATAGGCCAGGCCCAGGCCCTCGATCTGAAAGCAGCTGGCCTCGGCCGGGAAGTCGATGATCGATCCCGAACTGGGCAGGGGGCGGGACGGCAGGGTCATGGCTCGGCGATACCTCCTCAAGGGCGCGGCTGCACGCCGTGACGCGCGCGAAAATGGTGGCGCAGAAAGATGGCAGTCAGGTTAAGCACCAGGACCACCAGCACCAGCAGCAGCGCCGTGGCGAAGACCAGCGGCATGGCCGCCTGCACGTCGCTGCCGTGGAAGGCCGTATCGTAGATGTGGTAGCCCAGGTGCATGAACTTGCGCTCAAGATGGAGGAAAGGGAACTCGCCGTCCACCGGCACCTGGGGCGCCAGCTTGGCCACGCCGACCAGCAGCAGCGGCGCCACCTCGCCGGCGGCCCGGGCCACCGCCAGGATCACCCCGGTGAGCATCGCCGGCACTGCCATCGGCAGCACCACCCGAGACAGTGTCTCGAAGCGGGTGGCCCCCAGTGCCAGGGCCCCTTCGCGCTGCTCGACGGGGATCCGTGCCAGCCCCTCCTCGGTGGCCACGATCACCACCGGCAGCGTCAACAGCGCCAGGGTCAACGACGCCCACAGCAGACCGCCGGTACCGAAGGTGGGCGATGGCAAGGTGTCGCTGAAGAACCACTCGTCCAGCGAGCCGCCGATGCCGTAGACGAACACCCCCAGGCCGAAGACGCCGTAGACGATCGAGGGCACGCCGGCCAGGTTGCGCACCGCGATCCGTACCAGGTTCGTCCAGCGGCCCTGATGGGCCACCTCGTTGAGATAGACCGCCGCCAGCACGCCGAAGGGCGTGACCAGCAGCGACATCAGGAGCACCATCAGCACGGTCCCGAAGATCGCCGGCCATACGCCGCCGGCCGAGTTGCCGTCACGCGGCCCCTCGGCGAGGAAGCGCCACACGCCGCCGCCCCAGGCGGCCAGCTTGTGCGCTGGCGACATGGCGTTGGGCCGCCAGGCGCGCAGCACCTCGTCGAGCGGCTGGTGCAGGCGCCGGCCGTCGGCGCTCTCCAGCAGCGCCACCTCGCCGCGCATCGCTTGCTGCAGGTCGTAGATCCGGGCGTTGGCCTCGGCCAGCGCCCGTCGCGCGCCGCTGTCATCCGGGTCGGCATCGAGCTGGCGGATCAGCGGCCTGAGCCCCTCGCGGCGCAACCGCTCGCGCTCGGCGCGCAGTTGATCCAGTGCCGCCAGGCGGGCCTGGAGCCTGGTCCAGGCGGCCTGCTGCGGCGCGGCGTCCCGTACCGCCTCGCGGTCCCCCACGGCGATCAGGCGGCCGATGAACTCGCCGTGGCGGCGCCGCTCGAGCACCACCAGTTCGGCGGGGCGCTCGATCGCGGCGATGTCGTCGACCGGCAGCCAGTGCCAGACCTGGCCGTCGAGATCGCGGTTGCCGGTGAAGTAGAGCCGTTCACGCCCCTTCCCTCGTTCCAGCGGCAGCTCGCGCACCGCACGGCCAGCCACGACCCGGCCATCCTCCATCTCGACCTGCACCACCGCTGCCGGCCAGAAGTGGCCCAGCCCGCGCCCGGCGATGAGCAGCAGCAGCCCACCGAGCATCAGCAGCGACAGCGCGACGCTACCGGCGGCGAGCCACGCCCAGGGGCCCTCGGAGCGTGGCAGGCGCCCCCTGCCGAACCACCGCCATGCCCTCACGGGGAACCACCGAGCCAGCGGTAGCGACGCCGCAGCCGGCTTCTGACCACCTCGGCCAGTGTGTTGACCAGGAAGGTGAAGCCGAACAGCAGCAGGGCCGCCAGCAGCAGCAGCCGATAGGCCTCGCTGCCCGGGACGGCCTCGGGCAGCTCGACGGCGATGCCCGCCGCCATGGTGCGCATGCCCTCGAACGGACTTAGGCTCATCAGCGCGGTGTTGCCGCTGGCCATGAGCACGATCATGGTCTCGCCCACGGCGCGGCCGGCGCCGATCATCACCGCGGCGAAGATGCCGGGAGCGGCGGCTGGCAGCACCACCCGCCACAGGGTCTGCCAGCGCGTCGCGCCCAGCGCGTGCGCGCCCTCGCCGAGCCGGCCCGGCACGCCGGAAAGGGCATCCTCGGCCAGCGCATAGACGCTCGGCATCACGGCGAAGCCCATCGCCAGCCCCACGATCATGGCGTTGCGCGTGGCGTAGTCGAGGTCCAGCTCGGCATCCAGCCAGCCGCGCAGGTCGCCGCCGAACAGCCGCGTCTCGAGACCGGGCGAGACGACCAGCGTGAGCGTCGCCAGCAGCGCCAGCCACGGCACCAGCCATAGCCCGGCCCGGGCCAGCGACAGCCGGCGTCGCCCCGCCGACGGCAGCCGCCGCCACGCCGCGGCGGCCAGCAGCACGCCCAGCGGCATGACCAGCAGCAGCGCCAGCGAGCCCGCCAGGTGACGCTCCACCCAAGGCGCCAGCACCAGGCCGGCAACGAAGCCGATCACCACCCCGGGGAGCGCTTCCATCATCTCCAGGGTCGGTTTCATGCGGCTGCGCAGCCGCTGCGACATGAACAGCGCCGAATGCATCGCCGCCCCCAGCGCCAGGGGAATGGCGAAGGCCATCGCCCAGAAGGCCGCCTTCAGCGTGCCCCAGGCCATCGGCGTCAGGGACATGCGAATGCGCGCCGAATCGAGCGCGCCCCCCAGCAGCGCCGGCAGGACCTCCATCGCCAGGAACACCCCGATGGCCAGCACCGCGACGATCACCCCGATGCCGCCGGCCGTGATCAGGGCGGTGGCCAGGCGATCGCGCTGGCGCCGCCAGAGGGGCCGGGAGGGGGGAGAAACGGGAGCGGGCTCTATCATGATCGGCAGCGTATAACGGCTTGATGACAGTAGGATGACAGCGTCACGGCGGTGGGCCGTCCAGCCCCAGCCGCTGGCGCTGGGACGCCAGCGCCGTGTCCGACAGCGCCACGAAGCCCAGCTCCGCGACCGTCTGCTGGCCCTGCGGCGACAGGATGAGCTCCAGCAGCGCCCGTTCCGGGCCGGCGAGGGCCTTGCCGGGCGGCAGGTTGGCATACAGGTACAACGCCCGGCTCAGTGGATAGTCGCCCCGGCGAACCTGCTCGGCATCGGGAAAGTGCCGCGTGCCCTCGTGATCCTCCAGCGCCAGGGCCTTGACCCCCGGGGTCAGGTGATTGAGCCCGACATAGCCGATCGCCTGGAGGCTCTCGGTCACCGCCGCCACCACGGCAGCCGAGCCGGGGTGCTCGTTGAGGCGGCGCCGGTACTCTCCCCCGCACAGCGCGCGCTGGCGAAAGAGCCCGTAGCTGCCCGAGGCCGGGTTACGGCCGTGCAGCGCGATGCGCCCGCCATCCTCCGCGCCGCCAAGCTGCTCCCAGCGGGTGATATCGCGCTCGCCGCCGCAACGACGAGTGCGCGAGAAGATGGCATCGAGCTCGGTCAGGCGCAGCGATTCCAACCCCCGGTGGCGATGGACGATGATCGCCAGCGCATCCCGGGCCACCTCGACTTCCACCGGGGCATAGCCGAAGCGCTGGACGAAGGCTTGACGCTCCTCCTCGTCCATCGGGCGCGACATCGGGCCGAGCCGGGTGGTGCCGGCCGCCAGGGCCGGCGGCGCACTGGCCGACCCGCTGGCCTGCAGCTGCAGGCGAATGCCGGGATGGCGCTCGCCAAGCTGCTCGCCCCAGCGCAGCATGAGCCCGGCCATGGTATCGGAGCCGACGACGCCCAGGGTGCCCACCGGCGGCTCGCTCGCCAGGGCCTGGGCGATGGCCACCGACAGCGCCAGCAGCACGGCGAGGCAGGCGTGGCGGCGCCTGCGCCGGCCACGCCGGCCGGCGAAGCGAATCATGTGCGCCTCCCGGGAACGGACGGTGAGGGATGCGGCTGGGGCGACTTGTCGCAGCGCTGGTGAGCACAGGAATCGGCGTATAAGATGGCCCACTGCAACCGCTGCGATGCAATATCACGGCCCCACAACAACAAGCCGAGCTTACGACATTCCATGACCGACCTCGACGATATCCCCGCCCCTCAGGGGCAACTGACCCTCAAGTTACTGGCCAACCGCCAGGATACCAACCTCTATGGCGACATTCCCGGCGGCTGGCTGGTGCGCCACATGGACCAGGCCGCCGAACTGGCGGCGGGTCGCGAAGCGCATGGCCGCACCGCCACCGTGGCCATCGAGACGATGGATTTCCTGTGCCCGGTGCGCGTCGGCTCGATGGTCAACATCTTCACCGCCGTGCGCGAGATCGGCCACAGCTCGATCAAGATCGACGTGGAGGTGTGGATCCGACAGCCCCACGAGCGCGAGAACAGCGAACTGCACAAGGTCACCGAGGCCCGCTTCGTGATGGTGGCGCTCGACGACAAGGGACGTATCCGCGCGGTGCCTGAGGCCAGCTGAGCGAACGCCGGGGCGGCTCCTTTCAGCCGTCACGAAACGCCCGGCGCAATGCAACGAGGGTGCCTTGCGGCACCCTCGTGGCTACGACGTTGCGCACCAGCGCTTACTTCACGAGGCTGTCGCGCGCCTTGAGATAGGCGAATTCCCCGGCGTCGTTGGAGGGGCGAACCAGGCGCTGGAAGGCCTGGTAGGACTCGTAGACCTTGGCCGAATCGGGGTCGCTCTCGACCTGCTCCTGGATGACCGCCTGGGAAGCCTCGTAGAGCGCCTCCATGACATCCTGCGGGAAGCTGCGCAGCTCCACCCCGTGCTCCTCGACCAGCGTCTCGAGCGCCTGGGCGTTGCGGTAGGTGAACTCGCTGATCATCGCCAGGTTGGAGGCCCGCGCGGCCTCGGTCACCACCGCCTTGAGGTCGTCGGGCAGCTCGTTCCAGGCATCCAGGTTGACGGTGCCCTCGAGCACCGCCGAGGGCTCGTTCCAGGCCGAGGTATAGTAGTAGTCGGCCACCTGATGCAGGCCGAAGGCCAGGTCGTTGTAGGGGCTGACCCAGTCGGCGGCGTCGAGGACGCCGGTCTGCATCGAGGTGAAGATCTCGCCGCCCGGCATGTTCACGGTGGTCACGCCGATCCGGTTCATGGCCTCGCCGGCGAGCCCCGGCAGGCGCAGCTTGATCCCCTGAAGGTCATCCAGGGAGTTGATCTCCTTCTTGAACCAGCCGCCTGGCTGGGTGGTGGTGTTACCCACCGGGAACGGCTTGAGGTTGTGCTTGGCGTAGACCTCGTCCCACAGTTCCTGGCCGCCACCGTGGTAGAGCCAGGCGTTGGTTTCCTGGGTGTTCATGCCGAACGGCACGGCGGTGAAGAACTGCGAGGCAGCGACCTTGCCGCGCCAGTAGTAGGACGCCGAGTGGCCCATCTCGGCGGTGCCGGCGGCGACGGCATCGAAGACTTCCAGCGGCGGCACCAGCTCGCCGGCACCGTGCACGCGCACGCGCATGCGGCCATTGGAGAGTTGCTCGATACGCTGGGCGAAATCGTTGGCCCCGGTACCCAGGGCCGGGAAGTTGGTCGGCCAGGAGGTGACCATGTCCCAGGTGATGGTTTCCTGCGCCTTGGCGGTGGAAACGAAGGGCGCGGCGACGACACCGGCGGCGCCGAGGCCGGCGGTCTTGAGGAATTTACGGCGTTGCATGGCGAGCCTGACTCCAGTGGTTATTCTGAGTCGCGTCTAATCAAGCGCGATGTGTCCGCCTGTGAGTATGCTGAATGCCCATTTGGGCAGCAAGCACGCCTTTTGACGTAGACGTCAACGTACCCGGGGATACTCTGATTTACGTCGCGAGCGAAGATAGGCTGGCCACCGCCGGAACGGAGCAACCGGAGTTGACTGGGGGTTCCTTGAGGATTGTACGGTCCGACGCTTCGGCGGTCCGACGCTTCGGTACCGCCAGTGGCCAGGATAGCAAGCGCAGCAGTAAAGCGGCGTATTCCTACAGAGGGGTGAGCTTGGCAAACCCCAGCACCAGCCACTTGTCGCCCTCGCCCTCGAAGCTGACCTGCACCCGCGCGCGGGCACCCTCGCCCTCGGCATTGAGGATCACGCCTTCGCCGAAGACCGGATGCTGCACGCGCTGGCCCAGGCTCAGGCTGGGCAGGTCGTCGCCGGGGTCGACCGAGGTCTGGCGCGAGAGGCCCACCGCCGGGCGGGCGGCCGTCACCGGCCGTGAGATCTGGCCGCGCAGGCGCACCTCCTCCAGGTACTCGGCGGGGATCTCGCGCAGGAAACGCGACGGCCGCTGGAAGGTTTCCTTGCCGTGCAGGCGGCGGATCTCCGAATGGGTGAGGTAGAGCTTGCGCATGGCCCGGGTCAGGCCGACGTAGCACAGCCGGCGCTCCTCCTCGAGGCGGCCGGGTTCCTCCAGCGACATCTTGTGCGGGAACAACCCCTCCTCGACCCCGGCGACGAACACCACCGGGAATTCCAGGCCCTTGGCCGAGTGCAGCGTCATCAGCTGGACGCTGTCCTCGAACTCGTCGGCTTCGTGCTCGCCGGCGTTGAGCGCCGCCTCGGCGAGGAAGGCCTCCAGCGCCACGGCGCCCTCGCCGGCCTCGGGCGGATCGAAGGATTCGCCCTGGGTGAAGGCGCGGGCGGCGTTGATCAGCTCCTCGAGGTTCTCGACCCGGGCCTGCCCCTTCTCGCCCTTCTCGTTCTGATGATGTTCGACGAGGCCGGAGACTTCGTTCACGTGGGCGATGATCTCGTGCAGTGCCATGCCGGCGGTATCGTTGTCGAGCCGCTCGACGAGGTCGGCGAAGGCCTGCAGCGCGGCGCCGGCACGGCCCTTGAGCGAACCGTCGGCGAGGCCGTCGTGCAGCGCCTGCCACAGCGATACCCCGGCCAGCCGGGCACGCTCGCGCAGCTGCTCCACCGTGCGCGTGCCGATCCCGCGCGGCGGCACGTTGACGATGCGCTCCAGCGAGGCGTCGTCGTCGCGGTTGAGCAGCAGCCGCAGGTAGGCCAGGGCGTTCTTGATCTCGAGCCGCTCGTAGAAGCGCTGGCCGCCATAGATGCGGTAGGGCATGCCCTGGCGGATGAGGGTCTCCTCGAGCACCCGCGACTGGGCGTTGGAGCGATAGAGGATGGCCACGTCGCGGCGCCGGTAGCCCTCGTCGACCTTCTCCTTGATGGTGTCGACGATGAAGCGCGCCTCGTCGAGGTCGTTGAAGCCGGCATACACCGAGATCGGTTCGCCGCGGGCGCCGGCCGTCCACAGCTCCTTGCCCATGCGCTCGGCGTTGTGGCTGATCAGCGCGTTGGCGGCATCGAGGATGACGCTGGTCGAGCGGTAGTTCTGCTCCAGCCGCACGGTGTGGGTGCCCGGAAACTCCCGCTCGAAGCGGCGGATGTTCTCGATGCGCGCCCCGCGCCAACCGTAGATCGACTGGTCGTCGTCGCCGACCACGGTCATCGGCGTCTGCATGCCGGTGAGCAGCTTGAGCCAGGCGTACTGCAGGGTATTGGTGTCCTGGAACTCGTCGACCAGCACGTGGGCGAAGCGCTCCTGGTAGTGGGCCAGCAGCGCCGGGGTGTCGCGCAGCAGCTCCAGGCTCCTCAACAGCAGTTCGCCGAAGTCGACCAGCCCGCCGCGCTCGCAGGTGAGCTGGTAGCGCTCGTAGAGCTCGACCATCTGGGCCAGGTAGGCGTCGCCATGCACGTCGACCTGGTGCGGGCGCAGCCCCTCCTCCTTGCAGCCGGAGATGAAGTACTGCACCTGGCGCGGCGGGTAGCGCTCGTCGTCGATCCGGTGCTCCTTGAGCAGGCGCTTGATCAGGCGCAGCTGGTCGTCGGAATCGATGATCTGGAAGTGCTGCGGCAGGCGGGCATCCTGCCAGTGGGTGCGCAGCAGGCGATGGGCGATGGAGTGGAAGGTGCCGACCCAGACGTTGCGCAGCGACAGCCCCAGCAGCGCCTCGAGGCGCGTGCGCATCTCGCGTGCGGCCTTGTTGGTGAAGGTCACGGCCAGCACGGCATAGGGCGACAAGCCCTCGGCCTGCATCAGCCAGGCGATGCGATGCACCAGCACCCGGGTCTTGCCCGAGCCGGCACCGGCCAGCACCAGCATGTTGCCCTGGGGCGCGCTCACCGCCTCGCGCTGGGCCGGATTCAACTGATCGAGAATCGCCGTGACGTCATCCATGGAAGGGGTCTGCCGCTGGAAAATTGGTCGCCCAGCTTAGCATATTGAACCCTGTGAGGCCTGGCGTTGACAGGCGCGGTACGATTCGCGACACGCTCGGACGAAACCCTGACGCGGCACTGGCCGCCTGCGCGTCGCGTCGGAACAAGGTCCCTCTTGCCGACGCTAAATCGACATCCCTGTCGATTTCCGCGCGCGGCTGCGTTGGCGTCAGCGTCCTCGCTAAGGTCGCTTCATCTGCACCGCGCCCGCCCCGTTCTCGGGTGAGCGGCGCCGAGGATAACCGAGTGCTCTGGCCGCTAGGGCTTGCCTTCCTGCTCGGGAAACCTCAGCGGCGTCAGGCTCTTCTTGACTGCCTTGAGCTGCTCGGCGAGCTTCGGCCCGCGGGTCTTGGCCACGCCCACGGCGAGCACGTCGACCAGCACCAGGTGGGCGATGCGCGAGCTCATCGGCGTGTAGATCTCGGTGTCCTCGTGCACGTCGATGTAGAGCGGCAGGGTCACCTCCTCGGCCAGCGGCGAACCGCTGGGACACAGGCCGATCACCGTGGCGCCGGCCTCGCGGGCCAGACGCACGCTGGCCACCAGCGCCCGGGTACGGCCGGTCTGGGAAATCGCCACCACCACGTCGCCCTCCTTGAGGGTCACCGCCGACATGTTCTGCATGTGCGGGTCGGCGTAGGCGGCGGTGGAGATCTGCAGGCGGAAGAACTTGTGCTGGGCGTCGAAGGCCACCGCGCCGGAGGCGCCGAAGCCGTAGAACTCGACCCGGTTGGCCATCGCCAGGGCCTGGATCGCCCGGCTCAGGGCATCGTTGTCGAGCCGGTCGCGCACCGACAGCAGGGTGCCCACGGTGGAGTCGAAGATGCTCTGGGAGAATTCGGCGACGGAGTCGTCGTCGTTCATCGAAAACTGGGCGAACTGGCTGCCCGAGGCCAGCATCTGCGCCAGCTTGAGCTTGAAGTCCTGGAAGCCGTTGCAGCCCAGGGCCCGGCAGAAGCGCACCACGGTCGGCTCGCTGACCTTGGCCTCGGTGGCCAGGTCGACGATGCGCATGTGGATGACCTCGTCGGGATTGCGCAGCACGAAGCGCGCCACTTTCTGCTCGGAGCGGCGGAAGTGCTCCATGCGGCGTCTCATTTCATCGAACAGGGCGCGGCTCACGCTGGACTCCTTGGTTGACGAACGCAGAAGATCAGTATGCCTGATCCGGCTCGCTTGCGGGAGTTTCCGCCCTGCTCGCAGGCTTCGCCCGCGGCCTAGCGTGGAATGGGCACGTCGTCATGAAAGTGTCAAGTAGGGTATAGTAAAGATGCTGTGATTTGATCTTGCTGCACGACAGAGATAAGGCACAGAAGAAGAAGGGAGAGTCGATCATGAGTAAGGTCGAACGGGTCACTTCCGTCAAGAACGAACTTCTCGACATCTTCATGAGCATCAACGTCGCCGAGCACGAGAAACGTTCCCGCAGCGCCGCGCAACGCAACCTGCGCGCCCGGCGCGGCATCGAGCTGCACCAGGAGTTCAAGCAGCTGGAGCGCGACATCGCCGATCTGGCCGACGAGGAGAAACACTGAAACGGCCGCCCGAAGGCGGCCGCAGAGTCAGGCAGCTCAGGCCCCGCCAGGCGGGGCCTACGGGGCGGTTTACCCCAGCAGCGAGTGCAGGAACACCGCAACCACGCCCAGCGGCGCCACGTAGCGCGCCACCACCAGCCACAGCGATTCGCTGCCCCCGGAGAGGTTGAGCTCGGCGGCCACGCTGCGGCGGTCCAGGCACCAGGCGACGAACAGGATCGCGCCGAGGCCCGTCAGGGGCAGCAGGAACTTGCTGGTGAAAGTGTCCAGCAGGTCGAAGACGTTGAGCCCCAGGATCAGGAACTCCCCCAGCAGGTTGAACGAGAGCAGGGCGAGGATGCCCAGGGTCCACACCGCCACCCCGCTGACCAGGGTCGCCGCGACGCGCGAGAGCGGCGTGCGCTCTTCGACGAATTCCACCACCGGCTCCAGCAGCGAGATGGCCGAGGTCAGCGCCGCGAAGGTCAGCAGCAGGAAGAACATCAGGCCCAGCAGGGCGCCGCCGGTCATGTTGCCGAACGCCAGCGGCAGCGTGATGAAGATCAGCCCCGGGCCCGAGTCGAGGTCCAGCCCGTTGGCGAACACGATGGGGAAGATCGCCAGGCCCGCCAGCAGGGCAATGCCGGTGTCGAGCAGGATCACCGTGCGCGCGGTCCCCAGCAGGTTGACCTCCTCGCCCAGGTAGGAGCCGTAGGCCATCATGATGCCCATGCCCAGCGACAGGGTGAAGAAGGCCTGGCCCATGGCCGCCAGCACCACCTCGCCGTTGATGGCGTCCCAGTCGGGCCGGAACATGAAGGAGAGTGCCTCGCCGAAGTGGCCCGTGGTCATGCCGTAGCCGACCAGCACCAGCATCAGGATCACCAGCGCCGGCATCATGGTACGCACGGCCCCTTCCAGCCCCTTGGTCACGCCGCGGGCGACGATGCCGATGACCAGCAGCATGAACACGGTGTGCCACAGCAGCAGGGTCCCGGGGTTACCCAGCATGCCGGTGAAGACGCCGCTGACGCCCTCCGCGTCGCGGCCGCTGAAGGCGCCAGTGACCGAACCGAGGGTATAGGAGAGCGACCAGCCGCCGATCACGCTGTAGAAGGAGAGGATCAGGAAGGCGGCGAGAACGCCACAGACGCCCACCAGGACCCAGGCCGGCAGGTGACCGCCGCGGCGAGCGAGCTCGGCCATGGCATTGATCGGGTTCTCCTGGCCTCGCCGGCCGATCAGCCATTCCGCGACCAGAATCGGCAGACCGATGACGGCGATACAGAGCAGGTAGACCAGGACGAAAGCGGCCCCGCCGCTCTCGCCCACCATGTAGGGAAACTTCCAGATATTGCCCAGCCCCACCGCCGAGCCGGCGGCCGCGAGCACGAAGGTCATCTTCGATGACCACTGGGCGTGTACGAGTTTAGACATGACTCACCTGTTGTTGTGTATCTGGTTGTTGATCTTTCTCAAGCGCAAAAACTCAGTAGATAGGAGGGTTTTTGGCTCGAATGTCGGCAAATCTATCCGATCATACGCTCGAACGCCAGTCGGATGGCGGTCACAACAGGCTCGTCTGACGCTCGCCGGCAAACTCCCCCAGCGGCGGCAGGCCGAGGTCGCCGGCCAATGCCTGGAACAGCCGTCTGGCCAGCTGGGGGGCCTGGCGGTTGTCGGCGGTATGCACAAACAAGAAAGGGGTTTTCCCCTGATTTATCCACAGCTTGATCTGGTCGATCCAGGGCGTGAAGTAGTGCAGGTTGATCGCCTCATCGAGATGCCCGATGAAACGAATCAGCGGTTGGTCTCCCGTGGAAAGCACGTGTAATGGGCATCTTGGCTTTTCCTTCTGGGCGTGGGCGAGCGCCGGACTGCCCTCAGGCGGGGTCGAGAACAGCGCGCGGACGTCGAGCATGGCGCGGTTGGCAGCATGAGTTATCAACAGGCGGTTCAAGGCAACTTCGGCCGCCCCCTTGTGGAAAAATTCGGGGTGGCGGACCTCCACGGCGCACGGAATCGCGGACGGCCAGCGCGCGAGCAGCGCCTCGAGGCGGGGCAGTTCGGCGTGGCCGAAGTCCCGCGGCAGCTGGACGAGCAGCGGACCCAGGCGTTCGTGCAGCGGCGCGAGCGCATCGACGAAGGCGTCGAACTCGGCCTCGACGTGGTCGAGTCGCTTGGCGTGGGTGACACTCGCCGGCAGCTTGAAGCAGAAGCGGAAGTGGGCGGGCGCCAGGTGCGCCCAGGCTGCCACCGTCTCCGCCCTGGGCGCACCGCTGTAGAAGGTGGTGCTGCCCTCCACCGCGGAGAAGACCCGGGCGTAGTCGGCCAGCCAGCCTTCCTGGCCCGCATAGGGCGGGTAGAGGGAGCCGCACCAGTCGGGATTGGCCCACATGGGCAGGCCCAGGAACAGTCCCGGCACGGCCTCCTCCTCGCTTCGCCGGCGAGTCGCGGCGCAGGGCGGCGTTGCTACTCCACCGTCACCGACTTGGCCAGGTTGCGCGGCTGGTCGACGTCGGTACCCTTGAGTACCGCCACGTGATAGCTGAGCAGCTGCAGCGGCACGGTGTACAGGATCGGCGCCAGGGCCTCGTGCACGTGTGGCAGGTGCAACACCCTGACGCCCGGCTCCTCCGCGATGCCGACCCGCTCGTCGGCAAACACGAAGAGCTCGCCGCCCCGCGCCTTGACCTCCTGCAGGTTGGATTTCAGCTTGTCGAGCAGCTCGTCGTTGGGGGCGACGGAAATGACCGGCATCTCGCTGTCGACCAGCGCCAGTGGCCCGTGCTTGAGTTCGCCGGCGGGGTAGGCCTCGGCGTGGATATAGGAGATCTCCTTGAGCTTGAGCGCACCTTCCAGGGCGATGGGGAAGTGCGCCCCGCGGCCGAGGAACAGCGCGTGATGCTTCTCGGCGAAGGCGGTCGACAGCGCCTCGATGTCGCCGTCCAGCTGCAGGACGCGGCCCACCCGTTGCGGCAGGTCGCGCAGCGCGTCCACCAGCTCGGCCTGGGTCTCGGCGGCGAGGCCCTTGACCCGCCCCAGCGCCAGGGTCAGCAGCATCAATGCCGTGAGCTGCGTGGTGAAGGCCTTGGTGGAGGCGACGCCGATCTCGGGGCCGGCCTGGGTCATCAGCGTCAGGGCCGATTCCCTCACCAGCGAGCTGCCCGGCACGTTGCAGATCGCCAGGGTGGCGAGATAGCCCTGCTCGCGGGCGAAGCGCAGCGCGGCGAGGGTATCGGCGGTCTCGCCGGACTGCGACAGGGTGACGAAGAGCGTGTTCTCGGGCACCACCACGCTGCGGTAGCGATACTCCGAGGCCACCTCCACCTGCACGGGTAGCCCGGCATAGCGCTCGAGCCAGTAGCGCGCCACCAGCCCGGCGTGGTAGCTGGTGCCGCAGGCCACGATATGCACCTGCGCGACCCGGGCGAAAAGCGCCTCGGCGTCGGGGCCGAAACACTCCGCCGGCACCGAACGCTCGCCCAGTCGCCCTTCGAGGGCCGCCGCGATCACCGCCGGCTGCTCGAAGATCTCCTTCAGCATGAAGTGGCGATACGCGCCCTTGCTGGCGGCCCCATCGCCGTGCTCGAAGGACTGCACCGGGCGGCGCACGGCCTGACCCGCAGCATCGAAGATCTCGACGCGGCCGCCGGCGGCGAGCCGCACCACATCGCCCTCCTCGAGGTAGATGAAGCGATCGGTGACCTGCAGCAGCGCCAGCGGATCGGAACCGAGGAAGGCCTCGTCGATGCCCACCCCCACCACCAGCGGGCTGCCCTTGCGCGCGCCGACGATGACGCCGGGCTCGTCGGCGTGCACCACCGCCAGCGCGTAGGCGCCCTCGAGGCGTGACAGGCCCCGCTGCACCGCCGCCAGCAGGTCGCCACCGTGGCGGTACTCGTGCTCCAGCAAGTGGGCCACCACCTCGGTATCGGTCTGCGAGGAGAAGGCGTAGCCGGCCGCCTGCAGCTCGCGCCGCAGCGGCTCGTGGTTCTCGATGATGCCGTTGTGCACCAGCGCCAGCCGGTCACCCGACTGGTGCGGGTGGGCGTTCTCCTCGCTGGGCTTGCCGTGAGTGGCCCAGCGGGTGTGGGCGATGCCGCAGCGACCCGGCAGGGCATTCTCCTCGAGCATCGCTTCGAGAGCGGCCACCTTGCCCAGCGCCCGACGCCGCTGCAGCTCACCGGAACCGGCGAGCACGGCCATGCCGGCCGAATCGTAGCCGCGATACTCCAGCCGCCTGAGGCCCTCGAGCAGGATGCCCTCCACGTTGCGTTCGGCAACGGCACCAACGATTCCACACATGACGATTCCTCGCGCTTGCTTCAGTCTCGGGTCTTGCTGGCCGGCCGCACCCAGTCGGCCTTGGCGATCTGGCGCCCTCGGGAAACGGCCAGGGCGTTGTCGGGCACGTCCTTGCTGATGGTCGAACCGGCACCGACCGTGGCGCCGCGGCCGACACTGACCGGCGCCACCAGGGCGGTGTTGGAGCCGATGAAGGCGTCATCGCCGATGTCGGTGCGATGCTTGTTGGCCCCGTCGTAGTTGCAGGTGATGGTGCCGGCACCGACGTTGACGTCGCGCCCCAGCCGCGCATCGCCGACGTAGCTCAGGTGGTTGATCTTGCTGCCCTCGCCCACCTCGGCGTTCTTGGTCTCGACGAAATTGCCCACCCTGGCCCCCACCGCCAGGCGAGTGCCGGGGCGCAGCCTGGCGAAGGGCCCGATGCGGTTGTGCCCGGCCGCCACCGCACCCTCGAGGACGCTGTGGGGCTCGATCACGCTTTCGGCGCCGATATGGCTATCGCGGATCACGCAGTGGGGGCCGATGCGCACGCCCTCGCCCAGTTCCACCTCGCCCTCGAACACGCAGCCGACATCGATCTCGACGTCGTGTCCGCAGCTCAGGCGGCCGCGCACGTCGATGCGCGACGGATCGATCAGCGCCACCCCCTGGGCCATGAGGGCCTCGGCGAGGTGGCGCTGATGGGCACGCTCCAGCCGCGCCATCTGCGAGCGGTTGTTGACCCCCTCCACTTCGAGCGGATCGGCAGGCTGGGCGGTGGCGATGGCGATGCCCTCGGCGGCCGCCATGGCGATGACGTCGGTCAGGTAGTACTCGCCCTGGGCATTGTCGGCGGAGAGCCGCGGCAGCCAGCGCTTCAGCTGGGCGGCGGTCATGGCCATGATGCCCGTGTTGCATTCACGGATCGCCAGCTCGCTCTCGCTGGCATCCTTCTGCTCGACGATGGCCACGGCCTGGCCGTGCTCGTCGCGCAGGATGCGGCCGTAGCCGTTCGGGTCGTCCAGGGTCACGGTGAGCAGTCCCATGCGCGACTCGTCCACCTCCTCCAGCAGCGAGGCCAGTGTCTCGCGCCGGATCAGCGGCACGTCGCCGTACAGCACCAGCACCCTGCCGTCGCCCATGTTCTCCAGCGCCTGCGCCACCGCATGTCCGGTACCCTTCTGCTCGGCCTGCAGCGCAAAGCGCACGGGATACTCGGAAAGCGCTTCGCGCACCCGCTCGGCGCCGTGGCCGATCACCACGTGCAGGCGATCCGCCTCGAGCTCCCGTGCGGTGTCGAGCACGTGACGTACCATCGGCTTGCCGGCCAGGCGATGCAGTACCTTGGGCAGGGTCGAACGCATCCGCGTGCCCTGCCCGGCCGCCAGAATCACCACATCCAGGGTCATCGAAGACTCCTTGTCCAATCGAATGGCTCCAGTATCATCGGGGCCCGAGCGCCCGCCCTTCTCGGGTGGCCGGCGCGCTCCCGGCGCCCTCAGCGCACTTCCAGGCCCATCTCATCGCTCAGCTCCTCGCCGAAGTAGTCGGCGAAAGCAGGGCTCGCCAGGCTGCTCCAGCCTTCGTCCTGACGCACCAGCAACAGCACCTTGAGCCCCTGCTCGCGTGCCAGCGCCAGGCCCGCCTCCTCGCCCAGCACCATGATCGCCGTGGCCCAGGCATCAGCCCAGGCGTTGGAGGGGTGGGCCACCGTCACCGACGCCACGCGATGCTCGATGGGACGGCCGGTGCGCGGATCGATGGTGTGCGAGAAGCGCCGCCCCTCCTCCTCGAAATAATTGCGATAGTCCCCCGAGGTCGCCACCGAGATGTCGTGCAGCGGCACGATATGGGTGGCCTCCTGGCGATCGTCGAGCGGGGCCTCGATGCCGATGCGCCAGCGCTCGCCGTCGCCATCGCGGTAGCCGCGCGTGATCAGGTCGCCGCCGAGGTTGACCAGGTAGTGCTCGATGCCCTCGGCGTCGAGGTAGGCGGCGACCCGATCGGTGGCGTGCCCCTTGGCCACGCCGCCGAGATTGACGAAGACGTCGCGCAGGCGCCGCGCCTGCATGTCAGTCTCGTCCACCTCGATGCTGTCGGGACCGACCTCGGCCAGGCGTGCCTGCAGGGTCTCGTCGTCGGGAATCTCGCGCGGTCGCGCCTCGGAGCCGAAGCTCCACAGGTTGACCAGCCCACCGAGGGTGACGTCGAAGGCGCCACCGCTCGCCTCGGCCACCGACTGGCTGATCGCCAGCACCTCGATCAGCTCGTTGGAGAGCGGCTGCCATTCCCCGAGCGGGGCCTGGTTGAAGGTCATCAGCTCCGAGTCGTCGCGATAGATCGACATCGCACCATCCACCTGCTCGAGCACCTCGATGAGCCCCTCCTCCAGGTCGCGCGCCTGGCCCTGGGTGAGGCTGTCGCCGATGGTCACCTGATAGAAGGAGCCGAAGATGCTCCCTTCCAGGCGCACCGGCGACTCCAGCGGACGGTCGTTCTCGGAACAGCCGGCGATCAACAAGCCCAGGCACAGCGCCAAAATCACGGGGCGCAGGACAGCTTTCATGGTAACAGGACTCCTCGATAGAGTGTTGCTCGGCTAGCCGAAGATCCACAGCAGCCATAGGCCCAGCACGATGCGGTAGACGACGAAAGGCTGCATGCCGATCCGCTTGATGAAGGCGAGGAAGTAGTGGATGCAGAGATAGGCACTCAGCCCCGACAAGGCCACTCCGGTCGCCATGGCCAGCCAGTCGATGTCGCCTGGCGACTGCAGCAGGCCGACGATCTCCAGCCCCGACGCCAGCACGATCACCGGAATCGAGAGCAGGAACGAGAAGCGCGACGCCCCCTCGCGGCTCATCCCCAGCAACAGCGCCGCGGTGATGGTGATACCGGAGCGCGAGGTGCCGGGAATCAGCGCCAGTGCCTGGGCCAGGCCGATCAGCATCGCGTCGCGCAGGGTCAACTGGTACTCGCTGCGCCCCGAGCGCCTGCCCCAGTCGGCATAGCTCAGGAGCACGCCGAACACGATCAGCCCCCCCGAGATCAAGAGCGGCGAGCGCATGCTCTGCTCGATGGCATCGTGCAGGGCGAGGCCCGCCAGGCACACCGGAATCGTGGCCAGCAGCACCCACCAGGCCAGCCGGGCATCGGGATCGTCGGTCCCGTGGCGCAGGGTCCGGCCGCGCAGGGACAGCAACCAGCTCGTCGCCATGCGCCGCAGGTCGTGGCGGAAGTAGCACACCACCGCCAGCAGGCTGCCCAGGTGCACCGCGACGTCGAAGACCAGGCCCTGGTCGGTCCAGTCGGTCAACACGGGCACCAGGATCAGGTGGGCCGAACTCGAGACCGGCAGGAATTCGGTCAGCCCCTGGACCACGGACAACACGACGACCTGAAGCCAATCCATATGGCGCTCTCCCCCGATGGCTAGGACGTGCGCAGCCTGGCAGCGAACGCACGGCAGGACGCGAAGAGGATACACGTCCCCCCGCCGCTTGTCCGCCGTGTCTCGTTACCATTCTGTTCGAGCCCAGGCCGCCGCCATCGGGCGGCCGCGCCCCGTGGGGAGCTGTTCATGATCGTGCCCGCTAGTGTCCGGCCAGTACCGCCGTGGCGATGGTGAAGTAGATGACGACGCCGCTGGCGTCGATCAGCGTGGTCACCAGCGGCGCCGAGGCGGTGGCCGGGTCCCAGCCCACACGGTTGAGGAGGAACGGCAGGCACATGCCGAGCAGGCTGCCGAACAGCACGATGGTCACCATGCTGGTCGCCACCACCATGGCGACCGCCTCGCCGCCGCGCATCACGCCGATCGGCGCGACGGCCAGCGCCATGGTCAGCCCCAGCGCACCGGCCACCATCAGTTCGCGCCCGAGCAGCTTGCCCCAGTCCTTGACCCCGACATCGCCGGTGGCCATGCCGCGTACCGTGAGCGTGGCGGCCTGGGCGCCGGCGTTGCCGCCGCTGCCGATCAGCAGCGGCAGGAAGAACACCAGCGCCACCTGGGCGGCGATGGTGTCCTCGAAATAGGCGATCCCGGCACCGGAGAAGAGGTTGGCGAACACCAGCAGCACCAGCCAGGTCACGCGCTTGCGGTAGAGGCTCCACAGCGGCACCCGGCTGACGCCATCCTCGAGCTGGCCGATGGACATGCCCTTGTGGAAGTCCTCGGTAGCCTCCTCCTCGGCCACGTCCATGGCATCGTCGTGGGTGACGATGCCGACCAGGCGCGCCTCGTGGTCGGTGACCGGCACGGCCAGCATGTCGTAGCGGGCCACCAGGCGCGCCACCTCCTCCTGCGCCTCGTCCACCGACACGCTGATGACGTCCTTGATCATCAGGTCGTCGACCTGTGCGCCGGGGCGCGCCACCATCAGTTGGCGCAGCGACAGGGTGCCGGCCAGCCGGCCCTCGGGGTCGATGACGTAGAGCTGGTAGACCGTCTCGGCGTCGGGCGCGGTCTGGCGCACCCGCATCATCGCCTGGGACACGGTCATGCCGCTGGGGATGGCGACGTAGTCCGAGGTCATGATCGCCCCGGCGGTACCCTCCTCGTAGCTCGCCAGGCGCTTGAGGTCCTCGCGCTCCTGACGCGCCATGCGCCGCAGCAGCACCTCCTGGCGATCCTCGCCGAGCAGGTTGAAGAGGTCGGCACGCTCGTCCGAGCCCATCTCCTCCAGTACCGAGAGCAGCAGCTCGTCGGACATGGCTTCGGCCACCTCGAGCTGGACCTCGCCGGGGAGATAACCGAGGACGTTGGCGCGGCGCTCCAGCGGCAGGCAGTCGAGCAGCTTCAGCACGCTGGGTAGGTCGTCATCCTCCTCGGCCATCTCCTCGAGGATCTCGGAGAGATCCGCGGCGCGCAGCTCAGGCAACCACTGGTCGAGACGCTCGCGATCCTCCTGCTCGAGGGCCTGGACCAGGGTTTCCTTGTGTTCCTGCAGCTGTTCGCTCAATGACATGGCGCTCTCCTGGAACCGCGCAGTGGGAAGCGTCACCACGGCCTGGCGGCATGAGTATGGGCTGGGACCCTCCCGCTACCCGCTCGCACATGATAACAGAGACGAAAACGCCCCCCGAACAGTGTTCGGGGGGCGCTTCGCGACCGGCCGGCTGGAATCAGCCCCGGCCACCCTTCTTGCGCAGCTGCTGGATGGTGCGCAGCTGCGCCACGGCTTCCGCGAGCTCAGCGGCGGCACGGGTGTAGTCCATCTCCGCCGACTTCTCGTTGAAGGCGCGCAGCGCATGCTGGCGGGCCTCCTCGGCAGCGGCCTCGTCGAGGTCGCTGGCCCGCGCGGCCGAGTCGGCCAGCACGGTTACCACGTCCGGCTGCACTTCGAGGAAGCCGCCTGACACGTAGTAGTTCTCCTCCTGGCCACCGTCGTGGATCACGCGGACGGGGCCCGGCTGCAGCTCGGTCAGCAGCGGGGCGTGCCCGGGCAGGATGCCCAGGTCGCCCATGATGCCCGAAGCCACGATCTGCTCGACTTCCCCGGAGAAGATCGAGGCTTCGGCGCTGACGATGTTGCATGTGAAGCTTTTCGCCATGGCGAAGTCCCCCTATGGACGGGATTACTTCATCTGGTTGGCTTTCTCGACGGCTTCGTCGATGCTGCCCACCATGTAGAAGGCCTGCTCCGGCAGATTGTCGTACTCACCGTCGAGGATACCCTGGAACCCGCGAATGGTGTCCTTCAGCGGTACGTACTTGCCCGGCGAGCCGGTGAAGACTTCGGCGACGAAGAACGGCTGCGACAGGAAGCGCTGGATCTTGCGCGCCCGCGACACGGCCAGCTTGTCCTCGTCGGACAGCTCGTCCATGCCCAGGATCGCGATGATGTCCTTGAGCTCCTTGTAGCGCTGCAGCACGTTCTGCACACCGCGAGCGGTGTTGTAGTGCTCCTCGCCGACGACCAGCGGGTCGAGCTGGCGCGAGGTGGAGTCCAGCGGATCGATGGCCGGATAGATGCCCAGCTCGGCGATCGAACGCGCCAGTACCACGGTGGCGTCCAGGTGCGAGAAGGTGGTGGCCGGCGACGGGTCGGTCAGGTCATCCGCGGGCACGTAGACCGCCTGCACCGAGGTGATCGAGCCGGTCTTGGTGGAAGTGATGCGCTCCTGCAGGACGCCCATCTCCTCGGCCAGGGTCGGCTGATAACCCACCGCGGAGGGCATGCGGCCCAGCAGGGCGGATACCTCGGTACCGGCCAGGGTGTAACGGTAGATGTTATCGACGAACAGCAGCACGTCGCGACCTTCATCGCGGAACTTCTCGGCGATGGTGAGGCCGGTCAGGGCCACGCGCAGGCGGTTGCCCGGCGGCTCGTTCATCTGGCCGTAGACCAGCGATACCTTGTCGATGACGTTCGACTCGGTCATCTCGTGGTAGAAGTCGTTGCCCTCACGGGTCCGCTCACCCACGCCGGCGAACACGGAGTAACCGCTGTGCTCGGTGGCGATGTTGCGGATCAGCTCCATCATGTTGACCGTCTTGCCCACGCCTGCGCCGCCGAACAGGCCGACCTTGCCGCCCTTGGCAAACGGACAGACCAGGTCGATGACCTTGATGCCGGTCTCGAGCAGCTCGTTGGACGCTGCCTGCTCGGCATAGGTCGGGGGCTTGCGGTGGATCGGCATGCGCTCCTGCTCGCCGATGTCGCCGGCCTCGTCGATCGGCTCGCCGAGCACGTTCATGATGCGACCCAGCGTCTCCTTGCCCACGGGCACGGAGATGGCGGCACCGGTGTTGGCGACTTCCATGCCACGCTTCAGGCCCTCGGTGGAGCCCATGGCGATGGTGCGCACCACGCCGTCGCCCAACTGCTGCTGGGTTTCCAGCACGGTCTCGGCATCCGAGACCTTCAGCGCGTCGTAGACCTTGGGAACATCGTCCCGCGGAAACTCTACGTCAATCACCGCGCCGATGATTTGTACGATACGTCCGCTCATCTTGGTTCCTCTCAAAAACCTGCAAATGAAACCTGTGTGCCGGGGAGCGCGCTTGGCGCCCCCGAGGCGCTATACGGCAGCGGCGCCGCCGACGATCTCGGAAATCTCCTGGGTGATGGCGGCCTGGCGGGCCTTGTTGTACACCATCTCCAGATCGTCGATCAGTCCGCCGGCGTTGTCGGTGGCGTTCTTCATGGCGATCATCCGGGCCGCCTGTTCGCAGGCCCCGTTCTCGACCACCGCCTGATACACCTGGGATTCGATGAAACGAATCAACAGGCTATCCAACAGCGCCTTGGCATCCGGCTCATACAGGTAGTCCCAGCTACCGGGACGCTTGTTGTCCTCTTCGTCCGCATCCGCCCCCATGTCGGGAGCGAGCGGCAGCAACTGGCGAACCACCGGCCTTTGCGTCATGGTGTTGACAAACTCGTTGTACACCACGTAGAGGCGATCCACTCGGCCCTCGTCATAGGCATCCAGCATCACCTTGACGCTGCCGATCAGATCCTCCATCTCCGGCGACTCGCCCAGCCCGCTCTTGGCCGCGACCAGATTGCCGCCATAGTTGCGGAAGAAACCGCCGGCCTTGCTGCCCAGGGCGCAGAAGTCAAGCTCCGCGCCCTCGCTGCGCCAGGCCACGGCGCTCTTCACCACGGCCTTGAACAGGTTGACGTTCAGACCGCCGCACAGGCCGCGGTCGGTGGACACCACGATGTAACCGACCCGCTTCACCTCGTCGCGCTCGACCATATAGTCGTGCTTGTACTCGGGGTTGGCGTCGGCAAGGTGGCTGGCCACGTTGCGGATCTGCCGGGCATAAGGCTGGCTGGCCCTCATCAGATCTTGTGCTTTACGCATCTTCGACGCAGCGACCATTTCCATGGCGCTGGTGATCTTCTGCGTATTCTTGATGCTCCCGATCTGGGTGCGTATCTCTTTTGCAGCTGCCATAGCGATCTACCTCGTTCGTGGCCCTCAGAAGATGTCCAGGGCCCGCCCTCGCGGGCGGGCCGGCGGATTTACCAGCTCTGAGTGGCCTTGAACTGCTCGAGACCCTGCTTCAGCCCTTGCTGGATCTCGTCGTTGTAGTCGCCGGTCTGGTTGATCTTGTCGAGCAGCTCGGCGTGCTCGGACTTCATGTAGTCGTGCAGGGCACGCTCGAAGTCCAGCACCTTGCTGACGTCGATATCATCCAGGAAGCCTTCGTTGGCGGCATACAGCGTCACACCCATCTCGGCCACCGACAGCGGCGAATACTGCTTCTGCTTCATCAGCTCGGTGACGCGCTGACCGTGCTCCAGCTGCTTGCGGGTGGCTTCGTCCAGATCGGAGGCGAACTGGGAGAAGGCCGCCAGCTCGCGGTACTGGGCGAGTGCCAGACGCACACCGCCGCCGAGCTTCTTGATGATCTTGGTCTGGGCCGCACCACCCACACGGGATACCGACAGGCCGGCGTTGATGGCCGGACGCACACCCGCATTGAACAGATCGGTCTCGAGGAAGATCTGGCCGTCGGTGATCGAGATCACGTTGGTCGGAACGAATGCCGACACGTCGCCGCCCTGGGTCTCGATGATCGGCAGCGCGGTCAGCGAGCCGGTCTTGCCGGTCACTTCACCGTTGGTGAACTTCTCGACGTACTCGACATTGACGCGAGCGGCACGCTCGAGCAGACGCGAGTGGAGGTAGAAGACGTCACCCGGATAGGCTTCACGGCCCGGCGGACGACGCAGCAGCAGGGATACCTGACGGTAGGCCCAGGCCTGCTTGGTCAGGTCGTCATAGACGATCAGGGCGTCCTGGCCGCGGTCGCGGAAGTACTCGCCCATGGTGCAGCCGGCATAGGGTGCCAGGAACTGCATCGGGGCCGGGTCGGCGGCGCCGGCGGCGACCACGATGGTGTGCTCCATGGCGCCGTGCTCCTCGAGCTTGCGCACCACGTTGGCGATGGTCGACTGCTTCTGACCGATGGCCACGTAGATACAGGTGACACCCTTGCCTTTCTGGTTGATGATCGCATCGACGGCGATGGCGGACTTGCCGATCTGGCGGTCGCCGATGATCAGCTCACGCTGACCGCGACCGATCGGCACCATGGCGTCGATCGACTTGAGGCCGGTCTGGATCGGCTGGTCCACCGACTGGCGGGTGATGACGCCCGGGGCGACCTTTTCCACCGCGTCGGTCAGCTTGGCGTCGATATCGCCCTTGCCGTCGATGGGGTTGCCCAGCGGGTCGACCACGCGGCCGATCAGCTCGGGACCCACCGGCACCTCGAGGATGCGACCGGTACAACTGGCGGTCATGCCCTCTTCTAGCTGGAGGTAGTCGCCCAGTACCACGGCGCCCACGGAGTCGCGCTCGAGGTTGAGCACCATGCCGTAGATGCTACCGGGAAATTCGATCATCTCACCGAACATCGCATCTTCGAGGCCGTGAATACGCACGATGCCGTCGGAGACACTGACGATGGTGCCCTGGTTACGGGCTTCGGATGCGACATCCAGCTTTTCGATACGCTGCTTGATGATGTCGCTGATCTCGGAAGGATTCAGTTGCTGCATGCCATGTCCCTCGGACTCAAGCGGTAAGAGCTTCGGAGAGGCGGTTCAATCGACCGCGTACCGATCCGTCGATGACAGTATCGCCGGCGCGCAGGACGACGCCTCCGATAAGCTTCGGATCCACCTGAGTGATAATGGAGATTTCGCGATTCAGCCGCTTCTTGAGCGCGCCGGCGAGCTTGTTCTGCTGCTTGTCGTCGAGCGCATAGGCCGAGACGACGGTGACCTCGACGCGCTGATCATGCTCGGCGCGCAGATACGCGAACCGCTCGGCGATCGCGGGAAGCGCCGTCAGCCGACCCTTTTCGCCCAGCATCTCGACAAAGGCCTTGGCCGAGTCGTCGAGCTTGACCTCGGTCAGCTCGATGAGCATGGCGACCTTGCGCTCGGGCGAGAAACGCGGGCTGGACAATAGCTTCTGCACGTCGCGTACGGCAACGGCCTGGCCCAGCTTGTCGAGCCATTCGGACCAGCCGTCCAGCGCCTGATGATCGCGTGCGTGTTCGAATGCCGCTCTAGCGTAGGGTCGCGCGACGGTAGAGAGTTCCGCCATGGATCACCTCCTCACAGTTCGGCAGCAAGCTTGTCGAGCAGCTTGCGATGCGCCTTCTCGTCGACGGAGGCTTCCAGGACGCGCTCGGCACCGACCACGGCGAGGCTGGAGACCTGGGCCCGCAGCTCGTCCTTGGCCCGCTGGATTTCCTGATCGATCTCGGCACGTGCGCTGGCGATGATGCGCTCGCCTTCGGCACGCGCCTGCACACGGGCTTCCTCGACCATCTGCGCCGAACGCTTGTTGGCCTGCTCGAGAATCTGCGAAGCCTGCTCCTTGCTCTCGCGCAGCGTCTGGGACGCCTGCTCCTGGGCGAGCTCGAGGTCACGTGACGCCCGGCTGGCCGCATCGAGACCTTCGGCGATTCGCTTCTGGCGCTCGTGAAGCGCGGTGCTGATCGGCGGCCACACATACTTGATACAGAACCAGACAAAAATCGCGAAGGCGATCGTTTGTCCGATAAGCGTCATGTTGATATTCACGGGTATGTACCTCTGACGGGTTCGTGGCGACCGGAAACGAGCAAACCGAGCGCTTCAGCGCTCGGCAGCGGCGTTAACCGGCGACGACGAAGATCAGGTACATCGCGATACCCACGCCGATCATCGGCACGGCGTCGAGCAGACCGGCCATCAGGAAGGTCTTGGTCTGCAGCTGGTCGCCCAGTTCGGGCTGGCGAGCGGTGGACTCGAGCAGCTTGCCGCCGAGAATGGCGAAGCCGATACCGGTACCCAGAGCGCCCAGACCGATCATGAGGGAAGCGGCGAGGTAAATGTAATCCATTGTGTGCTCCTAGTTTTCAAGTTGACTTTCAAGGGGTTGAGGGTTGGGAACTGCAAGTTGCTCGTTTCAGTGATGCTCGTGCGCAGCGCTGAGGTAGACCACGGTGAGCATGGTGAAGATGAACGCCTGGAGTGTGATCACCAGGATATGGAAGATGGCCCATGGCACGTCGAGCAGCCAGATGGCCCAGAACGGCAGCAGGGCGATCAGGATGAAGATGACCTCACCGGCGAACATGTTGCCGAACAGTCGCATCGCCAGGCTGAAGGGCTTGACGACCAGGCTCACGATTTCGAGAACCAGGTTGAACGGGATCAGCAGCCAGTGGTTGAACGGTGTCAGCGAGAGTTCGCGGGCGAAGCCGCCGACGCCCTTGACCTTGAAGCTGTAGTAGAGGATCAGCAGGAACACCCCCAGCGCCATGCCCAGGGTGGCGTTGACGTCGGTGGTGGGCACGATCTTCATGTAGTCGACGCCGAGGCGGATGAACAGCTCCGGAAAGTAGTCGACCGGGATGATCTTCAGCGTGTTCATGAGCAGGATCCACACGAACAGCGTCAGCGCCAGCGGGGCGATGATGGGATTCTTGCCGTGGAAGGCGGAGCGCACCAGGCCCTCGATGAACTCGATGACCATCTCGACCGCGTTCTGCAGCCCGCCGGGCACGCCGGTGGTGGCGATCTTGCCGGCCTTGCGGAACAGCCAGATGAACAGCAGGCCCATGGCGATGGACCAGCCCATGGTATCCAGGTGAATGGCCCAGAAGCCCATCTCGCGAGCCTCCTCGGCGGAGTGCGCGATCGACCAGCCATTCTCGGGATGGCGCCCGAAGGTCAGGTTCTGGAGGTGGTGCTGAATGTAGGACGCTGCCGTAACTTCGTTACCTGCTGCCATGCTGTCGTTACCTCGATTCAGGAGCCGGTCTTCCACGCTTGAACCAGGGCGCGAGCCAATGCGTGAACAGTACCGCCACGTATGCGACAAAGAAGAAAATCGGGTTTGAGGGAGGCACTGCCGCGAATACCGCGGCCAGCAGTGCCACCGTCAAACCGAACTTTCCTGCCTCGGCCCGGTACAGGTTCGAGACGAAGCGACTTGCCTGCCTGCCTCCGCGTACCGAGCCGATCCGCCAGGCGAAATAGAGGGAGGGAATCAGGCCTACCAGGCCACCCTTCAGCGCCGACACGGCGCCTTCGGTTCCCGCTATCCATGCGCCGATCGCCGCGACGGACGCGACCGCTGCGCCCTGCCACCCGAGCAGGCGGGTGATGTCGATGCGCTCGCGTCTGCGACTCGAGTGTCTGTGCATCTGTCGACAGTCCGGCCCCGCCAGAACAGGGCATGAGGGCCATCTGAACCTGGCCGGTCGCCCAGGCAAACAACGGCGGATTATAGGGAAGCGCCTTGGCCGGTTCAACCAGACTCGGCGCTTTTCGCCCACGAATGGTGCAGGTTTGCTACCAAAGAAGCAATGATTGTCGACACCGTTTGCGGCGTCAGCGGATGTGCTCGAGGATGCCGTCGAGCTCGTCCAGGCTGGAGTAGCGTATCGTCACCCGCCCCTTGCCCCCCCGGCCGTGCTGTATCCTCACCGGGGCGCCCAGCAGCTCACCGAGCCGGGTCTCCAGGCGCGCCACGTCGGGGCTCTCGGAAGCGGTCTCGGCCTTCTTCACCTCGCCCTGGGCGAGGCGCTTCACCAGCGCCTCGGTATCGCGCACCGTGAGATCCTTGTTGACCACTTCGTGCGCCGCGCGACGCTGCTTGGCCCCGGAGAGGGCGAGCAGGGCGCGGGCGTGGCCCATGTCGAGATCGCCGCGCTCGAGCAGGGTCTGCACCTCCGGGTCCAGCGCCAGCAGGCGCAGCAGGTTGGCGACCTGGGCACGCGACTTGCCCACCGCATCCGCCACCTGCTGCTGGGTGAGCTCGAACTCGTCGAGCAGGCGCTTGAGGGCCATCGCCTCCTCGACCGGGTTGAGGTTCTCGCGCTGGATGTTCTCGATCAGCGCCAGCGCCAGCGCCACTTCGTCACTGACCTCGCGGATCACCGCCGGGATGGTGTCGAGCTCGGCCAGCTGGGCGGCGCGCCAGCGCCGCTCGCCGGCGATGATCTCGTAGCGCGCCTCGCCGATCGGGCGCACCACGATGGGCTGCATCACGCCCTGGGCGCGGATCGAGTCGGCCAGCTCCTCCAGTGCCTCGGGCTGGATGTCGCGGCGCGGCTGGTACTTGCCGCGCGAGAGCTGTACCAGCGGCAGGCGCTCGAGGCGCTCCTCGGCGGCAGGAGCGGCTCCTTCGGCCGGCGCACTCGTCTCGTTCTCGTCGAGGCGAGCTTCGACCTCGGGCAGCTCGAGATTCTCGCGGCGACGGGCGCCGGCACCGATCAGGGCATCCAGGCCTCGGCCCAGGGCGCGTTTACGCGTCATCAGCATTCCCTCATCACGAAAATCGGTCACGACCGGAGGTTACACCCACCGCGCTACAGCGACAGGCGACGAATCAGTTCCTTGGCCAATACCCGGTGCGCCTGGCTGCCGCGCGAGAAGCGCGCATACTTGGTCACCGGCAGGCCGTGGCTGGGCGCCTCCGCCACCCGCACGTTGCGCGGGATGGTGGTCTTGAGCAGCGCCTCGCCGAAGTAGTCGCGCAGCTGCTTGCTGACGTCACGGGTCAGGCTGTTGCGACCGTCGAACATGGTGCGCAGGATGCCATAGATCGCCAGGTCGGGGTTCACGCTGTCCTTGATCTGCTCGACGGTGTCGAGCAGGGCCGAGAGCCCCTCGAGAGCGTAGAACTCGCACTGCAACGGTATCAGCACGCCGTTGGCGGCGGTCAGGGCGTTGACGGTGAGCATGTTGAGCGAGGGCGGGCAGTCGATCAGCACCACGTCGTACTCGCCGGCAACGCTGCCCAGCGCCTCGGTCAGGCTGCGCTCGCGACCTTCGGCCCGATCCAGCAACTCCACCTCGGCGGCGGTGAGGTCGCCGTTGCCCGGTAGCAGCGAGTAGCCGGCGGTGGGACAGTCGAGCATCACCTCGGGCGCGCTCTTCTCGCCCAGCAGCAGGTCGAGCACGCTGCCTTCGAGCGCGTGCTTGTCGATGCCGCTGCCCATGGTGGCATGCCCCTGGGGGTCGAGATCGACCAGCAGCACGCGGCGATCCAGGGCGGCCAAGCTGGCGGCCAGGTTGACGGCGGTGGTGGTCTTGCCCACGCCGCCCTTCTGGTTGGTCAAGGCGATGATTTGGGTCACGGGCGACTTCCTTGCGTCGAAGGCTCGCTCACAGGCGGCCTGGGTTGGAATCGGTTCGCTCGACGATCAACAGCTGACGCGCCCCCGTGGTGAACGGCACGGCAAGCGCATGCCGCTCGCGTATGGTCAGGCCGACCCCCAGGGCGGTCAGTTCCTCGTCGGCGGCCGGCCCCTTCATGGCCAGCCAGTGCCCGCCTTCCGCCAGCAGGTGGTCGGTCAGCCGAACGAAATCGGCCAGGCTGGCGAAGGCCCGCGAGATCACCTGGGCATAGCCGCCCGGCGGCGGCTCGAAGGCCTCGACCCGCGCCTGCACGGGCGTGACGTTGGCGAGCCCGAGCTCCATGACCGCCTGACGCTGGAAGCGCACCTTCTTGCCGTTGCTGTCGAGCAGCGTGACCGCAAGCGCAGGCTCGAGGATCGCCAGCACCAGCCCCGGCAGGCCCGGCCCCGAGCCCACGTCGAGCAGCGGTGCGGCGCCGACGAACGGCAGTACCGCCGCGCTGTCGAGCAGGTGCCTGGCCACCATCTCTTCCGGTGAGCGTATCGCGGTGAGGTTATAGGCGCGATTCCACTTGTGCAACAACCCGACCAGACGCAGCAGCCGCTCGCGTTGCCCGGCATCGATGACGACGCCCAGCGCGGCGGCCCCCGCGTCGAGCCGAGCCTCCACCTGGGGCGTGATGGCATCGCTCATCCGTTGGCCACTCGCGTGTCGTCGAGCAGACGACGCTTCTTGAGGTGAATCAGCAGGATGGACACCGCCGCGGGGGTGACTCCGGAGATCCGCGAGGCCTGGGCCAGGGTCCCGGGGCGAGCCGCGGCGAGCTTCTGGCGGATCTCGTGGGAAAGCCCCTCGACCTGGGCGTAGTCGAGATCGGCCGGCAGCGGCGTCGCCTCGTGGCGCTTGAGCTTGTCGATCTCCTCCTGCTGACGGTCGATGTAGCCCTGGTACTTGGCCTGGATCTGCACCTGCTCGGCCACCGCCTCGTCGTCGACCGGCTGGCCGGCGAGGGGCGCCACATCGGCGTAGCCGAGCTCGGGCCGCTTGAGCAGGTCGAGCAGGCTGTACTCGCGCGACAGCGGCTTGCCGGTCTTGCCCTCGACGGCCGCGGCAGCGGCCGTGCCGGGCTGGACCCAGCTGGCCTTGAGCCTGGCACTCTCGCGCTCGATCGCCTCGCGCTTGGCACTGAACGCAGCCCAGCGCGTGTCGTCGACCAGGCCCAGTTCGCGGCCGGCCTCGGTGAGGCGCAGGTCAGCGTTGTCCTCGCGCAGCAGCAGGCGGTACTCGGCGCGCGAGGTGAACATGCGGTAGGGCTCCTTGGTGCCGAGGGTGATCAGGTCGTCGACCAGCACCCCCAGGTAGGCCTCGTCGCGCCGCGGCCACCAGGCCTCGAGCCCCCTGGCGCGACGCGCGGCGTTGAGACCGGCCAGCAGCCCCTGGGCGCCCGCCTCCTCGTAGCCGGTGGTGCCGTTGATCTGCCCGGCGAAGAACAGGTTGTGGATGAACTTGGTCTCCAGCGAGTGCTTGAGGTCGCGCGGATCGAAGAAATCGTACTCGATGGCGTAGCCGGGCCGCGTGATACGGGCGTTCTCCAGCCCCTGGATCGAGCGCACCACCGCGAGCTGCACGTCGAAGGGCAGCGAGGTGGAGATGCCGTTGGGGTAGAGCTCGTGGGTGTCGAGCCCCTCCGGCTCGATGAATACCTGATGGCTCGCCTTGTCGGCGAAGCGGTGCACCTTGTCCTCGATCGACGGGCAGTAGCGCGGCCCGACACCCTCGATCACGCCGGAATACATCGGCGAGCGGTCGAGGTTGGCGAAGATGATCTCGTGGGTGCGCTCGTTGGTATGGGCGATATGGCAGCTCACCTGGCGCGGGTGCATGTCGCGGCTGCCCAGGTAGGACATCACCGGCGTCGGCGTATCGCCCGGCTGCTCCTCGAGCTGCGCGTAGTCGACGCTTTTGGCGTCCAGCCGTGGCGGGGTACCGGTCTTGAGCCGGTCGACCCGGAACGGCAGCGCCCTCAGGCGACCGGCCAGCGCGTTGGAGGGCGGATCGCCGGCGCGACCGCCGCGGCTCTGCTCGAGACCGATGTGGATCACGCCACCGAGGAAGGTGCCGGTGCACAGCACCACCGTCTCCGCCAGCAGGCGAATGCCGGTCTCGGTGACCACCCCGCGCACGGTGTCGCCCTCGACGATCAGGTCGCCGGCGGCCTGCTGGAAGAGCGTCAGGTTGGCCTGGTTCTCCAGCATGCCGCGGATAGCGGCCTTGTAGCGCACCCGGTCGGCCTGGGCGCGGGTGGCGCGCACCGCCGGCCCCTTGCGTGCGTTGAGCACGCGAAACTGGATACCGCCGAGGTCGGTGGCCAGGCCCATGGCCCCGCCCAGGGCATCGATCTCCTTGACCAGGTGGCTCTTGCCGATCCCGCCGATGGCGGGATTGCAGGACATCTGGCCGAGCGTCTCGATGTTGTGGGTCAGTAGCAGGGTCTGACAGCCCATGCGGGCGGAGGCCAGAGCGGCTTCGGTTCCCGCATGGCCACCGCCGATGACGATGACGTCAAAGCGGTCGGGATACTCCAATGTGCACCTCGTTGCGCTTGCGCGTGGAAATTGGCAAAGGGGCGAAAAACAAGCCTGCCAGTATAAACCGCCTGTGGGTAAGCGTCAGGGGTTTTCCACATCGGGTTCGCCAGCGTGTCTGCCCGGTACCCTCACTAATCAAAACAGAATGATTTAAGAGAGAAGTTCTGTTGTGGTAGTGACTATTGGTGTGGACAAATTCTGTGGGTAAGCGGAAAGATGTGATATTTATCAACAAGTTGAATTGTTGACTTTCGTGGTGAGAAGAGGGTGACGAGCTGAGGGCGGCCGGTGTCGAGCCTGTGGATGAAACGGGGGCTTTTCCACAGAGCGAACGCTACACCGTTTTTCCACCGCCGGCTACCCCGCTTGTCACCGTGGCTGTGAACAATCCCCCGTAAAGCTGGCGCATGCCCCAACCATGCGGTCTGTGGCCCGGAATGGGGGCGCTGGCGGATAATGTTATCCACAGGCAGAAAAAAGCCCTGGGGGAGTCCCGCCAGGGCGTCGACCGAGAAAGGGAAGGGGGTCAGTGCTTGAGCACGCGGGACAGGAAGTTCTGCGTGCGTTCGTGACGCGGAGCGTCGAACAGCGCGTCCGGGGCGGCCTGCTCGACGATCTCGCCCTGGTGGATGAAGACGACGCGGTCGGCGACCTCGCGGGCGAAGCCCATCTCGTGAGTGACGATGATCATGGTCATCCCCTCGCGGGCCAGCTCGCGCATGGCGTCGAGGACCTCGCCGATCATCTCGGGATCGAGCGCCGAGGTCGGCTCGTCGAACAGCATCAGGCGTGGCTCCATGGCCAGCGCCCGGGCCAGGGCCACGCGCTGCTGCTGGCCACCGGAGAGCTGGCTGGGGTACTTGTCGGCCTGGTCGGCGATGCCCACCCGCGCCAGCAGGCGCTCGGCGGTCTCGATCGCGTCGTCCCGGCTCCAGCCGCGCACCTTCATCGGTGCCAGCGTGACGTTGTCGCGCACCTTGAGGTGGGGGAAGAGATTGAACTGCTGGAACACCATGCCGACCTCGGTGCGGATCTTCTGCAGCGCCCGGCTGCTGCGGCCGTTGGGCAGCAGCTCGTTGCCGTCGACCTCGATATGACCGGCCTGGAATTCCTCGAGACCGTTGATGCAGCGAATCAGGGTGGACTTGCCGGAGCCGCTGGCGCCGATCACTACCACCACCTCGCCGGGGGCGATCGTCAGGTCGATGTCCTTGAGCACGTGCAGGTCGCCGAAGTGCTTGTTGACCTTGTCCATGCTTACGATGGGGGCGGCCGGAGAGGGGGAATTGCCTCGGTTCATGTCGCGCTCCTTATTGTCCGACCAGGCCCTTGCGCTCGAGCAGGCGCAGTGCGAATGACAGGCTCAGGGTGATCACCAGGTAGAGGAAAGCGACCATCAGGTAGACTTCCAGGGCGTTGAAGGTGGTGGCGATGTAGACCTGGCCTTGGCGCACCAGCTCGCCGACGCCGATCACCGAGAACAGCGAGGTGTCCTTGATGCTGATGATGCCCTGGTTGCCGAGCGGCGGGATCATGCGACGCAAGGCCTGGGGCCAGATGACGTAGCGAAAGGCCTGCGTGCGCGACAGCCCCAGCGAGAGGCTGGCCTCGCGCTGGCCGCGCTCGATCGACTGTACGCCGCCGCGCACGATCTCCGAGATATAGGCGCCGGAGTTGACCGCGATGGCGGCGATACCCGCCACCAGGGCATTGATGGGCCCGCCGAGGATCTGCGGCAGGCCGTAGAAGATGAACAGTACCTGGACCAGCACCGGGGTGCCGCGGAAGATCTCGATGTAGGCGATCGCCGGCACCCGCAGCCAGACGATGGGGCTGATGCGCAGCAGGCCGAAGAGGATGCCGATCAAGAAACCGATGGCCAGCCCGCCGAAGGAGATCAGCAGGGTATAGGGGATCCCCTTCAGCAGGAAGGGGATGGAGGCGAAGGCAGCCTCCCAGTCGAATTGGAAGGTGACGTCCACGTGGGTTCTCCGGTCAGGACGCGCCTCGGGGCAGGCAGGCGCGGGCAGATGGCAACGCAGCGGGGTCGAGTCCTCGACCCGACCCCGCCTCAGGAGCGCTGGGCAGTCACTCGTCGCTGTCGCTGCCGAACCACTTCTCGTGGATTTCGTCGTAGGTGCCGTCCTCACGCATCTCGGCCAGTGCCTCGTTGGTGGGTTCGACCCATTCGCTGCCCTTGACGAAGACGATACCGTACTGCTGGCCCTCGTAGAGCGGGCCGACCACCTTGGCCCGGCCTTCGCCGCGGGTCTGGGCGAAGTAGCTGACATTGGGAGCATCGTAGAACACGGCATCGGCACTGCCGCCGAGCAGAGCCATGTACATGTCGCTGCTGCCGGGGTAAGGCGTGATCTCGGCGTTGTCGCCGAGGTTCTCCTGCAGGTAGTCGTAGCTGGTGGAGCCGACCTTGGTGGCGACGGTCTTGCCTTCGAGATCCTCGATCTCCTCGATGCCCTCCTCGTCGGCGCGCACCAGGATCTTCAGGCCGCTGTCGTAGTAGGGGTCCGAGAAATCGACGATCTCGGCGCGTTCCTCGGTGATGGTGATGCCGGCGATGGCGACATCGACGTTGCCGGTCTGCACGGCGGGAATGATGCCATTGAAATCCATCGTCTCGAGTTCGTAGTCGAACCCGGCACGTTCGGCGACCGCGGCGATGATGTCCATGTCGAAACCGACCATTTCGCCGCTTTCCTGATCCATCATCTCGAAGGGAACAAAGCTCGGGTCGGTGACCACGTCGAGCGTCTCGTTGGCGACGGCCGAGCCGACGAGGCCGAGGGTAAGGGCAAGTCCCGTGACCTGGGTGGCCGTCTTCACGTGTCGTTTCATACGTTTCCCCATGGTGAATTGTTGTGGCGTTGCGCCTTTAAACCATGGCGAGTCCACGGGGAAGCGTCAAGTCGAACGGAATCTGTGCTGTCGTGACGGGGTTTGTAGGAAAATCACACCATGAAGGAGGCGCCGCAGCCGCAGGTGGTCGTGGCGTTGGGGTTCTGGACCAGGAAGCGGGCACCCGCCAGCCCCTCCTCGTAGTCGACGGTGGAGCCCACGAGGTACTGGTAGGAGAGCTCGTCGACGACCAGGGCCACCTCGCCGAACTCGATGACAGTGTCGTCCTCGCCGACCGCGTCGGCAAAGTCGAAGCCGTACTGGAAACCCGAGCAGCCGCCCCCCGTCACGTAGACGCGAAGCTTGAGGTCGGATTTGCCCTCCTCCTCCTTGAGCAGCGCCTGCAGCCGCTTCCTGGCGGCCTCGGAGAGCATCATGGGAGTGGGCACGAAGGATTCTGCGCCGCTCATCGGGGTCCTCCCTGAATGAATGGGTAACGGGGGATTATCCCCAATCCCCAGTAAAACGGTCAACTATTACCGGGGTGAGGTTCCTTTTCCCTCAAGGCCAAGGGTGTCAGGGCATCAGGGCGGGGGCAGCCAGGCCGGCGTTTTCGGCGAAGCCGAACATCAGGTTGAGGTTCTGCACCGCCTGGCCCGAAGCGCCCTTGACCAGGTTGTCGATCACCGACAGCACCACCACGGTATCGCCGCCCGCGGGGCGATGCACCGCCAGGCGGCAGACATTGGCGCCCTTGACGCTGCGCGTCTCGGGATGGCTGCCGGCGGGCATCACGTCGACGAACGGCTCGTCGGCGAAGCGCCGCTCGAAAAGCGCCTGGAGATCGCCCGGATCGCCCTGCAGGCGACCGTAGAGGGTAGCGTGGATGCCGCGGATCATCGGCGTCAGGTGGGGCACGAAGGTCAGCCCCACCGGCCCCCCGGCGGCATCGCCCAGGCCCTGGCGGATCTCCGGCAGGTGGCGATGACCCGAGGCGCCGTAGGCCTTCATCGACTCGCTGGCCTCGGCCAGCAGCGACGGCACCTTGGCGCCGCGGCCGGCACCGGTGACGCCGGACTTGCAGTCGGCGACGAGATGGCCGGGGTCGATCAGCCCGGCCTCGAGCAGCGGCAGCAGCCCCAGCTGGACCGCGGTGGGGTAGCAGCCCGGCACGGCGACCAGGCGGGCCTGGCGAATGTGTGCACGGTGCATCTCGGGCAGGCCATAGACGGCTTCGTCGAGCAGCTCCGGCGCGCCGTGGGGCTGGCCGTACCACTCGGCCCACACCTGGGCGTCGCGCAGGCGGAAGTCGGCGGAGAGGTCGATCACGCGGGTGCCCTGGGCGAGCAGCTCGCCGGCCAGGGCATGGGCGACGCCGTGGGGCGTGGCGAAGAACACCGCGTCGCAGGCGCCGAGCCGGCGCGGGTCGGGCTCGCTGAAGGCCAGCGCGTCATAGTGGCCGCGCAGGTTGGGGTACATGTCGCACACGCGCACGCCGGCCTCGGAGCGCGAGGTGATCGCCTCGACCTCGACCTCGGGGTGCTGGGCCAGCAGCCTGAGCAGCTCGACGCCGGTGTAACCGGTGCCGCCGACGATTCCGACCTTGATCACAACGCGACTCCTTCGAAGTTTGCCTGGCGGGGAGCGGCCGTCAACGGGACCGCCCTGTCCGGATATGATACACAAGAGAGGGGGCGGCGACTCAACCGCCTTGACCATGCATCAAGGAACCGACAGCACAGGAATCACGCCGTGGCGCGCCTCTCGTTTCCCACCCTCAGCCTGGAAGGCTTTCGCCGCAAGCTGGCCAGCGTCGACGCGCTGCCGCAGCTCTGCGTGCTGGGGGTCGTCTCGGGAGTGGTGACCGGCGCCGTGATGGTCGGGTTCCGGCTGCTGCTCGGCCTGGGGGGCCTGCTGTTCATGCCGGGAGGCGACCACGAGGCCTTCGAGGGGCTGTCGCCGGCAATGCGCGCCAGCCTGCCGCTGGTCGCCGTGGCAGTGATCGGGATCTTCCTGTGGCGCCAGCCGGCGGCGGCGCGCAAGCTCGGTGTCGGCCACGTCATCGAACGCCTCACCTACCACCAGGGCCGCTTTCCGCTGCGCAACTGGATCAACCAGTGGTGGGTCGGGGTGACCACGGTGCTGGGGGGGCTTTCCGCCGGCCGCGAGGGGCCGGCGATCCACCTCGGGGCGGCCGCGGCCAGTGGCCTGGGCCAGCGGCTGCGGCTGCCGCACAACAGCCTGCGGGTACTGGTGGCCTGCGGCACGGCGGCGGGCATCTCGGCCTCGTTCAATACGCCGATCGCTGGCGTCATCTTCGCCATGGAGGTGGTGATGATGGAGTACACCATCGCCGGCTTCATGCCGGTCATCCTGGCTTCCACCATGGGCGCCCTGATCGCCATGCTGGTGTACGGTTCGGAGCCTGCCATCCAGGTTCCCAGCGTCAGCCTGGGCTCCCTGATGAACCTGCCGTGGATCGTGGTCACGGCGCTGTTCATCGGGCTGCTGGCGGGGCTGTTCATCCACGTGGCGCGCAGCGAGCGCATCAGCGGCCTGCCGGTGGTGCTGCGCCTGGCGCTGGTGGCCCTGGCCACGGCGGCGGTGGCGTGGTGGTACCCCGACGTGCAGGGCATCGGCTACGACAGCCTGGACGCCTCGCTGGCGGGGAGCCTGAGCGTCGACGTGCTGCTGGCGCTGGTGGTGGCCAAGCTGCTGCTGACGGCCATCACCGTGGCCAGCGGCATTCCCATCGGCATCATCGGCCCGGTGCTGGTGGTCGGGGCGGCGGCCGGCGCGCTGGCCGATCTGGCCGGGGCGTGGCTGTTTCCCCAGCTTGGCGTCGAACCCGGTTTCTACGCCATGCTCGGCATGGCGGCGATGATGGGGGCGGTGTTGCAGGCGCCGCTGGCGGCGCTGATGGCGCTGCTGGAGCTGACCCACAACCCCAACATCATCCTCCCGGGAATGCTGGCGGTGGTGGTGTCGGGGCTGACGGCGCGCCAGCTGTGCCGCTGCGACGGCTTCTTCATCAGCGTGACCCGCCATGGCCTGCACCCGCTGCAGCAACCCCTGATGCAGGCGCTCTCGCGGGTCTCGGTGCCGGCGGTGATGGAGCGCAGCTTCGTGACCACGCCACGCATGGTGACCCGCGACCAGGCCCGCGCCCTGCTCGATGCCAAGCCGGCCTGGATACTGATACTGCGTTCCAGCGGCGACAAGCCGACCCTGGCACTGAAGGCGGCGGACCTGGCCCGCGCCCTGATCGATGAGCAGGAGCTGGAGGAGATCACCACCGATGAGGCGCTGATCGACCTGCTCGAGGTACCGGGGCTGCGCCTGGAGATGGCGCCGATCCACCTGCAGGCAACCCTGTCGGAGGCCTTCGAGCGGCTCAACGACCAGGCTGTCGACGCCCTCTACGTGGAGTACGGTAGACGTCCGAAGCACAAGCGAATTTCGGGTATCATCACCCGCGGCGCCATCGAGCGTTACTATTCGCTGAAGTGACTTCGCCAGTGCCCGCTCGCGGCCGTGTCGATACCACCTTCTGGGAGTAAGCATGTATCTCTGGATCAAGGCCCTGCACATCGTGGCCGTCGTGACCTGGTTCGCCGCGCTGTTCTACCTGCCGCGCCTGTACGTCTACCATGCCATGGCGCGCGACAAGGGGGAGCAGCAGGCCATCGACCACTTCCTGGTGATGGAGCGCAAGCTCTACCGCGGCATCATGACGCCGTCGATGATCGCGGTGATCGGGCTTGGCATCTGGCTGCTCTACCTCATGCCCCAGTGGCTCGGCATGGGCTGGATGCACGCCAAGCTGCTGCTGGTGCTGCTGCTGGTGGTGTACCACCACGTCTGCCTGGTCTACCTCAAGCAATTCGCCGCGGGCCGCTGCCAGCGTAGCCATGGCTTCTTCCGCGCTTTCAACGAACTGCCGGTAATCGCGCTGCTGGGCGTCGTGTTACTGGCGGTGCTCAAGCCGTTCTGACCATGACCTACGCCAAGAATGATCAGCTTCCGGTCGTGCTGGTGCTGGCCGGTCACGACCCCACGGGCGGGGCGGGACTCACCGCCGACGGCGAGGCGATCGCCGCCTGTGGCGGCTGGGCCGTGACGGTGCCGACCGCGCTGACGGTACAGGACTGCCACGACGTGCGGCGGGTGGAACCGGTACCCGTGGAGCTGTTCCGCGAGATGGTGGGGCAGCTGGCCGCATTTCGCCCGGCGGCGATCAAGATCGGGCTGCTGGCCAGCCGCGAGATGCTCGAGGCCGTGGTGGAGATCGTCCAGGCGCATCCGGGGGTGCCGGTGATTGCCGATCCGGTACTCAAGGCAGGAGGAGGCAAAGAGTTATCCACAGCGACTTTGGTCGAGGCCTTCCGCTCGCGCCTGCTGCCGCTGGTGGATACGTTAACTCCCAATCGTCTCGAGCTGGCACGCCTCGCCGGGCCCCAGGCCGGAGACGATCAGTCGCGCGTCCGCCGGTTGCTGTCATACGGCTGCCGCGCCGTGCTGGTGACCGGCAGTGACGAGCCGGAATCCGGCGTGCCGGACGATGAAGTCGAGCTGGTGCTGTACGACGGCCAGGGGCGCTTTGCCTGGCGCTGGCCTCGGCTGGCGGGCAGTTTCCACGGCTCGGGCTGCACCCTGGCCGCCGCCCTGGCGGCACGCCTCGCCGCCGGTGAGCCGCTGCATGCGGCCTGCGAGCAGGCCCAGCGCTTCACCTGGCAGGCCCTGGCGCATGCCTGGCAGCCGGGCGATGGCCAGGCACTGCCGCGGCGTACCGGCCTTCCGGGTTACGTTCCCGGATCATCGCCGGGCGTGACCCCGGCCGCTCTCCTGCGCGAAACTCACCGTTCATGCACTCGCGATGCCAAGGTTATCCAGGAAGTTATCCACAGGCCGGGCAGCGCGAGCCCGGCACCGCCCGTGACGGGGACGACCCATTTTCGAGACAGCAATGAGGCTGACATGACCACTTCCGCAACGCTCTTCGAACAGGCCTGCCGCCACATCCCCGGCGGCGTCAACTCCCCCGTGCGCGCCTTCAAGGGGCTGCACCGGCCGCCGGTCTTCATCGAGCGAGCCCAGGGCGCCTACCTGTTCGACGTGGAAGGCAAGCGCTACGTCGACTACGTCGGCTCCTGGGGGCCGATGATCACCGGCCACGCCGACCCGGACGTGCTCGGAGCCGTACGTAGTCGTCTCGACCACGGACTCTCGTTCGGCACGCCGACCGCCATCGAGACCATCATGGCCGACCTGATCTGCGAGATGATCCCCTCGATCGAACTGGTGCGCATGGTCAACTCGGGCACCGAGGCCACCATGTCGGCGATCCGGCTGGCGCGCGGTTTCACCGGGCGCGACAAGATCGTCAAGTTCGAGGGCAACTACCATGGCCACTCCGATTCGCTGCTGGTCAAGGCCGGCTCCGGCGCGCTGACTCACGGCGAGCCCAGTTCGCCCGGGGTGCCCGCCGCCCTCGCCGAGCACACCATCACGCTGGCCTACAACGACATCGACGAGATCGAGGCCTGCTTCGAGGAGCTCGGCAGCGAGATCGCCTGCATCATCGTCGAGCCGGTCGCCGGCAACATGAACTGCATCCCGCCCCAGCCCGGCTTCCTCGAGGCCCTGCGCCGAGTTTGCACCGAGTACGGGAGTGTGCTGATCTTTGATGAAGTGATGACCGGTTTTCGCGTCGCCATGGGCGGTGCCCAGGCGCACTTCGGCATCACCCCCGACCTGACCTGCCTGGGCAAGATCGTCGGCGGCGGCATGCCGGTGGGGGCCTTCGGCGGCAAGCGCGAGATCATGGAGCAGATCTCGCCGCTGGGGCCGGTCTACCAGGCCGGGACGCTCTCGGGCAACCCGCTGGCCATGGCGGCGGGCATCGCCCTGCTGAACAAGCTGCGCGAGCCCGGTTTCCATGATGCCCTGGCGCAGCGCGTGGAGACGTTGTGCCACGGATTGCAGGAGCGTGCCGATGCCGCTGGTGTCGATCTGATCACCCAGCGCGCGGGCGGCATGTTCGGGCTGTTCTTCACCGGGCAGACCCGGGTCGACAACTTCGCCCAGGCCACGGCCTGCGATGTCGATGCCTTCCGCCGCTTTTTCGCGGCGATGCTGGACGAAGGCGTCTATCTGGCGCCATCGGCCTATGAGGCGGGCTTCATGTCCAGTGCCCATACGCCGGAAGACATTCAACTGACGCTGGATGCCGCCGAGAGGGCTTTCGCGCTGGTGCGCCAGCCCTGACGCGGCACCGCTGCCACGAGGAGTGAACATGGATGCCACCTCAGCGAACCGCCAGGCCACGTCCCCCGCGGCGCTCAGCCTGGATGAACTGATCGATTCGCTGGTGGCCTCCCACCGCACCCTGGTCGACGATCTCCCCTACGCCGGGGCCTCCTGCTGCCTGGCGGCCACCCGCGCGCTGGTGGAGGAGGAGGTGAAGGTGCTCGACGCCCGCCTGACGGGTGAGGAGGACCGGCGCCGCCTGCGCGACCTGAGGCAGTGGCTGGCCCAGGAGCTGGTGCGACTCGAGCCGTGGTTCCACGACCGCGGCGCACCGCGACCGAGCTGGGTCGTCGGCCGCCAGACCGTGGCGTTGTGCGATCGGCAGCGCCTGATCATGTCCAGCGCCCTCGATCTCGAGGCCACGGACCCGTTGGCCCGGCGCTGCCTGGACCCTGGCTTCGATCTGGTGTCGCTGCTGGTGGGCCTCTACGTGCGGGACGAGACGCGCCTTGCCCACTACGCCTTCGACCGCTACCTGCGGCTGTCGGGCGACTACGCCCTGACACGCCTCATCTCGGTCTTCGCCGTGTGCCGTTCGCTCGCGGGCGCGCGACGGGCACTGCAGCGCTGGGAGGCGGGACGCGGCACGGCCTTCCACCTGGCCGAGGTCATGACGGAGTGCCGGCGCTACCTCGAGCTGGCCGAACGGGTCTCCAACTTTCGCTTTCCTCCCTTGATCATCGGCGTCGGCGCGGCCGGCAGCGGCAAGAGCCGCTTCATGGCCGAGATCGTCGAGCGGCTGGGTGCCGTGAGGCTCTGCTCTGACGCCGAGCGGCGGCGCCTCTTCGGGATTTCTCCACAGGCGGTCGCGGCGGCACCGGCTGTGGATATCTTCGCTCCTTCGACCACCGAACGCACCTACCTGCGCCTCGCCAGCCTGGCCGGACTGCTGCTGAATGGCGGCATCCCCACCTGCATCGATGCCACCTGCCTGACGCGGGCTCAGCGTCAGCTGCTGCGCCAGCAGGGCGAGGCCCGCGGCTTGCCGGTGCTCCTCGTCAGCTTCGAGGCCGACGAGGAAACGCTCAGGGCGCGCATCGTCAAGCGTGCCAGGCGCCAGGGGGGGGACCCGGCGACGAGCCTCGCGGTGCTCAACCGACAGCTCGCGCAGTTCGAGGGGTTCAGCGACGAGGAGCGTCAGCAACTGCTGCACCTCGATACCACCGCCGACAATGCCACCGACACCCTGGCGCTGCTGATCCAGCAGCGGGTGTTTGCCGGCTGAACATCTTTACCCCTTGCCCTCTGACCGCCCAGGCTCACGCTCCACCTTGACCTCAGCGAAGCGGCTCGCCTGGCGAAAGTTTCTCTGTAAACACAGGGAAACAATCAGGGTATCCAGTAACCGTTTGACAACAAAAGAATTAAAGCAACAGAAAAGAAGCTCCCCTCAGAAGTGTTAATATTCCGTAACGGTTCTTCTCCTCTTCTCCCCTGTTATTTTATGTAACCGTCCGAGATTCAACTCGGTCGGCTTTCCTTGATGCTAGGCAACTTTTTGTTTACTGATGATTTTTCTAGCGTGTGGCATGGAGAGTGCCAATAGGTATTGCGACCACTGTCTCTGGTTTTCGGCAGGAAAAGGGAGGCGAACAGGATGTTATTTCCTTCGACAATCCGAACGAAATACCTCAGACGGCCAGGTCATTCTGGGAACAAAAACATCATGCATGATAGGGAGTATTCAACATGAAAAAGTATTACGTGATTGCCGGTTCCTCCATGCTGGCATTGGTGCTCGCCATTTCGAATGCGCACGCCAACCCGAGCTCAGGTTCCGCCGAGAACGTCGACCAGCAGGTCAACTCTGCGGCACTGGCCGTGGGCGGTAGCGGCGGCAACAGCAGCGGCGGCAACGGTGGCGACGGAGGCGGCAGTAACAGCTATTCCGGCTCTGGGGCCTGGAACAACGCCAGCGAATTGGACGACGGGGCCGATGCAGGTAGTGAAGCCGAGATCTCCGCCAACAGCGACGCTTCCAGCGACGCTGGAAACGGTGGCGCCGGTGGTATGGGCGGGGCTGGCGGTGCAGCCGGGGCCGGCGGCGATGCCTGGGCCATGAGCGAATCCTACAACACCAGCACCAGCGTGGTGGCGATCCAGGACCTGCGCTCCACCGTGACCGGGTCAAGTATCAACATCAACGCCGGTAGTGGGGCGCAAGGTGGCGCCGGCAGCAATGGCGGCGATGCCCTGGGTGTCAGCGCCGGTGTCGGCGTCGGCGGTGCCGGCGGTGAGGGCACTGGAGGGGACGGCGGGCACTCCGTGGCGGTCGGTGGCGATGGTGCCGACGGCGGCGATGGCACCGGCCTGGGCCTGGGTCTGGGTCTTGGTGCTGGCCAGGGTGGCAGCGCTGATACCAACAACGGTAGCGGTGGTGCCGACAGCAGCGCCTCGGGCGGGCTGGCTGGTAACTTCGCCGGGGATGACGTCGAGGACAATGTCGAAACTTCGGCAGGCGGCAGCAGCAGTGGCGATGCAACTGCCTCGCCCGATGTGGCGGGCGGCACCGGTGGGGCCGGCAGCGGTACCGGCAGTGGTACCGGCACTGGCAGCGGCACCGGTGGCGCTGGCGGCTCGGGCGGTGATGCCATGGCCGGCAACGGGGGCAACTCTACCGGCAATGGCGGTGGCGGCGGCGGCGGTACCGGCACCGGCGGGGATGCCTATGCCTATGCCGGCGATGGCGGCAACGGTGGTGCCGGTGGTGACGGCGGCAACGCTTCCCTCGTCACCGGAGGAGCTTCCATGGCCGCAGGCGCCGGTACCTTCGGCGGCATTGCCAACATGAACCTCTCCACTGGCATCTACAACTCCCAGCTGGCGGGCACCAACGTGGCGGCACACAGCAACGTCAACATCGGTAACTGATGGCTTGTGTTCGCTGAGCGCGGAGGGCCGGTGGCGAGACTGCCGGCCCTCCCTTGGTTCCATCGACGAAACGGCGGAAGAGGGAGCGGTACCATGAAGCGTATCGGGCGAGCAATGCAGACTGCGCTGGCGGCCGGTTTGGGTCTTGCCAGTCCACTGACGATAGCCGAGGACGGGGCGATGACGGGGTTCGATGCACACCAACGCATCGAGGCAGCGGATCTGGAGGGCGTTACCGGCCGGGAGGGATTTCGGAATCTGGTCAATGTCCAGAGTATCCAGGACTTGGAAGCGGTGGCGCAGGGGGCCTCCTTCACCGCCGGTACGATCGTCTCGGGCAACATCACCGTCGAGGCCAATGCCATGGACAACGTCTCGGGCATCACCCTGATGAATCTCATGACGGGGCATGCCAATGCGGTCTCGACGGGCGTCAGCATCAGCATCTATGCGCCCCAGTAAGGCTGGGGCGCGACGGGGGCCAGCATGACCAGAACCCTGAGGTGGCTTGGTTTGGCGGCGAGCTGCGCCGTCCTGAGCCTACCGGTGATACCGCTGCAGGCGGCGCCGGTCACGATCGCATTGAATGGAGGTTTCGGCTCGGTCACGGTGGCGGCCCGGAGCCACCAGGAGATGCGCTGGGACGGCGTCGTCGCCCAGCAGTACGACTACAGCTGCGGCGCTGCCGCGGTGGCGACGCTGCTCACTTATCACTACGACAGGCCGACCTCGGAAGCAGAAGTCTTCGAGTCGATGATCCGTGACGGTGAAGTGGAACAGATCCGGGAGCAGGGTTTCTCGATGCTCGACATGAAGCGCTACCTCGATGCCCAAGGGTTGAATTCGGATGGCTTCCGGGTAGGCCTCGAGGACCTGGAACGCATCGGGATCCCCGCCATCACCCTGATCGACACCGCGGGCTACCGGCACTTCGTGGTATTCAAGGGCGTGGATCGGGAAAGCGTGCTGCTGGGGGACCCCGCCGTGGGCACCGTGGCGATTCCCAGGGCGCATTTCGAATCGATCTGGAGC
>NZ_QHGY01000012.1 GCF_003254665.1 Billgrantia lactosivorans | reverse complement strand
CTGCGTCCGGTGTGCTACCAGGCGCTGCCGCAGGGCCTGCTGCCCGAGGTGCTGCGTGACGGCAACCCCTGGGGTGTGTCACGGTTGGTCGACGGCAAACGCGAGGCATGAGACGTGAACGACGACAAGACGACCGCTTACCTTCCCCATGACGTGGACCAGGCCCTGCTGGCGGGGCGCGTATGGCGTGACGACGGCCCGGCCCTGGTGGTAGTGCGCCAGGGGGAGGTGATCGACATCTCCGCCCAGTGTGACTGCATGGCCGACCTGCTCGACCGCAAGGACGCCGCCGAGTTCGTGCGGCGTGCCGAAGGCGAATCGCTGGGCTCCGCCACGACCCTGCTGCAGAACTCGCTGGCCGAACCGCAGGTTGTCCCCTACCTGCTCGCCCCCTGCGACGTGCAGGCGATCAAGGCCTGCGGTGTCACCTTCGCCGTGAGCCTGCTGGAACGGGTGATCGAGGAGCAGGCCGGCGGCGACGCCGCCAAGGCCAGCCAGTTGCGCAGCGAGCTCAACGAGCTGATCGGCCAGGACCTGTCGCGTATTGCACCGGGTTCCGACGAGGCCATGGCACTCAAGGCGGCGCTGCAGGCGCGCGGCGCCTGGTCCCAGTACATGGAGGTGGGCCTCGGCCCCGATGCCGAGGTGTTCACCAAGGCGCAACCGCTCTCGTCGGTGGGCTTCGGTGCCCGTGTGGGCCTGCACCCCGCCTCCGAGTGGAACAATCCCGAGCCGGAAATCGTGCTGGCGGTGGACGCCAAGGGGGAAGCCAAGGGCGCCACGCTGGGCAACGACGTCAACCTGCGCGACATCGAGGGCCGCAGCGCCCTGCTGCTGGGCAAGGCCAAGGACAACAACGCCTCCTGCGCCATCGGTCCGTTCATTCGCCTGTTCGACGAGCGCTTCACGCTGGACAGCGTGCGCCAGGCCCACGTGACGCTGCGCATCGAGGGCGAGGACGACGGCTTCCTGCTTGAAGGCGAGAGCGACATGCGCGAGATCAGCCGCGACCCGCTCGACCTGGTGCGCCAGACCGTCGGCGCCCACCACCAGTACCCGGACGGCTTCATGCTGTTTCTCGGCACCATGTTCTCGCCGATCCAGGACCGCGACGGCGAGGGTCAGGGCTTCACCCATCACATCGGCGACAGCGTCACCATCGCCACGCCGGCACTGGGTGCGCTGGTCAACCGCGTCGACCGCTCCGACAGGCTGCCGCCCTGGACCTTCGGTATACGCCAGTGGCGGGCCCATCGGCGCTAGGATGCCTCACGGCAGTACCGCATCGGGGATCCCCCGAGGCGGCACTGCCCCGCGACTCACTCGTGAAAGGCGTCGGTGGTCTCGCGCCATCCCGCGAGACAGGCATCCGCCACGTGGCGCAATGGCGCCAGATCGACGTCCGAACTCCCGCTGCGTATCAGTTGGGCAAAGCGTGCATAGAGCCCGGGATATTCACGCTCCTCGTCGTCGAGAACGCACTGCCCGGCGATCTCCAGCCGACGCCCGCCCTGGGCCAGGCTCAGGCGACCGCGATCCGTCTCGACGTGGATGCTCCAGGTCGGCGGGCCGGGTTGACGGAAATCGAAGTCAGCCACGATCGGTGTCGCCAAGGCGTCGCTGAAGTCCAGCCGGGCCGCAATCGGCGCCTGGCAGTTGCTCGGCACCCATAGCCGCGCATCGCGCAGGAAGAAGGCCTGCGGCAGTATCTCGGTGACGATCGACAACGCGTTGATGCCCGGGTCGAACACGCCCATGCCCGCCGGCTCCCAGATCCAAGCCTGGCCGGGATGCCATACCCTCACGTCCTCCTTCCAGTCGATCTCGACTCGCTCAACCCGACGCTCCCGCAGCCACTCGCGGGCATCCGCCACGCCCGGGGCGAAGCGCGAATGCCAGGCGGCAAACAGGGAGCGACCCTGGCGCTCGGCCAGGGCCATCAGGTCCTCGACCTCGCTCAGCGTCGCCCCTGGCGGTTTCTCCAGCAGCACGTGCTTGCCCTTCTCGAGGGCCAGGCGAGCCTGCGTGTAGCGCAGGCTGGTGGGAGTACAGACAGCCACCGCCTCGAGTTCGGGATGCGCCGTGAGCATCTCGTCCAAGGCGGCATGGCCGGGGATCAATGGGTGACGGGCGTGGGGGTCCGCGCTCGCTACCAGATGGAAATCTCCGCTCTCGGTCAGGGCCGGAAGATGCTGGTCGCGGGCGATCTTGCCGACGCCCACGAGCCCCAGGTTGATGACGGACATGGCACGTCCTTTTTTCGCGTCCGGTGGTGGAATGAGCCACCATGCCGTCTTGGCACCGGGCCTTCAAGTCTGCCAGGGCACGGACCCGGCTATTGCCCCCTGGCCAGAACGCCACCCCAGGCAAGCGTATCCGCGAGGCCATGAGCGGTCAGGCAGCGGTAGGCCGACACCACCGCCGCCACGAAGCCGGCGTGCCCGGCCAATGCCGGCGGGAAAATGGCATCGATCTCGAAAAAAGCCTCCACCAGGGCCTCGATATCCTCACCATGGGCCTCATGCAGAAGCTTGAAGGTCGTCGCCATGGGATCGTCGACGGGATAGGCGTTGCCGTGCAGGTCGACCCCCAAGGTGTAGCGGATCCAGGCCGCTACGCCGAGTGTCGTGCAGGGCACTTCGGCCCCCGCCTCGAGCCGCGCCAGGGCACCCTGCAGCCAGCGCTGGGGCAGCTTCTGGGACCCGTCCATGGCGATCTGCTGCAGGCGATGGCGCAGGCTGTCGTTGGCGAAGCGGTAAAGGAGTTGCTCGGCATAGCGCTCCAGGTCGGTTCCCGCAGGCATCGCCAGAGTCGGCGCCGCCTCACGCAGCATGTAGCGCCGCAACAGGGCGCTCAGATCGTCGCGGCTCACCGCATCGAAGACGGTCTCGATATCGTCCAGCGCGCCCAGGTAAGCCAGTAGCGAATGGCTGCCGTTGAGCATGCGCAGCTTCATGGTCTCGAACGGCGCCACGTCGGCGACCATTTCCACCCCGTCGACCTCCCAGGCCGGCCGGCCGAGGGGAAAGTGGTCTTCCACCACCCATTGCGAGAAGGCCTCGCCCACCACGGCGTTGGGGTCGTCGATTCCCAGCTCGGCCAGGCGGGCAAAATCGCCCTGAGTCATGGCCGGCACGATGCGATCGACCATGCTGCAGGGAAATGCTACCTCGCGCTCGATCCAGGCGGAGAACTCGGCATCACGACAGGCGGCGAGCTGCACCACCGCCGCCCGTGTGCGCTGGCCGTTGTTCGGCATGTTGTCGCAGGAGAGCACGGTGAACGGCGGCAGGCCCGCCTCACGGCGGCGCGCCAGGGCCTCGACCAGGATGCCCGGCGCCGTGCGCGGCGTCTGCGGCTGGGCGATGTCATGAGCGATCAGCGGGTCGTCGCGCAGCAAGGCGCCCTCGGCGGGGCTCAGAAAATAGCCTTTCTCGGTCACCGTCAGGGTGACGAGCCGCGTGTCGGACGAGGTCATGCGCCTGAGCAGCGCCTCGAGATCCCGCCCCCATCGATGCGCGGGGTCCCGGCCAGTAAACAGGGCCTCCTCGATCACGCCGATCTCGCGCAGCGTGACGTGATCACGGTCGGTGTACTCGGCGACATGGAAGCGGTAGCCGGCGTCGCGCAGGGCATCGACCAGCGCCACCCCGCCGCGCAGGTTGGCGCTGCATGCACCCCAGGCGCCGTCGCCGCTGCGCTGCCGATAGCGCTCCAGGTAGACGGCCTGGTGGGCGCGATGGAAAGCGCCCAGTCCCAGGTGGACGATGCCGAGGCGGCCGGTCGGCTCGGCGGCGGGTAGGCGGGTCACGTCTGGCATGAGTGGACTCCTCACCAGTGCCACAGCGTGCCGTCTTCCAGCCGGTTGACCGGCAGGCTGGCACGCTTGTAGGGGTACCGCTTGGCCAGGGCTTCGTCGATGTCGACGCCGTGCCCCGGCGCTTCGCCGACCAGGAAGTGGCCATCCTCGAAACGGTAGTCGTGGGGGAAGACGGCGTCGGTCTCCGGCGTGTGGGGCATGTGCTCCTGGATGCCGAAGTTGGGTACCCAGGTATCGAAATGGATCGCGGCTCCCAGGCACACCGGCGACAGGTCCGTCGGCCCATGAAAGCCGGTGCGCACGTGGTAGAGCCCGGCCAGGTCGGCAATCCGCCGCATATGGGTGATGCCGCCGCCGTGGGAGAGCGGCGTACGGATATAGTCGATCCACTGGTTCTCGATCAGTTCACGGTAGTCGTGGATCGAGTTGAATACCTCCCCCACCGCCAGCGGCGTGGTGGTGTGCTGGCGAATCAGGCGAAAGCTCTCCTGGTTCTCGGCCGGCACACAGTCCTCGAGCCAGAACAGGTGGTAGGGCTCCACCGCCTTGCCCAGGCGCGCCGCCTCGATGGGCGTGAGGCGGTGGTGCACGTCGTGCAGCACGTGCAACTCGTCACCGAAGTGCTCGCGTACCGCGGCGAACAGCTTGGGCACGTGGTTGAGGTACTTCTCGGTGCTCCACACGTGCTCGGCAGGCAAGTCGGCGTCCGCCGGCTCGTAGCGCTCGCCCTCGCGCTTGGCCACGCCGTAGATCGTCGGGATGCCGGGCACGCCGGCCTGCACCCGCACCGCCCGGTAGCCGAGCTTGACGTGTTTCTCGACCTCGGCGAGGCAACCCTCGATGTCGCGCCCCGTGCAGTGGGCGTAGGTCATCACGCGCTCGCGGCTCCTGCCGCCGAGCAACTGGTACAGCGGCATGCCCGCCGCCTTGGCCTTGATGTCCCACAGCGCCAGGTCCACCGCCGAGACCGCCGCCATGGTCACCGGCCCCCGGCGCCAGTAGGCACCGCGGTAGAGGTAGTGCCAGATGTCCTCGATGCGGCTGGCGTCGCGCCCGATCAGGGCGGGCAGCACGTGCTCCTCGAGGTAGGCCACCACGGCCATTTCCCTGCCGTTGAGGGTGGCATCGCCGATGCCGTAGGTACCCGACTCGGTAACGATCTTGAGGGTGACGAAGTTGCGCCCCGGCGAGGTGACGATCACATAGGCGTCGCTGATTTTCATGCGTGTTCCGTCGCAGTCATGGGATAAGGGCTTGGCATCAGGGGCTCGATTCATCGTTCGAAGAGATAGCCCTGCACGTTGTCGTAGCACACCGCCCGCACCAGCTCGCCGATGCGATCGAGGTCGTTGGGCAGCTCGCCGCGCCGGATCTGCGCACCGAGCATCTGGCAGAAGATGCGGCGGAAGTAGTCGTGGCGGGAGAAGGACAGCAGGCTGCGCGAGTCGGTGAGCATGCCGATGAAGTGACGCAGCAGGCCGAAGTTCATCTGGGTGACGAGCTGGCGCTCGATGCCGTCACGCTGGTCGTTGAACCACCAGGCGGCACCGAACTGCAGCTTGCCGGGGATACCGTCGCTGGCGAACGAGCCGACCAGACTCGCCAGCATCTCGTTGTCGCGCGGGTTGAGGTTGTAGACCACGGTGCGCGGCAACGCCCGCTCGCGGTCCAGCGCATCGAGAATCGCCGCCAGCGGCTCGGCATAGGTCACGTCGCCGATGGCGTCGAAGCCGCTGTTGGCGCCGATCTCGGCCAGGCCGCGCTGGCTCAGGCTGCGCAGCGCACCCAGGTGGAGCTGCATCACCCAGCCGCGGCGGGCGTACTCGCGTCCCAGCCACAGCAGCAGCGAGGTGGTGAAGGCGGCGTTCTCGTCGCCGCTGAGGATCCTACCCTGGCGGCGGCGCTCGATCAGCCGGTCGAGTTCGGCCGTGCTCGGCGGCGCGACGAACACCGGCTTCTCCAGGCTGTGGTCGGAGAGGCAGCAGCCGTGGGCGGCGAAGTGCTCGAGGCGCTGGTACAGCGCCGCGAGCAGATCGTCGTAGCCGCGGATCGCCACCCCGCTGGCACGCTCCAGTTCGCCCAGGTAGTCGGCGAAGCCGGGGGCTTCGATCTTGAGCACGGCGTCGGCGCGGAAGGTCGGCAGCATGGCGGGCATCGCCCCGCTCTCGGCATGCCGCCGGTGCAGGCCGAGAGTGTCCACCGGGTCGTCGGTGGTGCAGACGGTGCGCACCTGGAAGCGCTCGAGGATGCCCTGGGCGCTCAGCGGCGGCGTTGCCAGGCGCTCGCGTGCAGTGGACCAGACCTCCTCGGCGGTGGCCGGCGAGAGCAGCGTGTTCTCGATGCCCAGCGGATGACGCAGCTCCAGGTGGGTCCAGTGGTAGAGCGGGTTGCCGAGACAGGCCGGCACCGTCTCGGCCCAGGCCTGAAAGCGCTCGCGGTCGCTCGCTTCGCCGGTGATGCGCCGCTCGTCGATGCCGGCGATGCGCATCGCCCGCCACTTGTAGTGATCGCCCTTGAGCCACAGCTGGGTGAGGTTGTCGAAGCGCACGTTGCCGGCGATTTCCTCGGCGCTCAGGTGCGAGTGGTAGTCGCAGATCGGCATGGCCGCGGCATGTTCGTGGTAGAGCCGCCGCGCCGGCTCGCTTTCGAGCAGGAAATCCGGCCCCATGTAATCGATGCGATCATTGAAGGTCATGACGCGCTCCGTCGTTGTCGGCTGGCTCCATGCTCAGTCCATCAGCAGGTTGGGCAGGAACAGCACGAGGTCGGGGAAGAAGATGATGCCCAGCACCACCACGAATACCGCCAGGGCGAAGGGCACCAGCTCGCGGCTGTAGTCGAAGAAGGAACAGCGCAGGATGCCGCACACGGTGTACATCGAGATACCCACCGGCGGGGTCATGCCGCCGAAGGTCACCAGGGTCATCATCAGCAGGCCGAAATGCACCGGATCGATGCCTGCCGCCTTGACCACCGGCACCAGGATCGGCGTCAGCAGCATCACCACCACGGTGGCCTCGAGCAGCATGCCGAGCAGCACCAGCAGCACGGCCAGGGTCAGCAGCAGCGTGGCGTGGCTGGAGAACACGCCCAGCGTCAGCTCGGCGATGGTCTGCGGCACCCGCTCGAAGGAGACCACGTAGCCGATGATCCCCGCGAACATGATGATCAGCATGATCATGCCGATGTCGCGCACGCTGGCGTGCATCGCCGCCAGGATCTCGCGCAGCCCCATCTCGCGATGGATCACGCAGCCCACCAGCAAGGCAAAGGCCACGGCGAACGCCCCCGCCTCGGTGGGCGTGAACAGGCCGTAGCGGATACCGACCAGCAGCCACACCGGGAACAGCAGCGCCCAGAGGCTGCTGCGTGCGGCCTTGAGTACCTCGCGGCCGGCAGGCAGCCCCTCGCGGACCGGCGTGTAGCCACGCCGCCGGGCGACGAAGAAGGTCGTCACCATCAGCGCCACCATCAGCAGGAAGCCGGGCACCACGCCGGCGATGAACAGCCGCCCGATGGACACCTCGCCCAGGTAGCCGTAGAGGATCAGGCCGATGCTCGGTGGAATGGTGGCGGTGACGAGCCCGCCGATGGAGAGCACCGCCCCGGTGAAGCCGGGGCTGTAACCCTCCTTGACCATGCCCTGCCCCAGCACCCGCGACTGCATGGCGGCATCGGCCACTGCCGAGCCCGAGACCCCTCCCATCAGCGTGCTGAGCACGATGCTGGCCTGGGCCAGTCCGCCGCTCATCCAGCCGGCCAGCAGCGTGGAGAGCCGGATCAGGCGCGGGGTGATGCCGCTGGCGTTCATCAGGTGGCCGATGAAGATGAACAGCGGCACCGCCAGCAGCGGGAACGACTGGGTCGCGGAGACGATGCGCTGCGGCCCGATGTTGATGGGCAAAAAGGTCTCGGGGAGAAAGAAGTAGGTGAAGCCGGCGATGCCGATGGCGAAGGCCACGGGCATGCCGATGGCCATCAGCGCCAGGCCCAGGCCCAGGAGGAGCGCGGCCGTCATGGCGTGCCCTCCACGCGGTCGTCGTCCGGGGCCAGGCTCATCACGATGCCCCGCGCCACGATGCGCCGCAGGAGCGAGACGATCATCAGCATGGCTCCCACCGGCAGCGCCAGCGTGATGTAGCCGTAGCTCAGCCCGGCCACGCCCAGCGGGCGCTGCCAGTTGGAGAGGGCCAGGGGGAAGCCATGCCACACGAGCAGGGCCAGGAATCCCAGCATCAGCATCAGGCACAGGGCGGCGAGCAGGCGCTGCAGCGCCTGCGGCAGTCGCACCGTCAGGGCATCGATGCGCACCTGCCCGCCGTGGCGCAGGGTGATGTCGGCGCCCAGCACCGCGGTCCAGATGAACAGCAGCTGGGCCAGCTCGGCGCCGCCGGCGAAGGGCTGGCCGACGGCACGCGCCGTCGAGCTGGCCAGCAGGGTCAGGGAAGTGCCTCCGAGCAGGCCAACGGCGAGCCACGCCTCGAGCCGGTCGTACCAGTGCCACATAGAGCGAGTCCTCGAAGCCGGAGTGCCTCCGGCCGGTTCCAGGGAGATCCCGCGAGCCGACATGGCCCCTGCCGCCGAGGCGGCAAGGGCGGCGGGCATCACTCGCCGGCGGTCAGCTCATCGCGAAAGCGGTCGTAACCGAGCTCCTCATAGACGCCGTCCACGCGTTCGCGGAACAGCTCGACGTCCACCTCGGTGAAGGTGACCCCCTCCGCTTCCATCCTCTCGCGCACGGCCTCCTGGGCGTCGGCAGTGGCCTGGCTGGCCTCCTCGCCGGCCCTGCGCAGCTCCTCGTCGAGGAGCGTTCGCAGCTCCTCCGGCAGCGACTGATACCACTCCTCCGACGTGGCGATGCCGGTCATCAGGTGGATATGGCCGGTCAGGGCGATATGGTCGATGACCTCGTGCAGGTTCTGGCCTTCGGCGGCGGTGAGCTGCGCCTCGGCGCCATCGATCGAACCGAGCTGCAGCGCCGAGTAGACCTCCGACCACGGCAACGGCGTAGGGGTGGCCCCCATCGCCTCGATGGTCTTGACCCACACCGGTGAATTGATGGTACGCACGCGCACGCCGTCGAGATCCTCCGGCGTCTCCACGGGCTCCTGGGTCAGCATGTGACGCGAGCCCTGGAACCAGTTGTAGTTGAGCAGACGCAGGCCGCTGTTCTCGGCCAGGCTCTCGACCCACCCCTGGTAGCGCTCGGACGAGGTGATGCGCTCGTAGTCCTCGTGGGATTCCACCAAGTAGGGTGCGCTGAGGATGCCCAGCTCCTCCTGATACTCGGAGAGGCGCCCGGCATCGATCAGGATGGCGATGTTGGCCCCGCTACGGATCTGCTCGACCACGTCCTCGTCGGAGCCCAGCTGGCTGTTGGGGAAGACCTGCACGGTGAGCTCGCCATCGGAGCGCTCCGCGATCGTCTGGCTGGCCTCCTCCATGGCCTGGACGATGGGGTCCTGGGCGCTGAGCGCCGAGGAGAGGTTCAGCTGATAGGCCGCCTGGGCGAGGTTGGCACCGGCGGCCAATGCCACGGCGGATACGAGTACGACTGTCTTCATGTGAGCCTCCTGACGTGTGTTGTGGTTGTTGCGTCTCGTGCTTGGCGTGTTGCTGCGTGACGGCTACCTGCTGCCGACGGCGACAGCGGCGGGGGCGCCGTCGAACATCTCGGGGAAGCGACGCATGAGCTCGGGCAGCGACTGCAGGATCTCGCGCTGGTGGATGCTCATGGCCTTTGCCGCCGCCTCGGGGTCGCGGCGAGCGATGGTTTCGACGATCATCGCGTGCTGGTCGGTCAGCTTGGCGATCGGCGTACTGTCGGGGATGCTCAGGTAGCGCACCCGATCGAGCTGCGCCTTGACCTCCTCGGTGACACGCCAGGCCGCGGTATGCCCCACCCCGAGCGACAGCGCGCGATGGAAGGCCTCGTCGAGCCGGAAGAACCGGTCGTAGTCGTTGGGCTCGATGCAGCGCCGCTGGCGTTCGATCAGTTCGCGCAGCTCCTCCAGGGTCGCCGTGGCGACGCCCGAGTCGGCGGCCTCGCGCGCCACCGCCACCTCGATCGCCTCGCGCACGAAGCGGGCCTCGAGCACGGCCTGCCGGGAGATCCTCACCACGTAGGTGCCGCGCTGCGGGCGCACCTCGACCAACCCCGCCTCCGACAGCCGGATGAAGGCCTCGCGCACCGGCTGCCGGCTCACCGAGAAGGCATCGGCCAGCTCCTTTTCCGACAGCGCCTGTCCCGGCGCCAGCACCATGCGAATGATCGACTGGCGCAGCACACGATAGAGCCGCTCGCGAACCGAGCCGTCGTCGCGCGCTTCCTGCCACATGGCCTGCAAGGGAGTTGTCATGGGCACCGTTCTCCGTTGTCACGTTCAGACGCATCGTTTCGCCCGAGCGCATCGCTATTCTGAACAGACTAGTATGGTAGTATGGCAATTAGCAAGGCGGCGAAAAAAAGCCCAGGCCGGTTACCCGGCCTGGGCTTCGAAAATCGCGCTCGCCGCTAGTGGCGAACGCTGCGCTCAGGCGGTGGTGCGGCGACGCACCGGCGCCTCGCCATCCTCGCGGCGGCGACGCGGGGCACGCTCAGGAGCCCCCTGGTCCTCGCTGATCTCCAGCGCACGGCCGGCGACGCGGGCACGCGCCATCTTGGCCAGGATGCTGGGCGGCAGCGAGCTGGGCAGCTCCACCACCGAGAAGGCGTTGCGAATGTCGATGCGGCCGATGCGCGAGCCCTCGATACCGCCCTCGTTGGCCAGCGCGCCGACCAGCTGGCCCGGCTTGACGCCGTCCTTGTGGCCGACGGCCACGCGATAGCGGGTCATGCCCTCGCTCGGGCCGCGCTCGCGACGCGGCGGCTTGCCGTCGCGCGGGGCGCGCTCGGTGCGCTCCTTGCGCGGCGCCTGCAGGCGGCCGATAGGCGCCTCGTCGGCGCGCGCCAGGGCGGCAAAGGCACAGGCCAGCTCGAGCGGATCGTGACCTTCCGCCACCAGTCGCTCGACCAGGGAGCGCTGCTCGTCGGCCCCGGCGGTCAGCATGCCGATGACGCGCTGATGGAACACCTCGTCGCGATGGGCGCGGATGGCGGCCTCGTCGGGCAGCGCCATCTCGGTCATGCGCTGGCCGGTGGCCTGCTCGATCCAGCCCACCTTGCGCCCTTCGCGGAAGCCGACGAAGGTGATCGAGATGCCGGTACGCCCGGCCCGGCCGGTACGACCGATGCGGTGGGTGTAGGCCTCGGCGTCCTGGGGCAGGTCGTAGTTGAAGACGTGGGTGATGCGCGGCACGTCGAGGCCGCGGGCGGCCACGTCGGTGGCGATCAGCACGTCGACCTTGCCACGCTTGAGCCGCTGGATGGTGCGCTCGCGCAGGCTCTGGTCGAGGTCGCCGGAGAGGCTGGCCACGTTGACGCCACGCGCGGAGAGCTGCTCCATCAAGGTGGTACAGGCGGCCCGGGTGCGCACGAAGACGATCGCGGCATCCACCGGCTCGACCTCGAGGATGCGCGCCAGCGCCTCCAGCTTGGCACCGCCGTCGACCCGAACCAGGCGCTGCTCGATGTTCTCGCCGGTGGTGGTGCGCGACTCGATGGCCACCTTGACCGGGTCGACCAGGTAGCGGTTGACGATGCGCTCGATCTCGCTCGGCAGGGTGGCGGAGAAGAACACGCGCTGAGCGTCCTTGGGGGTGTCGGCAACCACGCGCTTGACGTCGTCGATGAAGCCCATGCGCAGCATCTCGTCGGCTTCGTCCAGCACCAGGGCGGAGAGGCCGTCAAGCTTGAGGCTGCCGCGATCCAGATGATCGATCACTCGCCCCGGCGTGCCTACCACCACCTGGGCGCCACGCTTGAGCGCGCCCAGCTGTTCGCGATACTCCTGGCCGCCACACAGGGTGGCCACTTCCAGCCCCGGCAGGTTCTGGCCGTACCTGGTGAAGGAGACGGCCACCTGCTGGGCCAGCTCACGGGTCGGTGCCAGCACCAGCACCTGGGGCTCGCGGCGAGTCAGCTCGAGCCGCGACAGCAGCGGCAGGGCGAAGGCCGCGGTCTTGCCGGTGCCGGTCTGGGCCTGGCCCAGCATGTCACGCCCTTCCAGCAGCGCCGGAATGGTCTGTGTCTGAATCGGTGAAGGCGTTTCGTAACCCAATGTTTCGATAGCGGCGAGGACGGCAGGCAGCAGAGCAAGATCGCCGAAGCTCGGCGAGGCGACAGAAGTCGAGGTCATCAATCACACCTTGGTAGGCCGGCACTCGCCGGCAATCACATTGAGGCATCCCCGACACAGCCATGCGGCATGGTCGGTGGCCCTGTCGTCGCGGGCCGGTTCGGCCTGTACAGAGCGGATCACGTTATCGTGGGACGCCGGTCGCACCTGGCATCCGGTTCGCGCCTTCTGGCGGGAACCGCTGTGGCGACCTTTTTGCACCGATGACGCCCGGTTGGCGGCATCCTGTGGTGCTCCATCTTCACATCTCGGACGTTGCAGCAATCGCTGTCGGTCTCGGTGATTGCCTCTCGTAGGCACAGCCTACGGAGCGAATCGTCATGATGGCGGGGTCAACACATGCGAGGAGCGCGCATGCTACCATCGATACTGGTTCCATGACCAGTGCTTTCCACGTCACGCTCACCCGAGCCTTCACTCAACGCCGAGGAGCCCGCCCGAATGCCCACGCTCTGGGTCGATGCCGATGCCTGCCCCAAGGTCGCGCGCGACATCATCGTTCGCGCCGCCGAGCGCACCGCCACACTGGCCTGGTTCGTCGCCAACCACGCCGTGCCCCTGCCACCCTCGAAGTGGGTCAGGTCGCTGTCGGTGAGCCACGGCTTCGACGCCGCCGACAACGAGATCGTGGCACGCATCGAGCCGGGCGACCTGCTGATCAGCGCCGACCTGCCGCTGGCGTTGGAGGCCATCGACAAGGGCGCAGCGGTGATGACCACCCGCGGCGAGAACCTCGACCGCAACAACATCCGCGCTCGCGTCCAGATGCGGGATTTCATGGAGACCCTGCGCTCCAGCGGCGAGCATACCGGCGGCCCCAAGGGCTACAGCGACGCCGATCGCCGCGAATTCGCCAACGCCCTCGACCGCTGGCTGGCGAAGAACGCCAGGAAGCCGTGAAGTCCCGGGCCCGGGCCTCGGGCTTGAGCAACAAGCACAACCTGTGGCTCGCAGCTCGTGGCTCGTCGCTTACCCCTTTTCGCGAATCCCCCGCCCCGGCAGCCGCTCGCGGTCGTGCGGGCGCTCCAGGTCGAGAAGTGGCCCCTTGGGCACGATGCGCGTCGGGTTGATGGTGTCGTGGCTGTAGTAGTAGTGACGCTTGATATGCTCCAGGCTCACCGTCTCGGCCACGCCCGGCCACTGATAGAGCTCGCGCAGGTAGTGCGAGAGCTGGGGATAGTCCTCGATGCGCCGCAGGTTGCACTTGAAGTGGCCGTGGTAGACGGCATCGAAGCGCACCAGGGTGGTGAACAGGCGGATATCGGCCTCGGTGAGCCACTCGCCGGCCAGGTAGCGCTGCCCGGCAAGACGCGCCTCGATGCGGTCGAGCGCCTCGAACAGCGCCGTCACGTGCTTCTCGTAGACACCCTGCTCGGTGGCGAAGCCGGCCTTGTAGACCCCGTTGTTGATGTGCTCGTAGACGTCCGCGTTGACCGCGTCGATGACGTCACGCAAGTCCGCAGGATAGAAGTCGAGGCGGTTGCCGGCGAGCTCGTCGAAGGCGTCGTTGAGGATGCGCACCAGCTCGGCCGATTCGTTGTTGACGATGCGTCCTTCGCGCTTGTCCCACAGCACCGGCACCGTCACTCGGCCGGTGTAGTGCGGGTCGGTCAGGGTGTAGAGCTCGCGGTGGTACTCGACGCCGTTGACCGGGTCGCCGCTGGCGCCCTCCCCCTGGTGGTAGGTCCAGCCCTGGCCGAGCATCAGCGGGCTGACCCAGGAGACGCCGATCTGCTCTTCCAGCCCCTTGAGCTTGCGCATGATGAGGGTACGGTGCGCCCAGGGACAGGCCAGCGAGACGTAGAGGTGGAAGCGCCCCGCCTCCGCCGGCACCGCGCGCTGCCCTTCGGGCCCGGGGCCGCCGTCGCGGGTCACCCAGTCGCGCAGCTTGGCCGATTCGCGCACGAACTCGCCGCCGTGCTTACTGGTGTCATACCACTGGTCGTGCCACTTGCCATCGATCAACAGGCCCATCGGGTTCTCCCGTCACAGTCAGTTGGCTAGTGAGGGTAACGTCCCCTGCCCGGCGCTCAAGCGCAGTTTTTCCGCCTCTAGCGTCGAAAAAAGCGAACGATCACGCCGGAACCGGGCAAGCGTCGGCCACCGCTTCATGCAGCGTACGGGCCATGGCATGGGTCGCGGGCCCCGCCCGGTCGCGGTCGCGGAAGATCATCTGCATCGGCACCTCGCGAACGCCGCCGGCCGTGAGCGGCAACGGGCGCAGCACGCCCCGCTCCAGCTCGTCATGGATGCGCGTCTCGGGCAGCCAGGCGAAGCCCAGGCCGCGGCGCACCATATCGATCGAGGTCTCGAGATGGCTCACCGTCCAGCGCTGTTCCGCCTTGAGCCAGCCGGCATCCATCGATTGGCGCAGCGCCGAGTCGCGCACCACCAGCTGGCGATGGCGCTGCAGGTCGCGCAGGTCGAGCTCGCGCTCGAGCAGGTGCAGCTCGTGTTCGCGATGGGCCACGGCAATGAAGCGGATCGTGACCAGCGGCTCGCCGAGAAACCCCTGGGCCGCCAGCCCCGAGATGGCCAGGTCGGCGCGGCCGTCATAGAGCATCTCGATGCCGCCGTTGAGCACCGTCTCGTGGAGCTGCACGCGCACGTAGGGAAAGGCGGCGGAAAAACGACTCAGCGCCAGTGCCAGGGCGTCGGCCGGAAAGATCTGGTCGATCGACAGCACCACCTCCGCCTCGAGCCCCTTGGCGAGGCGGCCGGCCACGTCCTCCAGCGCTTCGGCGCTCTCGATCAGCTGGCGCGCACGGCGCAGCAGCATCTCCCCGGCCTCGGTCAGCCGTACCTGGCGCCCCGCCGGTTCCAGCACCTGCACGCCAAGCTGCTGCTCCAGCTTGTGCACGGCGTGATTGAGCGTGGACGGACTCTTGTGTATGGCCTCGGCGGCGCGGGCGAAGCCACCGTGGTCGACGACCGCCGCGAGCATTTGCCACTGGGCCAGGGTGACGCGAGACATATTCGACTTCCTCGAATGAAAGCTGCGAAACGTTGCGCTTAATTTTCGAAAAAAACGGCCTAGAATGCCAGACATATCCACCTCGGAGAGCCCCAACCATGGCTACCAGTCCCCGCATTCGCCACATCGAAGGCCGGCTCCAGAGCCACCCCAGCCAGGACGGCGACGGCGTGCACATCCAGCGCATCCATCGCTTCGACGGCGAACTCGACCCGTTCCTGATGCTCGACGAGCTCGGCTCCGACCGGCCCGACGACTACATCGGCGGCTTCCCGCCGCATCCCCACCGCGGCATCCAGACGCTGACCTACATCGTGCATGGCGGCATCACCCATGAGGACCATCTCGGCCACCGCAGCAGCATCCAGGCCGGCGACGCCCAGTGGATGCATACCGGCCGCGGCATCGTCCATTCCGAGATGCCGCTGAGCGACAGCCAGGGCCTGCACGGCTTCCAGCTGTGGCTCAACCTGCCGGCGCGCGAAAAGATGAGCGAACCACGCTACCGCGACGTGCGCAGCGACGAAATGCCGCGACTGACGGCAGGCAAGGCGGAGCTGATCGCCCTCGGCGGCGACTGGACGACGCAGGCCGGCGACAGCGTCGCGGGCCCGCTGGAGAGCCTGGCAGGCAACGGCGCCGTGGCCCATGTCCGGCTCGCGGCAGGGGGCGAGCTCAGCCTCGCGACAAGCCGCGAGACGCTGGCCGTCTACGTCTTCGAGGGCGCCCTGCAGATCGCCGGCGAGGAAGTCGTCGCCGGCCAGCTGGCCCGACTGGGCGACGGCGACACGCTGGCCCTCGCCAGCCCCGAGGGCGCCCAGTGCCTGGTGCTTGCCGGCACGCCCCACGGTGAGCCGATTGCCCACTACGGCCCCTTCGTGATGAACCACGCCCACGAGATCGACCAGGCCCTGCGCGACTACCGGGGTGGCCGCTTCACCGGCTGATCGTCACGAATTCATTTACCGAATAGGGGTTGTTTCCTACCCTTTATTCACGTTCAATGACTTTGTTGAACAGTGTTCGATATGATTCCGACGGCCCGGGGCCTCAACCGAGGGACTCCGGGCACGTCTTGCTGTATGTGTATACAGTCTAGGCAGGCCATATATCATGGGTTAAGGTTCCCGTGGCTTTTTATATTCTTGTCATCTTTTTTTATGGCCTATACACATGTTGCGAATCCTTCATTCGCTGCCCCGCACGCATAAGTTGCTGCTGTTACCCGTCGCCACCATGGTGACTGTGCTAGGCGCGCAAAAAATCGTCACCCTCGTCGAGAATTCCCAGCGACAGGACCAGGTCCCCCAGACCGTGCTGTTCCCCCTGTCGCCCGAGGCCCAGCCCGGCCTTCCTGCTCTCAACAGCGAGCGCTACTCCGTCGCCGACGCCATCGAGATCGCCACCCAGGCCATCGACGCCACCCGCGACTACATTCCCCTCTCCCAGCTCCAGCCCAGCGAGATCATCGATCTCTCGGGGGTGACCGTGGCCCAGGCGGGGCAAGCGGACGCCTCCACTCCCGCTCCGGCCGCTGCCGAGTCCGATGCCGCCACCATGATCGACGACGACGGCATCGAACTGACAACGGTGCTGGACTCCGGGGCGCTGCACATGGCCATGGTGATCGGCACCCTGGCCAGCGGCATGCTCGACGAGACCCATACCGACGACGAGGCGCTGGCTAGCGACGCGACCTCCTACGAGGATTATTCGGAGGAAGAGCTCGGCCTGTTCGAGGATGGGCCGATCAACTTCGACCATGAGGTCGCCGCCGCCGAACCCTTCGTGCCGGAGTGGCGCACCTACACCGTGCAGCAGGGCGACACCTTCGCCGTGCTGGCCCAGAACGAACTCGGCCTCGGCTACAGCGAGGCGATGCGCCTGCTCGAGGACATGCCCGACAAGCGCCTGCTGACCCACTGGCGCGTCGGCAATACCTTCGAATACCAGCTCGACGAGCAGGAGCGCCTGCTGGCCCTGCGCATCATGAAGAATGCCCGCCAGGGCTTCATGCTCGAGCGCGACGAGGACGGCTTCGACATCGCCACCATCGAGCGTGCCGGAGAAGCCACCCAGCGCCTGTTCGCCGGCAGCGTCAGTGGCAGCTTTGCCCGCTCCGCCCAGGCCACCGGCCTTTCCAGTACCGAAGTGGCGCAGGTAGCGCGGCTGCTGGAGAAGAAGCTCGACTTCCGCCGCGACACCCGTCGCGGCGACGAATTCCAGGTGCTGATCGAGTCCGACATCATCGACGGCGCCAGCTTTGACTCGCGCGTGCTGGCCATCGAGTACCAGGGCGCCCGCATGGACCTGACGCTGGTGCGCAACAGCGACGACAACAACTTCTACACGCCGGATGGCCAGAGCCTCGACCCCGCCTTCAGTCGCTACCCCTTCGAAGGCAGCTACCGCATGAGCTCCAGCTTCAACCCGCGCCGCACGCATCCGGTGACCGGTCGCATCAGCCCGCACCGCGGCACCGACTGGGCCATGCCCATCGGCACCCCCGTGACCGCCCCGGCCGACGGTCGCGTCGAGAAGGTCGGCAACCACCCCGTGGCAGGGCGCTACATCGTGGTGCGCCACGACAACGGCTATCGCACGCGCTACCTGCACCTCTCGCGCGCCATGGTCAACCGCGGCGAGCGCGTCTCGATGGGGGAACGCATCGCGCTGTCGGGCAATACCGGCCGCAGCACCGGGCCTCACCTGCACTACGAGGTGATCGTCGACAACAATGCGGTCGATGCCATGAAGGTCGAGCTGCCGGAGAGCCAGAGCCTCGACGGCGAGCGCCTGGTGGCCTTCCAGCAAGAGGCGGAGCCGCTGCTCGCCACCCTGCGCTCAGGCCAGGCCGGCCCGGTGGTGGCCCAGACCTCGGCCGACGAAGAAAGCGAAGACGACTGACCGAGCAGAGGTCAGCCGCCAGCACGACACGCGACGCCCTGCCCTCGAGCAGGGCGTCGCTTCTTGGACGCAGCCCTTGCCCAGCCAGCCCATGCACCGCACCTCGCCTGCCCCACCGCCGCCCAACGGCAGCCGCCTGGCCGCCTTCTTCGGCGTGTTCCGCTACAGCCGCCGCGCCCTGACGCTGGTGTGGCAGACCTCTCGCGCCCTCACCCTGGGGCTCGCGGTCTGTACCCTGGTCGCCGGGGTACTGCCGGCGGTGGCCGCCTGGATCGGCCAGCTGATCGTCGACGCCGTGGTCGAGGCCATGGCCCATCACCGCGACACCGGCGCCACCCTGACCTTCGACACCACCTGGCCGGTGATGCGCTACGTGCTGGCGGAGGCCGGGGTGATCGCCGCCATCGCCCTGGCCCAGCGGGGGCTCGCGGCGCAGCAGTCGCTGCTTCGCGCGCTGCTCGGCCAGAAGGTCAACGTCATGATCCTGGAGAAGGCGGGCACCCTGTCGCTCGCCCAGTTCGAGGATTCGGAGTTCTACGACAAGCTCACCCGGGCCCGGCGTGAGGCCTCCACGCGGCCGCTGGGATTGGTCAACAAGACCTTCTCGCTGCTGCAGAACGGCATCTCGCTGGCCAGCTTCGGCGTGCTGCTGGTGCAGTTCTCGCCCTGGGCGATCCTGATACTGGTGGTCGGCGCGCTGCCGGTGTTCGTCTCCGAGGCCAAGTTCTCAGGCGACGCCTTTCGCCTGTTCCGCTGGCGCTCGCCACAGACTCGCATGCAGATGTACCTCGAAACCGTGCTGGCCCGCGAGGACAGCATCAAGGAGGTCAAGCTGTTCGGGCTGGAGCGACTGCTGCTCGAGCGCTACCGGCAGATCTTCGACACCCTCTTCGGCGAGGACCGGCGCCTGACGCTGCGCCGCGAGACGTGGGGCTTCCTGCTCGGCCTGCTCGGCACGCTGGCCTTCTATGCCGCCTATGCCTGGGTGGTGGTGGAGACCATCTCGGGCACCCTGACCCTGGGCGAGATGACCATGTACCTGATGGTCTTCAAGCAGGGCCAGGCGGCGCTCTCCGCCAGCCTCACCTCGATCAGCGGCATGTACGAGGACAACCTCTACCTCTCCAACCTCTACGAGTACCTGGAGCAGCCGGTGGCCCCGGAGGGCGGCACCTTGTCCCAAGGCGCCAGGCCGGGCGACGGCATCCGCTTCGAACGGGTCGGCTTCACCTACCCAGGCGCCGACGCACCCGCGCTGCGCGACATCTCGCTGCACCTGGCGCCAGGTCAGAGCCTGGCACTGGTCGGGGCCAACGGCTCCGGCAAGACCACCCTGATCAAGCTGCTCACCCGCCTCTACGAGCCCAGCGAGGGGCGCATCCTGCTCGACGGCAGCGACCTGCGCGAATGGGACCTGGCCACCCTGCGCCGGCGCATCGGCGTGATCTTCCAGGACTTCGTGCGCTACCAGCTCAAGGTGGGCGAGAACCTGGGCGCCGGCGATGTCGAGGCCTTCGCCGACGAGGCGCGCTGGCAGGAGGCGGCCGAGCGCGGCCTGGCCGACGGGTTCATCCGCACCATGCCCGGCGGCTACCACACCCAGCTCGGCCGCTGGTTCAAGGGCGGCCAGGAGCTCTCCGGCGGCCAGTGGCAGAAGATCGCCCTCGCCCGCGCCTACATGCGCGAGAGTGCCGACATCCTGGTGCTGGACGAACCCACCGCGGCCATGGACGCCGCCGCCGAGGCCGCCGTCTACGCCGACTTCCGCGAACACCGCCGCGACAAGATGACCCTCCTCATCTCGCACCGCTTCTCCACCGTACGCGCCGCCGACCAGATCCTCGTGATCGACGGCGGCGAGGTCATCGAGCGCGGCGACCACGACAGCCTGATGGCCCAGAACGGCCGCTATGCGCGGCTGTTCCGGCTGCAGGCCGAGGGGTATCGGTGAGTCTCAAAGGGTCAGCGGGCGATCCAGCGCGCGCAGCAGCGCATCGTCGCGCTCGTAGATGTCGGGGCGGAACGAGAGTTCGCCGTCGTCACCAGGATTCACCGTCCAGTAGTGGATGATGACCGGCATGCGGTTGGCCAGCGAGACGTTGCGCGTCTCGCCGCTGGCGATGCGCGCCTCGATGTCGTGCTCGCTGCGGGTGTCGTCCATCAGCAGCTGGGCCAGCTCGCGAATGTTCTCGACGCGGATGCAGCCGGAGCTGAAGGCGCGCTGCTCGCGTGAGAAGAGGTCCTGGGACGGGGTGTCGTGAAGATAGACCATATGGTCGTTGGGAAAGCGAATGACGAGCTGGCCGAGGGCATTCTGCGGCCCCGGCGCCTGGCGCAGAACGACGTTGCCAGGGTTGTCCCAGTCGATCTCCCAGGGGTCGAGGGGCGTGCCCGACGGGCTCAATACCTGGATCCTTTCGCGCCATAGATAGCCAAGATCCTCCCGCACCCGGGGCAACACATCCTCGCGACGGATGGTGGGCGGTATCGTCCAGGTGGGGTTCACCGTCATGTGGGTGATCTCCGAGCGCAGCGAGGGGGTGCGACGATAGGGCCGACCCACCACGATGCGCGAACGCCAGACCTGGCCGTCCGGGCGATAGTAGCTGAGCCGATAGCCGGCGATGTCGACCAGCACGAACGCCTCCGGCAGCCCGTGCAGCAGCCAGCGGGCACGCTCCATGTTGAGTCGGATCTGGTCGATGCGACGCTCCACCGGCACGTTGAGGGCCGCCAGGGTCTGGCGCCCGACGATCCCATCCGGTTCCAGCAGGTGCCGACGCTGGAAGCGCTTGACCGCGTCCTCGAGGCTGGCATCGTAGCGATGCGGGTCGGGCGCCTCGAACTCTCCCACTGGGAAGAGGTCGTTGTCGGCGACCAGCAGCTCGAGCTCGCCGATGACCGCCAGGCGCTCGCGCAGCCGTGGGACATCGGCATCGACGCCTCCTGGACGCAAGGCCTTGTCGCGTTCCGGCAGGCGCGGCCAGCCCCCCAGCTTCTCGATGTTGCGATAGCGCGCCAGCCCCGAGCGCAGCCGCTGGTAGGGGACGAAATCCGGCCGCACTTCACCGATCAGTGCCTCGAACCTCTGCTGATCCACGCCATCGGACACTGCCTCGAGGGAGTAATCGGGGGGCGCCACCGGCACCTCCCAGCCGGTATCGAGCGCTTCGGGATCGACCTTGCCGCGCTGCAGATGATCCAGTGCCAACAGCAGCATCCGGCTGGCAAACAGGTCGTATCTGGCCTGCGTCTCGGGATCGCCCTCGTCCTGATAGGCAGCGCGATGCCCGGCCCTCACCTCGTCCGGGCGATAGTCCTGCGGACGCAGCCCATCGCTTTCCAGGGTGTGCAGCGCCGAGGCGAACGCCGCCACGGTGTCGGCATCCTGCCATGCCGGGCGATGATCACGCAGGGCGTAGAAGTCCCGTATCCGCTGCTCCTCCGCACCGACCAGGCGGGTCAGTTCGCCCGCGATGCCGCCGGCATCGGCGTGCCGCCCGGCCTCCTGCTCTGCCGAGGCCAGCGGCACGAGGCCAAGCAGCAGCATCACCATGCCCATCCATGTAATTACCCGCATCTCTGGCTCCTGCTCCGTTGATGGCCGGTCTGGTCATCCTCGCCTCTGCCTTCATAATAGGGCCTGGTACTGGGCTGCCAGCCAGCCGGGTCCGTTCACCTTATTCAACCTTTTTCGTTACCGCGAGCGGCACCCGGCGCTCGCGATGCCAACGCCACAGGCACGCCGATGCGCTTTCTACCGACGCTGCGACTCTCGCTCCCGACCCTGGCCGCCTCCCTGCTGGGCGCCCTCTCCCCGGCCCATGCCGGGGAATTCCTGGCCCAGGCCGGGCTCTCGCTGCCCGCTTCCGCGACACTGGGCCAGACCCTGACTCGCCTCGCCCCGGACGCCGACGCCCGAGTGCTGGAGCTAGCCGCCAGTGCCCTGGCCTGCGCCGAGCCCGATGCCGAAAGGCTGGCGGTGATCGACTTCTCGCGTCCTTCCACCGAGCCGCGCCTGTGGGTCTTCGACCTGGCGCAGGAGCGGCTGCTGTTCGAGGAGATGGTGTCCCATGGCCGTGGCTCGGGCGACGCCGAGGCGACGCTGTTCTCCAACACGCCCGAGAGCCACCAGTCGAGCCTGGGGCTGTTCCGCACCCTGAACAGCTACTACGGCCGCAACGGCTATTCGCTGCGCTTGGAAGGGCTGGAGGATGGCGTCAACGACCTCGCCTACGAGCGCGCCATCGTGATCCACGGCGCCGACTACGTCAGCGAGTCCTTCATCCAGAAGACCGGCCGCCTGGGGCGCAGCCACGGCTGCCCGGCGGTGCGCCAGGAAGTGACCTACCCGCTGATCGACAGCATCAAGGAGGACCACTACCTGTTCGCCTACTACCCCGACCCCGAGTGGCTGGAAAACTCGGCCTTCCTCAGCTGCGACCGATCCCCCACGCAGCTGGCCATGTACTGAATCAGCGTGAACGGAGATAGCCCCCTATTGGCACCAGCAGGGGGCATCGTTCTGCGGCACTGCACCATTCTTATCACGTCGACACGCGCTCCCCGCCACTCGCCTCTGTCCCTATCAAACCACAACCCAATGTTTTAAAAGAATAAGCCACTGATGTGGCAAACAGGTTGCTTGACATAAGTCAATGCTGGGTAGGCGTGGACCAGGCTCCCTAGGGAAGCACGAGTGCGTCGGACCTGACCTTCAACGGAGAAGGGCGAACAACACGTATCGACAATCCGTACGAGGTCACAGCCCATGGAAATTCGCAACAAGGCGAACCGCATTCGCCTCCTGAGCCTGCGCACGCCCCAGATGCGCGCCTTCCACTTCTCCTGGTTCGCCTTCCATCTCTGCTTCTTCGGCTGGTTCGGCATCGCCCCGCTGATGGCGGTGGTGCGTGACGATCTGGGGCTGACCAAGACCCAGATCGGCAACACCATCATCGCCTCGGTGGCGATCACCATTGTGGTGCGCCTGGTGATGGGCGTGCTGTGCGACCGCATCGGGCCGCGCAAGGCCTATACCTGGCTGCTCTGCCTCGGCTCGCTGCCGGTGATGGGCATCGGCCTGGCCTCGAGCTTCGAGACCTTCTTCCTGGCGCGCCTGGCCATCGGTGCCATCGGCGCCTCCTTCGTGATCACCCAGTACCACACCTCGGTGATGTTCGCGCCCAACGTGGTCGGCACCGCGAATGCCACTTCGGCCGGCTGGGGCAACCTGGGCGGCGGCACCACGCAGATCCTGATGCCGCTGATCTTCTCCGGCATCCTGATGCTCGGCGTCAACGAGGCGCTCGGCTGGCGCCTGGCGATGATCGTGCCCGGCGTGGTGCTGTTCTTCGCCGGCATCGGCTACTACCTGTTCACCCAGGACGCCCCCGACGGCAATTTCAGTGACCTGCGCGCCCGCGGCGAGCTCCCCGAGGCCAATGGCGAGCACGGCATGGGCGCGAGCTTCAAGACCGCGGCCAAGGATATCCGCGTGTGGGCGCTGTTCGTGGTCTATGCCGCCTGCTTCGGCGTCGAACTGACGATCAACAACATCGCCGCCATCTACTTCTTCGACAACTTCGACCTGACGCTGGCCACCGCGGGCATGATCGCCGGCCTGTTCGGGCTGATGAACATCTTCGCCCGCACCCTGGGGGGTGTGTTCTCCGATCTCTTCGCTCGCAATGGCGGGCTCAAGGGGCGCGTGCGCTGGCTGTTCATCGCCATGCTCTGCGAAGGCGTCGCGCTGCTGTTCTTCTCGCAGATGCACGTGCTGACGCTGGCCATCGGCATCATGCTGGTGTTCAGCCTGTTCGTGCAGATGGCCGAAGGCGCCACCTTCGGCGTGGTGCCCTTCGTCAACAAGAAGGCGCTGGGGGCGGTGGCCGGGATCGTCGGCGCCGGCGGCAACGCCGGTGCGGTGGCGGCCGGCTTCCTGTTCCGCTCCGAGTCGCTCTCCTACCAGCAGGGGCTGTTCTATCTCGGCATCGCCGTGATCATCGCCTCGCTGTGCGCCCTGGTGGTGCGCTTCTCGCCCGAGGTCGAGGCCGAGGAGGCCAAGGCCTACAGCGACGCGGTGGGCGAAGATGCCGGCGCCGGGGCGCTGAGCCTGCGCTGACGACCTGGGTGGACCGGCCGCCGTCCGGCTTCGCGGCAGTTCCTTCGTCCGCTCGACCGACCGCACCATCGCCACCTCCAGCGCCGCCCACCCGGGCGGCGCTGGCGCTTCTGCCTGCGAGGCAGGGCCGCGATCGCGCGGGAGCGGCTATGCTGTTACAGACGCTTCTCTGCCAACGTACTACTGGAGCAGCCGGTGGCCGAACCCAACAGCGTGACCGCTTTCTACGACGAGCGCGTCCTCATCCACCAACCCGACAGCGATGCTCCTTTCCTGCCCGGCCGCATGGACCGGCGCATTCGGCGGCTGCTCTCGTCGCTCAACGTCCCCTGGAAATATCCGGAACACGCCGGGCGGCTCACCGCCATCCGCCACCTGCTGGAGATGGAGCCGGTGCCCGGCCTGCGCTTCGAGAAGGGTCGGGCGGCAACACGGGAACAGCTGGCACGCGTCCACACCAGCGCCTACCTGGAGCACATCTTCGAACTGCGTGGCAAGAATGCCTGGCTCGACGTCGACACCACCGCGGTTTCCCCCGGCAGCGTCGATGCCGCCGAGGTGGCCGCCGGTACCGCTATCGCGGCGGTCGAGGCCGTGCTCCAGGGCCACACCGAGTCCGCCTTCGCACTGGTGCGCCCGCCCGGCCATCATGCCGAGCCGGTGCGGGCCCGCGGCTTCTGTCTCTTCAACAACGCGGCGGTCGCCGCGGCGCATGCGCAGGCCGCGTTCGGCTGCCAGCGCGTGATGATCGTGGATTGGGACGCCCATCACGGCAACGGCACCCAGGACATCTTCTTCGCCGATCCCGACGTGCTGTTCTTCGACATTCATCGCGCATCGCCCTTCTACCCCGGGTCCGGTCAGTTGGAAGATATCGGCGCGGGGCTGGGCGAGGGAACGACGGTCAACGTCCCCCTGCCGGCAGGCGCCGGGGATCGCGCCTACCTCAAGGCCTTCCAGGAGATACTCGTGCCCGCCGCCGACTGGTTCCAGCCCGACCTGATCCTGGTCTCGGCAGGGTTCGATCCACACCCTTTCGACCTGGCACTCAACGTCTCCTTCGAGGGATTCGCCGCCATGACCGGCATCCTGCAGGGCCTGGCGCGTCGCCACTGTGAGGGGCGCCTGGTCTTCGTGCTGGAGGGCGGCTACCACCTCGTCTCGCTGTCGCGCGGCGTCAGGACGGTACTGAACGTGCTGGCAGGTGGCACCATCCCCGAGCCGGACAGCATCGGTCTCGCCGAGGTCGAGGCGGCGGCCGACTTCCACCGTCAGGCTTTCGTGGCCGACGACCCCGACTAGACGCTGCCCGCCCCCTGTCAGGGCTCACTCCACCGACGCGACGGGCAGTCGGATCGTCATGCCCAGCAGCAGGAAGGAGAGCGTCTTGCCGTGGCCGTCCAGGTTCAGCGCGCCATTGACGCCGCCCTGCAACACGTCGTCGATCACCAGGTTCATGCCGGCCAGCCCCGGCATCAGGTAGCGGCGCACGCGGCTGGCGCCGCGGTGGGCGAACAGCGCCAGCACCCGCGCCTCGGTGACCTCCTCCACCAGCGTCGCGTAGTGGTGCGGCTCAAAGGCGAACAGCGCCAGGTTGAGGCGCTCCCCCTTGTCGCCGGCGCGGGCATGGGCCAGGCGATGCAACGGCACCTCTGCGCTACCGACGGGGCCAGCGACATTCGGCTCAGGATACGGCATGGGTAGCCCTCCTCTGACTGGCCATCTTCGTCTCGAAAAGAGTGGCATCGAACAGGGTGGCGCAGGCGTTCACGTCGCCGCGTCTGACCAGGTAGGAGGCCGTGCACACGCGCCGCTGGAACTGGCGACGCACCCCGCCGCCACCGGCCGGGCCGGCGCAGTAGAGCGCCAGCAGCTCCTGGGTGGCACGCTCCACCCAGCGCCGCTCGGCATGCTCGACGGCCAGGCGCAGGCGGTAGTCGCCGCCGACGCCGCCTGGCAGCGTGCGCTGCAGGTCGCCGGCATCGCTGTCGAATACGCTGGCGTGGCCGACGATGTCCAGCCGCGAGCGCAGCTCCGGCGGCGCCCGGAACGTCAGCCGCTCGCGCAGCACCTCGGCGGCGAGCCGGGCGCGGGCCAGGGCGTTGGGCCCGGCGTAGGAGATCTCCGCCTCGCCCTGCCAGCCGCCCTCGTAGCAGACGGTGGTCTTGAGCCGCTGCGGCGCCGGCTTGCCGCGAATGCCGGTTACCGCCACCCGGTCGCGGCCGAGCTCCTCCACCCGCACGGCGGAGAGGTCCACCACCACGTCGGGGGTCAGGTAGTTGGCCGGGTCATGCACCTCGTAGAGCAACTGCTCCTTGACCGTGCGCGCGGTGACCATGCCACCGGTGCCGGCGGGCTTGGTCACCACCAGGCGGCCATCCTCCTCCACCTCGATGATCGGATAGCCGACCCGTGCCAGGTCTGGCACCTCCTTGCAGCCGGGGTCGGCGAAATAGCCGCCGGTGACCTGCGCCCCGCACTCGCCCAGGTGGCCGGCCATCATGCCGGCGGCCAGGCGGTCCCAGTCGTCCCAGGCCCAGCCGAAGTGATGCATCAGCGGCGCCAGGAACAGCGCCGGATCGGCCACCCGGCCGCTGACCACCACCTCAGCGCCGAGCGCGAGGGCCTCGACCAGGGGCGCCGCGCCGAGATAGACGTTGGCCGAGATCAGCGCCTCCTCGCCGGGCAATTCGCGGTTCTCCGCCTCCCAGCGCTCGAGGTCCAGTTCACCGAGGCGCGCGCGGATGTCGTCGCCCTGCACCCGGCCGATGCTCGCCTTGCCCCGCTCGGTGCCGGCGGCCAGCTCGGCCACGATGCGACAGGCACCGTCCGGATTGGCCGCGCCGAAGTTGCCGAGGATGGCGATGCCATGCGTCAGGCAGTCGTCGAGCACCGGCGTAAGCAGCTCTTCCAACAGCGGCTCGTAACCCGCCGCGGGGTCGTCGCGCAGGGCGCGATGGGCTGCCGCCAGGGTGCGCTCGCCCAGGGTCTCGAAGATCAGCGCGGAGGGCTGGCCGCGGCGAATCAGCTCGGCGACGACGGGAATCGCCGCATCGGTGCGATCGCCGGAGAAGCCGGCCCCGCTGCCCAACAGGAAGGTCATGAGTGCGTCTCCTTGGCCGGCATGCCGCGGGCGCGCGGCGTATCCTCGTGGGGTGACGCTGCCAGGCGCTGGCGACGCCTGGCGAAGAGCGCCAGCAGCAGCAGCAGAGCCCCGGTCGTGGTCAGCCAGCCGGGGATCAGCGCCAGGCCCACCACCAGGAGCAGCCCGGCCACGTCCAGCAGCCGATGGCCGGTGACTGCCACCCGCGACATCAGCGCGGCGAAGGCGAACACGAACACCACGCCCTGGCAACTGGCCAGCACGATCTCCAGGCCGCTGCCGAAGCCGGCCAGGGCCGGATAGATCAACAGCAGGAAGGGGATCACGTAGATCGCCGCCGCCAGGCGCACGGCCTCGCCTGCCGAAGGAAGCCAGTGAGTCTGGGCGATGCCCGAGGCGACGAATACCGCCACACAGACCGGTGGCGTGATCACCGAGAGGGTGGCGAAATAGAATACGAACAGATGAGCGATCAGTGGCTCGATGCCGATCTTGGTCAATGCCGGGGCCAGCACCGAGGCGACCAGCACATAAGCGGCGGTAGTGGGAATACCCATGCCCAGAATCAGGCACACGCCACCCACAATCAGTGCAACCAGGAACAGCGACTCGCCGCCGAGGCTCACGATCAGCCCGGCCAGGGTCACGCCGATGCCGGTGAGGCCGATCATTGCCACCAGGATCTGTGCCCCGGCGAGCAGCACGCCGATGATCACCATGCCCTTGCCGGCATCCATCAATCCTGCCAGCAGCTTGCCGGCGATCGTGCGCAGCGGCATCCGGGCCAGCAAGGCGAAGGGCACGAAGGTCAGCACCGTCATCAGGATGCCATAGAAGGCAGCGGTCTGGATCGAACGCCCCAGCGCCACCCCGGTGAACAACCCGCCCAGGGCACCGAGAATCGGAACAAGGCGTTCGGCGCGCAGGATCGAGACCCAACTGGGCATCTCGTCGTCCGGCACCACCTTGAGGCCGCGCCGCTTGGCGATCAAGTGGATGGTCACGAACACGCCCAGGTAGAACAATACCGCCGGCAGTAGCGCCGCCGCGGCGATGCGCACGTAACTCTCGCCGATCAGCTCGGCCATGATGAAGGCCGCCGCCCCGAGGATCGGCGGGGCGATCTGGCCGCCGGTCGAGGCCACCGACTCCACCCCGGCGGCCAGCGGCGCGGGATAGTGCAGGCGCTTCATCATGGGAATGGTGAAATTGCCGGTGGTGGCGACGTTGGCCACCGCACTGCCGCTGACCATGCCGAACAGACCCGAGGCTACCGTGGCGACCTTGGCCGCCCCGCCCGGCGAGCGCCCACTGATGCGCATCGCCAGATCCATGAAGGTCTGGCCGCCGCCGGAGTGCAGCAAAAGGCTGCCGAACAGCACGAAGGCGGCGATGGTCGTTGCCGCCACGCCGACCAGCATGCCCCAGACGCCCCGGTCACCGAGAAAGATCGTTTCGGTGATGTAGGCCTCGTCGAAGCCGCGATGGCCCAGCGCCCCGGGAATGGCGCTGCCGAAGTAGGCATACGCCAGGCCTGCCACCACCAACAATGGGAACATCACGCCGATCGCCCGGCGCGAAATCTCGAGGATCGCCACCAGCAGCACGCCGGTCATCAACAAGTCCTGGAACGTCGCCCAGGGCAGTTCGACCAGGATCCTCTCATAGTTGACGACCACATAGCCGCAGGCCGTCACCACGCCTGCGGCCAAGACCAGATCGACGGCCAGACCGAGCGGCCGCCAGCGACGGCCGCCCCCCAGCGGGTAGATCACCAGCCCCAGGACCAGCACCAGCGCCAGGAAGATGCCGCGCTGCACCAGGCTCTCGAAGGCGCCGGTCGCCGAGGTATAGAGAATGAAGGCGCCCAGTGTCAGGGCCAGCGCCTTGGTCAGATACTCGCGCATGTCTTGCAGCCTCCCGGCCGGGCGTCGCTAGCCGCCTGTCGGGCTTGACCGGCCGCTGCGAGAGAAACGGGTTCGCAGCCGATCCATGTCAAGTCCGATAGGCCGCTTGGTCAGGGTTGCAGTGCGTCGGGGATCTCCACGCCTTGCTCTTCGAAGTAGCGGGCCGCACCGGGATGCAGGGCCACCGTGCCCACCTTCATGGTCATGTCGGCGAGATCGGCGTCCTCGATGGCCGAGAAGGCATTGGCCTGGACTTCCTGGTCCTCCATGGCGGCCTTGACGATCTGGTAGGCGATCTCCTCGTCGAGGTCCGGGGTGGCATGCACGGCCACGCCGAAGGCCCAGGTGGTATAGGCGGGAATGTCATCGCCGGCGCCTTCGGGGATGTCGACCACGGCGATGTCCTTCATCTCCTCGCGCAGCGTATCGGCCTGCTCGTCGGTCAATGACAGCACGCGGATCGGGGTCGAGGTGGCGATGTCCATGGTCGAGCCGTCGAGTTTCTCGCCCACGCCGGATTTCACATAACCGGCTACCCGGTCGTCCTTGATCGAATCGACCACGTCGCCGGTCGAGCCGCGCACGTAGTCGGGAGCGATGCCGAGCGCCTCCATCACGGCCTCGGTGGTGCTCTCGGTGGCCGAACCGGTAATGCCGGGATTGAAGCGCACCCCCTCCAGGGCCTCCAGGCTGTCGACATCCGCGTCCTCGCGCACCACCACGTTCTGGGGTGCCATGGTGTAGACCCAAAGCAGCTGGCTTTCCACCGGGCGGCCCTCGAAATCCCCCAGCCCTTCGGCGGCCTGATAGCCGGTATTGGTCGTCACCAGACCCAGGTCGATCTGGCCGCGGCTCATGCGCTTCAGGTTGTCGACGGTAGCGCCGGTCTCGGTTACCGAGGAACTCACTCCCTCGACGTTATCGTTGATGATCTGGTTGAGCGCGACGAAATAGCTGTAGTGGCTCGAGGAGCTGGATGTCGAACCGATCAGGAGGCGCTCGTCGGCCTGTACGCTGGCGGCATTGAAGAGCAGAGTGGCACCGGCCGTCATGGCGGTCAGAAGGGTCTTTGCGGTTGGCTTCATGAGTGGCTCCTTGAGCCCAGCGGGCGGGCTTGTTGTTGTCGAGTTGCGTTGGGGTTCTGCCCCAAGCAACAGCATGGATCGAGGCGTTAATTTTGTATATTGAATAGTTTTTAAATTGTGTTTTACTTTCTAAATGAAACCCAGTATCAAGCAGCTGCGTGCCTTCGTCGCCGTGGCCCAGTCGAGCAGCCTGGCCGAGGCCAGCGAACGCATCCACCTCTCCCAGCCGGCGATCTCCATCGCCCTGCGCAAGCTGGAGGAAGCCGTCGGCGGCGCGCTGTTCTCGCGCACCACGCGCCAGCTCGGCCTGACGCCCGAGGGCGAGGCCTTCCTGCCGGTGGCGGTGCGCCTGCTGCACGACTGGTCCGAGGCCTTCGAGGATCTCGAGGAGCGCTTCTCCAAGCAACGCGGCAAGGTCACGGTGGCCGCCCTGCCCACCCTGGCGGCGGGGCTGCTGCCCGGCATCATCGCCGCCTTCCATGCCCGCTACCCGCGCATCAACCTGAGCCTGCATGACGTGCTGGCCGAACAGGTCAGCCAGCTGGTACGCGAGGGCCGCGCCGACCTGGGACTGTCGGTGGCGCCACACGACAGCGAGGAACTGGCCTTCGAACCGGTGCTGGTCGATCGCTACGTGGCGGTCTGCCCCAGCGGCCACCCGCTGCTGGAGCAGCGCAGCGTGCAGTGGGCACAGCTCGCCGGACACCCCTTCATCGGCATCAGCCGGCTCTCCAGCTCGCGCCAGGACATCGACCGCATCATGGCCGAGGTGGGCGCCCCGCTATCGATCCTGTGCGACGCCAGCCAGATCGCCACCGTGGGGCGCATGGTCGCCGCCGGCCTCGGCATCAGCGTGCTGCCGCAGCTCAGCTTTCGCCAGATCGCCACCGACGGCATCGCATACCGGCCGCTGACGACGCCGGACGTCAGCCGTCCGCTGGGCATCGTCCTGCGCCCCCGCCATCCCCTCTCGGCCGCCGCCGCGGCGCTGCGCGCGCTGATTCGGGAACATGCGGTGGAGTGAACCGGGGGCGGGCAAAGGCGGTAAGGGCGGGGCTCCTGCAACTACACTGTTGACTTGGGCGGGTCGCCCCCGCAGCTTCCACGACGATCTCCCACGACGAGAGGAGCACGACATGAAGGATGGCATGAATGCACGCGGCAGCTGCCTGTGCGGCGCAGTGAAGGTCGCCGTGGCAGTCAACAAGCAGAACGTCGGCGCCTGCCACTGCGGCATGTGCCGCACCTGGGGCGGCGGCCCCCTGCTGGCGCTGGAATCGGTCAGCGACGTCGAGATCGAGGGCGAGGAGAACATCACGGTCTATGCCTCGTCGGACTGGGCCGAACGCGGCTTCTGCCGTCGCTGTGGCACCCATCTCTTCTACCGCCTCAAGACCGGCAACCACTACGCCATTCCGGTGGGGCTGGTCGACGGCGGCGAGGCGTGGAGCTTCGACAGCCAGATCTTCATCGATCAGAAGCCGGAGTACTACCGCTTCGCCAACGAGACCCGCGACATGACCGGCCAGGAAGTCTTCGATGCCTACCAGGGCAGCTAGCCGGGCTACACTCGGCTACGTGCCAGGACGCCAAACTGCGCTACAGTATCGCTAACCCAGACACCACATGGAGCCGCCCATGCCCATTTCCGTAGGCGACAAGATTCCCGACGTCACCCTCAAGACCAACGGCCCCGACGGGCCCGAGGACATCTCCACGGGCGAACTGTTCGCCGGCAAGCGCGTGGTGCTGTTCGGCGTGCCCGGCGCCTTCACCCCCGGCTGCTCCAACACCCACATGCCGGGCTTCGTGATCAAGGCCGACAAGGTGCTGGAGAAGGCCGACACCCTGGCCTGCATGGCGGTCAACGACGCCTTCGTCATGCGTGCCTGGCAGAAGGATCAGAACGCCGAGGCGATCCTGATGCTGGCCGACGGCAACGCCGAGCTGACCCGCGCCCTGGGCATGGAGAAGGACGCCAGCGGTGCCGGCATGGGCGTGCGCAGCCTTCGCTTCGCGCTGATCGCCGAGGACGGCGTGGTGACTTACGTGGGCATCGACACCGAGCGCGGCGTGGTCGACAAGAGCAGCGTCGATACCGTGCTGGCCCACCTCGCGTAATCCCCCGCCGGGCCCGTGTCGGCGGGCCCGGCCCTTTCCGGCGTTCACTCGCGCTGCCCCAGCACGTCGACCCGGTCGCCGAGCACGTCCTCGATATAGAGCATCTGCACGGCGACGACCGCCACCACCGCAATGGGCGTCGCCAGCATGACCCCGGCCACCCCCGCCACCGCCGCACCGGCGAGCTGGACCACCACGGTAAAGGCCGGCGGCAGGCTGACCATCTCCCTGGCCGCCAGCGGCATGACGATGTTCGACTCCAGCGTCTCGATGATCACGTAGAGTCCGATGGCATAGAGAGCCAGCACGGGCGCTTCGAGAAAGGCGATCAGTATCGTCGGGATGGCGCCGAGGATCGGCCCCAGGTACGGGATGAAAGAGAGCAGACCCGCGATCAGCCCCAGCGCGCCCGCCATCGGCACGCCCATGATCACCAAGCCGAGGGCAACGCCGACACCGACGAACAGCATGGAGATCAGCCGGCTCACCAGCCACAGCCGCAGCGAGCGCCCCTGCAGGCTCAGCACCTGATGCAGTCGTTCGCGCCGAGCGGGCGGGCACAGCAGCACCAGCCGGCTCAGGTACTGGCGCGGGCTGAGAACCAGGTAGAAGCCGATCAAGAGGACCAGCAGGAAATTCGTGAGCGCACCGAAAGTGGTGGAGATGGCGGTGGACAGGCGGTCCAGCACGGGCTGTCCGACCAGGCTTGCGGGGTCGTCGAACTGCTGCAGGGCCGCCTCGACGCCGGGCAGCCCCTGAACCGCTGCCATGAGGCGACGAATGGCCTCCGGGAGCTGCTGGACGAGCTGCGGTAGCTGCTCCGCCAGGCGCGGGCCGATCAGCGCACCCAGCCCGCCCAGCACCAGGCAGATCAGCAGCAGCGCCGTGACCAGCGCCCAGCGTCGGCCGATCGGCAAGAAGCGTCGGCACAGCCGCACCACCCCATCGATGGCCACGGCCGTCAAGATGCCGGCGAAGACCAGCAGCAGCACATGGATGAGCTTGCTGGCGAAGTACAGCAATACCGCCACGAGGGCCACGAGCCCGATGGCGATCATCACGCGCCGGGTGTAGCGCGAAAGCGTTTCGGTGCCGCTCTCCTCCTTGTCGGCCATGGGAGCTCCTTGCCAGCCGCGGCATTTGCCGCATCGCGCCATTCCAGGCGCCCGCAGGAGTCAGCCTAGCAGATGTCGAAGAGGCGGCTCACGCCGCGGAACTTCGCCCGCTCGGTTCGCGGGCCCAGCGGCAACCGGCGCGACGAAACTCATTCGAGCAGCAGCGCGAGCACCAGAAGCGCCAGCAGTGCGGCAAGCCCCTGCCAGAAGCGCACGGGATCGCGCTCGATCAGCGGCGGACGACGCTTCTGCACAAACACGGGGCTGGGCTGGCGCAGCTCGTGGACGAACTCGGAGAGCGCCTCGAAGCGCCGTTCGGGCCTGGGATGCAGCGCCTTCCTGAGCACCTCGTCGAGCCAGCCAGGCAGGTCGCGGTTGTGCGTCAGCGCCGAGCGATAGCGGAGGCGACGCTGGGCCGCCCGGGTGCGCGACCCGGCCACCTCGGTGCCGTAGGGCAACGCCCCGGTGAGGGCATGATAGGCGATCACCGCCAGCGAGAACTGATCCGAGCGCGGCGTGGACGGCTCACCGAGGAAGCACTCCGGTGCCGTATAGGCGGCCGTGCCCAGCGGGTCGTTGGCCTGCCCCGGCCGGGCTTCGGCGATGCCGGCCACGCGCACCGAGCCGAAGTCGATGAGGGTCGCGTGGCCCGCGGCGTCGACCATGACGTTCTGCGGCCGCAGGTCCTGGTGCACCATCTCCAGGCGATGGAAGGCACGCAGGCCGCGGGCGATCTGCCCGACGAGGTCACGCACCGTCTCCAGCTCCGGGCGCGGCTCGTCGCGCAACCACTGGGCGAGCGTGCGCCCCTCGAGGTACTCGGTCACGCTGTAGAGGTAACGGCGGGGGCGCACCGAGCGATGCGCCTTGACCACGTGGGGACTGGCGATGCGCCGGGCGATCCACTCCTCCAGCAGAAAGCGCTCGACGTGTCCCGGATCCTCGCGCAGCTCGGTCGCCAGGGTCTTGATGACGACCTTCTCCGCGGTTTCCGTGTCCACGGCCAGGTAGGCATGGCTGCGCGCGCTGGCGTGGAGCTGGCGCAGGATGCGATAGCCGTCGAGGGACATGCGTGGCGAGAGTTGCGGCGGGAACGGCAGTCTCGCCTCGCCCGAATAGATCTCCCCGGCCTGACCCAGCGGCACTTCCTCCACCCGCACCACCTGCACCGTCAGGTTGTCGTCGCTGCCCGCATCGAAGGCTGCCTGCACCAGGGCGCGGGCGGCGGCGTTCAGGTCCGCCTCGTGCTCGGCGAGAATCGCCTGCATGCGCGATTCGCCCAGGTGCTCGTATACGCCATCGGTCATCAGCAGGAAGCGCTCACCCGCCTCCACCGGCAGGGCCAGGTAGTCGATCTCGAGCTGCTCGCTGGCGCCCATCGCCCGGCCGAGGTAGTAGCTGTCCGGCGTCGCCCGGACGCGATGCTCGCGGGTCAGCGGCTCGAGGCCACCCTGAGCGCCCAGGCGATAGAGCCGTGCATCGCCGACATGAAAGACGTGTGCCGTACGCGACTTCAGCACCAGCGCGGTGAAGGTGCAGACGTAGCCGCGATCCTTGTCCCAGCGGTATTCGCTGCGCCGGGTCTGGGCATGCAGCCAGGAGTTGGCCGCCGTCAGCACCCGCTGGGCGGCGGTCTTCACCGTCCAGCTCTCGGCGGTGCAGTAGTAGTCCTCGATGAAACTCCTGACCGCCGCTTCGCTGGCGATCCGACTCACCGCGCTGCTGCTGATGCCGTCGGCCAGCGCCACCACGATGCCCTTGCGCGAGAGCTCCGGCTCACGCGGTACGTAGGCGCCGTGGAAGTCCTGGTTGACCGCCTTGCGCCCCGCCTCCGAACACTGGCCCAGCGACACCCGCAGCGACCCGCCAGGCTGGAAGGCCGACATCTCAGATGTCGCGCAGCGGCGCGGTGCGCACGTGGGTGGCGTAGAGCGTCAGCCCGGTCAGCGAGAGCCCACCGATCAGGTTGCCGACCACCACCGGGATCTCGTTCCAGATCAGGTAATCCGCGATCGAGAAGCCGCCGCCCATCATCATCGCCGAGGGGAACAGGAACATGTTGACGATGGAGTGCTCGAAGCCCATGAAGAAGAACACCATGATCGGCATCCACATGGCGATCACCTTGCCGCCCACCGTGGTCGAGATCATCGCCCCGACCACGCCGAGCGAGACCATCCAGTTGCACAGGATGCCGCGGATCAGGATGGTCAGCATGCCGGCCGCGCCGAACTCCTTGTAGCCCACGGTACGGGCATGGCCGATGCCGGCAATCTTCTGCCCCACCTCGTCCGGCGGTGTGGAGAAGCCGTAGGTGAAGACGATCGCCATCAGCACCGCCACGGTCAGGGCACCGGCCAGGTTGCCGCAGAAGACCTTGCCCCAGTGGACCAGGATCCTCTCGATGGTGACCCCGGGGCGGCGGTCCAGCCAGGCCAGCGGCGTCAGCACGAAGACCCCGGTCAGCAGGTCGAAGCCCATCAGGTAGAGCATGCAGAAGCCGACCGGAAACAGCGCGGCCCCGAGGATGGCCGAACCGGTCTCGACCGTGATGGTCACCGCGAAGACCGCGGCCAGGGCCAGGATGGCCCCCGCCATGAAGGCGCGGATCAGGACGTCCCGGGTGGCCATGTGGAGCTTGGACTCGCCGGCATCCACCATCTTGGTCGCGAACTCGGAAGGAAGCAGATAGGACATAGCGTTGTTTACGCGCGTGGCGCCTCTCGTCTCGTGGCTGACGTGACAAACGCAAGGGCGCCTGAAGCCGGCGTGCAGCTTCAGGCGCCCTTGCCTGTGTTCGTCGCGTTGTCGTGGGCCTGCGAAGAATGGCAGCGGCGATCGTCGTTGATCCCGCCGGCCCGCCTGCATTGGCAGCAGAGCCCTGCCATGAACAAGCACGTTGCGTGCCAACTCATTGGCAACTGCGACAAGGAAGCCAGCGGAAGGCAACCGCGGGGGGCTCAAGCGATGCCGCCAGCCATCGGGATTCGACGACCGAGGGTCGGAGAGGCACTATGTCCGGGCGAGATCGGCCACGCCGGTGCATCCCGGCGTGTCGTCGCTCAATCTTGGTGCATGTGGCCCTTGGTCTGGGCAGACGGGGCAGCGGCCGGGCTGGTCGCGACCATGCGCACCACGCTGCCCACCACGATCAGGCACGGCGACGGCAGCGGCGTGGCGGCGAGCTGGTCCGGCATGTCGGCCAGGGTGCCGACCCGCGAGGCCTGTTCCGGCAGGCTGGCGTTGGCCACCAGCATGATCGGCCAGTCGTCGGGCAGGCCGGCCCGACGCAGGCCGTGGCAGATGGCCTTGACCTTGTTCAGGCCCATGTAGAAGATCAGCGTCTCGTCGGTGCGCGCCAGCTCGGCCCAGTCGGGCTCGCCGCCCTTGCGGCACAGCTGGGCGGTGACGAAGCGCAGCTGCTGGGCGTGGGCGCGGTCGGTGAGCGGGATGCCCATGCCGGCGGCAGCGGCCGAGGCGGCGGTGATGCCCGGCACGATCTCGGCCTCGACGCCGCCCTCGGCCAGTGCGGCCAGCTCCTCGCCCATGCGCCCGAACACGCCGGGGTCGCCGCCCTTGAGGCGCACCACCGACTTGCCCTGCCGGGCAAGCGAGACCAGCAGCGCGCCGATCTCGGCCTGGGGCACGCTGTGGTGGCCGCGCGCCTTGCCCACGTAGTAGCGCTCGTGGCCGGCGGGAATCAGCGCCAGCACGTCATCGCCCACCAGGCGGTCGTAGACCACCGCGTCGGCCTGCTGCAGCAACCGCGCGGCCTTGAGCGTGAGCAGCTCGACGTCGCCGCTGCCCGCCCCCACCAGGTAGACCCGCCCGGGGCGGCACTCGCCGTCCAGGGTCAGGGTGGGCAGCTCGACGCGGGTGGAGCGGCCGAACGGCGAGCGCACGATGTGCCCCAGGCCGTGCAGCCGCGAGAAGGCGGCCTGCCCCAGCGCCCTGGGCAGCGTCGCCCGGCGGAGCAGCTCAGGCGACAGCAGTGACTTCAGTTGGCTCAGCGCCCGCATGGGCCTTCTCCTCTTCGATCAACGATTTCAGCTCGGGAATGCAGCTTCCGCACTGGGTGCCACAGGCCAGCCTGGCGCCCAGCGCCTCGACGCTGTCGTCGCCTTCACGGATGGCTCCTAGGATAGCGCGTTGGCCCACCTGATGGCAGCTGCACACCACCGGCCCCTGGTTGGCGGCGCCGTCGTCGCAGCCGGCCAGCAGGCGCCGTCGCTGTGCGGCGGTCACGCCCTCGCTTCTGGCGGCCTCGCCGAAGCGCTCGGCGAGCCAGGCGAGGTTCGGCAGCTCCCGTGGTGGCCCCGACATGAACCACCAGCGCAGGCGTCCGCGCTCATCGACCCCGGCGGCGCGCAGGCGGCCGCTGGCGGGGTCGCTGCACCACAACGTCGGCGCCACCGGCAGCCTCGCCTCGAGCCAGGCCAGCCAGTCGCGCTCGACTTTTTCCATCCCGGCGCAGGCGCCCGGCTCATCGCCGGCCAGTTGCCAGCGCTGGCAGTCAGCCAGAGGGATGCGCGCCCAGTAGCGGCTCTCGTCACACCAGGTCGTCTCCGCCACGCCCAGGTCGTCGGCCACCAGCAGCGTGGCCTCCCAGTCCAGCGGCAGCGGCTCCAGCGAAACAGCGCCGTGCTTGGACTCCGGCTGGCCGGAAAACGGGTCGAGATGCGCCTCGAGCAGCTCGCCCATGCGTGCCGAGCCGCTGAAGTGGCCGCTCCAGTGCATCGGTACGAACACCTCGCCGCGGCGCTGCCCGCGCGACACCCGCACCCGGCCGACGTAGTGCCCCCCGGCACCCGTCAGCCTGGCCAGCGCCTGCTCCTCCACGCCCCACTCGGCGGCGTCCTCCGGGGCGACCTCGATGAACGGCTCGGCGCGGTGATTCATCAGCCGCGGCGCCCGCCCGGTGCGGGTCATGGTGTGCCACTGGTCGCGAATGCGCCCGGTGTTGAGCCGCAGCGGCCGCGCAGCGTCCAGCGCCTGGGCCGGCGGGCGCGGGCGCACCGGCAGCAGGCGGGCACGGCCGTCTGGCGTGGCGAAGCGGCCATCGGTGAACAGCCGCGCGGTGCCGTGGGGGGCGGCGGCGTTGACCGGCCACTGGATCGGCGCCAGGGCGTCGTAGGCGCCACGGTCGAGCCCGGCCAGGCCGGAGATGTCGAACAGCCTGGGGCTCTCGCCCGGCCCCTCACCGTTCTCGAACCCCGAGAGCCGCGCGTGCTCGTCGAAGATCTCGCAGGGATGGGCATAGTCGAAGGCCTCGCCGAAGCCCAGCCGCCTGGCCACCTCGCAGACAATCCACCAGTCGTGGCGCGCTTCCCCCGGCGGCGGCAGGAGGCCGCGCTGGCGCGAGATGCACCGCTCGGAGTTGGTCACGGTGCCGTCCTTCTCCGACCAGCTCGAGGCCGGCAGCACGATGTCGGCGCAGGCCAGCAGGTCGGCGTCGGCCATGCACTCGGAGACGATCACCAGCGGGCACTTGGCCAGTGCCGCGCGCACCCGGTCGGCCCGCGGCAGGCTCACCGCCGGGTTGGTGGCCATGATCCATAGCGCCTGCACCTCGCCGCGCTCGATCGCCTCGAACAGCGCCACCGCCTTGTGACCGGGCGCCTCCGGCAGGCACGGCACCAGCCGCTCGGTGGCCCAGAAGCGCGTGACCCGGTCGCGCGCGCCGGGGGTGTCGTAGTCCATGTGGGCGGCCAACTGGTTGGCCAGCCCGCCCACCTCGCGCCCGCCCATGGCGTTGGGCTGGCCGGTGATCGAGAACGGCCCCGCCCCGGGCAGGCCGATCTTGCCGCCGGCCAGGTGGCAGTTGATGATGGCGTTGCCCTTGTCGGTGCCGCTGCTCGACTGGTTCACCCCCTGGGAGAACAGCGTGACCACGTGCAGGTGGGTGGCGAACCAGTAGAAAAAGGTCTCCAGGCGCTCGGCATCGACGTCGCAGTCGGCGGCGATGGCCTCCACCGAGGCGTCCTGCTCGCGCGCCGCGGCAAGCGCCTCCTCGATGCCCTGGGCATGCGCCTCCAGGTAGACCCGGTCGAGCCTGTTGCGCTCGGCCATCCACGCCAGCAGCCCGGTGAACAGGCGCGCGTCGCTGCCCGGCTTAAGCCCCAGGTAGAGGTCGGCGATCTCGCAGGTATCGGTGACCCGCGGGTCGATCACCACCACCCGCAGCAGCGGGTTGCGCTGCTTGGCCACCTTCAGGCGCTGGTAGAGCACCGGGTGGTTCCAGGCCAGGTTGGAGCCCACCAGCACCACCAGCTCGGCCTCCTCGAGATCCTCGTAGCTGCACGGCACGGCGTCGGCGCCGAAGGCGCGCTTGTGGGCCGCCACCGCCGAGGCCATGCACAGCCGCGAGTTGGTATCCAGGTGCGGCGTGCCGAGAAAGCCCTTGAACAGCTTGTTGGCGACGTAGTAGTCCTCGGTGAGCAGCTGCCCGGAAAGGTAGGCGGCCAGCGCCTGCGAACCGTGGCGGTCGCGCACCGCCGTCAGCCGCTCGGCCACCGTGGCCAGCGCCGTCTCCCAGTCGACCTCGACCCCATCGACCCGGGGCTGGGTCAGGCGCCCTTGGCTGCCCAGCGTCTCGTGCAGGGCCGAGCCCTTCACGCACAGCCGGCCGAAGTTGGCCGGATGCGTCGGGTCGCCCTGCACCTCGACGATCCGCTCCTCCTCGACGCTGGCCAGCACGCCACAGCCGACGCCGCAGTAGGGGCAGGTGGTTCGGGCCTCGCGCATCTCCATCTCCTGTCTTGTCGGTGGCGAAACGACGACGCCCGCCAGCGGCCGGCCCCGAAGGGTGGCGTTGGCGGGCGTCGTTGCCGCTCGGGGCGCCGCGTGGCGCCCCTGTCAATCGTATTGACCTGCATCAAGCAGGAAGCGTGCCACCCACAGGAGAAGAAACTTCATTCAGGCAGATGCCCTTCGCCGTCGTCGCTCCCGCATGCTGCCCTGCACCATCCGCCTGCGACCGGCCCCGCCCTTGCACCAGCCTGGTGCCGGGCGGGCGAGCATGGCTCGCTCGCGCCTCCGGCCGAAAGCGCCAGGCGCCACGCCATCGCCGGCCAAGCGAAACCTGGAACGTTTCTTGCAGTGCGCTGGGCAAGGACACCCTGGCACGCCTTTCATGAGCGAGACCCTATGCCACCACCATCCCCCCTGAACATCCTGCTGGTCGACGACGAGGTCGTGCGCGCCGCCATGGTCGAGGAGGCACTGATGGCCGAAGGGCACCGGGTCATCTGCCGGCTCTCGAACCCGGCCAGCCTCAACGAGATGGTCGCGCGCCATCAGCCCGACGTGGTGATCATCGACATGGAGAGCCCCGACCGCGACACCCTCGAGAGCATGGCGCTGCTCAACCGCGAGAACCCGCGCCCGGTGGTGTTCTTCGCCGACCAGCACGACTCCGATATGCTTCAGGCCGCGCTCAAGGCCGGCGTCAGCGCCTACGTGGTGGACGGCCTGGTGCCCGAGCGCGTCGAGGCCATCGTCGAGGTGGCCATCGCCCGCTTCGACGCCTTCCACAGCATGCGCCAGGAGCTCGACAAGGCGCGCAACCAGCTGGCCGACCGCAAGCGCATCGAGCGCGCCAAGGGCCTGTTGATGAAGCACCAGGGCTGCGACGAGGAGCAGGCCTACCGCATGCTGCGCAAGCTGGCCATGGATCGCGGCCAGCGCATCGCCGAGGTCGCCGATAGCGTCATCGACATTCTCGATCGCCTGAACCCCCTCTCGCCCCAGGGGCGAACCGCCGACAACCGGGGAACCCGCTCATGAGCCAACCGCCACACCACGCCGCCTCGCCGGAACTCGAGCGACTCACCCTCGGGTTCGTCCCGCTGATCGACGCCGCCCTGCTGATCGTCGCCCGCGAGCAGGGATGCTTCGCTGCCCAGGGCCTCGACGTCAGCCTGTCACGGGAGAACGCCTGGGCCACCCTGCGCGACAAGGTCGCCGCCGGCCTGCTCGACGGCGCCCAGATGCTCGCCCCCATGCCGCTGGCCATGAGCCTGGGGCTCGGTCGCGCCCCCTGCGAGACCCTGGCGCCGCTGCTGCTCAGCCGCAACGGCAACACCCTCACGCTTTCCACGGCGTTGAGCCAGGCCAGCGGTGCGGAACTGACCGACGACCCGGCCGCCAGCGCCCTGGCACTCGGCACCTGGCTGCGCGGCCAGGGCGGCGGCCAGCGTCCGCGCCTGGCCATGGTCTACCCCTACTCCTGCCAGCACTACCAGCTGCGTGAATGGCTGACGCTGGGCGACATCGCCCCCGACCGCGACGTGGAGCTGATCGCCCTGCCGCCGCCGCGCATGGTCGAAGCCCTGCGCGACGGCCAGATCGACGGCTTCTGTGCCGGTGAGCCCTGGGGCACCCTGGCGCGCCACTGCGGCGTGGGCCGGCTGGTCGCCACCGGCGCCCAGCTGTGGCCCGGCCACCCGGAGAAGGCTCTCGGCGTGACGCGCTCCTGGGCGCAGCGCTACCCCGCCACCCTGGCCGCCCTGCTGCGTGCCCTGACGGCGGCCGGCGTGTGGTTGGCCGCCTCGCCCGAGCACCGCCGGCAGGCGCGGGAGTGGCTGGCCCTGCCACCCTACCTGGACCGCTCGATTCGCCACCTCGACACCCTCGCTCACGACGTGTCCCCCGTTCATCAGCATCTCTACGGCCCGGACGTGCTGCGCCCCACGCCGCAGGCCGCCCTGCACTTCGCCGACCCCATCGTGCGCCAGCTGGAAGCCCAGGGCGGCCGCTTCGATCCCGCCGTGCTGGCGGCGTGCTACAGCCCTGTGCATTTCGATGCCGCAACGCACCACTGATGTGCACGGCCGGCGCTCGCCAGGCGCCGGCCGGCCCTTTTCCCATCACCCAACCCGCTGTCACAAAAGGAAAATGCCCAGCCATTCGGCGTTCTGGCCGGGATCTTGAAGCAGGCAAGGCAACCTGCGATCAATGGCGATCGCACCACATTGCAAGCGACAACGACGTCTCTGCGCTTCCCGAATCGATCCCAGTTCGATCGGGGCCGCGCCGAGGCGTCGTTGCGTTTATGCCCCGTTACCCCGCAAGCGCATCGAGAGGAGCTGCCAGCCATGCGACAGCGACATCCCGCAGCGGCATCCCGCGAACACCTGGTCATCGTCGGCAACGGCATGGCCGGCCATCGCCTGGTCGAGGCGCTGCTCGCCCGGCCCGAGCGCTCCGCCAGGATCACGGTCATCGGGGCCGAAGCAGCACCGGCCTACAACCGCATCCTGCTTTCGCCGCTACTCGCCGGCGAGATGGAACGCGAGGCCCTTACCCTGCGCGATGCCGAGTGGTACGCCGAACACGATATCGAACTGGTACTGGGCGAGCGCGTGGAAAACATCGACCGCAGCGCACGGCGCCTGACCACCGATGCCGGCCGTGAACTCGACTACGACCGCCTGGTACTGGCCACCGGCTCCCATCCGGCCCGCCCACCAGTGCCGGGGCTGGAGCTGCCGGGCGTTCACGTGTTTCGCGACCTGAACGACGCCGACGCCCTGGCACACGCCGCCGAAACCGGCCGCAATGCCGTGGTGATCGGTGGCGGCCTGCTCGGCCTGGAAGCGGCGGAGGGCCTGCGTAAGCGCGGCATGCAGGTAAGCCTGCTGCAGCGCGACGACCGCCTGATGAACCGCCAGCTCGACCTCACCGCCGCCCGCCTGCTCGAGAACGAGCTGCGCGGCCGTGGGCTCGACATCCATACCACCGCCCAGCTCGAGCGCCTGGAAGCCGACGCCGAGGGCCAGGTGTGCGCCGCGCACTTGGCCGACGGCACACGGCTCGCCGCCGACTGCGTGGTGGTGGCCATCGGCATCGTGCCCCACGCGGCGCTTGCCCGCACTGCCGGGCTCGAGGTCAACCGCGGCGTGGTCGTCGACGAGTGGCTGACCACGTCCGATCCTGCGATCCACGCCCTGGGCGAGTGCTGCGAGCACCAAGGCAATCTCTATGGCCTGGTCGAGCCGATCTGGCGCCAGGTCGACGTGCTGGCCGAGCGGCTCTGCCGCCCCAGTGCCGAAGGTGTACCGGGCTACGTCGAACAGCCCACCGCCACCAAGCTCAAGGTCAGCGGCATCTCGCTCTACGCCTTCGGCCCCACCGAAGCCGAACCCGATCACGAGATACTCAGCTACCGCGATCCCCAGCAGGGCGACTACCGTCGCCTGCTGCTGCGCGAGGGCCGCCTGGAAGGCGCCGTGCTTTACGCCGACACCGCCTCCGGCCCTTGGTACTTCGAGCAGGCCCTGGCGGGCCGCGACCTCACCGCCTGCCGCGCCGCGCTGCTGCTCGGCGCCGCCGACGCCCAACTCCTGCTCGACGACGCTTCGAACGAATCACCGCAACGCCCCGCCAAGGAGGCCGCATGAACACGCCCGCGAAACCGCAACTGATCGTCATCGGCAACGGCATGGTCGGCCACCACCTGGTCGAGCAGCTGGTCGAACAGGGCGCCACCGAGCGCTACGCCGTCACCGTGTTCGGCGAGGAGCGCCACCTGGCCTACGACCGCGTGCACCTCTCCGAATACTTCAGCGGCCGCGATGCCGCCTCGCTGGCGCTCTCCACCAGCGCGTACTACGCCGAGCACGGCATCGAACTGCGCCTGCACGAAGCCGTCACCGCCATCGACCGAGACAAGGGTGAGGTGGTCACCCCCCAGGGCCGCTACGCCTACGACCGCCTGGTGCTGGCCACCGGCTCCTACCCCTTCGTACCGCCGATTCCCGGCAACGAGCGCGAAGGCTGCCTAGTCTACCGCACCTTGGAAGACCTCGACGCCATCCGTGAAGCGGCCAAGACCGCCGCCACCGGCGTGGTGGTGGGCGGCGGCCTGCTCGGCCTGGAAGCCGCCAACGCCCTGCGCGGGCTCAACCTCGACACCGCCGTGGTGGAGTTCGCCCCACGGCTGATGCCGATGCAGGTGGACAGCGAAGGGGGCGAGCTGCTGCGCGAGAAGATCGAGGCGCTGGGCGTGCAGGTGCTTACCGGTCGCGCCACCCAGGAGATCGTCGACGGCGAGGCCAGCCGCCACCGCATGGTGTTCCAGGACGACAAGGTGCTGGAAACCGACCTCATCGTCTTCTCCGCCGGCATTCGCCCCCGCGACGAGCTGGCCCGCGGCTGCGGCCTGGAGATCGGCGAGCGCGGCGGCGTGGTGATCGACGACAACTGCCTGACCAGCGACCCGGCGATTCTCGCCGTGGGTGAGGTCGCGCTGTGGAACAACAGCATCTTCGGCCTGGTCGCCCCCGGCTACCAGATGGCCAAGGCCGCCGCCTCCACCCTGCTCGAAGGCGGTACCACCTTCGCCGGCGCCGACATGAGCACCAAGCTCAAGCTGATGGGTGTCGACGTGGGCTCCATCGGCGACGCCCACGGCGACCGTACCCCCGGCGCACGGCAGTACCGTTTCCTCGACCCGCTCAAGCAGCAGTACCGCAAGCTGGTGGTCTCCAGCGACGGCAAGCGCGTGGTCGGGGCCATGCTGGTCGGCGACAACAGCGTCTACGACACCCTGCTGCAGTACTACGCCAACCGTATCGAGCTGCCCGAGGACCCGGCTGCGCTGATCCTGCCCGCCGGTGGCGAAGCCGCCCCCGCGCTGGGGCCGGACGCCCTACCCGAAACCGCCACCATCTGCTCGTGCCACAACGTCACCAAGGGCGACGTGTGCGCCTCGATCGACGCCGGCGCCGTGGACCTCGGCGCGGTGAAAGGCGCGACCAAGGCCAGCACCGGCTGCGGCGGCTGTGCCGCGCTGCTCAAGAACCTGGTGGACCATGAGCTTGAGAGCCGCGGCGTGGAGGTCGACAAGTCGATCTGCGAGCATTTCCCCCACACCCGCCAGGAGCTCTACGACATCGTGCGGGTGGAGGGCATCAAGACCTTCAGCGAACTGGTGAATAAACACGGCCATGGCCTCGGCTGCGACATCTGCAAGCCGGCAGTGGCCTCGATCCTGGCTTCGTGCTTCAACGAGCCGATCACCGACGCGGCCCACATCCCGCTGCAGGACACCAACGACACCTTCATGGCCAACATGCAGAAGAACGGCACCTACTCCGTCGTTCCCCGCGTGCCGGGCGGCGAGATCACCCCCGACAAGCTGGTGGTGCTGGGCCAGGTGGCGCAGAAGTACCAGCTCTACACCAAGGTGACCGGCGGCCAGCGCATCGACCTGTTCGGCGCCCGCCTGGAGGATCTGCCGGCGATCTGGGGCGAGCTGATCGAGGCCGGCTTCGAGACCGGCCACGCCTACGGCAAGTCGCTGCGTACGGTGAAGTCCTGCGTGGGCAGCACCTGGTGCCGTTACGGCGTGCAGGACAGCGTGGGCATGGCGATCCAGCTGGAGCACCGCTACAAGGGCCTGCGCGCCCCGCACAAGATCAAGTTCGGCGTTTCCGGCTGCACCCGCGAGTGCGCCGAGGCCCAGAGCAAGGACATAGGCGTGATCGCCACCGAGAACGGATGGAACCTGTACGTGTGCGGCAACGGCGGCATGCGCCCGCGCCACGCCGAACTCTTCGCCACCGATCTCGACGACGAGCAGCTCTACCGCATCATCGACCGCTTCCTGATGTTCTACATCCGCACCGCCGACCGCCTGCAGCGCACCTCGGTGTGGCGCGAGAACCTGGAAGGCGGCCTGGACTACCTCAAGCAGGTGATCCTCGAGGACAGCCTCGGCATCGGCGAAGAACTCGATAGGCAGATGCAGGCCGTGGTCGACACCTACGAGTGCGAATGGGCCAACGCCATCAGCGACCCGGAGAAACTCAAGCGCTTCCGCAGCTTCGTCAACGACGCCCGCCCGGACCCGGACATCATATACACCACCGAGCGCGGCCAACTCCGCCCGGCCTGATGGAAATGGGCGAGCGAATCGCGCCGTTACGCGGCACTCGCTCGCCGATTTCCCGATACCATTGCTAGGAATCACCTTATGACACTCGCCAACGCAGCAGCCAAGACCATGACCCAGACCTGGCAAACCCTCTGCTCCCGCGCCGACCTGGTGCCCTTCTCCGGCGTCGCCGCCTGGGTGGAAACCCCGCAAGGCCCGGCCCAGGTCGCCCTCTTCTACTTGCCCGGCCAGGCGCAGGAGCTCTACGCCCTGGACCACCACGACCCCTTCTCCAGCGCCAACGTGATTGCCCGCGGTATCGTCGGCGACCTCAAGGGCCAGCCCGTCGTCGCCTCGCCGATCTACAAGCAGCACTTCCGCCTGGAAGACGGCCAGTGCCTGGAAGACGAAAGCGTAGCGCTTCGCACCTGGAAGGTGAGCTTCAAGGGCGACGAGGTGTGGATCGAGGCGTAAGATTTCAGCCTTTTGAAATGAAAAAGCCGCCGGTGCTTGGGGAGCGCCGGCGGCTTTGTCTCGTGTCGGTGACGGACCCACGCCAGGGAGAAGGTCACCCCCGTTTTCGAAACCGGAAGCGGAATTCAGCCGTTGGACTAAGGTTGGATGAACGGTTATCCGATTTTCGGCCCACGGACATGACTGACCACTCTGATGACAGACTACTTTGTTCAGGCGTTTATTTACCTGGTGGCGGCGGTGATCGCGGTGCCACTGGCCAGGCGGTTCGGGCTGGGGTCGGTACTCGGTTACCTGGTGGCCGGTGTGGTCATAGGGCCGGTGACCGGACTGGTGGGCCAGGAGACCGTCACCGTTCAGCATTTTGCCGAGTTCGGCGTGGTCATGATGCTGTTCCTGGTGGGGATGGAGCTTGACCCCAAAACCCTCTGGGCCATGCGGGTCCGTCTGCTCGGTCTCGGCGGCCTGCAGGTCACACTGACCGCCGCCGCCGCCACCGGTTTTGCCTGGTCCCTGGGCCTGCCCTGGCAAACAGCCCTGGCGGTGGGGTTTCTCTTCTCCCTCTCCTCAACCGCGATCGTCCTGCAGACGCTGACCGAAAAGGGCCTGGTCAAGACCGAAGGCGGCCGAAGTGCCTTCTCAGTGCTGCTGTTCCAGGACATCGCGGTGATTCCCATGCTGGCCGTCATCCCGCTGCTGGCCGTGTCGGAAATCTCCGGTACCGACGCAGAGCACGGGCACAGCAGCCTGAGCCTGGTTGAGAACCTGCCGGGCTGGGCGCATGGGCTGGTGGTTGTCGGTGCGATCGTGCTGGTGATTGTCTGCGGCCATTACCTGAGCCGACCGCTGTTCCGCTACGTGGTGCAGTCCGGCATGCGGGAAGTGTTCACCGCCACCTCCCTGATGCTGATTATCGGCATCGCGGCACTCATGAGCCTGGTGAATCTGTCGCCGGCGCTCGGCGCTTTCCTGGCCGGCGTGGTCCTGGCCAACAGCGAATTCCGGCACGAGCTGGAAGCCAATATCGAACCGTTCAAGGGGCTACTGCTGGGACTGTTCTTCATTACCGTGGGCGCGGGGATCAATTTCGGGGTGCTGGCGGATGCCTGGGATACGGTCCTTCTTCTCGCCCTGGCGGTTATCGTGGGCAAGGCGCTGATTCTGGTTGGCCTGGCCTTCGCATTCGGCATCCGCGACAGCGAAGGCTGGCTGTTCACCCTCGGGCTGGCCCAAGCCGGTGAGTTCGGCTTTGTCCTGCTGACCTACAGCACCCAGAACCGGGTGATTCCTGCGGACACCGCCCAGGTCCTGTCACTGGTGGTGGCCCTGTCCATGTTCCTGACGCCGCTGTTGTTCATTGTCTATGACCGGGTGGTGCTGCCGCGCTATCAGAAGGTCTCCAACGAAGAAGCGGAGCCGGATGAGATAGAAGAGCAGGCGCCGGTGATCGTGGCCGGGGTCGGCCGCTTCGGGCAGATCGTCTGTCGTTTGCTTCGCGCCAACAACATTCCCAGCGTGGCCCTGGACCATGCTCTGGATCAGATCGAAAATCTGCGCCGGATCCAACTGAAAAGTTACTTTGGCGACGCCACCCGCATCCAGCTACTGGAAACCGCCGGCATTGCCGAGGCACGCCTGCTGGTCGTCGCCATCGATGACCGCGACCGGGCCGTGAGCCTGGTACGCCACGTCAAACAGCTTTACCCGGAGGTCTGGATACTGGCCCGCGCCTTCGACCGCGGCCATGGTTACGAGTTACGTGAAGCCGGTGCCGACGACGTAGTGAGCGAGACCTATTACTCCGCCCTGAAACTCGGCGGCGAGGCCCTCACCGCCATGGGCGTCCACCCACAACGCGCCCGCCGGATGACCGACTCCTTTATCGGCAGCGAAAAAGCCAACGAAGACCAACTGTTTAACGCCTGGCGCAACATTGAAGAAGGCATCCACTTCAGCCCGCGCTACGGGGAGTTGTTCATGAAGCTCGAAGAGTCGTTGGGGCACGCCATGCGGGAAGACGCAAGGCGAACCGAGGACGAAGCACCGGCTTGGACACCACCGAGGGACAGTGGCTGATCACAATAACACAAGTCGGGTTAAATGAATTGTTCCGAAACGAATGTGTTTCTGCGGCTTAATGGTCACAAAAAGGAATGGGTGACGGCAGTCACCCGCAGGCCGAGCGTGGTGGTGCCCACCCGGTTGTGCTCATCTTCTGCATTCAGGGCCTCGCTGCCGCCTTTTTCTGGAAATCCTCGGTGCGCTGCTCGCTCCAGTCCAGGGCCAGACAAGGTGTGAGGCTCAGTTGTTCGGTAAGCGGGGGCGTGTAGCCGGCTTCGGCGAAGAGCTAGCGGGAGGAGTCCCGTAAATGGTCGCATCCGGAGACGGACACTCCACGATTACCGACCGCCTTATTCCGCGCTTCAAGCCGCCAGATCGTCAGTAAGACTTTTCCAACGCCGAGGAATCGTCGTGGGCATGTCTGACCCGACGAACTTTCCACCAGATCGACAGCATCACGACGGGCACCAATACCGCCATCACCGGTGCGACAACATCGTAAATGTACGGGATACCTTTCAAGAAATAGCCTGAAAGACTCACGACGTAATATGAAATTGCTGCCACAGACAGGCCTTCAACCGTTTGCTGAAGACGTAATTGCAGCTTGACTCGGTTGTTCATCGACTCCAGCAAGTCCCGATTCTGACGTTCCAGTTCGACATCGATCCAAGAGCGCAGCAGTGAGATGTCTCGTGTCAGCTTGTCGGAGAGATTGGCCTGGCGTTCTTTTACCGAAAGGCAGGTTCGCATCGCAGGAGCAATGCGACGTTGAAGGAAATCCCGCCAGGTGAAATATCCGGACACCCCCTCTTCCAATAGCGCTGCCAACCTCTCTTCAACGATCTCGTAGTAAGCCCGACTGGCGCCAAATCGATAGAGATTCGCAGCAACGCAGGCCTCCAATTTTGCAGCCAGACTGGTCAATTCTGACAGAAGGAGGTGGTTGTCACGCCGCGCTTCCGAGTTCGTAGCCATCTCATCCGTAATCATTGCAAGTCGTGACTCCATGCTGCGCAGCTCCGTCGTCATTGATCTTGTCAACGGCAACGACAATAAGGCCAAGGTCCGATAGGTCTCGATCTCCAGAAGACGTTGCGCCAGCGCACCCGCTCGCGCAGGCTTTAAATCATGCGCAAGGATCAGGATGTGCGTCAGGCCGTCGTCATCCTGTCGAAAATCGGTCAGGATGGCAGCGTTCCCACTTTCTACCAGCGAGTAACAAAGGCTAGAACGATCGAAGCGATCTACCTCCTTCTCAGTTTCTGAAGTCCATGGAAGAAACGTCAGACGCACGCCCGACACCACCGGGCCGGGAGGGATGAACCCATGCTTGAACGGATTCTCGCCGCCTGGTTCTCCGGTTTCGGGGTCAAGCTCGGCACACCACAGATACGTCGAATACTCCGAGTGTTTTTCACAATGCAGGTCTCCGTCGTCCCAGGCCAAGCCGTGAAATGGCGAAGATTGGTCAGGCTCAGCCACGCCGAAACGACCAGACAACTCATTCATCGCCAACTTATCCTTAGTCAGATCTCCTCCGGTCATGAAAGCGAACTGCAACATCTCCCTCGGGGCTTGAATCATGAGGTGTGGGCGCGCATGCACTTCGTTCACGGCCGCAGCCCGATCGGCATAGGCCGGCATTCCATACACAGTATCGGTTGAGGCCGGCTGATCGTTCGGATTGTGGGTCGACTCGGTCATAATGACCTCATGTTAACTGGTTGAAAAAATACTGAGTGGAGCACGATTAACACTATAGCTCACTACGCGAAGGTGACCCTGTGCGCTATTGCGGCACGACGTAACATCTGACCAAAGAACAGGTCCAAGGCAGGGAAAGTTCCCGTTTAATGGTCTACACTTGGTAGTGAAGAATCCTACACAAGCTCTCGCGCCTCCACGATAAAACCACCCTGGATGCGCTCAGCAGATCGGGAGGTGTTTCTTGCAGCGCACGACTGACATGCCCGCCAGCATCACCACGACGCTCACCTACCTGGCCAAGCACGACGCGAAACCCTATGTGCATACCGAGGCTCTGACCGGTGATAGCGAGCCACACTACTTTGCCGAGCAGGAGGAGCGCGAAGTCACGATATACAATGGCCGACCGTTGGTAGACAGCCTTGCTCTGGACAAGCAGGGGTTCGAACTTCATCGGCGGGATACGGTGGTCGACGACCTTTACGACGATACGTCGGTGGAAAACATTTACTATGCCGAGGTCGAGGACTTGATCAAGGAGCTGACGGGCGCGAGCCGGGTCGTCATCTTCGACCACACCCGGCGTAGCGATGCCGAGCAACGGGGTATTCGCGGCCCGGCCAGCCGTGTGCATAACGACTACACCGAGCGCTCGGGCCCTGAGCGTATCCGCGAAGTGCTGGGCAGGGATCAGGCCGACGCGCTGGCAACGGTGCCGGTGGCTCAGATCAACCTCTGGCGCCCGATAAACGGGCCCGTCAAGCGTTCGCCGCTGGCCCTGCTGGACGCATCGACGCTCGACCCCGATGACCTGCTGGCCACCGACCTGGTCTACCCGGATCGTGTCGGTGAGATCTATCACCTGGCCTACAATCCGCGCCAGCGCTGGTACTATTTTCCGGACATGCGCCGTGACGAAGCCTTGCTGATCAAAGGATATGACTCCCGTCACGACGGTCGAGCCCGCTTCACCCCCCATACCGCCTTCCAGGACCCCCATACGCCGCCAGGAGCCCCGCCGCGAGAAAGTATCGAGGTTCGCACCCTAGCCTTCTTCGGTTAGGTATTGACCACCTGGCGAGGGCCTCCTCCGTACGGTACTTTACCGGCTTATGGCGACATGACGAAGTCAGGTAAAACGAATTGGCCGATTTCCTCAATGACCTCACCGGCGGGGCGTCGGCCGTATTTCAAGTTGATGATCACATGGTTAACGCCGATCTCCTGCAAACTGTGAAGCAGCGCAATAAGGTGATGCCGTCCCAGTTGATACCCCAAGTGGATCGGCCGTGGTGGTGTCTGCGGGTTATCTGTCAGGTCGAGGTAAAGTGACTGAGTAAAGGGTTTGAACAGCTCGCCACATTCATCACGAACCGCCGTTCGCCAGCTCTCGACAACCACCTGCTGAGCCCTCGGGGGGCGCGGATAACTGATCCACCCATGACTGTAGCGGGCGATCCACTCCAGCGTCTGGCGGCTATGGCCGGTCACGAAGAATGGAATTTCCGCTGTGGTTGGCTTGGGAATCAGATCGGCTCCCTGAAGCGTGCCGCCGGACCAGGTCAAAGGCACGAAACTGCTGAGCTGAACCTCGCGAAATACGTTGAGGTATTCGCGGAACAGACTACCGCGTTGCTCCGGGTCGACACCGAATGCCGGGAACTCCACCGGACGGTCACCGGAAGCCACGCCGAGTAACAGACGGCCACCACTGAGTTGATCGACACTCGTTGCAGCCTTGGCAGTGTGTAGGGGATTACGGATTGGCAGGATGACCGACGCGGTACCCAGCGCTATCGAACGGGTGTGTGCTGCCATAAAACCCAAGTAGACCCAGGGATCGAACACCTGGCCCGAATCCCCGAAGCTGGGGTCGCGTAACGGCACGTCGCGGAACCAGAGGGCAGAGAAGCCCAGCTTTTCGGCACGTTCGGCCAAGCTTACTTGGTCGAGCATACTCGGCATATCGCCAGTAAAGGCTTCGAGGGGAGAGAAAAGCCCCAGGCTCAGGCGGCCTTGGAGGTAAGTTCGCTGAAAGCCAGGTTGTTGCTGATAGGGAATGGAATTCGGAGTAAACACGCTCTTTTCTCCATTTGCTCCCGCTGCAAGGCAGCGAGATACAGCGAGACGGTCGAGTGCGACAGGCCTACCCAACCGGGTTGACTCTCATTGAGCATCACGAGCGTCATGGTTCGTGCGCACCTCACTCTCGTAACGTCCCTCCCGCTAGCCTCTTCACCCCTTCGCGCTTCTGCCTGCTCTCCTGCTCGCGCACCAGCCAGTAGATTGCGCCGAGAGCCAGAATCGCCGCGCTCAGCCCCAGCAGGGTCATGGGGTCGATCTTTGTGGCATCCAGGATAATGAATTTTCGAACCAGGGCGAGGAGCGCAATAAGCAGGACGGTCTTTATCTGCACGATACTATTCTGACGCTCGGCTATACTCAGCACGGAATGATTGAATTCCAAGGCAATCAGTAACGTCATGACCATGCCGAAGACCACCTGGAAGACGGATTGGTTGGCGGGATCGACGACCCCGAACACAATCAGCATGACGATTCGCCAGGTCAGATGGACGACAGCCACTGCGACCACGAGACTGAGCAGCAGCGTGAGGATTATCGCCACGATCTGCTCGAAGCGCTGGTAGTAGGACATGTTCGGCCAGGCAAAGCGTGTCTCCGGGAACCGTCCAGCGAGTGCGGAACCTATGCGGCGCGACCTGCTACCGCCGCCCCCTTTCGGGGGCTTTCCTCTGGACATATGGCATGCCCCCTGTCCGCCGTCTCTGTGGCTTCGTTACTCCGGTTCGGTTGCGGGCGCCTTTGCTTCCTTCTCCCAGCGGATCTCACTTCGATCCTTGTCGAAGACGAAGCGCAGGCTATCACCTTCTTCTATGTCGCCCCGCAATACGGCACTCGCTAGGCGCGTCTCGATCAGGGAACGGATCTGGCGACGAAGTTCTCGCGCACCGAACTCCGGCCGGTAGCCGACGTCGGCCAAATGGTCGATGAGTGAGTCGTCAAACTCCACCGTCAAATCCTGCCCATGTGCGATACGCTTTACACGCTCGAGCTGCAGGCCTACGATCTCACGGATTTGTTCGCGGTCGAGTGCGTGGAACACGATGATCTCATCAATACGATTGATGAACTCCGGGCGGAGATAACGCCGAAGCACGTTCAACAGCTCCGACTTCAACTCCGCGTCGTCCTTGCGCTTGCCCTTCGGGGCCTCGATGTTCTCCCGGATGACATCGGAACCGATATTGCTCGTGGCTATTATGATGGTATTGGTGAAATCCACGACACGCCCCTTGCCATCAGTGAGCCGCCCATCCTCAAAGACCTGCAGCAGCACGTTCTGGACGTCCATGTGTGCTTTCTCGAACTCGTCCAGTAGAACGACGCTGTACGGCTTTCTCCGCACCCTCTCGGTAAGCTGACCCCCTTCCTCGTACCCGACGTACCCGGGCGGCGCCCCGATCAGGCGCGCAACCGTGTGCCGCTCCATGTACTCGCTCATGTCAATACGGATCATCGCCTCCTCGTCGCCAAATACCGTTTCCGCAAGGGCTTTGGTCAATTCCGTCTTTCCCACTCCCGTGGGACCGAGGAAGAAGAAGGTTGCGATGGGACGGCGCCGGTCGCCGAGCCCGGCGCGAGACAGTCGCACGGCATCGGATACGGCACGCACCGCCTCGTCCTGACCGACGACCCGCTGATGTAGACGCTGTTCCATCTCCATCAACCTGGCGCGCTCCTCGGTCGTGAGCTCCGCCACCGGAATTCCGGTCAAACGCGAAACGATCTGCGCCACATCCTCGACGATCACCTGATTGGCACCAGTACTCCGTGTGGTGTTCCATTCCTCAAGGCGTTGGTCATAGTCGCCCTGGTGCTCTTCGATACTCGCTTCCAACTTGCTTGCGCGTTCGAAATCCTTGCGGTTGGATGCGTAATCACGCTCGCGCCGCAGCTGCTCAAGCTGCACAGCGAGCTCATGGAGCTCCGGCGGCCGCGACGTGCCGCCAATTCGTACCCGAGCAGCCGCCTGATCTATCAGGTCGATGGCCTTATCCGGCAGGAATCGGTTGGTAACATATCGGTCGGCCATCTCCACGGCGGCGATGATCGCCTCGTCGGTAATCGTGACCTTGTGGTGTGCCTCCAGTCGATCCCTGAGCCCTCTCAGCATAGTGATGGTCTGGTCGACCGTCGGCTCGGCGACGAACACCGGTTGCAGCCGCCGCTCCAGCGCGGCGTCCTTTTCGATGTGCTTCTGGTATTCGCCCAGCGTGGTAGCCCCGACCAAATGCAATTCGCCACGCGCCAGTTGCGGCTTGAGGGTATTGGCGACGTCCAGCCCGCCCTCGCCCCCGGTCGATCCGGCGCCGACAATGGTGTGCAGCTCGTCGATGAACAACACAATGTCGTTTTCGTGGGACGTGATTTCATCGAGCACCTGCTTGACCCGCTCCTCGAATTGGCCGCGATACTGGGAACCGGCCACCAGCGAGTTGACGTTGAGCTCCACCACCCGCTTGTTCCTGAGCAGATCCGGCACTTCATCCTGAACAATTCGCTGCGCCAGCCCTTCGACAATCGCGGTCTTGCCCACGCCCGGCTCGCCGATGAGAACGGGGTTGTTCTTGCGCCGGCGGGAGAGAACCTCGATCACGGTCTCGATCTCGGCCGCCCGCCCGATCACCGGGTCCAGCTTGCCCTCGGCAGCCAGTGCCGTAAGATCCCGACTGTACTTGTCCAGGGTGGGCGTGTCGCTTTGCTCAGGTAGCCGCCCCTCCTGTGCACCCTTTCCGACCACCTGCACGGTCTTCTGCCGAAGACTGTGTGCAGAGAGGCCATAACGGTTCAGCAAGTCGCTGGCCAGCCCCTCCTCCTCGGCCAGACCGATCAGAAGGTGTTCGGGACCGATGTAGCTGTGTCCAAGGTCTCTCGACGCCTGGAAGGCGCGCTATAGCGCTGCTTTCACGCGTGGGGAAACTCCGATCTTTGTGGCCCCACCCGTTTTGGGTTCGCTCGCACCTTTGGGTGTCAGTTGCTCAACCTGGGTCTTGAGGTCCCTGGCCGATAGCTGGTATCGCTCGAGGAGCGCCTGCACCACATCGTTATCGGCCAGCGCGTAAAGCAGGTGGCTGGTATCGATGAGCTGCGAACCCCACTCCACCGCGGTAGCCGCGGCTTGCTGCAGAATCTGCTCGCTCTGCTCGCTAAGCAGGTCACCCAGGTCGACCGATTCACTGTCCTGCGGCCGTCCGTTCTCCCGACTGACGACACTGCCGAAGCCGAAGTCCTCGTCTCGCGCCAGTCGCTCAAAGAAATCGTCGGAGAGCAACCCGCTTCCGAAGAGGGATTCGAATGGAGAGGCACTTCGCGCTCTCAGACGCAAATAATCCGTTTGGCATACGTTGAGGGTGCGTCTGCGACCGGCCTGTGAAACCGTTACCTGAAGGGCTGCAGGACGTTGCCGGCAGATGTCGCATGATACTTGCTGTGATTTTTCCGCGCTCTTGCCCATGCCCATGTTCCCTCCGCAGTTCCGTTGTGTGACTTACAACAGTCATATAGGAACGGCAAAGCCTTAGAAAAGGGGCGGAGCCCAGTAAAACCTGGGAGGGGGCAGAGCCCGAGAGAAGCTTAAAATCCAGTATAGCGCGAGGTGGATCGAAAGCAAGGCGGCATCGGTGAAACCGGGACAGATCTATTTTCCGGCTGGTGAATGGCCGTCAGGCTGTAATATAGCGGAAAGGCATCACGATAGTCGGAGTATGAAATAGGTCTGTCCCGGTTTTCTAAGCGGCCGGTTTTTTGGCGGTGCTTCCACTAGCATCCGCCGGTACTGGAAGTACAACCTGCCCCGCGAAGCTTTATGTCGCTGCCGTCGAGGGGCGATGGTGAACATCCGCGAAATTGAGAGGCTGAGTCGGCATTCCTACCTACACAAAACAAAATTTTCGCCGCACATCACCGCTGATTCACTTCCTGGTTGCGGCGTTGCTGTCGGTAGCCATAGGTCGCGTTTCTGACGGTTTCTTCATCTTCCAATCCAGCCCCCAGGGCTCCAGCGATAGTGGCAACCGAAGTCGCCAGCCAGGCAAGGGCCGTGTAATCGAAAAGGCTGGCCGCGTGGCCGAGTTGCGCTTCCAGCATGTTGGCCGGAATGAAAACGAGAACTGCGAAACAGAATAGGCCAAGCAGGATCGTATAATAAAATATGACCCCTGCGCTTAGCGTGAGTACAGTGACCGTATTATAGAGGCGAACCAGGTGTGGCGATGGGGCGTTTCTTATCGATTCCCAAAGAGCGTGGGCAAGAATGATCCAGGCGATCATGGCCACCATGGCGACGCCCATCAGCAGAACAAGGCGTGGCCAGCCATAATTGTTGCTGAGCTGCCAAAGGGTGGGAAACACCAGGCCATAGGCGCCGGTCGCGAACGCGACGGCGATGACGCCCTTGAAAGAAGGAAAGATGGTCCAGGGTCGGTTGGCGCGCACCATGCCGGCCAGGATGCGAAGGTTCCCGTTGAGCCATGAATCGGCAATGAAGCGTACGTCGAAGGACTCTCCCTCGCCCGATAGTGTTACCCGTCGTATCGGGAACAGTTTCTCGTAGAGGTGCCTACCCACTAGTTGCCAGGCACCTTTGCCACGCAGGCTCTCATGGACTTTACGGGATCGCTCGGTACGCTGCTCTTGGCGGGCACGGTCCTCTTCCGAACTGCCATGATGCAATTCGTTGACCAGTTGCAGAATCGCTTCGCTCAGGCGACGGGGTATCGAGGTAATGCCGAAAGCAGGCAATGAGATCATCGCCACGCCATGCACCGTGCTGGTTTCCGCGATCACGAAGCGCCCATGCTTGTGGATCGGCAGATCGGTAATACAGATCGCGTAGTCCCATTGCCGATGCTGCTTGTACTCGAGAATACTACCGATGATATCGGTGGAAGCCTCTGCAGCGCCGACCAACGGATCGACAATCAGTAGCACCTCCCAGCTCAACCGGTCATCCACGTAGTTGGCCAGAAGTTCGGGTAACTGGTCGATCACCTTTTTGGCCATCTCAGCGGGCATCTCCGGGGCGGGAACCAGGCCCACCACCTTTCGACATGCATTGACCGTCCGGCCCCCTTCCGCTGCGGGTTCCTTGGTGTAGACCTCGTGCCGAACCTTGGGCATAAGCGCTCCTTGACGACGTGGCCAGCATTAGGGAGTGGGAGCCCGTAAAAACCCACACTGGCATATCCAAGCTTAGGTCAAGAACAGAATACCGCGACTCTCGCTATAGTCAGTGAAAAACCGATCTGTCCCGGATTCATGTGCTCACGTACCCACGGGTGCGATTTTCCGACCTTGGCCAGGTGGCACAGGAACTGCCAGGCCTGTCCAACCAGTTCGGCCAACTTACTACCCGCATAAGGAAATGCGGCGCCCAGCGTGCCGCCCACTTCATCTCGCTCGCCGCACCGACCCGGTGCCCTACTCCGGCGTCGCCGCCCGGGTGGAAACGGCGGAAGGCCCCGCCCAGGTAGCAATTCTTCCAAGCGACCCGAACACGTCGCAGCTAGCCGAGCAAGCGTAGAAGCTCTATGCCCTGACCTCTACGCCCCCCTTCTCCAACGCCAACGGCTTCGTCGGCGACCGTCAAGGGCCAGCTCGTCGTCGCCTCGCCGGTCTACAAGCCAGAAGTGCCCCCCTTCTGAGCTGCACAGGCTAATGTGGCACGGCGGCTTACAACCTAGGAATGTGTGACAGTATTTAGCCGACCACAAAAATCAAGGCAGACATAGTGAAAGTTATTTTTTAAACAAATAAACAACAACACCGAACGCCAAACCGTTACTATCAAGTCATGCCATTGAGCAAGAATTGCGCACACGAAATATACCTACGAACCTTCTGCTGCTCCCCCTTCTCGGTAAACACCAAACTCTCCCGCCATTTCTGCGAGCTTGTTGTGTAGCGTGACAAACAGTTCTGCTTTAGGAGAACCGGCGCGATGAATCATGCCGATTTTCCTGAAGACTTGAGGTTCGCCAAAAGGCAGTTTCAACATGTCGCGGCCATTTTCTCGCACAGCAATATCCGGCACGATGCTAACCCCCAGGCCGGCTGCAACACATTCCACAATGGCTGGCACCGTGTCTATCTCTGCAATGTCCTGAACTGTAATGCCTAAGCGCGCGAGTTCGTTATTGATCAGTGCCCCCAATGGGACGTCGCTGCCGAACCGCACGAAGGGTAACGCTTCGAGTAACTCCTTGGCCGGCATCCAAGGGGTGCCGGGAGGAGCAATCACCATCAGCGGCTCCCGTATGAATGGGGACCAAAGTAGGTTCCGAGAGACACCAGCGTGCTCAGCTACAATGGCCAGATCCAGTCGGTCTGCATTGACGTCACTGATTAGCATTGAAGACATGCCAACACGCAGGTTTACACTCAATTCGGGGAATTCCTGGCGTAGCGCGACGATAGCACGTGGGAGTAAACCGATCGTACTGGTGCGCACCGAGCCTACATTAAGAGTGCCGGTCATCTGTTTCCCGGACAGAACACCTCGGGTTTCGTCCACCAGGGCCAGAATCTGTTTAGCCGTTTCCAGCATTTTTAGACCCTGAAGGTTGAGGCTGGGTGGTCTCGAGTCACGATTGAACAGCTTGGTATCGAGTTCCTGCTCAAGCGCATAGATCTGTTGGCTGACTGCGGAAGGCGTCAAATTCACGACAGAGGCTGCTCTCGCAAACGTGCCATTTTCCGCGATCGCCACGAAGGTACGAAGTTGGCGGGTATCCATGAGCCTGCTCCAAATTAAGATATTCTTCACTTAATGCAAAATTTTATTCGCTTTTGTAAACCAAATCTACCTGTATCCTGAGAAGAACACGAAAAGCAGCCGCCCTGTGACGCTACACCGATCCGGGTCCGGCTGCCCTCGCCACAATAGGGAGGAACCGATTTGGCAGCGCAACCGACGATTCTGATAACAGGCCCTGACCTCGTAACCACAGCGAGGGAAATGGCCGAAACCGCTGGTTATACTTTAGTTCACACCCCACCCTATCCGTCCGAAGAAATGCTGGTGGAATTCATTGTGCAACACGACCCGGTCGGCGTCGTATCGCGAATGGGGAAGTTTGGTGCAGGTGCTGTCGCGGCTGGAAAATCTTTACGCGTGATCTCCAAACACGGCGCGGGCGTCGACAATATCGACGTCGAGGCGGCAACCCGACATGGTATCCAAGTGATCCGTGCCACTGGCGGCAATGCCGTCTCGGTCGCCGAGCATGCTGTCGCCCTGATCTTTGCCACTGTCAAGCGCCTGCTGCCTCTGGATAAGAGCATGCGCGCAGGTCGCTGGGAGAAGGCAGGGTTCCTCGGTCGGGAATTGTCGGGTATGCGCCTTGGGTTGGTCGGTGGCGGCGCCATCGCTGCAGCCGTGGCGCAGATAGTAAAAGGCATGGGGCTGAATGTGATGGTCTACGACCCTTACGCCCCGGCCGAGGCCATCGAGGCCATGGGCGCCCGCCGCGTCGAGCAACTCGAGGAACTGCTCAGCCAATCGGACATCGTCAGCCTGCATTGTCCGCTGACCAAGGAGAACGCTCATCTGCTCAACGCCGAGACCCTTGCCTTGATGCCGGCCGATAGCTACGTCGTCAATACCTCCCGGGGTGGCCTGATCGACGAGGCCGCGCTGCTATGCGCTCTGGAAAGCGGTCACCTCGCGGGCGCGGGGCTCGATACCTTTGAGCAGGAGCCCCCTTCAGACGTGAGTTCGTTGGCCGCCTCTGAGCGAGTCGTCCTCACGCCGCATATCGCCGGCGTTACCGCAGAGGCAGGCACCCGCGTCGGCGAGCTGGCGGTCAAGGGCATCATCGACTTCCTCGCCGGCAACTCCCTACCGAAAGCGCGCCTGGCCAATGCACCGGTAACAGCGACCATAACCTGAGAAAACCCATCTCCTAACTTTCAGCCCTTCGACGGAGTGATGCAATGACAGTCGGAAATAGAATTCTTCAGCGCAAGCGTCGTGTTGACGACGAGCTCGTTAAAGCCTTCTCGGAACTGCCTGTGGCGGTGGTCAGCGACAGCATGTCCCGGGTATTTGCCGGCGGCTCAAGCCTGCGCCCCATGCACCGCGATGGTAACCTGGCCGGTGTCGCACTCACGGTCCGCACACGCCCTGGAGATAACCTGATGCTGCACAAGGCAATCGACATGGCAGCGCCTGGTGACGTCATCGTCTGCGATGCCGGAGGAGACACCACCAATGCGTTGATGGGTGAGTTGATGCTCGCATACGCGGTAAAGAAAGGGGTGGCGGGGTTCGTACTCAACGGTGCGATTCGCGACCTGGACGGTTTTCGCGAGACTAACCTGCCTACCTTCGCCGCTGGCGTGACCCATCGTGGGCCTTACAAGAACGGTCCCGGCGAAGTTAACACACCGATTAGCCTGGGAGGCATGGTCATCGAGCCTGGCGATCTGATCCTCGGCGACAGTGATGGCTTGATTGCAGTCCCCTTCGACGATGCCGCAACAGTGCTCGAGGCGGCGCAAGCAAAGCACGCAGCGGAAGAGAATCAGATGGCGGCCATCCATGCCGGCAAGAATGACCGCTCCTGGGTCGACAAGGCTCTGCAGGCCACTGGCTGCAGCATGTCGAGGGGCTGAGATTGCGTTTGCCGAAAGCCGCCTCACCGCTGATCAACGCCCGCCTTCGTGTATACCTCGCGGGAAATGCGGCTTCGGCTGTTGGCACCTGGGCACAGCGCGTTGTATTGCTATGGCTAGCCTGGGATACCACACAATCCAGCTTCATGCTGGGATTAATGGCAATGGCCGACCTGCTGCCGTCGGTCATCGTGGCTCCCTTTGCAGGCACATTGATTGACCGTAAGCACCGATTACGCCTAGCACTTCGGCTACAGCTTTTGTCGATCCTGCCCCCCTGCATGATGTTACTGGCAACGGTGGCCGGGCTTGTCAGCCCGGCTTTCTTGCTTGTAGTGGCAGGGTTGACTGGAACCCTCAATGGCTTCGACCACCCGACACGCATGGTCGTCGTCAGCAGCATCGTTCCCAAAGGAGATATACCAGGGGCGGTGGCGATCAACTCTATGGTGTTCAACCTTGCGCGGATGTTGGGGCCGGCAGCAGCTGGCCTAGCCTTAACGTTGGGGACACTCTGGTCGGTCTTTATATTCAACGCTATCAGCTACCTGCTCTTCGCACTGATACTGTCACGGCTTGCCTGTCAGGAAGCCACAGAAAAAGGGACAGATAACGATGCTCCAGCCAACCCGACTATCGGTCAGCACCAAGGTTCGTCTTGGTCGGCGGTCCGCAATGGCCTGACAAGTCAGCATAAGCTTCTCTTATTGTTCTTCGCACTCCTGGCGCTATGCTACCGGCCAATTTTCGAGTTGCTACCGGCTTTCGCCGTCCATCTGGCGGTCAGCGAGGCCGAAAGGGCAACAGCCTTCTCGCTGATGACATCAGCTCAAGGGTTCGGGGCGACGCTCGGTGCGTTGGTAACATCAGTACTGCTGACAAGAGGTCGTCCTCTGATGCTAACCATGGGTTTCGGCCTGGTGGCGGTAGTGGGGTGCGTACTCTTTCTGCTCAGCAATGCCCTTTGGGCAGCTCTGACCTCTCTTATGCTTTTATCGGGAGCCATTCTCGCCAATGGAATCTGTACTCAGGTCGTCCTGCAAACACAGGTGCCAGACACAGTCAGAGGTAAGGTGCTGTCGCTCTACACGATGATCTTCCGCGGCCTCCCGGCCCTAGGGGCCATGGCAGTCGGGCTGCTCGCCGATAAGGCACATGAGAGAGTCATTTTCGCAATCGGCAGTCTTCCGGTATTGGTCATGTTATTAAGAATAACTTGGATCCTGAACAAGGACCGAAAAAAGGAAGCTCCCAGCAGGCTCTGAATACAAAGAAACCATATCAACCTTATGCCTTTTGTGTTCGATGAGACGGGAAATCTAAGTCAGTGTAGGATTGGCTTTAAAAGAGCGCCCGTACCTATAGATCAAGCCGTGTCATGATTTACACCACCTCGTCACTGCTCATTGTTCATTGTTATGGCCCGACGCACCTACTTTCCTTTTTCGGCAACTCACTGGCCAGCCAAGATTCGACCAACGTCTTATTTACAGCGATCGACTAGACACGAACTTCGAATAAAGAAATTCTGCATCTTTCCTCAAAAAAAACGCGCTTTATACAGCAAGTCTTTTCATGTTCAATTTCCCAAGGGTCAACAAGACTGTGTCTCAGGATTTTGTAACATAGACCAATATCTATTGACGCGTTTACACCCAATCGCAACGCCATCACGTGCTGTACCGCCAGCTCCTCGAACACCGACATCAACAACGATTCTAGAGGTAAGGACATGAAAACCAAGCACTTCCTAGTATCCAGCCTGATCATTATGGGCACCGCTGCGGTAGGTGGCGCACAGGCCGCCGACTGGACGGGCTACACCTATTCCTCGGTGTCAACCACCGCAGCCGTGAAGGGCATGGAGCGTATCTCTGACCGCGTCGAGGCAGAAGCTGATGATCTGTCGATCTCGCTTCATCTAGGGAAAACGCTTCAGATCGCCTCCAGCGATATCACTCAATCGGTCGGCGATGGGTTCATCGATTTTTCGGCCGACCTCTTCTTTTCAGGCAACGTTCCTATCGCGCGCATCCTTAACCTTCCAATGCTAATCGAGAACGGTGACCAATGGGATAAGGCCTATGAGGCCATGATCCCCTATCTCGAGGAAGGTTTCGCCAAGCAGGACGTGAATTTTCTCGGTGCGTATCGGTACCCCCAGCAGGTTATCTTTACCTCGTTCGAGATCGACTCTCTCGACGATCTAGAGAACCGCAAAATCCGTGTGACCTCACCCGAACAGGGCGCCTTTGTCGAAGCCTTCGGCGGCTCTCCCATCACGCTGTCCGGCTCCGATGTGCCGACCGCGCTGGAGCGGGGCGTAATTGATGGCGTTCTGACCGCCAGTGCGGGTGGAGCCAAGAACTGGCACGAGTTCCTCGACTACAACTACCGCCTGCCGGTGAACTATGCCTACAGCGCCGTGATTGCCAACAATGGCGCCTACGAATCCCTGAGCGAAGCCGACCGCGAGACCTTGGCTACCATCGTCAGCGAGGAGACGGCCAACATCACCGAAGCCTTCCTGGTCGACGAGCAGGCCCAGAAGCAATCCCAGGCGGAAGCGGGCATGACCATCATCGAGCCCAGCGACGAGGATATCGCCAAGGCCCAGGACGCCCTCGCCCCCTTTTGGCGGGAGTGGGCCAGCGACGCCGGCCCGGAGCACGAGCAGGCGCTGCAGGACGTGCTCACCGCCCTCGGCAAGTGATCGATCCGTCAGAGGACCGCAACGTGTCTGAATACCAGTATGAAACAGGACAAGGGCCAGCCTCCGCCGGCCCCGTCTTTGACGCGATCGCCGCCGTGGTACGCCTTCTCGCCGGCCTGGGGCTGATAACGCTCACCACCCTGGTCGTCGCCGAGATCGGCTCGCGGCTGATCCTCAACGGCTCCCTCCACGTGGTGGAGGAGCTCTCAGGCTACCTGGTCATTGCCACCACCCTGTTCGGCGCCAGCCTGGCGATCCGTCACGATGCCCTCTTTCAGGTCGGCTTTCTGTATGGCGCCCTGCCGGCGCGGGTGAAACGGTTGCTCGGCCTGGTGTACATCGTGCTGGGCATCGGCATCTGCGGCGTGCTCATCTGGCATTCCGCCCTGCTCGTGATGAGTTCGTTCTCTCGCGGTAACGTGGCACCCACCGCCATGATGACCCCGCTCTGGATCCCGCAGTTGCTGCTGCCGGTAGGTCTGTCCGTGATGACCCTGTTCCTGTTCGAACGCGCCCTGCTGCAGCTCGGCATCGGAGGAAAGCGCTGATGGATGCGATAATCGCCTTTTCCGCCCTGCTTCTGCTGATCCTCGGCGGCCTGTGGGTACAATTCGCCGTCGGGGCCGCGGCCCTCGGCTATCTGTGGCTGATGAAAGGCTTCGCCGGCTGGAAGGCCCTCGGGCTGGTCAGCTGGGGAGCGGCCAACAGCTTCACCCTGGCCGCCATACCGCTGTTCATCCTGATGGCCGAGATCCTGCTCGGCAGTGGCCTCAGCGGACGTCTCTACAACGGCATCGCGCCCTTCATGCGGCGCCTGCCAGGAGGCCTGCTGCACACCAACATCATGGGCAGCGGCATCTTCGCCGCCGTCGCCGGCGGCAGTGCCCCCACCGCCGCGGCCATGTCGACCGTGGCCCTACCGGCACTGTCCTCGCGAGGCTATCAGAAGCGTATCATCGCGGGTTCGCTGGCCGCTGGTGGCACCTTGGGCATCCTGATACCGCCCTCGATCACGATGATTATCTACGCCACCTTTACCGAGACGTCGATCGCAAAGCTGTTCGCAGCCGGTTTGGTGCCGGGCATCCTGTTGGCCGTCTGCTACAGTCTTTTTATTGCCGCTCGTGCGCTCGCAAATCCCTCGCTGGCACCTCGCGACACAACCCCGCTGGAGTTGACCGACTACCTGAAAGCAGCGCTTGATATTGTTCCTTTCATGATTCTGATTGGCTTTGTACTAGGCAGCATTTATGCGGGACTTGCCACGCCGACAGAGGCCGGTGCGGTCGGCGTAGTCGGGGCGATGATAATCGCAGCCTCATATCGCCGCCTCAGTCTAATCCTGCTTAGAAACGCCATCTCGCGAACACTATTGATGAGCGGTAATGTGCTGTTCATCGTCCTTATTTCGATGATCTTTGCCTACGCCACGGCCCTTTCGGGCGTCGGTGAGGATTTAGTTAGTTGGGTAGGCGAAGCCGACATGTCGCCGTTCGTGTTCCTGCTGCTGCTGATGGTGACATTCGCCATACTGGGCTGCTTTATGGAAGGCTTGGGAATGATTGCCATTATTGTGCCGATCGTTTTCCCGGTCCTGCTGGCGATGAACATCGACCCGATCTGGTTTGGTGTCTTTGTGGTCATTTTAGTCGAGCTTGGACAACTGACGCCGCCACTGGGCATCATCCTGTTCGTGGTCGCCAGTTCGGATAGCAACGTCAAGGTCGAGGAAGTCGTCATGGGTGTGCTGCCCTTCTTCCTGATTATTCTAGCTTTCTTGGTTCTATTGATCTGGTACCCAGACATAGCCCTATGGCTCCCATCCCTGACCTCTGGAGGCTGAGCATGGCTTTCCCCCATCCCGATCCGGTATTGATAGAGGCAGAGATTTTTACTGAACTTCCGGCGACATTGAGAAGGACGGGGCAGCGATCCTATTGGGCGGAACGCAACCGGCGCGGAGCAGTCGTTGACAGCTTCATCGAAGGTCCTTCTTTTGATCTCGTAGGTAACCTGTGGTTCGTCGATATTCCGTTCGGGCGAATCTTCCGCGCTTCACCGCACGGCGACATCGAGCAGGTTGCCGAATACGACGGCCAGCCCAACGGCCTGAAGATCGATGCCTATGGACGTATCTTCATCGCCGACTTTCGCAATGGCATCATGCAGCTGAGCCCGGACACTGGCGAGGTGTCCAGCGTACTGTGCGATGCCGACACCGAGGGCTTCAAGGGATGCAACGACCTGCACTTCGGCCCTGACGGCGCGTTGTACTTCACCGACCAGGGCCAGACAGGCTTGCAGGATCCCTCTGGCCGGGTCTATCGCTGGCACCAAGAAAGCGGACGATTGGACTGCCTGATCGACAAGGTGCCAAGCCCCAACGGGCTGGTGCTCGACAAGGCCGGTCATGCACTCTACGTGGCGGTGACCCGTGCCAACGCCGTCTGGCGTCTGCCGATCTCGGACAGCGGACGCGTGGTGAAGGCCGGGCTATTCCTGCAGTTTTCCGGTGGCCGTGCGGGACCGGACGGCCTGGCGCTGACAGAAGACGGCGGCGTGGTGGTCTGTCAGACGGGTATGGGGCTGGTTTGGGTTCACGACGCGCTCGGTGTACCGATCGCCGTGGTGAGATCCCCTCGCGGGCTCGGCACCACCAATTGCGCCTTCGGCGGACCAGAGGGTCGTTCGCTGTTCATCACCGAGTCCGACACCGGCACCATCCTGCGCGCCGAGCTGCCCGTCGGTGGCTTTCCCATGGCCTCAGGTTGGGGGGCGTGATGCCTTGTAGCCGCACAACGATGTCTCTCCATCATGATCCTTAATCTCGATGACTACGAAGCTGCGGCCCGTCGGCGGCTTCCCCGCCCCCTATTCCAGTACGTCGCGGGCGCCGCGGAAACCTCGGCGGCCTATGAGGACAATCGTACCGCGCTCAGCGGGCTGAAACTCATTCCCCGCACGTTGCGTGGGGTGGAGAGTCGGAGTACCCGTCATCGCCTCTTCGGCACCGAGTGGTCGGCTCCGTTCGGCATCGCGCCAATGGGTATCAGTGCGCTGATGGCCCATGACGGCGATAATGTCGCGGCGCGGGTCGCCGGACGCGAGGGTATCCCCTACGTGCTTAGCGGCTCCTCCCTGACTCCCATGGAAGAGGTGATCGAGGCCAACCCTCAAGCTTGGTTCCAGGCCTACGTCCCCGGCGAGGACGACCGCATCGCGGCGCTGATCGAGCGCGTCAAGACCGCCGGATACAAGACGCTGGTTATCACTGCGGACACGGCCGTACTGGCCAATCGCGAGAATAACCTGCGTGCCGGTTTTTCCACGCCGCTTCGCTTCACCCCTCGTATGGCCTGGGATTTCGGCACCAAGCCACGCTGGCTGCTTGCCACCTTCCTGCGTACCCTCCACCGTCGCGGCATGCCCCATTTCGAGAACTCTTACGCGCAGCGGGGAGCTCCCATCGTTTCGCGGCAGGCCGCGCGGGACTTCGGTCGCAAGGACCACCTCAACTGGGAGCACATCAGCCGTATCCGTGACCAGTGGCAGGGTCGGCTGGTGGTGAAGGGGCTGCTGTCCCATCACGACGTCGCAATAGCAAGAACGCTCGGCTGTGATGGTGTGGTGCTGTCCAACCACGGCGGGCGCCAGCTCGATCACGCCATTTCAGCTGTGCGGGCGCTTCCCCTAGCGAAGGCCGAAGCGGGAGACATGGCTGTCATGCTTGACGGCGGGATTCGGCGCGGCACCGATGTCGTCAAGGCCCTGGCGCTCGGTGCCGACTTCGTCTTCATCGGCCGCCCCTTCCTGTTTGCCTCCACGGTGGGTGGAGACAAGGCACTCGGCCAGGCTGTGCGCATCATGCAGAGCGAGGTTCACCGCGACCTGGGCTTGCTCGGATGCCGCTCTTTGGATGAGCTTGATGCCTCAGCCGTCTTCGATCCGAGCCAAGGGCCACGGCCAATCACTGTCGCGGGTCAATGAACCCACGGCTGGAGGAAATCGTGATGCCCCCCTGGAACCATCATCAAGAAGGCTGTGACGACTCCGACGAGCGGCCATGGCGCCAACGTCCCGACGTCAACTCGCCAAACCCTCTCCCACGGCCGGACTGGCTCGCCCAAGTCCGGGAACCCTCGCTGGCCCCAGAGCAAAAAATCGTCGATGCCCATCACCACCTTTGGGATCGCCGGGGCTTTCGGTATCTGCTCGAGGAGTTCGCCGATGACATTGGCAACAGCGGTCATCGAGTCACCGCCTCGGTCTACGTCCAGTGCCGAACGATGTATCGCGCAAGCGGACCCACGGCCTATCGATCCGTCGGCGAGATCGAGTTCGTTCGCGGCCTCTCCGCCCAGGCACGCAGCGGCCACTATGGGCCCACCGATGTGGCGGCAGCCATCGTCGGCCACGCCGACCTGCTGATGGGAGCCAATGTCGCGCCGGTGCTCGAGACGCTGATAGAGGCAGGCGGTGGGCGCTTCCGCGGTGTGCGTATGCCAGTCGCGGCGCATCCCGACCCCACCGTGCGCTCCAACCCCGTGCCGGCTCCTGAGGGGCTGCTGGTCAGCAAGCCCTTCACCGAGGGAGCGCAGGAGTTGGCCCGCCGCGGCTTATCGCTAGATATCTGGGCCTACCAGACCCAGCTCGACGAGGTAGCGTTCTTGGCCCGCCGACTGCCCGCGCTGACCATCGTGCTCGACCATGCCGGCGGTCCCTTGGGCGTCGGGCCCTATTCCAGCTCTCATGCTGACCGCAACTCGGTCCATCGCCGGGCTTGGCGCGACGGCTTGGCACGACTGGCCGAACTTCCCAACGTAATGCTCAAGATCGGCGGCTTCGGCATGCCGATCATGGGCTTCGGCTTTGACACGGGAAAGGTGCCACCGGACTCACAGCGGCTCGCCGATGCCATTGCCCCCGATGTGGACGCCTGTATCGAGCACTTCACCCCATCGCGCTGCATGCTGGAGAGTAACTTCCCTGTCGACAAGGGCAGCATCTCTTACGGCGTGCTGTGGAACGCTTATCACCGACTCACCGCCTCCTGGAGCCAGGAGGAGCGCAACGCTGTGTTTCACGACACGGCAACACGGGTCTACCGGCTACCCGCCGGCTCATGACCCTCAATAGCCGAGCACTCAAAAGACCATGAGCGCAAGTTCAACTAAAAAAACGGAATATGTCAGCATGAAACAACAACTATTAAGCCTGTCCCTCGTCGCTTTTGCGTCGACCTCCCTGCTGGTCGGCGCCAGTCTCGCCCAGGCCGACTATCCCGAGAAAACGATAAATCTGGTGGTTGGCTACTCCGCTGGTGGCGGCACGGATGTCATGGCCCGCACCGTAGCCAAGTATGTCGAGGAGCAACTGGGTGAGGGAGCCACAGTGGTGGTCAAGAATATGCCCGGTGCGGGCGGCCAGATTGGTTTTTCGGCTATAGCGTCGGCCGAGCCGGACGGTTACACGATCGGTACCATGAACCTGCCGGCAGCTATGGCGCTGACCTATGATCGCGATGCCGACTACGATGTGGACAGCTTCACCTGGCTGGCCAATGTGGTCTCTGACCCCAACACCTTGGTAGTGCCGAAAGGATCCGATATCCATTCCCTGGAGGAACTCATCGAACACGCCAGGAACTCCCCGGGAAAGGTACCGGTAGGCTTGTCATCACTCGGTGGCAACGATCATTTCTCGGCCATCCAATTCGCCGAAGCGGCCGATGTAGAACTGAACTACGTGCCTTTCAATGGCGCTGCCCAGGCGCGCAGCGCCCTGATGGGCGGCCATGTCGCCATGGGCACCATGGCCTTTAGCCAGACCGTGGGTTTCGAGGAAGAGTTGCGCGTGCTGGCCGTGCTCTCCGATGAGCGTTTGCCCCAGGCCCCTGACGTTCCGACGGCGAAGGAGCTCGGATTCGATATCGAAATGGGATCATTCCGAGGTCTGGCGGCTCCAGCCGGTCTCCCGGACGATATCCGCGCCGATTTGGTGAGCGCACTCGAGAGTATGGCCACCGATCCCGCTTTCCTCTCCGACATGGCACGGCAGGGAAACCCACTGAGCTTTTCCTACGGTGACGATTACCAGGCCCTGGCAGAGGCACAGGACGAAGCGGCACGCCGCACTTGGGAAGAGACGCCGTGGAAATAGCCGCCAGCTGAAGCCAACTGGTGTGGGGCTTTCACACACCCCACACCTTTCAATAGCAATTTTCTCATCTAGCCGTCTTCGACCATAGTCGATAACCCATTATTTTCTTCCATCATGGCAACAGCCCTAAACCCTGGCCATCAGGGGTCGTTGAGTGTACCAGCCCACATGATGCAACAAATCTTACGACAAAGTTAAAAAGTATTCGCTTTGATTCAGCCATGCTGTACGTTTCACTGCACAAAGAAGCTTGGCCTCGGGCCTTTTCGCTCAACGTGATATCAACGGGAGTACAAAAAGATGACCGCCAGGATTTCCACTATTGCCGCCGCTCTCTGCCTTGCCAGCGTTACCTCTACGCAAGCCTTCGCTGACTACCCCGAAAAGAAGATCGACCTAATCGTTGGCTATGCCGCCGGAGGTGGTACCGACGTCATGGCCCGCACCGTCGCCCCCTTTCTCGAGGAGCATCTCGGCAACGACGCCACGGTCGTGGTCAAGAACATGCCCGGAGCGAGCGGCCAGATCGGCGTCACCGCCGTGGCCCAGGCCGAGCCTGACGGCCACACTATCGGCACCTACAACCTGCCCGGCATGATGGCGCGCACCCTCGACCGCGACGCCGACTACGATGCCGACAGCTTCACCTACCTGGCCAACGTGGTGGACGACCCAAATGTGATCGTCACGCCCAAAAGCAGCGACATCGACACTATGGACAAACTGGTCGCCACCGCACAGGAACGAGAAGGCGCCGTCACTGTCAGCATGTCGAGCCTAGGTGGAGATGACCACTTCTTCCTGATCCGTCTCTCGGAGGTGACCGATGCCGAGTACACCATCGTTCCCTTCTCGGGCTCCGCGCCAGCGCGCAGCGCCCTGATGGGCGGCCACGTCACCATGGGCATTATCAACCTGTCAGAAGTGGTTAACTTCCGCGACGAACTGAACGTGCTGGGCATCGCCACCGAAGAGCGCTCGGAACTGCTGGAAGACGTACCGACCTTCACCGAGGAAGGCTATGACATCGTCAACGGTTCGCTGCGTGGATTCATCGCACCTGCCGGCCTGCCCGACGAGGTCGAGTCCAGCCTGATCACAGCCTTCGAGAAAACCTATGAAGACCCGGAGTTCCGTGAGGCCATGCTCAAGTCCGGTAATCCGGTCAAACTGACCACAGGAAATGACTTCGAGGCACTCAACGCCGAGCAGCTCGAGCTGGCCGAGCGCGTCTGGGAAACCTCCCCCTGGAAATAAGCCGACTGGCCGGGGCACTCCACCGCCCCGGTCTGCCATGACCAGTCACCCTCGGCACGCCTCGTGACGAGACAGGACGTCTCCCCGCCATACCACACGACTCGAACTACGCAGGTGGCATGTCGAGGAAGACGCTCTGTGAGCAAGCCAGACAGACAGGATCGACCATGAAACAGACAGCCTCCGAGCACGGTCCGCATCCCGACCTTATCGCCGGTATCGCCATAATCGTCGTCGCAGGGTTTCTGCTGTTACGCACGCCAGACATGCCGACCATGAGTTCAATACTGCCCATCACCATGCTAAGCGCGCTGATCGGCTTCGCCGCACTGATGATCCTACGGGTCTTCGTCGCCAATCGAAGTGAACGCGTGAAGGCCCCGCGCCATCGGACCTTCGATTCCTGGCCGCGCTTTCTCGGCATCATCACGTCCATCGGCATTTACGTGGTCAGCGTAAGCCTGATCGGCTTTTACACTACCACCGCGGTCATGGTGCCCGTGGTGGCGTGGTGCTTCGGCTATCGGAATATTAAGCGGCTACTACTGGCGGACCTGATCTTCACCGGCGGCCTCGCGGTTATCTTCGTCCTGATGATGGGCCAGGACCTTCCCACTGAATTCTTCATCCGCTGACGGAGGGCTGACACATGTATGGAAGTTTATTGGATGCACTCCCGGCGGTGCTGTCACTAGGCAACTTCGCCGCCGTGGTTATCGGCGTCATTGCCGGCATCTGCATCGGCGCCCTACCTGGGCTCAGCGCCACCATGGCTATCTCGGTGCTGATCCCCTTCACCTTTGGCATGGACCCGCTGGTCGCACTTGGCATGATGGCCGGCATCTACAACGGCGCCATGTACGGCGGCTCCATTCCGGCAGTACTGCTGCGCATTCCCGGAACTCCCGCTGCCGTGGCCACCAGCTTCGACGGCTACCCCATGGCTCAGCAGGGCAAGGGGGGCTACGCGCTGCAGGTCTCCGTGGTCTCCTCCGCTATTGGCGGCATCGCCTCGGCCATCGTGCTGATGCTGCTGGCTCCACCGCTGGCCAAGGTGACACTGCTTTTCGGCCCCTCCGAGGTCTTCTGGGTGGCCGTCTTCGGCCTGTCGGCAATCGTCTTTCTGCTCGGTGGCGATATCCTCAAAGGGCTGATGAGCGCCTGTTTCGGGGTCTTCGTATCGCTGGTCGGCCTGGACTCCATTTCGGGTTATGACCGTTACACCTTCGGCCACCTGGAACTGCTCGACGGAATCAACATCGTGGTGCTGCTCGTCGGGCTCTACGCCATGCCTCCAGCCATTGCGCTGCTGGAAGAGATCGTGGATTTAGATACCTCTATGTCCGGTAAGCTCAACACCGTCAGTCTCTGGAAGGCCATTCCCAGTATGCTGAAATACTGGAAGACTTGGCTGCGTTCTTCGATAATCGGCATCTTTGTCGGCATCTTGCCAGGAGCCGGCGGCTCGATGGCAGCTTTCCTCAGCTACAACGAAGCACGCCGTGCCTCCAGCAATCCGGATGACTGGGGCAAGGGCGAGCCTGAAGGCGTAGCTGCCTCTGAGACTTCTAACAATGCCGATACTGCCTCGGCACTGATTCCTGCCCTGACGCTCGGCATCCCCGGTACTGCGGTAGCGGCGGTGATGCTCGGTGGTCTGCTGATCCACGGCCTACAGCCCGGCCCGATGCTCTTCCGAGACAACCCCGACATCGTGTTCGGCTTCATGTGGCAGTTCCTGTTCGCCGCCATCCTGCTGATCGTACTCGGTGGTGCCCTGGCCACGAACAGCTTCGCTCAGGTACTGCGCCTGCCGCGCCCGTTACTCGGTGCCTTCATCATTGCACTGGTACTGGTGGGGGTTTACTCGATCAATGGTCGCATGTTCGACGTTTACCTTATGCTGGGCTTCGGCCTTGTTGGCTACTTCATGGATAAGCTTAAGTTCCCGCTCCCACCTGTGGTACTTGGCTTGATACTCGGTGGATTCGCCGAGCAAAACTTGAGACTGGCCCTGCGCATTGGTGGAGGTGACTGGACAGCACTGGCAAGCAGCACGACTTCTAAGGTCATTATTGCCCTGATTCTTCTCGTGGTACTCACACCGCTTTTCAAGAGAATATTCAGACCCAAAAGAAGCCTTACCTCGGCATCATAATAAAGCGCAGCTGAGCGCCATGTTTGGCGCACAAAAAAGCCGCCGACGCTGACGAAGCGTCGGCGGCTTTGCTTTGGATAAGCCCGTCATTTTTTCTCAACCGCGAAAGGCTGCCTCGATCTTAGCGATATCGATCTTCTGCATCGTCATCATGGCTTCGAATGCCCGCTTGGCGGCGGCGCGGTCGGGGCTGGTGAAGGCTTTCGTCAGCGCGATTGGGGTAATCTGCCAGGAGATGCCCCACTTGTCCTTGCACCACCCGCATTGGCTCTCCTCGCCGCCATTGCCGACGATGGCGTTCCAGTAGCGATCCGTCTCCTCCTGGTCCTCGGTCGCCACCTGGAACGAGAACGCCTCGCTGTGCTTGAACATAGGCCCGCCGTTCAGTCCGAGGCACGCCACGCCCAACACGGTGAACTCGACCGTCAGTACGCTCCCCTCCTTGCCCGCTGGGTAATCCCCAGGCGCGCGGTGCACCGCATCGAGCGATGAGTCGGGGAAGGTCTCGGCATAAAATCGTGCGGCTTCCTCAGCGGCGCCATCGTACCAAAGGCAGATCGTGTTCTTTGCCATGTGCTTCATGATCAGCTCCGTTTCGTGGGTGATTGCTGTGGGTGGCAATCTAATGTCGAATGGAGCTGACCGAAATCGACAGGGGTGGTGCCTAACGCAAAGCTAAGCGGCGGCCTTGGAGCGTAGCGGAAAGGCCGTCCGGCGGAGGCCCGATCAGGGCCGGAGCGAACTTGAGCGACTGGTTATATCTTTTGCAGTGCCTCTGACGCAGACCGTACAGCCTCCTGGACATTCAGCCGCCCCCCAATCAAGTAGCCCTCATCACAGATTATGGTCGAAGTTCCATCGACGACCGCGCTCATGTTGCCGTCATTCACATCCAGCTCCTTAACGAACTCCGACTGTCGCCGTCCTTCCCCCTTCAGGTAAGCAACATCATGCTCCCTCATATTCCGGACCAGCCGAGCTTCAGGTAGCCGATCCCGATAGTGACAGAATTCACGGTACTTCTGGTCGTCAATCCCACTGAGCTCCTCGCCCCACTCAAGAGACTTACCAACAGCAATAACGAAAAAATGCTCGTAGGTGCTAGAAAGCTGAATATCGGTATGCGCCTCCGACATATCGATGAGCGAATTTCCAATATTCACCACCGCCTTGAGCCACTTCTGCACAGAATCGGTAACAAACCAGCTATCCACTTAGCCTCCTGAGATATAACGCCCAAAACAGCGGCGCATTTATGCGTCCGCCTGATTTTGCTTGTTAGCCGGTTCGGCTTCTATCATTCCAATCTCTCTGAGCAGCATACGCCCAAGATGGGTTATGTCTGTATAGCTGGTGCGCGGTTTGCCAGAGAATTTATCGAACTCAGGTACTCCCGTTTTCCTGTCAAACTTTATCTTCGACTCCACCAGCCCTAATCTTTCGAGATGCTCCTTGTAACTCTCCTGAATCGACGCCTTTTCAATTTCTGATTCTGGAGCTCCGATGTAAGCTCTTGCGGGCTCAAACACTTTTTCATGCTTATTTCGGAACTCATGATCTCCGTCGATTACGGGATTAAAAAAGAAACGCAACCATAAAACCTCTTCATCATTGAGTTCTGAAAGTAGATTTAGTAGGTACCGCTGGCGGCTTTCAGACATTTCTTAAACCGAAAGTCCGTTGGCAACAACGGATGCTATGTAAGATGCCCTATCCTTCGTCACTGCTCTCGAAGCTGAAATATATCCGTCCTCAGCTAGAGCTAACCCCTCCGGTTTATTTAGTGAAGCTCTTACAATCGTTTCTTCTGCGCTAGAAAGTCTACTCTCAAGCTCTTTGACATAAGTCGCCAAACGATCCATTCGCTGATCGGGCACCAAATGATCAACTATTTCAGCGAGTAAAGGTCCTGCAAATGGAACCACTCCCAAAATGGACCTCCCGGCAGAGGCTATAAGGTCATTTTTTTTATCGTCTAAAGGTGAACTCATAAGGGGAGGTCCGATGCTCTATTTACGGCTAACGCCTTGCTCACCGGAAAATTGCGAGCGCAGCGAGTGATTTTTCCGAGTGCAGCAACTTGTTATAAGCTGGGCGCATGTATGATGTCAGAGAAAGAATTTTGAACTATCCTCCAGTGCCCATTGGGCATAGATCGGACAGATGGATTATTCTCTAAGTCTTGGTATATTGCGTGCACTGAAACTTCTTTAAATTTTTGTTGACCATCAACTTCAAAACACAGCTCCGCTATTACGTGAGAAACGGCAGCAGCTTGGTCATCTATATCCAATAGTTTAAATGATACCGGTATATGATTACCAAAATCTTGCCGTGCCATACCGGCCTTCTTTCCCTTAGGGGTATCGGTAAAATATAAAAGGGCCTCAGCGATAAGGCCAAACCGCTTATTGCACCAATGATCTAAAAAGGCAGCCACCGCATGTTCAGGTGTATTTTCAGGCAAATGGGAAAGATCCCCTTCAAATGGCAGGTATGGAATATTCTCAGATACTCTCGGCTTCCATTCTTCAATGGACTTCTTCAAAAGGTTTGTTTCAGAGATTTGCTTAAATAGCTGTTTCCAGCTCACCTCTTCTTTTGGTTTTGGCTCCTTTTTCCCATCATCAAGCGCTCCAGCCCAGTCTCTCGCCGCAAAGAGAGCAGCCCAGCACTTCGCTGCCACTACTTTGTTATCAAAGGCTAACTCGCGACCATGAAGAATCCCGTTTCTGTATGGGATTGATATAGCGTCTTCATTCGTTTTATTTCTGCCTTTAGTGAGAATTGAAGCTAGTGTTTGAAGACCTGACTCATGAGCTGCTATGCAATCCCAAGCTGTCAAATCGACGTTCTCAGCAAAAAAACCTACATGCTTCGACACATCGTTTACGAGACCATCCAGCAAGCTCAGCAACAGCGGTACACACGCATGATACCTACCAGCTAAGTAATCCTCTCTAGCTAACTCCGCGAGCCTTACTCTTTTTCCAAAATGACGATTTCCATTAAATCTTAATATTCCCCACTTTAACTCTTCTTCGCCATAGGAATCGGCTAGGTATTGTTCCGCTGGCTCCTTCCCCTCAGCATCACAAATATTTATTGCTTTCTGCATTACCTCTATGTTCATGGACTCATATGCGATCCAGCCTAGATTCGCAAAACGCTCATTGAACTGGTCTGGGGCCCCCAATATTTCCGCTTGTTTTTTAATCTTATTGAATTCATTGAAGGCATCTTCCATTTTAGGGAAGATTCTACGAGCAAATGGAAAAGCTTTGTAAAGGGCTTCCAAGCTCTCAAAAGCCGCGAACTGCTTTAACAGTTCTGCACTTGTTGGATTGTCAATGATCTTCTTTGACTTACTCACAATGCTTCCTTGAGCTTATAACGCAGAGCGCACCGGTGGCCTTTACAGAGCGGAGCGGCGTAAAGGGCATCCTAGTGACGCGTTTGGTTAAATGCAATTCGCGACATGCACATAACTTCCAACCCCCAGCCGCAAACAGTCTGAATAATCTTCGGGCTCAGACCCCGTACATATGGATTGCACCAACAGAGTATGGTCCACAATCCCATCGAAGCTCAGCTCAAAACCGTGTCCGTTCCAGGCTTCACCCATTTGCCGAACAGCAGTTACCTGAGCTCCCATAAACCGATCGAACATAGCAAAACCCACAATGCCACTGCCGTCGGAAGTGTGTCTTTCTTTGGGTGATGCCCCCAGTTCATGAAATCCCAGAATCTCACCACCAATCTCAGGCTGAGTAGCGAACCAGCGGCCACCAGCTTTCAGATAGAGCACATTGAACTCATCTGCAACGTAGTTAACCAACGCTTTCTCCAGCGACAAACCTACGATCTTGGGAAGATCAGCGGTCTTTTGAAGTATGAGTTCAGGATAGTTATACGAGGTCATCTTCCCCACATTTAACAGTGATTGGACTGCGCGTCCTGATATTGAATGAACAGCCTGCGCGTTCAACAATATTATCTGACGCGCTTCCTTTATTCTAACTCATTGATTTTTCTTCAACCTAAGTATAGCTCGGACACCTATGCAGAATTCGCGCGCTTGCGCGTTTTGCCAGAACCAATAACATTGTATGCATATACGGATCATGAGGGGGCTGCTCTATGGATACGCATATCAGACCGCCGAAGCTGATGGACCGTGTGAAGGCCACCATGCGGGTGAAGCGCTACAGCCCGCGTACCGAGAAAACCTACTGCTATTGGATACGCTACTTCATTCGCTTCCATGGCATGCGCCATCCTTCAACATGGGGGGTTCGAGGTACGCGCCTTTCTGGAGCACCTTGCGGTAGAACGCCATGTGTCAGCCGCCATGTAGAACCAGGCGAAGAAGCTGGGGTATGGAATATCGAGTCATTCAGGCACGCTACCGCCAGGGGATGCTGCTCACCAGCCCCCTTCATGGCGTTCACAGGCCGCCCGCATGCCTCCATCGCGATGAGAACACGCTTTGAGGCATATGATTTTAATTAATTACTGCTAACTAAATGAACCATCGGCATAGGCCGCCGCATCTTAAGGAAAAGAGTCGTACGATGCAGGTAGCCGTCGCCATCGAATTACCAGGCGCCATCTCAGACCCCGAGAAGCTCAAACGCTTGCTCAGTTTCATCAATGACGCCCGGCCTCCTCCAGACAATCTCTACGCCATCAAGCGAGGCATGCTGCAGCCAACCAAAACCCCTTATCTACTGCCTTTTGACGGAGCATTACCGCGATCGCCACCAGATGGATTACCCGAAGTGGATGGCCAGTTCCCACCCGGCCCAGGATGACTGGAAGGCCCACGTCCTGCGCCTTTGCCACCACCACCTTTGCTGCCACTTGCGCCGGCACCTTTTCCACCACTGCTGCCTTTAGACATGACATGCTCCTTATGGAGTGGCCGGAATCACGAACATTGAAGTATCAACTTCCGGCATGCATTGATACTCCCCTCGCCTGTTACCCAGCTCTACGCCACATCCTGCACCTCCCTGCACTTGGGAAAGGCCGAGCAGCCCCAGAATCGGTTGCCGGCGTTCGCGCCGCGTTTCGCGGTGCGCAGCACCATGGCGCTGCCGCACTTCGAGCAGGTTCGATCGGAGCTGGATTCGAAGCGGGCCTTGAGCTGCTTGACGTGCTGACGGTGCGTTTCACGGCTGGGCGTCAATCGGCCGGTTTCGATTCTTCTCAAGGCTTCCCGGACCTGGAAATCGTTCAGCACTGGTTCGCGGAACGACTTGATGTAGCGCACATAGCCGCCGCCGATGGTGACGTTGTCGGGCATGCTGGTCTTGAACACGGCGCTGCCCGAGAAGACGACCACGGAGTGGATGGCTTCCACAGGCACGTCTAGCAGGGCTTCCAGCGCCTTCACGTGCTTGTAGTTCTGGCGCAGCGGGTTCTGGAACTTGAAGGTCTTGCGGTAGAGCTTCTGGGTCCACTGCGCCTGCTGCTCGCTGCCGAAGATCCAGCCCGTCATGTGCTTAGTCTCGATGACGAAGATGCCGTAGCGAGAGACCAAGATGTGATCGATCTGGGTGGTGCCCCCGGGCGTGGGGAGCGTGACGTTGTGGATTCCCCGGTACTCATCCGCCGGTAGCCGTACCCTGGCGATCAGCTTGACGAAGGCCTCGCCGAACAGGCCCTTGAACCAGCGGGACTTGAGGATGCCGAGCGCCAGCGCGACGAGGAGAATCCACCACAGCGGGCGCACGGCTTCAAAAAAGATCGAGGTGTAGTCCAAGGCGCGTCTCGCTCTGGTCCGGCGCAGAGCCATTGGTTCAGCTCGCTTAGCCCAACGCTAACGCCATCTTGCGTGTAAATCTACGTAACGAACCTGAAATTTGACCTTGGTCGTGTCGGTAAGGGCAAATGCTTACGCCATGTAAGCCTTCTCTTACATGGGCCGGTTTTTCAGGTTTCAGTGAGACGGTAAGCGACTCGGCATCGATACTTGAGGCTGCATGGCTCCTCCCTGCCTGGTCGATGCTTTCCTTGGCCAGGAACAGTGAAGAAGTCCCCATGCCGGGGGTGGCTAGTCCGAGCTGACGCCATGCTCGTCGGCATCTTCGTCGCCTTCTTCGATCATCTCGCTGGCCTCTTGCTGCTCTTCGGCGGAAGCGTCCGACTTCTCTCGGTCCTTCTGCGCGACGGAAAACTCGGCGCTAATCCCGAAGTGGTCGGAGCCGGGCATCCTTACCCGGTCCATATCGACCAGGTGAAAGCCGTCGGAGACGAACAGATGGTCGATGGGGTAGCGCAACAACGGCTTTCCTACAGGGTAAGTGTTCAGTAGCGCGCGGCCGCGGCGTGGATCCTTCAGGTCGCTCAGGTCCGAGAACAGCCGGGTGGTATCGGACCAGGCGACGTCGTTGAAGTCGCCGGTAACGATCCAGCGGTTGTCGGGGTCTTCTTCGACATGCCGGGCGACGAGCATCAGCTCCGCGTCGCGAACCCGGCTGTCGCGACGCTCGCTCTTCTCGTCGTTGCGGGCGATCCTGTCGCGCAGCCCCGGCGGGACGGGATGGATGCCGACATAGCGTACCGGCCCCACTTCCGGCAGCTCCAGGGTAGCGAAGACCGATGGCCGGCGATCGGATACCAGGTGCTTGACCTCCTGCTCGAGCAGCGGGAAGCGTGACCAGAGCACGATGCCCAGCCCCTCGCCCCGCACCTCCCCGACGCGATGCGGGTAGTGTTCGTCGAGTGGCTCCAGCGCCTCGGCCCAGGCCCGATCGACCTCGATCAGCAGCAGGATATCCGCATCTTCGCGCCGGACCCTGTCGAGCAGCTCGTCGTAGCGGTCATTGCTGTAGGTGACATTCGCGGTAAGCATCTTGAACGTCGCCCGGGCCTCGTCGGGTTCGTTCTCGGCGGCGGGTACCTCGGCCGGCCAGAGCGAGGTGAACGGCAAAATGTGCGACAGCTGCCATGCCCCTGTACCGAGGAGTGCCACCAGCAGCACCCCGTGCTCCGCTCGCGGCCGATACCGCCACGCATGGATTGCCAGTAGCCCCAGGGGCAACAGCAGCGCCCAGGCCAACTGCGGACGAGGAAATTCCCACAGCCGAATCCACCACTGCCCGCTGGGAAACAGGGGCAGCACGCTTACCGCCATCAGCAGCAGCGTCAGCAATCGTGTCGCCCAGAGAAGGAGGGTTGCCGCCATGTCACCTCGCGTGTATCGACTGTATGCTTTCACTGTAGTCGTTCACGCTAACGCCTGGCTCATCCGCTCGACACGGCACAACAGTGGAAGTGCTGGCGGGCGGGCCGGTTGACGCTTCCAGGATATTCAATGCTCAGGTCAGACTGGTGAACCGTCTATGCGCCCTTTCTGGCAACGATGAATACCGTCGCCTTACCGGGCTGCCACTCCCGTTCGATGGAGAGCCCAGCGCCAGTCAGCTTATCGATCAGCGCCTGCTTGCCGAAGCGGTTCACATAGGGAGCGAACCCCAGCACCTGCATGGGCGGAATCACCAGGCGCAGCAGGAAGTTGATATCGCCGATCAGGACGGTGCTGGAGACGAACACGCCGCCGGGCTTGAGCAGGCTGTGGACCCTGGCCAGCGTCGCTTCCAGGTCTTCGAGCAGGTGCAGGATGTTGAGCCCCAGGACGGCATCGAAACCCGCCTTCTCCAGCTCTACCCCGCCCAAGGTGCCTTGTTTGAAGGTGATGTTCTCGACGCCGGCATCGCGCGCCTTCCGCTCGGCGATCTCCAGCATCTGATCGGAGATATCGATGGCGACGATGTTCTTGACGTGGGGCGCATGAATGATCGCTGTGCTCCCCGTACCGCAGCCGAACTCCAGCACGCGGCTATCCGGACGCAGGTACTCCTGGGTGATGGCGAGCTTCCTGCGGTACGCATCCTCGTCGCGAATGGGGCGCTTGGCGTAGCGTGCCGCGCTGTTGTCCCAGAACGCTCTGGCATTTTTCATTGATTTAATCCATGTATCCCCATCACCCACGGCACCTGGTATCTCGATCAGCGGGGCCGATACCCTGGCGTTGGTTTGGGCTCAGCATAGCGAGGGGAAGCCCACCCCTCCAGTCAGTGCTTACTTACCTTGGCATACCCTGCTGGTGGGCGCTGTGGCTAGAGATATGGCCGCCCATATAACTGGAGGAGGCCACGGCGTGGCCCCACGCGGCGCCGCTGTGTCCTCCCAAGGCCTCGCAAAAAAATGCTCAAGATTGGGATGGGCACGCCGATAAACTCTGTACTAGGCTAAATGAAACCGAATGTTACCAAATGCACGATTAGTGTATCTGAGCGGCGACAACTACGGCAGTGCCTAGTGGATGGAGAGGCGCTTTGGCGCCATGAAGCCCGCCGAGCAGACGGGATCAAAGCCGAGCGCAAGCGCGCTGTAGTGAACTGAAGAATCCTGGCGCCGCTGCGCCAGTGGAGGTAACGCCATGAACTGGACCCAATTTCCTGACGACTGGTGGTGCAACGAGTTCGGCGACCAGATCCACCGCTACGAGATCCTGGACGACGAGGACCGATGCCAGATCGAGTACCACCTCCGCCAGGCAGGCGAGCGTCTGCCCTGGAGTGGCAAAACCCACACGCTGGCCGAAGCCCAGCGTCAGCTGGAGCACAGCCGGGCATTGATGGTCTGAAGAGCAGCGTTCCTCTGGCTTACGGCACCGTGTAGCGCAGCTCCGCAAAGCCCGTGCCCACCTGGCGGACGGAGACCAGCTCCAGCGGCGGGTTGCTGATACGGCGTGGAAACAGCGGCTTGCCGCTGCCCAGGGTGACCGAGCCCACCTGCACGAGAATTTCATCCAGCAGGCCGGCGTCATGGAATTGGCCGGCCAGGTCGCCACCGCCCACGATCCAGAGGTTCTTTCCGCCTGCCGCTCTCACCATCTCGGCATGAACGGGCGCGACGCCGCCCTGCACGAAGCGAATATCCCCACCCTCGATGCTCGGCAGTTTGCGGTGCGAGAAGACCCAGGTGGGCTGCGTATAGGGCCATGCCGAGCCGGTTTCCTCGGCAACTTTTTCGGAATGGCGCAGCATCCATTCATAGGTGGTGGAGCCCATGGCCAGCGCGCCCACTTCCGCAATGAATTCGGGATAGCTGGTGTCGTTGATATCACCAAGGGGAAACAGCCAGTCCAGGGAATCGTCTTCGGTGGCGATGAAGCCATCGAGGCTCGTGGCGGTGTAGTACTGAGTCTTCATGGTATTTCGGCTCCGATTGTTAAGGCGCTCTTCCGGCGGCCTCAGCGGTCATTCAGTCCCTTACCCGCGAGAATGGTCGGTACGCACTTCTCGATTCTCGATGCTCGCGTACTGGACTGCTTGGCACCGGAGAAATGAAGGATATAACCCCGCTGACGCCCCGGCGTGAGTGCTTCGAAGGCAGCTTTCAACGCCGCGTTGCCGTCCAGCGCCACCTGGAATTCTTCGGGATATTCCAGTTCGTGCTTCTCCTTGAAATCCACCGTCAGGCCGGCCTTTTCTATCGCTATGGCTTCATGAAGATAGGCTTTCAACGTTGCCGCCAATGCATCGATTTCTTGCGCCTGGGTAAAACGAACCTGACGCATCGCCTGGGAATGCTCACCCGGCGCGACGAGAATGCCTTCGGGGTCCTTCAACAAGCTGCCCTTGAAGAAACCGAATGCGCAGTATGACTTCATTGCAAAGATGATGGCCACGTTGTTGCCTTGTAACGAGTAGCAGAGTTTCCCCCACTTCACGTCTTCCCCCAACCCGCATTCAAGCAGCATGGCCCGCAGCTTCTTTTTCTCTTCCTGCCACTCGGCCTTGTTCAAGAGCGCTGCGACTTTTGGATTTGTTGTTTTCATTGCCTCTCCTCTCTTGAGCTATTGAATGAGCGCTTCGCCCCAGTCAGTGCTTACTTACACCGTAGCCCTGTCAGACTCCCCTTAGTGCGATTCACCACTCACGAGGGAGCGTATCACTCGGCAGGGGTTGCCGCCGGCGAACACGTCCTCGGGGATGTCCTTGGTCACCACGCTGCCCGCGCCGATGACCGAGCGGGCGCCGATGGTGACGCCGGGGCAGAGAATCGCCCCGCCGCCGATCCAGACATCGTCGTCGATGGTGATGGGACTGGCGGCTTCCAGCCCGCCGCGGCGCTGCTCGGCATCGAGCGGGTGAGTGGCGGTATAGACCTGCACGCCCGGGCCGAACAGCACGTGGTTGCCGATGGTGACCTGCGCCACGTCGAGAATCACGCAGTTGAAGTTCATGAAGACCCGCTCGCCCAACGCGATGTTACCGCCGTAGTCGCAGTGGAACGGCGGCTCGATGAAGGTGCCCTTGCCGATGGCGCCGAACAGCTCGCCCAGAAGTCGCTTGCGCTCTCGGCCCTGATCGTCGCTCGTATCGTTGAAGGCCTTGGTCAGCAGGCGGGCGCGGCGGCGCTCGCTCAGGAGCTGGGTATCGCGCGGGTCGTAGAGTTCACCGGCCAGCATCTTCTCTTTTTCCGTACGCATCGTTCCCTCATGTGTTTGGCGATATACAGCCCATTCAAACGGCAGGATCTACGCACTCAAGACCACCCGTCGGAAACGGTCTCGTGCTGACGGGGCCGCCAGCGAACCGTACGAGACAGCGTCACATCACAGGCCAAACAGCCGCCACACCAGCGGCAGGAACAGCGCGGTGAATATGCCCGTCAGGCTCATGCCGAGCGAGGCGAAGGCGCCGGCGGTGGGGCCGAGTTCGAAGGCGCGCACGATGCCGATGGCGTGGCCGTTCACGCCGAGGGCGAAGCCGAGGAGGCGCTTGTCATCGATCTTGAGCAGGCGCGCCAGCAGTGAGACGAAGATGGTGGTCAGCACGCCGGTGATCAGCAGCCCGCCCAGCATCAGCGAGAGCGAGCCGCCGATCTGCTCGATGATGCCCATGGCCAACGGTGCGGTGACCGACTTCGGCGCCAGCGAGGCCAGCACGTCGGGCGGCGCCCCCAGCAGCCAGGCGATCAGCACGGCATAGAGCGCGGCCAGGGCGGCGGCGAGGGGCAGGCAGCAGAGGATCGGCTTCCACAGCGCAAAGATATGCTGGCGCTGCTGGTAGAGCGGCACCGCCAGCGCCACGGTGGCGGGGCCCAGCAGCAGGGTCAGCCAGGTCACGTTACGCTGGTAGTCGGCATAGTCGTAGCGCAGCAGCCACAGGCTGGCCGCGGTGAGCACGGCGCCGATCAGCACCGCGGGGCACCAGCTCGGTCGGCCCATCCGCTCGAACAGGTGGATGCCGCCGAGATAGGCGGCCAGAGTCAGCGCAACGGCGAGAATCGGCGTGTCGATCAGGGAAGCATGCAGCTCGCTCATGGCTGGCGCTCCCGCTCGTCGGCATTGGCGGCCTCGCGGGGCATGAAGCGCCGCATCAGCCAGAGCGTGGTCAGCACGCTGAGGAAGGTGCCCACCCCCAGGGCGACCATGATCGCCGTCCAGTGGCCGGCGAACTCGTCGATCACGAAAAACACGCCCACCACGCCGGGCATGATCAGCATGGCGAGCAGCGGGATCAGCGCCTGGCTGGCCGTGGCCACGCTCTCGTTCAGCCGCCGCTTGGCGAGCAGCCAGCCCAGCAGCAACAGCAGCCCTGCCATGGCGTGGGAGACCGGCAGCGACAGCAGCTCGACGACAGCGTGGCCGAGCAGTTGGAAACCGAGCAGCCACAGGAACCCTCGCAACAACTTCATGCCATCTCCATTCGGCCCGGAAAGGTGTCCCGCTCGTGGCTGCGGAAGAGCAGTCAGCCACGATAGGGTCTTTACGGAAAAGATTATCACGCTATCGTTTGAGCGGGGATGTTACTGCCCCCCTGCTCACTTGCCGCTGCGCAATACCCCCGCCCCAGTAAGCGTTTACCTACCCGCCAGCACCCATAACAGGGCATTGAGCGTACACCGCCGCCCCATCACCCTCCTGTGTGAGGCCTGGCATCAGGCAAGGCACGTTCGGCAAACAGCCACGCCGGCAGCTGGGCGCGCTTCAGCCATGGCAGCCTGGCCAGCAGGGCGATGACCACCAGCGCGAAGCCGAGCCGCGCCCACAGCAGGCCGGAGAGATCCGCCCCCAGCAGCATGATCAGCAGCGTATCCTCGATCAGGCTGTGGCAGAGGCCGAGGAAGCAGAGCGTTAGCAGGATGTCCCGCGGGGCCAGGCGGCCAGAGCGCGCCTCGCGCAGCAGCAGGCCGGCACCGAAGGTGAGCCCCAGGGTGATGCCGATCACGGTGATGTTGGCGCCTGCCGGGCCGATGCCCAGCAGCCTCAGCAGCGGATAGAGCAGCTTGTGGATCAGCCGCTCGACACCCAGCCAGTGCAGCAGCCTGAGCAAGCTCATCAGCGCGAAGATCACCACGAAGATGGTCGCCAGCGTCGCGGCCTGGCCCTGCAGCCAGGCCGCCAGGGTCGACTCCTGGGCGGAAGGCTGCCACACCACGTGGTTGGCGTGCTGAAGCCAGCCTCCCCACGCATAGCTCAGGTGCAGCAACCAACCCAGCAGCCAGGCGCCGCCGACTCGCAGCAGCACGGTCATCCACCAGGGCACGCCGGCCATGCGTGCCACGGCCCCTTCTATCGGCAGCGAGTGCCCTACGGCCATCAGCGCCCCCAGCACCGTCACCTGCGCCACGGTCAGCGGCGCATCCCGCGTGACTTCGAAGAAGATGACCAGACCGGTATAGATATTGGTCAGCAGCGTGGCGGCCCACACCAGGCTCAGCGGTTCGGGCAGTCCCAGCGGCGCCATCAAGGGCGCGAGCCAGTGGCCGAGCAGCTCGGTCATGCCCAGCATCTCGAGCGCCTTGACGATCAGCAGTGCCGGCACCATCACCTTGAGCAGGGTCCAGTAAACTTTCCATGCTTCGCGCAGCAAACTGCCCACCGTGCCGGGGAGCGAGGCAAGGCGTCGTTGTGTCATGGGTGATTCCATCAATGGAGCAGCTGCCTAGTTTATCGCCAGGCGCGTGCAATTGCTTGCCATGCGCTACTCGTCCTTGGGTCCGATCCAGACGAAGGGGTTGTGGGCCACTTCCCAGAGGTACCCGTCCGGGTCGGAGAAATACCCCGAGTAGCCGCCCCAGAACACCTTCTGGCCGGGCTTGACCAGCCTGGCGCCGGCGGCGACCGCCTGCTCCAGCAGCTCGTCGACCTCGGCTTCGGTGGCCAGGTTATGGGCCAGGGCGATGCCGGTAAAGCCGCTGCCTTCGGCAGGGACGCCCGCATCCTCGGCCAGCGCCTCGCGGCCGTAGAGCGCGAGCCAGGTACCGTCGAGGGTGAAGAAGGCCACTTCGGGCGGCGACTCCATACGGGGCAGGCCCAGCCCCTCTTCGTAGAAGCGAATCGACGCCGCCAGGTCGCGGACGCCGAGCGTGATCATGCTGATTCTGGGTTTCATGGTGCCTCTCCTCTTGCCTGGCCAACGAACACTGCCGCTCGTCATCAGCGACGAGCCACCAGCAGGCCCACCCCGGCACTGCCAAGCAGCGCCGCACAGCCACGATTGAACAGCCGCCGCATGGCGGGGCGCGAGAACCACTGGCGCAGGAAAGCGCCGACACAGGCGTAGCCGGCGATGGCGACCCATTCGAGCAGCAGGAAGAGCGCCCCGAGCACCGTGAACTGCAGCGCAACGGGGCCTGCAGGGTCGACGAACTGCGGCAGGAAGGCGGTGAAGATCAGGATCGCCTTGGGATTGCCGGCCGCCAGCAGGAATTCCTGGCGTGCCAGCCCCAGCAGGCTGCGCTGCCGCTCTTCCTGCTCACACTCTTCACCGGGCGCGGCGAACCACAGCTGGTAGGCCAGCCAGAACAGGTAAGCGGCCCCCAGCAGCTTGATGACCAGGAACAACTTTTCCGATGCATACAGCAGCGTGGCAAGCCCGGAGGCCGCCAGCGCAATCATCGCCACGAACGCGACCAGGCGGCCGATCCCCGCCAGGCAGGCGACGTTGACGCCGTAGCGCTTGGCATTGCTCATGGAGAGCAGGTTGTTGGGGCCCGGCGCCAGGTTGAGCGCGAAGCAGGCCGGTATGAACAGCAATAGCGTCGTCAGGTCCATGGTCGCTTTCCTGATGTCTTGTTGTGTCGCCTCGCCCGGGGCGGC
>NZ_QHGY01000011.1 GCF_003254665.1 Billgrantia lactosivorans | reverse complement strand
CAGGCGCCCGGTACCACGCCCATGACAGGCGCCCGGTACCACGCCCATGACAGGCGCCCGGTACCGCGCTCACTTTCAACAGGTGCCGCGCCAAGGACAACGGCGCAGGCGGCAGAAGCCAAGAGAGGAGCGATACACCGCAGCTGTGCCAACGATAACAATGCCCAAGGGCAAGGAGGCACTCATGAGCCTGATGGACATGATCCAGCGCTGGTTCGGCGGCAAGCCCGCCCCACCGAAGGCCGCGTCTGGCAGCGCCAGAACCGCCGCCACGCAGAGCACGCCCCGTACGCCGCCTCCCGCGGCCAACCCCTCGACAACGACGACACAGGGGAGTCGATCCACCATGAGCCACCACAGCGTCCACATCCATCCCGCCGTCGACGACGGCGTCAAGCGCGGCAGCGACAGCTTCACCGGTGGCAAGCTCCACTGCCACTGCCCCAGCGACAAGGTCGAGGTGACGGTCGACGCCCAGTGCGCCCACAACCACGTCTGCGGCTGCACCAAGTGCTGGAAGCCTGAAGGTGCGCTGTTCTCGATGGTTGCCGTGGTGCCCCGCGACAAGCTGCGGGTCACCGCCCACGAGGAGAAGCTCCATGTGGTCGATCCCGCGGCCGCCATCCAGCGTCATGCCTGCAAGGAGTGCGGCGTGCACATGTACGGCCGTATCGAGAACACCGGCCATCCCTTCCACGGGCTCGACTTCATCCACACCGAACTGTCCCGCGATGAGGGCTGGGCCGGCCCCGAGTTCGCCGCCTTCGTCTCGTCGATCATCGAGTCCGGTGCCGACCCGGAGAACATGGGCGCGGTGCGCTCGCGGCTCCAGGAGCTGGGCCTGCCGCCCTACGACTGCCTCTCGCCGCCGCTGATGGACGCCATCGCCACGCACACCGCCAAGGCCAAGGGGGTGCTCTGAGCGGGATGGGGGCGCCATCTCCCAGCCAGGCACCATGGGCCCGCCGAGCGCGGGCCCATGGCGTCGCGACACCCGCCGGCCGGGCCGAGACCTCAGTCGGCCAGGTAGGCCAGGGCACCTGCCGCCATGGCCTCGATGCCGGTCCGGATGGTCCGCTCGTTGCCCGGAAAGTAGTAGGGCGAGTGCGGCATCTCCAGGTGACGCATCTTCTCCCCTACGCTGGCCCCCGGAGTCGCTTGCCAGCGATCCTCGGGCGTGGCGCCGATGAACCAGTAGACGCAGGGGATGTCGCCGCCACCGAACCCGCCGGCACCGGCATTGCCGAAGAAGGGGAAGTCCTCGCTGCCGTTGAGCCGCGGCATCGCATAGAGGCATGCCTCGCCGAAGTATCGCGCATGGGCCTGGCGCACACGGGCAACCGCCGTCGGGTCGTTGTGCAGGGCGATGGTCTCGTTGAGCACGCGAAACGTCGGCGGCTTCGGCGAGCGTCCGGCCTCGCACTCGGCGCGCACGATGCGCTCGATGGCGGTTACCACCTGGCGGTGGAGGGCGTCGTCGAAGCTGCGGATGTTGATCTCGAGTTCCGCCGAATGCGGGATGATGTTGGCCTGGGTGCCCGCCTGCAGCTTGCCGACCGTGACCACCACCGTCTCCTCCGGCGGCACCTCGCGGGCGACGATGGTCTGCAGGCGGGTCACCACATGGGCGGCGATCACCACCGGGTCCACCGTCTGGGCGGGCATGGAGCCGTGGCCACCGGCGCCGTGAAGGGTCACCGCCAGGTTGGTGCACGCGGCCATGGCGCTGCCGGCAATGTGACCGACCGTACCCGCCAGTGCCGGCATGTTGTGCTGCCCCAGGATCACGTCCGGGCGGGCGAAGCGCGCATAGAGGCCGTCGTCGAGCATCGCCCTGGCGCCGCCGAAGATCTCCTCGGCGGGCTGGCAGACCAGCATCAGGGTGCCGCGCCAGCGCTCGATGAGCGCCGCCATCACGCCGGCGGCACCCACCAGGCAGCTGCTGTGCAGGTCATGACCGCAGGCATGCATCAGCGGGACGGCATCGCCCCCCTCCGGGGTGGCGGTTTCCCGGCTGGCGAACTCGAGTCCGGTCTCCTCCCGGATAGGCAGTGCGTCCATGTCGCCACGCAGCATCACGGTGGGCCCCTCGCCGTTGCGCAGCAGCGCCACCACACCGGTGCCGCCGACGCCACGCGTCACCTCATAGCCCAGCTCCTCGAGAACGGTCGCGAGTCGCTCGCTGGTGCGGTGCTCCTGGAAGGGCAGCTCGGGATGCCGGTGCAGCTGGCGATAGAGCGCCTGGACCTCCTCGAAGCCTGCCTCCACCTGGGTGCGGATCAGACCCGCGAGGTCCGGTGCGGGAGATAACGTCGTCATCGTGGTCTCCATGGCGATTCAGTGACTGGGGGCGTTGGATACCGGGGGGCCGCTGCGGGCGGGCCTGGACACCCCCTGCCAGGCCGCCACCAGGCCGACGTTCAGCAGCATCGCCCACACGCCGGCATGCCAGCCCAGCGGCGAGTGCCACACGAACTCCATCAGCAGGTAGGCCAGGCTCCCCGCCAGGGCGCCGGCCATCACGCTGGCGCGACGCAGGCTCGGCAGGAACAGCGCGCCGATGACCATCGGCAGGAGCTGCACGATCAGCCCGTAGGCGCCGAGCAGCAGCAGCACCAGCGAGGCGGGATTGGCCAGGGCGAACAGGTAGGCCACCAGCGACAGGCCCAGCACGCTCCAGCGCGTCACGCTGACCGTGGCCCGCTCGCTGGCGCCCCTCATCACGGTGGGCCCGAGCACGTCGCGCACCAGCACGATGGCCGCGGTATGCGCCAGGTTGGCCCCGGTGGACATGGCCGCCGCCAGCGCGCCGGAGAGCATCAGGCCGATGACCCAGGGCGAGAAGTCGGCCACATCGATGACCATGCGCAGCAGTACGGTGTCGGCACGTGCCAGCGGCTGGTCGGCAAAGACGAGGATACCGGCGAAGCCGATGAACAGCAGCGGCACCAGCAGGTAGGCGTAGAGCGGATAGAAGACGCTGACCTTGCGCAGCGTCCTGCCGCTGTCGGCGGAGTAGAACTTCATGAACAGATGCGGCCACATGGCGCCGCCGAAGGCGCTGACCAGCACCGCCGTGCTGAAGTAGCCCCACTGCATGCCGTTGGCCCCCGGCATGGTGAGGTATTCCGGCGCAGCCTGCTGAAGCTGAGCGAACATCTCGCCGACCCCGCCATAGAGGCGCTCGGGGATGGCCAGCCCGAGGAACCAGGCGATGACGATCATCATGATGCCCTGGACCAGGTTGGTCCAGCCGATACCGCTCAGGCCGCTGCAGAACACGTAGGCCGCGACCACAACGAAGGCCAGCAGGGCACCCAGCCAGAAGGGGATCAGGCCGTCGGTGGCGGCCTGGAACAGCAGGCCGGCCCCGGCGATCTGGATGGTCAGGTAGGGAACCAGGGCGAGCACGCCGATCCCCCCGGCCAGCATGCCCAGCGGCTTGCTGCGGTAGTGGTCGGCGATCATGTCGCCCTGGGTCAGGTAGCCCTTCTCGCGGCCCAGCTCAGCAACTCGAGGCCCCAGCGCCCAGATGGTGATCGGAATCAGCGCCAGGTAGGCAAGGATGTAGAAGGCCGGCGAGCCGTGCTGGTAGGCCCAGCCCGGCGCGCCGAGAAAGGCGAAGGCGGAGAAGATCTCGGCGCCGAGGATGAAGAACAGGATCACCACGCCGACGTGACGTCCACCGGCCACGTAGCCCTCCAGGCTGGAGCTCGACTGGCCGCGCGCACGCAGCCCCACCCACAGCACCATGGCAAGGTAGGCCAGGGTGATGCCGACGACGATCAGCGAGTCACTCATGGCGGCCCCCTCCGTGGCGCACCACGTAGGCCACCCACATGCCGGCGAACAGCACCAGCATCCACAGGGCGTACCAGAAGAACAGGAAGGGAAGCCCCAGCACGGTGGGCTCGATGCGATTGGCGATCAGGGCGCCGGGCCAGATCATGGCCAGGGTGCATAGCGCGAAGTGCAGCCCCGTCAGGAGATGATAGGTCTTGGTCATGGGTCGTCCGGCTCGCCGTGGCGAGTCTTGTTATGGATTGTGACTTGACTATGGTCCAGGCTGAGCGATAGAAAAAATATCAATATTGGATTTCAGCCATATCGGCTCGGCATGGGCCAATGGAGGCCCCGCATGGAATTTCGTCAGCTTCACTACTTCGTCGCCGTGGTGGAGGAGGGCTCGATCTCGGCGGCGAGCCGCCGGGTGCATGTGGCCCAGCCCGCGCTGACCCGCCAGATCCGCCTGCTGGAGGAGGATCTCGACACACGGCTGTTCGATCGCCATGCCCGGGGCATGCGGCTGACGGTGGCCGGCCAGGCGCTCTACGAGGAGGCACAGGAACTGCTCGACCGGCGCACCCGGCTCAGGACACGCCTGTCGGCACTGGGACAGGGGGTGATCGGCAAGGTCAGCCTGGGCGTGACGGTGACCCACCTGTGGGTGCCGGACGTGGCAGGGCTGCTTGGACGCTATCGCGACCGCTATCCCCAGGTCGCCTTCGAGGTCTTCCCGCTGCTCTCGGGGCCGCAGCTGGATCGCCTGCGGGAAGGCAGCCTGGATGCCGGCATTCTCTACCTCGACGAAAGCGGCCCACCGGGGCTCGAGACCCGCCTGCTGCAGCACGACCACCTGATCCTCGCCGTGCCGGAAGCCTCGCGCTGGGCACACGAGCCACCAGCGACCCTCCCCGAGCTGACCGATGCCGACTTCGTGTGGGGCTTCCGTAGCGCCTCACCGGTCTATTTCGACCGCATCCAGGCCCATTTCCAGCGTCTCGACTTCCACCCCCGGGTGGTGCAGTACGGCGCCGACAACATCGCCATCCTGAGCATGGTAGCCGCGGGCCTGGGCATCGCCATCCTGCCGGCGGCCAGCAGCTGCCATCCCATGCCGGGCATCCGCTTCGTGAGCCTGCCGGAACTCGACGCCTGCGACATGCCGCTGTGGTTCGCCTGGCGGCCGGACAACGACTCGCCGGCACTCGGCAACCTGATCGCTCTGGTCGAGAGCTTCGACGCGCCCGCCGACACGGCCGGATAGCCTCCTGCTAGCCCGGCACCCCCAGCGCGGCAAACAGCTCGGCGAGCCCCGCCTCCCGGCGCCTGGCCTGCAGCAGCTCGGCATCCTCCACCGCGAAGCGTCCCGAGCCGGCGCGCAGGTACGTCTTGCCGCTCGTGGGGTCGACGAAGCGGACCTCCGGCACCTTGGCGAGGCACTGCTTGAGGAAGGTGCAGTTGTTGGCCACCGCGAGCACGTCGCCGCCGGGATAGACCTCCGCCGGGCACGTCGCCGCGGTGTTGATCTTCTTGTAGCGCTCGATGTCGACCAGGCCCTGCGGGTCCAGGATGTGGAGGACCTCACGGGTGCCGTGGGCGATGACCTCGGGCGGGGTATGCCTGGGCACGCTGTTGTCGAGAAACACGTACTTGAAGCGCGGTCGCGGGCTGTCCAGCCACTTGAAGAACACCCTGGGCATGCCGTCGTAGGCCTCCACGCAGTGCCCCAGGAAGTCCGACACCGCCTTGTAGCGCCCGCGCTCCAGCCCCCGCTGCCAGCCCCGCTCCACCGTGGCCTCCGGCGGGGTGATGACGAAGTACATGTGCATGGTGGAGACGTACTTGGCATAGGTGCCATCCAGCAATTGCGGCACCGTCTCCGACGAGAAGCTGTCGAAGCGAAAGCGGTCGATCAGCAGATGGGGAATGGTGCGATCCCGCTGCGCCTTGTCGCGGATGTAGCGGTCCAGCTTGGCGTCGATCAGCTTGACCTCCTTGCCCGCCAGGCGACCGGCATACTTGTAGGCTTCTGCCAACGCCTCATAGTCGAGCAGCAGGCGACGCCAGATATCGGGAGTGATGGTGCCGTACCGATCCGATGGCAGGCCCAGGTCCTGCAGCGTATGTCTCAGCAGGTGGCGCAGGGAGCTCTTGCCGGCCGCCGAGGCGCCCTTGAGGCTGACCAGGATCGGCTCGTCGGCAAGCGGCACCCTATCGTAGCCCTCCCGGTCGATAGCCCGCTCGACGTGCGGCGCCAGCAGGTGGCCGATCAGGCGGCTGCCGTAGTCGTTGCCGGCATGCCGGATGATCAATCGCGCCAGCACCTCGCGATCCAACCCGATATGGCCCTGGACCGCGGCAATCGAACTCAGCACCCGGTAGGCACTCTTGTAGACGGCCTGCTCCTGCTCGTCCTGGGCCGCCAGCCCCCTCTGCTTGATGGCCTGGATGGCATCGTGGTGACGCTCCTCCAGCGAGCGGCGATCCGGTGGCCGCGGCGGAGCGGGCCGCCTGCCCAGCCAACGCCCCAGCAAGGAGACGGGTTCGGGATCACCCGCCTCCGGTTCCGGGGCGAAGGCCTCCGCCAGGATCTCCTCCGCCCTGCCCCGTATCGACGCGCAGAGTCGGTCGAATGCCTGCTGGAATGCCGGCAGCTGGGGAGTGAGGTAGTCGGCCAGGATCCTGAGCACGATGCGGCGAAAGTTGTGCCCCAGCACCTCTTCCTGCTCGCCTTCGTGCACCAGGATGTCGGCGGTGACCCGCACGATCAGCTCGTGCAGCACCAGGCGCTCGGCGCGGAACGCGACCAGCTCCTCCTCCTCGAGCCCGGTGAGCACCCGCAGCTCAGGGATCTCGGCCAGGCGGGAGGAGACGTTCTCGGGACGATGAATGGTCTCCAGGGGCCGGTAGCGCCTGGGCAGGTCGGCCTCGAGGCCGGGGTTCCACGCCGAGTACTCGGCAGCCTCTCGATCAGGCATGGGCGCGACCCTCGTGCGGCGGTGTCGGGGGGCCGTCGTGCGGCGGTCATGCCCCGACATTGACCGAATTAGCCCCGCGGGGCAATCACGGCTTTTCCCCGGTGGCGAGAGCCCCGCGCCGCCGGGCCGGCGCCCAGGGCCGATGCAGGGCCAGGTATGCCGCGCCGCCGATCGCCACGCCCCAGAAGGCCGAGCCCAGGCCGAACAGGCTCATGCCCGACGCGGTGGCCAGGAAGGTGATGATCGAGGCCTCGAGATGCTCCTTCTCGGCGGCCGCCGCGCCGAGGTTGCCGCTGATGGCGCCGATCAGCGCCAGCCCCGCCAGCAGGGCGACGAAGGTCACCGGCAGCGAGGTGAACAGCAGCACGATGCTGCCCGAGAACAGCGCGCCGAGCAGATAGAAGCCGCCGTTGGCCACGCCGGCCACGTAGCGCTTGTCGGGGTCGGGATGGGCCGCCTTGCCGGTGCAGATGGCGGCGGTGATGGCCGCCACCACGGTGGTGATGCCGCCGAACAGCGCCATCGGCAGCGACACCAGGCTGGTGACGGTGAGGATCGGCCGCGCCTGGGTGGTGTAGCCGGCGCCGCGCAGGATCGCCATGCCCGGCAGGAACTGACCGGTGAGGCTGACCAGCGCCAGCGGCAGTGCCAGGCTCAGGGTGGCGCTCAGCGTCCACTCGGGGCGAATCGGTACGGGCGAGGCCAACTGCCACGACACGCCCGCCAGGCTGGCGCCTTCCAGCCCCACCGCCAGCACGATCCCCACCAGCAGCAACAGCACCAGGAAGTAGCGCGGGAAAAGCCGCTTGAACCCCAGGTAGGCGGCGAGCATGCCCAGTGCCAGCAGCGGCGACTCCTCCAGCGAGGTGAACACGCCGACGCCGAACTGGAACAGGATGCCGGCCATCATCGCCGCGGCGATGCCGGGCGGGATCAGCGCGACGATGCGGTCGAAGGAGCCGCTCACGCCGACCGCGAAGACGATCAGTGCCGCGGTGAGATAGGCACCCACGGCCTCGTTCAGCGACAGCTCGGGAAATAGCGTGACCAGCAGCGCCGTGCCGGGCGCCGACCAGGCGGTGACCACCGGCACCCTGAGCCACAGGCTCAGACCGATGCCCGACACCGCGGCACCGATGGAGATCGCCCACACCCAGGAACTCATCATCTGGGGGGAGATCTCCGCGCTCTGGGCGGCCTGGAAGAAGATCGCCAGCGGGCCGGCGTAGGAGATCAGCACGGCGATGAAGCCGGCGGTGATCGCGGGTAGGGAAGCATCCTTGAGTAGCGACATGGTCAATGGCCTTGGCGATTGTCAGTCAGCAGTAAAAAAGGCCTGAGCCAATGCCGCTCTCAGGCCAAGGAGGATCCTGCGTCGAGGGTCAGCGCGCCGAGGCGGCCGCCTCGCGCGAGGTGGAGGAGTCACGGGAGAAGTCGAAGTCGCGGAACTCCACCAGCATGGAGAGGCCGGCCCCCAGCACCAGCGCCCAGAAGGAAGAACCGATACCGAGGATCTGGATCCCCGAGACGGCGATCAGGAAGGAGAACATCGCCCCCACCTCATGCTTGCCGGAGAAGGTCATGTGCATGGCCGAACCGATCACCCGCAGCAGCGCCAGCCCGGCGACGATGGCGATGAAGTAGCTCGGCATCGCCTCGATCAGGCTGAACACGAAGCCGTAGAAGGGCGCGGCCGTGACGAAGATGATGCCGACGATCACCGCCGCCACCCAGCGCTTGTCGTGGCTGCCGGCCTCCGGCCCCGAGCAGATCCCGGTCATCGGCGCGGCGATGCAGGTGCTGTGCAGGTTGAAGAAGGCCGAGACCATGGTGCCGAAGCCCCCCAGTGCGGTGATCGCATTGGCCGGCGCGCTCTTGTAGCCCATGCCCTTGACCAGCCCCACCCCGGCGGGCGTCTCCATGCCGACGAGAATCAGTGCCAGCGGCAGGCCATAGGCCAGGAAGGCTTCCAGGGTGAAGGCGGGCATGATGAACTCGGGCAGCTTGAAGGAGAACGTCACGCTCGAGAAATCGGCGCCGGAGAGCGCCATGTAGCCGACGCCCACCAGCAGCGTGACCACCAGCGGCGGCACCCGGCGCAGGTAGCGCGCGGCGAAGAAGAAGGAGAGGATCATGATCGTCGCCGGCACCAAGGCATTCTGCAGCGGCATCACCATGTTGGTGCCGAACTTGAGCAGGATGCCCGCCACCATGCCCATGACGATGGGCATCGGGATCAAGCGCATCACCAGGCTCATCCACCCCGCCAGGCCCACCACCAGCGCGATGGCGCCCGCCATCAGCGTGGCGCCCAGCGCCTCGTTGAGCCCCACCAGGGGAATGATCGCGGCGAACAGCAGCGCGCCGGGAATCGAGTTGGCCATCGGCAGCGGCAGCCGGTAGTAGGCCGGCAGGAACAGCCCGAACAGGCCGTTGATCAACAGGTAGCTGATCACCCACAGCAGGGTGAACTCCTGGGGGAGCCCCGCCGCGGTGCCGGCGCTGATGTGGATGACACCGGCGCTGAGGCCGAAGATCCCGGCCACCACGCCGGCGCTCAGGTTGTCGGCGTTGAGATCACGAAGGAAGTCGCGTGGCGCCGTGGCGAGGCCGGCGCCCTTCTCGATATGTTTCACGTTGTGCTCCAGGGGATTTTTTATGATTGAAGTCATGGTGCGAGTAGAGAAGCTGTGGCGTGCGGCCGGTCAGCCGCTGTCACCGCCTGCCACCGGCAGCACGCTGCCGGTGATGTAACCGGCCTCGCGCGAGGCCAGGAACAGGATCGGGCCGGCCTGCTCGTCGAGGGTGCCGTAGCGCCCCATGAAGCTGGTGGCCTTGGTCTGGTCGACCAGTTGCTGATACCACGCCTGCTCCTGCTCGCTGGGCTCGGCCGCGTTGCGGGGTATCACCCGCGGCGGCGCCTCGGTGCCGCCGGGGGCGGTGGCGTTGACGCGGATGCCGTACTCGGCGTACTCGAAGGCCAGCGCCACGGTCATGGCGTTGACGCCGCCCTTGGCCGCGGCGTAGGGCACCCGGTTGATGCCGCGGGTGGCCACCGAGGAGACGTTGACGATGTTGCCCCTCGAGGCCAGCAGGTAGGGCAGCGCCGCGCGACAGCACCACAGGGTGGGAAACAGCGAGCGCCGCACCTCGGCCTCGATCTGCTCGGGCGTGTAGTGGGCGTAGGGCTGGGCCCAGATGGTGCCGCCGACGTTGTTGACCAGCACGTCGAGCCGGCCGTAGTGCTCCTGCACCTGACGCATCACGCCCTCGGCGCCCTCCCAGGTTTCCAGGTCGGCCATCAGCGCGATCGCCTCGAGGCCCGTCTCGCGCAACTCGGCCGCCACCCGTTCGACGTGCTCGGCACGGTCCACTAGCGCCAGCCGGGCGCCCTCGGCGCCGGCCCGCTCGGCGACGCGCCGGCCGATGCCCTGGGCGGCGCCGGTAATCACCATCACCTGCTCGGCAAAACGCGCGCTCATGCCACCGCCTCCTTCTTCGCCGCTTCCGGCGCCAGGCTCGGGGTGAACTTCTCGTAGTGGAAGCTGGCCGGCGAGATGCCCTGCTCGCGGAAGTGGGTGAGTACCGCATCGACCATCGCCGGCGGCCCGCACAGATAGACGTCGACGTCGCCGTCATGCAGCAGCTCGGGGGCCATGTGGTGGGTCACGTAGCCCTTGCGCATGTGCTCGCTCGCCGCGTCGGCCACCACCGTGGTGTAGGCGAAGTCGGGCAGCGCCTCGACGAAGGCATCGAGCTCCTCGAGCTTGACCAGGTGATCGTCGACGTTCACGCCGTAGAGCAGGCGCACCGGCCGGTCGCAGCCGCGCGCCTGCAGCTGGCGCAGCATGGCCAGGAACGGCGCCAGGCCGGTGCCGCCGGCCAGCATCAGCACGGGGCGCTCGACCTCGCGCAGGTAGAAGCTGCCCATCGGCCCAGTCAGGGACAGTGCATCCCCGGGCTTGGCCGCCCCGGTCAGGTAGCCGCTCATCAGGCCATTGGGCACGTTGCGGATGAGGAAGCTCGCGCGTCGCTCGCCGGGCAGCGAGCTGAACGAGTAGGAGCGGGCCTCGTCGCTGCCCGGCACCTGGATGTTGACGTACTGCCCCGGCAGGAAAGTGAGCCCCTCGCCTTCGTCGAGATCGACAACGAGCTCGAAGCTGTCCTCGGAGAGGCGCGCGACTTCGGCGACCCGGCCGGGGAACTCGCCGACGCCGGTCTTGCACAGGGTCGAGGCCACCGGCACCTGCACCACGCAGTCCGACGACGGCACCATCTGGCAGGTCAGCACCTTGCCTTCGGCGGCCTCCTCGTCGGAGAGCGCCTCGTCGATGTACTCGTCGCCCAGGTCGAAGGCCCCCTGCTCGCAGGTGCCCTTGCAGGTGCCGCAGACGCCGTCGGAGCAGTCCATCGGCAGGTTGACCTTGTGGCGATAGGCGGCATCGAGCACCGTTTCACCGGCCTTGCAGCTGATGAAACGGGTCACGCCGTCTTCGAAGTTGAGGGCTATGGTGTAGCTCATGCTCGTCTCCTCCCACCGGGATCTCGGTCGCTCAGACGTGGTAGATGTCGATGACCTGGTGGATGTAGTCGTTGTTCAGCACCACCTTCTTGCAGGTGATCAGCGGCGCGTCGCCGCTCACGTCCAGGGTGTAGAAGGAGGTGCCGAAGTAGGCCTGGGTCTGCTGGTAACGATGGCTCAGGGTGTGCCAGTTGAAGCGCAGCTCGACCGTGTCGCCCTGCTGCGAGAGCACCTCCAGGTTGGTGACCTGGTGGGTGGTGCGCGGCTCGGGGATGCTGGTCGCCCCGGAGCGCTCGGTCTTGATGCGGTAGACGCGGTCCTCGAGCCCCTCGCGGTTGGGGTAGTAGATCAGCGAGATCTCGCTCTGCGGGTCCTCGGTCAGCCGGTCGTCGTCGTCCCAGGCCGGCATCCAGAAGACCACGTCCTTGTGGTAGCAGGTCAGCCACTCGTCCCACTGGCGGTCGTCGAGCAGGCGGGCTTCACGGTGTACGAAGGCCTGGATGGCCAGATAATCGATGCTCATGGTGCCCTCCTCAGCATGCGCGTGTTTCAGCAGGCGTGGTGGCGATGAACTGGCTGCGCTCTTTCTCGATGGCGCGCAGCATCTCCTCGACCCAGTGCTTGTGGTGCAACACATAGAGCCCCTCGTCCTCGGGCGAGGCGCCGCTGAGCAGCGGCTTCATGTCGATGGCACGGGCGTTGTCGTCGGCGCCCTCGATCCACTGCCTGGCGCCGCGGGAGAGATCGTTCCACTCGGCGTCGAGGCCGGCGTAGCCGTTCTGGCAGGCGCGGAACTCCTCCAGGTCGTCGGGCGTGCCCATGCCGCTGACGTTGAAGAAGTCCTCGTACTGGCGGATGCGCAGGGCTCGGTTCTCGGCGGACTCGCCCTTGGGCGCGAAGCAGTAGATGGTGACCTCGCTCTTGTCCACGGCGAGCGGCCGGATCACGCGGATCTGGGTGGAGAACTGGTCCATCAGGTAGACGTTGGGGTAGAGGCAGAGATTGCGCGTCTGGTTGACGATGGCGTCGGCGCGCGCCTCGCCGAGCTCCTGCTCGATGCGCTCGCGCTGGGAGTAGACCGGACGCACCTCGGGGTTGAGCAGGCGCGTCCACAGCATCATGTGGCCATTCTCATAGGAGTAGAAACCGCCCATGCTCTTCGACCAGCCGTTGGCGTCCACCGCCTTGGTGCCCCCGGCGTCGTAGTTGCGCCGCTCCATGGTCGAGGCGTAGTTCCAGTGCACGGTGCTGACGTGGTAGCCGTCGGCCCCGTTCTCGGCGCCCAGCTTCCAGTTGCCGTTGAAGGTGTAGGAGGAGGTGCCGCGCAGGATCTCGATGCCCTCCGGCGCCTGGTCGACGATGTTGTCGATGATCTTGGTGGTCTCGCCGAGGTACTCGGTGAGCGGGGCGACGTCGGCGCTGAGGCTGCCGAACAGGAAGCCGCGATAGCTCTCGAAGCGCGCCACGCGCTTGAGGTCGTGGGAGCCCTCCTGCTTGAAGCCCTCCGGGTAGGCGCCGGTCTTCTCGTTCTTGGCCTTGAGCAGCTTGCCGTCGTTCTTGAACGACCAGCCGTGGAACGGGCAGGTGAAGGTGCCCTTGTTGCCGCGCTTCTTGCGGCACAGGGTGGCGCCGCGGTGGGCACAGGCGTTGATCAGCGCGTGCAGCTCGCCCTGCTTGTCGCGGGTGATGATCACCGGCTGGCGGCCCATGGTGACGGTCATGTAGTCGCCCGGCTCGGCGACCTGGCTCTCGTGGGCCAGGAACAGCCAGTTGCCCTCGAAGATGTGCTTCATCTCCAGTTCGAAGAAGGCCGGGTCGGTGAACATGCTGCGGTGGCAGCGGAAGATACCGTTCTCGGGGTCGTCGACGACGGCGCCGCGAACACGCTTCTCGAGATGGTCAAGCTGTGCGGTCATGGCTCCAACTCCTCGTTGCTCTTGTCTGGGTCGTGCGGCTCCCCTACCCGCCGGCCCGGGGCCGGCAGGCGGAGCTGCATGTTGGGATGGGGTCGGCTAGCGGCGGGCGCTCAGACCTCGGCGGTACCGGCCAGTTGGCTGGCCTGGTCCGCGGCGTCTTCCAGGGCCCGCGGACGCTTGTGGCGGACCTGCAGCTCGGCAGCCTCGGTGCGCGCCAGCTCGATGTCGAAGACCACCTCGGAGAACGGGCCGTCCAGCTCGCGCCTGGCGATCTCGGCCGGGTCCTCGATGCGGTTTGCCGGAACGACCAGCTCCTCGCGGGTGGCGAAGGCGAAGTCGTCGAAGGTGTAGGGGTCGCCGGCCAGGTTGATCTGGGTGGTCAGGTGGCGATGCCCCGGCGCGGAAATGAAGAAGTGGATGTGCGCCGGGCGCTGGCCGTGGCGGCCCAAGGCCTTGAGCACCTGGTCGGTGGGGGCGCCTTCCGGCACGCCGTAGCCGGAGGGGATGATGCTGCGCGCGGCATAGCGGCCCTGCGCATCGGTGACGATGGTGCGGCGCAGGTTGTATGCGCTCTGGGACTTGTCGAAGAAGGAGTAGCCGCCCTTGGAGTCGGCGTGCCAGATCTCGACCTTGGCGCCGGCCACCGGCTTGCCGTCGACGTCGCGCACCTGGCCGGTCAACCACATGGTTTCACCGTCCGGGTCCTGGCCGTCGTCCATGCGCGCGAAGCCCTCGGCCACCGGCGCACCGGCCACGTAGAGCGGGCCCTCGATGGTGCGCGGCGTACCGCCGTTGCGCTTGGCCTCGGCGTCGATGGCATCCTGGCGCATGTCGAGGTAGTGGTCGAAGCCGAGCCCCGGCGAGAGCAGGCCGAACTGGGTCTGGCCGCCCAGCGCATTGAGCAGGCTGACGGTCGACCAGTACTCCTCCGGGGTGACGTCGAAGTCGTCGATCAGCCGGTACAGGTCGGAGAGCAGGCGATGCATGATCTGCTTGGCGCGGTGGTTGCCGCCCTGCTCGTCGAAGCCGGACACGGCCTTCAGGAAGTTCTGCACCTCGGGAGTCTCGAAGATCTTCACGGTCATGGGTCATTCCTCGTTGTCGTTGGTTGCCCTACGGGGCTGGCGTGATGGTTGGTGAATCAGCTGTCGTCGTCGCGAATGGACGAGGGATGGCGGCACAACGGCTTGACGCCGATCTCCATCCACGGGAAGAGCGGCAGGCCCGCGACGATCTCCTGCAACTCGGCGTTGTCGCGCACGTCGAAGATGCTGACGTTGGCGTAGCTGCCGGCGACCCGCCACAGGTGGCGCCACTTGCCCTGGCGCTGAAGCTCCTGGGCGTACGCCTTCTCGCGCGCCTTGATCGCGGCGGCCTCCTCGGCCGGCATCGATGGCGGCAGCTTCACGGTCATTTCCACTTGGAACAGCATGGGGGGCGTCCTCCGGTTACTTGCGCGCGTAGTGCGCCAGCTTGTCTTCATCCAGGGCGATACCGAGCCCCGGCCCCGTGGGCAGCGTGACGCCGAACTCGCCGTAGGCGAGGGGCTCGGCGACGATGTCGTCCTTGAGCAGCAGCGGACCGAACATCTCGCTGCCCCAGGCCAGCTCGGGCAGCGTGGCCCAGGCGTGCAGCGAGGCGGCGGTGCCGATGCTGCCCTCGAGCAGGGTGCCGCCGTAGAGGCCGATGCCGGCCGCTCGGGCAACCTGGGCCAGCGCCAGGGCGCCGCGCGGGCCGCCGGCCTTGGCGATCTTCAGCGCATAGGCGCCGCTGAAGCCGGCCGCGGCCAGGGCGAAGCCGTCGCGGGCGTCGGCCACCGCCTCGTCGGCCAGCATCGGCACCTCGAAGCGGTTCGCCAGGCGCACCAGGCCCGCATGTTCGCGGGCGGGAATCGGCTGCTCGATCAGGTCGATGCCGGCGGCCTGCAGCGCGGCGATGCCGCGCACGGCGGCACTCTCGTCCCAGGCCTGATTGACGTCGACCCTGACGCTTGCCCGCTCGCCCAGCGCCTGCTTGATCGCGGCCACGTGGCGCACATCGTCGTCCACGGCGTTGGCACCGATCTTGAGCTTGAAGTCGCCGTGGCGGCGCTGCTCAAGGCGCTGGAAGGCCTCGTCGATGTCGCGGGCGGTATCGCCGCTGGCCAGGGTCCACAGCACCGGCAGGTGGTCGTGGCGCGCGCCGCCGAGCAGTTCGGCCATGGGCAGGCCCAGACGCTTGCCCTGGGCGTCGAGCAGCGCGGTCTCCAGCGCCGACTTGGCGATGGCGTTACCGCGGGCATGGCGATCGAGCCGGGCCCGCAGCGCGGCGACGGCGCCCGCCGGCTGGCCGATCAGCAGCGGTGCCAGGTAGCTGTCGATGTTGCGCTTGATGCTCTCGGGACTCTCGGGGCCGTAGGCGAGCCCGCCGATGGTGGTGCCCTCGCCCAGCCCCTCGACGCCATCGGAGTCGCGCAGACGCACGATGACCAGCGTCTGGCAGGCCATGGTGGTCATGGAGAGCTTATGGGGGCGGATGGTCGGCAGGTCGACCAGCAGCGTTTCAATGGTTTCGATCACGGATGACATGCGCGCTCCGGCGGTTCGGTGTTTCGATACCTTGGCAGTCTGCTTGCCCCGGCGCGGCCGAACCAATATCGTTTAGGTCGCTAGCCATACCCTGGAGGTATCATGGAGCTTCGACATCTGCGCTATTTCTGCGTCGTGGCGGAGGAGCTGAACCTGACCCGCGCGGCGGCCAAGCTGCACATGGCACAGCCGCCGTTATCTCGTCAGATCAAGCAGTTGGAGGAAGAGATCGGGACCGAGCTGTTCGAGCGGAGCGCACGCGGATTGCGCCTGACGCCGGCGGGTCAGTTCTTCCATGAGCATACCCTGCAGATAATGGACAAGCTCGACACCACCGTCGCCGCGACCCAGCGCCTGGCCCGCAGCAAGCGCGTGATCTTCGGCATCGGCTTCGTTCCATCGGTGTTCTATGGGCAGTTGCCGCTGCTGGTGCGCGGTTTACGACAAAAGGATAATGTCGAGCTGGTGCTGGCCGAGCTGACCACCGTGCAGCAGGTGAAGGCGCTCAAGAGCGGGCGCATCGACATGGGCTTCGGCCGCATGCGCATCGACGACCCCGACGTGGAACAGGAGAACCTGTTCGACGAACCGCTGATGGCCGCGCTGCCCGAAGGCCACCCGTTGGCCGAGACCACGCCGACCCTGGCCCAGCTCGCCGAATATCCGCTGGTGCTGTTCCCGGCCCAGCCGCGCCCCAGCCTGGCGGATATCACCCTCGGGCTGTTCCGCCGCCGCGGGCTCAAGGTCAGCGTGGCGCAGGAGGCCAACGAGCTGCAGACCGCGCTCGGCCTGGTCGCCTCGGGCCTGGGCATCACCCTGGTGCCGGAGCAGGTCAAGCGCGTCCGTCGCGACGGCATCGTCTACGTCTACCTGGCCGACCCGGGCCTGACCTCGCCGGTGATCTGCAGCCGGCGCAAGGGCGAGGCGCCCTCGCCGATCATGCAAGAGGCCAACGCCATCCTCGAGGTGCTGGTGGAGAATCGCCGCAGCGGGCGCTATCCCTAGGCGTCCCCCTGGGGCGCCGGCCGCGCTGGTGCCCGCACGCGCCGCCGCTCCACGAAGCCGCTACTGGGGCGTGGCCACGGCCAGGCACGACGCCCGGTTGCCGTGGCGCGACAGCACCCGGAATTCATCCAGCGCCAGGTCGGCGGCGTCGAGCTGCGCCTTGAAGACGTCCTCGTAGGTCACGCGGCCGAAGTCGATGCTGGTGAGCCGCTTGAGCAGGGGCTTGAGGCGCTCCATCGTGGGCGAAGGGCGCAGCTGGATCGTCTGGGTGAAATAGAGCTGCCCGCCCGGCGCCAGCAGCCCGGCGCTGTGGCGCAAGGCCCGCTCGGGCTCGGGCAGCAGCATGAAGCTGGCGGAGAAGTAGACCGCATCGTAGGGGCCACCTTCGTGATCGTAGATGGACTCGAGACGCACCTCGGCGCGCCCGGCCAGAGCAGAGTCATGCAGCCGCTTGCGGGCGCGCGCGACGTAATCGGCGTCGATGTCGATACCGACGATGCGCAGCTCCTTGCGCTCGACCGCCGCGGCGTTGGCCAGCAGCGCGCCGGCGGTGCCGATGCCCACGTCGAGCAGTGCCGCCCCCGCGGGCACCCGCGCGAGCACTTCGGCATACCAGCGGGCGGTGAGCCTGAGGATCAGGGTGTCGTAGAGGATGCCTCTCATTGGCTCAGCCTATCATGTCTCGTTGGCGGGAAGTCGTCCCGGCGCGCACGCAGGGTTTGACCAAGGTCGGGTTGTGATGCGGCTGCCGGAGCGAAACCATAGCGAACTAACGTACGCGTACCGCACACGACAGCCAAACGGAACCGAACATGAGTGAACCCTGCGCAATCGTCACCGGCGGCGCCCGCAATATCGGCCAGGCGATCGCCCTGCGCCTGCAACAGGACGGTTATCGCACCATCGTGCTGGACATTGTCGAGCCGGAGGCCGAGTCGCTCAGGGCCGACGCCCGCCGGGTCGACCTCGCCGAGGTGGAAGCCACCCAGGCGGTGCTCGCGGAGATCGTCGAGAGCCACAGCGTGGATTGCCTGGTCAATAACGTGGGAATCGTCGCGCCGGCGCTGCTCGACGACACGCGGGTGGAGGACTTCGACCGCCTGATGCACCTCAACGTGCGCTCGGCGCTGGTCTGCACCCAGGCCCTGCTGCCGGGCATGCGTGAACGGCGCCACGGTCGTATCGTGATCAACGCCAGCCGCGTGGTGCTGGGCAAGGAGGCGCGCAGCCTCTACAGCGCGACCAAGGGCGCGTTGCAGTCCATGGCCCGCACCTGGGCGCTGGAGCTGGCCGGCGACGGCATCACCGTCAACTGCGTCGCCCCCGGCCCCATCGCCACCAGCGCCTTCTGGGAGAACAACCCGCCGGACTCCGAGCGCGCGCGGCGCATCATCGACAACATCCCCGCGCGGCGCATGGGCCAACCCGAGGACGTGGCCCAGGCGGTGAGCTTCTTCTGCGATGCGCGCAGCGGCTTCGTCACCGGCCAGACCCTGTTCGTCTGCGGCGGCGTCAGCGTCGGCTGAGTGCCCTAGACGATACCGCGTCGGCGCAGCTCCGCGATCTGTTCGGCATCCTTGCCGAGCAGTCGCGCCAGCACGGCCTCGGTATCCTCGCCCAGCGCCGGCGGCGCCTTGCGGTACTCGATGCGAGAGCGCGAATACTTGATCGGATTGGCCACGCCGGGCACCGGTCCGTGGCGCGACTCCAGGTCGACCTTCATCTCGCGCGCCTTGACCTGGGGGTCGTCGAACACCTGGGCGATGTTCTGGATCGGCCCGCAGGGCACCGCGATCTCGCCCAGCAGCGCCATCCATTCGGCGGCGGTGCGGCGGCGCGTGATCTCGACCATGATCGGCACCAGCTCGAGGCGGTGGCGCACCCGCGCCGGATTGGTGGCGAAGCGCGGCTCCTCGGCCAGTTCGGGCCGCTCCACCGCCCGGCAGAAGCGCTGGAACTGGCCGTCGTTGCCGATGGCAATGATCACCTTCTCGCCGTCGGCGGTGGGAAACGGCTGGTAGGGCACCAGATTGGGATGGTACTCGCCGGTGCGGGTGGGTGGCGTGCCGCTGCAGAAATAGTTCTGCGCCTGGTTGGCCAGCCAGCTCACCTGCACGTCGAGCAGGGCCATGTCGATGTACTGCCCTTCGCCGGTCAGGTGGCGATGGTGCAGCGCGCCGAGGATGGCGATGGCGGCGTTCATGCCGGTGGTCAGGTCCGCCACCGCCATGCCGACCCGCTGCGGGCCGGCGCCCGGTTCGCCGTCGGCCGCCCCGGTGATGCTCATCAGCCCGCCCTGGGCCTGGATCAGGTAGTCGTAGCCGGCCATGGCGGCCATCGGCCCGGTCTGGCCGAAGCCGGTGATCGAGCAGTAGATCAGCCCGGGGTTGATGGCCTCGAGGGTGGCGTAGTCGAGCCCCTTGCGCGCCAGGCCGCCGCTCTTGAAGTTCTCCACCAGGATGTCGCTCTCGGCGGCCAGCGCGCGGACCAGCGCCTGGCCCTCGGGCTTGCCGATGTCGACGGTGACGGAGTGCTTGCCGCGGTTGGCCGACAGGTAATAGGCCGACTCGCGGGTCTCCTTGCCGTCGCGATCCTTGAGCCAGGGCGGCCCCCAGTGGCGCGTGTCGTCGCCACTCGTCGGGCGCTCGATCTTGATCACCTCCGCGCCCATGTCGGCGAGTGTCTGGGTGCACCAGGGGCCGGCCATCACGCGGCTCAGGTCGAGCACCCGCAGGCCGGTCAGCGGTCCTGCCATGTCATCGTCTCCGCTTGCTTTGGTGGTGCCCGTGCGCGGTGCTCAAGGCGTCTCCTGGGTCGTGTCGCTGCGCGCGGACTGATGACGCGCAGCGAAATAGCGATACAGCGCCAGCAGGATGGAGCCCAGCGTCAGGGCGATGAAGAACCAGGTGATCGGGCCGCGCACGAAGATCGACAGGTCGTTGCCGCCGATCAGCAGCGAGCGGCGCAGGTTGTCCTCGAACATCGGCCCCAGGATGAAGCCGATCAGGAACGGGGCGGCGGGAATGGCGGCGCGGTTGAAGACATAGCCCAGCACGCCGAAGCCCAGCATCAGCCACACGTCGAAGGTGTCGTTGTTCACCGCGTAGGCACCGTAGACGCAGAACATCAGCACGATGGGAAAGAGGATCTCCTTGGGAATGTCGGCGATCAGCGAGAAGTACTTGATGGCACCGTTACCCACCGCCAGCAGCACCAGCGAGCTGAACATGATGCCCATGAACAGCGCGTAGATCAGCGGCAGGTTCTCCTGGAACATGACCGGACCGGGCGTGAGCCCATGCACCATGAAGGCGCCGAGGATGATGGCGGTGATCACGTCGCCGGGAATGCCCAGCGACAGCAGCGGGATCATGGTCGCCCCCGCCACCCCGTTGTTGCCGGATTCGGAGGCCGCCACGCCCTCGACCTCGCCCTTGCCGAAATTGGCCTTGTTGGGCGAACGCCGGCGGGCATCGCTGTAGGAGATGAAGGCTGCCGCGGTCGCGCCGGTGCCGGGGATCGCCCCGATGATCACGCCGATCAGGCTGCCGCGGATGATGGTCTTCAGGCTTCGTTTCATCTCGGCGAGGGTCACGCTGGCGCCGCTTGCCTTGGCCTTGATGTGCGGCAGCGCCTTCTTGCGGTAGAACTCGATGATCTCGGGGATGGCGAACAGCCCGATGAGCAACGGGATGAACGAGATCGAGTCCATCAGGTTGTAGTTGCCGAAGGTCAGCCGCTGCGAGCCATAGACCTCGTCCAGCCCCACCAGCGAGAGCAGGAGGCCGCACAATGCGGCCAGCAGGCCCTTGATCATCGAGCCACTGGCCAGCGAGATGATGATGGTCAGCGAGAAGCAGATCAGCCAGAAGAATTCGGGGGCGCCGAAGTTCAGGGCAATCTTGGCCAAATAGGCGGCAAAGAAGATCAGCGCGATGTTGGAAATGAAGTCGGCGATCACCGAGGAGTAGAGCGCCATCTTGAGCGCCTTCTTGGCGTGCCCCTGCTGGGCCATCGGGTAGCCGTCGAGCAGGGTGCAGGCCGACGCGGGCGAACCGGGCGTGCGGATCAGGATGGCGGTGATCGAGCCACCGTACATGCCCCCCTTGTAGATCCCCACCAGCAACAGGATGGCGGCGACCGGCTCCATGGAAAAGGTGAAGGGCAGCGCCAGTGCCACCGCCATGGTGGCGGTCAGGCCGGGGATGGACCCCACCACCACGCCGATCACGACCCCCAGCGCAATGGCCAGGAAATTCTCCGGCTGGAGGAAGAGTTGCAGGACTTCCGAAGCGATATCCATACGTCAGCTAGCACCAGGAAAAGCGATCAGAACGGCATCAGCGGCAGCGGCACGTTCATGACCTTGACGAAGAGGAAGGTGACCACGACAGGGAAGACGATGGCCAGGCCATAGACCCACCAGGTGCGCACCGGATGGGCGACGAACAGCAGCAGCGTGGCGAGGATACCGCTGATCACCGCGCCCAGCGCCTCGAACAGCGCCACATAGACCACCAGCGCCGTCACCATCAGGGCAAAGCGCCGCCGTGGCCCCTTCTCGATGCGTCGGCCGTCCTCCTTGTCGCTGTTGTCGACCAGCAGCCCCTGCACGATCAGCAGCAGGGAAAAGCCGAGCAGCAGCCAGCCCACGATGCGCGGCAGCCAGCGCGGCGACATCATGGCACTCTCGAGGATCGGTGGCTCGCCGATGTAGTTGGGCACCAGATAGAACAACAGAATGGCGGAAGCGATCAGTGACACGACGCCGGCCAGGACGTCGCCCCGGTCGCGTATCGGCCCGACGCGCTTGTGAACGGGTGTCGTCATCACCACCTCCCTGGAAAAACAGGTGAGGCGAGGACATCGCCCTCGCCTCACCGCTGGTTGGAACAGTCAAGGCGTTACTGGCTGATATCCGCCTGGTCGGCGACGTCCTGCCAGCGCTCCACCTCCTCGGCGATGAACTGCTTGAACTCCTCGCCGGCGACCTGGCCGGGCTCGGCGCCCAGCTGCTCGGCGAAGTCGAGGAACTCCTCGCGCTGCATCACGGTATCGAGGGCCTCGCGCATGGCGTCCTGCGCCTCCTGCGGGAAGGATTCGTGGGCGATCAGGCCGAACCAGGCGGTAGTGACGAACTGATCCAGATTATGGTCGCCGACTTCGCTCAGCGTCGGCACGTCCGGCAGGTGCTCGGAACGCTCGGCGGAGGTGACGGCCAGGGCCTTCAGGTCGCCGGAGTTGATGTGCGACAGCACGGTCGGCATGTTCTCGAACGACACGTCGACGTCGCCGCCCAGCAGGGCCGGCAGCGCCGCGCCGCTGCCGGCGAACGGCACGGCCGTCATGTTGGTCTCGGTCAGGGTCTTGAACAGCTCGCCCGACATGTGGATCGAACTGCCCACCCCGCTATGGCTGAACGTCATGTTTTCCTGCTTGGCCGCCTCGACGAACTCCTCCACGCTATCGTAGGGGCTGTCCGCCGGCACTACCATCACGTTGGGGATATCGATCAGGTTCTGCAGGAAGACGAAGTCCTCGACCGGATCGTAGGCCAGGTCGGGATAGATCGCCGCGCCGATGGTGTGGCCAGGGGAGGCCATCAGGATGGTGTGATCGGCGTCGCGGCCACCGCGCGCCAGGCGGCCGGTGGCCACCGTGGAGCCCGCGCCCGGCCGGTTCTCCACCACCACGTTGGTGTCCAGTTCCTCCTGCAGCAGGTCGGCGACGCGGCGCGAGAGCACGTCGGTGGTGCCGCCCGGGGCATAGGGGACGACGAGACGGACGTCGTCGGTCGGCCACTCATCGGCCTGGGCCGTCGATACGGACACTGCCAGAGCCAGACCACCGCTGCATGCGGCCAGGCATGCCGTTTTCCATAAGCTAGTCATCACGCCACCTCATTGTAGTCGGTCCAATTGTTCGCCAAGCGTACATATATTCGCACTGTCAGCGAGAGTACTGTGTTTCAGGCGGCGTCCCAAACCCGACCTTAGTCTTAGCCTGGCAGTCGGCTTCTGCCATGAAAAAGCCCGGGCCAACCACCGGGACCCGGGCAAGGAGGAAGCTTGGGACGGCAGCCCTATTCCAGCGACTCGTAGGGCAGCCCGACGTAATTCTCGGCGATGGTCTTGAGGCCCGCTTGTGACGAGGCGAGGTAGTCGAGCTCGGCCTGCTGCATGCGGGTCTCGAAATCCTCCTCGTCGGAGAACTTGTGCAGCAGCGAGGTCATCCACCAGGAGAAGCGCTCGGCCTTCCAGATGCGCTTGAGGCAGGTCCGTGAGTAGTTGGGGATCAGATCGGTGCGGCCCTCGTGGTAGACCTTGACCATCAGCCGGTAGAGCGTGTTGACGTCGCTCGCCGCCAGGTTGAGGCCCTTGGCGCCGGTGGGCGGCACGATGTGGGCGGCGTCGCCGACCAGGAACAGCTTGCCGTACTGCATCGGCTCGACCACGAAGCTGCGCAGCGGGGCGATGCTCTTCTCGATCGAAGGGCCGGTGACCAGCTTGGCGGCGACCTCTTCGGGCAGGCGACGCTTGAGCTCCTCCCAGAAGCGCTCGTCGGACCACTCCTCGACCTTCTCGTCGAGCGGCACCTGCACGTAGTAGCGGCTGCGTGTCGGCGAGCGCATGCTGCACAGGGCGAAGCCGCGCTCGTGGCGAGCATAGATCAGCTCGTCCGAGACCGGCGGCGTATCCGCCAGCAGGCCCAGCCAGCCGAACGGATAGATCTTCTCGAATGCCTTGATGCGGTCCGCCGGGATCGACTGGCGCGACACCCCGTGAAAGCCGTCGCAGCCGGCCACGTAGTCGCAGTCGAGGCGCACGGTCTCGCCATCCTTCTCGTAGGTGAGATAGGGCGAGTCGGTGTCGAGAGCGTGGGGCCGGACGTTGGCGGCTTCGTAGACGGTGGTGCCGCCAATCGCCTCGCGGGCCTCCATCAGGTCGCGGGTGACCTCGGTCTGGCCGTAGACCATCACCGTCTTGCCGCCGGTCAGCCCGGCCAGGTCGACCCGTACCCGGCGGTTGTCGAAGGCCAGCTCGACGCCGTCGTGAGGCAGGCCCTCCTCGTCCATGCGCGCGTCGACACCGGCCTCGCGCAGCAGGTCGACCATGCCCTGCTCCAGCACGCCGGCGCGGATGCGGCTGAGCACGTAGTCGCCGCTCTTGCGTTCGAGAATCACGTTGTCGATGCCTTGGCGGCTGAGCAGCTGGCCGAGCAGCAGCCCGGAGGGACCGGCACCGATGATGGCTACCTGGGTCTTCATGGGAAAGGCCTCATCGTCTCGTCGGGGATGACATGAGTTGCATTTTTCAATGAACAAGGCCGAGTTTTAAGGCATGATCGACATCAACACTTGGACATTTTAGGCATCGACAATCGACTTTGGTCGTACTCGCCATCGAGGAGGCGCCACATGCAGCCCGTCTCGGAGACTGCCGTCCCCGTTTTCAAGCTCTACGGCGAAACCCGCCACTGGCCGACGCCGGACCTGCTGCACTGCGAGTCGATCCCCGAGCGCAGCCGGCTGCACGACTGGCACATCCGCCCCCACCGGCATGCCGATCTGGTGCACGTGCTGCATGTCGCCAGCGGCCAGGTCGAACTGGAGCTGGAGGGCACCCGGCACGCCCTGCGGGGGCCGCTGGCGATCGTGGTGCCGGCGCTGTCCATCCACGGCTTTCGTTTTTCGGAGGATATCGAGGGGCACATCGTCACCCTGGCGCAGCCGCTGGCCGAACAGCTGGGCCAGCGGCTCGGAGCACAGGCCCAGGTGCTGCGGCACGCCGAATATCACCTCCTGAAGCTGCCATCGCAGGCGCGACGCCTGGCCACCCTGGTGGCCGAGATCGACGCCGAGTATCGCCAGCCCGCAGCGGGGCGCGACCACATGCTGGGCGCGCTGATCGAGGCCCTGACGGTCGCGCTGGCGCGGCTGGCCGAACCTCACGGCTTGTCCGGCAGCGCCCCGGGAGTACGCCAGCGCGACCGCGGGCACGAGCATCTGGCGAGCTTCCAGGCGCTGATCGAGGCGCAGTATCGCCAGCAGCCCAGCGTCGAGCGCTTCGCCGAGCAGCTCGGCATGAGCAGCGCCCACCTCAACGCGCTGTGCCGCCGCCTGGCCGACCGCAGCGCGCTGCAGCTGCTGCATGAGCGCCTGCTGCTGGAGGCCAAGCGCCAGCTCACCTACACCAACATGACCATCAGCCAGGTCGCCGACAGCCTCGGCTTCTCCGAGCCGGCCTACTTCACCCGCTTCTTCAAGCGCAACACCGGGCTCTCGCCGCGCGACTTCCGGCTGCGGCAGCATGGGCGCGCGGGCGCCGGGCACGGCACACCGAGCAGGTGAGCCGTGCCCGCGGCTAAAGCATCCACAGGGACAGGATCGGGAAGGCGAGCAGCAGGCTCAGGCGCAGGAGATCGGAGACGATGAAGGGCGCCACGCCGCGAAAGATCTCGCCCAGCCCCACGTGGGGCGCCATCGCCTTGATGACGAAGACGTTCATGCCCACCGGCGGCGTGATCAGGCCCAGCTCGACGGTCAGCACGGTGATGATGCCGAACCACACCGGGTCGATGCCCAGCGCCTGGATGATCGGGAACACCACTGGCACGGTGATCACCAGCATGGCGATGGAATCCATGAACATGCCGAGCACGAAGTAGAGCAGCAGGATGCACAGCACCACGGCGAAGGGCGTCAGGTCCATGCCCCCGAGCAGATCGGTGATGGTGAACGAGATGCGCGACACCGAGATGAAGTAGCCCAGCATCTCGGCACCGACCAGCATGAAGAAGACCACCGCGGAGAGCGCCAGGGTCTCCTGCACGCTCTGCCACAGCCCGGCCAGCCGCATGCCCTTGTAGCAGGCGTAGAGCAGCGTGGCGAAGGCGCCGACGCTGGCCCCCTCGGTGGGCGTGAAGGCACCGAAGTAGATGCCCAGGATCATGACCAGGAACACGGCGAAGAAGGGCACCAGGCCACCCAGGGAGGCCAGTTTCTCCTTCAGGCCGGTGGGTTCGCCGGCCACGGCCAGCGAGGGCCTGAGGCGCATCACCACGCTGACCGTGAGCGCGTACATGACCAGCCCCATCAGCCCCGGCACCAGCCCGGCCATGAACATGTCGCCCACCGACTGCTCGGTGAGGATGGCGTAGATCAGCAGGGCGATACTCGGTGGAATCATGATGCCGAGCGTGCCGCCGGCGGCCAGCGCCCCGGTGGCCAGCCCCCGGTGGTAGCCGTAGCGCTCCATCTCCGGCAGGGCGACCCGGGTCATGGTGCTGGCGGTGGCCAGCGAGGAGCCGGAGATCGCCGAGAAGACGCCGCAGGAACCCACGGCGGCGATCGCCAGGCCGCCCTTCCAGCCGCCGCAGATCACCCGGGTGGAGTGGAACAGCTTGCCGGCCATGCCGGAGTGTGCCGCCAGTACCCCCATCAGGATGAACATCGGCACGGCGCTGAAACTGTAGTTCGAGAGCACCTCGACGGGCACGGTCTTGAGCTGGGCGATGGCCGCCCCCCAGCTGACGATCTGGGCGAACCCGACCACGCCGACGATCAGCATGGTCAACGCCACCGGCACCCTCAGGACCATCAGCAGCAGCAGCAGGCCAAGGCCCAGGGCACCGATCGTTTCACTCCCCATGGGAGACCTCCCCTTCGGCGCCGAAGACGGCGCTGAGTATGGCATTCAGCAGACTGCGCAGCCCCAGCAGCAGGCTCAGGCCGGCGGCCACCGTGTAGATGGGCCCCATCGGCAGGCGCAGGTCCTGGGTGACCTCGCCATGGCGGGCGGCCGCGGTGGCCGAGTCGAGCAGGCCGATGAAGAGCACCAGCCCCAGGCCCGCGAAGCCGAGCAGGTAGACCCCGTGCAGGCGATTCTTCAGGCCTTGGGGCAGCCCGTGGGAGAAGGCCTCGACCACCACCTGGCTCTTCTCCACGTTGGCCGCCATGGCAGCCAGCAGTGCGCAGAGCATCAGGTAGCTGACCAGCTCGACGCTGCCGCTGACGCGCAGCGACACGACCCCCTCGGTGGCGCGTGCCAGATAGCGGGTGCCGACATCGGCGATCGTCACCGCCAGCATCGCCGCCAGCGCAACGCCGGCGACGAAACGGCAGGCGAGGGCCAGCCAGTGGCTGGCCCTTTCCAGGGCGAGTTGCATAAGCGCTTACTCCTGGCCGGTAGCGCAAGCCTCACTGGCCGCCAGCGCCGCCTCGTAGACCTCCTGGCCCGGCAGGCCGCGTTCCTCGAGCTCGGCGAGATAGTCGTCGATGCCCTGCTGCAGCGGCGCACTCCACTCATCGTTCTCGAGGGGATTGTCGACGACGCGGATGGTGTGGCCAGCCTCCTCGGCCTCCTGCTTGCCCGCCTCGTCCAGGGCGTGGAAGACCTCGCCGGCCTTCTCGGCCCAGCGCATGCCGGAGTTGGCGTCGATGACCTCCTGCTGCTCCGGGCTCAGGCTGTCATAGGTACGCTGGCTCATGGTGGCGACGAAGATCAGGGTGTAGAACGGCACCTGGGTGTGGTACTCGGCCAGCTCGTTGAGGCGGAATACCTTCATGCCCTCCCAGGGGAAGCTGAGGCCGTCCAGCACGCCGCGCTGCATGGCGGTGTAGATGTCCGGCGCCGGCATGCCGGTGGGGTTGGCGCCCATGTTCTCGAGGATATCCCCGGCCACCGCGGTGGGACGTCGGATGCGCAGCCCTTCCAGGTCGGCCGGCGTCTGCACGTCGGTGTCGAGGGTGTGGATGTAGCCCGGCCCGGTGGTGAACATGAACAGTGGGCGGGTGTCTTCGTACTCGCTGTCGAGGTGGCCCTCGTCGAACAGGGTCTGCAGCACGCAGGCGCCCTGGGGCGCGGTGGTCGCCACCCCCGGCAGCTCGACGACCTGCGACAGCGGGAAGCGTCCGGCGGTGTAGCCCTGGGCAGTGGCGCCGATGTCGGCGATGCCGTTCTCCACCGCCTCGTAGATGGCGTCGGGCTTGGCCAGGGTGCCGGAGGGGAACATCTCGACCTCGAGCTCCCCGCCCGACTCCTCCTCGATGGTGGCCGCCCAGGCCTCGAAGATGTCCTCGTTGATGCCCGAGGCTCCCGGCCAGAAGTGGGCCATGCGCAGGGTGGTCGCGGCTTGCGCCGAGGCAGCGGTGACGCTGGCGATGGATGCCGCCAGCAGGCAGCGAGTCAGCAAGCGTTTCATGGGAGTCCTCCGGGAGATCGTTATAATGGACATATCGCTTGTTCGCTATACGAATTAACGTTCGTATAAATAGCTAAGCTAACCCACTCCCGGAGGTCCCGATAATCGACATTAGTCTATGATGCCTGGATTTTTGCCCCTCCCGGGCGGTAGCTGCCAAGTAGCCGCCACTTTCCAGGACTATCGGCACGCCTTCTTGGACTTTTCGTGGCTATGACTGACCTGCGCCTACCCCCCACGGCCGTTGGGCACCCAGGACCTCGTCGTGACCCACGGGTCAGCTTAGCCCCCCAGCCCGAAAAGCTCCCCGTAGCGCAGGCCGATGAAGGCGTGCTCGCGCATCAGCATCTCGGCGCGGGCGCCCTCGCCATGGCGCAGCGCCTGGACCACCAGCTCGTGCTGGGTCTGGGCCAGTTGAAGCTTGCGATACTCCCGATCCAGCGCCTCACTGTCGATGACGATGGAGTCGGCCGCGGCGAAGGGCAGATGGTTGTTGCGGGCGATGGCGTCGCCGATCACCGGGCTGCCGGCCGAACCGACGATGGTTTCGTGAAAGTGACGGTTGAGCTCGCTCCAGACATCGACGTCGCGCTCCTCCAGGTAGCCTTTGGCCAGCAGCTCACGCCCCTTTTGGATCCAAACCAACAGCTCGGCCTCCAGCGCGGCGGACAGGCCCTGCTCGGCCACGCGCCGCGCCGCCAGCCCCTCCAGCACCCCGCGCACCTCCACGGCGCAGAGCACGTCGGCCTCGGTGAACTCCCGCACCATGAAGCCGCGCTTGCCGGCCCGCTGCAGCAGCCCCTCCTGCTCCAGCGTGCGAAAGGCCAGCCGCACCGGCGTCCGTGAGACGCCCAACTGCTCCGATACGGCCACCTCGCCGAGACGCTCGCCCGGCCCGTAGGCTCCCTCGCCGATCAGCTTGCGCAGCCGGCTCACCACGCTCTTGTCGGTGTTGCTCACAGGTGCTCCCCGTTGTCTCTGCGATTCCCGCCACGCAAAGGAATGGATCCAACTAAAGCATAAGTTGACCGATTGCATGCCTCAGGTCTCTACTTTGGATCCAAACATAACATTTCCGACCCGAGAGGGTAAGGCGGTTCCATGTCGAGAGCAGGAACCCGAGACCCCGAGGAGAGCGCCGTGACACTCCAAGCCCCCTTTCCCAGGAATACCTGGTACGTCGCCTGCACCCCGGACGAACTGGCAGACAAGCCGCTGGGACGCACCATCTGCAACGAGCCGATCGTCTTCTTCCGCGGCGACGAGGGCCGCGTGGCCGCCGTGGAGGACTTCTGCCCCCACCGCGGTGCCCCGCTCTCGCTGGGCTTCGTGCGCGACGGCAAGCTGGTGTGCGGCTACCACGGCCTCGAGATGGGCTGCGACGGCAAGTGCGCCGGCATGCCGGGCCAGCGGGTGCGCGGCTTTCCCAGCATCCGCGCCTACCCGGTGGTGGAACGCCACGGCTTCGTATGGCTCTGGCCGGGCGACCCGGACAAGGCCGACCCGAGCCTGATCCCCGAGCTGCAGTGGGCCGACAGTCCCGACTGGGCCTTTGGCGGCGGTCTCTATCATATCCACTGCGAGTACCGCCTGATGATCGACAACCTCATGGACCTGACCCATGAGACCTACGTGCACGCCTCGAGCATCGGCCAGCCGGAGATCGAGGAAGCCGCCCCCGAGACCCGTGTCGACGGCGACGAGGTGATCACCAGCCGGCACATGGAGAACATCCCGGCACCGCCGTTCTGGCAGGCGGCCCTGCGCGGCTGCGGCCTGGCCGACGACGTCCCGGTGGACCGCTGGCAGATCTGTCGCTTCACCCCGCCGAGCCATGTCCATATCGAGGTCGGCGTGGCCCATGCCGGAAACGGCGGCTACGACGCCCCGGCGGCGGTCAAGGCGTCGAGCATCGTGGTGGACTTCATTACCCCCGAGACCGACACCTCGATCTGGTACTTCTGGGGCATGGCGCGCAACTTCAAGCCCGAGGACGCCGAGCTCACCGCCAAGATCCGCGAAGGCCAGGGCAAGATCTTCGCCGAGGACCTGGAGATGCTCGAAGCCCAGCAGCGCAACCTGTTGCGCTATCCCGACCGCCAGTTGCTCAAGCTCAACATCGACGGCGGCGGCGTCCAGGCGCGGCGCATCATCGACCGGATACTCGCCGAGGAGCGGGAACGCAGCGAGGAGACTTCGGCATGAGCAGCACGCCCCTGTCGCTGATCGTCGAGGTCAAGGCGCGCCACGACGAGGCCGAGGATATCGTCACCTTCGAGCTGGCCGACCCCCACGGCCGGCCGCTGCCGGCGTTCAGCGCCGGCGCGCATATCGACGTGCGAGTGAAGGAGGACCTCATTCGCCAGTATTCGCTGTGCAACCACCCGGAGGAACGCGATCGCTACCTGATCGGCGTGCTGCGCGACCCCGCCTCCCGTGGCGGCTCGCTGGCCATGCACGAGGAGATCCAGGTGGGCGACCTGGTCCAGGTCAGCGCGCCCAAGAACCACTTCCCGCTCAAGCCCGCCGGGCGCACCCTGCTGCTGGCCGGCGGCATCGGCATCACGCCGCTGCTGTGCATGGCCGAGCGCCTGGCCCGCACCGAGGCCGACTTCGAACTGCACTACTGCACGCGCTCCCTGCAGCGCACCGCCTTTCGCCAGCGCATCGCCGCTTCCGGCTTCGCCGAGCGGGTGCACTTCCACTTCGACGACGGCACGGCGGAACAGAGGCTGGACCTGGAAACCCTGCTGGCAACGCCGGAGCCCGACACCCGCGTCTACGTCTGCGGTCCCACCGGCTTCATCGACGCGGTACTGTCGACAGCCAAGGCCAGCGGATGGCCCGGCGAACGGCTGCACACCGAGTACTTCACCGGTGCCGTGGCCGACACCGCGGACGACGACAGCTTCGAGGTCAGGATCGCCAGCAGCGGCGCCAGCTTCACCGTGCCCGCCGACAAGACGGTGTACCAGGTACTGACCGAGAACGGCATCGACATCATGGTCTCCTGCGAGCAGGGGGTCTGCGGCACCTGCCTGACCCGGGTGCTGGAGGGCGAACCCGATCACCGGGATCTCTACCTGGACGATGACGAGCATGCCGCCAACGACCAGTTCACCCCCTGCTGCTCACGCGCGAAAAGCAAGGTACTGGTGCTGGACCTGTAAGCGCTTCAACAACATAACGACAAGAGGAATCCCCATGACTTCGAGCAAGACCCTGCCCGCGACCCCCATGCCCGGCGTCCTGGCCGGTATCCTGGCCGCCGCTCTCCTGGCCACGCCGGCCCTGGCCGAGGCGACCACCCTGCGCATCGCCCACGTCTGGCCCGGCGGCTCGCTGATCGACCGCGAGCTGTTCCAGGCCTGGGCGGAGAGCGTCGAAGCGGCCTCCGACGGCCGGCTAAAGGTGGAGGTCTACCCCAGCCAGACCCTGGCCAAGTCCGACAAGACCTACGAAAGCACCGCCAGCGGTGTCGCCGACATCGGCGCCTCGGCCCAGGGCTATACCGCCGGGCGCTTCCCCCTGACCCAGGTGGTCGAGCTGCCGGGCGTCTCGGCCAGCAGCCGCCAGGGCTCCTGCATCCTGCAGTCGCTCTACGAGCAGGGCCACTTCGCCGAGGAGTACGACGACAGCCGGCCGCTGTTCATGTTCACCACCGGGCCGGGCTACCTGCATACCCGCGAGCGCCTGATCGAAGCCCCCGATGACCTGGAGGGCCTGCGCCTGCGCCGCCCCACGCCGGTGGTGGGCGACATGTTCACCCGTCTCGGCGCCCAGGCCGTGGGCATGCCGGCACCGGACGTGTTCACCGCCATGCAACGCGGCGTGGTGGACGGGCTGAGCTTCAATTGGGAGGGCATGAAGACCTTCCGCCTCAACGAGCTGGCCGGCTACCACACCGAGGTGCCGCTCTACGACCTGTCGCTGTTCGCCACCATGAACCAGCGCACCTACGACAGCCTGCCCGAGGACTTGCAGCAGGTGATCGACGATCACAGCGGCATGGAGTGGTCGCTGCGCGCCGCGGAAGTCTACGACGAGTTGATTCGTCAGGGGCGCGAGGACGCCGAGGAAGCCGGGCATGAATTCCTGGTCATCGACGACGCGCTCGAGCATTCCGAGTGGGGACCGGTACTGCAGGAAACCATTGACGGCTACCTGGAGGAAGTAGGCGGCGAGGCCGGCGGGATCTACGAAGCCGCCATGGCCCTGCGGGACGAGTGCAGCGCCTGATTCGTCATCCCTACCTTCCAGCGGCGGCCTTCGGGCCGCCGTTTTCGTTCCCCCCGGCCTGCCGCGGCAGCGCCGGCAATCGTCCCGGGAGATCGTTTTCGACAAATGACCCCTTGGGGGGTAGTGCGGCGGCACCAATACTGTTTATACTCACAACAGTATTTGTTAACAACAAGCGCTCAGCCTGCCGAACGACTGCCGAGGCCCTCATGACCGAAACACTCGTCAAGACGACTCTGGACGACACCATCTACACCATCACCCTGGCGCGGCCCGAGAAGCGTAACGCCATCAGCGACCGCCTGCTCGCCTCCCTGGAAGAGGCACTGAGTGCCATCCCCAAGGAGACCCGGGTCATCATCCTCGCCGCCGAAGGCAAGCACTTCTGTTCCGGCCTCGACCTGGCAGAACACCAGCATCGCGAGCCCTTCGGCGTGGTGCAGCACTCCCGTAGCTGGCATCGCATCTTCGATCGGTTGCAGCACGGCGGCCTCCCGGTGATCACCGCCATGCAGGGCGCGGTGATCGGGGGCGGCCTGGAGCTGGCCAGCGCCACCCATGTGAGGGTCGCCGAGAGCAGTACCGTTTACCAACTGCCCGAGGGGCGCCACGGCATCTTCGTCGGCGGCGGCGCTTCGGTGCGAGTCGCCGGCATCATCGGCGCCGGCCGCCTGTGCGAGATGATGCTGACCGGCCGCGTCATGGCAGCCGAGGAGGGCCAGCGCCTCGGACTTTCCCACTATGTGGTCGGCGACGGCGAGAGCCTCGACAAGGCCCGTCAGCTGGCCTCCCGCATCGCCGAGAACGCGCCCATGGCCAACTGGGCCATGGTCTCCGCCATCTCGCGCATCGACAACATGGCCAGCGACGACGGCCTGTTCGTCGAGTCGCTGACCGCCGCCCTGACCCAGACCAGCCCCGAGGTGGCCGAACGTATCGGCAGTTTCTTCAAGCAGAAGGGCCAGGGACCACGCACCTGAGAAAAGGCTGATTTATTGCTGCGCTCGATAGCTTGGCCGCCGGCGGTGCTCACAATCCTCATTGAGCACCCAGTCAACTCCGGTTGCTGCGCGCCGGCGGCAGCCAACCTCTCATCGCTCGCGACATAAATCAGCGCTTTCCTAAAAACTCAGAGCTTCGGAGAATTGCCATGAAATTTCAGGACAATACCTTCATCGTCACCGGCGGTGCCTCGGGACTTGGCGAGGCCACCGCGCGCGCCCTGCACGATGCCGGCGGCAACGTGGTGATCGCTGATCTCAATGCCGAGCGCGGCGAGGCGCTGGCGAGCGAACTGAACGCCAGGAGCGCCACCGACCGCGCGCTGTTCCGGCGCACCGATGTCACCAGCGAGACCGATGCCCAGGCCGTGGTGGCGCTGGCCGTGGAGTCCTTCGGCGGCCTCCAGGGGCTGATCAATTGCGCCGGGGTCGGCGACCCCGCCAAGGTCGTCGATCGCCACGGCGAGCCCCTGCCGCTCGAAGCCTTCTCGCGCATCGTCAACATCAACCTGCTGGGCAGCTTCAACATGCTGCGCCTGGCCGCCGCCGCCATGGCCAAGGGCGAGCCCCAGGCCGACGGCGAGCGCGGGGTGATCATCAACACCGCCTCGGTGGCGGCCTTCGACGGTCAGATCGGCCAGCCCGCCTATGCCGCCTCCAAGGGCGGCATCGTCGCCATGACCCTGCCCATCGCGCGCGAGCTGGCCCGCCACGGCATCCGCGTCATGACCATCGCCCCGGGGCTGTTCAAGACCCCGCTGATGGAGGCGCTACCGGAAGAGGCGCAGCAGTCCCTGGCCGCGTCCATTCCCTTCCCCAACCGCCTGGGCGAGCCCGACGAATTCGCGCGCCTGGCCTGCCATATCGTCGACAACCCCATGCTCAACGGGGAGACCATTCGGGTGGATGGGGCGATTCGTATGGCTCCGAGGTAGTCCGTTCTGCCACAGCTCACTGAAGGAGATGAGCTTTTCCGACAACAAGCCTCCGCGAGGGCGCTGTGAACCCTTCCCTGGGCGCTACTTTTGCCTTGCTTCGCTCCCGCATCCTGCTCCACTTGCAGGACCAGGGCTGGCCATCCATGGCCAGCCCGTTCGGAGCATGCTCCTCACCCATGGCAAAAGACCCTCGCTTCGGCTTGTTCCCAGCGCTCATCTCGCCGGGCCAGTGGGAAAACTCAAGCCTCCATTGAACAGGTGACGGCAGCCTTCTCCGTTTCACGCCCGGCCACTATTCCAGTGTGAGAATGCCACCATGCTCGATTACCAGGCGCCGCTGCGCGACATGCAGTTCATCCTCGAAGAGCTGGCCGGTCTCGAGCGGATCGGCGAGCTGCCCGGCGGCGAGGACGCCTCGCCCGATCTTGTCAGCGCCGTGCTGGAGGAGGCCGGCAAGTTCGCCGCCGGCGTACTCGCCCCCCTCAACCCGGTCGGCGACCGCCAGGGCTGTCGCCTGGAAGGCGAACGAGTGGTCACCCCCGAGGGCTGGCAGGCGGCTTACGACCGGTTCCGCGAGGCCGGCTGGATCGGCCTCTCCCTGCCGCCGGAGCACGGCGGCCAGGGGCTGCCCAAGCTGGCCTCCGCTCCGGTATGGGAAATGTGGTTCGCCAGCAACATGGCCTTCGCCATGCTGCCCCAGCTCAACGTGGGCCAGACCGAGGCGCTGATGATCGCCGCCAGCGAGACGCAGAAGGCCACCTGGCTGGCAAAGATCGTCAGCGGCGAGTGGGCCGCCACCATGAACCTCACCGAGCCCCAGGCCGGCTCCGACCTGGCCGCCACGCGCATGCGCGCCGAGCCCGAGCCCGGCGGCGCCTACCGCCTGTTCGGCCAGAAGATCTTCATCTCCTACGGCGAACACGAGCTCACCCCCAACATCGTGCACCTGGTGCTGGCCCGGCTGCCCGACGCCCCGCCCGGGGTCAAGGGGCTGTCGCTGTTCCTGGTGCCCAAATATTTGCTGGATGATCAAGGCGAGCCGGGGCAGCGCAACGACATCCGCTGCATCGCCATCGAGCACAAGATGGGCATCCACGGCAGCCCCACCTGCACCCTGAGCTACGGCGACGACGGCGGCGCCCTGGGCTACCTGGTAGGCAAGCCGCACCAGGGCCTGGCCACCATGTTCGTGATGATGAACGAGGCCCGCTTCAACGTGGGCATTCAGGGCGTGGCCCTGGGCGAGCGCGCCTACCAGGCGGCCCTGAACTATGCCCGCGAGCGCGTTCAGGGGCGCGATATCGTCACCGGCGAAGTCGGCCTGCCGATCCTCGCCCACCCCGACGTCAAGCGCATGCTGGTCTCGATGCGTGCCCGGCTGATGGCCATGCGTGGCCTGCTCTACACCGCCGCCGGCTGGTTCGACCTCGCCCGCCACCACCCCGAAGCCGAAGTCGCCGACAAGCATCGCCGCTACATCGACCTGCTGATGCCGGTGGCCAAGGGCTGGTGCACCGAGGTGGGCAATGACCTGTGCGACGAGGCGATCCAGGTGTTCGGCGGCATGGGCTTCGTCGAGGAGACCGGGGTCGCCCAGCTGTTCCGCGATGCCCGCGTCACCACCATCTACGAGGGCACCACCGGCATCCAGGCCAACGACCTGCTGGGGCGCAAGATCCTGCGTGAGGACGCCGCCACCCTGCGCGAGCTGATCGGTGACATCCGTGAGACCGCCACGCAGCTCGACGCTCATGCAACGCTCGGCGACCTGGCGCAGCCGCTCCACGACCAGGCCACTCTGCTCGATGCAACCGCGGACTGGCTGCTGGCCCACAAGGCCGACACCGCCGAGCTCTACGCCGGCGCCGTGCCGCTACTGCACCTGCTGGGCATCGCCTGCGGCGCCTGGCAGATGGCCCGCCTGGCGCTCGCCGCCGAGGCCCGCCGCGCCGATGGCGACGACGACTACCTGGCCGGGCTGAGTGAACTGGCCCGCTTCTACATGGCCACCCAGGCGCCCCAGGCCCATGCCCACACTCATACCCTGCGCCATGCCGGGGGGGTGCTGAGCCGCTTCCCAGCAGCAGCGCTCTAGACCCGCGATTGCGCTTGAGGCTGCCCCAAGCCTCGCCAGGGAACTTTCGCCGTCCTCACAACGAAAAGAGGCGAATCACCGACGTATCGATGATTCGCCTCGCCAAGCGATCGAAACCGAGCGAAGGATCCGGCGACAAGCTCCCCTAGAACTTGTACATCGCCATCAACTCCACCTGCTGTCCACCCGGACGCAGCGGCATCGTCGTCGCATTGCGGTCGCGCCACTCGATGCCGAACTCCAGGTTGGGCAGGTAGGTGTAGATGAGGTTGACGTTCATCATCTCGAGGGTATCGTCGGCAACGGTCGGTGCCACCTCGTCCGCTTCCACCTGGGCGTAGCGAATGTTGCCGCGGAACTGCTCATTGAAGCGATGGCTCACCCCCGCCGTATAGCCGGTCGTGCTCACCAGGTCGCCGTCGGCATTGACCTCACCGCTCGCGGGCATGCTGACGGGACTCGTGGCACCGTTGTAGCCCCAGCCGGAGTAGACGTTGTTGCCTTTGCCCGTGTAGCCGCTCAGGGCAAGTGAGGTATTACCGAAGTTGAGCTTAGCGGCCAGGGAGAACGCGGCGCCGAATTCCGAATCGTCGATGCCGGTCTCGACCTCCCGCCCGGTGACGCCGGCATTGAAGGCGTGCCCCGACTCGGTGCGGTGCGTATAGGACGCCACCATGTCCGGGTAGTCGGCATCCTGGTAGATCGGGTCCTGGAGGCTGAAGCGGAACCCACCCGGGGTATAATGGAGCACCATATCGGGTCGTACGACCGCGCCGCTACCGGAAACGCTGCCGACCCCCGTGCCGTAGAAATCGAGGATCTCGACGTCGAATGGCGCGTTGGCAAAGAACTGGCCCGACCAGGTCTGCCCGAGGGTCAAGTCGTCGACCTGGATGTAAGCGTGGCGCAAGCGCATGGCATAGCTCGTATCCGTCTCATCCGTCGCGTTATCCCAGAAGTCGCCCTCGATGAAGCCCGTCACGCTATGGCCCTGAACCTCCTTGTCGACCTGGAAGTTGATGCGCGACTGGCGAGCGCTGGCATCGAAGTTCCGGTCTCCCTGATCCGGATCGGTAAAGATTCCCTCCGCCTTGATATAGCCTCCGATGCTGAGATTCGCACCGCCGAATTCACCCAGCTCCAGGGCGTAAGCCTGTGCAGAAACGGTCGAAAGCGCTACCGCCATGGCCAGCCTTTTTCCAGTTACCTTCATGGTTCATCTCCGTGTTGTTCTAGTTCGAAATCTGCTGCTTGCGACTCACTTCCCTTGCGTTCTCTCTTGCACCCCGCCAACTCCCTTGACGGGTTTTCCCGGGTGGAAGGACCGGGGGAGCTTTCAGCCCACCTTGACGATCAGCGCGGCAGCCGAATCGCCGGCCGCGCAGCCGGTCACCAGGGCGTAGCCGCCGCCCTTCAGCGCGGTCTCCTCGATGGCCTCGATCAGCAGGCGCGCCAGCGTCGGCGCCTGGGGGTGGCCGTAGACCAGCGAGGTGCCGTAGTTGTTGAAGGTGTGGGCGTCGAGCCCCAGCGCCTTGGCCAGGTGCAGGTCGTTGGCGATGAAGGGCGTGTGGTTCTTGATCGTCTTGATCTGGTCGAGGCCCAGGCCCGCCCGGTCGAGCGCACGCTTGACCGAGGTGGCCGGCGCCATGGGCATGTGGGCCGGCTTGGTCCGGGCATGGCCGTAGGCCACCACCTGGGCGGCCAGTCGGGGATCGGTGCTGAGCTCGGCGGCGCGCTCGCGGGTGGTGACGACGATGCCGGCGTTGGCATCGGCCGGGTGGGTCTGGGCCCCGTAGGTGTGAATGCCGTCGGGCTGCACCGCCCGCAGCCTGGCGAGGCCCTCGGCACTGGTCGCGGTGACCCCCTCGTCGGCCTCGACGCGCTTGGTCTCCCTGCGCGAGACCGCCACTTCGACGGGAAACATGTAGCGCCTCTGGAAGGCGCGCTCGTTGGCCAGCGCCTCGGCATACTGCTCGTAACGGCGCAGGGTCAGCTCGTCGGCCTGCTCGCGGCTGAAGCCATGCTCGCGCGCGACGTTCTCGGCGGTGGTCAGCATGTCCTTGCCGGTGGCCGGGTCGGCGGCGATGTTGTCCATGTTCCAGTTCTCGGCGATCACCTCGCCGCCCGGCCCGTTGGGGTTGGGCCAGATGGTGTGCGGGCCGTTGGAGGGGCGGTCGGCGAGCAGGCAGTAGGTGGTCTCGAAGCTGCCGGCATCCACCGCCAGGGCGGCATTGAACACCGCCGTGGTCGCGGTGGCACAGGCCTGGGTGACGTTCTGGCCGGGTGCCTGGCCGGCCCCCATCATGGCCGCGGCCCAGGGCGCGCCGTAGAAGATCGACTTCTGGCCCACCGACACGCCCAGGTAGAGGTAGTCGATGAGCGTGGGGTCGATGCCGCGGCTGGCGAACCAGCGCTTGCTGGTGGCCGCGCCCAGTTCGATGGCGTTGACGTTGGCCAGGCTGCCCATCCACTTGCAGAAGGGGGTCGTGTAGTAGCCGCCGTAGGGGATGTAGGCGTTCTTGAACATGTCTGATCTCCTGATGCTCAGTCGCGTGCCAGGTGCTCGCGCAGGCCGCCCCACTGGGGCTGGAAGAGCGCCTCCGGCATCTCGCGCAGCACTGCGGCGATACGCGGCACGAAGTCCATGGCCGCCAGGATGTCGCGTTCGACGTCGAGGCCCGGGGCGATCTCGGTGAGGGTGATTTCGCCGTCGATCAGCTCGAAGACGCAGCGCTCGGTGACGAACAGCACCGGCTTGCCGGTCTGCTGGGCATAGCGGCCGCTGAAGGTGATCTGGTCGACGCGCTGGACGAACTTGCGGCGGTGTCCCTCCTGGCGAATGGCGAGGCGGCCGCCCTCGATCGCCAGCTCGCCGCCGTTGGTGAAGGTGCCGCAGAACACCACCTTGCGGGCGCTCTGGCTGATGTTGATGAAGCCGCCCGGCCCCACCACCTTGTCGCCGAACTTGCTGACGTTGAGGTTGCCCTCGTGGTCGGTCTGGGCCAGGCCGAGGAAGCAGACGTCCAGCCCGCCGCCGTCGTAGAAGTCGAACTGGTAGCCGTGGTCGATGATCGCCTCGGCGTTGTACGAGGTGGCGAAGTCGCCGCCGCTGGCGGGCACGCCGCCGTAGGTGCCGAGTTCGGTGGTCAGGGTCATCAGGTCGCTGACGCCCTCCTCCGCCGCCACGCTGGAGACCCCTTCGGGCATGCCGATGCCGAGGTTGACCACCCCGCCCGGCACCAGCTCCATGGCGGCGCGCCGGGCGATCACCTTGCGCGGGTCCAGGGGCAGCGGCTTGATGCCGCCCAGTGGCATCCTCAGGTCGCCGGACAGCGCCGGGTTGTAGCCGGTGGTGATGGTCTGCATGTGGTGCTCGGGCTCGGCCACCACCACGTAGTCGACCAAGTCGCCCGGCACCTTGACCTGCTTGGGGTGCAGGCTGCCCTGGGTGGCCAGGTACTCGACCTGGGCGATGACGATGCCGCCGCTGTTCCTCGCCGCCTGGGCCATGGAGAGCTGCTCGAGGAACAGCGCCTCGCGCTCCATGCTCAGGTTGCCTCGCTCGTCGGCGGTGGTGGCGCGAATCACCGCCACGTCCACCGGAAAGGTGCGGTAAAGAAGCCACTCCTCGCCCTCGAGTTCGACCCGCTTGACCAGGTCCTCGACGGCCGCCGCGTTGGCCTTGCCACCCTCGAGGCGTGGATCGACGAAGGTACCCAGCCCCACCTTGCTGAGCACACCGGGCTTGTTGCCGGCGATGTGGCGCCACAAATGGGCCAGCACGCCCTGGGGCAGCAGGTAACCCTCGAGGCGGTTCTCGCGGATCAGCTCGCCCATGCGCGGCGCCTGGCCGGTGTGGCCGCTGATCAAGCGCTTGACCAGCCCGGCATGACCCAGGTGGTTCATGCCGCGGGTCTTGCCGTCGCCGCAGCCGCAGCTATGCGCCACGGTGAGGTCACGGGGCGCGCCGGTCTCAAGGAAGCGCCGCTCCAGCGCCGTGGCCACGGCCTCGGCGAAACCGCACAGGCCGGCAGTGGTCCAGATGACGGTGTCGCCATCCCGAATCAGGTCCGCCGCGCTGCTGCTGTCGATGACCTTGTTCACTCTCTCGGCCTCCTTGGGAGGGGTTGTGATTGAGACTTAAACATATTGTTTTATAAACAAACTATTTAGCTCGAAGGAAGGCTGACGATTGGCCGCACAGCCATCCTGGGCTCGTGAATCAGCCGCCGGTCAGTACCAGCACGATCTGGGGATAGAAGACCACCAGGGCCACCACGGCAATGTCGGCCACCAGGAACGTCGCCACGCCGCGGAAGATGTCCATCAGCGAGGCGTACTGGCCCGCCACGCCCTTGATCACGAAGATGTTCATGCCCACCGGCGGGGTGATCATGCCGATCTCCAGCAGCTTCACCAGCAGCACGCCGAACCAGATCAGGCTCACGTCATACAGCTCGAAGACCGGCAGCAGCACCGGCAGGGTCACCAGCATGGCGCCGAAGGGCTCCATGAACAGCCCCAGGAAGAGATAGATCAGCACCACCACCAGCATCAGCTCGAGATAGGAGAGCTCCCAGCCGGTCACCGCCCCGGTGATGTAGCCGGCCAGGCCGCTCAGGCTCAGGAACAGGGTGAACATGCTGGCCCCCACGCCGATGATCAGCAGCGCCGAGGTGGTGGAAAGGGTCTCGAGCAGTGCGGCCTTCATCGCCCGGCCGTTCAGGCGCCTGAGCAGCAAGCCGATGAGGATCGCCCCGGCGGCCCCCACGGCCCCCGCCTCGGTGGCGGTGAAGAACCCCGAGAAGAGGCCGCCGAACACCAGCACGCCCAGCACCAGCACCGGCCAGATGTCGAGCAGCGCCTGGCGGGCGGTGATGTCGCGGGCCCCCACGGCCTCCCGCGGTACGATGTCGGGTCGCCACCAGCTGACCAGGAGGATCACCAGGCTATAACTCAGCGCCGTCAGCAGGCCGATGGTGATGCCCCCGAGGAATACCTGCGTGATCGAGACCTGGGCGAAGACGCCATACACGATCATCAGGATACTGGGCGGGATCAGCGCGCCGATGGTACCGCCGGCGGCGATGGTGCCGCAGGCGAAGCTCGGCTTGTAGCCGCCCCGCACCATCTCGGGAATGGCGATGCGGCCCATGGCGGCCGAACAGGCCACGCTCGAGCCGCTCACCGCGGCAAAGCCTGAGCTGGCCACGATGCTGGAGATCGCCACCCCGCCGGGCAGCCAGCGAAAGACCACCTTGGCGGCACTGAAGAGCCCGTTGGTAAGGCCGGTGTGATAGCAGACGAAGCCCATCAACAGGAACATCGGCACCGCGCTGAGCGTCCACTTGGCGATGAACTCGTAGGGTGCCGAGGAAAGCTGCCCGATGGCGGTATTCCAACCTAGCATCACCGTCATGCCACCCAGCGAGACCACGACCAGCGAGAGCGCTACCGGTACCCTTAGCGCCAGCAGCAGCATGAGGATGGCGAGGCCATAGAAGCCAACGTCAACGGACATTAAGATCACCTTTCATCTGGCGTGCTGGAGGGAGGAGCCGCCCCACTGGCCAGGAACGGCAGCCGCACCACACAGACCACCGCCGCCAGGGCGAACGCGACGGGCAGGGCAAAGTAGGTCGGCCAGACCGGCATGGGGAAATTCAGCGACATCACGTAGGCGCCGATGTCGTACTGCTCCATCGCCTTGTTCCAGGTGGTAATGGCCAGCACGGCATAGACTCCGGCTGAAAGCAGCGACACCAGCACGTCGGACAGGCGCACCAGCCATGGCTTCATCAGCCCCTCCAGCGCCTCCACGGCAATCATCTGCCGGCGCCACTCCACCCAGCCCAACGGCAGAAGGGCCAGGGTAATCAGGTAATAGCGGGTCACCAGCTCCGCAGTGGCCGGGATCGACACGGACAGCGTGGCGCGCAGCAGCACGTCCAGGGTGATATGGATCACCATCAGCAGGATGCCGAGCGTTCCCAGCAGGGCCAGGCCGACGGCAGCCCGATTGGTGAGGCGGTAGAGAACATCCATCACGAGTCTCCGGCGTGGGAGCGTTTCGAAGCCGGCTTGCCGGCCTGGGGCTCAGGAGCCTGTCCGAATTGATGCCGGCCAGCCACGAAACTCGGCCAAGACCGACAGGCTCCGGGCGACGTCAGGTCCCGTAGGTAGAGAAGTCGACCTCACTCCAGATTTCGCGCTTCATCGCCTCGGCCACCGCATCCGGGTCCTCCTCGGCTTCCTCGACGATGGCGGTCCACTTTTCCACCAGCGACTGGAAGCGCTCGATCTTGGCTGCCGCCTCCTCTACGCCGTGGCGGCTTTCCGCCTGCTCCGCGGCATGGACCAGGTCCTCCTCGAGAAAGGCTTCGGTGGCCTCCAGCAGCTCGGGCTCGGGTTCCAGCATCTCGATGCCGCTCTCCTGCGCCACCTCCCGGGCCTCTTCGGCCATCTCGTACCCCCAGCGCTGGGTGATGGCGGCCGACGCCTCGACGGAGGCATGGATCAAGGCCTCACGCTGCTCGGCTGAGAGCGACCCCCAGGCCTGCTGGCCAACCGCATGGGAAATGGTGCTGTGGAACGTGCCCAGCTCGACATCGGTCACGTAGTTCAGCACGTCGTCCAGACGAAAGGAGATGATATCGGCAATGGAGGCGATGGTGCCTTCGATCACCCCCTGGGAGAGCGACTCGTAGGTCTCCCCTACCGGGATGGAAGATGGCGAGACACCCACCGATTCGGCCCAGCGAGAGTACTGCGGGCCGCCCACCCGCATGCGCAGCCCCTGAAGGTCGTCCAGGTTTCGTACCGGCTCGGTGCTCAGGATGCGGTAGAGGTCCGAGGCATGGGAGCTGGTATAGACGATGCCAAGCTCCTTGAGCTCCTCCTGGCACTCGTCACAGGTGACGATGTACTCGGTCACCGCCGCCCCCATGGCATGGGGGTTGGTGCCCAGGAAAGCCAGGTCTCCGACCAGGTTGATCTCGGGCAGGTCGGCCGGAAAGTAGGCCGGCAGGAAGAGACCGACCTCCACCAGTCCGCTGCGAATGGCGTTGCGCATGTTGCCGATGCTGGCCACCTCGGTCCCCAGCAGGTTGCCCGTCAAGTCGTCGCCGGTCTTCTCGGCCAGACGCTCGGCGAACTCGGTAAACATCGGATCATAGGCGGGGTGCGCCGGCGGCACTCCGGGGGCCATGCGCATCTCACGGGCGTGGGCATGGCCGGCCAGCGCCAGGCTACCGACGGCAGCGACAACGGCAAGGGTCTTGAGCGTGCGACGTGTCATGGGGCTACCTCGAAGGTTTGTATTTGTTTGTAGTGACAACAATGGTGCTTACCATCTATTTGAGTTCCGATTATAGTCCACTCATCGACACATCTCGATACCCGACTTTGGTATAGGCTTCGCCTCGCCGGCTCGTGCATTGTTCCAGGCACAGGAGCTCCGCCTCGGGACGAGGCAGAGCTCCTGTACTTGCTTGAACGGGATGTGTGCAAATTGCAGCGCTACAAGCGGCATTCAATCGAGCCGCAACACGCCCTGCGGCGGTGGCTCGCGATAAAGCGCCTCGACGATGGCGGCCCGGTTATCGAGCACGGCCCGCTGGTTGATCGAGCCCTTGTCGGTAATCTCGTGGGCGTCCAGCCGCGGCGGCTCGTCGAGCAGCACCAGGCGCCGCACCCGGGTGGAGCTGCCGGTGCAGTGGGCGTCCAGGTCCCGCAGCATCTGCAAGAACCGCTCGCGCACCGGCTCGCTGGCCAGCACCGTGGCGGCATCGATTTCGCTGCCCAGCCCCGCCAGCTCACGGCACTTCTCCAGGTCCGGGAACACCATGACTGCCACATAGGGCCGGTCGAGCCCGGCGATCACCACATCCTTTACATAGGGGGCACCGGCTTCGATGATGCGCGCCCGCAGCGGCCCGACGCTGACCCAGGTGCCGGTGTCGAGCTTGAAGTCCTCGGAGATGCGCCCGTCGAAGCGCATGCCGCGCTGGGGGTCGTCCGGGTCGATGAACTTGACCGCATCGCCCAGGCAGTAGAAGCCTTCCTCGTCGAAGCTCCTGGCGGTGACCTCGGGCTGGCGCCAGTAGCCCGGCATCACGCTGGGCCCTTTCACCCGGCACTCGAGCTTGCCGCCGTTGGGCACCAGCTTGATCGTCACCCCGCGCGCCGGCAGGCCCACCACGCCGGAGCGGGACTCCTCCAGCGAGGCGAACATCGCCGAGGGCGCGGTCTCGGTGGCGCCCAGGCCGGTCAGCATGCCCACCTTGCAGCCCAGGGTCTGGATGGCCAGGCGGTCGAGTTCGTCCCAGATGTGCTGGGAGAGCCCCGCCGCGGCGAAGAACATCAGGTTTAGCCGGGAGAAGAAGGTCTCGCGCAGGGCATCCTCGCGCTTCAGGTAGTCCACCAGGATCTCGAAACCCTTGGGCACGTTGAAGTAGACCGTGGGGGCGATCTCGCGCAGGTTGGCGATGGTCTTCTCGAACTCGCCCGGCACCGGGCGGCCGTCGTCGATATAGAGGCTGCCGCCGTTGTAAAGCACGATGCCGACGTTATGGTTGCCGCCGAAGGTGTGGTTCCACGGCAGCCAGTCGACCAGAACCGGTGGCTCGTCGCGCATGAAGGGCATCAGCGAAGCCAGCATCTCCTGGTTGGCGCAGAGCATGCGGTGAGTATTAATGACGCCCTTGGGCATGCCGGTGGAGCCGGAGGTGAACAGGAACTTGACAATGGTATCGGGGCCGACGGCCGCACGGGCCTCCTCCACCGCCGCGGTCACGGGGGTATCCAGCAGTTCGTCGAAGGTGCCCATGGGGAAGCCTTCGGCTTCTACCGCCACACAGCCGCAGTCGGCCGGCTGCACCGCCGCCAGGGCGGGGGCGAAATCCTTCGCCTTGTCGACCATCAGCAGGCCCGGCGTCAGCAGCTCGATGATATGGCGCAGCTTGCCGTAGTCGCGGCTGACCAGCGAATAGGCCGGCGAGACGGGGGCGAAGGGAATACCCACATACATCGCCGCCAACGACAGCAGCAGGTGCTCGATGGAATTACCGCTGAGGATGGCCAGGGGCCGCTCGACGCTCAGGCCGTGGTTCAGCAGCCCTTGCGCCAGGCGGCGTACCCGCGCCAGGGTCTGGGCATAGCTCAGGCGCTGCCACTCGCCGGCACCGTCGCGCCGCGCCACGAAGGTACGCTCCGGCGTCTCGTCGGCCCAGCGTTCCAGGCACTCGAGCAGCGTATCGGGGTAGTCGCCGAGGGGTTCCTCGACAGTGAGAAGTCGGGTTCCATCATCGCGCAGGATCAGCTTGGCAGTGGCAGTGCCCAGGCGGACATCGCGAAAGGAGGAAGACATGGGCGCTCCTGCTGTTTGTGATCGTTGTCAGGATCGAAAGGGGCATCTCGCTACCCTCGGCATGGGAGCCTTGGTAACATGGAGTCCAGTATTTTTTTAAACTGTTGGCATGTCAAACATTTTGCCGCCATAACATTATTCTTGGGAACCGAAGCAAGGCGAAATAAGCATTCAGTATCAAAAAGTTACTCTCATAACGCCGTGTCGCCGCGACGATTCTCACGGCCGAGGCACGACTAAAGTTGGAGACCGTGATAGGCCTCGCCGTCCGGTATCCGATAGGCTGTTTGCTGCTTGCCGCCTCGTGGCTCACCCAACCTCAGGGCCGACCAACCTATGAGCAACGACGACCAGAACGGTATCGATTACTCCATGCTGCAGTCCCGCCTCGGCTACAAGCTACGCCGGGCGCAGCTCGTCTACTTCGACGTGTTCTTCGAGGCTTGCGCCCAGGAGGGCATCACACCCGGGCTGTTCAGCATCCTCGCCATCATCTATCACAACCCCGGGCTGACCCAGTCGGCGGTCTCCACCGCCCTGGACGTGGACCGTTCCGCCATGGTGGCGGCCATCGACAAGCTGGAGAGCATGGAGGTGGTGGAACGGCGCAAGTCGAAGAACGATCGGCGCTCCTACGCCCTCTACCTCACCGACAAGGGCAAGGAATTCACCGAGCGGCTCAACCGCAAGGTCGCCGCGGGCGAAGACAACTTCGACAGCTTCATGAAAGAAGGCGAGCGCGAGTGGCTACTCGACCTTCTCGACCGTATCATCGCGGCCCGCAAGGGAGGCTGATGCCAGCCTCCCTTCATCATCGGATATAGCCAGATCGGCTAAATGGGCCTAGATGGGGTAGTGCCGCGGCCCCAGCTGCACCGTGATCCAGCGCAGCTCGGTGAACTCCTCGATACCCGCCTTGCCGCCGAAGCGCCCGTAGCCGCTGGCCTTGACGCCGCCGAAGGGCATCTGCGGCTCGTCGTGCACCGTCGGCGCATTGATATGGCAGATCCCCGACTGGATGCGCCCGGCGACCTTGATCGCCCGCGCCGTATCGCGACTGAACACCGCCGCCGAGAGGCCGTACTCGCTGTCGTTGGCGATGCGGATGGCCTCCTCCTCGCCCTCGACCCGGATCACCGCCACCACCGGCCCGAAGGACTCCTCGCTGTAGAGCCGCATCTGTGGCGTCACGCCATCCACCACCGTGGCCGGCATGATCACCCCATCGGCCCGGCCGCCGGCGGCCAGGCGCGCGCCGTGGCTCTCGGCATCGTCGAGTAGCGCATTGAGCTTCTGCCCCGACTCGGCATTGATCAGGGTGCCCAGGGCGTTGCCCTCGCCGCGCGGGTCGCCCGCTTTGAGCGCCGCGGCACGCGCGGCCAGCTTGTCGACGAAGGCGTCGGCCACCGAGGCATCGACGATCAGTCGTTCGGTGGACATGCAGATCTGCCCCTGGTTGAAGAAGGCGCCGAAGATCGCCGCGTCCACCGCGGCATCCAGGTCGGCATCGTCCAGCACCAGGAACGGCGCTTTGCCGCCTAGCTCCAGCAGCACCGGCTTGAGGTGACGGGCCGCCTTCTCGGCGATGATCCGCCCCACCCCGGTGGAGCCGGTGAAGTTGATGCGCGCCACGTCGGGATGGGCGATCAGCGCTTCCACCATCTGCGGAGCGTCGGCCGGCGCATTGGTGATCACGTTGACCACGCCGTCACCGAACCCGGCCTCCACCAGCACCTGACCGATCAGATGGTGGGTCGCCGGGCACTGCTCCGAGGCCTTGAGGATCACCGTATTGCCACACGCCAGCGGCGTGGCCACGGCCCGGGTGCCGAGGATGATTGGCGCGTTCCACGGCGCGATGCCGACCACCACGCCGCAGGGCACCCGTACGCCCATGGCCAGATTGTCGGGCACGTTGGAGGGAATCACGTCGCCCTGGATCTGGGTGGTCAGCGATGCCGCCTCGCGCAGCATGCCGGCGGCCACCATCACGTTGAAGCCGGCCCAGCCCGGCGTGGCGCCGGTCTCGCTCACCATGCGCTCGATGAACTCGGCCTGGCGCGCCTCCATCAGCTCCGCCGCCTTGAGCAGCTTGCCGCGCCGCTCGCCGGGGCCCGTTTGCGACCAGGTCGCGAAGGCCCGGCCCGCGGCATCCGCCGCCGCCTTGGCATCCTCCACCGAAGCGGCCGCCGCCGTGGTGGTGGCCTGGCCCGTAAAGGGGTTGGCGCGTTCGAAGGTGCGCCCCTGGGACGCAGCCTTGGCCCGGCCGTCGATCAGCAGTTCGAGGGTCGTCATGGGTCTCTCCTTGGCGTTGTTGTTGGCGTCGGCTGTTCTCATTTTCGCCGAAGCCAACCGCCGCATAAGGCAAAATCAGCGGGATTACTTGGACTTTTCACGTATCGGGCTGGGACTTTAGTCGTGTGTTGCGCAGGAGGCAGCATGGAGTACGCGGCTAGGCTGCCGACTCGTATTGGAAGGCAGGAGTCGGCCAGAAACGGTCTTTCGGGGAGTCCTCATGTAACGCCGCCAGAACGCTCGGCTTTGTAGTGAAGGCGCAGCCGCAACGAAAAAGCTGTCGCCGTGCCTAGCCTTGTTAGCGACTCTTCTTCGGAGGCTTGTCTTTTTGGTTCGTGATTATACGCTTTCTTTCGGCTTCAATTGGTTTCGGTGGTTCCGGGATGTTTTTCTTTCTATCATTCATATCATCACCTATAAATAGTAGTTAAATGAGAACACAATAAAGCCTAGCCCAAGTAGAACTGACGACGTCATCGTACCTATGGATGCGCACCGGAGCAAAAGCCCACGTTTCCCGTTCGTCTCGTTACCCACTATACACGCCTCGTCCGCACGTGTTAGCAATTCAGTTAAAGTCGCCTCATATACGGAATCGTGACAGTCTGACAGATTCTTGTGTGCTCGCTGAGCATATTCAGCCCAACTCTTATCATATAGGGGTTGGTACCCCCCAAATGCAGGTATCGAATAGACTGATAAGGTAAATGCTAGAACTCCGCTAACAATTGAAAGAACGAAGGCTATGTAGCAGCCCGTGAGTAGTGGGATAACATCAGGGAAAGATTCAACTTTTCGATACGTCCATTCTATGAGAGCAACATCAAAGCCAACAAGTATCACTGAGAGCCAAAGCAGGTTTCTAGCGACGGTCACTTGGTGGCGATTTATGTCGATAAGATGAGTGTAATACTCCTTCTCCGACATCAAGACCAGCCGCTCCAAGGACTTTTGATAGCCTTCATTGTCGTAATCTTCAGTATCATTCATCTGCCAAATCCCTGATGATCGCTAACGCCAGCCATCACCGGTGACAAAACCGGAGCGCAGCGGAGGTTTTGGCATCCGGTGTATGGCCTGGTTAAGTCATTCACTGCTCGAAGAACGCATTACCGGATAACTCGGACCATGACAGAGAACGCGCGGGCTTTGCCGGCCGTGCTTCTCTAGCTCCTCTTGCAGGTCTTGCACCACGCGCACCTCTGGCTGGTCGGGCAGCCCGGGCGGGACGAGCTGGACCACCGGTAGAGTTCTCAGTGAAAAATGCTGGCCGGCCGTTTCGGTCATAAAACCAACCATTATCAACCCACCCCAAGTAACGACCGCTGTATGCGAACACGGACTCTTCTGACAACCAGCCAACCGGCCTGCCGTTATATAAATAGATCGATTGACCATCATCGTCCACATAGGCCACGGCCTGACCAGACGAGCTGTAAAGTGTGACCATAACTCTGAATACTCCCTTTCAACTTAACAGGATTAGACCGCGCGCGTCATATTCAACTTGAACGCGCACGCGCGTTCAATAATATTATGCCGCGCGCTCGCCAACCTCTTATCTTATTGAAAACCCTATAAATTAAGTATATCTTGGCAGTATAGTCCGAAACGTCGTGCATGCCACATATCCCAATGAACGTGCCTGCTGCATTTGCCGGCATGTCGGCTTTGGGTCGTTAGCTGACATTAGCTTTTATTCAGCCCAGAGCAACCGCTACCATTGCTTACAAATGAACACATACAACCAGACTAGACGCTCGCCCAGCCCCACACCAGCGACCTATGTCAACGCAATGCCAAAAAAGCCGAGAGCCAGCGCAACGGCTGGCTCTCGATGCTGGCAACGCCCACTGATCTCGAAGGATGGCCTAGCTCTCCATCGCCGCGAACGCTTCGGCGATGGTGGGCGGTGCCGTGGGTCGGGCGTACATCGCCTTCAGGTACTCCCTCAGCCGCGGGGCGGCGTCGAGCAGGTTCTCTTCGTTCGCCCAGTCCAGCGTATAGGCGGCGTTGAAGTCGGCGACGCTGAGCCGATCGCCGACCATGTACTCGCGCTCCTGCATGTGCCGCTCCAGCACCGCCAGCATCTCCCTGCACTCCTGCCTGGCCTGGTCGACGTCCTGGGGCAGGCGCTTCTCGTCCGGGTAGAGGAAGGTGTGACGAGCGATGCGCCACAGCGGCTGTTCGATCTCGGTCACCATGAAGAAATTCCAGCGATGCATCTGGGCGCGTCCTTCCACAGCACTGGGTATGAAGCCCGCCTGTGGATATTTTTCGGCCAAGTAGAGCTGGATCGCGGCCGACTCGGTGATGACGTGGTTTCCATCGACCAGCACCGGGACCTTGGCGGCGGGGTTGAGCGCGAGGAAATCCGGCTGGAGGTGCTCCCCTTGCATCAGGTCCACCGGGACTAGCTCATATTCCAGGCCCAGCTCGTTGAGTAACCAGACGGCGCGCAGGGCGCGGGTCGGCGGCGTTCCGTAGAGTTTCATCATTTTCAGGCTCCATCGATTGGCAGGCATTTACCGTTTCGCATGTCTGGAACTCATCGGACGGGGGCGCGCGCTATCGACACACCATAACGAGAAGAGCCAGCGCATTCGCTGGCTCTTCTCGTCGTATCAGGTTGCCGGGCCGACTAGGCCAGGCACGGCCTCGGCCGTTAGAGGTAGTAGTTGTTGCGCAGGCGGGGCGCATGCTGGCGGTAGGCAGCTTCGCTCATCCGCTCGAGCAGGCGGTACGCGGCGGAGCCGATGCGCTTGCTCAGGGGAGCGCTGGTTCGGGTGGCGACTGCGGTATGGGGAAGCGTCTGGGTGGTCATGGCTGGGTATCTCGGTTACTTCATGAGGATGCTAACAGAATACCCGACGCCTAGACTTTAGTCTAATTCATTCGCCTTTAGTCGCATGACCTGCGTCATGCCAATAGCCAAAAAACCGAGAGCCGGCGCATAGGCTGGCTCTCGGTGTCTTGCGGCCCTCTTCGGGCAGATTCGCTGCAGCAGTCCAGGAAGCTAGTCGGCCGTCTGGGAGCCGCTACCCGGCCAGGTGGAAAGCGCGTGCTCTGTGATGACCACCAGCATGTCGCGGCTGAAGCCGGCCTTGGCCTGCACCGCCATGTCGTGCAGCACGGTCATGACATAGGCGGCGCTGAAGTCGGCGACGCTGAGTCGATCAACGACGACGTACTCGTTCTCCTGCATGTGGCGTTCAAGCACCGTCAGCATCTCCCTGCACTCCTGCCTGGCCAGGTCGACGTCCTGGGGTATGCGCATCTCGTCCGGGTAGAGGAAGTGGCGCTGGTTCTGCGAGAGCATCATTGCGGCGTTCCAAGGCAAGATTTACTGATTCATTGCCTCCTCTCGCTCCTGTTCATATTCGCTATACGTCTTGCTGGCATCCTCCATGCATTCGTCGTATTGAGAGTGCGGAAGCTTGGAGCATTCATAACGGTTGCTCGCTTGAATGCCCTCATAAGCCCCTCGGCTTGTACAGCCAGCCAGTATGCAAAGCATGATAAATAGAAGTCCTTTCTTCATCGCTTTACCCGTTTTCCTTTTTTGCGTAACGCCGCCAGAAGGCATCGAGGCCCGAGTGGCCGCTGTCGAAGCAGGTGCCCAGGCAATCATCGACAAGAGCTACAGCATCTGTGGCAAGAACTGCTCGCGGCGGTCGATGATCGCGCCGGCTACCATGAAGACGCCATCGCCGGTGTAGTGGAGCGTCTCGGGGTAGTCGGGCGATACCGATGCACGGGCCGACACGACTTCCCAGATGAAGAAGTTGTAACGCTCCACCAAAGCGTCGTCGAACAGCCGGCATTCGAAGTGCGCATGGCATTCAGCAATCAGCGGGGCGCCTACCCGCTCCGCCGACTGCGCGGTCAGCCCGAAATGCTCGAACTTGTCGACCTCGGCTCCGCTGCTATTACCGATGCCCACCACCTGATCGGTCAGGGCAGTCGTCGGCAGGTTGATGACACACTCGCGGCTACGGCGGATCATCTCGAAACTGTGGTTGCCGGCCGAGATGATGCAGCCCACCAGCGACGGAGAGAATGCCATCACCGTGTGCCAGCCCATGGTCATGATGTTCCGCTGCCCTTCCCAAGCAGATGAGACCAGCACGATGGGCCCCGGCTCCAGATAGCGACGCACATTTTCCAGCGGCACTGAGGCTTTCTCGGCGTGTTGGCTCATGACGGCGCAATCCACTCGCTAGCTAACGACACTGCAAGAAGTGTAGCGGATTGAGGGGCAAGATCACTCGATGCTGGCGGCCGTTCGGCGATCTCACCGAGGACGTCCTAGCTCTCCATCGCTACGAATGCTTCGGCGATGGTGGGAGGCGCCGTGGAACGGGCACATGCCTTCGCGGCGGTCCCGGGTCTTGCAAGTCAAGGGACAAGGACGACCCGGCCCAGAATGGAATTTTCCTCGGCATAGGCATGTGCCGCCGCGACTTCGCAAAGCGAAAACCGTCGATCGATGGGAACCTCCAGCTCACCGGTGGCGGCCAGGCGCAACATGTCGTCGACCGTTCTGTGGACTTCGGGTTTTTCGAGCTGGCTGCCCATGAACACACCCAGAAGCGTCTGGTTGGCCTGCAAGGCAGGCCAGAGGTCCAGGTCCAGCGACGCGCGCCCTGCATTGCCGACAAAGACCAGACGGCCCTCGGGCCGGAGTGCGGCAAGCGATCCCGCGAGCGTGGACCCGACGGGATCGACGACCAGATCCACGCCGCGGCCGTCGGTCAGCCGCATGACGGCCGCGGTCACATCCTCTGAGCGGTGGTCGATCGCTGCGTCCAGCCCATAAGCCAGCAGTCGCGCAGCGCGATCCGCGCCCGAGACGGTTGCCAATACCTTCGAACCGGCGCGATGTGCCAGTTGGATCGCCGCGACCCCGACGCTGCCCGCTCCGCCCTGCACGAGCAGGGTCTCGCCGTCGACCAGGTTTCCGCGCGCAAACAGGCTGTGATGGGCGGTTCCAAACGAAATGGGCAGGGCGGCCGCAGCCGCCATCTGCAACCCGTCCGGCACGATCCATGTTCGCGTGGCCTTCACGGCGCGCAATTCGGCATGGGACCCGCCCATGTCGAATGACGTCACCTTTTGCCCGATGAAGCGGCCGCGAACCTTCGCGCCAACCTCGACGATCTCGCCCGAGGCTGCATAGCCAGGAACGTGGCTTGCTGCCTGAGGCGCCGCCGTCGCCCGATTGATGAGATCGCCCCCCTCGATCGAGATTGCCTCCACCCGGAGGAGTACTCCATCCTCGGGACAAACCGGAGCCTCGACTTCTGTGTAGCTCAGGACCTCCGGTCCGCCTGGAACATCATAATATGCAGCCTTCATGTTCTGTCCTTCCATCGCCCAAGCAATAAAGCTCAGGATCTGGTTTGTACGGCCATCAGATTTGTGCGGCCCCGCCGTCAGCGAAGACCTCGCTACCGGTCATGAAGCTGCTTTCGTCCGAGGCAAGAAAGAGCGCCACCGCCGCCGTCTCCTCGGGGTGTCCGATACGACCGAGTGGTATCTGCGAGGCAAAGCCCTCCAGCAACGCATCTTCCTCGCCGGCATTTGCCAAGCCCTTGAGGCCGGGTGTCTCGGTGGCGCCGGGAGAGAGTACGTTTACGCGGATGCCTGTCCCTTTCAGGTCCAGCGCCCAGCTGCGGGCAAAATTGCGGATGGCAGCCTTGGTCGCGCTGTAGACACTGAACGCAGGCGTTCCCGTCGAGCCGGTGGTCGAACCGGTGAGGATGATGGATCCACCGGCCTGCATAAGCGGCAGAGCCTTTTGCACCGTGAACAGCGTTCCCTTGACGTTGACGTCGAAGGTCAAATCGAACGACGCCTCGTCGATGGTGCCAAGCGGAGCTAGCGTTCCAAGCCCGGCATTGGCGAAAAGAATGTCTATTCGTCCGCTCTTCGCACGCACCGTCGCGAACAACCGATCAAGATCGTCCAGTCGCGAAACGTCGCCCTGCACCGCGGTCACTCCGGAGCCGATCGTCTCCACCGCCCTGTCCAGCTCCTCCTGACGACGGCCGGTAATGAAAACCTCGGCACCTTCTGCCACGAACCGTTTGGCCGTCGCCAGACCGATGCCGCTGTTGCCGCCGGTTATGACGGCGATTTTACCTTCAAGCCTGCCCATCTCGATCTCCTGGAAAAATGGAATCCGCTTCGAGATAGAGAGTAGAGGCTTGCTTTCCTTTCTTAAAGTATGCACCTTTTGGTAAGTACTATCTGGAGCATGCGAAATGACAACATCTGGTTTTATCTGCGGGCTGGACGCTGCGTTGGCTGTCATCGGGGGCAAGTGGAAACCTTTGATCCTGTTCCACCTCGCCCACCAAGCGCGGCGTTATGGCGACCTGAGGCGCGCCATCGGCAATGTCAGTGACAAGATGCTCATTCAGCAACTCAAGGAATTGGAGGCTGATGGAATCGTCGACCGGCTCGACTTCAAGGAAATTCCGCCGAAAGTCGAATATTCCCTCACTGCGTTCGGCCAGACCCTCGCCGAAGCCTTGAAGCCACTCTGCGCCTGGGGAACGGAACATATGACTGAGGTTGAGCACCTTATGTCACGGCGCTCGGTACCGTGATCGCCGCCTGCTCGAAGACCCCGCGACCGTCGAGGTGATGCTCAATCCCGACGGCCGGCTCTGCAGGAATTCGGACGGTGGACGCATCATCTTCATCGGCTCGGGTATCGCCAGCCGTGGGGGTTTTCTGGGAGCCGGCACGTGCGCCGGCTCTCGGGGTCTTGCGGCCCTCGTCGGGCAGATTCGCTGCGGATCAGAAATCGAAGAACACGGTCTCGCCTTCGCCCTGCAGCCTGATGTCGAGGCGGTAGCGTACCTTGCCGTCGGCCTCTTCGCGCTTGGCGATGAGGGTCTGACGGCGGGTCGGCGACTCGATGCGGGAGAGCACCGGGCAGGCGGCGTTGGCCTCGGCTTCGTCCTCGAAGTAGAGGCGGGTCTGCAGCTGGATGTTGATGCCGCGGGCGAAGATCGCCAGGTTGATGTGCGGCGCCATGAGCTGGCCGCTGGGGTGGGCCACCGGGCCGGGCTTGACGGTCTTGAGCGACCATTCGCTGCCGTGGTCGAAGGTGGTGGCGGTGCGCCCGAAGCTGTTGAACGGCTTCTTGAGGTCGAACTCGGGCTGGTAGACGCCGTTGGCGTCGGCCTGCCAGGCCTCGAGGAAGGCGTCGCGCACCAGGTCGCCGTTGCCATCGATCACGGTGCCGACGACTTCGATCAGCTCGCCTTCGGCACCGGACTTGGCCATCTCGTTCCAGATCTCTTCGTCGCGGGTCGGGTTGCCCGCGGCGGCCAGGGCCAGGCCGATGTGCACGTAGGGCCCGGCGGTCTGGGAGGCGGTCTCACGCAGCATCAGCTCGCTGGTGGGAACGCTGTTTGGCTGTTTCATCTCTGTTCCCTCCTCACTGATTTTCGAAAAAGGTCTGCAGCTCACCGCGTACCACCAGGTCGAAGCGGTAGGCCAGGCAGTCCATGGGCTTGCTGCGCGCCATGTCGAGGCGGCCGATCATGGTCTCGACCGCGGCCGGGTCCTTGATGGTATTGACGATGGGGCACAGCGGAATCAGCGGATCGCCCTCGAAGTACATCTGGGTGATCAGGCGGGTGGAGATCGAGGGGCCCATCACCGAGACGTGGATGTGCGAGGGGCGCCAGCTGTTGGGGTCGTTGGGCCAGGGGTACGGGCCGGGCTTGATGGTGCGGAAGCGGTACCAGCCCTGCTCGTCGGTGAGGGTACGGCCCACGCCGCCGAAACCGGGGTCGAGCGGGGCGAGGTAGCGGTCGTTCTTGTGGCGGTAGCGCCCGCCGGCGTTGGCCTGCCACATCTCGACCAGGGTGTGCGGCACCGGCTTGCCGAACTGGTCGATCACGCGGCCGAACATGATGATGCGCTCGCCCACCGGCAGGCCCGCCGCGCCCACCAGTGTGGGGTCTTCACGGAAGTTGAGCAGCAGGTCGTTGTCGTGGGGGCCCATGCGCAGGTGGCGGAAGTCGGGGCCGGTGAGTTCGGAAGCGGTGGCTTGCTGCATGCTGGCCAGGGCCTGCTGCGGCGAGCGGGGCACGCTGGTCTTGTAGCCGGGGGCGTAGGCCGGAGGGTGCCAGTTACGGTCGCGCTCCACGAAGCGCTTGTTGTGATCTTGCATGGCGTGTCGTCTCTTGGGGAGAGTGGTCTTGTCTCGCCCAGTGTGGCCTCTCGCCAAAGGCCCGCCAATTGACGACTCGGGCACCCAACATAACCGCTGGGTTATGCTGCATTGCGCTATGACGGCTGCTTTCAGCTGCTCCCGGCGCCACGTTCCGCGCTCACCTCGCGCAGCACTTCGCAGAAGGCCTCCAGCGCCAGCGAGGGCTGCATGCTGGCGTTGTAGCACAGCCCGACGGAGCCGCCGCGGGGTTCCAGCTCGATGCCGAGGCGACTCAGCCGCCCCGCCGCCAGGTCCTCGGCCACGGCCTCTTCGGGCACGACCCAGATGGCGTCGCTCTCCAGGGTGTAGTGGCGGCTGATGGGCAACGAGAGCGTCTCCAGCCGCTGGCTCATCAGCGTCAGCGAGTGGCGCACGCAGAAGCTGTCGACCTGCTGGCGCAGGGTGGTCTGCAGGGGCGGCAGCACCCAGGGGAATTCGCCCAGCCGGGCGGCGTCGAGCGGCGCGATGCCAGCCAGCGGATGGCCGCGGCGCACGCACAGCAGCAGCGGCTCGTAGTAGAGGTGTTCGAAGGCCAGGTCGCGGATCTCGCGGGCCTCGGTCATGCGCCCCACCACCAGATCGAGCTCGCCGCGGCGCAGGCGTGAGAGCAGGAAGGCGCTGGCGCCGACCACCACGTTGACGCCCACCGCGTTCTGCCCGCCGGGCGCGGCGTGCCAGCGGCGGATGGCCTCGGGCAGCAGCCGGCTCTCCACCGTGGAGAGCGCTCCCACGCGCAGGTCGTGGGCGCCCAGGCGCACGTCGCCGACCGCCGCCACGCCCTCTTCCAGCGCGCGCATGGCCGGCCCGGCATGGCGCAGCAGGGTCAGGCCCGCCTGGGTCAGCGCCACGCCCTGGGGCGTGCGTTCGAACAGCGCCGCGCCGAGGCTCTCTTCCAGCTCGCGAATGGTCTTGGAGATACCCGGCTGGGTGATCGCCAGTCGCGCGGCGGCCCGGGCGAAGCTGCGCTGGCGGGCCACCTCGAGGAAGGCCTGCAGATGGCGCAGCTTGATACGGGCGTTGAGCATGGGGTCTTCCTACTGGCGTGAAGCGAGCAGCCGCGGGGTGACGCCCATGGCGACCAGGCTGATCAGCAGGGTCGGCAGGAAGGCCAGCGCCACGGTTCCCGAGAGATCGTTGAGCCAGCCGCCGACCACGGTGATGCCGAATACCAGAAGGTACCCGAAGAACAGCATGCCGGCCATCAGCCGCGGCAGCGCCTCGAGGCGCACCAGCCAGGCCGGCAGCGCCAGCACGAAGATGAACAGCGCGCTGGTGAAGAAGCCGAACACGCCCGCCGCCCACACCACGTGGCCGCCCGGCAGCCACAGCATCAGCGGCAGGGCCAGCAGCGCCAGGGCGGTGATGCCGATCAGCGGCCGGGGCCGCCCCATCAGCCGGTCGGCGTAGAAGATCAGCAGCCCCGAGGAGAGCATCTGGGCGCCGTTGAGCGCCGTGAGACTGGGCGCCAGCAGGTCGAGGCGCGCACTCGCCTCGAGCAGCGGCGGCAGGAAGACGTTGCCGGTGAAGTAGAGCGCCGCCGCCGCGCCGAGCAGGGCCACCAGGCGCCACGTGCGGCCATCGCGCACGTTGGGCAGGGTCAGGCTGGCGCTACGTGAGCCGTTGGCCATGGCCGGAAGCTGCCGGCAGCCGACGATCAGCGCCAGCATCAGCAGCGGCACCGGCGCCACCCACAGGGTGAAGGCCCACTGCCAGTAGGCGCCGAGCCAGGCCGCGGCCAGGGGGCCAGTGGCGCCCGCCGCCAGCAGCTCGCCCACCAGCAGGCCGTTGGTGTACACCGCCGAGGCGCGGCCGATGCGACCGGGCGCCCACAGCTTGGCGAGTACCGGCATCGCCGTCTGCATGAAGGCGATGCCCACCCCCATCAGCACGGTGGCCAGCATGAAGGCGATAAAGCCCTCGGGCAGGCTGCGCAGCGCACTGCCCAGCGCCATGACGGCGAGCCCCAGCAGCATGCTGGGCAGCGTACCGACCCGCGCCAGCAGCCAGCCGGCCAGCAGGGCGCCGAAGGCCAGGGTGACCAGCGGCAGGCTGGTGGCGATCGCCACCTCGCTGCTGGTAAAGCCCAGCACCGCCTTGAGCTGGGGAATCAGCGGCGGCACCACCAGCACTGTAAGGCGCAGGTAGAGCCCCAGGCACCACAGCAGGCCGTAGGCCAGCAGGGCCTGGCGCAGCTCGCTCGGCGGCGGTGGGGTGGTGGTGTCCTGGGTCATGCCCTGCTCTCCTGGTCACGAATGCCCTGCCCATAAAGCCGAAACCGGCCAAAGGCCGGTTCGGATCATGCCATGCGGCACGTCTTGTTAGCACTCTAACGAAAGTCTAGGGCGTCTCACGCCGAGTCAATTCAACTCCTCACCCCAGCCCAGCTCCTTGGCCAACGCAAACGCATGGTTCGCCGCCGGCACCCCGGCGTAGATCGCCACGTGCATCAGTACCTGGCGCAGCTCCGCTTCGGAGAGGCCGATGCGCTTGGCGGTCTTGAGGTGCAGCACCAGCTCCTCGCGGCCCAGAGCGGCGAGGATGCCGGTGGTGATCAGGCTGCGCTCGCGGCGGGTGAGGTCGTCGTTGCTCCACAGCTCGCCCCAGGCCAGCCGGGTGATCATCTGCTGGAAGGGGGCGTCGAGGCTGTTGGCGTTCCGGCTGGCGCGGGCGACGTGCTCCTCGCCAAGCACCTGCTTGCGGGTCTCGAGACCCTCGGCATAGCTTACGCCGCGCTCGCCGACGTCCTCACGCTCGCTGGCCATCCACAGCAGCAGCCGCTTGGCCATGGCGGCGGGCGCCTCCACCGAGGGCACGTGGGCGATGCCTTCGAGGATCTCCAGCGGCGCCCCGCCACACTCGGCGGCCAGGGCCTGCAAGGTCTCCGGCGGGGTGGCCACGTCGGCGCTGCCGCCGAGCAGGTGCACGCCGATGCCCGGATGCTCGGCGAGCGGCCCTTTCAGCTTGCCGCGGAAATCGGTGCGGCCGAGCATCTCGCACAGGCGGGCGTAGGATTCGTCGTCGCCACGCCCCATCTGGGTGCACCAGCCGGCCTTGAGCGCCGGTGCGGCCTCGAAGCAGGCCGGCGCGAACCAGCGCGGCACGATCTCCTCGGCCATGGCCGCCAGGCCTTCCTGACGAATGCGCTCGGCGCGTGTGCTCCACAGCTCCTGGTTGCCGATCACCGCGCCGGTATTGGTCAGAGTGACGGTGTAGAGCCGCTCGGCGTGTTCAGCGATCAGTTGCTGACCGACCACACCGCCGATGGAAGTGCCGACAAAGTGGAAGCGTGACGCACCGGCATGCTCGACCAGCGCCAGCGCCTCTCGGGCCAGCGCCGCCGGGGTGATCTCGCCGCCCTCGGCCGGCCAGGCCTGGCTGGCACCGTGGCCGGGCAGGTCCCAGGTCAGCACGCGGTAGCGTGGCAGCAGCGCCGGCAGCAGCTCGTCCCACACCGCCTGGCTCATGCCCAGCGGGTGCGCCAGCACCACCAGCGGCAGCGCCTCGGGGCCGAGCAGGCGATAGGCGACGCTGCGGCCGTCGACGTTCAGAAATGCCATGTTCCTTCTCCCTGCAGTGCAACGGGAAAAGCCGGCAGTTCATCCCCACCGGCCCCGGTTCATACTTTCAGTCTCGCTTAAGTGCGCTCAATCAGGGTAGCGATCCCCTGCCCCACGCCCACGCACATGGTGCACAGCGCGTAGCGCTTGCCGGTGCGCTGCAGCTCGTGAGCGGCGGTGAGCAGCAGGCGGGCGCCGGACATGCCCAGCGGGTGGCCCAGTGCGATGGCGCCGCCGTTGGGGTTGACCCGTGGGTCGTCGTCGGCGAGCCCCAGGTCCCGCGTGCAGGCGAGTGCCTGGGCGGCGAAGGCCTCGTTGAACTCGAAGATGTCGATCTCGTCCATGGTCACGCCGGTGCGCTCGAGCAGCTTGCGTACCGCCGGCACCGGGCCGTAGCCCATGATGCGCGGCTCGACGCCGGCCGTGGCCATGCCGATGATGCGGGCCATGGGCTTGAGCCCATGTTGCTCCACCGCGGCCCGGCTCGCCACCAGCATGGCGGCGGCGCCGTCGTTGACGCCGGAAGCGTTGCCGGCGGTGACGCTGCCGCCCTCGCGGAACGGCGTCGGCAGCCCGGCCAGCTTCTCCAGGGTGGTCTCGCGCGGGTGCTCGTCGGTGTCGAACACCAGCGGCTCCTGCTTGCGCCGGGGGATCTCGATGGGCGTGATCTCGATGGCGAAGCGACCCGCCTTCTGCGCGGCGGCGGCCTTCTGCTGGGAGCGCAGGGCAAAGGCGTCCTGGTCCTCGCGGGAGATGTTGAACTGTTCGGCCACGTTCTCGGCGGTCTCCGGCATGGAGTCGATGCCGTAGGCCTTCTTCATCAGCGGATTGACGAAGCGCCAGCCGATGGTGGTGTCCTCGATCTTCTGGCCGCGGGAGAAGGCGCTGTCGGCCTTGCCCAGCACGTAGGGCGCGCGGGACATCGACTCCACGCCGCCGGCCAGGGCCAGCTCCATCTCGCCGGCCTTGATGGCGCGGAAGGCGGTGCCCACCGCATCCATGCCGGAGCCGCACAGGCGGTTCATGGTAGTGCCGGGCACCGAGGTGGGCAGGCCCGCCAGCAGGGCGGACATGCGCGCCACGTTGCGGTTGTCCTCGCCGGCCTGGTTGGCGCAGCCCATGAAGACCTCTTCGATGGCGGCCGGGTCAAGGTCCGGGGCATCATTCAGCACCGCCTTGAAGATGGTGGCGGCGAAGTCGTCGGGGCGCACGCTGGCCAGGGTGCCGCCGAAGCGGCCGATGGCGGTGCGCCGCGGATGGCAAAGGAATACGTCGGTCATCGTTCTCTCCTGTCCGGCCTACTGGCCACTATGAGCGCGGGCGGTCCTGGCCTTGAGCTCGCGCAGGACCTCGAGCTCGCGGGCCGAGGGCTCCGGGGTGCTCTCCAGCGTGTCGGCGAAGCGGATCTCCCAGCCGGTGGCCTCGATCACGTCCTCGCGGCTCACGCCCGGGTGCAGCGAGACCACTACCAGCTCCCTGGTCTCGGGGTCGGGCTTCATCACGCACAGGTCGGTGATGACCCGGGTCGGCCCCTTGCCGATGTTGGGCACGCCGTCGCGGCCCTTGCCGTCGCGGCCGAAGCCCAGGGTGGTGACGAAGTCGACCCGGTCGACGAAGGCGCGCCTGGAGTGCTTCAGGGTGATGAACACCTCACCGGCGTTCGTCGCGATTTCCGGCGCACCGCCGCCTCCCGGCAGGCGCACCTTGGGCTCGCGGTAGTCGCCGATCAGGGTGGTGTTGAGGTTGCAGTAGCGGTCGATCTGGGCGGTACCCAGGAAGCCCACGTCGATCTTGCCGCCCTGCAGCCAGTAGCGAAACATCTCCGGCACCGAGACGGTGGTGAGCGCGGTCTCGGCCAGCTCGCCGTCGCCGATGGAGAGCGGCAGCACGTCGGGCTTGGTCTGCAGGGTGCCGGATTCGTAGATCAGCACCACGTCCGGCGCATGCGTCAGGCGCGCCAGGTTGGCCGCCTCGCTGGGCAGGCCGATACCGACGAAGCAGGTCATGCCGTTCTCCAGCGCGCGGGCCGCGGTGACGGTCATCATCTCCGCCGAGGTGTAGTCCAGGCACTTTTCGACGGTACTCATCAGGCGTTCCCCCCTGCGTTCATGACGTTCTCTTCGATCCAGCGGGTGAAGGTGTCGCGGTCGCGGGCGATGGCGTCCCACTCCTTGTAGAAGGCGTTGTTGCGCGGGTAGTAGCCGTGGGCATAGGAGGGCAGCGAGCCCTTCTCGGCCACGGCGATGGCGCTGATGGCCCAGCCCGGGATGATGCAGGCGTTGGGGTGATAGTCGGCCTCGGCGCGCAGATCGTCGACGATCTCCTCCACCGTGACAATGCTCTGCCTGGCCGCCAGCACCGCTTCCTTCTGCACGCCGACGATGCCCTCCACCAGCACGTTGCCGGCGCGGTCGGCCTTCTGCGCATGCACGATGGAGACGTCCGGGCGCACCGCCGGCACCGCGGCCAGGCGCTCGCCGGTGAACGGGCACTCGATGAACTTGATCTGGTCGTTGACGCTGGGCAGCTCGCTGCCCACGTAGCCGCGCAGCACGGCCAGCGGCAGCCCGGCGGCACCGGCCTCGAAGGCACAGGCCATGGCGGCGTGGCTGTGCTCGAGGATCTCGACCTTGTGCGGCCAGCCCTTCTCTACCGCATCGCGCAGGCGGTGCAGCGAGCCCACGCCGGGGTTGCCGCCCCAGGAGAAGATCACTTTTTTGGCGCAGCCGGCGCCGATCATCTGATCGTAGACCAGGTCCGGCGTCATGCGGATCAGGGTCAGGTCGCGCTTGCGCTGTCGGATCAGCTCGTGACCGGCGGCGAAGGGAATCAGGTGGGTAAAGCCCTCCATGGCCACGGTGGCGCCGTCTTCGACGTAGCGTGCCACCGCGTCATGCAGGCTCAGGAACTCGGCCATGGTCGTCCTCCTGGCGGGTGCTCTCGATCAAGTTCGTATATCGAACTTTGTTTTGTGATGCGAACAAGTTAACTCCCTGCCACTTCGTCGTCAAATTCGCGGCTACCGGGCAAAAGCCGGGGCGAGGCTGGGCCTCACCGGCTCGGAACAGGAAATTCCATGATTTTTCATTGCATAACGCCGCCTGCCGCCAAGCAGCGGCGAGCCGGATGCGGGCCCCACCCCTACCAAGGTATAGGCAGGGTCCGTACCGGGGCGCGGGCTGCCGGCTTGGGCCGGTGTCAGTGGCCCGCGCCGCCCTGCGGCGTGGAAGCTCAGGCGGACGCCAGGCCGAGGATCTCGCGGGCCTGCTGCCAGGTGGCCACCGGGCGCTCGTACTTCTCGCACAGGGCCACGGCACGCTCGACCAGGGCGGCATTGGACGGTGCCAGGGTGTCGCGGTCGAGCCGCACGTTGTCTTCCAGGCCGGTGCGGGTGTGGCCACCCGCGGCGATGGACCATTCATTCAGCAGGAGCTGGTTGGGGCCGATGCCGGCACCGCACCACTGGGCATCCGGCGCCAGGCGCTTCAGGGTCTCGATGTAGAAGTCGAAGGTCGGCCTGTCCGCCGGCATGGCGTTCCTGACCCCCATCACGAACTGAACGTAGAGGGGCGCCTTGAGCTTGCCCTGCCTGGAAAGCTGCACCGCCTGGTGGATGTGCGACAGGTCGAAGGCTTCGATCTCGGGCTTGATGGCATATTTCAACATCTCGTCGGCGAGCCACTCCACCAGCTGCGGCGGGTTCTCGTAGACGCGATTGGGGAAGTTGTTGGAGCCCACCGAGAGACTGGCCATATCCGGCTTGAGCGGCAGCATGCCGCCCCGCTCCTGGCCGGCACCGGAGCGCCCGCCGGTCGAAAGCTGGATGATCATCCCGGGGCAGTGCTTCCTGAGCCCCTCCATCAAGCGGGCGAACTTCTCGGGGTCCGACGTCGGGCTCTGGTCGTCGTTGCGCACATGACAGTGGGCGATGGTGGCGCCGGCTTCGAAAGCCGCCTGGGTGCTCTCGATCTGCTCCTCGAGAGTAATGGGGACGGCGGGGTTGTTCTCCTTGCGCGGCAAGCTGCCGGTGATGGCAACGCAGATGATGCAGGGGCTGGACATGATGACCTCTCGAGGAACCGGAGCGCAGCCAGGCATCGGAACTGGGCCTGGCGAGCCCCACGACGTTCGCATTACGAACATTATTTTGTGATACGAACAATCTAGCGCCATGTACCGCGCCCGTCAAATCGTCAACCGCGCATAAAGCAAAGGGGAGGCCAGGCCTCCCCTTTGCAGGAACGTGAAAAACAGCGCCGACTCGGGGCGTTATCCAGCCAGCCAGGCCATGGCGCGGCGCACCTGGGCTTGGCTGCTACCAAGGTATGAAGCAGGGTCGGTCGCCCGGCGCAGGGACTCGACGTCGAGCTGCCCCTGAGCCTGGGCGATCTCGGCATGCGCCGCGAGCGCCTCGGCATAGGGCACGCCCTGCCGGCGCGCCGTCTCGGCGGCCTCGGCGCTGATCCGCTTGGCGGCGTCCTGGCCCAGCACCGGTGCCAGCTGGCGCGATAGCGGCTCGGCCATGATGCCGCCGCCGGTGGCCGCCAGGTTGCGCCGCATCGCCTCGGGGTTCACCTCGAGCCCCTCGAGCAGCACGGCGGCCTGCTCCAGTGCGCCCTCCAGCAGCAGCGCGCTGTCGATCAGCGGCGCCCACTCGGCGTGCCACTCCCCCAGCCCGCGCTCCAACGGCTGGGCGGTGGCATTGAGCAATACCGTGGTGTAGCCGTGCACCTGCCGCGTCGCGCCGCGGATCAGCGCGCAGCGCACCGGATTGCGCTTGTGCGGCATGGAGGAGGATTCGCCCATGCCCGGCGCCGCCGGCTCGGCCACCTCGCCCACTTCGGTCTGGGTCAGCAGGGCAACATCCAGCGCCAGCTTCTCGGCGGCCCCGGCTGCGCCATCGAGCGCCGTGGCCAGCGCATGAACCGGCAGGCGATCGGTGTGCCAGGGCAAGACCGGGGCATCCAGGCCGAGGCGCTGCGCCAGGGCGTCCATGACATCGAGGCCCAGCGTCTCCCAGCCCGGCCTGTCTAAACCAGAGTGCACCCCCACGGCGCCGCCGAACTGCAGCGGCAGCTCGAGCGTGGCGAGGCGCCGGCGCGCCTGCTCCAGGCCGATGGCCCAGTGCGCCACCTTGACGCCGAAGGTGATCGGCAGGGCCTGCTGCATCAGGGTGCGCCCCACCATCACCGTCTGCTCATGGGCCTGCATGAGCGTGATCGCCGCCGCGCGACAGCGCAGTAGCAGGGCCTCCAGCGCGGCCAGCCGCGGCTTGAGCAGCAGCATCAGGGCGGAGTCGATCACGTCCTGGCTGGTGGCGCCCATGTGGAAGTAGCGCTTGAGTTCGTTCGGCAGCACGGCGCGCGCCTGCTTGACGAAGGGAATGGCCGCGTTGCCGCCGCTGGCCACGCCTGCCGCCAGCGCCGCGAGATCGAAGGCATGCGCTTTGAGCGCGCGCCGCATCGCCTCGCTCGTGCCCTCGGGCATGGCGCCTCGCGCCTCCTGCACCTCGGCCAGGCCCAGCTCGAAGGCGAGCATGGCCTCGATCATGGCCTGAGCGTTGCACTGGGTCAGGGCCGACTGGCCCATGAAGGGATGCCGAAGCAGCTCGTCAGGCATATCATGCACTCCGTGGCGGAAAGGCTCAGACTCTCGGCTTAGCCCATAGTCGTACATATGTTCGCAACACGAACACTATGCTAGATTGAAGCACTCCGATGGAGCAACTCATCCAGGACAATGACGGCACAGAAATGACAACAGAGGAAGAGGTTCTCAGCCCGGACGACCGGGACTTCGTCACCGCCCTGGCCAGCGGCCTGGAGGTCATCCTGGCCTTCGACGAGACCCATTCGCGCATGACCCTGAGCGAAGTCGCCAGCCGCACCGGGATGAACCGTGCCCGCGCCCGACGCTTCCTGCTCACGCTGCATGCGCTGGGCTACGTGAAGAAGCAGGGTCGCTACTTCGAGCTGGCCCCCCGGGTGCTTCAGCTGGGCTACGCGTTTCTCTCCGCCAACAACTATCGTAGCGTGATCCAGCAGGTGCTGGAGGACATCACCGCCGAGAGCGGCGAATCCTCCTCCCTCGGCGTGCTCGACGGCGACGACGTCATCTACGTGGCGCGCTCCTCGGCTCGCCACCGGCTGATGGCGATCACGCTCTCCGTGGGCACCCGCCTGCCCGCCGCGCATACCTCGATGGGCCGTGTGCTGCTGGCCCAGCTCTCCGATGCCGAGCTCGATGCCTATCTCGAGCGGGTCAGGCTGGAGCGCTACACCGACAAGACCGTGACCGACAGGAGCGCGCTCAAGAAGTGCATCCTCAAGGTGCGCCAGCAGGGCTACGCCATCGCCGACCAGGAGCTCGACTCGGGGCTGCGCTCGCTCGCGGTGCCGGCCTTCGATGCCAACGGCAAGCTGCTCGGCGCGATCAACATCAGCACCAACGCCGCGCGGGTGGATCTCGACACCCTGATGAAGGAGTACCTGCCGCTGCTGCAGCAGAAGGCCCGCGACATCCGCACCACCATCAGCTGAAGACGCACCTGCGGCATGACTTTTCCTGAACGCGATTCTAGAATAGCTCTTTTGGCCAGGGAGGCAATGTCATGGCGGGTAGTCTGATCGAACGCACCCTCGGGGTGCTTGAGGCCCTTTCCGAGGATGCCGACGGGTTGCCGCTGCTGGTCGTCGCCGAGCGCCTGGGCATCCCCAAGAGCGCGGCGCATCGCATCTGCCACGAGCTGATCCGCCTCGGCCATGTGCGCCAGGACCCCGCCAGCCAGCGCTATCAGCTCACCACCCGGCTGGTGGCCATGAGCTTGCGCTATCTCTCCAGCACCGGCGCCAGCGATATCGTCCAGCCGGTGCTCGACCGCCTGGCCGAGCAGAGCGGCGAGCTGGTGCGGCTGTCGATCATCGAGGGCTCGCGCCTGACCTGGATCGCCAAGGCCCAGGGCGCCCGCAGCGGCCTGCGCTACGACCCCGACATGGGCAAGGAGGCTCCGCTGTTCTGCACCGCCAGCGGCCATGCCTGGCTGGCCGCGCTCAGCGACGAAGAGGCCCTGGCGCTGGTCGACACCCAGGGCATGGACACCGACCACCCGCTCGGGCCCAACGCTCCGCGCAGCAAGCGGGCCCTGCTCGAACACCTGAACCAGGCTCGCCGGCGCGGCTACAGCTGGACCCACGACAGCATGGGCCCCGGCACCGCGGCCATGGCGGCCCTGGTGCGCCACCCGCTGGATGGGCACCCGCAGGGCGTGCTGAGCATCGCCGGCCCCAGTGTGCGGCTCGACGAACAGCGCGTGAAGGAGCTTGGCCCCGCGCTGGTGACCGCCGCCGAGGAGCTCTCCCAGGCCACGCCCTCCTCGCGCCTCTTCATCTGATCGTCACCTGCACGATGCGGCCGGCCGGGACCTCTCGGCCCGGCCGCGGCCGACCGGCTCGGAGGCCGACATGCTCGATATCCTCGCCATCACCACGCCGATCTTCCTGTTGATCGGTGCCGGCTACCTGGCCATGGGCACGCGCCTGGTGAACCGGGAGCAACTCCAGGGCGTGGCGATCTTCGTGCTCTACTTCGCGCTGCCCGCCCTGGTGATCCGCGCCCTGACCCAGAACCCGCTCGATGAGGTCATCCACAAGCCCTACCTGCTGGCCTACGGCCTGGGCTCCGCCGCCATCTTCGGCCTCGCCCTGCTGCTGACCCTGACGCTGCAGCGCAAGCCGCTGAGCGAGGCCGCCATGCACGCCCTGGGCATGTCCGCCTCGAACAGCGGCTTCATCGGCTACCCCGTCGCGGCCATGGTGCTGGGCACCTCGCCGGCGGCCGTCTTCCTGGCGCTGAACATGGTGATCGAGAACCTGCTGATCATTCCGGCGGCGCTGATCCTCGCCGAGGCGGGCCGCCAGAGCGGCGCCGGCATCGTCACCGTGGCACGCAAGACCCTGCTGCGGCTGGTGCGCAACCCCATCCTGATCGGGCTGGCCGCGGGCCTGCTGCTGGCCGTGACGGAGAGCGCCCTGCCGCGACCCCTGGCCCAGGTGGTCGAGATGCTGGCCAGCGCCGCCGGCCCCGCGGCACTGTTCGTCATCGGCGGCACCCTGTTCGGCCTGCAGGTCCGCGGCATGCTGCGCAACGTCGGTCAGATTGTCGTCGGCAAGCTGATCCTTCACCCCCTGGCCGTGCTCGGCCTGTTCCTGCTGATGCCGGACACGGACCCGATGCTGGTGGCCGGCGCCCTGCTGTTCGCCTGTGCGCCGATGATCAGCATCTACCCCCTGCTCGGCCAGCGCTACGGCATGGCCGGCGTCAGCGCCGCCGCGCTGATGGTGGCCACGCTGGCCGCCTTCGTGACGTTGAGCACGGGCATCTGGCTGCTGGACCTGTCCGGCCTGCTGCCGAACCGCTGAGCGCTCGCGGTAGGCCGGGAAACGATTGCAAAAAACTGGAACATTGTTCTAAATTATAGCAGAACACGTTTCCAGCGAGGGCCACATGGCCGAGACACAAAGCGATTACGACCTGGTGGTGGTGGGCTCCGGCGCTGCCGGGCTCGCCGCCGCGGTTACCGCCGCCTATCACGGCTTGCAGGTGGCGGTGGTGGAGAAAGCCGACGTGCTGGGCGGCGCCACGGCCTGGTCCGGCGGCTGGATGTGGGCGCCGCTCAATCCCCTGGCCCGCGCCGCCGGCATCGTCGAGGACGCGGAAACGGTGCGCACCTACCTGCGCGCAGAGCTGGGCGAGCGCTACGACGCGGCGAAGATCGACGCCTTCCTCGATGCCGCGCCGCGGATGGTCGCGTTCTTTCACGAGAAGACCGCGCTGCGGTTCGCCGACGGCAATGCCATCGCCGATATCCACGGCGACACGCCCGGCGCCGGCACCGGCGGGCGCTCGGTGATCGCCGCCCCCTTCGACGGCCGCGAGCTGAGCCGCGAGACGCTGGCCAAGCTGCGCACGACCATGCCCGAGACGGCCTTCCTGGGCATGCCGATCCAGGCCGGGCCGGACCTGGCGGCCTTCCTGACCGCGACCCGCTCGCTCAAGTCGTTCGTCCACGTGGCCAGGCGCCTGGGCCGTCACGTCCTCGACCTGGCGCGCTATCGCCGCGCCATGCAGCTGGTCAACGGCGTGGCCCTGACCGGGCGGCTGGCCAAGTCGGCCGACGACCTGGGCGTCGAGACCTGGGTCTGCTCGTCGGCGAAACGCCTGATCAAGGAAGGCGAGCGGGTCACGGGCGTGGTGGTGGAAACCCGGCACGGCGAGGTGACCCTCAATGCGCAGCGCGGCGTGGTGCTGGCCACCGGCGGCTTCCCCTGGGACGTCGAACGCCGCCGGGAGCTCTTTCCCCGCACCCCGACCGGCGAGGAACACTGGCCGCTGCCGCCGCCCTCGGCCAGCGGCGACGGCCTGCGGCTGGGCGAGGCCGCCGGCGGCGTGGTGGATACCGGTCTCTACTCCCCGGTGGCCTGGGCGCCGGTGTCGCTGGTGCCGTGGGGCGACGGCCGGGTCGGTCACTTCCCGCATATCATCGATCGCGCCAAGCCCGGCGTCATCGGCGTGCTGAGAAACGGCAGGCGCTTCGTCAACGAGGCCGGAGGCTACTTCGACTACGTGGACGCCATGGTCAAGGCGGTACCGGAGGGCGAGGAGGTCTGCTCCTGGCTGGTCTGCAGCCACCGTTTCCTGCGTCGCTATGGCCTCGGCATCGCCCGCCCCGCGCCGGTGCCCTTCCGTCACTGGGTCCGCAAGGGCTATCTCAAGCACGGCGGCACGCTCGCCGAGCTGGCGCAGGCGTGCGGCATCGACCCGCAGGGCCTCGCGGCCACGGTGGCCGAGTACAACCGCCACGCCGCCCGGGGCGAGGACCCCGAGCACGGCCGTGGCTCCACCCCCTACAACCGTAAGAACGGCGATCCGGCCCACGCCCCCAACCCCTGCGTGGCGCCACTCGATCAGGGCCCCTTCTATGCCGTCAAGGTGCACCCCGGCTGCTTCGGCACCTTCGCCGGCCTCGCGACCAACGAGCACGCCCAGGCGCTGGGCGGCGACGGCACACCGATTCCCGGCCTCTATGCCGCCGGCAGCGACATGGCCAGCATCATGGGCGGCCACTACCCGGCCGGCGGCATCAATCTCGGCCCGGCCATGACCTTCGGCCATATCGCCGGTTTGCATGCCGCGGGACGCAGACGACACGACGACGCGAACTCGGGAGCCGACACCGCCCATGCGTGAGCCGATCTTTTCCCTCGCCGCCCTCACCGTGCTCGAACTGGCGCCCCCCGAGATGGTCGAGGTCGCCGCCCGGGCCGGCTACCAGGCCGTGGGCCTGCGCCTCATCCCCGCCACACCGGAAGAGCACCACTTCCCGCTGGTGAAGGATGCCGCCTTGCTGCGAAACACCCGGCAGCGCCTGCGCGACACCGGGCTGCGGGTCCTGGACATCGAGATCCTGCGCCTGCGTCCCGACACCGACGTGGTCCGGGATTTCCGCCAGGTGCTGGAGATCGGCGCCGAGCTGGGCGCCAGCGAGGTGCTGGTGGCGGGCAACGACGACGATGGCGCCCGTACCGTCGACAACTTCACCGCCATGTGCGAACTGGCGGGCCCGCTGGGCCTGCACCCGCACCTGGAGTTCATGCCCTGGACCGGGGTCAAGACCCTGTGCCAGGCGCATCGCATCGTCGCCGCCGCGCGCCAGGCCGGTCACGCCAATGCCTGCCTGCTGGTCGACGCCTTCCACTTCAACCGCTCGGCCAGCCGCCTGGAGGACCTCGAGCGCGTGCCGCCGGACTGGCTGCGCTACGTGCAGCTGTGCGACGTGGCCGGGCCGATCCCCGCCAGCATGGAGGCGATCCTGCACGAGGCGCGGCAGCAGCGCGGCTTCCCCGGCGAAGGCGACATCGACCTGCGGGGCCTGCTGGCCGCCTTGCCAGCGGGCCGGCCACTGAGCCTGGAGATTCCCACCGAATCGCTGCGCCGCCAGGGCATCCCCGCGCTGGCGCGGGCACGACGAGCCCTCGAGGCGGCTCGCGCCGTGGTGGCCGGGCGATGAACGGGACACGGGGAGACGCCGCGCTGGCGTCAATCTGTTAGCCTGCTACTATTAAGCCTGCCCACCCTGATGCCGAGAGCCATGCCCACCCTGACCGCCGCCGCTTCCCCTGCCACCGCCGATCGCCCGCTGCTGGGCATCGCCTTCATGCTGGCCGCCGGGCTGCTGTTCACGCTGCTCGACACCGGCGTCAAGTGGCTGACCCAGAGCTACTCGCCGGTTCAGGTGGTGTGGGCACGCTATGCCGGCCACATGCTGGTGCTGGGGGGTTACCTGCTCATGCTGGGCTGGCCCCGCTGCCGCGAGATCATGGCGTCGGTCGAGTCGCTTCCCGGGCAGTTCGTGCGCGGCCTGCTGCTGCTCGCTGCCAGCACCTTCGCCTTCCTGGCCTTCCGCGAACTGCCGCTGCTGCAGGTCTACGTGATCAACTTCAGCGCGCCGCTGCTGGTGACGCTGCTGGCCATCCCGCTGCTGGGCGAGCGCGTGACGCTGGCCCGAGGGGCGGCGGTCGCCACCGGCTTCATCGGCGTGCTGATCGCGGTGGGCCCCGTGGAGTGGCGGGCCCAGCCCGCCGCGCTGCTGCCCTTCGGCATGGCGCTCTGCTTTGCCCTCTACCAGTTGGCCACGCGCCGCTTCGGGCGCAACGACCATCCGCTGGCCTCGCTCTTTTATGCGGGCCTGGCCGGCGCCGTGGTCAGCACGCTGGTGGTACCCTTCTTCTGGACGCCGATCGCCCTGGGCGACACGCCCCTGTTCCTGCTGGTCGGCACCCTCGGCGCCGTCAGCCAGCTCGGCCTGATCATGGCCATGCGCTGCGCGCCCGCCTCGCTGGTCTCGCCCTTCCTCTACCTGCAGATCGTCTGGGCCACGCTGTCCGGCTACCTGGTCTTCGGCGACATGCCGCTACTGGAAACCTATCTCGGCGCCGTGCTGATCATCGGTGCCGGGATCTTCCTGGCGGTACGCAAGCGCTGACGACACGCGACGGCGCCGCGGCGCTCACGACTCCTTGAGCAGCACGCGGCGGTAGTGGGCGTAGAGGGTGGCGGCCTGTTCGTCGGCGGCGGCACGCTTGGCCTCGTCCTCGCAGAAGCGCTTGAAGGCATCGACCCCCTGGAACACGAACAGGCCGACGCCGCTCATCACCGCCGCCCCGGCGGCCCGGGCGGCGGCGACGAACTCGGTCACGGCCGGCACGTAGACGGCATCGAAGATCCAGTGATGCGCCGCCACCAGCTCCCTGGGCAGCGGGCAGCCGGGGCTCTTCTCGTGGCCGATGGGGGTGCAGTTGACCAGGCCGTCGCAGGCCGGCACCGTCTCGGCCAGCCGCTCCGGCGCGATGGTGGAGGCAGCGAAGCCCTGGGCGATCAGCTCGTCGGCCAGCTGGCGCGACTTGGCCGCGTCGAGGTCCATCAGGATGACCTCGCTGGCGCCGAGCTTGCCCAGGCCGAAGGCGACCGCCTTGCCCACGCCGCCGGTGCCAATCAGCAGTACCCGGCCCGGCTCGCGCTCGCCGAGGGTGGCACGGTAGCCGCTGATGAAGCCGGTGAAATCGGTGTTGTCGGCGAAGATCCCGCCGCGCTCGAAGACCAGCGTATTGGCCGCCCCGACCCGCCGCGCCCCCTCGGAGACACGATCGGCCAGGCGCACGGCCGCTTCCTTCCAGGGATAGGTGACGTTGACCCCGCGGTAGCCGGCGGCCATCACCTTCCTGACCTGGCTCTCCAGGGAGGCGATGGGCTGCTCGTTGGCATCGAAGAGGTCGTAGGTGGTGGGAATGCCGGTCAGGTCGCCGAGCCGTACATGCAGGTCCGGCGAGCTGGAATTCATGATGGCCTTGCCGATCAAGCCGAGTTTCATACCGTGTCTCCAGGCTGCGGGGCGAACGCGTGGGTGGTTTCGTCGGAGCGGTCCGCTTCGCGCTAGCGGCGGGCGGCCTGGGCCGCCAGGCGGATGCCCGCGTTGGCCTCGCCGAATCGCTGGTAGTTGCCGCGTCGTTCGACGATCTCGAAGAAGAAGCGGCCCGAGAAGGTGTCGGTGTAGGCGTGCAGGAAATCGCCATCCTCGTTGCGATCGAACAGGATGTTGCGCGAGCGCATCGCCTCGAGCTGCGCGGCGTCGATGTCGTAGCGCGCCTCCAGGTCGTCGTAGTAGTTGCCGGGAATCTTCAGCAGGGGCAGGCCGCGCGCCAGGAGCTCGTCCACGGTGGCGAAGATGTCACGGCTCTCGAAGGCGATCTGCTGCACGCCGCCGCGGAACTCGCTGAGGAAGCGGCCGGGCTGGGTCTCCTGGGCCTGGGACACGGTGAGCGGCAGACGAATGCTGCGCTCCGGGCTGACCACCGCCTGGCTGATCATCATGCCGTGCGGGTCGACGATCTCGTTCTCGGCCTCGGCGTCGAAGCCGAACACGGTGCGATAGAACAGCTGCCAGCCCAGCAGCTGGGAGGCCGGCAGCACGTAGGAGAGGTGGTCGATGCGCACCAGGCCGGCTTCGTCTCGGCTCGCCTGGTCGAAGAGCTCGAAGTCGGTGCGCCACTGCAGGTCGTCGGCGGCCGCCTCGTCCACCAGATAGATCAGGCTGCCCTCGACGCCGCGAATCGCGGGGATCTCCATCTCGCCCTCGCCCACCTGGCCGCGGAACAGCTGGGCCTTGAAGGCGCGGGCCCGCTGCAGGGCGCGCTCGACGTCGTCGACCCGGAAGCCCACCGCGCACACCGAGGTGCCGTGCAGCAGCCGGAAGGTATGCGCGAAGCTGTCGGTCTCGAAGTTGAGGACCAGGTGGATATCACCCTGCTTCCATAGTTCCACGTTCTTCGAGCGATGACGGCCCACATGGCGGAAGCCCAGGGCGTCGATGAACTCCCCCAGCGGGCCGGCACTCTCCTCGTCGAGGGTGAACTCGATGAAGTGGATGCCGTGGTAGCGGGGCGCCGGCGGCAGCTGGCTCGCCGCCGCCCCGTTTCCGGCCAGGTTCTCGAGCCAGATCAGCGAGCGCAGGCCATCCAGGGCGGTGATCTCGGTAGGGGCGGCACGGAAGGCATCGCTGAAGATCTCCAGCGACAGCGGGCCGTCGTAGCCCACCTTGCCCAGCTCGGCCATGAAGGCGCCGAGCGGCAGGCGCCCCTGCCCGGGGAAGCAGCGGAAATGGCGGCTCCACTGCAGGATATCCATGTCCAGCAGCGGCGCATCGGCCACCTGCACGAAGAAGATCTTGTCGCGGGGAATGCAGCCGATGGCGGACAGGTCGTGCCGGCGCGAGAGGATGTGGAAACTGTCGAGAACCACGCCGAGGTTGGGATGGTCGGCCCGCCGCACCACCTCCCAGGCGTCGCGATAGTCGGCAATGTGGCGGCCCCAGGCCAGCGCCTCGAAGCCGACGCGGATGTTGCGGCGCGCAGCGCGTTCTGCCAGCTCGCGCAGGTCGGCCACGGCGCGCCCCATGTCGCCGACGGCCTGTGGCGAGACGTTGCTGCACACCAGCAGGAAATCGGTGCCGAGCTGCTCCATCAGATCGAACTTCCGCTCGGCACGCTGAAAGTTGCGGCTCCGCTGCGGCTCCGGCATCGCTTCGAAGTCGCGAAACGGCTGGAAGGCCACGATGGCCAGGCCCAGACGCTCGCAGAGCTGGCGCACCTCCGCAGGGGAGCCGTCGAAGGAGAGCAGATCGTTCTCGAAGATCTCCACGCCGTCGAAGCCCGCCCGGGCAATCGCTTCCAGTTTGGTCCTGAGGTCGCCGCTCAGGCAGACCGTGGCAATGGCACGCATCCTCATCTCTCCCGACTCCTGTCGCCGAGGAGCCTCGTGTACGACCGGAAACGGGTTTCCGGCAAAGACAATTGGAACATGGTTTCAATGTTCGCATGGCGGCCTAAAGTTCGCAAGACACCCTTGGGATCGCCTCGAGCCGGCGCCACGAGCAACTACTATAGGATAAGCCCGGGCTGGCCTGCGCCTGGCCGATTTCCAGCGGGCTCGGAACCCTTCATGAGTGAAGGGCATGCGACCTTCGTCGCAGTTTCGTGCTTTGCCATTGACAGTATTGGAAGCCAGTTCTAGTGTTCGCCTAAAGCACTCTAGTTCGTAAAGCGAACATTATAGCCTGCCCAGACAGGCACACCTGGCCTCGCGGCCGCCATAACAACCACCCCGGAGGAACCCATGTTCAAACCACTGCTTGTTTCCACCGCCGTCGCCCTCGGCTCCCTGGCCATGGCCGGCAGCGCCCTGGCCGAGTACCCCGAGCGCAACATCCAGGGCACCATCCAGTGGGGCGAAGGCGGCGCCACCGATAACGTGGCACGCAGCCTGACGCCCCACGTGGAAGAGATCCTGGACACCACCATCGTGCTGACCAACCGTGCCGGCGGCACCGGCGTGATCGGCATGAACCACGTGATGAACCAGCGTGCCGATGGCTACAACCTCCTGTATGGGGCCGAGAACCCTCTGCTGTATCAGCTGATGGGCCTGGCCGACTTCACCTACGCGGACATGCATACCGTCAACATCATCGGCCAGGGGCTGGTGGTGATCGCCGCCCCTGCGGACAGCCCCTTCGACAGCTTTGCCGACCTGCTCGAACACGCTCACGAGAACCCGGGCGAGCTGCGCATGGGCGGGACCGGCGCCGGCGGGCTGCCCAACACCGTGCTGGCGATGATCAATGCCGTGGACGAGCTCGACGTGCGCAACGTGACCTTCGGCGGCGACGGCCCCGGCATCACGGCCATGCTGGGCGGCCACATCGACTTCATGCCGCTGAGCCTGGCCGCCGCCGGCGAGCAGATCCGCGGCGGCAAGCTGAAGGGCCTGGCCGTGGTCACCACCGACGAGATCGAGGCGCTGCCCGACGTGCCGCCGATCACCGAGGCGCTGCCGGACATCGAATCCTTCCTGCCGTGGGGTCCGTTCTGGGGCGTGTTCGTGCACAAGGATACCCCCGACGAGGCCAAGGCCGCGCTCGAGGAGGCCTACGAGGAGGCCGTGGCCAGCGACGAGTTCCAGGAGTTCCTCGAGAGCTACGGGGCCGAATCGCTCAACCTCAACGGGGACGAAGCGCAGGAGTACCTGGACAGCTGGCAATCGGTCACCGCCTGGTCCATGTACGAGGCCGATGCCGAGTCACTGGAAACCACGCCGGAAGAACTCGGCATACCGCGACCCTAACATCCACCGTGCGGTGAAGGGGGAGCCTGGCCTCCCCCTTGGAGTCTGTTGATGAGCAAGAAAATAGAGCGCGTACAGGCGGGCGAGAAGGTCTTCGATTGGCTGCTGCTCCTGCTCAGTATCGGCGTCTTGGTCGAAGCCTATCGTATCGACGGCATCCCCGGCCTGAACTCCCCTGGCTCCTTTCCCGTGGGGCTCGCCCTCATCATGCTGGCCTCGTCGCTGGTCATCCTGTTCAGCCACCGTCGCAAGCGGCGCGACCCACAGATTCGCGGCGCCCTGCATGAGTTCCAGGTGTTCTGGAGCGAGCATTTCCAGCCCCACATCGTGGTCTTCACGCTGGTATCGGTGGCCTATCTCACGGCCATCGTCTGGGTCAGCTTCTACCTGAGCACCTTCCTGTTCCTGTCGGTCATGTTCATCTATTACCGGAACGGCAGGATCCTCAGCTCGCTGTTGCTCTCAGGCCTGGCCATCGCGGTGATCTATGTCCTCTTCACGCTGGTCTTCCGCGTCTACCTTCCCTGATCCCGAGGTTTCCGATGAGTGACACCTTTTCCTATTTCCTGATGGCGTGGCTGGATCCCCAGTTGCTCCTGCTCACGGCACTGGGGACCCTGGCGGGCATCTATGTCGGCGCCATTCCCGGGCTCTCGGTGACCATGGCGGTGTCGATCCTGATCTCCTTCACCTTCGCCTGGGACATCAACAACGCCCTGGCGCTGATGGTGGGGATCTACGTCGGCGGCGTCTACGGCGGCTCGCGTACCGCCATCCTGCTCAACATTCCCGGTGCCCCTTCCGCCGTGGTGACCGCCCTCGACGGCTACCCCCTGGCCCAGCGCGGCGAGGCGGGCCGTGCCATCGGCCTGAGCACGGTGATGTCGGTCATCGGCGGGCTGCTCGGCACCCTGGTGCTGGCCGGCACCGCCCCCTACCTGGCCGACATGGCGCTGGAGTTCGCCTCGCGCGACTATTTCCTGATCGCCGTGCTCGGCCTGCTGCTCGTCAGCACCCTGTCGGGGAAATCCCTGGCGCGCGGGATCTTCTCCGTCGCCCTGGGCGCCACCATCGGCCTGATCGGCATGGACCAGGTCACCGCCCAGCCGCGGTTGACCATGGGCAGCATGCAGCTGATGGGCGGCATCCACTACGTGGTGGTGATGATCGGCCTGTTCGGCGCGGCCGAGGCCTTCTACCAGTTGCACAACCTCAACAAGGTGCCGATCAAGCAGAAGGTCGACAAGATCATCCCGCCGTTGAGCATGGTGCTGAAGTTCCTTCCCCTGTCGGTGCGCACCTCGCTCATCGGCGTGATCGTCGGCGCCCTGCCCGGCACCGGCGGCGACATCGCCTCGCTGTTCGCCTACGACCATGCCAAGCGCAGCGTGAAGCACCCCAGCCGGCCGTTCGGCGAGGGCGCCTACGAGGGCCTGGTGGCCCCCGAGACCGCCAACAACGCCGCCGTCGGCGGCGCCTACGTGCCGATGCTCACCCTCGGCATGCCCGGCGACGCGGTGACGGCGGTGATCATCGGCGCGCTGGTCATCCACGGCCTAAACCCCGGGCCGATGCTGATGGTCGAGACCCCGCACATCTTCTGGTTCACCGTCGGCAACCTGGCGCTGGCCAACCTCTTCCTGCTGTTCTTCGGCCTGACCGGCATCAAGGTCTTCACCAAGGTCGTGGAGGTTCCCAAGGCGATCCTGATCCCGTTGATCCTGGTGCTCTGCGTGGTGGGCACCTACTCCATCAACAGCAGCATGATGGAGGTCTACTGGATGCTCGGCTTCGGCATCCTCGGCTACTGGCTCAAGGTGTTCGGCTTCCAGATGGGCCCCATCATCCTCGGCGTGATACTGGGCCCGCTGCTCGACGAGACCTATCGCCAGGCGATGTCCTCGGAGGGCGAGAGCCTGGGGGGCTTCCTGCTGGCCCTGGTCAGCAACCCGCTGTCCATCGTGCTGACGTCGGTGATCGTGCTGGTGTTGCTGAGCCAGACGCCCGCCAAGTCCTGGCTGCTGGCTCGCACACGGCGCAGTTGACCCTTTACCCACCCGAGGCGCGGGCCCCAAGGCCGCACCTCGGGTGGCCAAGATGCAGTGGAGCAAGCCCGTGGGAGACTCCCTACCTCGCACTATCGGGATGCTGGTGTTCGACTTCGATGGGGTCATCCTCGACTCGGCCACGCTCAAGCGGCAGGCCTTCGCCGATCTTTACCGTGACGAGGCACCGGAGCAGTACCGCGCCGTGCTCGCTTACCTCGGCCGCCGTGGCGGGCAGCCCCGCGAGGTCAAGTTTCGCCACATCGAGGGGCAGATCCTGGGGCGCGAGGCGGGGGAAGGGCGCATCCGCGAACTCTGCGCACGCTTCAAGGCCAGCGTCGAGCAGCGCCTGCTGCAGGCCCCGGCCATCCCCGGCGCGCTGGAGTTCCTCTCCCGCTGGGCCGGCGTGCGGCCGCTCTACCTGCTTTCGGCCACGCCCGAGGCCGAGTTGCGCAGCATCGTGCGGCAACGCGGCCTGACACCGTTCTTTGAGGAAGTGCTCGGCTCGCCCCCCGACAAGGTGACGGGCCTGCGATACCTGCTGGCGAGAAGGGGCCAGGCGGCACGGGAAACGGTGATGATCGGCGACTCCTACAACGACTACCGCGCGGCACGCTCCAACGGCACCCGCTTCGTCGGCGTCAGCGCCGACCCCGGCGCCTCGCCCTTCCCGGGGGACGTCATCACCGTGCGCGACCTGCATGGGCTGGAGGCCGCGCTGAGGCAGGCATGAGGCTGCCGCGACCGCGTTACGCCCCTCGCTCTCATGCCCACCGCGCTCAATCCTGCTCCATCTGCCCCGGCCGGATCGGCTGGCGAGGCTCGTCGAGGCCAGGCTCGGACGCCGTGTCGCCGCGCCCTTCCTCCTGGCGCCCCGTCACTTCGTCGTCCCGGGCCTCGCCGCCGTCGGCGTCGGCCGCGGCGTCAGCTCCGGTGCCTTGCAGGTCCCGCTCGGGCGCGTCCCGGGCGGTGCCGGCGTCGTCCTCACGCTCAGGCACCTCGCCGAGCGCCGCCTCGCCCGCCGAAGTGGCGTCTTCCGCGGCGCTGCTGGGTGGCGGTGAGGTATCCTGGGCCAGGGCTGCCGAGGCGAAGGCGATGGAGAGAATCGTGGTCAGAGTGCCCATCCATTTGCCGACTTGCTGCATCCTTCCTCCTCCTGCCGAGCGCTGCCCGGCGCTTCATTCCCAGCCCTCGACGCCCGCCATGTCGGGCAGCTCGTGGGCGATGCCCTTGTGGCAGGTGATACAGGTATCGTCGCCGTCGATCAGGCCGCGCCGGTGGGCCTCGGCCGCACGCGAACTCTGCCGGGTCAGGTCCATGGCATCCTCGTCGTGGCAGTTGCGGCACTCCAGCGAGTCGTTGGCCTCGAAGCGCCGCCACTCGCGGGAGGCCATCTCCAGGCGATGGTCGAGGAACTTCTCGCGGGTATTGATGGTGCCGAAGATCTTGCCCCAGACTTCCTTCGAGGCCTGCATCTTGCGCGCGATCTTGTCGGTCCAGTCGTGCGGCACGTGGCAGTCCGAGCACACCGCGCGCACTCCCGAGCGGTTGGTGAAGTGGATGGTGGGCTGGATCTCCTCGTAGACGTTGGCCCGCATCTCGTGGCAGCTGATGCAGAACTGCTCGGTGTTGGTCGCTTCCATGGCGGTATTGAACCCGCCCCAGAACAGCACGCCGCCGATGAAGCCCCCCACGGTGAGAAAGCCGAGGCTGAAGTAGCCGCTGGGAGAGTTGAAGACGCGCCAGAAGACCGAGAGCAGGTTCTTGATACGTTTTATCATGCAGCGAACCTCACTCTTGCGTCTCGCGCCGCTGGCGGAGGATTTCGGCGATGTCGACGAAGCGGTTCTCGACCGCCAGCGGTGCGTCGGTCTGCGGTACATGGCACTGGTCGCAGAAGTAACGGCGCGGCGAGAGTTCGGCGAGGAAGTTGCCGTCGCGGTCCATGTAGTGGGTCACGCTGATCATTGGCGCCTGGGTCTCCCCGACCCGCTGCCGGCTGTGGCAGCTCATGCAGCGGTTGGCATTGAGGTCGACCTGGTAGTTGTCGATCTTGTGCGGGATGGTCGGCGGCTGCATCGGGTAGGCCCGACTGCGCCGCCGGTCGTCGTTCTCGGCGTCGTAGAGTGGTTCGGGCGTGCGCTCCTCGAGCAGCGGCACCTGGCCGCGAAGGGCATCGAGCTGCCCTTCCTGGGCGAACACCCCCAGGCTGATCAGCAGGACGGCGCTGGCGGTCGCGATCATGCGCATCATGCTTCCCTCCCTAGACCGGTTCGATCCGGCAGGCGCACTTCTTGAAGTCCGTCTGCTTGGAGATGGGATCGGTGGCGTCCAGCGTGACCTTGTTGATCAGCTGGCTGGCATCGAACCAGGGCACGAACACCAGCCCGCGCGGCATGCGGTTGCGCCCGCGCGTCTCGACCCGGGAGTTCATCTCGCCGCGTGGGCTGACGATGCGCACCTCGCTGCCGCGGCGCACGCCGAGCTGACGTGCATCCTCGGGGTGCAGGTAGACCACCGCCTGGGGAAAGGCGCGGTGCAGCTCGGGTACGCGGCGGGTCATCGAGCCGGAGTGCCAGTGCTCGAGTACCCGGCCGGTGACCAGCCACAGCGGGTACTCCTGGTCGGGCGACTCGGCGGGCGGCTCGTAGGGCACGGCGTAGATGACGGCCCGGCCGTCCTGGTGGCCATAGAACTGGAAATCACGCCCCTCCTCCACGTAGGGGTCGTACTCGCCGTTGTAGCGCCACAGCGTCTCCTCGCCGTCAACCACCGGCCAGCGCAGGCCGCGCTCCTGGTGATAGCGCTCGAACGGGGCCAGGTCGTGGGCCTTGCCGCGGGTGAACTTGGCGTACTCCTCGAACAGCCCCTTCTGCACGTAGAAGCCGAAGTGCTGCGCCTCGTCGTTGGCGTACTCCTCGTCGAGCTCGTCGAGGCCGTAGGCGTCCACCTGGCCGTTGCGGAACAGCACCTCGAACATCGACTTGCCGCGGTAGTCCGGGTTGGCCTCGAGCAGTTCCTCCGGCCACACCTCCTCGATCTGGAAGCGCTTGGAGAACTCCATCAGCTGCCACAGGTCGGAGCGTGCCTCGCCCGGCGCCGTGACCAGCTGATGCCAGAACTGGGTGCGCCGTTCGGCGTTGCCGTAGGCGCCCTCCTTCTCGACCCACATCGCCGCCGGCAGGATCAGGTCGGCCAGCTCCGCGGTCACGGTGGGGTAGGCGTCGGAGACGACGATGAAGTTGTCCGGGTTGCGGTAGCCGGGATAGGTCTCCTCGACCAGGTTGGCCGCGGCCTGGACGTTGTTGTTGCACTGCACCCAGTAGACGTTGATGTCGCCGTCCTTGAGCATGCGGTTCTGCAGCACGGCGTGGGCACCGGGCTGGGCCTGGATGGTGCCCTCGGGGACCTTCCAGGCCTCCTCGGCGAAGCGGCGGTGGTCGGCATTGGTCACGACCATGTCGGCCGGCAGGCGGTGGGAGAAGGTGCCGACCTCGCGCGCGGTGCCGCACGCCGAGGGCTGGCCGGTCAGCGAGAAGGGGCTGTTGCCCGGGGTGGAGATCTTGCCCGTCAGCAGGTGGATGTTGTAGATCATGTTGTTCGCCCACACCCCGCGGGTATGCTGGTTGAACCCCATGGTCCAGAACGACATCACCCGGGTGTCGGGGTCGGCGTAGAGCTCGGCCAGGGCGTCGAGCTGGCGCTGGGGCACGCCGGAGAGCTCGGTGACCGTCTCGGCATCGTACTGCTGCAGGAACTCCCGGTAGCGCTCGAAGTCGATGTCGCGGGCTCCTGCCGCCTCGCTGGCGTTCGCCGCGGCCAGCTCCAGGCGATGCTCGGGGCGTAGCCCGTAGCCGATGTCGACGTTGCCCTCCATGAAGCGCACGTGCTCGTTGACGAAATCCCAGTTCACCCGGTCGTTGTCGATGATGTAGCGCTGGATGTAGTTGAGGATGGCGAGGTCCGCCTGGGGCGTGAAGACCATCGGCAGGTCCGCCAGCTCGAAGGAGCGGTGCTCGAAGGTGGAGAGCACCGCCACCTTGACGTGCGGCGCCGACAGCCGGCGGTCGGTGACCCGGGTCCACAGGATCGGGTGCATCTCGGCCATGTTGGAGCCCCACAGCACGAAGGCATCCGCCGCCTCGATGTCGTCGTAGCAGCCCATCGGCTCGTCCATGCCGAAGGTGCGCATGAAGCCGAACACCGCCGAGGCCATGCAGTGGCGCGCGTTGGGGTCGATGTGGTTGGAACGGAACCCCGCCTTCATCAGCTTGTTGGCGGCGTAGCCTTCCCAGATCGTCCACTGCCCGGAGCCGAACATGCCGATCCCCTGCGGGCCCTTCTCGCGCAGCACCGCCTTGTACTTGTCGGCCATGACGTCGAAGGCCTCGTCCCAGCTCACCGGAGTGAACTCGCCGTCCTTGTCGTACTCGCCGTTGGTCTTGCGCAGCAGCGGCCGGGTGAGACGGTCCTCGCCGTACATGATCTTGGACAGGAAGTAGCCCTTGATGCAGTTGACGCCCCGGTTGACCGGCGAGTTGATGTCGGCGTGAGTGGCGACCACCTGGTTGTCGCGGGTCGCCACGTTGACCCCGCAGCCCACGCCGCAGAAGCGGCACGGGGCCTTCGACCACTTCAGCTGGGACTGGCTGGCGTCGGTGACCACGTTCTGGGCCTGGCCGGTTGCACTGATACCCGCCGCCGCGGTGGCCGTCGTTGCCGCGGTGGCCTTGATGAAGTCACGTCGCGTCAGCGTCATCGCTCATCTCCTCCATCTCCCTGTCCAGTTCCTCGGCGCTTTCCGCATGGTGATAGACCAGGCTCACCGATAGCACGCCGGGCGCTCGCTGAAGTCCTTCGATGAATGCCACGATGTCGCGCTGCCCCGCCGTCTCCAGCACCAGCACCAGCTTGCCGCGCGGGTCCGTGGCGTGGATCTCGACCCCGTCATGGGCTCGGCAGTGACGGGCGACCTCCTCGAGGCGTCCGGGGCGCAGCTGCACGACCAGGCTCGAGATATGCACCTGAGCGTTCATGTCGCTTCCTGCCGGCGAGCGGGCCGAGGCGTGTCGGCATGGCTCGGGCCTGGCAGCGTCACCGCGTGGGTGGGGCAGACCGACACGCAGGCGCCGCAGCCGGTGCAGGCCTCGCTGTCGACCGTCGGTTCCGGCACGCACCGGGCATTGAACGAGAAGCGGATCGCGCCGACCTCGCAGCTCTCCCCGCAGCTACGGCAGTGGATGCCCTGCGACCCCAGGCATGCCGGCCCGATCGTGGCGGTATGCCACCACGGAGCCTCACGCCCGGCGTCGCGAAATACGTTCTCCGCGCAGGCCTCGACGCAGGCGCGGCAGAAGGTGCACTCGCCCAGCTCGAAATCGACGCGGGGAAAGCCGGCCGCATCGGGCACGATGATGTCGGTCTCGCAGGCCCGGACACAGTCGCCGCACTGGCTGCAATTCGCCAGAAACACGGGCTCTTCGCGGGCCCAGGGGGGACGCGGCACGGGGGGATATTGAAGGCGCCCTTTGAGCAGCGCGCGCCGCGTGGGATCCACTCCCATTCTGCTTCTCCACGGTCTTTGTATTGCGTTCTTGTTTGGTTATTTCCTGTTTTCTTGTTGGCCTGGCCTACCTTGCGCGAGGCTAGCCAGGCGGCCCGGGCGGCCCGGTAAATATCTGGAAAATCCAGACCGCAAAGCCGTAGCCGGAAACCACCAGCACGGCGAGAATCGGGAACAGAATGCCGGCAAGAAACAGGAAAACCAGCAGCTCTCGTTTCTTCTCCTGCCGCTCTTCCGGCGTCTGAGGCCGGCGCGTGCGGCTTGGCTTGTCGAGTGTTCTTTGCATGAATCGGCACCAGAGCGAGACGTCTTGTACTACCGTAGGAAGCAAAGAGGTATCGCGCAAACTTGATTCAACATCGCTCATCATTCAGGAAAAAAGCGGGAGCAATGGAATGAAAATCTTTCTCTCGAAGGGCGTGATCATTTTGGCGCTCGCATTGACTTGCCTGCTGGCCGGTCCGGCACTCGCGCAGCAGGACGCGGATCGCGAGACGCTCCAGGCCGATCTGCGCAGCCTGCACCAGCATCAGGACGAGCTGGCGGAGCTGGCGGAGGACCGCGCCGAGCGCGACGAGGTCGCGCAATTGGCGGCAACCCTGGCGCGCGATCACGCCATTCTCGACGAGTGGCTGGCCGAGGCCGCCGGGAATAGCGACCCCTCTGCCGGCGGGGAGATGATTCCCGACGGCGACCCTGGCGAGGGGCTGGGTGGGCAGGAAGGCGCGGCGTTCGACGAGGCGTTCCTCGACTACCAGGCGGAGCTGCACCAGGCCGCGATCGAGTACCTGGAGCAGAACCGCCCCGAGGGCGACGAGCAGCTCGACGAGTTCAACAACCACCTGCTGGTCACCCACGAGACGCTACTCGTCAACAGCGAGCTGATCGACTCGCTGCGCTGAGGCCGCGAGGCACGATGGCCCGCGGCCGAGGGAACGGCGGCGGGCTCAGGCGCGTTCGGCGGCGCGAATCACGGCGTCCAGGGCGGCCAGGTAGCCCTGGCTGCCGAGCCCGGCGATGACGCCGTCGGCACGCAGCGAGACGTAGGAGTGGTGGCGGAAGCTCTCGCGCTTGTGCACGTTGGAGAGGTGCACCTCGATCACCTGGCCCTCGAAGGTGTTGAGCGCATCGAGGATGGCCACCGAGGTGTGGGTATAGGCGGCGGGGTTGATGACGATCGCCGCGGTGCCGTCCTCACGCGCGGCATGGATGGCGTCGATCAGCACGCCCTCGTGGTTGCTCTGCAGGGCCTTGATGTCCCAGCCGTTGACGGCGGCCTTCTCATACAGCGCGTTGTTGATGTCGTCCAGGGTCTCGCTGCCGTAGATCTCCGGCTGGCGGGTGCCCAGCAGGTTGAGGTTGGGGCCGTGCAGTATCAGGACCTTGTTCATTGCTATCTCTCTGATGGGAACGATATCGGGCGGGTGAGACTCATGCCTGCGGCTCCAGCAGTCGCTGCCAGGCGTCGATGACCGCCTGGCGGTGGGTGTGGAAATCGGCCTCGCGGCCGCGGGCGGCCCCGCGGGTCAGCGAGGCACGGTGGGCGGCGCTGCGCAGGGCCAGGTAGGCCTCGCGCAGGCGCCGGCACATGTCGGCGGGCAGTCGGCCGGTACTCTCCAGGGTCTCGAGGATGCGCATGTTGTCGCTCCACTGCAGCAGCGCGGGCGTCTCGTGGCCCATGGAGAGCACCGCGAACTGGCACAGGAACTCGATGTCGACCATGCCGCCGGGGTCGTGCTTGAGGTCGAACTCACCCGCCCCGCTCTTGCCGCCCAGGTGGTCGCGCATCTTCTGGCGCATCTTGACCACCTCCTCGCGCAGGGCCCGGCAATCGCGCTCGCGCCCGAGGATCTCGCGACGCACCGCATCGAAGCCCTCGGCAAGACGGGGATGGCCGGCCACCACGCGAGCACGCACCAGCGCCTGATGCTCCCAGGTCCACGCCTCGCGGCGCTGGTACTCGCCGAAGGCCTCCAGCGTGGTGGCCAGCAGCCCGGCGTTGCCCGAGGGGCGCAGGCGCATGTCCACCTCGTAGAGCGTGCCGGCCGGGGTCACCGCGGTGAGCAGGTGGATGATGCGCTGGCCCAGGCGGGTGAAGAACACCGGGGTATCGATGGGCCGCGCGCCGTCGGTCTCGCCCTGGGTATCGGCATCGTGGATGAACACCAGGTCGAGATCGGAGCCGTAGCCCAGCTCGATGCCGCCCAGCTTGCCGTAGCCGACAATCAGGAATTCCGCCTCCGCCCCGGCGCGCGAGCCGTCGCGGCGCCGTGGATAGCCATGCTTGCGCACCAGGTGGCGCCAGGCCATGGCCAGTACCTTCTCCAGCAGCACCTCGGCGATGTAGGTGAGGTAGTCGCTGACCTTCATCAGGTGGCGGGTACCGGCGATGTCCGAGGCGGCGACACGCAGCACATGGGCATGCTTGAACACGCGCAGCGCCTCGAGCTGGGCCTCCTCGTCGTCCTCGGGAATGCGTCCCAGGGCCTGGCGCAGTTCGTCGGCCAGGCGCGCCTTGTCGGCGGGGGTGTAGAGGGTGTCCGGGGTCAGCAGCTCGTCGAGCAGGATCGGGTAGCGTGCCAGCTGCTCGGCGATCCAGGGGCTCGCGCCGCACAGCCCCATCAGGTGGCTGAGCGCCTCGGGGTTCTCGCGCAGCAGCGCCAGGTAGGCGGTACGCCGCAGCACCGACTCGATCAGCGGCAGCACCCGTTCGAGGGCGGTGTCGGGGGTGTCGCTTGCCGCCACGGCGTCGAGCAGCAGCGGCATCAGGGCCTCGAGGCGGTCGTAGCCGATGCGCTGCATGGCCTGCACCTGACGCGACTGGCGCAGGCTGGCGAGGCGCCGCTGGGCTACCTCGGGTTCGGCGAAGCCTGCTTCGGCCAGCATCGCCTGGACCTCCTGGTCATCGAGCTCGCCGCACCACAGCGCGCGCCAGTCGTCGAGCGGGATGCCGCCCCCCTGCTCGGGGACCGCACTGGCCACCTCGAGCTCCTCCTCGGGGTCGGCGACCACCGCATCGAAGTGATGGCGCACCCGGCCGCGCACCTCCTCGAGGCGCGCCACGACCGCCGGCCAGTCCTCCATGTCGAGCGCCTGGGCGACCCGTTCGCGGTCGAGGTCGTCCTCGGGCAGGCTCTGGGTCTGGCGATCCTCCAGCGCCTGCAGCACATGCTCGAGGTCGCGCAGGAAGACGTAGTCGGGCTCGAGTTCCTCGACCACCTCCTGGGGCAGCAGGCCCAGCGCCGGCAGGCGTGACAGCGCGGTGCGCAGCGAGGTGACCTGCAGCTCGGTATCGCGCCCGCCGCGGATCAGCTGGAAGGCCTGGACCACGAACTCCACTTCGCGAATGCCGCCCGGGCCGAGCTTGATGTTGGCCTGCATGCCGCGGCGCTTCACCTCGCGGTTGATCAGGGCCTTCATCTCGCGCAGCGACTCGATGGCGCCGAAGTCGAGGTACTTGCGGTAGACGAAGGGGCGCAGGTGGCCGAGCAGCTCGCCGCCCGCCCCCAGGTCGCCGGCCACCGGCCGCGCCTTGAGCATGGCGTAACGCTCCCACTCGCGGCCCTGGTCCTGGTAGTAGGCGGCCAGCGAGCTGAAGCTGCCGACCAGCGGGCCGCCCTCGCCCAGCGGGCGCAGGCGCATGTCGACACGAAAGACGAAACCGTCGGCGGTGACCGCATCCAGCGCGGCGATCAGCTTCTGCCCCAGCTTGGTGAAGTACTCCTGGTGTTCGAGCGCCTTGCGCCCGCCCTCGCTCTCGCCCTTCTCGGGGTAGGCGAAGATCAGGTCGATGTCCGAGGAGAGGTTGAGCTCGCCGGCGCCGAGCTTGCCCATGCCCAGCACCACCAGGCGCTGCTCGCTGCCGTCGGCGCGCGGCCCCGGGCGCCCCCAGCGCGGCTCGAAGTGCGCCTCGAGCCAGGCCAGCGCCCCCTCGAGGCACACCTCGGCCAGCCGCGACACCGAGGCGGCGGTCGACCACATGTCGATGCCCGCCGGCCGCGTCAGGTCGCGCCAGACGATGCCCAGCATCCGCCCCCGGCGAAAGCGACGCAGCGCCGCGTGCAGGGCCGCCTCGTCGTCGGCGCTCTCCAGGCGCTCGGCCAGCCAGGCGGCGAGCGTCTCGCCGTCGGGCGCCTCGTCCAGCTCGCCGCTGGCATCGAGATGCTGCAGCCAGTCGGGATAGCGCACCAGCGTATCGACCACGAAGTCGGAAATGGCGATCACCCGCGCCAGCTGGCGCCGCCGCTCCGGGTCGAGCGCCAGCCAGTTCTCCGAGGGGAGCTCCTGGCCGGTCATCTCGGCGACGCTGTCGCCCCGTGCCAGGCTTTCGCCGAGGCGTTGCCACGCCTTCTCCAGGGCAGGCGCGAGCGCCGGGGAGAGATGGTCGGCGGGCAGGAAGTCGTCGGGTATGGGCATGGCAACGCGCCTTGTCGCAGCTGGGGTACCCTCAGCATATCGAAGGCGCTGCCGCTGCGGCACCCCTGGCGCAGGGCACGGCGGAATTCAGCCGAAGAATTTCTGCCACGCCAGCAGGCCCCAGGCCAGGCCGGCGGCCAGCAGCGACAGCATCACCGCCGCCGAGCCGATGTCCTTGGCCCGCCCCGACAGCTCGTGGTGCTCGGTGCCGATGCGGTCCACCACGTTCTCGATGGCGCTGTTGAGCAGCTCCACGGTCAGCACCAGCAGGCAACTGCCCACCAGCAGGATCCACTCCACCGGCCCCGAACCGATCCACCAGGCCAGCGGCAGCATCACCACGCACAGGGCCAGTTCCTGTCGAAACGCCGCCTCGTGGCGAAAGGCGAACTTGAGGCCCTTGAGGGAATAGCCCGTGGCATCGATCAGGTGCCGCCATCCGGTACGCGCTGGTTTCATCGTCTCGCTATCCTTACTTGCGGGTAGACCTCAATGCGCCTCGATCATGCGCTCCAGGTCCTGGGACAGGGGGTCCAGTACCTGGGCCCAGTTGAGCCAAGGCGTGGAGGCGGTGCCGTTGACCAGGACCGTGAACACGCCCCAGCGCCCCGAGCGGGTGCGGAAGTATCCGCTGACGGCGCGCACCGCATAGGGCTGGTTGAGGGTGCCGGTCTTGAGCATCAGATGGTCCTGCACCAGCGGCGACCCGCGGCGAATGGCGCGCGACACGCCGTTGGCCGGTGACTGGAAGCTGGCGACGAAGCTGGGGAACAGCGAGGTGCGGTGGAACATGCTCTCCAGCAAGGCGTTGGCGCCTCGCGCCGAGGTGCGGTTCTCGGTGGTCAGGCCGCTGCCACTGAGCATGACCACCGGCCCATGGTCGGGCAGCCCGGCCACGTAGTCCTGGAGCGCTTCCCCCGCCTGCAGCAGGGTCGCGCGGGGCGTGTCGACCAGGTTGAGCGCCAGCACGTCGGCCATGAAGTTGTTGGAGTAGTTCATCACGTGCAGCAGCAGCTCCTGTAGCGGCCTGCCTTCCACCTCGGCCAGGCTGCGGGCGGTGGCGGGAGGCGGCTCGATGCTGGTGGCATAGCCCTGCCCCACCGCGATGCCGGCCTGCTCGAGCATCGCCAGCAGGGTACGTGCGGTCTGGCGCGCGGGGTCGCCGCTGGCGCGGTAGACGTCGCGAGGCGCGGCGCCGAGCGCGATGTGGCCGCGCAGCAGCATGACATCCCCCTCCTCGCGGGTCACGCGCTCGGCGCTGAACTCGCTGCCGCTGCCGGGCAGGCGCGTCTCGATGCGATTGTCGATTGCCACGATCGGGGACTGGCTGTCGCAGCTGGTGACCCGCGCCGGCTCGCCCGCCTTCCCCCCCGGGGCCACGTTGACGCACCAGTTGCCATGGTTGACCCCCGCCGAGGAGAGCAGCGCGCTGTAGCTGTTGGCGGCGCGCGCATGGGCCTCGCAGCGGTCGGTGGTGATGCACTCCACCGGGCCGAAGCGCCACTGGCTGACCACCAGGCGCCCTTCGACCTCGCTTACGCCGGCCTGGTGCAGCCGCTGGGCCAGGCGCCACAGGTCCTCGGTGGCCAGCGCGGGATCACCGCCGCCCTCGAGGATCAGGTCACCGCGCAGCACGCCCTCGGCGTCGGGCTCGGCGCTGCTGACCAGGCGTGTGGTGAAGCGGTGCTGGGGGCCCCAGCGGTCGAGCGCCGCCGCCGCCAGGTAGGCCTTGGACACCGAAGCCGGCGACAGCTGGCGGTGTGGCTCGATGGCGCCCAGCACCTCGCCGGGGCGACCGGCGTCCCCCAGCAGCCTGGCCTCGGCGCTGACGTGAAAGCCTTTGTCGAGGAGCCCCCCCAGCGCCGGGAAGCCCTCACCCGAAGCGGCCACGGGGAACCACAGCCCGCACAGCAGGACCAGGCAGCGTAGCCTGGCGGCAGCAAACGATAGCATCTCGGTCGAATCCATCCGGCCCCCAGGTGGCGCCGGTTCAATGAGCGGAAACGCGTGAAAACAGTTGGATCACCACCACCCCGGCGACGATCAGCCCGATACCCAGAATCGCCGGCGGGTCTGGCCGCTGGCCGTATACCACGACGCCCACCAGGGCCACCAGCACGATACCCAGCCCGGCCCACAGTGCATAGGCGATACCCACCGGGATGGTGCGCAGCACCAGCGAGAGCATGAAGAAGGCGAGCGCATAGCCGACCACCACCAGCAGGCTGGGACCGGGGCGGGTGAAGCCGTCGGTGGCCTTGAGCGCACTGGTCGCGACGACTTCGGCGACGATTGCCAGCGCCAGGTAGACGAATGCCATCAATCGACCTCCTGCGAGCCGCCGGGGACGAGCTGTGGGGCGTGGGGCAGGGCGGCCACCAGCCGCCAGAGAGACTGACCGCTGAGATGGTACTTGCGTTCAAAGGGGGTGAGGTAGTGCTCGCCGGGGACGAAGGGCTCCACGTCGGCGCTCACGCCGGTGACCTGCGTGAGCGCCTGAGCGAACTCCTCGACATAGAGCCGCCAGTTGGAGCGCAGCTCCAGCCGCCCGCCCAGCGCCAGGATCACCGGCAGCACCGGGTGGCCATGCCAGCGCTGCTTGAGATGCGCCGACTTGGGATAGGGGTTGGGATAGAGCAGGTAGTGCCGCGCCGGCTGCCAGCCGGCGGCCAGTGCCAGGCGCCAGAAGTCGACCAGGTCGGCGCGCACCAGCAGGGCGTTGTCGCCCACTTCGCCATGCTCCCGCGAGAGCCGTTCGGCGCTGCGGTCCACGCCGACCACCAGGTGGTCCTCGTGGCGCGCGGCCAGCTGCCGCGTCGACAGTCCCACGCCGCAGCCGGCATCGAGGATCAGCGGTTGGCGCCCGCCGCCCCGGTGCTCGTACCAGGCAAGGGCCCGTGCGAACGCCTCGCGGGTATGCTCGGCCACCGGCTTGCGCAGGGGGTGGCCGAGGGCGCGCGCGACGCGGCGTGCGACGTCCTTGTGCGGGCCGAGCTGGTTGGTGGCGATGGCGCGTGAAGTGGCGTGCATTGCGAAAGCGGTTCGGTGGCTGACGAACTGGCCATTCTAGCAGCGATGGCGCGCCAGGCGAGGAGCAAAAAAAAGGCGCATCCAAAGACAGGATGCGCCCACATACCCACTCGTATGACTCAAACAGCTCCGCCAGCCTAGCGCATCCGGCATCAGCTTTCAAACGTTTGTTTATCCCCGCGCCGCCGTAACTCGCACGCGACGCCCATGACGGCGTCCCGGGGCGGGTGCTATGATCGCCTCTCTTAATATCTACATTACCGACTCGCACGAACAGCATAACGAGGACAGCGGCTTGTCACACTTACCGGTGATCGTCGGCATGGGCGGCGTCAACGCCGCCGGTCGTACCTCAGGCCATCAAGCATATCGTCGCACCGTGATCGACGCCCTTCCCGAAGCCGAGCAGGAAGCGCTGCTGCTCGGCCTGGCCGCCCTGATGGGCCTGGGCAGCTGCCGGGAAGGCGCCTGGTACGATGCCGCCGGGAACCCCATCGGCGCCAGCCGGCTGGCCGAGAACTGCCGCGCGCAGGTGCTCGACCACACCCTGATCCGGCGCATCGAAGACCCGCGCTTCAATGACGACGGGCTGCCGGCCAATCGCCGTGCCGGCCTGGGCCTGAGTTCGGAGCTGACCTTCAGCATTCGCCGCCGCCAGCTGCCCGAACGGCTGCCGCCGACCTGGCAGGTGCGCGAGCTCGACCGCCACACCCTCGAGGTCACGGTGCCGCCGGGCGAACTCGACGTACTGCTGCCGGAGACCCGGCCGGCCCAGGTGCGGGCCGCCGGCCAGCTGCCCAGCGGCTTCGACCCCAGCCGCTACTACCGCAGCGTGCACCATCCGCGTGGCCTGTCGATGTCGATCTTCGCCGCCAGCGACTGCCTGGCGAGCTGCGGCCTGGAGTGGGAGACCCTGCGCGACCGCCTCGACCCCGACGAGATCGCCGTGTATGCCGGCAACTCCATCGGCCAGCTCGACGACGAAGGCTGGGGCGGGCTGCTCAAGAGCTTCGTCTCGGGCAATCGCGCCACCTCCAAGCAGATGCCGCTGGGCTACGGGCAGATGCCGGCCGATTTCCTCAACGCCTATGTGCTGGGCAGCGTCGGCGGGACCGGTGCCGTGCTCGGCGCCTGCGCCAGCTTTCTCTACAATCTGCGCCTGGGGCTCGAGGACATCCGCAGCGGCCAGCGCCGTGCGGTGATGGTAGGCACCTCCGACGCCCCGGTGACCCCCGAGATCATCGAGGGCTTCCGCGCCATGGGCGCGCTGGCCGACGACGAGAGCCTCAAGGCCCTGGACGCCCTGGAGCTGCTCACCGACGCCGACTACCAGCGCGCCTGCCGTCCCTTCGCGCGCAACTGCGGCTTCACCATCGCCGAGGCCAGCCAGTTCGTGCTGCTCCTCGACGACAGCCTGGCGCTGGAGCTCGGCGCCGAGATCCTTGGCAGCGTGCCGGGGGTATTCGTCAACGCCGACGGCTGGAAGCGCTCCATCTCCGCGCCCGGCATCGGCAACTACATCACGCTGGGCAAGGCGGCCTCCCTGGTGCGCGACCTGCTGGGCGAGGAGGCGCTGCGCGAGCGTACCTTCCTCCATGCCCATGGCACCAGCACGCCCAAGAACCGCGTCACGGAATCCCATGTCTTCGACCTGGTCGCCCGGGCCAACGGCATCGAGCACTGGCCCGTCGTGGCGGTGAAGGCCTTCGTCGGCCACTCCCAGGGCAGCGCGGCCGGCGATCAGCTGACCAGCGCCCTGGGCAGCTTCGCCCACGGCCTGCTGCCGGGCATTCCCACCCTCGACGCGGTGGCCGACGACGTTCACGCCGAACGGCTGCGCTTCTCGCGCACGCCGGTGCCCTTCGCGGCCGATGCCGCCTTCATCAACGCCAAGGGCTTCGGCGGCAACAACGCCACCGGCGTGGTGCTGTCGCCCGCCGTGACCGAGCGTCTGCTGCTGAAACGCCATGGCGAAGCCGCCGTGGCGGCCTGGCGCGAGCGCCGCGTGGCCACCCGTCAGGCCAGCCAGGCCTACCTGGCCCAGGCCGACGGCGGCCACTACCAGGCGCGCTACCGCTTCGGCGAAGGCGTGCTGGAAGGACCGGAGCTCGAGGTCAGCGCCACCGGCATCACCATTCCCGGCTACTCGCGCCAGGTGTCGCTGGCGGTGGACAACCCCTTCGGTACGCTGGACGATTGATTCGCCGCCCGCCCGGCACGGCATTGTCGCCCCGGCCCGGGGCGGTTACCCTGAGCCATCCCCAGCTGTGCAACTGAGCGGAGCGCCATGAAAATCGCGGTCTACCCCGGCACCTTCGATCCCATCACCCACGGCCATTACGATCTGATCGAGCGGGCCTCGCTGCTGTTCGACAAGGTAGTGGTGGCGATTTCGGCCAGCCCCGGCAAGAACCCCGCGCTGGATCTCGACACCCGCATCGCCCTGGCCCGCGAGGTGTCGGCGCGGCTCGACAACGTCGAGGTGGTCGGCTTCTCCGGCCTGCTCACCGACCTGATGAGCGACCAGGGCGCCCGCATCATCCTGCGCGGGCTGCGCGCGGTATCGGATTTCGAGTACGAACTGCAGCTGGCCAACATGTACCGCGCCCAGGCGCCGGAACTCGAGAGCGTCTTCCTCACCCCGGCGGTGGAGAACTCCTACATTTCCTCGACCATCGTGCGCGAGATCGCCAAGCTCGGCGGTGACATTTCGCGGCTGGTGCATCCGAGGGTCGCCGAAACCCTGCGCAAGCATTACAATACCTGACCGTAATACTCGGCAATTCCCGAGTCGCTTCATCCAGGGCACGGCCGGACGCGGCCTGCCCGTCCGCGAGGTAGACCCATGGCCCTGATGATCACCGACGAGTGCATCAACTGCGACGTCTGCGAGCCCGAATGTCCCAACGACGCCATCTCGGCGGGCGAGGAGATCTACGTCATCGACCCCAACCGCTGCACCGAATGCGTCGGTCACTACGACGAACCGCAGTGCCAGCAGGTGTGCCCGGTCGACTGCATTCCCCTCGACCCCGAACGCCGCGAGACCCAGGACGAGCTGATGGCCAAGTACCGCCTGATCACCGCGGCCTGACCTGCTTCCCCCTTCATCCCATGGCGCCCCGCTTCCTGAGCGTGGCGCCAGTGTTCTATGAAGCCCGGGGCACGAGGCCAGCTACAGCTCATTCGCACGACGGCTGACGGTACAGCCCAGGCAACGTCGGAAGGCCGCCTCAGCCGGTGTCTTGATGAGAGCCTCCGCCGCGGGCCCCACGTTGCCGCCCAGTGCAGTGAACGGCAGCGACGCAAGGAACACCGCCGTTCCCCCGAGGGTTGCCACGGCCAGCAACGGTCGAGCGATCAGCGCATCCGCGACCATGGCACCAGCGCTGGGTTGCGCCTCCAGCCGCTGCTGTGCCTGGGACAGCAGCGGCGTGCTGCCTAGCAGCACCCCCAGCACGAGTGCAGTAGCCACGCTCTTACTTGCCTTCATCCTTCCTCCATGATGCACGTCATACCATGCACGAATTCTACTTAACTTTCAGACGCACCATGGATACAATTTTTCGCATGGAGTTACAAAAAAAGGGTGGACGAAGCTCGCCGCCACCCAGCCCGCGGGTAGTACCCCGCCCATGCCAGAGGAGCGCACGATGAAGCGCCTGCTTGCCACTGCCGCCGTTACCACCTTGTTCGCCAGCCCCGTCTTCGCTCAAAGCCAGGCTTACAATCCTGACATGGGCCCCTACCTTGGAGCCGGGATCGGGCATGCAATGCTGGATAATTCCACAATGGATGATTTGGACGAACTCGGCTTCGATACTGATGACAACGACGTCAGTTTCAAGTTGTTTGCCGGCTATCAGTTCAACCCCTACTTCGCCGTAGAAGCGAGTTACGTGTATTTCGGCGACTATACAGCCAGCGGTAGCAATGGTACCAACAATGCCGACTTGAAGCTGAGCGCGGATGGCTTCACCGCTGCGTTGGTAGGTAAACTTCCGATCCAGAGCGGCTTCAGCCTCTATGGCAAGTTGGGAATGATCGCCTGGGACGCTGATCTAAATCTGAACGCAACGATTCAAGGCCAATCTATTCGCGAGACGGCCAGCGATGATGGCAGTGATCCGTTCTATGGCATCGGCGCGGAGTATGTCGTCAACCAGCTCGTGATGCGCGCCGAACTCGAACGCTACGACATCAGCGAAAGTGGCGAAGACTTCGAGATCGATATGATCTCCGGCAGCCTCGGCTATCGCTTCTGATTGGCTCTCGTCCTTCCCCACAGCCCCGCTTCGGCGGGGCTGTTGCATTGGGCCACCCGGCCCGCCATGCTGCTCGATTCGTCATTCACAGGGACAAGACGTGACGACCGCGCAAGCCGAGACCCCCGCCGCCGCCCGGCGGCGCATCTGGACACTGGCCTGGCCGATCATCCTCTCGAACATCACCGTGCCGCTGCTGGGGCTGGTGGATACCGCCGTGGTCGGCCACCTGCCGGATTCGCGCTACCTGGCCGGGGTGACGCTGGGCGCGACCCTGTTCGGCTTCCTCTACTGGGGCTTCGGCTTCCTGCGCATGGGCACCACCGGGCTGACCTCCCAGGCGGTGGGCCGCGAGAGCGACGAGGAGGTGCGCAACCTGCTGGGCCAGTCGCTGTTGCTGGCCATGGTCATCGGAGCCCTGCTGATCCTGTTCTCGAGCCCGCTGATCACCGTGGGGCTGTGGCTGCTCGACGGCAGCGCGGTCGCCACCGGGCTTGCCGAGGAATATGCGCGGATCCGCATTCTCTCGGCGCCGGCGGTACTGGCCAACTACGCCATCCTCGGCTGGTTCCTGGGCCAGCAGAACTCACGGGTGACGCTGGTCATCCTGGTGCTGACCAACAGCGTCAACATCGCGCTGGACCTGCTGTTCGTGGTCGGCTTCGGCATGACCAGCGACGGCGTGGCCTGGGCCACGGTGATCGCCGATTATACCGCGCTGGCCTTCGGCGTCTGGCTGGTCGCACGCCAGTTGAAGCTGTTGCAGGGCCGCTTCCTGCGCGCGCGTCTGTTCCGCCTCGCCGCCTACGCCGAGCTGTTCCAGGTCAACGCCAATCTCTTCCTGCGCACCCTGGGGCTGCTGTTCGCCATGGCCTTCTTCACCTCTCGCGGGGCGGTACAGGGCGACACCATCCTGGCCGCCAACGCCGTGCTGATGCAGTTCATCATGCTCACCAGCTATGCCCTGGACGGCTTCGCCCATGCCGCCGAGGCCACCACCGGACGCGCCGTGGGCAGGCAGCGGTGGGACGAGTTCGGCCTGGCCGTACACGCCGCCGCGCGCTTCTCGCTGATCACGGCCACCGGCGCGGCGCTCGCCTTCGCCCTGGGCGGCCATCACCTCATTGCCCTGCTGACCGGCCTGCCGGAGGTGCGCGAAACGGCCGGCGTCTACCTGCCCTGGATGGTGGCGATGCCGCTGATCGCGGTATGGAGCTACCTGCTCGACGGGGTCTTCATCGGCGCTACGGCGATCCGCGAGATGCGCAACAGCATCTTCATCGCCCTGGCGGCCTACCTGCCCGTCTGGTGGCTGGCCCGGGCAATCGCCGCGCCGGAGGCCGAGAATCATGCCCTGTGGCTGGCGTTTCTCTCCTTCGCCGTGGTGCGTTCGCTGGTACTGGCCGGCTACTATTGGCATCATCGGCGCACCCGCTGGTGCCACCGGGCGGGAGACGACACGATACGCAGGATACCCGATCGTTCCCGTGGCGCCCGGAATGATCCCTTTGATTAGGGCAAGCTGCTGCCTTTGCGCTATTTTGCTCAGACGCACTCCAGACTATCAGAAGAAGCGACGCCGCCATGCTAAGAATGCTGTCCAGACCCGCCGTCAAGCTGGTCGAACGCTATCTGCCTGACCCCTTCATCTTCGTGCTGTTGCTGACCATCATCGCCGCGGCCGCCGCCATCGGCGTGGAACGCCAGACGCCGCTGGCCGTGATGCGCTACTGGGGGGATGGCTTCTGGAACCTGCTGACCTTCTCGATGCAGATGCTGCTGGTTCTGGTCACCGGCTTCATGCTGGCCAGCTCACCACCGGTCAAGCGCCTGCTGCAGAAGATCGCCAGCCTGGCCAGCAACGCCGGCCATGCGATCCTGCTGGTGACGCTGGTCTCGCTGCTGGCCAGTTGGATCAACTGGGGTTTCGGCCTGGTGGTGGGCGCACTGTTCGCCAAGGAGCTGGCGCGCCTGGTACGGGTCGACTATCGCCTGCTGGTCGCCAGCGCCTACTCCGGCTTCGTGGTCTGGCATGGAGGGCTGGCCGGCTCCATCCCGCTGACCATCGCTACCGAGGGGCACTTCACCGCCGATCAGATCGGCGTCATCGGTACCGGCTCGACCATCTTCGCCTTCTTCAACCTGGCGCTGGTGGTCTGCCTGTTCATCGCCATACCGCTGGTCAACCGTGCCATGCTCCCCAACGACAGCGAGAGCGTCTACGTCGATCCCAAGCTGCTCGACGACGCCCCCGCCACACGGGTGCGCGTCACGCGTCCCGCCGAGCGGCTGGAGAACAGCGTCACCCTCGCCTGGCTGGTCGGCATTCCCGGGGTGATCTTCCTGCTCGACCACTTCATGCTGCGTGACGGTGGCCTGAACCTCAACATCGTCAACTTCATGTTCCTGTTCCTGGCCATCGTGCTGCATCGCACCCCGCGCAGCCTGCTGGAGAGCCTCAACGAGGCGATCAAGGGCGGCGCCGGCATCGTCATCCAGTTCCCCTTCTATGCCGGGATCATGGCCATCATGGTCGAATCGGGGCTGGCCGAGTCCATGTCCGAAGGGCTGATTGGCTTCGCCACCGAGACCTCGCTACCGTTCTGGTCCTTCATCAGCGCCGGTATCGTCAACCTGTTCGTCCCTTCCGGCGGCGGGCAGTGGGCGGTACAGGCCCCGGTCATGCTGCCGGCGGCAGAAGCGCTCGGCGCGGATGTCTCGCGCGTGGCCATGGCCGTGGCCTGGGGCGACGCCTGGACCAACCTGCTGCAGCCGTTCTGGGCCCTGCCGGTGCTCGCCATCGCCGGCCTGAAAGCCAAGGACATCATGGGCTACTGCCTGATCCAGCTGGTCATCACCGGGGTGATCATCTCGGTCGGCCTGACCTGGTTCTGAGCCAGCCCCTCGCTCGCTGAACGGCCCCCGGCTCTGCCGGGGGCCGACGCGGGAAGCCAACCAAGGGAACGCCCCGATGGACGAACCAGCCCTGCCCGGCCAGCACGAACTGACCATGACCGTGCTGATGACCCCCGACATGGCCAACTTCAGCGGCAAGGTGCACGGCGGCGCCATCCTCAAGAAGCTCGACGAGGTGGCCTACGCCTGCGCCAGCCGTTACGCCGGCCATTACGTGGTGACGCTGTCGGTCGACCAGGTGCTGTTCAAGCAGCCGATCCACGTCGGCGAGCTGGTCACCTTCCTGGCCTGCGTCAATCACGTCGGCCGCTCCTCGATGGAAATCGGCATCAAGGTGGTAGCCGAGGACATCCGGCGCAAGCTGATCCGCCACACCAACAGCTGCTACCTGACCATGGTGGCGGTGGACGCCGACGGCAAGCCAGCACGGGTGCCGCCGCTGACGCTGGCGACGCCGCTGCAACGGCTGAGGTTCGAGAAGGCCGCGCTGCGCAAGAAGCTGCGCAAGCAGGCCGAGGAGGCCGAGCGCCAGACCCAGGCGGCGCATGGGCAGAGCGGGCAGGAAGCGAAGTAGGCGCGGCGGGCACGCAGCGTCCGCCAGCGAGAAGCGACGCTCAGCCGCAGCCGATGTCGGTGATGGTGTCGTTGTCGTCGATATGGACGTTGATCCGGTCGCCCTGGTACTCCATGGTATAGGCATGCCCAGGACGGATGATCCGCAGGCTGGCGGCACCGCTCTCCCGGCGTATCGATTCGCCCAGCGCCTCGTCGAAGCGTCGGCCGATCCGATCCTGTACGCGCTGCGCGCCGCAGGCGTCCTCTTGCTCGCTGACCTGAGGCGGCCTGGGGGCGGGATCGTGAGAGGCGTTGTTGGCATTCGTCATGGACGTACAGGCTGTCAGTAGGGTCAGGCCGACAGGAACCAGGCACAACCGCAGTGGGATCACCATGCGCGGGGTCTCGCTAGAGTGGGGGAAAGGGCGGCAACACCGCCTTCAGGCCGCGCACGGGATCGACCAGGTCACCCCGTGCGCGGCCAGGCCGGACCGAATGCGTTATTCGGCGGCGTCCTGTACCGACTCACCACCGCGCTCGACGTCTTCGCCGGCGCCTTCCATGGTGTTGCACCCCGCCAGGGCTCCGGCGGTCATCAGCAGGGCAAAGCTCAGGGCAATTGCTCTCTTCATGGTCGTATCTCCTTGAAACGATATAGGGGAAATCCATTCCTTTCCGTGAAGCAATGGCCACCTAAGCGTAACAGCCATCCGCCGCTTTGCATAACCACTAATATGAGGACGACTGCCGCTGGATCGCCTCGCCGCCTTCCTCGATATCCTCGCCCATGCCGCGCATGGTATTGCAGCCGCTGAGCAGCGACATCGCCAGGAGTGCTGCCAGCAACACCGCCAACGCCTGCTTCATCTTCCTTCCCTCCTCTCCGCCGGGGCTCGTATCTACACTCTAGTCGCTGTCGACCCGCTGCGCTTGCTTCCCGTGCCGGGCGATTGTCGCTCGCCTGTGTCATGATGTTGGCGATCGTCACCGAGGGGAGGGGAACCATGTCGTCAGTACTGCTGGATGAACGCCTGGTCAGGGACAGCTACCCGGTCACGGAGCTGCCGCTGTGCCAGTTGCGCCTGATGGACGATACCCGCTTCCCGTGGCTGATCCTGATTCCTCGGCGCGCCGATGTCAGCGAGGTGTTCGACCTGGACGCGGCGGATCAGCGCCAGCTGTGGCACGAGGCCAGCGAGGTGGGGCGCATGCTCAAGGCCCTGACCCGGGCCGAGAAGATCAACGTGGCCAACCTGGGTAACGTGGTCGCCCAACTGCACGTCCATGTCGTCGCCCGCCTGCGTGGCGATGACGCCTGGCCGGGGCCGGTATGGGGGAACGGCCAGGCGCAACCCTACGACCTCGATGGCCTGGCCAGCATGCGCGACCACCTGCTGGCGCGGCTGGATGGGCTGAAGCAGCGGCTGTGAGCGCCGTCAGCCGCCGAAGGGATGCCCGCCCGGCGGCGATGCTCGCTCTGCCGGGCTGTCCCGGACGGGCGGCTCCCCCAGCAGCGGCGCCGACGAGGGCTGGGACACGCCGGTGATTGCCAGCGAGATCCCCAGTGTCATGATGGCCAGCCCGCCACCCAGGGCAGCCCAGCTCAGCAGGCGGCCCACCCGCAGCATGCCGCTCTGCCTCGCCAGTTGCCGCTCGGCCCAGCCGCGCGCCAACACGCTGGCCAGCGCCAGGCCGGAGACGGTCAGCGCCGTACCCAGCGCCATCACCATGACCGCCGCCACTCCGACGACGAACTGACCCAGCAGGGTCGCCGCCCCCAGCAGCAGCACGCCGCCGCTGCAGGGGCGAATGCCGATGGCGACCACCGTGGCCAGGGCGGTTCGCCAGTCGGCAGCCTGATGCGGGTCGACGTGGTGCTGACCGCCGCAGCAGGCGTGGTCGTGCGCATGGTCGTGGTCGTGGTCGTGGTCGTGATGCGCAGCATGATGCTCATGGCTCCCGGCCGGGCGGCGCAACTGCCGAACCGCCCTCAGGCACAGCCAGGCGCCCAGCAGCGCCACCATCAGGAAGCTGGCCTGCTCGACCCACGCGACGCTTCCCATTGCCTGGCGGGTTACCCAGCCCAGGCCGTGCACCAGCACCACGACCAGGCCGATGGCCACCAGCCCCTGCAGCAGCGAGGCGGCGAAGGAGAGCCCCAGCGCGCGGCGCACCGCACCGCCCTGCGAGAGCAGGTAGGTCGTCAGCACCGCCTTGCCATGCCCGGGGCCGGCGGCATGGAAGACGCCGTAGCCGAAGCTGATGCCCAGCAGCCCCGCCCAGGCCCCCGGCGAGGGCGTGCCGGAGAACTCGGTGATGGCAAGGGTCAGGGCGCGGTGGAAGTCCCGCTGCCAGGCCAGCAGCTGCAGGCTCAGGCCTTGGAGCCCGCCCCGGCCGAGGAAGAGCAGTGTCAGCGCGACGAGCGCCAGCAGTCCCAGCCCGAGCAGCCAGGTTCGGCCCGGGACCTTGGCGATACCCCTGGCCATCACTCGCATGTCACCACCCCGGTCTCGGCGAAATGCCGCCCCAGGCCGGGCTCGGCCTCGTCGTCCACGTCGAGCATGGCGGCTTCCGCCACCTGCTCGGGGTCGGGGTCGGCGGGCAGGATGCGGGTGGTGCAGCTCAGCTCGCCGCCGACCGTCAGCGCCTCTTCCCGCGGCGTGTCGTCCTCCGCCTCGTGGACGACTTCCAGATAGTAGGTGGGATCGAAGACTTGGTATTCCAGCGTCCGCTCGCCCAGCGCCTGCGGCTCCGCCAGAGGCAGCAGGAAGACGAACTCCACCCGGCCGTCGCGCTCCATCACGGTGTATTCGGTCACGTCACCGAGGCTCAACTGGTCGTCGCCCAAGCGCATCTCGGTGAAGAAGTCGAACGGCGCCAGGTTGCCGCGAATCTCGCCGCCCAGCCGGTCGAGGCCCGCTTCCAGCCCGCCTTCGGTCTGGCTCAGTTCCTCGATGAGCACCAGGCTGTAGAAGGGGTCCATGCGCCATGCCTGGTGCAGCGCTTCGAGCCGCCCCTCCTCATCGACCACCAGGCGTACGCGGATGTCGATCCAGCCGTGGGGGTGGGCCAGGGCGAGGCTTGGCAGCAGCAGGGCAAAGAGGCCCAGCAGCCGGGCTCGGCTCGCGGCAGCGCGGCACAGGCAAAGCAAAGATGTCATGGTGTCCAATAGCTCATGCGAACGGGTTGTGAATCATCGTGGGGCCAGCCCCAGGCGGCGCTGCAGCTCGGCGAGCAGCGGATCGAGCAGGTGCGGCGGCAGCGGCCTGCCGCCTCGGGTGGCCGTCAGCGAGGCGCGCACGACCTGGCTTTCGGCAGTCACCTCGGCCCGCACCCGATAGCCTGGCCAGCGCGCGAGCACCGCCTCGACGCGGCCCAGTTCGGCATCGGCATGGCGGATCACGTAGCCCTCCTCCATCAGCAGGCCGACGATCTCCTGCAGCACCGCCTCGGGCGCCGCCGCGAGAGTCAGCTCACGCGGCTCCGGTGCCGGCGTGGGGGTGGCACAGCCCGACAGCACGCCGAGCAGCAGCGCCATGACAAGCACGCGCATCAGGGACCCTCCTCTACGCTGGCGGCCTGCATGGCCTGGCGCAGCGGTCCGCAGAAGGCGGAATCGCTGCCGCTTCGCGTCTCGCGCAGCTCGCCCCGCCAGTCGATCACCTGGAGGTCGCGACTGACCCGCACCCAGCCGTCATCGGCGACGACCGAGACGCGCTCGAGCTGCGTGGCATCCTGGGTGATGCTGCCACCGGCGCCGCCGAAGCCGATCATCACCCCGGTGGAGACACCGCGGCCGCCACCCAGGCCGAAGCCGCCGAAGAAACCGGTCCGTTCCCAGCTGTCATAGCGGTCGCCGTAGCCCGGAATGGTCCGGGTGCGCTCGGCGCTGACCACTCCCAGCGCCAGCTCGGTGTCGCGCACCACGAAATCGTCCGCCTCCAGCGCATCGAGGGCACGACGTACCCACTCGCGGGAGCCGATGCCGCCGCTCTCCCAGCGGCACTCGGCGGCGGGCCGCGGGTCGGCGGAGGGCAGTTCCGACGGCATCGTCTGGCAGCCGGCCAGCAAGGCCAGGCCAGGCATCATCCACCACCACACACGCATGGAGGTTCTCCTGTTGGTGATCGGCCGCACTCTACGCCGCCCGGCCCACCTTGCAAGGGCCGCTCTGAGGCCTTGAGAGTCCAGGAAGGCCCAGGGGTTCCCGAGTGCCCGGCCGCGGCGGGCACGACTCGCGCGCGCAGCGCCTTGACAGCGCCCCCGGTCGGGGCATCATGCACCCAGTCTATCGCAACCATGGGCAGATATTGCTTATGTCTCGTCCCTCTGCGCCCTAGACAGGGTCATCACTTCCATCGTATGCGAAAAGGGGTACCCGCATGAGCGATACCAACGCCATCGGCCTGCATCGGGACAGCGCCAATCAGCTCGCCGAGAAGCTCAATGTCCTGCTGGCGAACTACCAGGTCTTCTACATGAATGTCCGCGGCTATCACTGGAACGTGAAGGGCCCGCAGTTCTTCGAGCTGCATGCCAAGTTCGAGGAGTTCTATACCGATCTGCTGACCAAGGTCGACGAGGTGGCCGAGCGCATCCTGACCCTGGGGCACAAGCCGGTCCACGCCTACAGCGACTACGTCTCGATGGCGCAGATCCGCGAAGACAAGAACGTGCACGATGGCGAGGCTTGCGTGCGCGGCGTGCTCGCGGGCTACCAGACCCTGATCGAGCTGCAGCGCGACCTGCTGGCAACGGCCTCGGATGCCGACGACGAGGGCACCGCGGCGCAGGCCAGCGATTACATCCGCGAGCAGGAGAAGACCGTGTGGATGCTCAACGCCTACCTGGGCTGAGCGGCATCCCGCCGGAGCCGGGCAGCGCTCGGCTCCTGTCTCCCCGGCCACAGGCCGACATCCAGCTTGACGTTTCGCAACATTCCCGCCCTTGTCGTCGGCGCCATCTGCCACAACCCTGTTAAGGGCATGCAATGCGACTCGCCACTCATGCCGGCGGAGCCGGCGTTCCACGATTGCAAGGAGATAGCTCATGAGCGAGAAGCTGAAAGGCAAGACCGTCGCCATCCTGGCCACCGATGGCTTCGAGGAGTCGGAACTCAGCGAACCCAAGGCGGCACTCGAGCGCGCAGGCGCCACGGTCCACGTGATCGCCCCGGAAAAGGACAGCATTCGCGCCTGGGCGAAGACCGACTGGGGCCCCTCCTACGACGTCGACCGTCGCCTCGAGCAGGCCGACGCCGACGACTACGACGCGCTGGAACTGCCCGGGGGCCTGTTCAACCCCGACGCCCTGCGCCAGAACGCGCAGGCGCTGGCCTTCACCCGGCGCTTCTTCGAGAGCCACAAGCCGGTCGGCGCGATCTGCCACGGCCCCTGGGTACTGATCGACGCCGGTGTCGCCAGGGGCCGCCGCATGACCTCCTACCCCTCGGTGCAGCAGGACCTGCGCAACGCCGGGGCCGAGTGGGTCGATCAGGAGGTCGTGGTCGACAGCGGCCTGGTCACCAGCCGCAAGCCCGACGACCTCGAGGCGTTCTGCAGCAAGCTGGTCGAGGAGATCGCCGAAGGCAAGCACAGCCGCCAGCACGCCTGAAGCGCCCCCCGCCGCTCGCCACCGCGAGCGGCACCCCCCGTTCAGATCTTCCGCACCGCCGCGTCGTCGGCCAGGTCTTCGATCAGCGCCCGCAGCAGCGTCCAGAACTCCTCCACCGAGCTCAGCTCGACCCGTTCGTCGGGTGAGTGGGCGCCGCGGATCGAGGGGCCGAACGAGATCATCTCGAGATGGGGGTACTTGCCGGCGAGAATGCCGCACTCCAGCCCCGCGTGGATCACCTTGACCGCCGGCTCGCTGCCCACCTGCTGCCGATGCAGGCGCCGGAAACGTGCCAGCAGGTCGCTGTCGGGCGCCGGCGTCCAGCCGGGATAGGCATGCTCGACCCGGGTGCGCGCCCCGATGAGGTCGAACAGGCCGCGGAAGCGGTCGGCCATGGCGCTCACCGCGCTGTCACGCAGCGAACGCACCAGGGCGCAGAGGTGGAAGCGGCCCTCGTCGAGGCTCACCACGCCCAGGTTGTTGGAGGTCTCCACCACGCCGGGCACCGTGCTGCTCATGCGCTCGACCCCGTAGGGTGCCGCATTGAGAGCCGCCAGCAGCATGCCGCTGGCGTGAGCGTGCAGCGCCTGGGCGGGGCGAGCCTCGAGCGGCGTCAGGGCCAGCGCCAGCTTCTCGTCGACCCCGGCCAGCTCGCCGCGCAGCTCCTGCTCCAGCGCCGCCACGCGGTTCGTGGCCGCGGCGACCTCGTCGGCAGGGAGCACCAGAGTGGCGAAGGCCTCCCGCGGGAGGGCGTTGCGCAGGGTACCGCCACGATAGCTCACCAGGCGGATGTCGTAGGCTTCCAGTGCCCTGAGGACGCGAACCAGCAGACGGTTGGCGTTGCCCCGGCCGCGATGGATGTCGATGCCCGAGTGGCCGCCCACCAGCCCGGTCAGGGAGAGCCGAACGGCGACCTCGTCGGCCCCCGGCCCGGACATGGGCAATTGGGCCTCCACCACGACGTCGGCACCGCCGGCGCAACCGATGAAGACCTCGCCACGGTCCTCCGAATCGAGGTTGAGCAACACCTTCCCCTCGAGCCAGTTCTCCGCCAGCTGCAAGGCGCCGCCCATGGAGGTCTCCTCCTCGAGGGTGAACAGCGCCTCGAGCGGGCCGTGGACCAGCGTCCCGTCCTCCAGGATCGCCAGCGCCGCCGCCACGCCGAGACCGTTGTCGGCGCCCAGCGTGGTGTGCCTGGCGCGCAGCCAGCCGGCGTCCACGTAGGTCTCGATCGGGTCGCGGGTGAAGTCATGGGGATGGTCGGCGTTGGCTTGGGCCACCATGTCCAGGTGGCCCTGCAGGATGACGCCTGGCGCCGCTTCCCGGCCCGGCGAGGCCGGCTTGCGAATGCGCAGGTTGCCGAAATCATCGCGGTCGTGGGCGAGACCCTGGCGCTCGGCCCAGCGCTCGAGGATGGCCACCAGCCGGGCCTCGTGCCCCGAGGGCCGCGGCGTGTTGCACAGGGTCCGGAAGTGGCGCCACAGCGGCTGCGGCGCGAGTTGCTCGAGATGTTCGTTCATGGTCCGTCTGCTCGGGGATAACCGCGCTACCTTACCGGGCCGCAGGCGCCGGGAAAAGCCCGCCCAGGGCACGCCCGGGTCGGCTTCGTGCAGGCCGGCCACGACGTCGCGCAGCCGCTGCATGACCTGGCGCCGGCCCTTGGCACCGCAGCGGGCCGCCAGCCAGGCCACGTCGCGGCCCTGGAAGGCCCAGGCGGTCAGCCAGGCCAGGTCGGGCTCGCGGCAGCCCGCTACCGCCGCCCGTCGCACCAGCTCCTGCACGGCCGGGCGCGCCAGGGCCGGCTCGCGGTGCCCATGGGCCACGTCGGCGATGTCGCTGCGCTCGGCCGCATCCAGTGCCGGGCGCGGGCCCTCGGCCAGCAGCGCCAGCGCCACCTCGGGGTCGAGTTCGGCCAGCTCGAAGGCCAGCAGGGCGGGCAGCAAGCGCTGGAAGCGCTGCGCCAGGGCGTCGGCAAGTCGCTCCCCTCCGGGGCCGAGCGGGGCGACGACCATCACGGCGTGCTCGCCGGTCGAAGTCTCCCGCGATAGCCCCAGGCGCACCGTGCGAAAGCCCAGTGCCTGCCAGAACGCCAGCAGCCCCGGCTCGGCGCCGAAGCTGGCCCCCAACAGGTCGATGCCGGCCTCGCGGGCGGCGTCACGCTCGTGCTCCAGCAGCCGTCGGCCCAGCCCCTCGCGCCGCCGCCGGGGGTGCACCGCGATGCGCTGCACCCGGCGCAGGCGGGCCATCAGCGCCTCGCGGCAGCCGGCATGGGCGGCCAGCGACTGCGCCAGCAGGTGTCCCGGCAGGCGACGCTCGCCCCGGGCCACCCGCTCGGCCAGCCCGGCCTCGAAGCCGCCCTCGTCGGCACACACCATCACCGCCTGGGTGTGGCCACGATCCGCCAGGGTGGTGACGGCGAGCTGCGGCTCGTCGAGCAGGCGCTGCAGGTCGGCCGGCGTGGTGCGATAGTGCGCCTGCACCAGCAGGCCGAAGGTCTCGCGCAGGGCGGTTTCGTCGGCGGCAAGCGCCGTCCGCTGCCAGCGCACAGGCGTCGGCGAGGCGGCGGCCCGGCCTGGCAGCGGAGGCGGCTCGGCATCGAGCAGCAACAGGTCGCCGACCAGCCGCTCGAGCGGGTCGCCCGCGGCCCAGCGCACCGGCGTGGCGAGGTGGAAATCGCGCCAATCGGGGGCCTGCCGCTCGAGCCGCTCGCGAAAGCGCAGGGCGAATCCGCGCCCGGAGCCCTCGTAGCCATGCACCGTGGTGGCGAAGGCAATGCGCGGAAACGCCGTCAGCCACTCGCCCAGCATGGCGGCAGGGATGGCGGCGGCCTCGTCCACCAGCAGCCAGCTGCCTCGGCCCCCGGCCTCGCCTCGCTCGACCCGCCTGCTCAGCTCGTCGGGCGCGACGAACTCCACGCCTCCGCCGCCTGCATCGGCAAAGCGGTTGCCCACGCGCCGACCCTGCGGGCGCAGTGCCGCCAGGCGCTCGAAGAGGGCCACAACCGCCTCGGGTCGCGGTGCCGTTACCCAGATTTCCTGCTGGCCCGCCTGCATCAGGCGCGCCGCGGCAATGCCGAGCGCCGCACTCTTGCCGCGACCGCGGTCGGCGGTGAGCACCAGCGGGCGACGCCGCCGCAGGCCGACCAGGCGCCTTACCGCCTCGGCCTGATCCGGCGTCAGGCAGTCGCGATCCCCGCTGGCGCCACCCTGGCGGTCCCGGCATGGGGGCAGAGCGGGAAGCTCGGGGTCATCGTCCGCGGGCCAGCGCACCACACCGTCGTCCTGCGCCAGCCGCCGTCGCAGGCGGGCCAGGTAGCGGCTGGGCTCGGCCTCGCCCGTCGGCAGCAGCAGGACCAGCAGGCCACCGGCACGCAGGGTGCCGCTCACGGCACCGAAGGCATCCGCATCGAAGCTCGCCCCTGGCGATGCGGCATCGAAGACGATCAGGTCGTGCTCGCATCCCAGCCGGGTCCTGGCCTTGGCCGGCGGTAGCCATGCCCCGTGCAGAGCCGCCTCGGGCGGCAGCGACGCTACCCAGCAGGGGGCTTGCCAGTCACGCGCCTGCCACAGGGCGATGGCCTGGCCAATGGCCGCTTCCGCGCCGGCATCGAGCCACACCAGGCCGCGCCAGCCGCAGGCTTGCAGGCGTGTGCGCCAGCCGCTGATGCGCTGTGCGGCCGCCGCCTCGGCTCTCTCTCGTGCCGCTGTCTCGATATCCGCCAATGGACCTCCTGACCACTCGGTCATGTCAAGTCGCCGCTGCGGCGCTGATTCGCTTATAACTTTAGTCTACTGCGATATTTCGACCGTAACTTCCCGATCTTCGAGTTCTAACAGAAAACTCGCGAATAAAGGCGCATCGTGCCGTGGATTTTCCATATCTCGCTGTTGCTGATAAAAAAAGCATGCTGGCCGATACCGACGTCTCGCGCCGGTGCCCTATCGATTCCCTCCATGCAGCGTGCTAGCTTGTCGATGTTTGCCGAGCGGCCGTGGCGATCAGCGCGGAGGCCCGGGCGCCTCCCGTGCACGTCGGCATGGCGTTTCCATCGCGGCAATACAACAAGACACATAAAGGGAGCACGACATGAAAAAAATGAAGACGCAGTTTGCCCTCACCGGCCTGGCCGCTGGCATCGCCCTGGCGGCGTTCACTTCCACCGCCCAGGCCCAGGAACAGTGGACCATGACCTCGACCTGGCCCGACAACCTGGACCTGATCGAGATCGANGCGCCGGCGGCACGCTGATGCCCGGCACCGAGGTGTTCGACGCCACCGAGACCGGCAGCATCGAGGCCGCCGGCGACTGGCCCGGCTACTGGGCCGGCCGCTCGCCCGCCTTCTCGCCGCTGGCCACCACCACCAGCCTGTTCAACGGCATCGACTACCTCAACTGGATCAACCAGTGGGGCGGCTGGGACCTCTATCAGGAGGTCTACGGCGAGTTCAACATGGTCTACCTGCCCTACGGTATCACCAACAACGAGTCGGGCTTCATGGGCGGCACGCCAATCGAGAGCCTGGCCGACCTCGACGGCAAGCGCCTGCGCCTCTCCGGGCGTGACCAGGGTCGCGTGCTCGAGGAGCTGGGCGGCTCCCAGGTCACCCTGGCCGGTGGCGA
>NZ_QHGY01000010.1 GCF_003254665.1 Billgrantia lactosivorans | reverse complement strand
GTTCATCTGCGACCGGGTGCGCGGCGAGCACGACCACCAGCGGGTGCCCCTCAAGCACGTGCTGGGCACCACCCAGCCCAAGCTGCTGGAGATCGTCGCGCTGATGGAGGCCAACCTGGAAGAGCCCATCTCGCTCGAGGAGCTGGCCGCCTACGTCGACGTCTCGCGCCGCCAGCTCGAGCGGCTGTTCCAGAAGTACCTCAACTGCTCGCCGTCGCGCTACTACCTCAAGCTGCGCCTGACCCGGGCGCGCCAGCTGCTCAAGCAGACCTCGATGTCGATCATCGAGGTGGCCTCGGCCTGCGGCTTCGTCTCCACCCCGCACTTCTCCAAGTGCTACCGCGAATTCTTCGGCCTGCCGCCGCGGGAGGAGCGCCTGGGGGTCAGCCCGCTGCGCCCGCCGGTGCTCGCCGAACAGCCCTCCGACACCCTGCTGCTGCAGCCGGTCGCCTTCCAGCCCGTGCCGGAGCAGCCGATCTCGGCGGCGCTGATGGCGCTCGACCAGGCCCGCGGCGAGCCGACCTACGCCAGCGTTCGCCTGGACCATTGAGCGGCTCCCGCAACGGCCCGCGGCACGGCTGCCGCGGGCCGCTGCGCTTCTACCGACGCTGGAAAGCCCCTTTCCCGCTGCCGCGGGGGAGGGGCTTTGCATGCCGCCTGCGCCGGTGCGGGCGATGACGAGACGGGGCCGCTCGTCGCTGTCGCGACAGACATGACGCTTTTGGAATTCTCGCCGTCGCTTCCAGAAGTCGAGGCGTGCCTGGGCGGCGCTATGCTGCCATCAGTCAACCCCGACCCGGAGCACGCCCCATGACGCCCCAAGACCTGCACGACGACGCCATCGTCATCGACGGCCTGATCATCGCCAAGTGGAACCGCGAGCTGTTCGAGGACATGCGCCGCGGTGGCCTCACCGCCGCCAACTGCACCGTCTCGGTGTGGGAGGGCTTCCAGGCCACCGTCGACAACATCGTCAAGTCGAACCAGCTGATGGCCGAGTGCAGCGACCTGGTGCGCCCGGTGCGGACCACCGCCGACATCACCCGGGCCAAGGAGGAAGGCAAGACCGGCATCATCTACGGCTTCCAGAACGCCCACGCCTTCGAGGACCAGATCGGCTACGTCGAGGTCTTCAAGCAGCTCGGCGTGGGCATCGTGCAGATGTGCTACAACACCCAGAACCTGGTGGGCACCGGCTGCTACGAGCGCGACGGCGGGCTTTCCGGCTTCGGCCGCGAGATCGTCGCCGAGATGAACCGCGTCGGCATCATGTGCGACCTCTCCCACGTCGGATCGAAGACCTCCGAGGAAGTCATCCTCGAATCGAAGAAACCGGTCTGCTACTCCCACTGCCTGCCCTCGGGGCTCAAGGAACACCCGCGCAACAAGTCCGACGAGGAGCTGCGCTTCATCGCCGAGCACGGCGGCTTCGTCGGCGTGACCATGTTCACCCCCTTCCTGCGCGCCGGCGTCGACGCCACCGTCGACGACTATGTCGAGGCCATCGAATACGTGATGAACATCGTCGGTGAGGACGCCATCGGCATTGGCACCGACTTCACCCAGGGCCACGGCAAGGACTTCTTCGAGTGGCTGACCCACGACAAGGGCTACGCCCGTCGCCTGACCAGCTTCGGCAAGATCATCAATCCCGAGGGAATCCGCACCATCGGCGAGTTCCCCAACCTGACCGAGGCGCTGCTGCGCCGCGGCTTCAGCGAGACTCAGACACGCAAGATCATGGGCGAGAACTGGGTGCGAATCTTGAAAGACGTTTGGGGTGCTTAACCGGCCTTCGGGCCTGTTGCGCTTGCGATTACTGCGTTGCGAAGTCGTTCGAAATGCTCATGGACCACAGTCCACTCCGCTTTCTCTCGACTTCGCGCCTTGTTCTCGCTGCGCTCATGACGGCCCAGACTCATTCGTGAGCCAGATCACCAGCGCCAAGAACAACGATTTTTGAGGAACATGACCGTGACCAAGATGGCCCCTGAACTGCCCATCGAAGTGGATAGCGAAACCGGCGTGTGGACCACCGACGCCCTGCCGATGCTCTACGTGCCGCGGCACTTCTTTATCAACAACCACACCGCCGTCGCCGACGCACTGGGTGTGGACAAGTATGCCGAGATTCTCTACCAGGCCGGCTACAAGAGTGCCTGGCACTGGTGCGAGAAGGAGGCCGAATTGCACGGCCTGGCAGGCGTCGAGGTGTTCGAGCACTACATGCGGCGTCTCTCCCAGCGCGGCTGGGGCAGGTTCGTGACCGAAGAGATCGATCTCGATGCCGGCACCGCCCGGGTGCGCCTGGAGCACAGCGCCTTCGTCTACCAGCTGGGCAAGACCGGGCACAAGGAGGAGTATATGTTCACCGGCTGGTTCGCCGGCGCCATGGACCAGATCCTCGCCGCCCGCGGCAGTGCCCTGCGCACCGTCGCCGAGCAGACCCAGAGCGCCGCCGAACCCGGCTGCGACGTGGGCATCTTCATCGTCAAGCCGCTGCCCGACGCCCGGGGTTGAGGAGGTTTCCATGGCATTCGACGCGATCTTCGAGCCGATCCAGATCGGCAAGCTGACCATCCGCAACCGCGTGGTCAGCACCGCCCATGCCGAGGTGCATGCCACCGACGGCGGCATGACCACCGAGCGTTACGTCAGGTACTACGAGGAGAAGGCCAAGGGCGGCTGCGGCCTGTGCATCTGCGGCGGCTCTTCCGTCGTCTCCATCGACAGCCCCCAGGGCTGGTGGAGTTCGGTGAATCTGTCCACCGACCGCATCATCCCGCACTTCCAGAACCTGGCCGATGCCGTGCACAAGCACGGTGGCAAGATCATGATCCAGATCACCCACATGGGGCGGCGCTCGCGCTGGGACGGCTTCGACTGGCCGACCCTGGTGTCGCCCTCGGGCATTCGCGAGCCGGTGCACCGCTCCACCTGCAAGACCATCGAGGAGGAGGAGATCTGGCGCATCGTCGGCGACTTCGCCCAGGCGGCGCGGCGGGCCAAGGAGGGCGGCCTCGACGGCGTCGAGCTCTCGGCCGTGCACCAGCACCTGATCGACCAGTTCTGGAGCCCGCGGGTCAACAAGCGCACCGACCAGTGGGGCGGCAGCTTCGAGAACCGCATGCGCTTCGGCATGGAGGTGCTCAAGGCGGTGCGCGCCGAGGTCGGCGACGACTTCGTCGTCGGCATGCGCATCTGCGGCGACGAGTTCCACCCCGACGGCCTCACCCACGACGACATGAAGCAGATCGCGGCCTACTACGACGCCACCGGCCAGGTCGACTTCTTCGGCGTGATCGGCTCCGGCTGCGACACCCACAATACACTGGCCAACGTGATTCCCAACATGTCCTACCCGCCGGAGCCGTTCCTGCACCTGGCGGCGGGCATCAAGGAAGTGGTCAGCGTGCCGGTGATCCACGCCCAGAACATCAAGGACCCCAACCAGGCCCAGCGTATCCTCGAGGGAGGCTATGTCGACCTGGTGGGCATGACCCGCGCGCACATCGCCGACCCGCACCTGATCGCCAAGATCAAGATGGGCCAGGTCGACCAGATCAAGCAGTGCGTGGGCGCCAACTACTGCATCGACCGCCAGTACCAGGGCCTCGACGTGCTGTGCATCCAGAACGCCGCCACGTCGCGCGAGTACATGGGCCTGCCGCACATCATCGAGAAGTCCGAGGGGCCCAAGCGCAAGGTGGTGGTGGTCGGCGGCGGCCCCGGCGGCATGGAGGCGGCGCGCGTCGCCGCCGAGCGCGGCCACGACGTCACCCTGTTCGAGGCCGCGGAGCAGCTCGGCGGGCAGATCACCATCGCCGCCCAGGCGCCGCAGCGCGACCAGATCGCCGGCATCACCCGCTGGTACCAGCTGGAGCTGGCGCGCCTGAACGTCGACCTGCGCCTGGGCACCCGGGCCGACGAGGCGACCCTCGAGGACCTGCGCCCCGACGTCGTGATTCTTGCCACCGGGGGCCAGCCCTTCCTCAGCCAGTTCCCCGAGTGGGGCTACTCGGAGGATCCCGAGGAGAGCCTGGTGGTCAGCACCTGGGACATCCTCTCGGGCAAGGTCGCGCCGGGCAAGAACGTGCTGATCTTTGATGCCATCTGCGAGTTCTCCGGCGTCTCGGCGGCGGACTACCTGGCCGACAAGGGGGCCAAGGTCGAGATCGTCACCGACGACATCAAGCCCGGCGCGGCAGTGGGCGGCACCACTTTCCCGACCTACTACCGCAGCCTCTACGAGAAGGAGGTGATCATGACCGCCGACCTGATGCTGCACAAGGTCTACCGTGAGGGCGGCGGCCTGGTGGCGGTGCTCGAGAACGAGTACACCGGTGCCCTCGAGGAGCGGGTGGTCGACCAGGTGGTGGTGGAGAACGGCGTACGCCCGGACGAGGCGCTCTACTACGCGCTCAAGGAGCGTTCGCGCAACCGCGGCCAGGTGGATCTCGAGGCGCTCTACGCGGCCAAGGCGCAGCCCTGCCTCGCCGAGGAGGGCGACGGCTACCTGCTGTTCCGCCTGGGCGACTGCACCGCGCCGCGCAATACGCATGCGGCGATCTATGACGCCCTGCGGCTATGCAAGGACCTCTGAAAACTATTGCGCTCGGCCAGGCGTTGTTGAAGTTCGGCTCGTCATGCTCATGGAGCCAGCAGTCCACTCCGCTGACTCGCCGAACTTCGCCTAGCCTGGCCGGCGCTCATGACGCTTTCCACGTGCCGGCCTCTGTGATTGCCGGGATAGCCACAACGCCAACGGCTTATGAGACGAGGTGAGCACCATGCTCGACGCCCTCCTGCCGATACTGATCTTCTCCGCCCTGGCGCTGGCCGTGATCGGTGCCGTACGGCGCATTCGCCTGTGGCGCCAGGGACGGCCGTCGCCGGTCCCCGTTATCCAGGGGCTCGCCGCCATGCCGCGGCGCTACCTGGTGGACCTGCACCACGTGGTGGCACGCGACAAGGTGATGTCCAACACCCACGTGGCCACCGCCGGCGGCTTCGTCGCCGCCGCCGTGTTGATGATCCTGGTACATGGCCTGGGGTTCGCCAACCCGCTGTTGGGCGGGCTGCTGCTGGCCGCCAGTGCGCTGATGTTCGTCGGCAGCCTGTTCGTCGCCAGACGACGGCGCAACCCGCCGGCGCGGCTCTCCAGGGGGCCCTGGATGCGGCTGCCGAAGAGCCTGATGGCGTTCTCGCTGAGCGTGTTCCTGCTCACCCTGCCGACGGTGGGCGTCCTTCCCGAAGGCACGGGCAGCGGGATCCTCGCCCTGGCGCTGGCCGCGGTGCTGGTGTGGGGGCTGGGCGAGATGGTCTTCGGCATGACCTGGGGCGGGCCGATGAAGCACGCCTTCGCCGGCGCCCTGCACCTGGCCTTCCATCGCCGCCCCGAGCGCTTCGGTGAGGGCAAGCGCTCCACCGGCCTCAAGGCGCTGGACCTGAACGACCCCAAGGCCCCGCTCGGCGTCGAGACGCCCAGCGACTTCACCTGGAACCAGCTGCTCGGCTTCGATGCCTGCGTGCAGTGCGGTCGTTGCGAGGCGGCCTGCCCGGCCTTCGCCGCCGGCCAGCCGCTCAACCCCAAGAAGCTGATCCAGGACATGGTCGTCGGCATGGCCGGCGGCAGCGATGCCCACTATGCCGGTTCTCCCTACCCCGGCAAGCCGGTGGGGGAACATGCCGGGGACCCCCACGGCCCCATCGTGGCGCGTGAAGGCACCGCGCTGGTGGACGCCGAGACACTGTGGTCGTGCACCACCTGCCGCGCCTGCGTCGAGGAGTGCCCGATGATGATCGAGCATGTCGACGCCATCGTCGACATGCGCCGCTTCCTGACCCTGGAGCACGGCAACACGCCGGGCAAGGGCGCCGAGGTGCTCGACAACCTGATCGCCACCGACAACCCCGGCGGCTTCGACCCCGGCTCGCGCCTGCACTGGGCGGCGGACCTCAACCTGCCGCTGATGCGCGACGTGGGGCAGGTCGATGTGCTGCTGTGGCTCGGCGACGGCGTCTTCGACATGCGCAACCAGCGCACGCTGCGGGCCCTGGTGAAGGTGCTGCGCGCCGCCGAGGTCGATTTCGCCGTGCTCGGCAACGAGGAGCGCGACAGCGGCGACGTGGCGCGGCGGCTGGGCGACGAGGCGACCTTCCAGTCGCTCGCCCGGCGCAACATCGCGACCCTGTCGCAGTATCGCTTCCAGCACATCGTCACCTGCGACCCGCACAGCTTCCACGTGCTCGGCAACGAGTACGGCGCGCTGGGTGGCGTATACGAGGTGCGCCATCACAGCACCTATATCGCCGAGCTATTCGAGGCGGGCCGGCTGCACTTCGCGCCCTGGAAGGGCGGCACGGTCACCTATCACGACCCCTGCTATCTCGGCCGCTACAACGGCGAGTACGAGGCGCCGCGCAACGTGCTCAGGGCGCTGGGCATCGAGGTCGCCGAGATGGCGCGTTCGGGGTTCCGCTCGCGCTGCTGCGGCGGCGGCGGCGGGGCGCCGATCACCGACATACCCGGCAAGCAGCGGATTCCCGACATGCGCATGAATGACGTCAAGGAGACCGGCGCCGAGCTGGTCGCAGTGGGCTGCCCGCAGTGCACCGCCATGCTCGAGGGGGTGGTCGATGCCAGCGCCGAGGTGCGCGACATCGCCGAGCTGGTGGCCGATGCCCTGGTGGAGCGCCCCGCTCACTCCGGCCACGATAGCGCCCGTGACCCGCAGCCTGTCGCCGAGGCCCGTTCCGTGGTGAAGGAGGTGACACCATGAGCGAGATCATCCGCCGCGATCCGCGCAAGGAGTGGATCGCCCGCAATCGCCTGCATCCCGACCATCTCAGCGTGCTGGCGGAGCTTGGCGAAGGCACCGCCGCGACCGAGTGGATGGGCCCTAACGGGGTGATCCGCCGGAATCCCCATGCGGTGGGCTTCGTCGGACCCAACGGGGTCAAGCGCATCGACCGCAGCGGCGCCCAGCAGGGCGGCCACGCCGCACCCGGCGCGGCGGCGCAGGCGAAGGAGAGTCGTCGCCAGGTGACGATCGATGAACCGGCGTTCCTGGTCGCGGTGGTACCGGACCTGCCCGGCGGGCGCCTCTCCAGCCACGACCGCGACCTGCTCGGCCTGGCCCGGCAGTTGGCCGATGCCGACGGTGAGCGGCCGGGCGCGGTGCTGGCGGTGGTCTTCGCCGGCCAGGAGCGCGAAGGAGGCGCCGAACTGGAGGCGGTAGGGTTGGGTGACGCCGGCGTCGATCGGCTGATCGCACTGGATGGCGACGCCTTCGACGGCTACGCCCCGGAGGCCCGTCTGGCGGCGCTCTCCGCCGTCGAGGACGCCTTCGCCCCGCGCCACTGGCTGCTGCCCGACTCGAAGCTGGGGGGCGCCGATCTGGGGCGGCGACTGGCGGCGCGCCTGCGGGAGCGGCCCGCCACCAGTGTCTGGCAGATCGAGCCGGACGAGACGGCGGCGCTGGGCTGGCGCTGCACCGGGCGCGGTGCCGCCGGTACCAGCGACATCCAGCGCGCCCTGCCGCGTGTGGTGCTGGCGCTGGCCGAATGCGCCGAACCCGTCGCCGAGACCCGCCATGCCGCCCAGGCGCTGGCCCTGGCGCAGCCGCTGCCCCCGCTGCTGGCGAGGATCGAGGACCTGGGGCCGGTCGCCGTCGATCCGGCCGGCGTGGCCCTGTCCGAGGCCGAATTCATCCTCTCCGCCGGCAACGGCGTCAAGGATTGGGAGGGCTTCCATCACGCCGCCGAGGTGCTGGGAGCGACCGAGGGCGCCTCGCGGGTGGCGGTGGACGACGGCTTCATGCCGCGCGACCGCCAGGTGGGCGCCACCGGCACCTGGGTCACCGCGAGGGTCTACCTGGCGGTGGGCATCAGCGGTGCCATCCAGCACCTGCAGGGCATCCAGAGCTGCGACAAGGTGGTGGCCATCAATCTCGACCCGGGATGCGACATGATCAAGCGCGCCGACCTGGCGGTGATCGGCGACGCGGCGAGCATACTCGCGGCGCTGGTCGAGAAGGTGCAGCGGCAACGAGAGGAGAAGCGCGATGCGGCCTGAGGTCGATGAAGTCAAGAAACCGAAACAATCGGCACTCGAGGTGGCAGTGCTGGTCTCGGTCGGCCGACACCCCGTGACCGGCCGTGCGCGGCGAGCCGACCAGGACGCCCGCGGCGTGGAGCTGGCCCTGACCCTCGACGAGGCGCGAGTCACCCTGTTGCACGCCGGTGCGCTGGACGAACAGAGCGAGGGCGCCCTGCGTGGCTATCTGGGCATGGGCCTGCCGGCCCTGACCCTGATCGAGCAGCCGCAAGGGGCCGACGTGCTTGACGCCCTGGCCGGCACGCTCGGCGACGCGCGGCCGCAGCTGGTGATCGCCGGCGAGCGCGCCGAGCAGGGCGAGGGTTCCGGCATGCTGCCCTACCTGCTGGCCGAACGCCTGGGCTGGCCGCTGGTCGGTGGTCTGGCCGCCGTGGAAAAGGTCGAGGATGGCGTGGCCACGCTGCTCCAGGCCCTGCCGCGCGGCCAGCGGCGTCGCCTTCAGGTGCGCCTGCCGGCCATCGTCACCGTCGACGCCGCCGCGTCGGCGGCGCGCCAGAGCGCCTTCGGCCCGGCCCGGCGCGGTGCGATCGAGACCGAAGCCGCGGCGATGACGTGGGACGAGGCCATGCCGGAATGGAAGGTGTCGCCGGCCCGCAAGCGCCCCAAGCGGCTCAAGATCGTCAAGGCGACCTCGGCGCGGGAGCGCTTCAAGGCCGCGGCGGCCAAGGCCGAGGGCGGCGGTGGCCAGGTACTGACCGACGCGACCCCGGAGCAGGGCGCCGAGGCGATCTTCAAGCTGCTCAAGGAGGAGGGTGTGCTGCGGTAGGCTTGCGCCCGCCCCCATCAAGCAACGACCCCGGCCTTGGCCGGGGTCGTTGCGTTGGAGCGTTGCCGTCGTCAGGCCGGCCTGGCCGCCGCCAGGCCGCGCTGCTCCTCGCGCAGCCCCTTGACCAGGCAGAACGCCATGCCCAGCAGCACCAGGGTGAAGGGCAACCCGGTGGCTACCGCGCCGGCCTGCAGCGCGCCCAGCGCGGTGCTGCCGCCGCCATAGAGCAGGATGCCGGCGATCACGCCTTCCAGCACCGCCCAGAACACGCGCTGGCCGCGGGGCGCGTCGGTCTTGCCGCCGGCGGTGATGTTGTCGATCACCAGCGAGCCGGAATCCGACGAGGTGATGAAGAAGATCAGCACCAGCAGGATCGCCAGGCTGGAGGTCAGGGTGGTCAACGGCAGGTGCTCGAGCATCTGGAACATTGCCAGCGAGACGTCGCTGATGCCGTCGGCCAGGGCGCCGACGCCGGCGGCCGACTGGTCGAGGGCGGTGCCGCCGAAGACGCTCATCCACACCAGGGTGACCAGGGTCGGCACCACCAGCACGGCGGTCAGGAACTCACGCACCGTGCGCCCGCGGGAGACCCGCGCGATGAACATGCCGACGAAGGGCGACCAGGAGATCCACCAGGCCCAGTAGAACACCGTCCAGCCGTGGTACCAGGTGGTGTCGTCGCGACCGATCCAGTTGGACAGCGGCACGATGTGGTTGGCGTAGGCCAGGGCGGTGTGCCACAGGTTGTTGACGAACAGCAGCACGCCGCCGGTCACCAGCACGAAGGCGAGCAGCGCCAGGGCGATCACCATGTTGATGTTGGAGAACAGCTTGACGCCGCCGTCGATGCCGCGCCACACCGAGAACAGCGCCACGGCGGTGACCACCACGATGATGGCGAGCTGGGTGCCGATGGTGTTGGGCACGTCGAACAGGTAGTTGAGGCCACCCGCCGCCTGGGAGGCGCCGAAGCCCAGCGAAGTGGCCAGGCCGAAGATGGTGGCCAGCACCGCGACGATGTCGATGACGTGGCCGAACCAGCCGCGCACGCGCTCGCCCAGGATCGGCGTGAAGGCCGAGCGCAGGGTCAGCGGCAGGCCGCGGTTGTAGGCGAAGAAGGCCAGCGACAGGCCCACCACGCCGTAGATCGCCCAGGGGTGCAGCCCCCAGTGGAACATGGTGGCGCCGATCGCCGCACTGGCCCCGGCCGGGGTATGCGCCGCGGTATTGAGCGGGGTGCCGTACCAGTCGGTGTAGTAGGCCACCGGCTCGGCCACGCTCCAGAACATCAGGCCGATGCCCATGCCGGCGGCGAACAGCATGGCGAACCAGGAGGTGGTCGAGTACTCCGGCCGGGCCTCGCTGCCGCCCAGGCGGATACGCCCCACCGGCATGGCGATCAGCGCCAGGCACAGCACAACGAACAGGTTGCCGGCGATCATGAACAGCCAGTCGAAGTACTCGATCGACCAGCCGCGGGCCGCGGTGAGATGGCTGTTGGCGGCGTCGGGATAGATCAGGGCGTAGAGGATGAAGCCCAGGATGGCCAGGGCCGAGAGGGGGAAGACGGGATGATGGAAATCCATCCCCAGCACCTGGGCGTTGTCCTGCCCGGGCGAGAGGATCGGCGCATCGTCATGCTTCATGGGGGTTCCTCGCTGATTGTTTTTTGTCTTGCGCTTGGTGCCGGCTGCGGCTACGCACCCGGGTCAGCCATTGTTGGGCCCGCCGCCCGCTGGCGGTGTCGTGAAAGCGACCTGCGGTTATCTGATGCGGCACGGGGCATGGCGATATCACGCATGGCGGCGTCGCCTGTGCGAATACGTGGCGTGCGAGGTGTGGCGTAGGCTGGCTCGGTGGCCTCTCGCCATCCCCGCTGCCGGGTTCTGCCCGGCCAGCCGCATAACAACGTAAGGAGCCAGCCATGAGCCAAGCCAATCGCGGCGTCGTCTACCAGGGCCCGGGCAAGGTCGACGTCGAAGCCATCCCCTACCCCGAACTCGCCCTGGGCAATCGCAAGTGCGACCACGGCGTGATCCTCAAGGTGGTCACCACCAACATCTGCGGCAGCGACCAGCACATGGTGCGCGGTCGCACCACGGCGCCCGCCGGCCTGGTGCTGGGCCACGAGATCACCGGCCTGGTGATCGAATGCGGGCGCGACGTCGAATTCATCAAGCCGGGCGACCTGGTCTCGGTACCCTTCAACATCGCCTGCGGGCGCTGCCGCAACTGCAAGGAAGGGCGCACGGGCATCTGCCTCAACGTCAACCCGGCGCGCCCCGGCGCCGCCTACGGCTACGTCGACATGGGCGGCTGGGTCGGCGGCCAGACCGAATACGTCATGGTGCCCTACGCCGACTTCAACCTGCTGAAGTTCCCCGACGCGGACCAGGCCATGGAGAAGATCCGCGACCTGACCCTGCTCTCCGACATCTTCCCCACCGGTTTCCACGGCTGCGTCACCGCCGGCGTCGGCCCGGGCAGCACCGTCTACATCGCCGGGGCCGGCCCGGTGGGGCTGGCGGCGGCGGCCTCGGCCCAGCTGCTGGGGGCGGCCTGCGTGATCGTCGGCGACATGATCGAGGAGCGCCTGGCCCAGGCGCGCAGCTTCGGCTGCGAGACCATCGACCTGACCCAGGACGGTGACATGGCCGACAAGCTCGAGGCGATCCTCGGCGAGCGCGAGGTCGACTGTTTCGTCGACTGCGTCGGCTTCGAGGCCCACGCCTGCGGCTGCAACCACGGCAAGGAGGCGCCGGCCACCGTGCTCAACTCGGCGATGCAGATGACCCGGGCGGGTGGCCAGATCGGCATCCCGGGCCTCTACGTGACCGAGGATCCGGGTGCCGTCGACGATGCCGCCAAGCAGGGCGCGCTGAGCATGCGCTTCGGCCTCGGCTGGGCCAAGTCGCACTCCTTCCATACCGGCCAGTGCCCGGTGATGAAGTACCATCGCCCGCTGATGCAGGCGATCCTGTTCGACAAGATCAGGATTGCCGATGCGGTCAACGTGCAGATGATCAGCCTGGACCAGGCGCCGCAGGGCTATGCCGACTTCGACGGTGGGGCAGCGAAGAAATTCGTCATCGACCCCCACGGCAGCGTGGCCGCGTAAGTCAGGAGAGGAAGCCGGTTGGCCGACGCCGCACCTTGAAGAAGGTGCGGCGAGTCATTTCTGGATTTCGACCCCCCACGGCAGCGTGGCCGCCTGTCGACAGAGCGGGTAATCTAGCGAAAAAAGCGACGGCAACGGCAGCGGGAGGTGAGGAAGATGATGTTCGCCGATCTGATCGATGCGCAGGACTTTCGCGAGCGCCTGGTGGCACTGGGCGTCGACCTGCCTGTCGACGCCGATGCCGACACCTGCGCCCGGCTTGCCGCCCAGCGCCAGGCCGAGGCGGGGGTACCCGGCCTGGCGGCGCTGGTCGCCGAGCTGGAGGCCCAGGCCGGCGTCATGCTGCCCGAGGTGCGCGAGGCGCTGGCACGGCATCTGCGGCCAGCCGTGGGCTGACGCCGCGGCGGCCGTGGCCGTGACCCCGAGCGCAAACGCATCGCCCCCGGCCGAGGCCGGGGGCGATTGCTTTCCTGAAACGCAGGGAGCGGGCTAGCTTCTCACCAGCTGCAGGTGGGGCGCGCTGTGGCCGAGGTTCTCCTGCATCCGCTCGCTGTACCAGTCGATGAAGTCGATCACGCCGAACTCGTAGGTCTCCGAGTAGGGGCCCGGCTCGTAGGCCTTGGAGTTGATGCCGCGCTGGTTCTCCTCGGCCAGGCGCTTGTCCTGGGCGTTGGTGGCGTCCCACACGCGGCGCATCTCCTCGGGTCGGTAGTCGACGCCCTCCACCGCGTCCTTGTGCACCAGCCACTTGGTGGTCACCAGGGTCTCCTGCGGGCCCAGCGGCAGCACGCGGAACACGACGGCGTGGTCGCCCATGAAGTGGTTCCAGGAGTTGGGCAGGTGCAGGATGCGCAGCGAGCCCATGTCGGGGCTGGTCAGGCGGCCCATCAGCTTGGCGCAGGCCGGCTTGCCGTCCATGGTCATCGAGACCACGCCATCCAGCAGCGGCGTGCGGGTCAGCCGGTTGCGCTTGCCGAAGCGCTTGAGCTGCCAGGGTATCTGCTGATCGTCCCAGTCGGCCTGCTTCTTCGCCACCAGCGCCTTGTAGGCGGGCGTGGCGCGCGGGTCGTCGGTGTCGTCGAACTCCTGCAGCGAGTTGAGCAGCTCCGGGTGGGCGCCGTTGCAGTGGTAGCACTCGCGATTGTTCTCGATCACCAGCTTCCAGTTGGCCTGCTCGACGATGTTCGACTCCACCGCGACCTTGAGGTTGCCCATCTCGTAGGGTTCGAGGTAGTGCTCCAGGGTGACCAGGAAGTCGTCGATCGCCGGCGGCTGGTCGGCCAGGCTGATGAAGATGAAGCCGCCGCCGGTGCGCACCTGGACCGGCTTCAAGCCGTAGGCGCCAAGGTCGAAGCCCTGGCCCATGTCGCTGCCGGCGAACAGCAGGCGGCCGTCGAGTTCGTAGGTCCACTGGTGGTAGGGGCAGACCAGCTTGGCGACCTTGCCCTTGTCGCTGACGCACAGCCGCGAGCCGCGGTGACGGCAGACGTTGTGGAAGGCATGGATGGTGCCGCCGTCGCCGCGCACGATGATCACCGGATTGTCGCCGACCTGCAGGGTCATGTAGTTGCCCTTGGCGGGGATCTCGCAGGTCATGCCGGCGAACAGCCACTCCTTGCCGAAGATCTCCTGCATGTCCAGGGCGAACAGCCGGGCATCGTTGTAGAAGGGCTGGGGCAGCGAGACGTTGCGTGCGCGCTCGGCCAGCATGGCGGCGGCGGCCTGACGCGCCGGATCCAGGGGGTCGTCGAGGGGGGCCGGGGAGGGTGTGTCCATGGAAACTTCCTCATTACTGGCCGCGGCTGCGGCATCGGTTGGATTGTTGATGTCGTCAGTGGATCGGCGTTGTGATTGTGTCGGCTGCCGGTTCGTGATTACGGCGAGTGTGGATCAGCCGCGGGGCGCCCAGTTGTCTGCCGGCGACAGCCATGATGTCAGGCGCGACGCGCACGACGAGAAATGGGCCGGCCACTGGGAGTCATGGGCATGTCCGTGTCGCAGTCAGGCAAGTCGGGGCCTTGCCGCCTGGCGCAGAATTCGTTCAACGGCAGGCGGTGTTCCGCAGTCGGAGCCTTCCACGCTGATCAATGCCAGGCGATTCGACATGAACATGAACTTTCTCAACCCCGTCACGACCCAGACCTGGACCAACGGCCGCCACCTGGTGCGCTGCGTCAAGGTGATCCAGGAAACCTGGGACGTCCGCACCTTCTGCTTCATGGCCGAGCAGCCGGTGCTGTACTTCTTCAAGCCGGGGCAGTTCGTGACCCTGGAGCTGGAGATCGATGGCGAGCCGATCATGCGCTCCTACACCATCTCCAGCTCGCCGTCGGTGCCCTACAGCTTCTCGATCACCGTCAAGCGGGTTCCCGGCGGCAAGGTATCCAACTGGCTCCACGACAACCTCAAGTCCGGCGACGAGCTGGCGGTGCACGGCCCGGTCGGCAACTTCAACGCCATCGACTACCCGGCGGAGAAGATCCTGATGCTCTCCGGCGGGGTGGGCATCACGCCGCTGATGTCCATGGTGCGCTGGTACTTCGACACCAACGCCGCCGTGGACATCGAGTTCGTGCACAGCGCGCGCACCCCCAGGGACATCATCTATCACCGCGAGCTGGAGCACATCTTCTCGCGCATCCCCGAGTTCAAGTTGCATATCGTCTGCGAGCGCAGCGACGAGCTGGGCGAGATCTGGTCCGGCTTCCGTGGCTACCTCAGCCAGGCGATGCTCGAGCTGATGGCCCCCGACTTCCTCGAGCGCGAGATCTTCTGCTGCGGCCCCACGCCCTACATGAACGCCATCAAGCACCTGCTCAAGGAGAACGGCTTCGACATGAGCCGTTACCACGAGGAGTCGTTCGGCGCCACGCCGGTCGAGGTGCAGGAGGAGGCGCTCGAGCTCGCCGAGATGGCCGGTGCCGAGGAGCCGGACCTGGCCGAAGCGCTGACGGTGGAGTTCAGCGCCAGCGGCAAGAGCGTGCGCATCCAGCCGGGCGAGACGGTGCACGCCGCCGCCGCCAAGCTGGGCCTGCACATCCCCAAGGCCTGCGGCATGGGCATCTGCGGCACCTGCCGGGTGCCGCTCGCCTCCGGCCAGGTGGACATGGAGCACAACGGCGGCATCACCGACGAGGACGTCGCCGAGGGCTACATCCTCTCCTGCTGCAGCAAGCCGCTGGGCAACGTGGTGGTCGAGTTCTGAGCCCGGCCGGGCTCAGGAGGGCCGGGTGCCGGCGAACAGCTCATCGACGCTGCACACCTCGCCGCAGCGGTTCGGCGTGTAGCCGGGCAGCTCGCTGACGGCCTGCAGGAAAGGCTCGCTGCGGATCATCTCGAGCAGGCGCCTGACGCTGGGATCGGCGAGGCTCCTGCGCTGGCACACCAGCAGGTAGTGTTCGTCGGCCAGGGGCAGGAAACCCAGGCCGAACTGGTGCGCGGCGGCCTCCACGCCGAAGCCGACGTCGGCCATGCCGGCGGCGATATAGGCGGCCACGGCGGAGTGGGTGTACTCCTCCAGCTCGAAACCGGGTATACGCTGGGACGAGAGCCCGGCGTCGCGCAGCAGGATGTCGAGCAGGGCGCGGGTGCCCGAGGCCTTCTGGCGATTGATGAAGCGCACGTCGTCGCGCGTCAGGTCGGCCAGGCCGGTGATGCCCCGGGGATTGTCCGGCCTCACCATGAGCCCCTGGCGGCGGGTGATGAAGCGGATGATGCAGTGGCTGCGCGGACGCAGCTGGCGACGATAACCTTGCATCAGCGGGCCCTGGGTGGCCGAGGTGGGCATGTGGTAGCCGGCCACGTCGCAGGCGCCGCGATTGAGCGCGGCCAGGGCCTCCGCGGGGCTGCAGTACTGCAGGTCGAGCTGGAAGTCGCTGGCGAAGCGCGGCAGCAGCGCCACCGCATAGCCGTGGCTGGCGTGCACGCGCAGCACCGGTTCGACCCCCTCGAGCAGCTGCTGCAGCTCGAGGTTGAGCTCCGAGCCCAGGCTCTCGAGCTGCGGACCGAGCCGCGCGGAGACCCGCTGGCGGGCCCACAGCAGCTTGTCGCCCAGCGGCGTCAGCCGCGCCCCGCGGCCCTTCTGCATCGCCACCAGCGCCACGCCGAAGAAGTCCGCCCACTTGTTGAGCAGGTTCCAGGCATGGCGGTAGGAGATGCCCGCCTCGGCGGCGGCCGCGGTCAGCTTGCCGCTGCGATGGATCCCCTGTAGCAGCCCGAACAGCTGGGGATCCAGGCGGTTACCCGCCTCGTCGGTGAAGGACCAGGCCGGCTCGATTCGGATGCGTTTCATATGCTGTGTTTTTCATATTTCGAAACGAAAGCAGTGCTGCTACCTTCACAAGTACGCAAGAACATGTGATACGACAGGCAGCGTAACCAATATATGCACTGTAGTACATAACTAGACCATAACCAGCAGCTTCGAACGTGGCGACGCGGGGGCCGCGCGCCACGTTCGCTTCGAGGCCAGGCCATGCTCAACAGCACATTCCAACCGTGGTCCCCCCAGCTGGTGCGGGACGAGATCGACGCCCTGAAGCACAAGCCCGGGGCCCTGCTTCCCATCCTGCACGCGGTTCAGGACCGCTGCGGCTACATCCCCCGCGAGGCGGTGCCGATCATCGCCGAATCGCTGCAGCTGACCCGGGCCGAGGTGCACGGCGTGATCAGCTTCTACCACCACTTCCGCAGCGCGCCGCCGGGGCGGCACGTGGTGCAGCTCTGCCGTGCCGAAGCGTGCCAGGCGCGCGGCTCCCGGGCACTGGAGCAATACGCCCGGGAGACCCTCGGCATCGACTATCACCAGACCACCGCCGATCGCGAGATCACCCTGGAGCCGGTCTACTGCCTGGGCAACTGTGCCTGCGGCCCGTCGCTGCGGGTCGGCGACCGCATCCTGGGTCGGGTCACGCCCGAGAAATTCGATCGCCTGGTCGACGAACTGAGCGTGCAAGTGCTGGAGGTGGGCTGATGAGCGTACGCATCTACGTGCCGCGCGAGACCACGGCGCTGGCGCTGGGCGCCGACGAGGTGGCCGAGCGCATCGAGGCCGAGGCCGCCGCCCGCGGCGCCGAGGTCGAGCTGGTGCGCAACGGCTCGCGCGGGCTGTTCTGGCTGGAGCCGCTGGTCGAGGTCGAGACCGCCGCCGGGCGCGTCGCCTACGGGCCGGTGGCGCCCGAGGACGTGGCCGGCCTGTTCGACGCCGGGCTGACCGAGGGCGGCACGCTGACCCCCTTGTGCCAGGGGCCGACCGCGGCGATTCCCTACCTGCAGGCCCAGCAGCGCCTCACCTTCGCGCGGATCGGTATCACCGATCCGCTCTCCCTCGACGACTACCGCGCCCATGACGGCTTCCGCGGCCTGGAACAGGCGCTGGCGCGCTCGCCCCAGGCCATCGTCGACGAGGTCAAGGCCTCCGGCCTGCGCGGCCGCGGCGGGGCGGCGTTCCCCACCGGCATCAAGTGGCAGACCGTGCTCGACGCCCCCGCCGCGCAGAAGTACATCGTCTGCAACGCCGACGAGGGCGATTCCGGGACCTTCGCCGATCGCCTGGTCATGGAGTGCGACCCCTACCTGCTGATCGAGGGCATGGCCATCGCCGGCCTCGCCGTGGGCGCCACCCAGGGCTACGTCTACCTGCGTTCGGAGTATCCCCTGGCCCATGCGATCTTCAACGCGGCCATCGCCCGCGCCGAGGCCGCCGGCTATCTCGGCGACGACATCCTCGGCAGCGGCCGTGCCTTCCAACTCGAGGTGCGTCTGGGTGCCGGCGCCTACATCTGCGGCGAGGAGACCTCGCTGCTCGAGAGCCTCGAGGGCAAGCGCGGCATGGTGCGCTTCAAGCCGCCGCTACCGGCGCTCGAGGGCCTGTTCGGCCAGCCCACCGTGGTCAACAACGTGCTGTCGCTGGCGGCGGTGCCGTTCATCCTCGCCCGCGGCGGGCAAGCCTACGCCGACTACGGCATGGGCCGCTCGCGGGGCACCCTGGCGCTGCAGCTGGCCGGCAACGTCAAGCGCGGCGGGTTGGTGGAACTCGCTTTCGGCACTACCCTGCGCCAGCTGATCGACGACTTCGGCGGCGGCACCGCCAGCGGGCGGCCGCTGCGCGCGGTGCAGGTGGGCGGTCCGCTGTGTGCCTACCTGCCCGAGAGCCAGTGGGACCTGCCGCTCGACTACGAGGCCTACGCCGAGGTCGGCGCGGGGGTCGGCCACGGCGGCGTGGTGATGTTCGACGACACGGTGGACATGGCCGAGCAGGCGCGCTTCGCCATGGAGTTCTGCGCCGTGGAGTCCTGTGGCAAGTGCACCCCCTGCCGTATCGGCGCGGTGCGCGGCGTCGAGGTGATCGACCGCATCCGTGCGGGCGAACGGCGCGAGGCCAATCTCGAACTGCTTGCCGACCTGTGCGAAACCATGGTCGACGGCTCCCTCTGCGCCATGGGCGGCATGACGCCGTTCCCCGTGCAGAGCGTGATGAAACACTTTCCCGAAGACCTGCAGCGCGACGCCTCGCAGCGTTGAGCGGGAGGAGGTACGACATGTTGCACTATTACGATCCCAAGCAGGCGCTCGACCCCCGGCACCTTTCGCCGGAGCGCGACTACGGCACCCCGGCGCGTCTCTCCGAGACCCTCGTCAGTCTCGAGATCGATGGCACCGAGATCAGCGTGCCCGAGGGTACGTCGGTGCTGCGCGCCGCGGCGCTGGCCGACATCAACATCCCCAAGCTGTGCGCCTCGGACAACCTCGAGGCGTTCGGCTCGTGCCGCCTATGCGCGGTGCAGATCGAGGGCAAGCGCGGGCTGCCGGCCTCCTGTACCACGCCGGTCGAGGCCGGCATGCGGGTCACCACGCAGAACGCGCGGCTGGCCAAGCTGCGCCGCAACGTGATGGAGCTCTACATCTCCGACCACCCGCTGGACTGCCTGACCTGCCCGGCCAACGGCGACTGCGAGCTGCAGGACATGGCCGGCGCGGTGGGCCTGCGCGAGGTGCGCTACGGCTTCGACGGCGACAACCACCTGGACGCCGAGACCGACGACTCCAACCCCTACTTCAGCTTCGACCCCAGCAAGTGCATCGTCTGTTCGCGCTGCGTGCGCGCCTGCAACGAGGTGCAGGGCACCTTTGCCCTGACCATCGAGGGGCGCGGCTTCGAGTCCAAGGTCGCCGCCGGGCAGAGCGAGGCGTTCATGGACTCCGAATGCGTCTCCTGCGGCGCCTGCGTGCAGGCCTGCCCGACCTCGACGCTGATGGAGAAGTCGGTGATCGAGCAGGGCCAGCCGGAGCACAGCGTGGTGACCACCTGCGCCTACTGCGGCGTGGGCTGCTCGTTCAAGGCCGAGATGCAGGGCGACCGGGTGGTGCGCATGGTGCCGTACAAGGGCGGCGACGCCAATCACGGCCACTCCTGCGTCAAGGGCCGCTTCGCCTTCGGCTACGCCACCCACCCCGACCGGCTCAAGACGCCGATGATCCGCGAGTCGATCGACCAGCCCTGGCGCGAGGTGGGCTGGGAGGAGGCGATCGCCTTCGCCGCCGAGCGGCTCAAGGCGATCCAGGCCAGGCACGGCCGCGAGAGCATCGGCGGTATCACCTCGTCGCGCTGCACCAACGAGGAGACCTACCTGGTGCAGAAGCTGGTGCGCGCGGCGTTCCACAACAACAACACCGACACCTGCGCGCGGGTGTGTCATTCGCCCACCGGCTTCGGCCTCAAGGCGACCCTCGGCGAGTCCGCCGGCACCCAGACCTTCGACTCGGTGATGAAGGCCGACGCCATCGTGGTCATCGGCGCCAACCCCACCGATGCCCACCCGGTGTTCGCCTCGCAGATGCGCAAACGCCTGCGCCAGGGTGCCGAGCTGATCGTCGTCGACCCGCGCCGCATCGACCTGCTCAAGACGCCGCACCATCGCGGCGCCCAGCACCTCGCCCTGCGCCCCGGCACCAACGTGGCGATGATCAACGCCCTGGCCCACGTGGTGATCAGCGAAGGGCTCGAGGATCGCGAGTTCATCGCCAAGCGCTGCGACGAGTCGGGCTACCAGGCCTGGCGCGAGTTCATCCTCGATCCGCGCCACGCGCCGGAGAACGTCGAGGCGATCACCGGCGTGCCGGCCGAGCAGGTGCGCCGTGCCGCGCGCACCTACGCCAGCGCGCCCAATGGCGCGATCTACTACGGCCTCGGCGTCACCGAGCACAGCCAGGGCTCGAGCATGGTGATGGGCATCGCCAACCTGGCCATGGCCACCGGCAACATCGGCCGCGAGGGGGTGGGCGTCAACCCGTTGCGCGGGCAGAACAACGTGCAGGGTTCCTGCGACATGGGCTCCTTCCCCCACGAGCTGCCGGGCTACCAGCACGTCGCCGACCCCGCCGTGCGCCAGCGCTTCGAGGCGGCCTGGGGCGTGCCCATCGACGACGAGCCGGGGCTGCGCATCCCCAACATGTTCGATGCCGCCATCGCCGGCGACTTCAAGGCGCTCTACGTGCAGGGCGAGGACATCGCCCAGTCCGACCCCAACACCCAGCACGTCGAACAGGCGCTGCGCTCGCTGGAGTGCCTGATCGTGCAGGACATCTTCCTCAACGAGACGGCCAAGTTCGCCCACGTGCTGCTGCCGGGCTCCTCCTTCCTGGAGAAGGACGGCACCTTCACCAACGCCGAGCGGCGCATCAACCGCGTGCGCAAGGTGATGCCGCCGCTGGCCGGCAAGCAGGACTGGGAGGTGACGGTGGATCTGGCCAATGCACTGGGCTACCCCATGCACTACGACCACCCGGCGCAGATCATGGACGAGATCGCCAGCCTCACGCCGAGCTTCAGCGGCGTCAGCTACGCGCGCCTCGACGAGCTGGGCAGCATCCAGTGGCCGTGCAACGAGGTCCACCCCAAGGGCACCCCGACCATGCACATCGAGGACTTCCCCATCGGCCTCGGTCAGTTCGCCATCACCGACTACGTGGCCAGCGACGAGCTCAGCAACCGCCGCTTCCCTCTGCTGCTGACCACCGGGCGCATCCTCTCCCAGTACAACGTCGGCGCCCAGACCCGGCGCACCGACAACCAGGCCTGGCACGACGAGGACGTGCTCGAGCTGCACCCCGCCGACGCCGAGCTGCGCGGCGTGCGCGACGGCGACTGGGTCGGCATCACCAGCCGCGCCGGCCAGACGGTGCTGCGCGCGCGGATCAGCGAGCGCATGCCGCCGGGGGTCGTCTACACTACCTTCCACCATCCGGGCAGCGGGGCCAACGTGATCACCACCGACAGCTCCGACTGGGCGACCAACTGCCCGGAATACAAGGTGACCGCCGTGCAGGTCGAGAAGGTCAGCCAGCCGTCCGCCTGGCAGCAGCAGTTCCAGAGCTTCGACCGGCTGCAGCTCGGGCTGCTGCGCGGCGGCAAGGACGAGGCGGGCGCAAGCCGGCCCCCCGCGGAGCGTGCGAATGAGTGACGACCACAGTCGCTGCCGGGCCCCGGTGGACGTGCGCCGGGGCGGCAGCGCCGAGCGCCTGGAGGACAGCGTCGCGGTGGAGACGCCGGTGGCACTGGTCTACAACGGCATCTCCCACGCGGTGATGATGGCCTCCCCGGCCGACCTCGAGGACTTCGCCCTCGGCTTCAGCCTCACCGAGGGCATCCTGCAGGCGCCGGAAGAGCTCTACGGCGTCGAGCTGCGGCAGGAGGCCGCCGGCGTCAGTGTGCACCTGGAGATCGCCACCCAGCGCTTCATGGAGCTCAAGCAGCGCCGTCGCAGCCTGGCCGGGCGCACCGGCTGCGGGCTGTGCGGCACCGAGTCGCTGGAGCAGGCGATTCGCCCGGTCGCCTCGGTCGTGGCGCCCGCGGTGGCCGACGCCGCCATCCAGCAGGCGCTAGCGGCGCTCAAGTGGCACCAGCCGCTGCAGCGCGAGACCGGCGCCACCCACGGCGCCGCCTGGTGCGACCTCGACGGGCAGGTGCGCCTGGCCCGCGAGGATGTCGGCCGCCACAACGCCCTGGACAAGCTGATCGGCGCCCTGGTGGGGCCTCGCTTCGAGCCCCGCCACGGCTTCGTGCTGGTCTCCAGCCGGGCCAGCTACGAGATGGTGCAGAAGTGCGCCGCCGTCGGCATCGGCTGCCTGGTGGCCGTATCGGCGTCCACCTCGCTCGCCATCGAGCAGGCGCGTCAGGCGGGCCTGATGCTGGTCGGCTTCGCCCGCCCGGGGCGCCACGTCATCTATCATCAGCCGGCCGCCGAGACAGCGCCGGCGTTCCATGCCAGCGGAGGTTGATGTCGCCATGAGCCGCAGCCAGCTCGACACCCTGATCCACATGGCGAACCAGATCGCCATCAACAACGCCCATTACGGCGACGCCGCCGAGCGCGTCCATGTCCACCTGAAGAAGTTCTGGGCCCGCAGCATGAAGCGCCAGATCGTCGACTACCTGCGTGACGACGGCAGCCAGCTCTCGCCCCTGGCGCGGCAGGCCGTCGCGCTGCTGGCGCAGGACCAGCCCGACGCCCGTGCCACGAGCGCCTGAGCGGCGGGATCACGTTTTTCAACGATACCAGGCGCTCTCCCTCTTCCGCCTTAACGGCCCTGTGCTATATTCGACCCATGCGTCTCATGGTCCGAGCGAGGGCCATCGGGGGCCATGGGCACGCCGCCAAGGCCGACCCCAGGAGCGCCGCTGGCGCTCCCTCTCGTCCCGCCATGCGAAGCATCCGTCGAAGGAAATCGCGCCATGACCCTCATGGCGCGGGCCACGGCAGGCCTCGATAACGACCGATCGGTGACAAGCCGACGCATAACGCTACTACGCATGGGGCAGGGGCTGCATGAACAGGGCATTCTTCCAGGCTGCCGCCTTGACGGCAGGCTTCTTCGCGTTCGGGCCGGCGACACAGGCCAACATTCCCGATTCCTCACCCGATGGCGACGGCCTGCAGGCCGGCCAGCCGCTGCTGTGGCAGGCGCTGGATGCGACGGCCATGCCCGAGGGGCTGACGGCCGACGAGGTGTGGCTCAGCATCGACCTGCGCAGCCGCCAGGTGCAGGTGATGCGCGGCGAGCGCGTGATCCAGCGCATCGAGCACCTGGCCTTCGGCGCCGGCGGCGCGGCGCCGCTGCGGGCCAAGGGCAGCTCGATGACGCCGCTGGGCGAGTTCCGCGTCGATCGCATCAACCGCGCCTCGCGCTTCGGGCTGTTCTTCGGCTTCGACTACCCCAACGCCCAGGTCGCCGAGGAGGCGCTGCGCCGCGGCAGGATCACGCCGGAGGAGTACTGGTACATCGAGAATTACCGCGCCCGCCATGGCCGGGCACCGCATACCACCTCGCTGGGCGGGCTGATCGGCATCCACGGCCTGGGCCGCGGCGACCCCGAGGTGCACCGCAGCTTCGACTGGACCGAAGGCTGCGTGGCGGTCAGCAACGAGGAGATCCGCGCGCTCGACCCCTGGCTGCGCATCGGCACGCGGGTGGTGATCCGGGGGTGACCGCCGTCGCGGCGCCGGGTGATGGCGGAAGAGCGTGGGAGTCGAACCCACCAGGGACCGCTGGCAGCCCCTGCCAGATTTGAAGTCTGGCCGCCCCACCGGGGGTCGATCCTCTTCCTTGAGCGACTTCTCGTGACAGGGCCGGGCGACCCTACTGCCACATGTCGGTGTGGCGTAGCACGCGCTCGTCGCCGATGCGGCGCGTGAACCCTACCTTATCAAAGAATTCGAGGATGTGAATGGCCAGCTTGCGGCCGGTGCCGAGGCGGTCGCGGAAGGCGGCCGCGCGGATCCGGCCGTGCTCGCGCTCGAGCGACTGCGCGACGGCGGCCATCTCGGCCACCGTTCCGGCCGGGTAGAAGTGGTCGCGACGCACCTGATAGAGCCGGCCGAGGCGAGCGCAGGCGGTGAGAACCTCGCGGATGCGGCCCTCGTCGAGGCCTTCGCTCGCCGCCAGGTCGCGCACCCGCGGCGGCTGGTAGCGCGCCGCGGCGATGCGCGGTTCCAGCCGCTGCCACAGGGCCTCGTCCTCCTCGCCCAGCGTGGCGCGATGCCCCGGCCGGGCGACGAAGGGGCCGTGGGCTTCCAGCATGCCGCCCGCGAGCAGGCGCTCCAGCAGCTGCCGGCCCGTCGCTTCGGGCAGCTCGGGCATGGCCTGGCGAAGCAGGCGGGCGCGTTCGGTGCCGAGCATCGAGGGCTCGCGCTCGTGATTGGCGGTGACGGTATCGAGCAGCCGGGCCTGTAGCGCCGCGATGGCCTCGGCGGAGAAGCTGCGGGTGGCCTGCGCGGTCGTCAGCGTTTCCCCTCCCAGCGCCGACACGGCCTCGGCCAATGCCGCCACCTCGACATTGGCGTTGCGTGCCAGGGCGTGCAGGTCGATGCCGCCGGGCCGGCCACGCAGCCCCTCCCGCAGCGCCGGGGTCGGGTCGAGCGGCACGGCGGCGGCGCACTCGGCCAGCGCGGCCAGCCAGGCCAGCCGTTCGGGGCGGCGCTGGCCGCGCCGCGGCGGGTCGCCTTCGAGCACCGTGCCGCCGCCCAGCGTGATCCCCGCCGCGGGGTCGCGAACCACGCAGCGGTCGCCGAGGCAGGCGTGCACCGGTGCCTCCAGTACCAGCTGACCCAGCATGCGCTCGCCGGGGGCCAGGCGCTGCCCCTCGAGCAGCGAGACACGGCCGTTGTAGCGGCCCACGCCGAGGTGCACCTGCACCGGCGACCAGTGCTTGAGTGGCGGTGCATCGTCGAGCAGCTGCAGCTGGACGTCGAGGCGTCGCAGCGGCGGCGTTTCCAGCGCCTCGGCCACGACCCAGTCGCCACGTCGCATGACCTCGTGACTGACGTCGGCACCGGCGAGGTTGAGCGCCACGCGGTCGCCCTGCTGCGCCCACTCGCCCTCGCGATGCTGGCGGCGCAGGCTGCGCACTCGCGCGGTGATGCCGGCAGGCTCGAGGCGCACCCTGTCTCCCGCCTGCACCCGCCCGGCGAAGGCCGTGCCGGTCACCACCAGCCCGGCGCCGGCCTTGCTGAAGACCCGGTCGACGGCGAGGCGGAAGTGGCCGCGGGCAGGGGCCTCGGGCTGCCTGGCGGCCAGCGTCCACAGCCGGTCGCGTAGCGCCTCCACGCCTTCGCCGGTGTGGCTCGAGACCTCGACGATCGGCGCCGCGGCCAGCGGCGAATCTTCCAGCAGGGCGGCGACTTCGCCGCGCACCCGGCGGCGGCGGTCGGCGTCGACCCGGTCGACCTTGGTCAGCGCCACCAGGCCGCGATCGAGCCCCAGCAGGGTCAGGATCTGCAGGTGCTCGACGGTCTGCGGCATGACGCCGTCGTCGGCGGCCACCACCAGCAGCGCCGTGTCGACCCCGGCGCTGCCCGCCAGCATGTGATGCAGGAAGCGCACGTGGCCGGGGACGTCGACGAAGCCGAGCTCGATGCCGTCGGCCACCTCGGGGTAGGCGAAGCCGGGCTCGATGGTCAGCCCGCGCGCCTTCTCCTCCTTCAGCCGGTCGGTGTCGATGCCGGTGAGCCGACGGATCAGGGCGGTCTTGCCGTGGTCGACGTGGCCGGCGGTACCGACGATCACGGCGGCCCCTCGCCGTGATCGTCGGTGGCGTCGTAGAGGCGGGGCAATTGCGCGAGCTGGTCGATGAAGGCGGCTTCCGCCAGCGCTCCCTCCAGGCAGCGCAGGTCGAGGAGCAGCGCGCCATCCTTGATCCGCCCAATGACCGGACGCGGCAGGCGGCGCAGGGCGACCTCCAGGCGGTGGATCTCGCGCTCGCGCTGGCGGCGCTTCTCGGCCCGCGAACGCCATACCAGCGCCCGGCTGGGCAGCCGGTCCACCGGCAGCGAGCCGCTGCCGAGCTGGCTGGCGCAGGGTGCCAGCGTCACCTCGAAGCTCGCCAGCAGCTCGCCGACCCGGGGCAACAACCGTTCGCCGGTGGCGGCGATGTCGTCCTCCGTGCGGGTCAGCAGGGCCAGGGTGGGAATGTCGTGCTGGGGGACGTCGCTGTCGCGGTAGAGGCGCAGCGTCGCCTCGAGCGCGGCCAGGGTCAGCTTGTCCAGGCGCAGGGCACGCTTGAGCGGGTGGCGCCTGATCCTCTCGATGAGGTCACGGCGGCCGACGAGGATGCCGGCCTGGGGGCCGCCCAGCAGCTTGTCGCCGCTGAAGGTGACCACGTCGGCGCCGGCGCCGATGGCGTCGCCCGGCTGCGGTTCGTGGGGCAAATCGAGAGTGGCGAAGTCGGCCAGCGCGCCGCTGCCCATGTCGATCAGGAAGGGCAGGCCATGGGCGTGGGCGATCTCCGCCAGGCGGGTCTCGGGGACGCAGCGGGTGAAGCCGGTAATGGCGTAGTTCGAGGTGTGGGCCTTGACGATCAGGCCCGTGTGCTCGCCGATGGCGGCCTCGAAATCGTGCGCATGGGTGCGGTTGGTGGTCCCCACCTCACGCAGGCGACAGCCCGCCGCGGCCATGATGTCGGGCATGCGGAAGGCGCCGCCGATCTCGATCAGCTCGCCGCGCGAGATCAGCGCCTCGCGGCCGGCGGCCAGCGCGCCCAGCGCCAGCAGCACGGCACCGGCGTTGTTGTTGACCACGGTGGCCGCCTCGGCGCCGGTCAGCTCGCACAGCAGGCCCTCGACGAGGCGGTCGCGGTCGCCCCGGCTGCCGCTGTCGAGGTCATATTCCAGCGCCACCGGGTGGCGGGCGGCCTCGGTCATCGCCGCGACGGCCGCCTCGGCGAGCGGCGCACGGCCGAGGTTGGTGTGGATCACCGTGCCGGTGAGGTTGAACACGGCGCGGCTGGCCGGCCGGGCCAGCTCGGCGAGGCACTCCAGTACTCGCCGCGCCAGGTCGTCCACGCCGACGGCGGCGGAAGAAGCCGGCGGCACCAGGTCGCGGCGGATCGCGTCCAGGGTCTGGCGAACGGCCCGCCGGACGAGGCGGTGGCCGTAGCGCTTGCGGGCCTCCTGCACCTGGGGGTGGGCCAGCAGTGTGTCCACCGCGGGCAGGCTGCGTCGAACGTCCATTGTCGTCATGTCCATGCCGGGGTCGCTGATCCGTCCAGATGGGGTGGGTCATCCCTATGGCATAGCATGTCCGACCGGGGGGCGTCCATGCGGGAGTGGCTATTCGACGATCAGCAGCGGGTTGGCCCCGCTGCGTCGGTAGCGTCCCTCCTCGTCGAGCAGCAGGTCGAGCGCGAGGCTGGCGAGGTCGTCGGCCAGCGGCTCGGCCCCGGCGTCGAGCGTGCGCGGGAAGATCTTGAGGTAGCTGCCGCAGTCGCCGCAGGCCTCGGCCTGGGCCGGCAGGGGCGCGGCCTCGTCGCTCTCCTGCGCCAGGCTCAGGTAGTCGAGCTTGCCGCTCTGCTCGCAGACGCTGCAGATGGCGCGCTCCAGGTACCACTGGGTGGCGCACAGCCCGCACTGCAGGTAGCGCACGCCGTTGTAGCGCGGGTCGGCTTCGATCACGCTGGCCAGCGGCGGCGAACCGCAGCTGGGGCACAGGGTGCGCGCCTCGCCGACCGGGCGTGGCGGAGGCTGGGGCAGGGAGCGCGCCAGGCGCAGCCAGGCCACCTGCAGCGCGGCGGCCACCAGCGGCATCAGCCCGCGGGTGCGCTCGTCGCCGGCCGCGCCGGCGAGCACGTCGTCCGCCAGCCGCTCGTTCTCCTCCGGGGTCTGCCGGCGCAAGGCGTCGAGCAGCGGGCGCTGGGCCTCGCCGACGTGCAGCTCTAGGGCGCCCAGCACGGCGTCGAGCTCGGCCGCGAGGTCGACGGTGTCGCGCAGCGCCTGCACGTTGAGCGGCGGCATGCCATGCGCGAGCGCCAGGGCGAAGGCCCGGGGCTCGGGCTGCCAGGCCGGCGCGGCGCGCTTGAGGGCCACCTGCTGGGCCTGGGCCAGCTGGGCCATGAAGCGCAGGAAGTCGCCGAGCGGGGCGACGCGTCCGGCGAGCTCCTGCAGGCGCCGGGCGCGGCGGGCGAAGTGATCGTCGTCGGGCAGGCGCACCTCGGGGGGCTGCATCATCCCGGCGGGGGCATTGCCGAAGGCGTGGGTCACGGCGACTCCTGTCGGTTCGTGGGCGTGTCGTGGCGGCGGCGGATCGCGCGTTGCTGGCGCGCCTTCTCGCGCTCCTCCTCGTACCACAAGCCGTGGTGGTGGCGCGCCCAGGCCCAGCTGACCCGGCCGCGCACCATGGCCTGGAACGAGCCCTTGACCCAGATACCCGAGTAGACGTGGATGATCAGGGTGAGGATGGCGAGGAAGGCGACGAAGGCATGCGCCAGGGACGCCAGCCGGCGCAGCGTGATGGGAACGGCCCCGGCGAAATAGGGCTGCCAGATCAGCAGGCCGGTGACCAGCAGCAGGACGATGCAGCCGAGCATGAGCCAGTAGACCAGCTTCTGGCCGGCGTTGTTCTTGCCCACCGGCGGCAGCCGCTCGTCGCGGTTGGCCAGCACGTCGCGGATCTGCCTGAGCCACTGGAGGTCGCGGCGCTTGATCAGGCTCTCCTTGAAGAAGGCGACCGCCATGACGAGAAACATCAGCGTCATGAACAGGCCGATGTAGGGGTGCAGGATGCGGGTCATGGTCGGCCCGCCGAACAGTGCCGTCAGCGACCAGAAGAAGGGGTGGAAGAAGGGCAGCCCGCTCAACACCAGCAGCACGAAGCTGATCGCGACGAGCCAGTGGTTGAGCCGGTTCCAGACGCTGTAGCGCTGCAGTGGGGGATCCGTTTTGGCCAGGCTCATGGGCGTTCCTCCCGTTCGCGTTCGCGGGCGTCGTCCTCGCGCACCGCCGCCTCGTCCTCCTCGCCGTGCTCCTTGGGCCCGGCGGTGACGTAGTGGACGAAGCCGGTCAGGGCGGAGATGCCGATCGCCACCGACGCCAGCGGCTTGGTCACGCCCTTCCAGGCGTCGACCAGCGGACTGATGCGCGGGTCCTCGGGCAGGTGGCTGTAGAGCCCCGGCCGGTCGGCATGCTGCAGCACGTAGATCACGTGGGTGCCGTCGACCCCTTCGGGGTTGTAGACCCCGGCGTTGTCGAAGCCGCGACCCTTGAGGAAGCTCGTGCGGGTCTCGGCCAGGTCGAGCATCTCCTCGCGGGTGCCGAACATGATCGAGCCGGTGGGGCACGACTTCACGCAGGCCGGCTCCAGGCCGTGGAACACCCGGTCGGAGCACAGCGTGCACTTGTAGGCCTTGTGATCCTTCTTCGAGATGCGCGGCACGTCGAAGGGGCACCCCGACACGCAGTAGCCGCAGCCGATGCAGTGCTCCGAGTTGAAGTCGACGATGCCGTTGGCGTATTGCACGATGGCCCCGGGGGCCGGGCAGGCCTCGAGGCAGCCCGGCTCGGCGCAGTGCATGCAGTTGTCCTTGCGGATCAGCCACTCCAGGTTGCCCTGCTCGTCCTCGTGCTCGTCGAAGCGCATCACCTGCCAGGTGTCGGGGGTGAGGTCGAGCGGGTTGTCGTAGACCCCCTCGTTGTTGCCCACCTCGTCGCGCAGGTCGTTCCACTCGGCGCAGGCGACCTGGCACGCCTTGCAGCCGATGCAGCGCGACACGTCGATCAGCTTGGTCACGCGCTCGACGCCGCCGCTGCGCTCCTGGGGGGAGGGCTCCTGGGTCGCCGAGCGGGCGATGACGTTCTGCAGGTTGATCTGGTCTCCTCGCATTCTCGCCTCCTTGGTCCTTTCCCTGGCCCTATAGCTTCTCGACCCGCACCAGGAACGACTTGTATTCCGGCGTCTGGGTATTGGCGTCGCCGACGGATGGCGTCAGGGTGTTGGTCAGGTAGGACTTCTTCGTCTCGCCGAGGAAGCCCCAGTGCAGCGGGATGCCGACCTGGTGAACCGTCTGGCCGGCGACCTGCAGCGGACGGATGCGCTTGGTCACCACCGCCACGGCCTCGATGTAGCCGCGCTTGGAGCTGACCCGCACGCGGTCGCCCTTGGCGATACCCAGTTCCTCGGCCAGGCTCGCGCCGATCTCGACGAACTTCTCCGGCTGGGCGATGGCGTTGAGCCGGTTGTGCATCGTCCAGTAGTGGAAGTGCTCGGTCAGGCGATAGCTGGTCGCGGCGTGGGGGAACTCCTCGAAGGTGCCGAAGTTCTCGCGGTCCCGTTCGAACACGCGGGCTCCCGGGTTGTGCTTGGCCAGGGGGTTGTCCGGGTGCAGCGGGTTGTTGGCGATCGGCGTCTCGAAGGGCTCGTAGTGCTCGGGGAAGGGCCCTTCGTTCATGCGGTCGCGGGCGAACAGCTGACCGCGTCCGGTCTGGTTCATGATGAACGGCGCCTGGCCGTCGTCGGGGGCGGAGGTGGGCGGGAAGTCGGGCACGTCGTTGCCGACCCAGCGCTGGCCGTTCCACCACACCACGGCCTTGCCCGGCGCCCAGGGCGTGCCGTCGGGCCGGGCGCTGGCACGGTTGTAGAGGATGCGGCGGTTGGCCGGCCACGACCAGGCCCAGCCCAGCGTCTGGCCGGTGCCGTAGGGGTCGGAGTTGTCGCGGCGCACCATCTGGTTGCCGCCCTCGGTCCAGCAGCCGGCGAACAGCCAGCAGCCGCAGGCGGTGGAGCCGTCGGCGCGCAGCATGCCGAAATCCTCGACCTGCTCGCCGGCGCGGATCACCAGGTTGCGCTCCTCGTCGCGCACGTCCTCCAGCGCCCAGCCGTTGTACTCGCGCGCCAGCTCCTCTGGGCTGGGCTCATCGGGGCGGCGGTAGGGCCAGTGCAGGTTGAGCAGCGGATCGGCGAAGGCGCCGCCCTCCTCCCGGTAGAGCTGCTGCAGGCGCAGGAAGATACCCGCCATGATCGCCGTGTCGGCGCGCGCCTCGCCTGGCGGGGGCGCCGCGGCCCAGAACCACTGCAGCCAGCGCGAGCTGTTGACGATGGTGCCGTCCTCCTCGGCGAAGCAGGTGGTCGGCAGGCGGAACACCTCGGTGTCGATCTCGGCCGGGTCCACGTCGTGATAGTCGCCGTGATTCTTCCAGAACTCCGCCGTCTCGGTGCGCAGGGGATCGATCACCACCAGGAACTTCAGCCGCGACAGCGACGCGGTGATCTTGGCCTTGTGCGGGAACGCCGCCAGCGGGTTGAAGCCCTGGCAGATGTAGCCGTTCACCTCGCCCTGATGCATCCGCTCGAAGGTGTGCAGGATGTCATAGATCGGGGTGCCGAGCTTCGGCAGCCAGTCGTAGCACCAGTCGTTCTCCTCGCGGGCCGCGGCGCCGAACCACGCCTTCATCAGGCTGACGTGGAAGCGCTCGTAGTGGCGCCAGTAGGAGACCTCGTCGGGAACCAGGGGCGGACGGGCCCGCTCCAGGATGTACTCCTCGTAGTCCTGCTCGTCGCTGCGCGGCAGCGTCAGGTAGCCGGGCAGCAGGTTGGAGAGCAGGCCGAGGTCGGTCAGGCCCTGGATGTTGGAGTGCCCGCGCAGGGCGTTGACCCCGCCGCCGCGCATGCCCATGTTGCCCAGCAGCAGCTGGACGATGGCCGCGGTGCGGATGATCTGCGAGCCGATCGAGTGCTGCGTCCAGCCCAGCGCATAGAGAAAGGTCATGGTCTTGTCGGGCGCGGCGGTCTCGGCGATCGCGTCCCAGACCCGCTGGATCTTCTCGCGCGGCGTGCCGCATACCGAGTTCACCACGTCGAGGGTGTAGCGGCTGTAGTGGCGGCGCATCAGCTGGAAGACGCAGCGTGGGTGCTCGAGCGACGCGTCGCGCCGGGCGTGGCCTTCGTCGTCGTACTCGTACTGCCAGCTCGCCTTGTCGTACTCGCCGCTGTCGGCGTCGTAGCCGGTGAACAGGCCGTCCTCGAAGCCGAACTCGGGGCTGACGATCAGGCTGGCATCGGTATAGGCACGCACGTAGTCGCGCTGGATGCGGTCGTTTTCGATCAGGTAGTGGATCAACCCGCCGAGGAAGGCGATGTCGGTGCCGGTGCGGATCTCGGCGTAGTCGTCCGCCACCGCCGCCGTGCGGTTGAAGCGGGGGTCCACCACCACCAGCCGAGCATCGTTGTGCTCACGCGCTTCCATCACCCAGCGGAAGCCCACCGGGTGCGCCTCGGCGGGGTTGCCGCCCATCACGATGATCAGGTCGGCATTGCGGATGTCGACCCAGTGGTTGGTCATGGCACCGCGACCGAATGTTGGGGCAAGACCTGCCACCGTCGGTCCGTGTCAGACGCGCGCCTGGTTGTCGAATGCCACCATGCCGAGGCTGCGTACCACCTTGTGTGTCAGGTAGGCGGTCTCGTTGGTCGAGGCCGAGGCCGCCAGCATGCCGGTGGTGGTCCAGCGATTGACGCTGTTGCCGTCCTCGTCGTCGGTGACGAAGTTGGCATCGCGGTCGTCCTTCATGTGCCGGGCGATGCGATCGAAGGCCTCGTCCCAGGAGATCCGCCGCCACTCGTCGCTGCCGGGCTCGCGCACCTGGGGATAGCGCAGTCGCGAGTCGCTCTGGATGTAGTCGAGCAGCCCGGCGCCCTTGGGGCACAGCGAGCCGCGGCTCACCGGGTGGTCCGGGTCGCCTTCGACGTGATAGATGTCGTCGACGACGTTGATCGCCGCGTCGCCGCGGCTGTAGAGCAGCACGCCGCAGCCCACCGAGCAGTAGGTGCAGTTGCTGCGCGTGATCTTGGCGCCGGTGAGCTTGAAATGGCGGATGGAGGCCACGGCGGGTTCAGGGGCGAACCCCATCATGGCCATGCTGGACGTGGCCATTCCCGCCGCGCCGAGTTTGAAGAACTGTCTACGTGTCACCCGAAGGGTCATGGGGGCCTCCTGCCTGGTTCCTGTACCCTCTGTTGTGCGTGGTTGGCATTGCTGTCGGTCTCGTTGCACGCGTTCGTGTCACGCGTCTCCGGCGCAGCTCGGTGGGCGGCGCCTGGCGCTACGCAAAGCGTAGCGGGTCTCGTCGGTCGCTGCCGGTCGTCTTGTCACGATGGGTAACCAAGGCACGTCAATCTTCATTGCTGCTCTGCGGCTCGCCGTTCTCCCGGCGGCCCTCATCCTCGGCGCCCAGCGGCTCGTCGGGCAGCGCCTCCTGCTCGGGTTGCTCCTCGCGCTCGGGAGCTTCGACCTCGTAGATGGGGCCGGCGTCGGACCCCGCCGCGGGGGTCTGGTGCATGTCGTCACCCTGGGTCTGGCCGCTGCCGGAGCCCTCCTCCTCCTGGTCCATCTCCGAGTGGGTGATGCCGCTGCTGGTGCCGTACTGGCCGGTGTCGACGTCGGGCGGCTCGATGGTCTCGGCGGGGCCCTGGCCCGCCTCGCCCCCGCCGGGCGATGCCGTCCGCTCCTCCGCCCCGGCGACGGTCAGCCAGACGGCGGCCGGCAGGGCGGCCAGCCAGACCCGGCGCCGGCATGCCGAGTTGCGCGTCCTTGCCATGAGTTCCTCCTGCGCTCGACCGTGACCCCTATCAGCGTAGACCGACCGCGGCCCAGGCGACAGCGAACCGCGTACGGACTGGCAGGGTGCGGAGGGGGCTTCCTACACTCAGGCCTGTAACTCATGCGAGCCTCGGGCAGGCGCTGCCCGCGGCGCCTTCACCGACGTCAACGGAGTGACCTCTTGCGCAGTCTGCCGGCGACCCTTCCGATCCTCTTCGTCTGCGAAATCAGTTTCCTGCTCGGGCATGGCCTGATCATGACCCTGCTCGGGGTGCGCATGTCCATCGAGGGCTTTCCCTCGCACATGGCCGGCCTGCTGATGTCGAGCTTCTCGCTGGGCTTCGTGCTGGGCAGCTACCTGCTCGAGAAGCGCATCCGCAGCGTCGGCCACATCCGCGTGTTCGCCGCCTGCGCGGGGATCCTGGCAGTCACCGCCATGCTCCACGGCCTGTGGGTCAACCCCTGGACCTGGCTGGCCTGGCGCCTGCTCGGCGGGGTGGCCACGGCGGGCATGCTGATGGTGATGGAGTCGTGGGTCTCGGGGGAGTCGACCAACGACAACCGCGGCCGGGTACTGGCGCTGTACATGATCATCTCGACCCTGTCGCTGGCCGGCGGGCAGTGGATGCTCAACCTGGCCGACCCGGCCGGGCCGGCGCTGTTCTCCATCGTCGGCATGCTGTTCGCCCTGGCGCTGGTGCCGCTGTCGATCGTGCGCATTCATGGCCCGCGCCAGACCCACGACATCCAGCCGCAGAAGATCCGCCTCAAGGCACTGTTCCAGCGCGCCCCGGTGGGGCTGGTCGGTGCCTTCACCGCCGGGCTGATGGTGCAGTCGTTCTTCGCCATGACCCCCTTCTATGGCCAGGAGATCGGCCTGAGCACGGGCGAGACGGCTCGCTTCATGGCGATCACCACCATGGTGGCGCTGTTCGCCCAGTGGGGGCTTGGGCGCCTCTCCGACCGTATCGACCGGCGCAAGGTGATCCTCGGCATGGCCGTGGTGATGACCATATCGGGCGCGTTGGTGTCGATGCTGGTGCGTATCGACTTCTGGCTGCTGGTGCTGGTGGCCTGTTTCCATACCGCCATGCTGCATACCCTCTATGCCCTGAGCCTGGCCCACACCAACGACTGGCTGGAGCCCGGCGAGATCGTCGCCGCCAATGCCAAGCTGATGATCTGGTATGGCATCGGCTCGATCATCGGCCCGTTCTCGGCGTCCCTGGTCATGCAACTGCTGGGGCCCGACGGGCTGTGGGTCTTCCTCGGCGGAGCCTCGCTCACGCTGGCATTGTTCGTGGCACTGCGCCTGCGCCGCCGCCCGGGGGTGCCGGTCGAAGAGGTCGAGCAGGAGCCCTTCGTGGCGGTGCCGACCTTGGAGACACCGCACTTCGCCGAGCTCGACCCGCGCCTGGAGCCGACCCAGCTGGAATTCCATTTCGAGGAGGGCAATGGCGACGAGATGCCGCAGGAGGCTGCCTGATGCTGCCAGGTGGTGTGCAATACGCCATCATGATGGCAGCCAGCTTGGGAGATGCCGATGCAAGACGCGTTCGCCCTGTTCCGTGTGCTGGGCGTGGCGGCCGGCCTGAGCCTGGCGCCGCTGCCGCTGCACGCCGATACCTGCCCCGACCCCGGCCAATGGCGCCAGCCCGGCGGCGAGCGCCTGGAGAGCGTCGCGCTGCTCGCCGAACTGGCCGAGCGCGACGTGGTGCTGCTCGGCGAACAGCACGACCGCATGGACCACCACCGCTGGCAGCTGCACACCCTGGCCGGGCTCCACGCGCTGCGCCCGGACATGGCGATCGGCCTGGAAATGCTGCCCCGCGAGGCGCAGCCGGCGCTGGACGCCTGGGTCGCGGGCGAACTGGACGAGGCGGCCTTCCTCGCGGCGAGCGACTGGTACGACGCCTGGGGCTTCGACCCCGAACTCTACCTGCCGATCCTGCACTTCGCCCGCCTTAATCGCGTACCGCTCAAGGCCCTCAACGTGACCCCCGAGCTGCGCGAGCGGCTGGTCGAGGCGGGCTGGCAGGCGGTGCCGGAAGCCGAGCGCTTCGGCATCACCCCCCCGGCCGAGGCTCCGCCCGACTACCGCGAGCGACTGGCTGAGGCCCACGCCCAGCACGCCGACTCCGGGGACGGAGCGAGCGTCGAGCGCTTCATCGCGGCGCAGCTGGTGTGGGACCGGGCGATGGCCGCGGGGCTTGCCGAGGCCGCCGACGAGGCCGAGCTGGTGGTGGGCCTGGTCGGCCAGGGGCACCTGCGGTTCGGCCACGGCGTGCCCCACCAGCTCGACGACCTGGGCCTCGGGGAGCACGCCACCCTGCTGCCGTGGCCGGCGGCGGACGCGGCGTGCGAGCCGCCGCCGGCCGGCGTGGCGCAGGCGGTGTTCGGCATGGCGGAACTCGACGGGCCACAGGCCGCACCGCCGCAGCTGGGTATCCTGCTGGCCGCCGCCGAGCGGGGCGTCGCGGTGGAGGACGTGGTCGCGGGCTCGGTGGCGGAGCAGGCCGGCCTCGCGCAGGGCGACCTCATTCTGCGCGCGGCGGGTGAGGTGCTGACGCGTCCCACTGACCTGATTCGGCTGGTGCGCCGCCAGCCGCCGGGCACGCTGCTACCGCTGGAGATACGGCGCGACGATGAGCGGCGGGAAGTGCTGGCGCGCTTCCCGCCACGGGAACAAGCGGGACACTGACCCAGATCAGGCACAGGGGGGCGGCGGATGCGCTATCGTGTCCGATACGCCGCCAGATCGGCGCTCCCACACTTCGCCCCGCTCGGGGCTTCTACCTCTGGAGGTCCGCCTTGTCCATTTCCCGTTTCGCCGATCTGCTGGAAGAGGCACGCCGCCAGTCCGAGCCCCAGCGGCTGCTGTTCGTCTTCGCTCGCGCCGAGCTGCCCGACAACCCCACCGCGGAGCAGCGCGAGCGCTTCGAGCAGGGGGAGGGGGGCGTGCTCACCCCGGTGCTGTGCGTCGACAAGACGCCGAACGAACTCAGCGACATGGCGGCGCTGGAGGCGGAGTCGCGGCGCACCGGGATCGAGTGGGACATCGTCTTCGTCGGCGCGCTGTCGGGCAGCGGCGGCCAGGCGGCGTCCGACGACACCGTCGAACGTCAGCTGCAGCGCATGGTCGAATCCCTGCAAATGGGCAATACCCAGGGTTTCCTGGCGCTGAACCGTAAGGGAGAGGCGGTGGCCTTGCAATGACCGCGCGGTGCCACCATAGACAGCTCTTATCGGAACCATGGCGGCAATCAATTTTCGCCTATCGGTTGCGATGGATATGATGTGCCCCGTATTCGGATCACCCACCCATGACATGGAGCTTTGCTGAATGTCCCTGATCAATACCGAAGTCAAGCCGTTCAAAGCCACTGCCTACCACAATGGCGAGTTCATCGACGTGACCGAGGCCGACCTGAAAGGCCAGTGGAGCGTCTTCTTCTTCTACCCGGCCGACTTCACCTTCGTCTGCCCCACCGAGCTGGGCGACCTGGCGGACAACTACGCCGAGTTCAAGAAGCTGGGCGTCGAGATCTACAGCGTCTCCACCGACACCCACTTCACCCACAAGGCGTGGCACGACAGCTCCGAGACCATCGGCAAGCTGCAGTACCCGATGCTGGCCGACCCGACCCTGCAGATCTCGCGCAACTTCGAAGTGCTGATCGAGGACGCCGGCCTGGCCGAGCGCGGCACCTTCGTCGTCGACCCCGACGGCAAGATCCAGATCGTCGAGATCAACGCCGGCAACATCGGCCGTAACGCCGAAGAGCTGCTGCGCAAGGTCAAGGCGGCCCAGTACGTGCGCAACAACCCGAACGAGGTCTGCCCGGCCAAGTGGAAGGAAGGCGAAGAGACTCTCGCTCCGTCCCTGGACCTGGTCGGCAAGATCTAAGCGGTCTGCCAAGGCCCACGAGGTGATCCCCTGACCTCGTGACGGTTCCCGCCCGGGCACGTGCTGCCCGGGCGATTTTCCGATCCCTGCAAGCCCCATCCTGCGCCGACCCTGGGTCGACGTTCAGGTGGCGTTTTGCCCTCTTTCCAGCCCGGACATGAAGGAAACCGCTGTCATGTTGGACGACAATCTGAAAAGTCAGCTAAAAGCCTACCTGCAGAAGGTCACGCAGCCGTTCGAGATCGTCGCATCCCTCGATGACGGCGCGAAATCCCAGGAGCTCCATGGGCTGCTCAAGGACATCGCCGGCCTGTGCGACAAGATCACCCTGCGCCTGGACGGCGAGGATGCGCGCAAGCCCTCCTTCGCGCTGAACCGTCCCGGCGAGGACACCGGCCTGGTCTTCGCCGGCATCCCCATGGGCCACGAGTTCACCTCGCTGGTGCTGGCCCTGCTGCAGGTCGGTGGCCACCCGCCCAAGGTCGACGACGACAAGATCGACCAGATCAAGGCGCTCGAGGGCGAACTTCACTTCGAGACCTACTATTCGCTCTCCTGCCAGAACTGCCCCGACGTGGTGCAGGCGCTCAACCTGATGGCGATCCTCAACCCGAAGGTGCGCCACGTCGCCATCGACGGCGCGCTGTTCCAGGACGAGGTGGAGGAGCGCCAGGTGATGTCGGTGCCGAGCATCTACCTCAACGGCGAACCCTTCGACCAGGGTCGCATGAGCCTGGAGCAGATCCTGGCCAGGGTTGACACCGGTGCGGCCCAGCGCGAGGCGGCCAGGCTCAACGACAAGCCTGCGTTCGACGTGCTGGTGGTGGGCGGCGGCCCGGCCGGCGCCGCGGCGGCCATCTACGCCGCGCGCAAGGGCATCCGCACCGGCGTGGCGGCCGAGCGTTTCGGCGGCCAGGTGCTCGACACCATGGCGATCGAGAACTTCATCTCGGTGCCCTACACCGAAGGCCCCAAGCTGGCCGCGGCGCTGGAGGAGCACGTCAAGCAGTATGAAGCCGACATCATCAACCTGCAGCGTGCGGTGGAGCTGGTGCCGGCGGCCGACCAGGGCGGCGAGCACGAGGTGGTGTTCGAGTCCGGCGCCCGCCTCAAGAGCAGGACGCTGATCCTCTCCACCGGCGCTCGCTGGCGCGAGATGAACGTGCCCGGCGAGGCCGAGTACCGCAACAAGGGGGTGGCCTACTGCCCCCACTGCGACGGCCCGCTGTTCAAGGGCAAGCGCGTGGCGGTGATCGGCGGCGGCAACTCCGGCGTCGAGGCGGCCATCGACCTGGCCGGCATCGTCGGCCACGTGACGCTGATCGAGTTCATGGACGAGCTGCGCGCCGACGCGGTGCTGCAGAAGAAGCTCGCCAGCCTGCCCAACGTCGAGGTCATCAAGGGCGCACGCACCACCGAGGTGAACGGCGACGGCAGCCGCGTCACCGGCCTGACCTTCGAAGAGCGCGCCAGCGGCGAGATCAAGCGCCTCGAGCTGGAAGGCATCTTCGTCCAGATCGGCCTGGTGCCGAATACCGAGTGGCTGACCGATTCGTCGATCGAGCTTTCCGCCCGCGGCGAGATCGTGGTCGACGAGCGGGGCATGACCTCGGTGCCCGGCATCTTCGCCGCCGGCGACGTCACCACCGTGCCCTACAAGCAGATCGTCATCGCCATGGGCGAGGGCTCGAAGGCCGCGCTGGGCGCCTTCGACTACCTCATCCGGCACTGACGACGAGCCCCCGCGCCGGGCACCACCCGGCACGGCGGCCCCCCTTGCGACGCGCCCCCGCAGGCTCTGCCGGCGGGGGCGCGCTGTCGTCTGGCCCACGCCGCCGACCGGCGCTGCGCGCGAACCGCCGGCGCACCACAATGAGGCGATGGTTGAGGCTGGATATGCTTCGGCACGAGCGTTGAATAAGGGTTTTGCCTGCGCTATCCCCGCATTGGAACAAACCTTGCTAAGGTGCTGGCACATGCTTCGGCATGCATCGTCCAACAGACAACAGAACCAACGAGGGATCCTTTCATGCGCGACAACAACAACAAGTGGCTTCTGCTCGGCTCCGCAGCGGCCCTGGCCCTGGGAACCGCCGCCGTGGCTTCCGCCGACACCCTGGACGACACCCGCGAGCGCGGCACCGTGCAGTGCGGCGTCAGCGACGGCCTGCCGGGCTTCTCGGCGCCCGACGACGAGGGCGAATGGCAGGGTCTCGATGTCGACGTCTGCCGCGCCGTGGCAGCGGCGGTGTTCGGCGATTCCGAGGCGGTGCGCTACATCTCGCTGAACGCCGTGGAGCGCTTCACCGCGCTGCAGTCGGGTGAAGTGGACGTGCTCTCGCGCAACACCACCTGGACTGCTACCCGCGACACCACCCTGGGGCTCAACTTCACCGGCGTGACCTTCTACGATGGTCAGGGCTTCCTGGTTTCCAAGGATCTGGGCATCAGCAGCGCCGAAGAACTCGATGGCGCGGCGATCTGCACCCAGTCCGGCACCACCACCGAGCTCAACCTGGCCGACTACTTCCGCGCCAACGGCATGGAGTTCGACCCCATCGTCTTCGATACCTCCGAGCAGACCGTAGGGGGCTTCGAGGCTGGTCGCTGCGATGTGCTGACCTCCGATACCTCACAGCTGGCGGCGCTGCGCATTCAGCTCTCCGATCCCAACAACGCCGTGATCCTCCCTGAGGTCATCTCCAAGGAACCCCTGGGCCCGGTGGTGCGCCAGGGCGACGACAAGTGGTTCAACATCGTCAAATGGGCTCTGTTCGCCATGTTCAACGCCGAGGAGTATGGCATCACCAGCGACAACGTCGACGAGATGCGCGGCTCCGAGGATCCCAACATTGCACGTTTGCTGGGCGAGGACGGCAACTACGGCGAGGCGATGGGCCTCGACGCCGACTGGGCCTACAACATCATCAAGCAGGTGGGCAACTACGGTGAGGCTTACGACCGCAACGTGGGCATGGACTCCCCGCTCGAGATCGAGCGTGGCCTGAACCGGCTTTGGACCGACGGCGGCATCCAGTACGCTCCGCCGATTCGCTGATCGTACCGCCTCGGGGCATCGCGACGATGCCCCGATCCTCGTACTGCCCCCGGCCCGGGCACATCCCGGGCCGGCCGGCTGATACCTGCTTGACGGATCCAGGCGGAGAGTCCCTTCATGCCCGTTCGACCCAAGGTCCACTCGCTGGGCCCAAAACCGCCCTTCTGGCGTGATCGCGCCAAGCGTGCGCTGACCTTTCAGCTGCTGTTGGTCGCCGCGGTCGCGGCCTTCCTGCTCTACATCATCGGCAATACCCAGGACAACCTCGCCGCACGCGGCATCACCACCGGCTTCGGTTTCCTGACCAATACCGCCGGCTTCGGTATCGTCCAGAGCCTGATCGACTACTCATCCCAGAGTACCTATGGCCGTACTTTCGTGGTGGGTCTGCTCAACACCCTGATGGTCTCCGCGCTGGGGATCCTCGCGGCGACGATCATCGGCTTTACCGTGGGTATCGCCCGACTGTCGCCCAACTGGCTGATCGCCAGGCTGGCCAACGCCTATATCGAGATTTTCCGCAACATCCCGCTGCTGCTGCAGATCTTCTTCTGGTACTTCGCCGTGCTGCGCGCCATGCCCAGTCCTCGGGACAGCATGACCCTGGGCGAAGTGGCCTTTCTCAATGTGCGTGGACTGTTTCTGCCCGAACCGCAGTTCCTGTCCGGTTTCGGATTCATTCCCCTGGCCTTCGGCGTGGCCATCGTGGCCAGCATCGTGCTGTCGATCTGGAACCGGCGCCGCCACGAGGCCACCGGCAAGCGCCTGCCGGCGGGCTGGATCTCGCTGGGCCTGATCCTCGGCCTGCCGCTGCTGGTGCTGGTGGTGACCGGGGTGCCGGTGACCTGGGACGTGCCGGAGCTGCGTGGCTTCAACTTCCGCGGCGGTTTCACCGTGATCCCCGAGTTCCTGGCGCTGTGGCTGGCGCTCTCCATTTACACGGCCTCGTTCATTGCCGAGATCGTGCGTTCGGGCATCCAGGCGATTCCTCACGGCCAGACCGAGGCCGCGCAGGCATTGAGCCTGCCCCGGAACCTGGTGCTGCGCCTGGTGGTGGTGCCGCAGGCCCTGCGCGTGATCATTCCGCCGCTCACCAGCCAGTACCTCAACCTGATCAAGAACTCCTCGCTGGCCACGGCCATCGGCTACCCCGACCTGGTCTCGGTGTTCGCCGGCACCACCCTCAACCAGACGGGCCAGGCGATCGAGGTCATCACCATGACCATGGCGGTCTACCTCACCATCAGCCTGCTGGTGTCGATGTTCATGAACTGGTTCAACGCCCGCGTGGCGCTGGTGGAACGCTAGGAGAGCGCCATGACGATACAACACAAGATGATAGCGCCCCGCCCCGCGCCCAGGAGCACCGTGGGGCCGCTGGCCTGGCTGCGGGCCAACCTGTTCAGCGGGCCGGTGAACAGCTTCTTCACCCTGCTCGGGCTCTACCTGCTCTACCTGCTGCTGACGCCCACGATCCAATGGGCCTTCCTCAACGCCGACTGGATCGGCACCACGCGTGACGACTGCTCTCGCGAGGGGGCCTGCTGGGTGTTCGTCAGCGCCCGTTTCACCCAGTTCATCTACGGCCTCTATCCTCGCGGAGAGATCTGGCGGGTCGACGTGACGTTCGTCACCTTCGCCGCGCTGATCGCCTGGCTGGCGCTCCCGCGGCTGCCGTACAAGCGCTGGGTGGCGGTGGCGGTGCTGGTGGTCTTCCCGGTGTTTGCCTACTTCATGCTCTACGGCGGCCACTTTGGCCTGCCGCTGGTGGAAACCCACCGCTGGGGCGGGCTGATGCTGACGCTGGTGCTGGCCGTGGTGGGCATGGTCGGGGCGCTGCCGATCGGCATCCTGCTGGCCCTGGGGCGCCGCTCGCAGATGCCCATCGTCAAGAGCTTCTGCGTGGTGTTCATCGAGTTCTGGCGCGGCGTGCCGCTGATCACGGTGCTGTTCATGGCCTCGGTGATGCTGCCGCTGTTCATGCCGACCGGGGTCAGCGTCGACCGCCTGATCCGCGCCTTCATCGGCATCACCCTGTTCCAGAGCGCCTACATGGCCGAGGTCATCCGCGGCGGCCTGCAGGCGATCCCGCGCGGCCAGGAGGAGGCGGCGGCGGCGCTGGGCATGAGCTACTGGATGCGCATGGGCCTGATCGTGCTGCCCCAGGCGCTGAAGATGATGATCCCCGGCATCGTCAACACCTTCATCTCGCTGTTCAAGGACACTACCCTGGTCATGATCATCGGGCTGTTCGACCTGCTGGGCATCGTCCAGGCGGCGCTGTCGGACTCCCGCTGGCTGGGCTTCTCGCTCGAGGGCTACGTGTTCGCCGCGTTCATGTTCTGGATCTTCTGCTTCAGCATGTCGCGCTACAGCCAATATCTGGAAAGAAAACTGCATACCGGCCACAAGCGGTGAGGAACGAGAACAATGACTGAGCAAGCAACCCAGGCCGGCAGCGGGACCCCGATGGTCGAGATGCGCGGCGTCAACAAGTGGTACGGCGACTTCCACGTGCTGCGCGACATCGACTTCGAGGTCCGGCGCGGCGAACGGATCGTCATCTGCGGGCCGTCGGGCTCGGGCAAGTCGACGCTGATCCGCTGCATCAACCACCTCGAGGAGCATCAGTCCGGCGAGATCGTGGTCGGCGGCATTCCGCTGACCCAGGACGTCAAGCGCATCGAGCAGATCCGCCGCAACGTGGGCATGGTGTTCCAGCACTTCAACCTGTTTCCGCACCTGACGGTGCTGGAGAACTGCTGCCTCTCGCCGATGTGGGTGCAGAAGAAGCCGCGCCGCGAGGCCGAGGAGCAGGCCATGCGCTATCTCGAGCGCGTACGGATTGCCGAGCAGGCGAGGAAGTATCCGGGGCAGCTCTCCGGCGGCCAGCAGCAGCGCGTGGCGATCGCCCGCTCGCTGTGCATGCACCCCGAGGTGATGCTGTTCGACGAACCCACCTCGGCGCTCGACCCGGAGATGATCAAGGAGGTGCTCGACGTCATGGTGGAGCTGGCCAAGGAGGGCATGACCATGCTCTGCGTGACCCACGAGATGGGCTTCGCCAAGACCGTGGCCGACCGCGTGATCTTCATGGACCAGGGCCAGATCATCGAGGAGAACGCGCCGGAGCCCTTCTTCAATGACCCGCAGTCCGAGCGTACCCAGCTGTTCCTCAGCCAGATCCTCGGCCACTGAGGCAGCGGCCCGTCGGGTCCGCCGTGTTGCGCGGATCCGGCCGCGCCTGCCGCCCAGGCAGCGGCCGCGCGGCCCGGCTGGGTCAGAGGCTGCCCTGGGGCTTGAGCGGCTCGGCGGGGCGCGTCACGCGGGCGTTGCCCAGCACGCTGGGCTCGGTCTCCAGCGGGCGTGCCTCGCTGGTCCAGGCCGCCTGGTCGTCGTGCACCGCCGGCCGGCGCTCGAAGGAACGGGTGACCACGTCGCCCGGGGCGAAGCCGGCCCGGCTGCCCAGATGATGCGGAAGCAGGCAGAGCTCGAGGAGCAGGCGCAGGACCAGGGTCGCGGCCAGCCACAGCCCGGCGCCCAGTGCCAGGTCGGGCCAGGCCTGGTCCCAGCCGATGGCGCTGGCCCAGGGTGTCAGTGGCAGCAGCCACAGCGCGGCGCCTGCCAGCAGGCCGAGCTGGAGCACGAGATGGCTGAAGAGCAGAACGCCGCGTGACAGCGGGCGGCGGGGAAACAGGAACTGTCGCATCGGGCTCCTCCCGTGGATGCAGCGCAGTACGATGAACTGGCCGACATCCCTGCCGGCGGTTCGATGCTAACCCAGAACGCGACGAGCGTCAGCCGTTACGTCGCCCGTCCGCGGCTCGCGCTCAGTCGAGCACAGTGATGCTGGCCGGACGCAGCGCCTCGCGCCCGCGGTGCTCCGTCAGCAGGCGGCCTTCCAGTGCGGTCAACATGATCTGCAGCGGGTCGCCGTGGCTTACCAGCAGCACCGTCTCGCCGCGCAGCGCCTGTTCCAGCGAGGCGATCACCCCCTGCATGCGGGCGGCGACGCTGGCCACGCTCTCGACGCCATGTTCGCGATGCTCGGGGTCGCGGGCGTCATGGGCCCAGACCGCGTCGTAATAGCTGTCCGCGAGGCCCTCGAACTCCCCGAAGTCGCGCTCGCGCAGGCGCGGTTCGGGCTGCGGCTCGAGGCCGAAGTGAGCGGCCACTCGCCGTGCGGTCTGCGTGGTGCGGAGGAAGTCGGAGTGCAGGATGCGGGTCGGTGCCGGCCAGCGCCAGCCGGCGAGCAGCGTGGCCAGCTGCGCCTCGCCCTGCTCGGAGAGACCGAACGCCGCGAGCCCCCGGGCCGGGGTGCTGATGATCAGGCGCCGGGCATTGGCCTGGCTGTGGCCGTGGCGCATCAGCAGGTAGCGGTTGTGTCGGGGCCCCGGGGCCGGGTGAAATCGGATTGACATCGTCTCGTCATACTACCTAGATTGGTGGTTAGTTTCGTTTGCGAGCATTCGAGTGGTGTCGTGTTCGCTTTCGAGCAGGGCGAGCGGATCCTGTGGGCGTTTTCGCCCCCGCCGTCGCTGACAACAACATAATGACAGTGATACAGAGAGACACGCCAATGACAATATCCAACCCCTTCGGTCGTTCCCCCTTCGCCATCCTGGCACTTTCCTCGCTGCTGCCGCTGGCCCTGCTGGTATCGGCCCAGGCTCAGGCCCAGTCGGACTGCGAGCGCGGCGACCTCGACGAGCTCTACTGCGACGAGGACGGCGACCTGGTCGCCGACCGCCCGGCCGACGAGTCCGAGTGGGCCGACCCCGACACGCTGATCTTCGCCTACACCCCGGTCGAGGACCCGGCGATCTACGCCGACATCTGGCAGCCCTTCATCGATCACCTGCAGGAAGTGACCGGCCGCGACGTACGCTTCTTCGCCGTGCAGTCCAACTCGGCCCAGGTCGAGGCGATGCGCAGCGGACGGCTGCACATCGCCGGCTTCTCCACCGGGCCGACGCCGTTCGCCGTCAACCTGGCCGGGGCGGTGCCCTTTGCGCTGATGGGCTCCGACGACGGCCAGTTCGGCTATACGCTGCAGGTCTACACCCATGTCGACTCGGACATCGAGGAGATGGAGGACCTCAAGGGCAAGCGCATCGCCCACACCTCGCCGACCTCCAACTCCGGCAACCAGGCGCCGCGCGCGCTGTTCCCCGAAGAGGGGGTCGTGCCCGACGAGGACTACGAGGTGACCTATTCCGGCAGCCACGACCAGTCGATGCTGGGCGTGGTCGCGCGCGACTACGACGCCGCGCCGGTGGCGTCCGAGGTGGTCGAGCGCATGGCCGCTCGCGGTCTCTACGACCCCGAGGAGGTGCGCATGATCTACGAGTCGGATCGCTTCCCGACCACCTCCTACACCTACGCGCACAATCTGCACCCCGACCTGGTCGACAAGATCGAGGAGGCCTTCTTCTCGTTCGATTTCGAGGGCACCGAGCTGGGCGAGGAGTTCGACGGCGTCGAGAAGTTCATTCCCATCAACTACGAGGAGCACTGGAAGGTCATCCGTACCATCCAGGAAGCCAACGGCGTGAGCTACACCCGCGAAGACCTGGAACAGGAGTGAGCCTGGCGCCCGGCGCCAGCGCCCCCGGCATCGCCGGGGGCGCTCCTTTCCTTGCAACGTGAGGTGGACGAATGCTGGAGATTTCGAGACTGGTCAAGCGCTACGGCCGTGACAAGCCGGTGCTGGAGGGGCTGGACCTGACGGTGGAGGGCAGCAGCGTGGTGTCCATCGTCGGTGCCTCCGGGGCCGGCAAGAGCACCATGCTGCGCTGTATCAACCGCCTGGTGGAGCCGACCTCGGGCTCGATCCGGCTCAACGGCACCGAGCTGGTGACCCTGCGCGGGCGCGAATTGCGCCGGGCCCGACGCAAGATCGGCATGGTCTTCCAGGGCTTCAACCTGATCGACCGCCTGACGGTGATGGAGAACGTGCTGGCCGGCAGGCTCGGCTACGTCAACCTGTTCCAGGCGATCACCCGGCGCTACCCCCAGCGCGACATCGAGCGCGCCTTCCAGTTGATGGAGCGGGTGGGCATCGCCCACTACGCCAACAAGCGCGCCGACGAACTCTCCGGCGGCGAGCGCCAGCGCGTCGGCGTGGTGCGGGCGCTGATGCAGGAGCCGGAGATCCTGCTCGCCGACGAACCCACGGCGTCGCTCGACCCGCGTACCTCCGAGCAGATCATGAAGCTGCTGCAGAGCCTGGCCCGGGAGCTCTCGCTGCCGGTGCTGATCAACATTCACAACGTGGCCCAGGCCAAGGCCTATACCGAGCGCATCGTCGGCCTGCGCCATGGGCGCATGATCTTCGACGGCACGCCGGCCGACTTCGACAAGGAGGCGCTGGACGCCATCTATGGCGGCATCGAGACGGCCGAGGAGGAGATCACCCAGGAGCCCGGTCGCTCGACGCAGGGGGTGGCGCATGACTCGACCTGACGCGGCCGTCGCGCCGCGCGCCTGGCGCAAGCCGCCCTTCATCGCCAATCCGCTGCTGCGCTACGGCCTGTGGCTGGCGGTGATCGCCTACCTGGTCTGGGCCTTCGGCTCTCTGCCGTTCAACTGGGCTCGCATCAGCGAGGGGCTGCCGCGGGCGGCGCGCATCTTCGGCGGCGGTTTCCCGCCCAGCTTCGAGCGCAGCGGCCTGCTGATCACCGGCTTCAAGGAGAGTTTCCAGATCGCCCTCCTGGCCACGCTGCTGGGGGTGGCGCTGTCGATCCCCTTTGCGGTGATGGCGGCCAGGAATGTCGCGCCCAGGCCCATCTACCTGTTCGGCCGCGCGGTCATCATCGTCTCGCGCAGCTTCCATCCGGTGATCGTCGCCATCCTGTTCGTCGCCGCGGTGGGCTTCGGCCCCCTGGCCGGCATCCTCACGCTGACGATCTACTCGATCGGCTTCGTCGGCAAGCTGCTGGCCGAGGAGATCGAGGAGATCGACTGGGGCCAGGTCGAGGCGATGAAGGCGACCGGGGCGGGCTACCTCGCGACCCTGGTCTATGCCGTCTTCCCGCAGATATTGCCGCGCCAGGTGGGGCTCTCGATGTACCAGCTCGACAGCAACCTGCGTGCCTCGGCGGTGGTCGGCATCGTCGGCGCCGGGGGCATCGGCGGTACCCTGATGAACGCCTTCGGGCGCTACGACTACGATTTCGCCTTCGCCATCCTGTTCACGGTCATCGTCGTGATCCTGATCAGCGAGGGCATCAGCGGCTGGGTGAGGAAGAAGATATGGTAGATCACGCCGAGGCCCTGGCACAGCGCGTCTGGCGACGCTACGACGGCAGGCAGCGCCTGATCCGCTACGGCGTGCTGCTGGCCACCGTGATGGTGGTCTACTGGGCGGTGCGCGACATCGACATCTTCTGGCCCTGGGTGTGGGATGCCCCGAACCAGATCTCCAGCCTCGGGGCGCGCATGTGGCCGCCGGACCCCTCGCGGCTGGCAGCGATCGTCAATGCGATGCTCGAGACGGTGCACATCGCCACGCTGGCCACCGCGCTGACCATCTTCATCGCCCTGCCGGTCTCCTACATCGCCGCGCAGAACACCACCCCCAATCGCGCCTGCCTGTGGCTGGGCCGTTTCATCCTGGTCGCCAGCCGCTCGGTGAACACCATCATCTGGGCGCTGCTGTTCGTGGCGATCTTCGGTCCGGGGGTGCTGGCGGGGATACTCGCCATCATGTTCCGCTCGGTGGGCTTCATCGGCAAGCTGATGGGCGAGGCGATCGAGGAGATCGACCGCCGCCCGGTGGAGGCGATGGAGGCCACCGGCGCCTCCAAGGCCAAGGTGATCGCCTACGCCGTCGTGCCCCAGGTGATGCCTGCCTTCTTCGCCATCGTCATCCTGCGTTGGGACATCAACATCCGCGAATCGACGGTGCTGGGCCTGGTGGGCGCCGGCGGCATCGGGGTGATCCTGCAGGGCGCCATCGACACCTTCGCCTGGCCCACCGTGGCCACCATCCTGATCGCCATCATCGTCCTGGTGCTGCTCGGCGAGGCGGTCACCAGCCTGCTGCGCAGCAGGGTGCTGTAGCCGGTTGACCCTGCGGAGTCTGCTTGCCATGTTGAAGGAAGATCGCCCGCAACGGGATGGCGGGCATCTTCCTTCAACCCGACTCAAGGAGAGGCTATGACAACGTATATCGTGGTGGCCGATGCGGCGCGGGCGCGCGTGTTCACCCGCGATGCGCTCAAGCTGGAGGAGAGGGAGAGCCTGGTGCACGCCGAGGGGCGCCTGCACGAGGGCGACCTGGTCACCGGGGCCACTGGCAGCGTCGACGAGTCGACGGCGCATACGCGTCGCGCCAGCCGTGGCGACAGTGTCGCCCTGGACCATGAGGCCGAGATCTTCGCCAAGCAGATCGCCGAGCGCATCTACAAGGCCCGGGTCGACAACAGCATGGACAAGCTGATCCTGGTCGCCCCGCCGCGCTTCCTCGGCGTGCTGCGCGACAAGCTCGACGGACCGACCAGCAAGCTGATCATCCATACCCTCGACAAGGACCTGTCCAAGGCGCCGCTGCACGATATCCAGGAGGCCGTCAGCGATATGCGCTGATCGCGACCCGCTTCTCGAACTTTCGTCTCAAGATAGGGGCGCTCTTGCCGATAGAGCGGACACCGATGCGAAGTTGTCTTCGCTGCCATCCGTGTCCACTTCAGCGAGAGCGCCCATGCATCTCAGATCGATCCGCCAGTTCGTGGTCCTGCTGGCCGGCCCCTGCCTGCTGGCCGTGGTCGTGGCCCTGGTCGTCTACGGACTGTTCTCCTCGGCGCGCACCCAGCAGACCGTCGAGTCCCATACCCGTGAGCTGCTCGAGGGGGCCATCGACGAACGCCTGGCGGTGCTGGCGGACGCCGAGGCCGGCCGCATCCAGCGTGAGCTCGAGCATGCGCTGACGCTGGCCACCCAGCTGGCCGACGCCAACGCCCTGATGGGCCAGCAGGACGCCAGCGGCCGACGCGCGCTCTCCCTGAGCCGGCGCGAACTCTCCAACCTGGTACGCCAGACCGTGGTCGAGAACGCCTCGCTGCTCGATGCCTTCATCGGCTGGGAGCCCGACGCCTTCGGCCGCGATGCGCTGTACGCCGATCTCGGCGAGAGCGACGGCTACGACGGCAGCGGGCGCTTCATGCCGTGGTGGTATCGCAGCGGCGAGGGGGAGGTCGAGGTGCTGCCGCTAGGCGAGACCATGGAGAGCACCACGGCCCTCGCCAGCGGCGTGCGCGAAGGCGAGTACTATCTCTGCCCGCGCGAGACCCTGGCACCCTGCATCATCGACCCGGCGCCCTACGAGTACGGCGATGAGACGCTGCTGGTCACCTCGTTCAACGTGCCGATCCTGGTCGACGGCGAATTCCGCGGCGTCGCCGGGGTCGACCTGGCGCTCGACTTCATCCAGGAGCTGCTGCTCGAGGCCAACCAGGCGCTCTATGGCGGCGCGGGCGAGATGGCGTTGATCGCCGGGCACGGCGGCCTGGTGGCCCATACCGCCGACGCCGGGCGGCTCGGCAGCGCGGCGAGCGAGACCTTCGACGCCGAGGTGCTCGGCGCCATCGACCGGGCGCGAGAGGAGGGGGCCAGCGTCAGCCTGGCGCGGGAGGGCATGCTGGAGCGCTACCAGCCCTTTACCATGGGGGCCAGCGATGCGCCCTGGACGCTGCTGATCCGCCTGCCCGAGGAGGCCGTGATGGCCGAGCTCGCGGCCCTGCAGGAGGTGCTCGGCGAGCAGCGCCGTGCCGACACCCTGGGCATGGCGCTGGTCGGCCTGCTGCTGGCGGCGCTGGGACTCGCCGCGCTGTGGTGGGTCGGCACCCGCGTCTCGCGGCCGCTGCGCCTGCTGGCCGAGCGCATGCGCGAGATCGCCAGCGGCAACGGCGACCTGACCCAGCGGCTGCCGGTGCGCGGGCGCGACGAGAGCGCCGAGCTGGCCACCCAGTTCAACGCCTTCGTCGACAAGATCCACGACGTGCTGCTCGACGTGCGCGACAGCAGCGAATCGGTGCGCGTGGCGGCCAGCGAGATCGCCAGCGGCGGCGAGGATCTGTCGCGGCGCACCGAGCGGGCCGCCGCCAGCCTGCAGCAGACCTCGGCCTCGATGGAGCAGATCTCGGCCACTGTCGAGCATACCTCGGCCTCCTCGCGCGAGGCCAACGGCCTGTCGAAGTCCGCCGCCGAGGTCGCCCAGCGCTCCGGCGAGACGGTCGGCCAGGTGGTGGAAACCATGCAGGAGATCAGCCGCTCGTCGGAGCGGATCGGCGAGATCGTCAAGGTCATCGACGGCATCGCCTTCCAGACCAACCTGCTGGCGCTCAACGCCTCGGTCGAGGCGGCGCGGGCCGGCGAGCACGGCCGCGGCTTCGCCGTGGTGGCCGGCGAGGTGCGCCAGCTCGCCACCCGCAGCGCCGAGGCCTCGCGCGACATCCGCGCGCTGATCGAGGCCTCGACCCAGCGCGTCGTCGGTGGCACCGAGCTGGTGGGGCGTGCCGGCGAGAGCATGGGCGAGCTGATGGCCAGCGTGAACCGGGTGGCCCACATGCTCGGCGAGATCAGCATGGCCGCCGGCGAGCAGAGCGACGGTATCGGCCAGGTCAGCGTGGCGGTGGCCGACCTCGACCGCACGATCCAGCAGAACGCGGCGCTGGTGGAGGAGTCGACCACCGCCGCCGAGCGGCTCAGCGAGCAGGCCGACCGCCTGGCCCGGGTGGTCGGCGGCTTCACGCTGCGCCGGCGCGACCGCTAGCGCGGGAGGCGTCAGGACACCGGCGGCAGGTCGATCTCGTCGCTGCGCCTGACCCCTTCGGTCATCTGCCGGCACAGGCGCAGGAACTCGCGCATGCCGGTGGCCAGGTACTTGTGGCGGTGCCAGATGAAGGCGAACTGGCGGCTCAGGTCGAGCTCGGGCGTGGGAATCGGCACCAGGCTGCCGCGACGGAAGGCGTCGCGCAGCGCCAGCCTCGAGACGCAGCCGATGCCGAGCCCCGACTCCACCGCGCGCTTGATGCCCTCGGTGTGCTCCAGCTCCAGCAGGGTGTTGAAGCGCCCGCGCCGGTGGCGCGCGGCCTGCTCCAGTGTCATGCGCGTGCCCGAGCCCTGCTCGCGCATGATCCACGCCTCGCGCAGCAGGCGGTCGAGCTCCACCGCCCCCTGCCCGGCCAGTGGATGGCGCGGCGAGCAGAATACCGACAGCTCGTCCTCCACCCACGGCTGGGTGATCACGTCCTCCTCCTCGCAGTGCCCCTCGATGAGCCCCAGGTCGAGCTCGTGCTGGCGCACGCGGTCGACGATCTCGCGGGTATTGCGCACCGCCAGGCGCACCCGGCTGCCCGGGTGGCGCTGCATGAAGTCGCTGATCAGCAGGGTGGCCAGGTAGTTGCCGATGGTCAGGGTGGCGCCCACGTCGAGGGAGCCGATGCCCTGCTGGCCATGCAGGATCTCCTCGATCTCCTCGGCGCGGTCGAGCAGCGCCACCGCCTTGGGCAGCAGCTGGAAGCCCAGCGCGTTGAGCCGCAGCCGCTTGCCGACGCGGTCGAGCAGCTGGCAGTCGAACTGGCGTTCGAGCTCGGCCAGGGCGGTGCTGGTGGCCGACTGCGACAGCGCGAGCGCACGCGCGGCGCGCGACACGCTCTCGTGCTGGGCGACGGCAACGAAGACCTCGAGTTGGCGCAGGGTGAAGTGCATGAAGGGGCTCGTCTTTGACCTATATCAGTAGTCTGGATAAAGGTTATCCATACAATCCAATTAACAGATAAACCTTGCGCTCTTATAATGCAAGCAAATCGATTTGCCCGTTGCATTATTCGAAATTGGAATAGAAAGGAGCCGGCATGAGCAAGTTTGCGTTGGAAGAGGTGCTTAGCGTCCATCACTGGAACGACACGCTCTTCAGCTTCCGCACCACCCGTGAGCGTAGCCTGCGCTTCAAGAACGGCCAGTTCGTGATGATCGGCCTGGAAGTCAACGGCAAGCCGCTGATGCGGGCCTACTCCATCGCCAGCCCCAACTACGAGGACCATCTCGAGTTCTTCAGCATCAAGGTGCCCGACGGCCCGCTGACCTCGCGCCTGCAGCACCTCAAGGTGGGCGACCAGATCATGGTCAGCCGCAAGCCCACCGGCACCCTGGTCACCGACGACCTGCTGCCGGGGCGCAACCTCTATTTCCTCTCCACCGGCACCGGCCTGGCGCCGTTCATGAGCCTGATCCAGGACCCCGAGGTGTACGAGCGCTTCGAGAAGGTGATCCTGGTGCACGGCGTGCGCAGCGTCAGTGAACTGGCCTATGCCGACTTCATCCAGAAGGAATTGCCGGCCCACGAGTACCTGGGTGACGACATTCGCGAGAAGCTGGTCTACTACCCCACCGTGACCCGCGAGGAATTCCATACCATGGGCCGGCTCACCGATCACATCCGCAGCGGCAAGCTGTTCGAGGACACCGGCGTGGCGCCGATGGACCCCAAGCAGGACCGCGCCATGATCTGTGGCAGCCCGGCGATGCTCGACGAGACCAGCGCGCTGCTCGACGACCTGGGCTTCAACATCTCGCCGCGCATGGGCGAGCCGGGGGACTACGTGATCGAGCGCGCCTTCGTCGAGAAGTAAGCCTCGAGTTGCACGATTGAAGAAAAGACCCCGGGGCAGGCCCCGGGGTTCTTGTATAAGCTGTCTGGCTTCGAGCTTCGAGCTTCGAGCTTCGAGCTTCGAGCTTCGAGCTTCGAGCTTAGACCGCATCCTTGCCGGTTTCGCCGGTGCGGATGCGGATCACCTGCTCCAGCGGGGTGATGAAGATCTTGCCGTCGCCGATCTTGCCGGTATTGGCCACCTGGGTGATGGCGTCGATCACCTGCTCGACCAGCTCGTCGTCGATGGCGATCTCGACCTTCACCTTGGGCAGGAAGTCGACCACGTACTCGGCGCCGCGGTAGAGCTCGGTATGGCCCTTCTGACGGCCGAAGCCCTTCACCTCGGTGACGGTGATGCCCTGTACCCCGATCTCCGAAAGCGACTCGCGTACGTCGTCGAGCTTGAACGGCTTGATGATGGCGGTCACCAGTTTCATCGTTTGTTTCCTCATGGTCGGGCGGGGTTCACGGGTTGAACCCAGGCTGGTACGGATCGTTGGCCTCAAGCATACACCGCCCTCGGCAGGAAGAAAAAAGGCTCCCCGCGGGGAGCCTTGAGCGGTCCGCCGGTGCTATTCGGCGTGCGGCTGGCCGAGCGGCGCGCCCGCCGCAAAGCCGCCGGTCTGCGGGCGTCCGCCGCCGCCATAGACCCGGGCGACGCTGAACTCGGGGTACGCCTCCATGCCGCACTCGGCCAGGTCGACCCCCTCGTACTCCTCCTCCTCGCTGACCCGGACGCCCATGATCGCCTTGATGATCAGCCACACGGCCAGGCTGGCGGCGAAGACCCAGGCGAAGATGGCGATCGCGCCGATGATCTGGGCGCCGAAGCTGGCATCGCCGTCGGACAGCGGTACCGCCAGCAGGCCCCAGATGCCGACCACGCCATGCACCGAGATGGCGCCGACCGGGTCGTCGATCCTGAGCTTGTCGAGCGTCACGATGGCCGCCACCACGATCATCCCGCCCACGGCGCCGATCAGCGTGGCGCCCAGCGCCGAGGGTGTCAGCGGACCCGCGGTGATGGCCACCAGCCCGGCCAGGGCGCCGTTCAACGCCATGGTCAGGTCGGCCTTGCGGAACCACAGCTTGGCCAGTACCAGCGCGGCGATCACGCCACCGGCGGCGGCGGCATTGGTATTGACCAGCACCTGGGCGACATTGTTGGCCGAGGCGACGTCGGAGAGCTTGAGCTCGGAGCCGCCGTTGAAGCCGAACCAGCCCATCCACAGGATGAAGGTGCCCACGGTGGCCAGCGGCAGGTTGGCGCCGGGGATCGCATGGATGCTGCCGTCCTTGCCGTACTTGCCCTTGCGCGGGCCGAGGATCAGCACGCCGGCCAGCGCCGCGGCCGCCCCGGCCATGTGCACGATGCCCGAGCCGGCATAGTCGGAGAAGCCCAGCTCGGAGAGCCAGCCGCCGCCCCAGGTCCAGTAGCCCGAGACCGGGTAGATGATACCGGTCATGACCACGGCGAAGGCGAGGAAGGCCCACAGCTTCATGCGCTCGGCCACGGCGCCGGAGACGATCGACATGGCAGTGGCGACGAACACTACCTGGAAGAAGAAGTCGGCGCGCATGGAGTAGTAGGGGGCATCGTCGCCGCCGGCGGTCACCGCCTCGACGCCGTTCTCGCCGCCGATCAGCACGCCCAGGTTGGGCAGCAGGCCGCCGGCATCGCTCGAGTACATGATGGCGTAGCCCACCAGCAGGTACATGGTGCAGGCGATGGCGAACAGGGCGATGTTCTTGGTCAGGATCTCGGCGGTGTTCTTGGCGCGAACCAGGCCGGCCTCGAGCATCGAGAAACCGGCGGCCATCCACATCACCAGCACGCCGCAGATCAGGAAATAGAAGGTATCGAGCGCGTAGCTCAACTCGGCAAGTTCACTCATGGGAGTACTCCATCGCTGTTGTTGTGGGGAGCCGTTACACGGCCTCGGCGCCGCGCTCGCCGGTGCGGATGCGAATGACATCCTCCAGCGGGGTGACGAACACCTTGCCGTCGCCGATCTTGCCGCTGTTGGCCGCGCTGCAGATGGCGTCGAGCACGCTCTCGACGCGGGAGTCGTCCACGGCCACCTCGACCTTCACCTTGGGCAGGAAGTCGACCACGTATTCGGCGCCGCGGTAGAGTTCGGTGTGGCCCTTCTGGCGCCCGAAGCCCTTCACTTCGGTCACGGTGATACCCTGGACGCCGGTATCGGCGAGTGCCTCGCGGACGTCGTCGAGCTTGAACGGCTTGATGATGGCGGTGATGAGCTTCATCGCATCTCTCCCTGCTGGAATAAAGGCGGCGGGGGTCGCCAGCCGGCTGTGCTTCGCGTCATGCGCGGACCATGCCAGGCTCAGGCTTTCTGTCCGTAAACAGTGGTTTGCGATCGCCTTCGCCGGGTGCATGCGCGCCCATGGCGCAGCGCTCACGATTGCCCTGCACCAGGCTGGTGCTTGTGCGGAGTGCAGCTGCGCCATGAGGGGGCGAGAGAAGGGCATGCGTCGTGACGGGGCCTTGCGTATGCTGTGGGGCAACATGTGCACGCCAAAGGAGAAGCGCACCATGGTGAGTCAGGATCCCATCAGTCGACTGGCGCAGCAGCTGGGCGAGCGCCTGCAGGGCGCGGCCCAGGCGCCGGAGGAGTTCCAGAAGGGGGTGCAGCAGATTGTGCGCGGCGCCTTCGACCGCCTCGAGCTGGTCTCGCGCGAGGATTTCGACATCCTGATGGACGTGCTGCAGCGCACGCGAATTCGCGTCGAGGCGCTGGAGCAGCAGGTAGCGGCGCTGGAGCAGGCGCTGGCGGCCCGCGAGACGCCGGTGACCCGGGCGACCCTCGCGCCGGCCGAACAGGGCGCTGCGGATACCTCACCCAAGCAGGATGAGCCGGGCGGACCGGAGGGCGACCAGGCCGAGCGCTGAGCCAGCGTGGAGAGCCCGTTGCGGCAGGGTGCTAGTATCTAGCCCTTAGGCTAATGAAACACTGCATAAATGGCTGCGCGAGCGAATTTATTCGGCGTTTCTCAATGAACTGCGAGGGATTGCGCGATGCTGGCGATCGTTGCCACACGGGCCGGCCTGGGGCTGGAAGCGCCCGAGGTTCAGGTCGAGGTACACCTGGCCAATGGCCTGCCGGGGATGACCCTGGTCGGCCTGCCCGAGGCCGCCGTCAAGGAGAGCCGCGAGCGGGTGCGCAGCGCCCTCACCAACGCCGGCTTCGATTTTCCCAACACGCGCAGGATCGTGCTCAACCTGGCGCCCGCCGACCTGCCCAAGGTCGGCGGGCGCTTCGACCTGCCCATCGCGCTGGGCATCCTGATCGCCTCCGGGCAGCTGCCGGGCGAGGCACTCGAGGGCATCGAGAGTGTCGGCGAGCTGGCGCTGGACGGTCGCCTGCGCCCCATCAGCGGCGTGCTGCCGCTGGCGCTCGCCGCACGCAAGGCCGGACGCAAGCTGATCGTGCCCAAGGAGAATGCCGACGAGGCGGCGCTGGCCGGCGACCTGCAGGTACTGCCGGCCGAGCACCTGCTCGACGTCATGGCGCACCTGCTGGGGCAGAAGCCGATCGCCGCGCACCGCCTCGAGAAGCCGCCCGCCGCCGACCACCGCGAGGGCGACCTGGCCGAGGTGCGCGGCCAGCACCAGGCCCGCCGTGCGCTGGAGATCGCCGCGGCCGGCTCGCACAACCTGCTCTTCGCCGGCCCGCCCGGCACCGGCAAGACCATGCTGGCGAGCCGCCTGCCCGGCATCCTGCCCGAACTCACCGAGGAGGAGGCGCTGGAAGTGGCCGCCATTCGCTCGGTGTGCGGCCTGCCGCTGGCCGAGCAGTGGGGGCGTCGGCCCTTTCGCGCCCCGCACCACACCGCCAGCGCCGTGGCCCTGGTCGGCGGCGGCTCCTGGCCGCGACCGGGGGAGATCTCGCTGGCCCACCACGGCGTGCTGTTCCTCGACGAGCTGCCCGAGTTCAGCCGTCACGTGCTCGAGGTGATGCGCGAGCCGATGGAGTCGGGCCGCATCCACATCGCCCGCGCCAACCATGAACGTAAATTCCCGGCCCGCTTCCAGCTTGTCGCCGCGATGAATCCCTGCCCCTGCGGCCACCTCGGCGATCCGCGCCAGGCCTGCCAGTGCAGCGCGGCGCAGATCCAGCGCTATCAGTCGCGTCTCTCCGGGCCGCTGCTCGACCGCATCGACCTGCAGATCGAAGTGCCGGCGCTGCCGCCGGAGCAACTGACGTCACGCGAGGTAGGCGAGAGCTCGGCGGAGGTGCGCGCCCGGGTCATGGCCGCGCGCGAGCGCCAGTACGCCCGCGGCGCCCTCAACGCCCACCTCGGCGGGCGCGAGCTGGAAGCCGCCTGTGCCCTGTCGACGGCCGATCGTGCCTGGCTGGCCGGGGTGCTCGAACGCCTGCGCCTGTCGGCGCGCGCCTACCACCGGGTGCTGCGCGTGGCGCTGACGCTGGCCGATCTGGCCGCCAAGCCGCACCCGGAGCGCAGCGAGCTGATGGAGGCGATCGGGTATCGGCAGTTGGATCGCCAGCTCCGTCAGGGATAGGGGGTCACAGCGCCGTGGCGTCGAAGGCGCCTTCGATCTGGGTCTGCCACAATGCGCTCTCCGCGTCGGGGCGATAGAGCGACAGGGTGAGGCGGTAGGGCAGCAGGTCGCGGTCGGAGAGGGTCAGGCGGGGGGCGGTGGCTTCCAGGCGGCTCTCCATGCGCCACTGGTGATCGCCACCCTCGCCGCTCATGGCGGGCCGCCAGTCGAGCACCTGGGGGCCGTCGCTGGCCCCCAGCAGGGCGCGAGTGAGGCTCTCCAGGAAGCGCTCGCCGTCGATCTCGAGGCTGGCGTCCACCTCCGGCGCCACCAGCAGCAGCACCTGGTCCTGGGGGGGCTGCAGGGCGTCCACGTCCAGCAGGCGGGCGACGGCGCGGTCGCTCAGGTTCTGCAGGGCGCGGCGGATGGGGTCGGGTTCGGGGGGCTGGGCGGCGCATCCGGCGAGCAGCGCGACCAGCACGAGCAGGGCGAGGGGTCTCAGCATCGGGAGAGGCGCTCCCGGGCGGCCGGCGACAGGCCTTGCTCCAGCTCGGCGACGAAGGCGTCGAGGGCGGCGAACAGGGTGGTGCGTATCGGCTCGGCTTCGTTGACCAGATGGTGGCGCGCTTCCGGGTGACGGTGGATACGGGCGTTGGGAAACTTGCGCTCCAGCACCGCCAGGTTCCACTCCCAGTCCACCGTGACGTCCTGCTCCCCCTGCAGGATCAGGGTGGGCACCTGGCTGGGGGGCAGGGCGAGCAGCTGGGGCATCCAGCGGCGCATGGCGCTGACCCAGTTGAGCGAGAGGTGCTCCGGCTGCAGCGGGTCGCGTTCGCGCAGGAAGGCGGCAAAGTCGGCATCGGTGGAGTTGGCCGCGAAACGCCGCGGCACGCTCTGCACGAACGGCCCCACCAGGGTGTGTAGCCACCCCGCCTGGGGCCAGCCGAAGGGCCGCACCAGGGGAGCGAGCAGGGCCAGGCCGGCCCAGTGCGCTTCGCCGGGCCGGCTCAAGGCATCGGTGGCGAGAATGGCGGCACCGGTGCTCTGGCCGATGCCCAGCCACGGGCGAGGGGCCAGGTCGCGAGCGTCCAGCTGCGCCTGCAGCGCATGCAGGCATTCGCCATAGTGGGCGAAGTCGTCGATGCAGGCGCGCTTGCCGCTGGACAGGCCGTGCCCCGGCAGGTCCCACAGCACCACCCGCCAGCGGCGCTCCAGCAGCCGTTCCAGCAGATGGCGATAGAGGCCGAGGTGGTCATAGTAGCCGTGCACCACGAAGGCCGTGCCGACCGGCTCCGCGGGACTCCACACCTGGGTCCACAGCTGGTAGCGCTGTGCGTCCACGTAGCCCACGTAGAGCCCGACCTGCTCGGTGAGCAGCGGGGCGAGGCCGTAGTGCGCCAGGTAGCCGCTCAACGAGGGTTCGCCGGCGTCGGCGCGGAAGGGGGCGATCGGTCCCAGGCTCTGCAGGGGGGTGAAGTCGGTCATGGCGTTCTCCAGCGGGTCAGGACATTATCCCCTCGAATCCTTTCGTCTGCAGCGGCACACGAGCGTGCAGCAAGTCTACCTAACGGCCATGCTGTTGGGTGAGGCATCGCTGTGATAGAGCATCTTTTTCTGACCAAATGGTCAAAATATCGGATCTTAACCCTATGTCTAGTAGGGTAACCCCTCCTTCGGGTTTACATATGGAACAGTTTTCCACAAAATTGGCGCCTTCGCAGTGGTATCACCCCCACGAATTGCGGCTGGCCGAGAGCATGCATCGGCCCGCCACGCAGGAGGAGACTTCCCATGTCAGAACGTGTCACTCGCCATCGTCTCCAGGTGGCCGCTGAACTCGACCGCTTCATCAACGACCAGGCCCTGCCCGGCACCGGCCTGGATGCCGCGAGCTTCTGGGCCGGGGTCGATGCCATCTTTCATGATCTGACACCGAGAAACCGTGAATTGCTCGCCGAACGGGAGCGGCTTCAGGAGCAGCTGGATACCTGGCATCGCGAGAACCCCGGCCCGGTGCGCGACATGAGCGTCTACCGCGCCTTCCTCGAGGAGATCGGCTACCTGGTGGATGCCCCCTCCCAGGTCACCGTCTCCACCGCCAATGTCGATCGCGAGGTGGCCATTCAGGCCGGCCCGCAGCTGGTGGTGCCGGTGAGCAACGCCCGCTACGCCCTGAACGCCGCCAACGCTCGCTGGGGCAGTCTCTACGACGCGCTCTACGGTACCGACGCCATCGCCGAGGAGGACGGCGCCGAGAAGGGCAGCGGCTACAATCCCAAGCGCGGCGAGAAGGTCATCGCCTACGCCCGCGGCGTGCTCGACCTGGCCGCGCCGCTGGCCACCGGCTCCCATCGCGAGGTCGTCAAGTACGCCCTGCGCGACGGCCACCTGGTGGCTTCCCTCGAAGGCGGCCGCGAGACCGGCCTGAAGGAGCCGGGCAAGCTGATCGGCTACCGCGGCGAGGCGGCAAGCCCCGAGGCGATCCTGCTGGCCAACCACGACCTCCATCTCGAGATCCAGATCGATCCCAGCCACCCGATCGGCAAGACCGATCCGGCCGGCGTCAAGGACCTGCTGGTCGAGGCCGCGCTGACCGCGATCATGGACTGCGAGGACTCGGTGGCGGCGGTCGACGCCGAGGACAAGGTCGGCGTCTATGCCAACTGGCTGGGCCTGATGAAGGGCGACCTGGAAGAGGCCATCGAAAAGGGCGGCAAGACCTTCACCCGTCGCCTCCACGCCGATCGCGACTACACCACGCCGAGCGGAGGCAGCCTGACCCTGCCGGGACGCTCGCTGATGTTCGTGCGCAACGTCGGCCACCTGATGACCACCCCGGCGGTGCTCGACGCCGACGGCAACGAGCTGCCCGAGGGGATCCTCGACGGCATCGTCACCAGCCTGCTGGCCATGCATGACCTGAAGAAAGGCGAGAACGATCCGCGCAACTCGCGCCAGGGCTCGGTCTACATCGTCAAGCCGAAGATGCACGGTCCCAAGGAGGTCGCCTTCTCCAACGCGCTGTTCGGCCGCATCGAGGACCTGCTCGGCCTGGCTCGCGACACGCTCAAGATGGGTATCATGGACGAGGAGCGCCGCACTTCGGTCAACCTCAAGGCGTGTATCGCCGAGGCCGCCTCGCGGGTGGTGTTCATCAACACCGGCTTCCTCGACCGCACCGGCGACGAGATGCACACCGCCATGGAAGCGGGCCCGATGATCCGCAAGGGCGACATGAAGAATGCCGCCTGGATCGGCGCCTACGAGCGCAACAACGTCCAGGTCGGCCTGGCCTGCGGCCTGCGCGGCCGCGCCCAGATCGGCAAGGGCATGTGGGCCATGCCCGACCTGATGGCCGCCATGCTCGAGCAGAAGGTCGGCCATCCCAAGGCCGGGGCCAACACCGCCTGGGTGCCGTCGCCCACCGCCGCGACCCTGCACGCGCTGCACTACCACCAGATCGACGTTGCCGCCATCCAGCGCGAGCTGGAGGCCCAGGGCGAGCCGGACTTCCTGGACGAGCTGCTCACCGTGCCGGTGGCCGAGAAGGCCGACTGGTCCGACGCGGAGCTGCAGCAGGAGCTCGACAACAACTGCCAGGGCATCCTCGGCTACGTGGTGCGCTGGGTCGAGCACGGCGTGGGCTGCTCCAAGGTGCCCGACATCCACGACGTGGGCCTGATGGAGGACCGTGCCACGCTGCGTATCTCCAGCCAGCACATCGCCAACTGGCTGCACCACGGCGTGGTCGACGCCGAGCGTGTGCAGAAGACCCTGGAGCGCATGGCCAAGGTGGTCGACGAGCAGAACGCCGGCGACCCGGCCTACACCCCGATGTCGGCCGACTACCAGGGCTCCAGTGCCTTCCAGGCCGCCAGCGACCTGATCTTCAAGGGCCGCGTGCAGCCCTCCGGCTATACCGAGCCGCTGCTGCACCACTGGCGTGCGGTGCACAAGGCCAAGGTGCACTGATCGCGACCTGGCGCCAAGCGCAAGCGCCCCTGCCGGACACCGGCGGGGGCGCTTCATTTCAGGCTGCGGGATCGATGCAGCAGCCTCGCGTCACTCTGGGGGAGCGCCGCGCCAACGATCGAAAGCCGCGGCATTTTCCCTGGTGACCAGTTGGGTGGGGAGCCGGATCACCTGATTCTCCCGCCGCTCGCTCGACGCCAGGTGCCTCAGGCTTTCGCGAATGGCCGTTTCCGCCATTTGCCGGGGGGATTGCGCAGCGGTGGCAACCAGCAAGGGCGGGGACTCTCGCAGCGCTGCAATACCCTCGGGGGAGCCGTCTACCGAAACGATGAACAGGTGCGACTGCCCGGCCAGGCGAGCGGCATTGGCCGCTCCCATGGCCGATGGGTCGTTGATGGCAAACACTGCATCCAGCTCGGGGTAGGTACTGATCAGGTAGGTCATGGCCTCGAGGCCACCACTGAAGGTGCCACCGCCGTTGTGGTCATCGCTGAGCAGTTCGATCCCGGGGTGCCGATTCAGCACCGTGCGGCAACCGCTCACGCGATCCGCCACCGACGAGACCGGCGCGCCGTTGATGATCGCCACTCGCCCGCTGTGTCCCAAGCGCTCGGCCATGTAATCGCAGGCCATCTCTCCCGCCTGTCCGTTGTCGCTGGTGACGGTGAGATCCGCCCCTTGGGCGTCGATGTCGACCGCTGCCACCACGATGCCGGCCTGCTGGGCCCGGCGGACGGCCGGCCCGATGGCTTCGCTGCTGGCGGCGGCCAGCACGATGATGTCCATGCCCGCTTGGGTGAAGGCGTCGAGCTGGCGGACCTGCCGTTCGAGGTCGTAGGCGCTCGATCTGACCTCCAGCGCCACGTCGCCGGGGTGCAGCGCCCGCGCCGAGTCGCCGATGGTCTCTGCCAGGGTGGCGAAGAAGGGGTTGCCGAGATCCGCCACGCTGACGCCGATCCTGAGCGGTTCGGCGTGGAGAGGTGCGGCATATAGCGACAGCAGGGCGATGAGCAGCTTGCGCATACGGTCTTCCTGAGCGAGAGCACGAAGCGGCGACGGATGTCGCCCCCGCTTCGCAGCGGATAATGCCGCATAACGCCCGGGTCATGCCACGCCGGGTTCTACCTCCGTGGCGCCGGTCATGATGGCGACGGCATCGGACATGCTGTGCGTATCCGGGCGGATCACGGCAGCTCGGCGACCCAGGCGATGCACGTGGATGCGGTCGGCGACCTCGAACACATGCGGCATGTTATGGCTGATCAGCACGATCGGCAGCCCCTGGTCGCGCAGCTGGCGGATCAGGTTCAGCACCCGTCGCGACTCCTTGACCCCCAGGGCCGCCGTCGGCTCGTCCAGGATCACCACCTGGCTGCCGAAGGCCGCCGAGCGGGCCACCGCCACTCCCTGCCGCTGGCCGCCGGAGAGCGTCTCCACGGCCTGGTTGATGTTCTGGATGGTCAGCAGCCCCAGCTCGGAGAGCTCCCTGCGTGCCTGGCGCTGCATCTCGGCCTTGTCCAGCATGCGGAACACGGAGCCCAGGATACCGGGCTTGCGGATCTCGCGACCCAGGAACAGGTTGTCGGCGATGCCCAGCGCCGGTGACACGGCCAGCGTCTGGTAGACCGTCTCGATGCCGGCGGCGCGGGCCTCCATCGGGTTGCCGAAGCGCACCGGCCGGCCATGCAGGCGAATGACACCCTGGTCGGGCATCACGGCGCCGGACAGGGCCTTGATCAGCGTCGACTTGCCCGCGCCGTTGTCGCCGATCACGGCCAGCACTTCGCCGGGATAGAGGTCGAAATCCGCCCGGTCCAGCGCGGTGACCCGCCCATAGCGCTTGATCAGGCCGTTCGCTTCCAGTATCGGAGTGACGCCAGTCATGCCGCGACCCTCCGAATCCACTGGTCGGTCGTCACGGCGACGATGATCAGCATGCCGACGGTGAATTCCTGCCATAGCACATCGACCCCGGCCAGGGCCAGCCCGTTGCGAAATACCCCGACGATCAGGGCGCCGATCAGGGTGCCGAAGATGGAGCCGCGCCCGCCGAACAGGGACGTGCCCCCGATCACCACGGCGGTGATGCTGTCCAGGTTGGCGGTGAAGCCGGCCTGGGGACTGACCGAGCCGGTGCGCCCGATCAGCAGCCAGGCGGCGATGGCGCAGATGAGGCCGGCGACGATATAGACCGACAGCAACACCCGGCGCGTGCGGATCCCGGCCAGCTCGGCGGCATCCTTGTCGTCGCCGGTGGCGTAGACATGGCGGCCCCAGGCGGTCCAGTTCAGGGCGTACCAGACGCCGCAGAACAGCGCCAGCATCAGGATCGAGCCGTAGGTGAAGCGCGCCCCGAACAGCTCGAAGGCGGTGCCGCCCCACTGCAGCAGCGGTGCCGTGGCCGCGATCTCCTGGGAGCGGATGGCCTCGCTCTTGGAGTACCACAGGTTCAGCGCGAAGAAGACGTTCCAGGTGCCCAGGGTGGCGATGAACGGCGGCAGCTTCAGCCGGGTCACCAGGCCGCCGTTGATCAGCCCGCAGATGGCGCCGGTGGCAAGGCCGACGGCCAGCGCCAGCGACGGCGGCAGGCCGTAATCGACGGCCATCCGCCCCATCACCACCGACGAGAGCACCATGATGGCGCCCACCGAAAGGTCGATGCCCATGGTCAGGATGATCAGTGTCTGGGCGATGCCCAGCGTGCCGATGATGGTCACCTGCTGCAGCACCAGCGACAGGTTGAACGGCGCCAGGAAGCGCTCCCCCACCAGCACGACGAAGGCCAGCACCGAGACGACCAGCACCAGGGCCGGCGCCGCCGTCGGGTTGGCATGGAAGAAGCGATGGATCCGCCGGCCCAGCGAGAGTGCCTCTTCCTCGAATCGGGCCACCTGTCCGACCGAGGTTTCCGCCGCATGCTCATGGGCCGTCAGGTCGTGAGGGCCTGATGGCTTGGGTTGTGTCATAACTCACCTGTGGGTAGGTCGGCGCCCGGCGGGGCGCCGACGGACAGCGACGGCCTCAGCCCCAGCACGTTTCCAGGCCATTGGCGGAGGAAGCCGACGGCAGCTCGGCCACCGGGGCGTCGGTGATCAGCTCGACGCCGGTATCGACGAAGTCGAGCCCGTCCGATGCCTCGGGTCTCTCCCCGTTCCTGGCGTACTCGACGATCGAGTCGACCCCCATGGACGCCATGCGCAGGGGGAACTGCATCGAGGTGGCACCGATGACGCCGTCGGCGACGTTGCGCACGCCCGGGCACCCGCCATCGACCGAGACGATGAGCACCGCATCCTCCTGACCGGCGGCCTTCAGCGCTTCATGGGCGCCGGCCGCGGCGGGCTCGTTGATGGTGTAGACGAGGTTGATGCCGGGATCCTTCTGCAGCAGGTTCTCCATGGCGCGCCGGCCGCCCTCCTCGGAGCCCTGGGTCACGTCGTTGCCGACGATGCGCGGGTCGTCTTCGTCGCCGATGTCGTTGGGGTCGTTGAGGTCGATGCCAAAGCCCTGCAGGAAGCCCTGGTTGCGCGCGACGTCGACGGTGATCTCGCTGGTGCTCAGGTCCAGCAGCGCGATCCTGGCGCTGTCGGCTGCGTCGCCCATCGTGCTGCGCGCCCACTCGCCGATCAGTTCCCCGGCCTTGAAGTTGTCGGTCGCCAGGGTGGCATCGGCGGCATCGGCCGGGTTCAGGGGGGTGTCCAGCGCGATCACCAGCACGCCGGCATCGCGGGCACGCTCGATGGCGGGCACGACCGCCACCGGGTCGTTGGGGGTGATCAGGATGCCCTGGGCGCCGGAAGACACCAGGTTTTCGATGGCCTGCACCTGGGAGTCGTTGTCGCCGTCGAAGCGGCCGGCAAAGGTGCGCAACTCGACACCCAGCGCATCGGCCTGAGCCTGGGCGCCTTCGCGCATCTTGACGAAGAAGGGGTTGGTGTTGGTCTTGGTGATGAGGCCCACCAGCACCTCGTCGGCCAGCAGGGACGGCGTGACGAGGGTTGCCGCCAGACCCAGGGTCAGCGCGGAGAGCGTCTTCTTCATGGTGTACTCCTGAGCGTTGTTGTTGTGGCAGTGGCTCGGGACACCATGGCCGCCGGATGCTAACCGACGATTTCAGCGCCGCCGGGAGAACTGAAATATTTGCAACAAACCTTCCCGGCTTCAGCGTTCGGCATGGGGCGCGTCGAAGAAGGCCTGCCACTGCTCGGGTCGGATCGGCTTCTGCAGGAACGCATCGCCCATGGAGAGCCCGTATTCCCGCTCCAGTGCCTCGCGCGGCATGCCGGAGGCCAGCACCACCGGGATCGTGGGCCACCGACGGTGTATCCGCTCGCGCAGGTCGACTCCGCTGAGTGCACCGTCCAGGTTGACGTCGGTGAGCACCAGCCCCGTCGTCGCGGCATTGTCGCGCAGCCAGTCGAGGGCCTGCTCGGCATGGCGGAACGACGCGACGTGACGGTGGCTGGCGATGAGGGCCGCCGTGACCCGCCTGACCTCGGCGTCGTCTTCGACCACGACCACGCACGCCTCGGGGGGAACCCGCACGGCGAGCAAGGGCGAGGTCACCGCCAGGGGGGCGGTGCTGGCGCTCGGTAGCGGCCAGCGCAAGCGCACCGCCGTGCCCCGGCCCGGTTCGGACTCCATGCTGAACTCGCCGCCGCTCTGGGTGACGAAGCCGTAGACGCTGCTCAGCCCCAGGCCACTGCCCTGGCCCATCGGCTTGGTGGTGAAGAAGGGTTCCAGCACCCGCGCCTGCAGCTCGGCCGGTATGCCCTGGCCGGTATCGCGGACGCTGATCGTCACCGCCGGCTTCTCGCCCGGAGTGACCTTGGTGGCGATGACCAGCTGGCCGCCCCGTGGCATGGCCGCGCTGCTGTTCAACGCCAGGTTGAGGATCGCATTCTCCAGCTGCGACGGGTCGATATACAGCCGCGTCTGCGGTGCCTGCAACCGGATCAGCAGCTGGGTATGCGCCGAGACGCTGTACTCGAGCAACTCCTCGAGCCCGTCGATCAGGGCATCGATCTCGACCCACTCCGGCTGCAGGTGCTGCTTGCGGCTGAAGGCCAGCAGGCGCTGGACCAGTTGGGTGCCCCGCTCACCGACATCCAGGGCGCGCTGGGTGTAGCGTCGCGCCCTCTCGGGCAGGTCGGTCTGCTGTTCGAGCAACTGCAGGTTGCCGAGCAGCGCCGCCAGCAGATTGTTGAAATCGTGGGCCACGCCGCCGGTCAGCTGGCCCAGCACCTCCATCTTCTGGGCTTGCTGCAACTGCTGCTCGATCGTGCGGCGATCGCTGAGGTCGCTGTAGAGCGTCACGAAGCCGCCGCCGGGCATGGGCTGGCTGCGAAACTCAATGACCCGGCCGTCGTCGTAGTGACGCTCGAAGCTCTGGTAGACCTGATGGCGGCGGAGGTTGATCGTGCTCATGTCGACCGAGCGGTTGGCCAGCGTCACGTTGCGATGGGGGTGGCGCGCCATCTGGCGCTGCACCTCGGCCAGGGGCATGCCGGTACCGATCGCGTCTGGCGTCAGGCCGAACATGTCCAGGTAGCGGCGGTTCCAGGCGATCAGGCGGTCGTCGGCGGAGAACACGCTCAGTCCGTCCTGGATCTCATTGAACACCGTCTCCAGCAGGTGCTTCTGGGCGCGCAGGTCGTGCCCGGCCTGCTCGATGCGCCCGGCGTGGTCGCGAAAGACCTCATAGGCCCTGGCCAGCGTGCCGATCTCGTCGTGGCGGCTGATGGCGATATGCTTGGGGGCCTCGCCGCCCTGCGCCAGTTGCACCATGTCCTGGGTGACGACCCCCAGGTCGCGCAGGGTCTTGAGGTGGCTCATGTAGTGCAGGATCACGCCCAGGATCAGCAGCCCGGTCATCAGCATCATCCCCAGCAGCACCCGGTCGACCTGGGCGTGCACGGTCTGCTGCTGGATCACCACCTCGCGCTGCAGGGTGCCGGCGAAGCCGTTGACCTCGCCGGTCAGGCGCTCGGACCGGGCGCGCAGGCTGGCCAGCAGGAAGGCCTTCTGCTGGTTGATCCGCGCCATCCTCGCGGCGCTGCTGTCAGCCAGCTCCAGCAGCCGCCGATAGGCCTCGGCATGGGGCATGTCGGGATCGGGAGGCGCCGCCAGGGTCGCCCACTGCCCGATCCACTGGTCGGGCTCGCTGAGGCCCTGATACAGCGCCTCCAGGATCTGCCAGCGGGTCAGGGGAGGCGTTCCGCCTAACTCGGCGCCCTGGGCGGCGATCTGGGCGACCTCGAACTGGGCCGTCAGCAGGTCCTCGCGCAGGAAGAGCTCGGTCTCCATCAGGTCGGTCAGGCGATCGATGTCGGCCTGCAGCGCGTTCAGCCGGGCCTCCAGCATCTCTCGGAAGGGCCGGTCGCGGATCGAGGCGGCCACGGCCACCAGCGACTGGAAGCGCCGGGTCAGGCGGTCGCGCTCGATCTGCAGCAGAAAGGGCTTGGCGGCCGAGGCCACGTAGGGGGCCAGGGCGGCCAATTGCGCCACTTCCTCGGAGAGCGTCAGCGCGGTGCGAATCTCCGGCAGCGTGCGGGCCTCGAACTCGCTGACGGCATTGCGGGTCTGGGTCAGGCCGAACCAGGCGACCAGCACCAGGCCGAGCGCCAGCAGCGTGGCCACGACCAGCGCCGCCAGGGCACGGCGCTGCAGGGTCCAGCGTCCCATCAGCGCTTGCGAACCTGGGCCTGGAAGACGTAGCCCAGGCCCCGTTCGGTCAGGATGTAGCGGGGGTGCTTGGGGTTGGCTTCGATCTTGCGGCGCAGGCGCAGGATCAGCACGTCGATGCTGCGATCGAAGCAGTCGCTGTCGGTGCCGCGGGTGCGCTCGAGCAGGCTGTCGCGGCTCAGCACGTGGTTGGCCGAGGTGACCAGGCTCTCGAGCAGGTTGTACTCGCCGAAGGTGAGGTTGACCGGTCGATTGCGGGGGTCATAGAGTACGCGCCGGGTGAGGTCGAGCCGCCAGTCGTCGAACCACAGGCAGTCATGGTCCTGGTCGACGTCCTGCAGCGTCACGCTGAGCTGCTTGGCGCGGCGCAGCAGGGCGTGCACCCGCGCCATCAGTTCGCGCAGGTTGAAGGGCTTCATCAGGAAGTCGTCGGCCGCCACCTCAAGACCCAGGATGCGATCGGTTTCATCCCCCTTGCCGGTCAGCATCATGATCGGCACCGGGTTGGTCGCGCGGATCTCGCGAGCCACCTGCAGGCCGTTCTCGCCGGCCAGCTTCAGGTCGAGCACGACCAGGTCCGCCGGGTCGCGGGCGAGCAGTTCATGCAGCGCCTGGCCGCTGCGCAGGGCACTGACCCGGTAGCCCTCCTCCTGAAGGACATCCTGCAGCACGTCCAGCATGTCGACTTCATCGTCCACCACGGCAATGTGGTAGCGGGCCTGGCTCGTCACGGGACTGGGCGTTGTCATTGTCTCTCCCGCCAGGGCGCACGCGCCCCCCAACCTGTCGAAGGAATCCTTGCACCGGGATGTTAATGGAAGATTTCACCGTTAGCGGTATGCTCGACCATTGAACGATCCGGTTCATGCTGTCGTCGCGCGGGGGCGCAAGGTTTCCTGGGAGGACGACTGGGCGGAAGGGTTGGCTTGCGTTATCTTGAGCCTCGCTTCCATCGCCTACTGCCAGGAGAGTCTCATGCCCGTGATGACCGCCGCCGCCATCGAGGATTTTCTCGACGAGGTCTTCCCCCAGCGCGCCGGCACCATCGAGGCGGTCGATCACATGCGGGCGACCATGAGCCTGGCCATCGAGGACGAGCACCTGCGCCCGGGCTCCAGCGTTTCCGGGCCGACCATGATGGGGCTCGCCGACGTCTGCCTCTACGTGGCGATCCTGGCCCAGATCGGCCCCGAGCCGATGGCCGTGACCACCGACCTCAACTGCCATTTCCTGCGCCGCGCCCGCGGCGACCGCGACCTGATCGCCAACGCCCGCGTGATCAAGCTGGGCCGGCGCCTGGCGGTGGGCGAGGTGCAGCTGTTCTCCGCCGGCGACGAGCGCCCGGTGGCCCACGTCACCGCCACCTACGCCATCCCCGACTCCGACTGAGCGGGGCGCCCGGCGCGCAGCGCAGAGACGGCCAGCGCCAGCCAGCCGGCGATCATCAGCACGCCGCCGAACGGCGTGATCATGCCCAGGCCGCGCAGCCCGGTGAGTGCCAGCGCATAGAGGGAGCCGGAGAACAGCAGCATTCCCGCTGTCCAAAGGCCGAGCACGAGGTACTGGCCGCGGGAGGGACGTGCGGCGCGCCAGCCCAGCACGCCGAGCATCGCCAGGGTGTGCCACATCTGGTAGTGCACCCCGGTCTCGAAGGCTGCCGCCAGCCGTTCGGGCAGCTGGCCCTGCAGGGCATGGGCGGCGAAGGCGCCCGCCATCACCGCCAGCGCGCCCGAGAGCGCCGCCAGGCACCACCAACCGCGATCGTGCATCGTGTCTCGCCTCCTGTGGGCAGGGGATAGCCGCCTACCGTACCGCGGGGGGCGCGAAGGGGCTACAATATCGGCCCGCGACACCCGTCAACGTGGAGAGGACGCCATGCAGATCCAGCTCAACGGCGAGGCCCGCGACCTGGCCCCCGGCCTCACGGTGGCGCAGTTGGTCGACAGCCTAGGTCTGAGCGGACGGCGCATCGCCGTCGAGCGCAACGAGGAGATCGTGCCGAAGAGCGAGCACGACACCACGCCCCTGACCGACGGCGACCGTATCGAGATCGTCCACGCCATCGGCGGCGGCTAGTCCCTCGCCCGACCGTTTCCCGACCCCGACAAAGGCTCATGCGATGACAGACATCTACCAGGACCAACCGCTGCGGATTGCCGGCCACGCCTTCTCTTCCCGCCTGCTGGTCGGCACCGGCAAGTACAAGGATTTCGACGAGACGGCCGAGGCCATCGCCGCCTCGGGCGCCGAGGTGGTCACCTTCGCCGTGCGCCGCACCAATCTCGGCCAGGAGGCCGGGCAGCCCAACCTGCTCGACGTGGTGCCGCCGGAACGCTTCACCCTGCTGCCCAACACCGCCGGCTGCTATACCGCCAAGGATGCCGTGCGCACCTGCAAGCTGGCGCGCGAGCTGCTCGACGGCCACAAGCTGGTCAAGCTCGAGGTACTGGGCGACGACTCGACCCTCTATCCCAACGTGGTCGAGACCCTCGCGGCGGCGGAGGAGTTGATCAAGGACGGCTTCGACGTGATGGTCTACACCAGCGACGACCTCATCGTGGCCAAGGAGCTCGAGCGCCTGGGCTGCTGCGCGATCATGCCGCTGGGCTCGCTGATCGGCTCCGGCCACGGCATCCAGAACCCGCACAACATCCGCCTGATCATCGAACAGGCCGGCGTGCCGGTGCTGGTCGATGCCGGCATCGGCACCGCTTCCGACGCCGCCATGGCGATGGAGCTGGGCTGCGACGGCGTGCTGATGAACTCGGCCATCGCCCACGCACGCCAGCCAATCCTGATGGCCAGCGCCATGAAGAAGGCCGTCGAGGCCGGGCGCGAGGCCTTCCTCGCCGGGCGCATGCCGCGTCGCCAGAGCGCCGACCCCTCCTCGCCCTTTGCCGGCCGCATCAACGGCTGAACCACCGGAGCAACAGCGAATTCCATGAGTGACCCGCAACGCGACACCGCCACCACCGGCCCGGAGGGGCCGGAAGCCCCGCTGCATCGTCGCGGCATCAAGAGCTACGTGCTGCGCGCTGGGCGCATGACCCAGGCCCAGACCCGCGGGCTGGAAGAGGTCTGGCCGAGGCTGGGTTTGACCCTGGCCGACGGGCGCCAGGACCTCGACGCCCTGTTCGGGCGCCGGGCGCCGCGGGTGGTGGAGGTCGGCTTCGGCATGGGGGCCTCGCTGATCGAGCAGGCCGAGACCCACCCCGATACCGACTTCATCGGCATCGAGGTGCATGCCCCGGGGGTGGGCAAGCTGCTCGACGAGGCCGACAAGCGCGGCCTGACCAACCTCCGCGTCTATCGCGAGGACGCCCTGGCGGTACTCGAGCAGTGCCTGCCGGAGGCCAGTATCGACACCCTGCAGCTGTTCTTCCCCGACCCCTGGCCGAAGAAGAAGCACCACAAGCGGCGCATCGTCCAGCCCGCCTTCGTCGCGCTGATCCGCACGCGGCTGAAGCCCGGCGGCAGGCTGCACATGGCCACCGACTGGCAGGCTTACGCCGAGTGGATGGCCGAGGTGATGGCGGCCGCTCCCGGCTTCGTCAATACGGCGTCGCCCGAGACGGCGCCCTATGTGCCGCGTCCGGCGTTTCGCCCGCTGACCAAGTTCGAGGCACGCGGTGCGCGCCTGGGACACGGCGTGTGGGACCTGATCTTCGCGCGCTGCGAATAGCCAGGCCGGCGCCCACCCCGGCGAGTGCCATTCCCGTCAGCCCGACCGGGCCGAGGCGCTCGCCGAACATCGCCGCGGCCCAGACCAGGGTCACGGCGGGGGTGAGGTGCACCAGCGCCGAGGTCCGCGTGACGCCGAGCCGGCGCAGGCTGGCGACGAAGAAGCCGTAGCCGCCCAGGCTCGACAGCACCACCAGCCAGCCCAGCGTGGCCAGCAGGGGCGTCTCGAACCGCGGCGGCGGCAGGGGAGCGCCCTCGGCCACCAGGGCCGCCAGCAGGAAGATGCCGCTGGCCGCGAGCAGCTGGGCCAGCAGCGCGGCCGATAGCGGCATGGCGGGTGCCTGACGCACCGCCAGCACGCTGCCGAGCGTGACCGAGGCCACCGACAGCAGCGGCAGCAGGTAGGCCCAGCCCGGTGCGCCCAGCGAGCGCTGCATGTCATCGCCCACGCACAGCGCCACGCCCAGGGTGGCGATTCCCATCCCCAGCCAGCCGGCCCCTCCCAGGCGCTCGCCCAGCCAGCGCCCGGCCAGGGCCGCCGCCAGCAGCGGCTGCAGGGCGGTGATCAGCGCCGCGATGCCGGCGCTCACGCCGAGGTCGATGGCGAGGATCACCCCCAGCAGGTAGCCGCCCATGGTCAGGCTGCCCACGGCCATCTCGCGACGCATCTCGCGGACCCTCGGCAGCGCGCCGAGCGCCAGGCGGCACCATAGCGCCACCAGCACGGTGGCGAGCAGGAAGCGCCAGGCGAACAGGGTGAGCACCGGGGTCTCGAGGGCGCTGGCGAGCCGGCCGCCGACGAAGCCGGAACTCCAGCACACCACGAAACCGGCCGCGATCAGCAGCGAGAGGAGTTGGGCTGGCATCGTCGTGATCCTCCTTGTCAGGGTGGACTTGAGCTTGCCGCCCATACCGGCTTCAATGAAGCGATATTCCTTGCAGGCAGGTTTCAAGATGGCTGAAGTCTCGACGGCGACGCTGGATCTCGAGCTGCTGCGCAGCTTCCTGGCGGCGGCACGGCTCGGCTCACTGGCGGCGGCGGCCGAACAGCGGCACCGCACCGTCAGCGCCGTCAGCATGCAGATCAAGCGCCTGGAGTCGCTGCTCGATACGCGGCTGCTGGAGCGTGGCCCGCGTGGTGTCGTGCCGACGGCCACGGGCGAGGCGCTGCTGCAGGAGGCGCGCGAGCTGTTGCGCATGCACGACGGTATCGTCGCCCGCTACGCAGGATGCGGCCTGCGCGGCAAGGTGCGTTTCGGCCTGCCCGAGGACTACGCCCGTGAACTGCTCGGCGATGTGCTGCCCGAGTTCACCGCGCGTCACCCCGAGGTGCTGCTGCAGGCGGTAACGGCCACCAGCGGCGAGCTGGCGCGTCAGCTGGGGCGCTCGCGGCTGGACCTGGCGGTGGTGCTGGACCGCCCCGTCCCGCTGGCCGGCGGTGAGCCGCTATGGCGCACCACGCCGGTATGGGCCGCGCCGCGGGCCGCCAACCTGACCGAGCGGGCCAGCCTGCCGCTGGCCCTGCACGAGGTCGACTGCCCCTACCGGACGCTGGCGAGCGAGGCGCTGGAGCGGCTGGGCAGGCCCTGGCACGCGGTATTCACCAGCACCAGCATCCACGCCATCGAGCGCGCGGTGGAGACGGGCCTGGCGATCAGCGTGCTCGACCGCGAGCGGCTGACCCCGGCCATGCGCGAGCTGGGCGAGGCTGAAGGATTGCCCGTGCTTGGGCGCTGCGAGGCGCGGCTGCACGTCGCCCGCCTCGTCGAGCCCGGCTCTCGGCCCGCCATGGAAGCCCTGGCCGACCTGCTGCGCGAGCGCCTGCGCGGGCGCGGCCCCTGGCGCGGCGCCGGCGCGGGGTGATGGGCGGGCAGGCGCAGGCAAGACTCTGATCTTGTAAAAAGCAGCAATGAGGAGTGTTGTCTCGACAAAAAAGCGCCTCCAGAGGAGGCGCAGGCGAGACCCTGATCTTGTAAAAAGCAGCAATGAGGGGTGTTTTCTGAACAAAAAGGCGCCTCCAGAGGAGGCGCAGGCGAGACCCTGATCTTGTAAAAAGCAGCAATGAGGAGTGTTGTCTCGACAAAAATAGCGCCTCCAGAGGAGGCGCAGGCGAGGCCCTGATCTTGTAAAAAGCAGCAATGAGGGGTGTTTTCTGAACAAAAAGGCGCCGCCCGAGGAGGCGCAGGCGAGACCCTGATCTTGTAAAAAGCAGCAATGAGGAGTGTTGTCTCGACAAAAAAAGCGCCTCCAGAGGAGGCGCAGGCAAGACCGTGACTAGCAATGAGGGGGAGAAACCATAGCGGGAAACTGGCGGTTCCCCTAATGGCCGTGGTGCCTCATCAACACCACGCCTTCAATGTAATCCATTCTCATTATCGGTGTCAACACGAATGCGAACGTTTTTTATTATCAGCTTCCGGCCAGGTGCAGCCAGGCGGGCAGCGTGAGCATGGCGAGCAGCGTCTGGCCGGTGATCAGGGCGGCCATCAGCTCGGCATCGCCGCCCAGCTGGCGTGCCAGGATATAGGCCGAGGTGGCGGTGGGCAGGGCGGCGAACAGCAGCGCCACGTCGCGGCTCACGGCATCCAGCCCCAGCAGCAGCGCCACGCCGAACACCAGCGCCGGCATCAGCACCAGCTTGACCAGATTGGCCGCCCACACGCCGCGGTCCAGCCGCAGCAGCGCCTGCGGGCGCAGCGCAACGCCGACCGCGACCAGGCCGAGCGGCAGGGCGGCTTGCCCCAGCAGTGCCACCGCCGTGCCGCTCCAGCCGGGCAGGCCGATGCCCGACAGGTTGAGGCCGATGCCGGCCAGGCAGGCGAGAATCAATGGGTTGCGTACCAGCGCCGCCAGGCTCCTGCCCAGGCTGGAGGGTCCGAGCGTGCCGGCGGCGATGAAGCTGGCGACGCACAGCACGTTGACGATCGGTACCATCAGCGCCACGGCGACCGCCGCCACGGTGGCGCCGGCGGAACCGTGCAGGGCGGCGGCGCCGGCGACCCCCACGTAGGTGTTGAAGCGCAGCGCCCCCTGGAACACCGAGGTGAAGGCCGCGGCCGGCAGCCCCAGCCTCGCTTGCGTCGCCCACAGCAGTGCGGCGAACAGCAGCATGCCGCCCAGCAGGGCCAGCGCGAGGCGGAACACGGGCACTTCGCCCACGTTGGCGTTCGCCAGGGTGGCAACCAGCATGGCGGGGAACAGCAGGAAGTAGATCACCTTCTCCAGTTGTACCCAGAACTCGCCGTTCGGCTGGCGCAGCCGGCCCAGCGCGGCGCCGAGCAGGATCAGCAGGAACAGGGGGCCCAGTGCATCGGCGACGCCTTGCATATCGGTATCCTTCTGGCCGTTGGCCATTAAATGAGCGTTAAACCCTGCGACAACGGTACACGCCTGGCCGCAAGAAAAATGCTGTTAAGCTTACCGCTCTATCCGTTGAAGTGCTGCCTCCGCCGCCATGCCCTCACCCTCCCTGCCCGATGCGGGCGAATCCCGTTTCCCGAGGCTGCGCCTGATGATGCTGGCCACGCTGTTGACTCTCAGCGTGGCGCTCTGGTACCTGGCGGCGCATCTCCTGCGTGGCGAATCCGATGTCGACTGGCACCTCGCCAGCCGCCCCTGCGACCTGCATCAGGCGGCCTGTCGTGCCAGCCTCGGCGACGGGCGCAGCCTCAGCCTCGGGATCGACGCCCCAGGGGCGATCCGCGCCCTGGAGCTGCTGCCGTTGACGGTACAGGTGGAGGGTGTCGAGGTGCTGTCGGCCAGTGTCGAGTTCGTCGGCCGCGGCATGGACATGGGCTTGCATCGCTTTCCCTTGAGCGAGCAGGATAGTGGGCGTTTCGAGGGGGTTGGCCAGGTGCCGATCTGCACCGAATCGGTCATGCCCTGGCAGGCGCGTGTGGTGGTGGAAACCCCGCAAGGGCGGTTGGGAAGCCGATTCGATTTCACGGTGGAGCGGAGTGTGCCATGAGGCGGCAACGGATCTGGATGGGGCTGGCTGCGCTGGTCGCGGTGGCGGCTCTCGGCGTGCTGTACGGCTATCAGCAGTTGCACCGGGCCGGGGAGGACGGCCCGCGAGGGGGGCCGGTGGAGCTGCCCTCGACCCAGGGCGATTTCTCGCTGACCCAGCTCGAGGACGACCAGCTGGCCGTGCTCTTCTTCGGCTACACCTACTGCCCCGATGTCTGCCCGATGAGCATGTCGGTCATGCGCCAAGTGATGCAGGGGCTGGACGAGGAGCAGCGGCGCCGCGTGGTCCCGCTGCTGGTTTCGCTGGATCCCGAGCGCGATACGCTCGAGCGCCTCGACGAGTACGTGGGCTTTTTCGGCGAAGCCTTCATCGGCGCCAGCGGCAGCCAGGAGCAGCTCGAGGAGCTGACGCGGCGCTATGACGTGAAGTGGCGCCGGGTAGAGGCGCCTGACTCGGCGATGGAGTACACCATCGACCACACCTCGTCGCTGTTCCTGGTCGATCGTGACGGCAAGATCCTTCAGCGAGTGCTCTACTCGCCGACGCCGCACGCGCTGCGTGCGGCGCTGGAACAAGAGCTCGGCGAATAGGAGCGTTCGTCGCCGCACCTGGCCGGCCGCTGCCCGGACGGCTACTCTTCCGGCGCTTCCTCGAGGCGTTCGATCATGGCCATCAGGGCCTTCACCTGAGTGCCTTCGCGGGTGTCGTGCAGCGGGTCGAGCTGCCAGGTGCTCTCGGCAAAGCCCCACCAGTCCCAGCAGCCCTGGGGGTTGGCCAGGCTGGTACTGGCCTGGGGATAGAGCACGATGCGGCGGTTGGCCGCGGCCCATTCGTTGAGTCCGCTGTGTTGCACGAAGGCCTCGTCGATCTGCTCCTCGCCCATGCCGCAGCCGTGCAGCGCCACGGTCAGGCTGCAGCCTCCCGACTCGCACTCCTCGGGGACCAGCACGTAGCCGGCATCGGCCAGGCCGCGGGCCTCGAACGGGGCCTGGTCGAAGCGTAGCAGCTGGGCCGATGGCGTCTCGGCGGGAGGCTCCAGCGCGCCGTGCAGCCAGCGCAACGCCTCGCCGGCGATATCCATGCCGCAGGCCAGCACGTGGGTACCGCCGCCGCCGCGGCACTGGGCCAGCTGAGTGGGGGGGATGCGCTCGTCGGCCTCGATCGGCCAGCCATGGCCGATGTCGGGCGACTGGAGCAGCTTCAGCTGCTTCTCGGGATCGGCCAGCCAACCGGACAGCTGCTCGGCCAGCGCCCTGCCGAGCGAGGGGTCCACCACGCTGTCCGCCTCCCCATGCCAGACGAAGGCGCGCAGCTCGGCGAGATCGTCGGCCTCGCCCACCAGGCCGCGCGCCTGGTAGTCGCGCAGGCGTACGTCGAGCGCATCGAGATCGGGGCTCCCTCGGCGCTGCGACATGCACTGACCGAGCGCCTGCCCGAGGCCGCCCTGGGCGCAGCTCCACGGGCCCGCGGCGAGCACGGCCACGCCCCGGAACCGCTCGGGCCAGGCGACGGCCAGCTGGGTGGCCATGTAGCCCCCCGAGGAGATGCCGATCACGCTGCTGTCGCCCGGATCGATGCCAAGCCCGGGCAGCGCCGGCAGCCGATCGTCGGCATGGGCGACCGACGCCAGCAGCGCGGTCGCCAGTAACGGCAGGATTCTCATGCGCGTGCTGTCACTCCATGACCTCGATCAGCTCGACGCGGAAGATCAGCGTCTCGTTGGGCCCGATGGGGCCCTGGCCCTGGGCGCCGTAGCCGAGCTCGGGGGGGACGAAGAGCATCCAGGTGTCGCCGACGCTCATCAGCTGCAGCGCCTCCTGCCATCCCTCGATCACCTGGTCCACCCGAAAGCTCAGCGGCTGGCCGCGATCGAAGGAGCTGTCGAACACCGTACCGTCGACCAGGGTGCCCTCGTAGTGCACCTCGACATGGGAACTCGGCCCGGGGCTCTCGCCATCGCCCTCTTCCAGCACCTCGTACTGCAGTCCCGAGTCGGTGGTGGTGACATCTTCGCGCTCTGCATTCTCCTCCAGGAAGGCCTTGCCCTCGGCCAGGTTGCGCTCGGCCATCTCCTCGGCCTCGGCCTGGCGATTGGCCAGCGCGTTTTCCTGGAACTGGCTCAGGGTCTCGGCCATTTCATCCGCTTCCATGGCCAGGTCGTTGCCCTCGATGAGGTCGCGGATGGCGTCGGTGAAGGCCTCGACGTCGAGGTCGGGATACTCCTGGGCAATGCTCTGGCCGTAGGCGACGCCCAGGCTGTAGCTGAGGCGCTCGTCCTCTGTCTCCGGCGCAGCCAGAACGGATGGCGCCGCAACCACCAGCGCAGCCAGGGAGGCGGAAGTCAGCAGAATCTTCATGCAGAGTCCTATCGATTGGTCATTGGGGCGGCGTGCAACAGTATTCGGACCCTATCAGGGCGGGGCCGGTTCCGCACTTGCCGAACGGAACCGCGTCGCGGGCGCAGACCACCGGCGCGGGGCCGGTGCCGACCTTGCCGCACGGAACCGTGCCGCGGACTCACACTACCAGGGTGGGGCAGTGGGCGGAGCCCGCCACGCGCTGGGCCACGCTGCCCAGCAGCAGGCTCTTCTCGCCGTTGGTGCCCTGGGCACCGATCACGATCAGGTCGCACTCCCGCTTGCGCGCGAAACGCACGATGGTACGCGAAGGGCGCCCGCCCTTGACGAAGGCGCGCAGCCTGGCCGGGTCGGCCCCCAGCTCCACGGCCTCGCTCTTGGCGTGCACGGCGACCTCGGTGGCGTACTCCTTCAGGGCGTCATCGGGGATGTCGAGCCGAGCAGGCCGCACCATGGAGAGCGACGCCTCCAGCAGGCTGTGGTGCTTGAACACGCACAGGATGTAGAGCTCGGCACCGGTCAGCAGGTGCAGGCCCACGGCCTTCTCCAGCGCCTTCAGAGCCCCCTTGGAACCATCCACCGGTACCAGTATGCGGTTGAACATCACTGCCTCCTCAACATCGGTCGGCTCCGCCCTCAGACGTACGCCACGTCACGCAGGAACAGGGCGATCTGGGGGAACATGATCAGCAGCGCCGCGGCCAGGATCAGGATGAAGATGAAGGGCGGGGTACCCTTGATCACGTCCCAGTAGGGCCGCTTGAAGATGGCGATGGCGGTGAAGATGTCGCAGCCGAAGGGTGGCGTCGCCGAGCCGATGGCTACCTGCAGGGTAATCAGGATGCCTACCAGCACCGGGTCGAGGCCGGTGGCCTCGATCGCCGGGGTGAAGATAGGCGTCAGCACCAGGATGACCACGATGGGGTCGACGAACATGCAGGCGACGAAGAACGCCACGCAGATGGCGATCAGCACCCCGGTGGGCCCCGCCTCGTCGATGCCCACCGCGGCCAGGATCTCCTGGGGGATCTGGGCGAAGGAGATGATCCAGGAGAAACCATTGCCTACCGCCACCAGGATGAACACCACCGCGGTGATCAGGCCGGTGGACTTGGCAATGGCGTAGATGTCACGCAGGCCGAGCGAGCGGAACACCACGAACTCCAGCAGCACGGCATAGAGCACGCAGGCGGCGGCGGCCTCGGTGGGGCTGAAGACGCCGCCGTAGATGCCCCCGACGATGATCACGGGGAAGCCCAGCGGCCACAGGGCGTCGCGTATGGCCAGGGCGCGCTCGCGCCAGCTGGACCTGGGCTCGGTGGGGACGTCGCGGACCACGGCGTAGATCATGCTGTAGATCGCGAACATGAGCAGGATCAGCAGCCCCGGTCCGATGCCGGCGATGAACAGCTCGCCGATTGAGGTGCCCGAAATGACGCCGTAGATGATCATGCCGATGCTCGGCGGAATCAGGAAGGCGATGTCGCTGGCATTGATGATCAGGGCCAGGGTGAAGGAGTCCGAGTAGCCGGCCTTGAGCATCCGCGGCCGCAGCGGCGAGCCAACCGCCACCACGGTGGCCTGGGTCGAACCCGAGACGGCGCCGAACAGGGTGCAGGAAGCCGCGGTGCTGACCGCCAGGCCCCCCTTGATGTGGCCGATGAAGGCCATGACCATGTTGATCAGGCGCTCGGCGGACTGGCCTCGGGTCATGATGTCGGCGGCGAGGATGAACATCGGCACCGCAATCAGCGAGGTGGGCCGGATCCCCGCCATCATCTGCTGGATCAGCGTGTCCATCTGGCCGAGCCCATTGAACATCATGAAGAAGCCGAGGGCCGCGGCGGTGGCCAGCGGGATCATCATGGGGAAGCCCAGCAGCAGCAGGACTATCATCGTGGCGATCATTATTGTCGTCATAGTGTGCTCTCCTGGGCACAGCGCCCTGCGTCAGACTTCCGTTTCCGTATCCTTGTAGCCATCGACCACCACGGTGGACAGGTAGACATCACGGGACGTGACATTCTTGATGGCCGTGAGCAGGTACTGGGTGCCGGTCACGGCGAAGCCGATGGGCACCCAGAGATAGATCAGGTAGACGGGGACTCCCAGCGATGGCAGCACCCTCCCCTTGCCGTAAAGGTCGAGGATGTAGACGACGGAGTAGTAGCAGAGGAAGAACATCACCAGCGAGGTGAACAGGGCGATGAGCACCATGAGCACGCGCCTGCCTCCCAGCGGCAAGGCATCGTAGATGGCCGACATGCGGATGTGACGGCCGTGTCGCGCGGCATAGCCGATCCCGGCGAAGGTGATCATCACGATCAGGATGCGATTGACCTCCTCCGAGAAGAACAGGCTCGAGCCGAACACGAAGCGGCCGATCACGTTGGCGACGGTATTGATCGCCATCAGCAGGACACCCAGCGCCAGGATCACCGCTTCGGCCTTGCTGATGGCGGTGTCGATCTTGCCCAAAAACCCCGGCATGCCGGAGCGATAATTCCGTTCGGAGTCTTCTTCTGTCATGGCGGCTACTCCCAGTTCAGGCGTTACGCCGTAACGATCCGTGCCGATGCAGTCTAACCCTCGCCCGGGGCGCGAAGGTCAACGCTGGGTGCACGGTAGCGGCCGGCAAACGACGGGGGGCAGCCGTAGCTGCCCCCCCAAGCGCGGTATCGACCGCGGTCAGTCTTGCTGGACGGCTTCCAGGTCGGCCTTGAACTGCTCCAGCAGCTCCTTGCCACCGTCGCCGGTCATCTCGAGGAACTCCTCCTCGACCTGCGGGGCACGCTCGCGGAAGGCCTCGATCTGGTCTTCATCGAGGCGGGTCACGGTGCAGTCGTCACCGCACTCCTCCTCGATCTTGGCCAGCGCTTCCTCGGCCAGGCCCGTAATGTGCTCGATGGTGTGATCGTAGGCCGCCTCGGCAGCTTCCTGCACCAGCTCCTTGTCCTCGTCGGACAGGCCATCGTAGAACTCCTGGTTGGCCATCATGGCGGTGGTGAACCAGCCATGGCCGGTGAAGGTCAGGTGAGGGGAGACCTCGTAGAGGCCGCCGGATTCGATCCAGAAGATCGGGTTCTCCTGACCGTCGATCACGCCGGTCTGCAGGCCGCCGTAGACCTCGCCCCAGGGCAGCGGTGTCGGCGTCGCGCCGAAGGCCCGATAGGTCTCGGAGAGCAGCGGGTTGGTCATGGTGCGGATCTTCTTGTCCTCGAAGTCCTCCGGCGAGCTGACCGGCTCGTCGGTGGTGATGACCATCTCGCCTTCCGGATACATCTTGAGCAGCTCGAGCCCCTGCTCGGCGTAGAGCTCGGGGAACATCTCGTTGATGGCCTTGCTCTCGTCGAAGAACTCGAGAACGGTCTCTTCGTCGGTAGGCAGCAGGTAGGGGATGAAGAAGATCTGAGCTTCGGGGATCAGCGAACCGGTGAAGCCGGGAGACTGGTTGACGAATTGGAGGATGCCGTTCTGGGTCTGCTCCATGATGTCGTCGGATTCACCCAGCTCGCCGAAACGGTAGATCGTGACGGTGTGGTCGGAATTTTCCTCGATATACTCCTTGAAGGCGACAGCAAAGACATCCTGGACGTCATCTTCGTATTCTTCGTGGGCGTATTTCCATTCGGCGGCCTGGGCGGCGGCCGCCATGCCGAATACCAGAGCGCCCATGCCGGCGGTAGTCAATAGTTTCGTCGTTGCCTTCATTCTTTTGTTCTCCTCGCAAATTGGCCCGTGAAAAAAGCGCAACATCAACAGGCATCGATAGCCACAAAAGGCTACACAACTTTTTTCAGGCTAGCGTGCCGCCTACAGAGGGTCAAGGCGGTATTCGAGGGTTTGGATTGCCAAAAGTTGCGCTTTTTTCTGTAATTTCCAGCGACTTGCCAAGGAAATTTCGAGGCTTGGAGCGGCTGCGGGGAGGGGGATCAGCTCCACCGCCTGGGCGGCGAGGGATTGCAGGCGCTCCAGGGTTTCGCGCTCGGCGGCGAGCTCGGCCCGCTGGATGCGTCGACGCACCTCGGCGACGCCGCTGCCGTGGGCGGCCTCGGCCTTCAGCCGACGCCGCAGGCCACGCAACGGTCGCGTGACCTCCTGCTGCCAGCGGCGAACGTCCGCGAGCCCGGGGGGATCCTCGGCCAGGGTCAGGCCGTGGCGGTAGAGCCAGCAGAGCCACAGCAGCTCGCACACGTCGACGCCCGCTTCGTCCTGCAACCGCAGGCATGCGGCCTCCACCCCGGGTCGCGCGTAGAAGGCCAGGGCAAAGTCCCACAGCGGATCGGCGGATAATCCGAGCCGCAGAGAGGCGGTCGTTACGGTAGAATCGTCACCCATGATCGGCGGTCGTCGGCGGCTGTCTCGATAGCGAGCGGAAGCGACGACCGCACTCCTGTATTGCCAGTTGGAGCCTGCATGATTGCACTGCGCCAGGTTGCCCTGCAACGCGGCACCCAGACCCTGCTCGAGGACGCCGAGCTGACCCTGCACGCCGGCCACAAGGCCGGCATCGTCGGCCCCAACGGCGCCGGCAAGTCCAGCCTGTTCGGCCTGCTGCTGGGCACGCTCGGGCCCGACCGCGGCGAGGTCGAGCTGAGCGGCGGGCAGCGCATCGCCCACATGGCCCAGGAGGTCGACGCACTGGAGCGCGCCATCGTCGACTACGTGCTCGACGGCGATCGCGAGCTGCGCCAGGCCGAGTCGGCGCTGGAGGCGGCGCGTCAGCGCGGCGACGCCCACCGCGAGGCCGAGCTGCACGGGGTCATCGAGGCGCTGGACGGCTACAGCGCCCCGTCGCGCGCCGCCCAGCTGCTGATCGGGCTGGGCTTCACCCAGGCCGACCTGACGCGGCCGCTGTCGGCGTTTTCCGGCGGTTGGCGCATGCGCGCCAACCTGGCGCGCACCCTATTCATGCCCTCGGACCTGCTGCTGCTCGACGAGCCCACCAACCACCTCGACCTCGACGCCCTGCTGTGGCTGGAGCAATGGCTGACGCGCTACCCCGGCACGCTGCTGCTGATCTCCCACGACCGCGACTTCCTCGACGCGGTGTGCGACCACATCGTCCACTTCGACCGGCGTCGACTGGTGCTCTACCGCGGCAACTACTCCACCTTCGAGCGCACTCGTGCCGAGAAGCTGGCCCTGCAGCAGGCCGAGGCGGCCAAGCAGCAGGCGCGGCGCGAGGAGATCGAACGCTTCGTGGCACGCTTCAAGGCCAAGGCGAGCAAGGCGCGCCAGGCGCAGAGCCGCATGAAGATGCTCGAGCGCATGGGCGACATCGCCGTGGCCCATGCCGACTCGCCGTTCCACTTCACCATTCCGGCCTCGGACAAGACCTCGCACCCGCTGCTGGTGCTGGATCAGGCCCGGCTCGGCTACCGCAGCGCGGCGGGCGAGGAGAGGGTCCAGCTCGACGAGGTCAAGCTGACCCTGCTGCCCGGCCAGCGGATCGGCCTGCTGGGTCCCAACGGCGCCGGCAAGTCGACCCTGATCAAATCGCTGACCGGTGAGCTGCCGCTGCTCGCCGGGCGGCGCATCCCGGGCGAGCACCTCGCCGTCGGCTACTTCGCCCAGCACCAGCTCGAGGGGCTCGACATGGCGGCCACGCCGTTCATGCACGTGCAGCGGCTATCGCCCAGCGCCAGCGACCAGGCGATCCGCACCTTCCTCGGCGGCTTCGGCTTCCAGGGCGACGACGCCTTCGGCGAGGTGGGGCGTTTCTCCGGCGGCGAGAAGGCGCGCCTGGCGCTGGCCCTGGTGGCGTGGCGCAAGCCCAACCTGCTGCTGCTCGACGAGCCCACCAACCACCTCGACCTGGAGATGCGCGAGGCACTCACCGAGGCCCTGGCCAGCTTCGAGGGCACGGTGATCCTGGTCTCCCACGACCGCCACCTGCTGCGCGCCACCGTCGACGAGTTCTGGAAGGTGGCCGACCACCGTGTCGAGCCCTTCGACGGCGACCTGGAGGACTACCGCGCCTGGCTCAAGGCGCGGCTCGAGGGCGAGCGGCGCGAGGCGCGGGCCGACAAGGCCGAGCGCCAGGCGGAGAGTGCCGCGCCCCGCGAGGACCGCAAGGCGAGCCGCCGTGCCGCCGCCGAGCTGCGCGAGAAGCTGCGCCCGCTGAAAAAGGCGCGCGACCGCGCCGAGCAGGCCATGGAGAAGGCCCAGGGCGAGCTCGCTGTAGTGGAAGAGGCGCTGGCCGAGGCCGAGCTCTACACCGACCCGGCGCGCAAGGCCGAGCTCACCGAGCGGCTGGCCCGCCAGGGCGAGCTGAAGTCGCGACTGGCAGAGTTGGAAGCCGAATGGCTGGCCGCCGAGGAGGCGCTCGAGGCGATGGAGGCGGAGCTGCTGGAAAGCGGGGCCTGACAGACGCCGGGCAAGACATTACGGCAGCCAATGGCTGCTTTGCCTTGGCCTTGCCTAGGCGAGCGGCGCCGGGGACAGGCCCCTTCAACTCTCCAGCAGAAACGTCACCGGCCCGTCGTTGATCAGCTCGACCTGCATGTTGGCGGCAAACTCGCCGCTGGCAACTTTCGGCCAGGTCGCTTCGGCGCGATCGAGCAGGTAGTGGAACAGCCGCTCGCCGTCGGCCGGCGGCGCGGCGCTGGAGAAGCTCGGCCGTAGCCCCTTGCGGGTGTCGGCGGCCAGGGTGAACTGCGAGACCAGCAGCAGCCCGCCGTCGACCTGCTGCAGGTCGAGGTTCATCTTGCCCGCCGCGTCGCTGAACACCCGATAGTGCAGCAGCTTGTGCAGCAGGCGCTCGGCGGCGGCCTCGTCGTCGCCCTTCTCCACCCCCACCAGCGCCAGCAGGCCGTGGTCGATGGCGCCGACTCTGCGCCCCTCCACCGTGACGCTGGCGCGACGCACGCGCTGTATCAGGGCCTTCATGCGGCGAGCTTCCCCTTTCTGACCATGAATTTGCCGGAAAGGGTATCACGCCCGAAAGAGGTTGTTACCAGGCGCGGCACAGCATGATGTCGCAATGCGGCTCCGCCAGCAGCGCCTCGGTGATATGGCTGTGGCGCCCCAGCTGGCCGCGGCTGCTCAGGGCCAGCAGGTCGGGCGGCTGACGCCGCAGCCGGGTGAGCAGCACCTCGAGCGGCTCGCCCTGCTCGAGCACCAGCTCCACCTCCGGGACGCTGTCGAGCTCGCCGATCAGCTGGTCGGTCTCGCGTTCGAGCTGGCAGCGCAGGCGCTCCACCTCGCGATCGCGCCAGCGGGCGTAATCGTTGTCCGAGCCGAGCTCGCGTTCGCCGGGGATGTCCCAGGCGTGAAGCAGGGTCAGGCGCGCCTCGGGGAAGCGCTTGAGCGCCTCGCGCAGGGTGTTGCGACTGGCCAGCGAGAAATCGACCGGTACCAGGATCTCCTGCCAGTCGCGATTGGCCGGCTGGGTGGCCGACAGCACCGGGCAGGGCGCGCTACGCAGCACTCGCGCCAGGGTGGTGCCGGCGACCAGGTCGGGCTGGCCGCGCTTGCGGTGGGCGCCGAGCACGATCATGTCCACCTCGCGGTCGTGTGCCTCGCGGATGATCTCGGCATAGGTGGCGCCGGCCACCGTCTGCAGCAACACGCTCGGCTCCGGCAACGCATAGTCCTCGCGCACGTCCGTCAGGATGGCCTGCATGTCGGCCACCACGGCCTCTTCCAGGTCGTGCAGCACCCGGCGGGGCAGGTAGGGGTCGAGCACGTGGATGACGTCGAGGCGCGCACCGTTCTCGTTGGCCAGGCGAATGGCGCGGGCGAAGGCGGCACGATTCTCGGCCGAGAGGTCGCAGGCAAACAGCAGGGTCTGAGTCATCGAAGTCTCTCCGTTGCGGGTGAGCCTGGCAGGACAGACTTCAGCATGGGCGGCGCCCGGCGATGTCGCAAGCGCCGTCTCGCTACCACCAGCGGTGGAAGTGGTGCACCGGGCCATGGCCCCGGCCCACGTCGAGCCGGCGGCTCTCGGTCAGCGCGACCTCGAGCCACTGCTTGGCCGTGGCCACGGCTTGCACCAGGGTATCGCCCTGTGCCAGGCGCGCGGCGATGGCCGAGGAGAGCGAGCAGCCGGTGCCGTGCAGGTTGGAGGTGCCGATCCGGCTGCCTTCGATCCAGCGCGGGGCGCCGTCCCCCACCAGCAGGTCGGGGCAGCTCTCGTCGCGCAGGTGGCCGCCCTTGAGCAGCACGGCGGCGGCACCCAGCGCCGCCAGGCCCGGCGCCATGGCGAGCATCTCGCCGCGGCTGGCCGCTGGCGGGCTTGCCAGCAGCACCGCGGCCTCGGGCAGGTTGGGGGTGATCAGGTCGGCCAGCGGCACCAGCACCTCGCGCACCGCGGCGATGCCGGCGTCGTCGACCAGCACGTCGCCGCTCTTGGCCACCATCACCGGGTCGAGCACGATCCAGCGGGGGCGGCGTGGCTGCAGGGCATCGCGGATGGCCTCGGCCACCTCGCGGCTGGCCACCATGCCGATCTTCACCGCATCGAGCGCCACGTCGTCGAGCAGGGTGTCGAGCTGCAGGCGGATGAACTCCACCGGTACCGGATGCACGCCGCGCACGCCGCAGGTGTTCTGGGCGGTCAGCGCGGTGATGACGCTGGTACCATAGGCGCCCAGTGCCGAGAAGGTCTTGAGGTCGGCCTGGATGCCGGCGCCGCCGCTGGGATCGGAGCCGGCGATGGTGAGAACGTTGGGAATGGGGCGGTCGTGCGTCATGGCGTCTCGTCCTTCATGCGCGAACGATGGATGGGAGGCGCGGAATGCTGAGCCTGTTGCTGGTGGCCTTCGTCAGCGCCACGCTGCTGCCGGGCGGTTCGGAGGTCTGGCTGGCGCGCCAGTGGTGCCTGGGCCAGCCGCCGCTGGCGCTGTGGCTGGTGGCCACTGCGGGCAATACCCTGGGCAGCCTGGTCAACGTGTGGCTGGGGCGCTACGCGCGCCGCTTCCAGGACCGGCGCTGGTTCCCCGCCTCGCGGGAGGGGTTGGCCCGCGCCGAGCGCTGGTACTTCCGCTTCGGCGAGTGGAGCCTGCTGGCGAGCTGGGCGCCGGTGGTCGGCGACCCGCTCACCGTGCTCGCCGGGATCTTCCGTCTGCCGTGGTGGCGGGCCGTCCTGCTGATCACTCTGGCCAAGGGGGCGCGCTACGCCGTGGTGCTCTATCTGGCCCAGGCGTGGCTGGCCCCGTTGTGCGCTTGAAGCTACAGCACCGACGGCAGCCAGGTCGCCAGCCCCGGGAACAGCGCCAGCGCCACCAGCATGCCGAGCTGCAGCAGGATGAACGGCACCACGCCGCGGTAGATGGCCGAGGTCGGCACCGAATCCGGCGTCACCCCGCGCAGGTAGAACAGCGCAAAGCCGAACGGCGGCGTCAAAAACGAGGTCTGCAGGTTCACCGCGATCATGATGCCGAGCCAGATCGGGTCGAGTCCCATCATCAGCAGCACCGGCCCGACGATCGGTACCACCACGAAGGTGATCTCGATGAAGTCGAGGATGAAGCCGAGCAGGAAGATCACCAGCATCACCACCAGGGTCGCTCCCACCACGCCGCCGGGCAGCGCCTCGAACAGCTCGGTCACCAGCTCCTCGCCGCCGTAGGCGCGGAACACCAGCGAGAACAGCGCGGCGCCGATCAGGATCAGGAACACCATGCTGGTGACCTTGGCGGTGGAGCGGACCACCTCGCGCAGCATGGCCAAGTCCAGCCGGCGATTGGCCAGCGCCAGCAGCAGCGCGCCCATGGCGCCCACCGCCGAGGCCTCGGTGGGCGTGGCGAAGCCGCCCAGGATCGAGCCCAGCACGGCGACGATCAGCAGCACGGGGGGGATCAGGCCCTTGATCAGCAGCGGCAGGAGGCTGCCGGTATGGCCAAGCTCCTGCTTGAGCGCCTCGCGGTCGGCGGGCGGGGCGCATTCCGGCTTCCACCAGGCCACGACCAGCAGGTAGAGGATGTAGGCCACCACCAGCAGCAGGCCGGGTATCAGCGCGCCGATGAACAGGTCGCCCACCGACACGGTCTTGGGGCTCCACACCCCCATCGCCAGCTGGGCGCGCTGGTAGGCGTTCGACAAGACGTCGCCCAGCAGCACCAGTGCGATGGAGGGCGGGATGATCTGGCCCAGGGTGCCGGTGGCGCAGATGCTGCCGGTGGCGAGCGCCGGCGAGTAGCCGCGCTTGAGCATGGTCGGCAGCGACAGCAGGCCCATGGTGACCACGGTGGCCCCGACGATGCCGGTGGAGGCGGCCAGCAGCATGCCGACCAGGATCACCGAGATGCCGAGCCCGCCGCGCAGCGAGCCGAACAGCATCGCCATGGCGTCGAGCAGGGTCTCGGCGACCCGCGACTTCTCCAGCAACACGCCCATCAGCACGAACAGCGGCACGGCCAGCAGCGTCTGGTTGGTCATGATGCCGTACAGGCGGTTGGGCATGGCGCCCAGCATGCGCGCCTCGAAGGGCACCGCCACCCCCAGCTGCAGCAGCAGGTGGCCGAGGCCGGCGAACATCAGTGCGGTGCCGGCCAGCGCCAGGGCGACCGGGTAGCCCAGCATCAGCACGGCGCAGACGGTGAGGAACAGAAACAGCGGCATGAACTCGAGCAGGGCTTCCACCTCAGATCACCTCGTCGTGGTCGGGCGTGTTGCCCGGGGCCCTGCCGCGCAGGATCAGCACCTGGCGGATCACCTGTGCCACGCCCTGCAGCAGCAGCAGCGCCATCATCACCAGGATCAGCGACTTGAGCAGGAACACCCCGGGGATGCCGCCGTCGGGGGAGCGCTCGAGTATCGCCCAGCTGCTCTTCACGTAGCCCAGGCTCGAGATGGCGATGAACAGCACGACCGGGAACAGCAGGAACAGCGTGCCCAGCAGGTCGATCCAGGCGCGGCCACGGGCGGAGAGCTTGCGGTAGAAGATGTCGACGCGGACGTGCCCGTCGTGGCGCAGCGTCCAGGCGGCCCCCAGCATGAACACCATGGCATGCATGTACATGACCGACTCCTGCATGGCCACGCTGTGGAGTCCGAAGGCATAGCGCATCACCACGATGGCGAACTGCAGCGCCATCATGAGGAGCACCAGCCAGGCGATGGAGCGGCCCACGACCTCGGTAAAGCCGTCGAGCCATGCGAGCAGGAGCGGATCGCGGTTCGCGGTTTGCATGGTGGAGTCTCGTGTCGAAGCGAATCAGGGACCGCATCATCGCCGATTCCGCGGCGGGCGTCATCCTCGTGGCTCAACGCCTCCGCTTTGGCGGCACACGCGGCGGGTCAGCGGCGCTGCTGCCGCTGCAACGCCTGCAGCACCTCCAGGCAGCGGGGCGGCAGCGCCACGTCGACGGCGATGGGCAGGTGGTCGGAGAACAGGTGATCGAGCACGCGCACGTCCACGGCCTTGAGCGAGTTCGAGATCAGGATATGGTCGAGGGCTCGGCGTGGCTGCCACGAAGGGTAGCTGAGCAGCGGCCGCACCGGGTGCAGCGGCAGCGAGGCGCAGAAGCGCTGGTGGGTGTGCAGCTGGTCCGGCGTGCAGTTGAGATCCCCCATCACCACCACGTGCTGCAGCGGCTGGATGATCTCGCTCAGGTAGTCGAGCTGGCGCACCCGGCCGCGATGGCTCAGGGCCAGATGGGCGACGAACAGGTGCAGCGCGTCGGGGCCGTCGCCATAGCGGGCGTGGATGGCGCCGCGCCCGGGCAGGGTGCCGGGCAGCCGGTGCTCCTCGACCCGGGACGGGGCGAGGCGCGACAGCAGCCCGTTGCTGTGCTGGGCGAAGCGTCCCAGGTTGCGGTTGAGCTGCTGGTAGTGATGCGGAAAGCCGCCGCGGGTGGCCAGGTACTCGATCTGGTTGACGTGGCTGGAGCGAAAGCTGCCGCCATCCACCTCCTGCAGGCCGACGATGTCGAAGCGGCTCAGCACGTTGCTGACCATGTCCAGCCGCCGCACCCGCTGGGGGTGCGGCAACAGGTGCTGCCAGCTGCGGGTCAGGTAGTGATGGTAGGCCGACGTCTGGATGCCCACCTGCATGTTGAAGGTGAGCAGCTTGAGGTGCCCGCCTTCCAGGGTCGGGGTCCTGGCGTCGGCCAGATGCGAGTGCTCGGCGAACACGGTCAGTCGGTGCGCTCCTGGCGCACGCGTTCGACCAGCGCGTCGGCGATCTGCGGCATGTTCTCGAGGCTGCCGGCGCTGCTCGGGGTCACCAGGTAGCGCCCGTCGACGACCAGCGCCGGCACCCCCATCAGGCGCATGGCGCGCATCCGCGAATTGGCCTTGTTGACCTGGGCCTTGACGCCGAAGGCGTCCAGCGCCTGGCGGGCCTCCTCCTCGCTGACGTCGTACTGGCTGAAGAAGCGGGCGATGCTGTCGGTGTCGTTGAGCCGCTCGCCCTCCTCGTGGATGGCATGGAAGAAGTCGGCGTGGGCTTCCTCGCGAATGCCCAGCTCCTCGGCGGCATAGAACATCGCCGCATGGGTGTTCCAGTCGCCGCCCATGGTGGCGGGCATGTGCACCACCTTGACGTCCTCGTCCAGGGTCTCGTACCAGTCGGTCACGCTGCTCTGCAGGTTGTAGCAGTGCGGGCAGCCGTACCAGAACACCTCGGTCACCTCGACCTGGTCTTCCCCGGCGCTGGTCTCGACGGGTTCGGGCAGTTTCTCGTAGTGCTGTCCCTCGACCAGGTTGTCGGCGGTGGCCAGCGTCGCCAGGCCCAGGCCGGCCACGGCGAACAGGGCTGACTGGAGGGTGCGGAAAGGCTTGAACATGTACTGGGACTCCTGTGAAGTTCGCCGGCGGCGGCGGCTCAACCAGCTTGACGATAGCGTCGCTCACTTTGAGCGCCAATGCCGCCGACGGTTCCGGCGCGACCTGGGCCAAGACGCGGAAGGCGGCACAGGGCCGCCTTCAGTGCCGGTCGTGGCCGGCCGCTACCCGTCGACGCTGCGCTCAGTGCAGGCCGCTGATGTAGTTGGCCACGGCCTCCATGTCGGCATCGCTCATCTTGGAGGCGATGTCGCCCATCATGTTGTTGGGGTCGTTGGTACGCTCGCCGGCGGCGAATTTCTGCAGCGAGGTGACGACGTATTCGGGGATCTGGCCGGAGAGGGCCGGGTAGACGGCGGTGTTGATGCCGGAACCGGTGGGGCCGTGGCAGGCCGCACAGGCGGGGACGCCCTTGGCCATGTCGCCGGCGCGGTAGAGCTCCTCGCCGCGCTCCAGGACTTCCTCCTCCGGGTCGGCCTGGCCGACGTTGGCATCCTGCTCGGCGAAGTAGGCGGCGACGTCCCAGGCGTCCTGGTCGGAGAAGTCGTCGACCTGACCGGCCATCTCCGGCACCTCGCGGTTGCCGTCGCGGATGTCGATGATCTGCTTGGCCAGGTAGGAGGGCTGCTGGCCGGCGAGATGCGGGAAGGAGGGCGAGGAGCTGATGCCTTCCTGACCGTGGCAGGACGCACAGCTTTGGGCTTTTTCGCGACCAGCGGCAGCGTCGGCGTCTGCTTCCAGGTCGGCGTGAGCGACGCCAACGGCGCCGAGGGTAATTGCCAGGCTTGCCAGTAACTTTCTCATCGCTGATTCACTATGCCGTTATGGATTATACCGGTACGCATTCCTGGGAGCTGCCCAGCCTTGCTGAAACCAGGCCGGCCCTGCCCTGCCGTCGACGCGCCGCTCGGGTCGGTCGCTGCCGACAAGAGCACGATGTTACACTAGCGCGCCCAGGTCGCAGAAAAAAGACACCGCATTATAACGAAACAAGCCGGCATCGGAAATGCAGGGCGGGGGCCCGACGCTGCCCGCTGTGTTCCCACCGCCAGGAAGTTGAGGCCATGACCCGAATGAACTACCAGAGCGCGCGCTTCCTGACCAGCGCCCCCACGCTGGCCCAGTGCCCGCCCGACGACGGCGCCGAGGTCGCCTTCGCCGGCCGCTCCAACGCCGGCAAGTCCAGCGCGATCAATACCCTGACCCGGCAGAAGGCACTGGCACGCACCTCGCGCACGCCGGGGCGTACCCAACTGATCAATTTCTTTGCGCTGGGCGACGATACCCACCGCCGTCTGGTCGACCTGCCCGGCTACGGCTATGCCAAGGTGCCCGAGGCGGTCAAGCGCGAGTGGCAGCGCCACCTGGCCGATTACCTGCGCGGGCGCCGTGCCCTGCGCGGCCTGGTGCTGGTGATGGACGTGCGCCACCCGCTGACCGAGTTCGACCAGACCCTGCTGGGCTGGGCCGACGACCAGGACATGCCGGTGCACATCCTGCTGACCAAGGCAGACAAGCTGAAGTCCGGCGCGGCCAGGAGCGCGCTGCAGCAGGTGCGCAGCCGCCTGCGCGAGTGGGAGGACCTGGTGACGGTGCAGCTGTTCTCGTCGCTCAAGCGCGAAGGGGTCGAGGAGGCCTGTGCCCGGCTCGACGCCTGGCTGGCCGACCCCGTCCTCTCGTAGCGCGCATCTCAGCCCGGGACCGGCTGGCCCAGCCGGCGCAGCAGCGCGGGCAGCTCGCGCACGTGGTCGAGGCGATGGATGCCGGGCGGCATCGGCAGGTCATCCAGGTGGGGCGAGATCCAGGCCACCCGCATGCCCAGGCGCCGGGCCGGCTCGACGTCCTCGCGCCAGGAGTCGCCCACGTGCAGGCTGCGAGCCGGAGAGGCGCCGAGCCGCGCCAGGGCCGCCAGGAAGGGCCGCGGGTCGGGCTTGGGCGCCAGCATCTCGCCGGCGGCAATGGCCACCGGGAAGTGCCGGCCCAGCGCCAGGCGGCTGACATCCACGTTGCCGTTGGTGATGCTGGCCAGGCGATAGTGCCGGCCCAGCTGCGTCAGCAGCGGCTCGGCCTCGGGGTGCGGCTCGACCCGGTGGCGCAGCGCCATGAATTGCGCCATCGCCGCCCGGGCCCAGCGCTCCGCCGCGGCCGGGTCGAGGCCGTACTCCCCGAGCATTTGCGTGAGCGCCCGCTCGCGCAGCCAGGTGAAGTCGCCGCGGCGCAGCGGATGGGCGCGGGCCAGCGACCGGCGGCGCTGCTCGAAGCTCGCCAGCGGGAAACGCTCGGCGAAGGTCGGCGAGGCGGTCTCGCCGCGGGTCAGCCGCCAGGCGGCCAGCTCGCGGTCGAGCCAGGCATAGTGGCCGGTCTCGGTGGCGACCATCACGCCGTGGTTGTCCCACAGGGTGTCGTCGAGGTCGAAGGTGATGGCCTGCAGAGGCAGCGACGCCGCCATGGTCATGCCTCGTGCGAGTCGTCGCCGCGTCGCCGCGCACGGGGGTGCGCCGCGTCGTAGCTCGCCGCCAGGTGCTGCCAGTCGAGCTGGGTGTAGACCTGGGTGGTCGAGAGGTTGGCGTGACCGAGCAGCTCCTGCACCGCGCGCAGGTCCTGGCTCGACTCCAGCAGGTGGCTGGCGAAGGAGTGGCGCAGGCGATGCGGGTGCAGGTGCTCGGGGAGGCCGCGCCGGCGGGCCACCTCGGCGAGCCGCTTCTGGATGGCGCGATGGCCGAGCCGCTGGCCGCGCTTGCCCACGAACAGCGCCGTCTCCCCGGGGGCGGCCAGCGCCGGGCGACGGTCCAGCCAGGTGTCGAGCGCGCGCCGCGCGCTGCGTCCCACCGGTACCTGGCGCGGCTTGCTGCCCTTGCCGATGACCCGCACGCGGCGCGGCTCCAGGTCGCCGAGATCGAGGCCGGCCAGCTCCGCCAGGCGCAGGCCGCTGGAGTAGAACAGCTCGAGCATCGCCTGGTCGCGCAGCGCCAGCGGCGAGCCGTCGTGGGGAGTGTCGAGCAGCCGCGAGAGCTGGTCCACGTCCAGCGGCTTGGGCAGGTGGGCGCCCTGGCGCGGCGTCGGCACCAGCTCGGCGGGGTTGTGCTCGAGGACCCCCGCCCGGACCAGGAAGGCACCGAAATGCGACACCGCCGCGCGCCGCCGGGCCAGGCTGCGCGGAGCGAGGCCGCGGCTGCGTTCGGCGCCGAGGAAGCGGCGCACCTGGCCCACGTCCAGCTCGGCGCCGTCCTCGTGGCCGCGCCCTTCGAGGAATGCCGCCAGCGCCTCGAGGTCGCGGCGGTAGGCGCTCAGCGTCGCCGGGCTGGCGGTGGTCGACAGCGCCGCCAGGCAGGCCTGCAACTGCCGCCGCAGCGGACGGTCAGCCATGCTTCGGCGGGGTCTCGTGGGTCGGCGGCGCGTGGCGCAGCAGCAGCCGTGCCACCACGTCGCCGAGGTACTCGGTGAACAGCGTGTCCATGCTGGCGCGGAAGTGATCGGGGTCGGGACTGGCCAGCACCAGGTAGCCCATCGGTTCGCCCAGGGTCAGCCGGGCCAGGGCGCAGGAACCGGCCTGGCGCGGTGGCCGTGCGTGGGGCAGCAGGCGACCCCAGTCGGTGGGCGTGAGCCGCGTGCAGCGGCTGGTGCGGCCGTCGAGCAGCGCGGCCAGGCGTACGCCGGCGTGCTCGTCGAGCACATGGCGCGGCGGCTGCGGCGGCAGCGGCTCGTGGTCGGTGAGCTGGGCCGGGCACCACAGCGCCACGGCCGGGATCTGGAAGTGCTCGGCCATCTGGGTGGCCAGCGCCTGGCCCAGGGCGTCGGCGTCCTCGGCTTCGAGCAGCGCCAGCACCAGCTCGCGGGTGCGTCGATACTGCACCTCGTTGTGGCGTGCCGACTCGAGCAGCTGTTCCAGGCGCCACTCGGCCTGCTCCGCGCGGCGGCGCAGGTCGTAGACCAGGCGCTCCAGCAGCGAGGTCGTGCCGTGGGCCTCAGGATGCGGCACCTTGAGCTGCTGCAGCAGTCCCTCGCGGCCGACGAAGAAGTCGGGATGGCGGGCCAGCCACTCGGCGACCCGGTCCGGATCGAGGGTCTTGCGCGGTTCGGGGACGGCTCGGGTCATGCTTGACTCCTTCGGTTCGGGTGGGCCCGGCAGGTCAGGCCAGGGCGATGCGTCCCTCGAAGACGCGTTCGGCGGGGCCAGTCATCCGCAGCGGGGCATCGCCGCCGGGCCAGTCGATGCGCAGGTCGCCGCCGCGCAGGTGCACCGTGACGGGACTCTCGAGCAGGCCCTGGCGCATGCCGCTGGCCACCGCGGCACAGGCGCCGGTGCCGCAGGCCAGGGTCTCGCCGCTGCCGCGCTCGAACACACGCAGGCGGATCTCGTTAGGCGAGACCACCTGCATGAAGCCGACATTGACCCGTCGCGGGAAGCGCGGGTGGCGCTCGATCAGGGGGCCCAGGCGCTCGACCGGCGCCGTGTCGACGTCATCGACGCGCAGCACCGCGTGGGGGTTGCCCATCGAGACGGCGCCGAACTCGACCGTTTCGCCATCCACCTCGAGGCGATGCAGGGGGCGGTCCTCGGCGGCATCGAAGGGCAGCGTCGCCGGGGCGAAGCGCGGGCTGCCCATGTCCACCGTGACCTGGCCGTCGTCCTGTACCAGCAGCGTGAGCGGCCCGCCGGTGGTCTCCACGTGGATCTCGCGCTTGTGGGTCAGGCGCTGGTCGCGCACGAAGCGGGCGAAGCAGCGGGCACCGTTGCCGCAGTTCTCCACCTCGCTGCCGTCGGCGTTGAAGATCCGGTAGCGGAAGTCCATGTCGGGGCTGCGCGGCGGCTCGACGAGCAGCAGCTGGTCGAAGCCCACGCCGAAGCGGCGGTCGGCGAGGCGGCGGATCTGCTCGTCGCGCAGCCGCGCCCGCTGGGTGATCAGGTCGACCACCATGAAGTCGTTGCCGAGGCCGTGCATCTTGGTGAAGTGCAGCAGCATCAGCGACTCTCCTCGCCCCGAGAGTCGGGCAGCAGTGCCTCGCCGGCCCACAGCGACTCGACGGTTTCGCGACGGCGTACGACATGGAAGGCATCGCCGTCGACCATCACCTCGGCGGGGCGCGGCCGGCTGTTGTAGTTCGAGGCCATGACGAAACCGTAGGCGCCGGCGGAGCGCACCGCCAGCAGGTCGCCGGCAGCAATGGCCAGCTCGCGCTCCTTGCCCAGGAAGTCGCCGGTCTCGCACACCGGGCCGACCACGTCATAGGTGGCGCGCTCGCGCACGGGGCGGGTATCGGCCGGGATGATCGCCTGCCAGGCCTGGTAGAGCGAGGGCCGGATCAGGTCGTTCATGCCGGCGTCGACGATGGCGAAGTTCCTGGTCTCGCCGGGCTTGAGGAACTCGACCCGGGTCAGCAGCACGCCGGCGTTGGCGGCGATCGAGCGGCCCGGCTCGAACAGCAGGGTCAGGCCGGCGCCGTGCTCCCAGCGCGCCAGGCGCTCGAGCAGCGAGGCGGCATAGTCGAAGGGCTGCGGCGGGCGCTCGCCGCGGTAGGGCACGCCGAGGCCGCCACCGAGGTCGAGGTGCTCCACCGTGATGCCGCGCTCGCGCAGGCGCTCGAGCAGCACCAGCAGGCGGTCCAGGGCGTCGAGGAAGGGGGCGAGCTCGGTGAGCTGCGAGCCGATATGGCAGTCGATTCCGACGACCTTTACGCCCGGCAGGCGGGCCGCCAGTTCATACACATCGAATGCCTGGTCCACCGGAATGCCGAACTTGTTGTCCTTGAGCCCGGTGGAAATGTAGGGGTGGGTGCCGGCGTCGACGTCGGGGTTGACCCGCAGCGACACCGGCGCCACCTTGCCCAGCCGCTCGGCCACGGCGTTGAGGCGCTCGAGCTCGGGGCGCGACTCGACGTTGAAGCACTTGATGCCGACCTCGAGCGCGCGGGCCATCTCGCCCGCCTGCTTGGCCACGCCGGAGAACACCACCTTGGCCGGGTCGCCGCCGGCGGCCAGCACGCGCTCGAGCTCGCCCAGCGAGACGATGTCGAAGCCGGCGCCCAGGCGTGCCAGCAGGTTGAGGACCGCCAGGTTGGAGTTGGCCTTCACCGCGTAGCAGATCAGGTGCGGGTGGCTGCCCAGCGCCTCGGTGTAGGCGCGGAAGTGGCGGGTCAGGGTGGCCCGGGAGTAGACGTAGCAGGGCGTGCCGACCGCGTCGGCCACCTGGGTCAGCGGCACCTCCTCGCCGTAGAGCACGCCGTCGCGATATTCGAAGTGGTCCATGGGTCAGTCCGTTTCCTCGTCGGCGTCGTCGTTCTGCTCGTCCTGCTGCGCCGCGGGGCTGCCGTAGCGCTCCTCGGCGGCTTCGTCGCCGGGCAGGTAGAGCGGCCCCTTCTGGCCACAGCCGGCCAGCAGCACCAGCACCAGCGCGGCCAGCGCCAGCGGGCGGGCCCCGGGTGTCGCTTGCGTGCTCGTCATGCGCATGGTTCAGCGGCCCAGCTTCGCCAGCGCCTCGCGGGCCCGCTGCGCGGCGGCGCGCACCTGGTCCGGGGCGGTGCCGCCGATGTGGTTGCGCGCCGCCACCGAGCCCTCCAGGGTGAGCACCTCGAACACGTCGGCCTCGATGGCATCGGAGAACTGGCGCAGCTCGTCGAGGCTCATCTCGGAGAGGTCCTTCTTCTGGCGGATGCCGAAGGCCACCGACTGGCCGACGATCTCGTGGGCGTCGCGGAAGGCGACGCCACGGCGTACCAGGTAATCGGCGAGATCGGTGGCGGTGGAGAAGCCGCGCCGCGCCGCGTCGTACATGTTCGCCTTGCGCGCCTCGATGGCCGGTACCATGTCGGCGAACGCCTTGAGGCAGTCGCGCACCGTGTCGAGGGTGTCGAACAGCGGCTCCTTGTCCTCCTGGTTGTCCTTGTTGTAGGCCAGCGGCTGCGACTTCATCAGCGTCAGCAGCCCCATCAGGTGGCCATAGACGCGGCCGGTCTTGCCGCGCACCAGCTCGGGCACGTCGGGGTTCTTCTTCTGCGGCATGATCGAGCTGCCGGTGCAGAAGCGGTCGGGCAGGTCGATGAAGTCGAACTGGGCGCTGGTCCACAGCACCAGCTCCTCGCTCATGCGCGACAGGTGCATCAGCAGGATGCTGGCGAAGCTGGCGAACTCGATGGCGAAGTCGCGATCGCTCACGGCGTCGAGCGAGTTCTCGGCGGGGCGCTCGAAGCCCAGCAGCTCGGCGGTGACGTGGCGGTCGATGGGGTAGGTGGTGCCGGCCAGCGCGGCGGCCCCCAGCGGCATGACATTGGCCCGCTTGCGACAGTCGAGCAGGCGCTCGTGGTCGCGGGCGAGCATCTCCTGCCAGGCCAGCAGGTGGTGGCCGAAGGTCACCGGCTGTGCCGTCTGCAGGTGGGTGAAGCCGGGCATGATGGTGTCGGCCTCGCGCTCGGCGAGCGCGATCAGCCCTTCGCGCAGGCGCGCCAGCTCACCTTCGACCACGTCGATCTCGTCGCGCAGGAACAGGCGGATGTCGGTCGCCACCTGGTCGTTGCGCGAGCGCCCGGTGTGCAGCTTCTTGCCGGTGATGCCGATCTTCTCGGTCAGGCGCGCCTCGACGTTCATGTGCACGTCCTCGAGCTTCACCGACCACTGGAACTCGCCGCGCTCGATCTCGCCGCGGATCTCGTCGAGCCCGGCGACGATGGCGTCGCGCTCGGCGTCGCTCAGCACGCCGACCCGCGCCAGCATGGTGGCGTGGGCGATGGAGCCCTGGATGTCCTGCAGGGCGAGGCGCCGGTCGAAGTCGACCGAGGCGGTGAAGCGGGCGACGAAGGCATCGGTGGGTTCGCTGAAGCGACCGCCCCAGGACTGGTTGGTGCCGGGGGTTGTGGAACTAGAGCTCATCGGCGTGGACATCCTGCGTGTTGCATGCTGTGGCGTTCTCGGGAAGCCGCGCACGGCGGCGTAGGTCAGGTCTTGCAGTGTACCAGAGTCGGCGCGAGTGGCGAGGGCGTGGCAGGCCACGACGGGTCCAATTTTTCCTGCCTGGCCCGGTGCTTTATGATGAAGGTCAATGACCGCCTACCGGCCGTGACCGATAATGTCGCGGCAACGACAGCTGAGCAGGGGCAGTCGGGCCCGCTGCAGGGGAGAACCACGTGCGATCCAACACTACGCTGCGCATTGCCACCCGCAAGAGCCTGCTGGCCATGTGGCAGGCCGAACACGTTCGCGACCTGCTGATGGCCGAGCATCCCGGGCTCGAGGTGGAGCTGGTCGCGCTCTCCACCCGCGGCGACAAGATCCTCGACACGCCGCTGGCGAAGATCGGCGGCAAGGGGCTGTTCGTCAAGGAGCTGGAGGAGGCGATCCTCGACGGCCGCGCCGATATCGCGGTGCACTCGATGAAGGACGTGCCCATGCACTTCCCCGAGGGGCTGGGGCTGTCGGTGATCTTCGCCGGCGCCGAGCCCACCGACGCCTTCGTCTCGAACCACTACGCCGCGCTGGACGAGCTGCCCGAAGGGGCGCGCATCGGCACCTCCAGCCTGCGCCGCGGCCTGCAGATGCGCGAGCAGCGCCCCGACCTGGAGATCCTCACCCTGCGCGGCAACGTGCAGACCCGCCTGGCCAAGCTCGACGCCGGCGAGTTCGACGCCATCATCCTGGCCACCTCCGGGCTGAGGCGCCTGGGGCTCGGCGAACGCATCGCCCAGGAGCTGCCCCCCGAGGTGTGCCTGCCGGCCTGCGGTCAGGGGGCGCTGGGCATCGAGTGCCGCATCAGCGACCCGGAGCTGATCGCGCTGCTGGCCCCGCTGGACGACCCCATCACGGCGACCCGGGTCCGCGCCGAGCGCGCCATGAACACCCGTCTCGAGGGTGGCTGCCAGGTGCCCATCGGCGGCTATGCCACCTTCGAGGACGACGGCCAGACGCTGTGGCTGCGGGCGCTGGTGGGCAACCCCGAGGGCACCGAGGTGCTGCGCGCCGAGGGGCGCGGCTCGATCCACGAGCCGGAGGCGCTGGGCGTGCGCGTGGCCGAGGAGCTGCTGGAGCGCGGCGCCGGCGACATCCTGGCGCAGGTCTACGGCGGCTGAATGGCGGCCGGGCTGCCGGTGCTGATCTGCCGGCCGGGCGAGCGGGCCGCGGCCCTGGCGGCGGCCATCGAGGCCGCCGGCTTCGCGGTGGCGAACCTCGAGGTGATGGCGCTGGAGGCGCTGCCGGAGAGTCCGGCGATGCGCCAGGCGTGGCTCGATTTCGATCACTACCACAAGGTGGTGGTGGTCAGCCCCTTCGCCGCCGAGTGCCTCTGCCAGGCGCTCGATCGCTACTGGCCCCAGCTGCCGCTGGGCACGGCCTGGTATGCGGTGGGGGCGGCCACGGCCGAGGTTCTGCACGAGCGGCTCGGCGCCAGGGTGCACCTGCCGCCGGCCACTGCCGGCGAGGACACCAGCGAGGCGCTGCTCCAGCTCGCCTCGCTGCGCGCGCTCGACGGCCAGCGGGTGCTGCTGGCGGCCGGCGAGGGCGGGCGCACGCTGCTGGCCGACAGCCTGGCGGCGCGCGGCGCACGGGTCACGCGGCTGGCGCTCTATCGGCGGCGCCTTCTGCCGCCGCCCCCGGCCCTGCGCGAGTGCCTCGTTCGGGGCGACTACCGGGCCTTGGTAGTGAGTAGCGGAGAATTGCTCGAACATCTGGCAAGATGGTGCACCAAGGCCACCTTGAGCCAACCGTTAATCGTGTCCAGTCGCCGCTTGGCCACACTGGCCGGCGACCTGGGATTTCGCACTCCCGTGGTGGCAGCGGGAGCCACACCGGCGGCGCTTGCCGGCGCAGTGGCCGCGGCCTGCAGCCAGGAGGATGCCGATGTCGATCAAGATGATCTCGAAAAGGGCTAGCGACAGATGAGCAAGCAGAGCAACGAACAGGACGAGCAGAAGGCGCCTTCCGCCAAGGGCCGGGACGACAAGGGCCGTGAGGCCGCGGCCAAGGACAAGCCCGGCAGCGACGCCGGCAAGGGTCGTGCTCAGCGTGGCGATTCATCTGCGCCGCTCGCGGCAGGCAAGGCGGACGACACGCCCGCCGACGGTGCCAAGCCCGCCGACGGTGCCAAGCCAGCCGGCGGTGCCAAGCCCGCGGACAGCGCCAAGCCCGCGGACAGCGCCAAGCCCGCGGACAGCGCCAAGCCCGCGGACAGCGCCAAGCCCGCCGGCGGCGCCAAGCCCGCCAGCAGTGCCAAGCCCGCCGGCGGCGCCAAGCCCGCCGGCGGCGCCAAGCCCGCCGGCGATGCCAAGCCCACCGCCAGCGGCGCGGGCAAGACGGCACCGGCCGGAGGTGGCGGCACGCCGCCGCCCGCGACCGGCAGCGACGGCGGCGGCAAGGGCGGCGGCCGTGCCGCCGGCGTGCTGGCGCTGATCCTGGTGCTGTTCCTCGGCATCGGGGCGGGCCTGTTCGCCTGGAACGCCTGGGAGCGGCTCGACGCCCAGCAGCAGCGCCTGGCCGAGCTCGAGGAGCGCGCCGGCGGGGCCGCCACCGCCGACGAGCTCGAGGCGCTGCGCGAGCGTCTCGAGAGCGGCGAGCGCGAGCGTGACGCCGAACTCGCCGAGGCGATCGACGCCATGCAGGGCGAGTTCGGCAGCTACCGCGGCGAGGTCGACGAGGCGCTCGACCAGGTACTCGAGGAGCTTTCCACCACCCAGGACACCGACGAACGCGAATGGCTGCATGCCGAGGCGGCCTATCTGCTGCGGCTGGCCAACCAGCGCCTGCAGCTCGAACGCGACGTGGAGGGGGCCAAGGCGCTGCTGCGCACTGCCGATGCCCGCCTGAAAGAGGCCGACAACGCGGCGCTGCTCTCGGTGCGCCGCGCCATCGCCTCGGAGCTGTCGATCCTCGACGGCGTGCCGGAGGTCGACCGTACCGGGATCTACCTCGCCCTGAACGCCCAGCAGGAGCGCCTGGCGCAGTTGCCGCTGTCGCGCGAGCTGGAGGAGATCCCGGCGCGCTCCGGGATCGAGGAGGCGCCCAGCGGCGGCTGGCAGGACCAGCTGTCGCGCTTCGGCCAGGAGCTCAAGGAACTGATCGTCGTGCGCCATCACGACGAGGCGCTCGAGGGGCTGGTCACCCCGGAGCAGGAGTCCTACCTGCGCCAGAGCGCGCGCCTGGTGCTGGAGCAGGCCCAGCTGGCGCTGCTCAAGGAGGAGCAGGCACTCTACGAGGCGAGCCTCGACAAGGCGCTGGCGCTGATCGAGAGCTATTACGACACCGAGCGCGGCGAGGTCCAGGCCGTGATGGAGCAGCTCCAGGCGCTCAAGGGCGAGACCATCCAGCCCGAGCTGCCCGACATCAGCGGCTCCCAGGAGGCCCTGGCCGAATTCATCGAGCGGCGTTTCGGTTCGCGCGGCGGCCAGGGAGATGAAGCATGAGAAAGTTGCTGCTGATCGTCCTCCTCGGCCTGGCGCTGGGAGCGCTGTTCGGCCAGCTGATGGTCTCGGTGCCGGGCTACTGGCTGGTGCGGGTGGGAGAGACCTCCTACCAGACCTCCTTCTGGTTCGGCCTGGTGCTGCTGCTGGCGGTGTTCCTGGCCCTGCATTTCGTCCTGCGCGTACTGCTGCGCCTGAGCCATCCCGTCAGCCGCCTCAAGGTGTGGAACCGGCGGACCCGCCACCGCAATGCCATGAAGCGCACCGTGCGCGGCCTGGTGGCACTGGCCGAGGGGCGCTGGAAGCGCGCGGAGAAGTCGCTGGTCAAGGCCGCCGACGACTCCAGCACACCGCTGGTCAACTACCTCTCCGCCGCGCTGGCGGCCCACTACCAGGGCCGTTACGAGCAGGCCGACACGCTGCTCAAGCGGGCTCATCTCTCCACCGAGGGGGCCGATACCGCCGTCGGGCTGATGCAGGTCCAATTGATGCTGGACCGCCAGCAGTACGAGGAGGCGCTGGCCATCCTCACCCGGCTCGACCGCCAGCTGCCCAACCATCCCCAGGTGCTCAAGCAGCTCAAGCAGGCCTACCTCAGCGTCAACGACTGGGACGGCCTGCGTCGGCTGATGCCGCGGCTGGCCTCGCGCCAGCTGATTTCGCCCCAGGAGCGCAACCAGCTGGAGCTGCGCGCCTACAAGGAGCTGCTGGTCCACGAGGCGCGCGACCCCGGCAACGTCGAGCGCATCCGCAACCTGTGGGCCGACATGCCCGATGCGCTGCGCGGCAACGTCGAGCTCGTGGTGCTCTACACCGAGGCGCTGGTGCGCGGCAACGAGGAGGGCATCGCCGAGCGGCTGCTGCGCCACTCGCTCAAGGAGCACTGGGACAGCCGGCTGGTGCTGCGCTACGGGCTGCTCAACGTCGACCCGGCACGCCAGCTGGTGCACGCCGAGAAGTGGCTGCAGGAGCGTCCCAACGATCCCGACCTGCTGCTCACCCTGGGCCGCCTGGCACTGCGCAACGCCTACTGGGGCAAGGCGCAGGAGTACTTCGAGGCGAGCCAGCGCCAGCGCCCGAGCGGCGTGGTCTGCGCCGAGCTGGCGCGGCTCTACGCCAACCTCGGCGAGCACAACAAGAGCCAGCTCTACTACCGCCAGAGCGTCGAGCTGCTCGACAAGTCGCTGCCCTCGCTGCCCCAGCCCGCCGAGCCGGCAGTCCAGCCTGAACAGTCAGCCGCGGCGAAGAAGAAGACCGGCTGAGTGCCGATGGCATGATGCGAAAGACCAGAAGGGCGCCGCGAGGCGCCCTTCTGCTGGGTGGCGTTGCGGCGCGGCGCTCAGTCGGGCAGGGCGAAGGAGACCACCTGGTCGCTGACCTTGGGCAGCAGGATCGAGTTGCCGCCCACCGCGAAGGTGACGTACTGCTTGCCCTCGAAGGTGTAGACCGCCGGCATCGAGACGGCGGGGGCGTCCACCAGGTGTTTCCACAGTACCTCGCCGCTTTCCAGCTCGAGCGCGCGCACGCGCGAATCCATCGAGGCACCGATGAAGATCAGCCCCGAGCGGGTGATCACCGGCGCGCCGATGGTGACCGACCCCCACGACTCCGGCATATAGAAGCCGTGCTTCTGCACCTGGCCGAACGGTTCGTTCCATAGCCGCTCGCCGGTGGTGAGGTCGTAGGCGGCGAGGGTGCCGTAGGGCGGCTTCCAGCACGGCATGCCGGCCCAGTTGAGGAATGTCTCGAGCTGGAAGCCGTAGGCCGTGTCGCCCTGCTCGTAGTAGCCGCCCGTCTCGCCTGACTGCTCCAGCTGCTGGTAGTCGTCCCGCGGAATGAGGCGGTAGATCTGCACCACGCTGTTGGAGTTGATCACGAACACGCCGCTTTCGGGATCGACGGCGCCACCGCCCCACTGCGAGCCTCCCGTCGTCGGTGGGTAGGCGAGCGTACCTTCGACGCTCGGCGGCGTGAAACGGCCTTCGTAGCGCAGCCCCTCGGCCTTGCGGCTACACTCGCCCAGGCCGACGATGTCGGCCAGTTTCGAGATGCCCGGCCACTCGTCGGGAACGGTCGGCTCGGGGACGTCGACAAACGGCTGGGTCGGTGCGGCCTGTTCGCCTTCGGCATCCGAAGCCGGCACCTCGCGCTCCTCGATGGGGTAGATCGGCTCACCGGTCTCACGGTTGAGCACGAACAAAAAGCCCTGCTTGGATGGCTGCACCAGGGCGGGCACGCGCTCGCCATCCTTGTCGATGTCGACCAGCGTGGGCGGCGCGACGGTGTCGTAGTCCCAGATGTCGTGATGCACCAGCTGCCGGCTCCATACCACCTCGCCGGTCTCGGTGTTAAGCGCCGTCACCGAGGTGGCCAGGGGCAGCTCCTCGGTGCGTTCGCCACCGTAGTAGTTGGGGCTCGGCGAACTGATCGGAATGTAGAGAAGCCCGCTTTCGGGGTCCAGCGACATCGAGGCCCAGACGTTGGCCGTACCGGTGCGGTCGACCACCTCCTCGGGCAGCGCATGGAAGGTCCACTTGCGCTCGCCGGTGCGTGCGTCGAGCGCGAAGACCGTGCCAGGCGGTGCGACGGCGTCCGTCCAGTCCTTGCCGGCCCAGCCGAGGAATAGCGTGTCGTCGTACACCGTGGGCGGCTGGAACAGCGACAGCGGCCACTTGTCGTTGACGGTATTCCACTGGTTGACGTCGACCATGCCATCGTCGCCGAAGTCGGCGCAGGGCTCTCCCGTGTCGGCATCGACGCCGTAGAGCTTGGCGTCCATGGTACCGATGTAGACCATCTTCTGGCAGGCTTCTCCCGCCCGCGGTTCGTCGGCCTGCCAGTAAGCCACGCCGCGGCCCTTCATGTTGGGCTGGGTCAGGGCTTCCAGGGGAGCCCCTGGGTCGAAGGTCCACTTCTCTTCGCCGCTGCCCGGGTCCAGCGCGATGATGCGGTAGAAAGGCGTGCCCAGATAGAGCGTGTCGTTGACGAACAGGGGGGTTGCCGACCATACCGACATGGGCACGTCGTCGCTGCCATCCGCGACATCGCCGGTGCGGTACTCCCAGGCCTGCTCGAGCTCGCCAACGTTCTGTGGTGTGATCTGCTCGGCCGGCGAATACTTCTGGGCGCGCAGGTCGCCGTTGAAGGTCGCCCAGCTATCCGGCGATTCCATCCAGGTGTCCGGCCCCTGGTGGGGCGGCTCGGGCTGGTCGGCTCCACTGGGGGATTGCCCGGCGGAGCCCGTCTCCACACGACCGCCGGGGCCGGTCGGCGTCACCGAGGGCGCTTCACTGTCATCCCGGTCCGCTTGCGACGTGTCGCCGCCGTCATCCTGTTCGGCCTCGCCGTCCTGGGGCTCGGTGATGCCCTGTGGCTGGCCGCCTTCCTCGTCGGCGGGAGGCTCCTCCTGAGCCAGCACGTGGCCGATGGAGCCAGCCAGCAGCAGCGAGGCGACAAGGGCAATGGCGTCTTGGCGTGTCATGAAGAGGCCTCCTGGCGTTGCGTCATGTGCTGGTCGCGCTTGCCCGTGGCGGGGTCGGCAATCACATGGGTGAGCCACGCCACGAGCCCGACCCCCATGCAGCCGAGCAGCCACTCGGCCTGCAGCAGGTAGGCCGCCAGGCCCGTGCCCAGCAGGTCGAGCAGGATCAGGAGGGCGAGAAGCCCGCCCAGCCAGCGCGGCATTCCGCGCGCCAGGGCCAGCAGCAGCGAGCCGAGCAGCAACAATGCGGTGGAGGTCAGCACCAGGTAGGTGCCCGGGGTGTGGGCAATGCCGTTGCCCTCGTCGAACGTGGCGACCGCCGCGAGGATCAGCGCGATGGCCGATGTCGCGAGCAGCAGCCAGGCACCGTAGGCGGTGCCTCGTACCTTGCTTGTCATCATGGTCCCGTCCCTAGAACGCCGTCGGAGCATGAGCAGGGGATGCGGCGCAACGCAGGCCGCGCCGGAGCTCAGCAACAGTATAGGCACGCGTGGCGATTCTGCCGGCGCCGGGGCGGTTCCCGCGACGAGACGGCGGCGCCTCCCATCGCGTCCGATGGGAGGCGTGCGTTCAAGCGGCGCGCTTCACCGCTCGTCCTCGTGGTCGCCCGGGGGGGGTGGGTCGGATTTGGCGCGCGGGTCGTTCTCGCTCTCGCGGCTGCTCTCGCCGGAGCGTGGCTGGCCGCCGGGGCGGCCGTCGATGTCGAAGTCCTGGCGCATCAGGCGCACATTGGCCGGCGGCGCCTCGGCCCCCTTGCCCACGCCGAAGTAGAGCGTGGTGTGAGGGAAGGGGATCTCGATGCCCTTGGCGTCGAAGTGCAGCTTGACCAGGCGGTTGTAGGCGCGCCCCACCCCCCACTGGGTCCCGGGGGTGGTCTTGATGCGCACGCGGATGTTCACCGAGCTGTCGGCCAGGGCGATCACGCCCGCCACTTCCAGCGGTGCGACGATGTTCATCTTGTGGTCGTCGTCGGCGGCCAGTTCGTCGAAGGCCTCGCGCAGGGCGACGATCGCCTCGTCGATGCTCTCGCGGTAGGCGATGCCGTACTCGCCGACGTGGTAGCCGAACTCGCGCATGTAGTTGGAGACGGTGTCGACGCTGGAGAAGGGCACGATGTGATAGGCACCCGCCAGGTCGCGGATGCCCACCGAACGGATGCTGAGACGCTCGGCGGTGCCGGTGATGCCGCCCACCGTGACCACGTCACCGGTGTTCATGGCGTTCTCCACCTGGATGAAGATGCCGGTGATGATGTCCTGCACCAGCTTCTGGGCACCGAAGCCGATGGCCAGGCCGAGCACGCCGGCGCCGGCGATCAGCGGGCCGATGTTGATGCCGATCTCCGACAGCACGATCATCCCGGTCATGGTGATCAGGGCGATGGCGAGCGCGTTGCGGAACAGCGACAGCAGCGTCTTGGCGCGGGCATCGGGCTCGCCCTTGCCGGTCTCGGGGTTGAGCTTGTGCTCGATCAGGCTGGCCAGGGCCAGCCACACGGCGATGGCGACCAGCAGGATCACGGCCACGCTGACCAGCTTGCCGATCAGCCCGCGCCCCGCCTCGGAGGCGTACCAGGCGGCCAGGTCGAAGGCGCCCCAGGCGTTGAGCACCAGCAGCACCACCGCTATCAGAATCACGGTGCGGATGACGCGCAGCGTATTGGGCACGTAGCTGTTGAGCCGTGGCTCGAGCAGCGGCAGCTTGCGGCGCAGGTCGTCGGAAAGCCGGATGCGGCGGCCGATGGTCTGCGTCAGCAGGTTCGAGAGCAGCATGCCGACCACCACCACGACCACGGTCTTGAGCGTGGCGAAGAGCACGAACGGCAGGGCATCCGCCGGGCGCGTCAGGGTCAGCACCAGCACCATCAGGAAGTAGGCCAGGGCGAACAGGTGCCAGGTGCGGGCGAACAGCTGCAGCGAGATGCGGGTGGCGGTGAAGTCGGATCGGGCCGCCATGCCGTGGAGCTCGTCGCGGATGCGGGTGCGATTCTTCAGCACCACCGCGACGGCATAGAGGAAGGCGGCGAACATGATCAGCGCCCCGACGCCCTGGCCCAGGGTGGGGGCCAGGTAGAAGCCGATCAGCGGGACCACCACCAGCAGGCCGTAGCCGACCAGGCCGACCAGGCGCGCCAGCCAGCGGTTCCAGTAGGAGGCTTCGCCGGCCGAGATGGGCAGCAGCCTGAGCCCCTCGTAGCGCGACGAGAAGAGCATGCGCAGGGCCGCCTTGATCAGCTCGATGATCAGGAAGGCGTTGAGGAACAGCGAGGCGCGGGTCGACAGTTCGCCGGTCTCGCCCACGGCGAAGGTGGCGATCAGGTTGCCGCCCACGTAGGCCAGCGCGACCACCAGCGCGTCGATCAGCGCGGCGACGGCGACGCACAGCACCAGGCGAATGGTCGGGTTGAGCCCGCTGGGCTGGCGCGACCACCGGCTCAGGCGCGTGAAGAGCGGTCGCGACAGGCGGCGAAAGCCCAGGAACAGGACGAAGGTGGCCAGGATCACCAGCCCCAGGTTGATCACCGCCGTGGTGAAGTCGCCCCAGTCCAGCGCGGAGGTATCGGTATCGGCGGTGAACAGCCCCGCCACGATGTCGAACAGGTTGCGCACCTCGCCGCCGATGTCGCTGACGATGCGGCTGGTGACCTCGGCCAGCCGCCTGGGCAGCGAAACCTGCGCCGGTGCCGGGTCGGCATCGGCCAGGGCGGGGTCGGCGGCCTCGCGCCGCAGGTGGTCGATCAGTTGCTGGCGCGTCTGCTCGTTCTCGAGCAGCTCGGCAAGGGCCTCCGGCGCGGGGGCGGCGTCGCTGTCGGCAGGCTGGGCCAGGGCCGGTGCGGCGGCCAGCACGGCGAGGATCAGCCAGCCGAACAGCCAGGGGATAAACCGGTGTGCTATCACGCGTGACCTCCGTCTCGGGCGTGTCGGGCGGGGAAGGATGGGGATTCCGTCCCGCCCATGATAGGGCGTCAGGGCGTCGGGGACGAATGACGCCGATTAATTATGCAGGCATTGTACATTACGGGCCACGTGTGTCATATTTTCCCCGGCGCCCTTCCCGGGGCGCGATTCCCTGAACGAAGCTCCACATCTTGGCCATCCGCCCTCCGGATGGCCTGTTTTTTTGTTCGCACGCGGCGACTCCGCTAGCATCGGCGCTTGGGAATGGCGAGGGCAACGAATGAGCGCGAACGTGGGGCTGCTGGTGACGGTGGCTGTGGCTGTGGGGGGCGCGCTGGGCGGCATGGCGCGCCTGGCGGTCTCCGACCTGCTCGCCAGGCTGGCGGGCACGGCATTTCCGTGGGGCACGCTGGTCGTCAATCTCAGCGGCGCGCTGCTCGCGGGGGGGCTGGCCGGTTGGCTCGCCCCGCCCGAGGGGGATGGCTTGCCGGGCGGCTGGGCGCTGCTGATGGTAGGCCTGCTGGGGGGCTATACCACCGTCTCTTCGCTGAGCCTGCAGAGCCTGACGCTGTGGCAGAGCGGCCGCCGGCGAGCGGCGCTCGCCAATCTGTCGGCGACGCTGATCGCCGGGCTGGCGCTGGTTGGGCTGGGCTGGCGGCTGGCGGGGGGAGCGGCATGAGCGGCTGGCGCGGCTACGCGGCGGTCGGGGTCGGCAGCGCCCTGGGCAGCGTGCTGCGCCTGCTGTTGTCGCAGGGGACGCTGGCGGCGCTAGGCCCCGCCTTTCCCTGGGGCACGCTCGCCGTGAACGTGCTCGGGTCGTGGCTGATCGCCGCGTTTGGGGCATACGCCGCCTGCCGCGGTGGGGGCCGGGCGGCGCGCTGGCAGCCGTTCCTGATGGCCGGCTTCTGCGGTGGCTTCACCACCTTCTCGCTGTTCGGCCTGGAGACGCTGCACCTGCTCGAGCGCGGCCGCCCCGGCCTGGCGCTCCTCTACGTTCTGCTCGGCGTGCCGCTGTGGCTGGCGGCGGCCTGGTGGGGCGACCGTTTCGTGCGCTCGCGCCATGGCTGACGCGCGGCGGCGCCTCCCGCCTCAGCGCTTGGCCTTCTCCTCGCCCTTACCCTTCGCCCTGCCCTTGACGGCAGCGCCGCTTGCCGGGGCAGGGCGGAAATGCTCGCGTACCAGTGCCAGCAGGCCCTGGGTCGAGGCGTCGAAGTCCTGGCTGTGCTCGTCGATGCGCTCGCTGATCTCGCCGGCGATGCGCTTGCCCAGCTGAACGCCCCACTGGTCGAAGGAGTTGATGTTCCAGATCACTCCCTGGACGAACACCTTGTGCTCGTAGAGCGCGATCAGCGCGCCGAGGTTCCTCGGCGTCAGCTCGTCGAGCAGCAAGACGCTCGAGGGGCGGTTGCCGGGGCAGCTGTAGGGGTCGAGCTGGCTGCCCTCCTGGCTGCCCTCCATGAAGGCGTTGGCCTGGGCCAGCATGTTGGTGAGCAGGGCGAAGTGGTGCTCCTCCATGCCTGGCTCGGGCTTGAGCGAGGCGATGAAGTCGATCGGCACGTAGCGGGTGCCCTGGTGCAGCAGCTGGAAGAAGGCGTGCTGGCCGTTGGAACCGGTCTGGCCCCAGACGATGGGCCCGGTCTTGTAGTTCACCGGATGGCCGAAGATGTCCACCGACTTGCCGTTGGACTCCATGTCGAGCTGCTGGAGGAACGCCGGCAGCTGGTGCAGCGCCTGGTCGTAGGGCACGATGGCCTGGGTCTCGGCGCCGCGGAAGTTGATGTACCAGATCCCGATCAGCGCCATCAGCACCGGCATGTTGCGGGCGTAGGGCGCTTCGATGAAGTGCTGGTCCATGGCGTAGGCGCCCTCCAGCATCTCCATGAAGCCGTCGAAGCCGATGGATAGCGCGATGGGCAGGCCGATGGAGGACCACATCGAATAGCGCCCGCCGACCCAGGCCCAGAACTCGAAGACGTTCTCTTCTCGGATGCCGAACTCCATGGCCGCCTTGCGGTTGGTCGAGGCGGCGACGAAGTGGGCGCCCACGTCGGCGTCCTCGCCTGCGGTCTCGACGAACCAGCGCCGCGCGGTCTTGGCGTTGAGCAGCGTCTCCTGGGTCGAGAAGGTCTTGGTCGAGACGATGAACAGCGTCGTGGCCGGGTCGAGGCGGGCCAGCACCTTCTGGATATGGGCGCCGTCGACGTTGGAGACGAAATGGAAGTTGAGGTCGGGGTGGCGGTACTTGAGCAGCGCGCGACTGGCCATGTTGGGGCCGAGGTCCGAGCCGCCGATGCCGATGTTGACGATGTCCCTGATGCGCTCGCCGCTGTAGCCGCGCCACTCGCCGCTGCGCACCGCCTCGGAGAACTGGCGAATCTGCTCGCGGGTGCGCTGGATCTCGGGCATCACGTCATTGCCGTCGACCATCAGCGGGCCCTCGCCGAGATTGCGCAGGGCGGTGTGCAGGACGGGGCGGTCCTCGGTGACGTTGATGATGTCGCCGGAGAACATCTGTGAGCGGCGCTGCACCAGGGCGGAGTGGTCGGCCAGCTCGATCAGCTTGGCCAGCACCGCCTCGGAGACGTGGTGCTTGGAGTAGTCGAGGAACAGCCCGCCGACGCGCAGGCTCATCTTGTCGAAGCGCTGGGGGTCGGCGGCGAAGTAGTCGCTGATGCGGTCGTTGGCGGTGGCCTGCTGCAGCCTCTCGAGAGCCTGCCAGGTGACGCTGCGGGTAAGCTGGAACATGGTGTCCTCGCAAGGTTCGCGGGCCGGGGCCCGTCGGTCTCGTTGTTCTGTGCTACGGCGCCTGTTCGGAGCCACGAGAGGCCACCCAGGCATCGGCGTCGGGAACGGCCATCTCGTAGGGCTGGTCGAGCCACGGCGAGCTGGCCAGGAAGTCGGCGCTGGCAGCGTTGCACGCCACCGGCACGTTCCACAGGGCGGCCAGCCGCAGCAGCGCCTTGACGTCGGGGTCGTGGGGCTGCGGGGCGAACGGGTCCCAGAAGAAGATCAGCAGGTCGAGACGCTGCTCGGTGATGCGCGCGCCGATCTGCTGGTCGCCGCCCAGCGGCCCGCTCATCAACCCCTCCACCGCGAGGCCGAGGCTGGCCGAGAGGCGTCCGGCGGTGGTGCCGGTGCCCACCAGTTCGTGGGCGACCAGGGTATCGCGCCAGCGCTCGGCCCACTCGAGCAACTCCGCCTTCTTGCCGTCGTGGGCGATCAGGGCGATGCGCTTGCGTGCCGGCAGGGTGCGGCGCACGCTGCGCCGGGGTCGGCTATCGGTCATGGCTGGCTACCTCGAGTATCTTCATCGTGTTGGTCCCGCCGTGGGCGTTCATGTGGTCGCCCCGGGTCAGGATGAC
>NZ_QHGY01000001.1 GCF_003254665.1 Billgrantia lactosivorans | reverse complement strand
GGCGTGGATGGGCTTGGAACTGCCGCTTGCGGCCTCGCGGCCGATCAGCATCTTGCCTTGCAGTGGCATAGGAACTCCTTGCTGTTCTCAGAGCGATTTCACTTCGATGGCGGGCGTGTCTGCCTCGAAGCGTAGTGGATTGCGCAGGGGGCGGCCGAATTCGCTCAGCGCGATCTCGAAGCGGTCGCCGTCCTGGGTCCGGACGCCGTCGGCGAAGCTCAGGGTCGCGGTGCCGAAGAAGTGCACGTGCACGTCGCCGGGGCGGCGGAAGCCCGGGTACTTGAAGTGATGATGTTCCAGGTTGGCCAGGCTGTGGGCCATGTTGGCCTCGCCGGTGAGAAAGGGCTTCTGCCACACGGCCTCGCCACCGCGCACGATGCGGCTGGTGCCTTCCAGGTCCTTGGGCAACTCACCGAGCAAAAGTTCCGGACCGTAGCTGCAGGCGCGCAGCTTGGAGTGGGCCAGCCACAGGTAGTTGAAGCGCTCTGTCACGTGGTCGGAGAACTCGTTGCCCACGGCGTAGCCCACCCGCCAGGGCCGGCCGTCGTCGCCGATCACGTAGAGCCCGGCCAGCTCCGGCTCCTCGCCGGCGTCCGCGGCGAAGGGTGGCACGGGGATCTCCGCCTCGGGCGCGACGACACAGCTGCCGTCGCCCTTGTAGAACCACTCCGGCTGGGCGCCGACGCTGCCGGCTTGTGGCTTGCCGCCCTCGACCCCGAGCTTGAACATGCGCATGGAGTCGGTGAGCTCGGCTTCGGCGGCCTGCGCCTTGGCGTGCATGGCCGAGCGTGTGTCGGCGCTGCCCAGGTGAGTCAGGCCGGTGCCGGTGACCAGGCAGTGCGCCGGGTCGGGGTGGGTCAGCGGCGGCAGCAGGCGTTTCTCGTCGACCAGTCGCTGGTAGTCGAGGCGGGTCTCGGTCAACGCCGCCTCGACGGCGTCGGCCAGCGACTGGCCTGCCGCAATGGCGCGGCGGGCCAGTGTGTAGGTGTTGACGTCGAGCAGGCGAACCTCACGGTCGCTTTCGACCCGGGCCGCGCGGACCTGGCCTTGGTGTTCGCATTGAATCAAGCGCATGGCGCGGTTTCCTTATCGTTGGCTGGAAATCAGTTGCCGCGCACCGAGGTGAGGTCGGGCAGCCAGGTGACGAGACCGGGGAAGGCGATCAGGATCACCAGCACCACCAGCAGCGCCGCGTAGTAGGGCAGCATGGCGCGCACCAGCTGCTCCATCGATACGCGGCCTACGCCACAGCCCACATAAAGACAGGTGCCCACCGGCGGCGTCAACAGGCCGATGCCCAGCACGAAGGCCATCAGCACGCCGAAGTAGACGGGATCGATCTGCACCGCCTCGACGATCGGCGTCAGCATCGGCGCCATGATCACCATCGCCGGGGTCAGGTCCATCACGAAGCCCACCAGCAGCAGCAGCCCGGCGACGATCATCAGCAGCCAGAACGGATCCTGGGTGATCGCCTGGACCTGCATGACCAGGGTCTGCGGCACCATGTTGATGGTCAGGAACCAGGCGATGACGGTGGCGAAGGCCAGCAGCAGCAGCACCATGCCGGTCAGTCGCGCGGTGCGGATGATCATCGGCCACAGGTCGCGCGGCGTGAACTCGCGGTAGACCACCAGCGAGATGAACAGCGAATAGAGCAGCGCCACCACGGCCGCCTCGGTAGCGGTGAACAGGCCGCCGATGATGCCACCGATCACGATCACCGGCAGGAACAGCGCCAGGGCCGACGACTTGAAGGCCTTCCACAGCAGGTCGAGGCGGAATCGGCGCGTCTGCCCGGCGTGCTCGAAGCTGGCCATGACGAAGGTGGTCACCATCAGCGCTCCGCCGATCAGCAGGCCCGGCACGATCCCGGCAATGAACAGGCGGCTGATCGAGGTTTCGGTGACGATGCCGTAGAGGATGAGCGGAATCGACGGCGGGATGATGATGCCGATCACCGAGGAGACGGTGTTGATCGCCGTGGCGTGCGGGGCGGAATAGCCCTGCTGCTTCATCGACGGGATCATCATCGCCCCGGTGGCCGCGGTGTCGGCCACCGCCGAGCCGCTGATGCCGCCGAAGAACATCGAGCCGGTGATCGCCACCTGACCCAACCCCCCCTTGATGAAGCCGACCAGCGCCGCGGCCAGGTCCATCAGGCGGCGGGCGATGCCGCCAGCGCTCATCACCTCGCCGACCAGGATGAAGAACGGGATCGCCAGCAGCGGGAAGTTGTTGACCCCGCGAACTGACTGCTCGACCAGCACCGACAGGGAAATATCGGAAATCAGCGCCATGACCACGGCCGCCAAGCCGAGGCCGAAGGCGATCGGCAGGCCGATGGCGATGCTGGCGAAGAGGATTCCCAGGAAAATCCACAGCATGGCTCAGCCTCCCCTCTGCTCGGGGTGCCGGATCAGGCTCACGCAGCGCCACAGGCGCCAGAGCGCCACGGCGGTCACGAAGGCGGCACAGATTGCCAGCGAGGCATTGATCAGGTTCCAGGGCACGCCAAGGATGGCGGTGCTGCCGGTGGAGCGCGACATCACCAGGTAGGCCCCGAAGAGCACCACGCCCATCACGGCGGCGACGATCAGGTGCTGCAGCAGGTAGAGGCAGTAGGCGGCGCGGGGCGGCAGGCGGCGCACCACGAAATCCACAGCGATGTGCTCGTAGCGGGCGAAGGCGGCCGCGGCGCCGATGAAGATCAGCCAGATGAACAGCATGCGGGCGAGCTCGTCGGCCCAGGCCAAGGAGGTATTGAGCAGCGCGCGACCGATGACGTTGGCCGAGACCGAGACGATCAGCACCACCAGGATGGCGGCGATCAGCTGCTCCATGGCCACCGTCAGCCAGCGAAAGGCGGCGGGGCCCTGGCGCTGCTCGGTGTCCAGCTCGAGGGGGCGACGCCGCGGGTCGTCGGTGACGATCTCCTCGGCTACCCGTTGGGCACTTCCTTCCATTGAAGGCACTCCGTAACCAAAGCGAAGGCAAGGGAGCCGGCTCCCTTGCCTTCGCGTTCATGGGTTCATTCGTCGGCCGAGTCGTCGACGATCGCCTGGATTTCCTCGATCAGCTCAGCGCCGATCTCGTCTTCCCACTCGTCGTAGACCGGCTGCACGGCGTCCTGGAAGGCCGCGATCTGGTCCTCGTCGAGTCGAGTCACTTCCATGCCGTGCTCCTCGAGCTGTTCGCGCGACCAGTCATCGTATTCGCTGGCCAGCTGGATCTCGTATTCGGCGGCCTGCTCGGCGGCTTCCTGAACCAGCTCCTGGTAGCTCGGGTCGAGCGTGTCCCAGGTCCGTTCGGACATCATGATGATGAACGGCGTGTAGACGTGGCGGGTCTCGGAGGCGTGATCCTGCACCTCGTGGAAATTGGAGGTGAGGATGGTGCTGAACGGATTCTCCTGGCCGTCGATCACGCCCTGCTCCATGGCCGAAAACACCTCGCCGAAGGCCATCGCGGTGGGGCTGGCGCCGAGCGTCTCCCAGATCGAGAGCTGCACCGGATTCTCCATGGTGCGGATGGTCAGCCCCTCGATGTCGTCGGGGGAGGCGACGGCTTTCTCGCTGTTGGTCAGCTGGCGGAAGCCGTTCTCGTGGTAGGCCAGGGCCTTGATGCCGCTGCCCTCGAATTCGTCGAGCAGATCGAGGGCCACGTCGCTCTGCAGGACCGCCACGGCGGCGTCGCGATCCGGTATCAAAAACGGCAGGTCGAAGACCGCCAGCTCGGGCACGTAGGTGGTGGCCGGCGAGGTCGACGGAATGGTCATGTCCAGCGAGCCGGTCTGCAGCATCTCCATCATCTGGGCGTCGTCCCCCAACTGGCTGTTGGGGAACACTTCGACCTTGATGCGGCCATCGGTGCGCTCGGAGAGGATCTCGCCGAAGTGCTCGGTGGAGATGTACAGCGGAGAGGTCTCCGCCAGCCCCAGGCCCACGCGAATGGTATGGGAGCCGGCGTCTTCCAGTGTCTCGCCCTCGATCGGGGGCGGGTCGGAGAGGTCGGGGGTCTCGGCGGCCAGCGCGGCGCCCATGCCCAGGGCGGTGGCGCTGGCGGTAGCGAGTGCAGGTAACCAGTAACGTGTCATGAGTCTCTCCCTCCAGGGGGGTGTGGCAACCCCGGCGTGCTTGTTGGCTTGTGATACGCGCGGGCGGGTTGCGTTGAGGGTTGTTGTACGCGTGGGGTTCGTCTTCTCCATGTTGGACCTTTTACATATATGTTCAACATATACTTTTGTATGTGTCGACTACTCTGCGGCGTCACAGTACCGTCGGAGGAGTTCCGGGCCTCATGAGCTGGCCCCCCGCGTGAAGGAGACAAACCGTCATGTCCCAGAATCGACGCTCGCTGCGGTCGGCCCAGTGGTTCGGCACCGCCGACAAGAACGGCTTCATGTACCGCAGCTGGATGAAGAATCAGGGCATCCCCGACCATGAGTTCGAGGGCAAGCCGATCATCGGCATCTGCAACACCTGGTCGGAGCTCACGCCCTGCAACGCGCACTTCCGCAAGCTGGCCGAGCACGTCAAGAAGGGCGTGCTGGAGGCGGGCGGCTACCCGGTGGAGTTCCCGGTGTTCTCCAACGGCGAGTCGTTGCTGCGGCCCACGGCGATGTTCACCCGCAACCTGGCCAGCATGGACGTGGAGGAGTCGATCCGCGGCAACCCGCTCGATGCGGTGGTGCTGCTGGTGGGTTGCGACAAGACCACGCCGGCGCTGTTGATGGGCGCGGCGAGCTGCGACCTCCCCACCCTCGTGGTCAGTGGCGGGCCGATGCTCAACGGCAAGCACGAGGGCCGCGACATCGGCTCGGGCACCGTGGTCTGGCAGCTCTCCGAGCAGGTCAAGGCGGGCACGATCTCGCTTCACGAGTTCATGGCCGCCGAGGCCGGCATGTCGCGCTCGGCGGGCACCTGCAACACCATGGGCACGGCCTCGACCATGGCCTGCATGGCGGAATCGCTGGGCACCTCGCTGCCACACAACGCGGCAATCCCCGCGGTCGATTCGCGCCGCTACGTGCTGGCGCACCTCTCCGGCAACCGCATCGTCAAGATGGTCGAGGAGGATCTGCGGTTGTCGAAGATCCTGACCAGGCAGGCCTTCGAGAACGCCATCCGCACCAACGCCGCCATCGGCGGCTCGACCAATGCGGTGATCCACCTCAAGGCCATCGCCGGGCGCATCGGCGTCGAACTCGACCTCGACGACTGGAGCCGAGTCGGCCGCGGCACGCCGACCATTGTCGACCTGCAGCCCTCGGGGCGCTTCCTGATGGAGGAGTTCTACTATGCCGGCGGTTTGCCCGCGGTGCTGCGCCGGCTGGGCGAGGCCGACCGCCTGCCGCACAAGGAGGCACTGACGGTCAACGGCAGCACGCTGTGGGACAACGTCAAGGACGCGCCGCTCTACAACGACGCAGTCATCCGCCCGCTGGACACTCCCCTGCGCGAGGACGGCGGCATGTGCGTGCTGCACGGCAACCTGGCGCCGCGTGGGGCGGTGCTCAAGCCCTCGGCGGCGAGCCCCGAGCTGATGAGCCATCGCGGCCGCGCGGTGGTGTTCGAGGATTTCGATGACTACAAGGCGCGCATCAACGACCCCGAGCTGGAGGTCGACGCCGGCAGCGTACTGGTGATGAAAAACTGCGGGCCGCGCGGCTATCACGGCATGGCCGAGGTGGGCAACATGGGGCTGCCGGCGAAGCTGCTCGAGCAGGGCGTGACCGACATGGTGCGCATCTCCGACGCGCGCATGAGCGGCACCGCCTACGGTACCGTGGTGCTGCACGTGGCCCCCGAATCCGCTGCCGGTGGGCCGCTGGCCGCGGTGCGCAACGGCGACTGGATCGAACTCGACTGCGATGCCGGCAAGTTGCACCTGGACATCGACGACGCCGAGCTCGAGGCGCGCCTGGCCGAGCACGACCCGACCGCCGCGTCGCGACGGATCGCCAGCGACGGCGGTTATCGCCAGCTCTACATCGAGCGGGTGCTACAGGCTGACGAGGGCTGCGACTTCGATTTCCTGGTCGGGTGCCGCGGCGCCGACGTGCCGAGGCACTCGCATTAAGCCCCGCGCTTGTGTCGCCCACTGACGCAAGCGCGGCCCCTGAGGCGAGGCGTGAAGCGCTGGGCATCGATTCACGGCAGTCGACTGCGTCAGGCGGGCTCCAGCCAGTCGCCCAGGGTGGCTTCGCCGGGCTCGATGCCCAGCGCATCCGCCGTTCCCTCCAGCACGGCACGAGCCGCATGGAAGGCGGCGAGCGGCTGGCGGGCGCGGATCGCTTCCATGACCTTTCGATGCCGCTCGAAGCTGGTTACCGGGTCGGACGTGCTGTCATTGGAGGTTTCCACGAGCAGGTGAATCGAGGGGCGCAGGATGTGCGAAAGCTGCGACCAGACGATGTTGTGGCTGGCCTTGAAGATGGCGACGTGAAACGCGACGTCATAGTCGCTGTATTGGGCGACGTCCATGGTCGGCTTCGATGCAAGGCAGCGCTCCATGCCTTCCAGCGCTTCCTCGATGGCCACCAGGTCTCGCGCCTTGGCACGCTTCGCCGCGGTCATGGCCACATAGGGCTCGACGTCCAGGCGGAAGGCCAGGATCTCGCGCTGAATCCGGGGGTTGGGGGAGGCGTAGCGGGTCAGCCATGCGGTGACCGAGGGGTCGAGGATGTTCCATGCCTCGTAGTCTCGAACCTTGGAACCATGTCCCGAGATGCGCTCGATGATACCCACGTCGACCAGCTGACGAAGGTCGCTCCTTACCGCCGAACGATTCAGGTTGAACTGCTCGCAGAGTTCAAGCTCCTTCGGCACGAAATCTCCCGGCTGGTAGCGGCCGGAAAAAATGCCCTTGGCGAGATGTTCCGCCACACTGGGGCGGGGTGGCTTGGCGGAGCGCTTGGGAGGCGTGGCGGTCATGGCAGCTCATGTCGATGATTCGCCACATAAAGTGACATATGTTCAACATACGGGCAATACTGCCTAGGTCGCAACGCCAGGGCGGGAACGCCGCCCTGGCGTTGCGCAGCCTTATCTCGGCGGAGGGCTGGCGGCGCTGGGCATGCCATGGGCGCATGCCCAGGGTCCGGGGGTAGCTTGTCGGAGCGGTCGACGCAATTGACCAGCGCGCCCGGCGTCGGTGTGGCGGGGTTGACGGCGTGGACGGGCGTTGAACTGCCGCTGGAGTCGGCTATCAAGTTCAGTCTCCTGACTGACCCCATGGCGCCGGCCTGGGTCGAGCAGCGAGCCGGGGATGCGTTCAGAGCAGGTCGCTCGGCCCATGGATGATGCTGGCCAGGACCTGGGCCGCGGCGCCGCGGGCGGCGACGAAGGTGGAGTCCTCGATCACCCGCAGCGGGACCTGCTGGGTCGTGCCGAGCAGGCGATTCTGATTGGCCTTGAAGTAGTCGAGAGCGGGAGACAGCAGCGCTTCGCCCAGCCGGGTCAGCGAGCCGCCGAGCACGATCTCGGAGGGGTTCTGGGTGTGGTGCAGGTTGAGCAGCAGGATTCCCAGCGCCTCGCCGGCCCGGCGCAGCGTGACCTGCACGTCGGGGTCGTTCAGGCGAGGCAGCAGGGCTTCGATGAGATCCTCTTCCTCGGCAATGCCCAGCGCGGCCCGGATCGACCAGCCGCTGACCAGGGTCTCGGCACAGCCGCGATTGCCGCAGTGGCAGTAGAGCCCGCCGGGCTGCAGGACGGTATGGCCGATTTCACCGGCCAGCCCCTGGACGCCGCGGGTCACCAGCGGCAGGTGGCTACCCTCTGCCATGCCGCTGCCTATCCCGGTGCCGGCGCTGACGTACATCAGTGATTGGGGAATGTTGCCGGTGCGGAAGTAGAGTTCACCGAAGGCAGCCGACTTGGCTTCGTTGTCCATCAGCCAGGTGCCTTCGAGCCGTGAGAGGTGGGGGCGCAGCAGGTCGAGAAAACGAATGTCGCGCCAGCCCAGGTTGGGCGCCAGGCGCAGCACGGGCTTGTCGGGCGCGATGGGGCCGGGCAGGGCAACCCCCAGCCCCAGGCAGCGGCGACCTTCCTCCAGGTAGGGGTTCATCAGCCCCTGCAGGAGTTCCGCCAGCAGCTCGACGGTGGCCTCCGGCGTGGTCGGCACGAGATGCTCGTGGTGCGATTCGAGCACCTGACCCGAGAGGGTGCAGGCCACCAGGCGCAACCCGTGTACCCCCACCTCGGCGCCGAACAGCACATGACGCTCGTTGTTGAGATGCAGGGCGCGGCCTGGGCGGCCACCGCTGCTCTTCTGCAGTTCGCCCTCGCGCAGCCAGCCTTGCTGCAGCAGCGATTGCACGCCGGAGCCCACGGTGGCCTTGGTCAATTGGGCCTGGGTGGCGATGTCGGCCCGGGTGAGCCCGGGAGTACGACGTACCAGTTCGAGGATGGCACTGCGATTGAGCCGCTTGAGGAAGTGGAGGTCGCCCGCCTTGTGCTGCTGCTGGTAACTGGTTGACATGATTGAACGAGGCCTTGCAGTCCGCACGCCGGGGGCGCAGCGGAGGAAACGGATGACGCCGGACGCTTGGTAGCGCGTTCCGATGATGCCATTCGACGTAAAGGCCCGCGAGGGTTTCGCCGCGGCATTCCTGGCGCATATGTCCTAAGTTGGTTCCAAGCCTAAACGAATTGTCTTGCGTCGACCATGCTCGATAAGAACCCATGGTTCTCGAAAAAGAGAGGGATAGAGATGATTTTGAAGGATAAATCAGATTCATCGACTAACGTCTCATTGTCGCTTCCGAGAGGCTTGATCAATCTTTTGTTAGTAAAGAGAAAAAACTAAGTGGAGAGAGCATGAACAGCGACGCGGCGCGTTACCCCAGCCTCGATGAGCGGGTGGTCTTCATTACCGGTGGCGGCAGCGGCATCGGGGCCGCGCTGACCCGGGCTTTTCATCTGCAAGGGGCTCGAGTCGCCTTCGTCGACATCGACGATGCCGCCAGCCACGCGCTGGTGGAAGCGCTGCAGGCGGAGACGGGGCGGGCGCCGTGCTATCGCCGCTGCGACATTCGCGATGTCGAGGCCCTGCAGGGCGTGATCGCCGAGGTGGGGCGTGAGCTGGGACCGATCCACACCCTGGTCAACAACGCCGCCAATGACGATCGTCATACCTGGCAGGAGGTCGACGTCGCCTACTGGGACGAGCGCATGTCGCTCAACCTGCGGCCGATGTTCTTCGCTGCCCAGGCGGCGGCCCACCAGATGATCGAGGCGGGTGGCGGTTCGATCGTCAATTTCGGCTCGATCAGCGTGCAGATGGCCATTCCCGAACTGTCGACTTACGTGACGGCCAAGGCCGCCGTGCATGGCCTTACCCGCAGCCTGGCACGCGATCTCGGGCGCTACAACATTCGCGTCAACACGCTGGTGCCCGGTTCGATCCTGACCGAGCGCCAACTGCAGAAGTGGATAGGCCCGGAGGAGGAGGCCTCGATCCAGGCCCATCAATGCCTCAAGCAACGTCTTAAGCCTGAGCATGTGGCACCCACGGTACTTTTTTTGGCCGCCGACGACAGTACCCAACTGACCGGTGCTGCCATACCTGTCGACGGAGGGTGGGGCTGATGAGCCAGGACGGCATTCCCGTACTCGAGGCACGCGGCATCGATCGCGCCTTTGGCGGCAACCAGGTCCTGTTCGGTATCGGCCTGAGGCTTTATCCCGGTGAGGTACATGCCCTGCTGGGCGAGAACGGCGCGGGTAAGTCCACCCTGGTGAAGATACTTGCTGGCTACCTGTCGCCCAGTGCGGGCGAGGTGCGAGTCGACGGCCAGTCTCAGCGCTTCAGTGGAAGCGGTGAGGCTGAGGCGAAGGGGATCGTGATGATCCACCAGGAACTGGCGCTGGCCGAGCAGTTGAGCGCGGAAGAGAATATCTTCCTGGGGCGTGAGCTGCTTCGTGGCCCCTTCCTCGACCGCCAGGCCATGCGCGAGCGCAGCCGCGAGGCATTGGCCGAACTCGAGACTCGCGTCGATCCGTGCGCCAGGGTCAAGGATCTCAGCACCTCCGATCAGCAGATGGTCGAGATCGCCAAGGCGATCACCCGCGACGTGCGGGTACTGATCATGGATGAGCCCACGGCGACTCTCACCGAGCATGAAGTCGAGGTGCTGTTTGCGCTGATCGCTCGGCTGCGCCAGCGTGGGGTGGCGATATTGTACATTTCCCACAAGCTGCGCGAGATCGAGCGGATCGCCGATCAAGTCACGGTGCTGCGCGACGGTCGGCTGATCGACAACGGAGCCATGGCCGGGCGCAGCAAGGAAGAGCTGGCACGGCTGATGGTAGGACGCGAAATCAAGGACATGTATCCACAGCGCACGGCGCTGCCCAGCGACGCCCCAGTGGTATTGGAGGCGCGCGGCATCGTGGTGCCCGGCGCTGTCCGACACGCCAGCTTTACCCTGCGCCGTGGCGAGGTGCTGGGCTTCGGTGGGGTGGTCGGCGCCGGCCGCACGGCGTTGATCGAGGCACTGCTTGGCCTGCGTGCCCGCAGCGCAGGCGAGGTGCTGCGCAATGGCCAGCCGGTGGTGCTGCGCCACTTGCGTGATGCGGTGCGCCAGCGCATCGCCTATCTCACGGAAGACCGCAAGGGCAAGGGCCTGGTGCTCAACATGGGGCTGCGCCCCAATCTCACGCTGCTCAATTTGCGCGCCTACTGCCGGCCACTGATCGATCGGCGCCGCGAAGAGCAGGCCTTTCAGGAGGCCACGGAACGCTTCGACATTCGCCTGCGGACCCATGCAACCACCGCAGCCGAGCTATCCGGCGGCAATCAGCAGAAACTGCTGCTGGCCAAGGTCATGTCCATCGACCCCGAGATCGTCATCATCAATGAGCCGACCCGCGGCATCGACGTCGGCACCAAGCACCAGATATACCACTTCGTGCGCGAACTCACCGATGCCGGCTGTTCGGTCATCCTGATCTCCTCGGAGATGGCCGAACTCATCGGCCTCTCGCACCGGGTGGCGGTGATGTGCGCTGGGGTACTGACCGGGGTGCTCGAGGGAGAGCAGATCAATGAAGACGAAATCATCCAGTACGCATCCGGGATCAAGGGGGTAGGAGTTGATGAACAGCGTCGTGCCTGACAACAAGCCAGTCGCTCGGAGTCATGCCTCCATCGACCTCAAGGCGTGGGGACCCTTCTTCGCCCTGTTGGCTCTGGCGGTACTGGGAGTGTTGATCAATCCCGCCTTTCTGGGGCTGGACAACCTCTCCAACATGCTCACCCGCAGCGCCTTTATCGGCATCATTGCCATCGGCGCCACCTTCGTTATCACCGCGGGCGGGCTCGACCTGTCGGTGGGCTCGATGGCGGCCTTCATCGCCGGGGTGATGATCATCCTCATGAACAGCCTGGTCGAGCAGTTCGGCCCGGGGTTGACCACGATACTGCTGGGCATCGGTGCCTCCCTGCTGCTGGGTCTGTGTGCCGGCTTCATCAATGGCATGGTGACCACCAAGGGCAGGATCGAGGCCTTTATCGTCACCCTCGGCACCATGGGCATCTATCGCTCGCTGGTGACCTATCTCGCCGACGGCGGGACCCTGTCGCTGGACTGGGGCGTGCGTGACATCTATCGGCCCGTCTATTACGGCAGCCTGATGGGCATCCCGATACCGGTAATCGTGTTCCTGCTGGTGGCGGTGGCAGGTTATATCCTGCTCAACTATACCCGCTTCGGCCGGTACTGCTTCGCCATCGGCTCCAACGAGAAGGTGGCCGAGTACAGCGCCATTCATGTCGACCGCATCAAGACCATGACCTATATGCTGCAGGGCGTGTGCGTGGCCCTGGCGACCATCATTTACGTGCCGCGGCTGGGTTCGGCTTCAGGCGCCACCGGTGTGCTCTGGGAGCTCGAGGCGATCGCTGCAGTGATCATCGGAGGCACCGTGCTCAAGGGAGGGCACGGGCGCATCTGGGGCACGGTTATAGGGGCGATCATGCTGACCATGATCGGCAACATCCTCAACCTGACCGATGCCATTTCCAACTATCTCAACGGTACGGTGCAGGGGATCATCATCATCGTCGCGGTGTACCTGCAACGTGCGTCGTGGAGGAAATCGGCGCCGTGAGGCGCTCGCGCAGGCAGCAGCAAATCAGGCACGACCAAGACAAGCACAGGCACGACCAAAACAAGCACAAGCAGCACAGGAGCATCACCATGCCCAGCAAGAAGACGACAAGAACCAGCATGACCCACGCGAGAAAGACCATCGCGGCATTCGCCACGGTAACGGCATTGGGTCTACCCACGCTTGCCATGGCCCAGGAGATCACCATCGGCGTGTCGATCCCCGCGGCCACCCATGGTTGGACAGGCGGCGTCAACTTCCACGCCGAACAGGCCAAGGAGCGCCTCGAGTCCTTGCATCCCGATGTGTCGATCACCATCAGCACGGCCAGTGACCCCGGTGAGCAGGCCAATGACCTCGAGGATCTGGTCTCGCAGCGCAATATCGATGCCCTGGTGGTGTTGCCCTTCGAGTCCGGGCCACTGACCGACCCGGTACGTCGGGTCAAGGAGTCGGGGGTGTTCGTCACCGTGGTGGACCGTGGCCTCGAGCAGAAGGGAATCGAAGATCTCTACGTGGCCGGCAACAACCATGAGCTGGGCCGCGTGTCGGGTGAATACATTCGCGAACGGCTCGACGGGCAGGGAGATATCGTGGTGCTGCGCGGCATTCCCACGGTGATCGACGACGAACGCGTGCAGGGTTTCGAGGAAGCCATAGAAGGCTCCGAGATCAATATCCTCGACATGCAGCATGCCAACTGGAATCGCGATGATGGCTTCGAGGTGATGCAGGACTTCCTGGCGCGCTTCGAAAACATCGATGCGGTGTGGGCCCAGGATGACGACATCGCGCTCGGGGTGATCGAGGCGGTACGCCAGGCCGAGCGCGAGGATGAACTGTTCATCGTCGGCGGCGCCGGCATGAAGGACATCATCGCCCGGGTCATGGAGGGGGATGAGCTGGTGCCGGTCGATGTGCTGTACCCGCCGGCGATGATCGCCACCGCCATGGATCTCACCGTGCAGAACTTTGTCTCCAACGGCCCGGTGGTCGGCGAATACATTCTCGGCTCCCCGCTGATCACGCCGGAGAACGCCGAGCAGTACTACTTCCCCGATTCACCGTTCTGATCGCTTCGAGTGGGCGCTCGACGCCCGCTCGATCTTCTTCCGACAAACATCGGAGAGCCGCTTATGCAAACCATCAAAGGGCCGGCGATCTTCCTCGCCCAGTTCGCCGGAGACGACGCCCCCTTCAACAGCCTCGACAGCATCGCAGCCTGGGCGGCGAAACTGGGCTATGAAGGCGTGCAGATACCCAGCTGGGATGCGCGCCTGATCGACCTGAAGCGTGCCGCCGAGAGCCAGACCTACTGCGACGAGATCCAGGGTACCCTGGCAGAGCACGGCCTGGCACTGACCGAACTCTCTACCCACCTGCAGGGCCAACTGGTGGCCGTGCACCCCGCCTATGACGAGATGTTCGACGGCTTCGCGGCCCCCGAGGTGCGTGGCGATCCCAAGGCCCGCCAGGCATGGGCCGTGGAGCAGCTCATGCTGGCCGCCAAAGCCTCGAAGAACCTGGGGCTTACCGACCACGGCACCTTTTCCGGCGCCCTGGCCTGGCCTTATGTCTATCCGTGGCCACAGCGACCCTCAGGCCTGATCGAAACCGCCTTCGATGAGCTGGCCAAGCGCTGGCGGCCGATTCTCGACGCCTTCGACGAGGCCGGGGTCAACCTCTGCTACGAGATCCATCCCGGCGAGGACCTGCACGACGGCATCACCTTCGAGATGTTTCTCGAGCGGGTCGGTCATCACCCGCGCTGCCACATCCTCTACGACCCCAGTCATCTGCTCCTGCAGCAGCTCGACTACCTGGGCTTCCTGGATGTCTACCGCGACCACATCCAGATGTTTCACGTCAAGGATGCCGAGTTCAATCCAAGCCCCAAGCAGGGCGTCTATTCCGGCTACCAGTCATGGACCGAACGGGCAGGGCGCTTTCGCTCGCTGGGCGACGGCCAGATCGACTTCAAGTCGATGTTCTCGTGGATGGCCGCCAACGACTATCACGGCTGGGCGGTGCTGGAGTGGGAGTGCTGTCTCAAGCATCCGGAGGTCGGCGCACGCGAAGGCGCCGCTTTCATTCGCGACCACATCATCCAGGTGACCGAACGGGCCTTCGACGATTTCGCCGACGCGGGCGTCGACGAGGCGACCAACCGCCGCCTGCTGGGCCTCGACTGAAGGAAGACATGCCATGAGCCAACTTGACGAGACAACCCGCCGGCTGCGCCTGGGCATGGTCGGTGGCGGCCCGGGAGCCTTCATTGGTGGCGTGCATCGCATCGCCGCCCGAATCGACGACCACTACGAACTGGTGGCCGGCGCCTTCGCCTCCGATCCCGAGCGCAGCCGGGGGGCGGCCGCCGAGCTGCATGTCGCCGAAGCGCGCGCCTACCCCGACTACCGCGCCATGGCCGAGGCGGAAAGCCAGCGCCCCGACGGCATCGACGTGGTCGCCATCGTCACGCCCAATCACCTGCACTTCGACGTGGCGCGTACCTTTCTCGAGGCCGGCATCCATGTGATCTGCGACAAGCCGATGACCACTACCCTTGAGGATGCCCAGGCGCTGGCCGCGCTGGTCGAACGCAGCGGTCTGTTCTTCGGGCTCACCCATAACTACTCCGGCTACCCGCTGGTGCGTCAGGCCCGTGACATGGTCGCCGCCGGCGAGCTGGGCGAGCTTCGGGTCGTGCAGGTCGAATATCCTCAGGACTGGCTGTCGACGCGCCTCGAGGAGAGTGGGGTCAAGCAGGCCGAGTGGCGCACCGATCCCAAGCGCAGCGGCCCGGCAGGCTGCCTGGGCGATATTGGCACCCACGCCTATCACCTGGCGCGCTTCGTCACCGGGCTCGAGCTGGAGTCGCTGGCGGCGGACCTGCACACCTTCGTCGAGGGCCGCGCCCTGGATGACAACGTGCACATGATGCTGCGCTTCAGGGGCGGGGCGCGGGGCATGCTGTGGTCGAGTCAGGTGGTGCCGGGAAACGAGAACGGCCTGAAGTTGCGGGTCTACGGCAGCCGAGGCGGACTTGAATGGCATCAGGAGACGCCCAACCGGCTGTTCCACTCGCCGCTGGGTGAGCCGTCACGGATCCTGACCCGCAACGGTCCTGGGCTCGGTGACGCGGCGCTTGTCGCATCGCGAATCCCGCCGGGGCACCCCGAGGGCTACCTGGAAGCCTTCGCCCAGCTCTACACTGACTTCGCCGAGCAGATCCGAGCGCGTCAGGCGGGGCGGGAGGCCGCGGTACTGTCCGCCAGCACGCCGGGAGTGGACGATGGGGTCGATGGCCTGCAGTTCATCACCCGGGCGCTGGAGTCATCGCAGTCGGGTGGTGCCTGGGTGACTTTCTGAGGGGCTGGCGATGAGCGTGCGGTTGAGCAGTGACCGGCTCTACCTGGAGGTCCTGCCTGAGCTGGGCGGCTGCGTGGTGCGCTTCGATGCCCTGATGCCGCACGGCCCCGAGCCGCTTTTCCGCCCCGGCCGGGCGTCGTCCCGCGATCCTAACGGCATGGGGCTGTACCCGCTGGTACCCTGGTCGAACCGTATCGCCAAAGGTGGTTTTCGCTGGCGAGGCCGCCATTATGCATTGGCTGCCAATCTTCCGGGTGAGCCGTTGCCGATCCACGGTGACGGCTGGCAGCAGGCCTGGGAGGTCATGCACGCTGCGAAGAGCGAGCTTGTGCTCATGCTGCGTTCAGCATGGCAGCCACCCTTCGACTACCGTGCTGAGCTGCGCTATCGCCTCGAGGGGAATTGCCTGGCGATCGAACTGGAGGTGACTCACTTGGGAGAGCGCCCGGTGCCTTACGGGGTCGGGCTGCATCCGTGGTTTCCGCGTACCTCCGATGTCATCATCGAAGCTCCCGCCCGGGGCGTCTGGGAAGTCGACGATGCCCAGCTCCCGGTCCGCTGGCGACCGCTTGCCGCCTGCGATGATTGGTCATTCGCGACGGCCAGCCGTCTGCCAGCCGGCCCTATCGACAACCTGTTCTCTGGCTGGCGGGGGGTGGCAAGCATCGCCTGGCCGTCGCGCGGGTTGGCCCTCAAGGTGGCGTGCCTTCCAAGCGTCGGACGTTATCTGATTTACTCACCCGGCGAGGGGGCGGATTTCTTCTGCTTCGAGCCGGTTTCCCACGACGTGAACGCTCATCACTTCGCCGATCCTCTGGCTCACGGGCTTGTCGAACTTGCCCGCGGGCAGACGCTGACTCAGGCGTGGCGTTTTTCTTGTCGCACAACATCGGCAAGGGGCTGACGACCCTGCCTGGGAGCATGGCAGGTTTCCCATAGCCGGTTCGGATGCGGAAACTATGAGAGAACCTTTACTCAGGGGAAGACCATGACCGACCGCAAGATCACGCCCGACCAGCTGCGTTCGCGCTGGTGGTTCGACAACCCCGATCATCCGGGCACCACGGCGCTGTGCATCGAACGCTACATGAACTACGGCATCACCCTGGAGGAGCTCGCCAGCGGCAAGCCGATCATCGGTATCTGCCAGTCGGGCTCCGACCTGACACCATGCAACCGCCATCACATCGAACTGGTGAAACGGGTCAAGGACGGCATTCGCGCCACCGGCGGGGTACCGTTCGAATTCCCGCTGCACCCGATCCACGAGAACGCGCGGCGGCCCACCGCCGCGCTTGATCGCAACCTGGCCTACCTGGGCCTGGTCGAGGTGCTGCACGGTTACCCGCTCGACGGCGTGGTGCTCACCACCGGCTGCGACAAGACCACCCCGGCGAGCCTGATGGCCGCGGCCACGGTCAACATTCCCGCCATCGTGCTCTCCGGCGGGCCGATGCTCAACGGCTGGCGTGGGCCGGACCGGGTCGGCTCCGGTACCATCATCTGGGAGCTGCGCAAGCGGCTCGCGGCCGGCGACATCGACTACGCCGAGTTCCTCGCCCGGGCGACCGATTCGGCCCCCTCGGTGGGGCATTGCAACACCATGGGCACCGCCTCGACCATGAACTCGATGGCCGAGGCGCTGGGCATGAGCCTGCCCGGCTCGGCGATGATCCCGGCGCCCTACAAGGAGCGCTCGATCGTGGCCTACGACACCGGCACGCGCATCGTCGACATGGTGTGGCAGGACCTGCGGCCCAGCGATATTCTGGTCCGCGAGGCGTTCGAGAACGCCATCGTGGTGTGCTCGGCGCTGGGCGGCTCCTCCAACGCGCCGATCCATGTCAACGCCATCGCCCGTCACGCCGGCGTCGAGATCAGCAACGACGACTGGCAGACGCTGGGGCATGCCATTCCGCTGCTGGCCAACGTGATGCCCGCCGGGGCCTATCTCTCCGAGGAGTTCCACCGTGCCGGCGGCGTGCCGGCAGTGGTCCACGAGCTGATCGGTGCCGGCAAGCTCCACGGCGAGGCGCTCACCGTCAATGGGAGAACGCTTGCCGACAATTGCAGCGGCTGCGAGACCCAGGACCCCGAGGTGATCCGCCGCTATGCCAACCCGCTGGTCGAGAAGGCCGGCTTCCTCAACCTCAAGGGCAACCTGTTCGATTCGGCGCTGATGAAGACCAGCGTGATCTCCGCCGACTTTCGCGCGCGCTTCCTCTCCAACCCCGACGACCCCGAGGCCTTCGAGGGCAAGGTGGTGGTGTTCGACGGCTCGGAGGATTACCACGCGCGCATCGACGACCCGGCGCTCGGCATCGACGAGACCACCATCCTGGTGATGCGCGGGGCCGGCCCGGTGGGCCACCCCGGCGGTGCCGAGGTGGTCAACATGCAGCCGCCCGAGGCGCTGATCAAGCGCGGCATCGAGTCGCTGCCGTGCCTGGGGGACGGGCGCCAGTCGGGTACCTCGGGCTCGCCGTCGATCCTCAACGCCGCCCCCGAGGCGGCCACCGGCGGCGGGTTGGCGCTGCTCGTGGATGGCGATCGGCTGCGCGTCGACCTGAGTCGCGGCGAAGTGAACCTGTTGGTGGACGACGCCGAGATACAGGCGCGACACGAGCGGCTGGAGAAGCAGGGCGGCTACCGCTACCCCGACCACCAGACGCCGTGGCAGGAGATCCAGCGCACCCTGGTCGAGCCGCTCGATCGCGGCATGACGCTGCAGGGAGCCACCCGGTACCGCGACGTGGCACGCCAGAGCCCGCCGCGCGACAATCATTGAGGCGATGGATGACGTGACAGGCAAGGGAGGTCATATGCCAGAGGGCAGTATCGAAGTGGCGGTAAAGCTAGACATGAGCCTGGGCGAGAGCCCGGTTTGGTCGGTGGAGCGCCAGACGCTCTACTGGGCCGATATCAATAACGGCCATGTCTACGCCTGGCAACCGCAGGTGGGCGGAACACCGACGCGCACCGAGCTGGGCGAGAAGGTGGGCTGCTTGGCGCTCGCCGATTCCGGGCTGGTGGCCGCCGCCGCGTCGGGCATCCTGCGCCTGCCCGAGAACGGCGAGCCCGAGCGGCTGGCCGACAACCCCGAGTGGCAACAGGCGGGGCAGGGCAACCGCTTCAACGACGGCCGCTGCGACGCCGCCGGCCGGCTGTGGGTGGGCACCATCGCCAGCGACGAGGCGAGCCCCACGGCGGCGCTCTACTGTCTCGACCGCGGCGAACTCACCCGGCGCTTGCCGAATGTCCGCATCTCCAACGGCCTGGCCTTCAGCCCCGACCGGCGCTGGCTCTACCACACCGACTCGCTGAGCCGGCGCATCCTGCGCTACCCCTTCGACGTCGACAGCGGCACCCTGGGGGAGGGCGAAACCTGGGTCGACCTGGAAAGGCTGGAGCTTCCCGGCGTGCCCGACGGCGCGGCGGTGGACCGCGAGGGTTGCTACTGGAGCGCGCTCTACGACGGCGGTCGCATCGTGCGCTTCTCGCCGGCGGGCGAACTGGTGGCGGAGCACCCGGTGCCGTGCCCGCACCCGACCATGGTGGCCTTCGGCGGGCCCGACCTGCGCACGCTCTACATCACCACCGCGACCCAGCACCTGGCCGCCGAAGGCAAGGCGCGCTGGCCGCTGGCCGGCAGCCTGCTGCAGATGAGAACCGGCGTGACGGGGCTTGCCGAGCCCGGCTTCGGTGGCTAGCCCCCCGCCAGCCGCCGCCCCAGGGCCTGCATGAAGCGGCTGCCCGCCGCGAGCTGCTCGAGCTCGATGTATTCGTCGGGCTGGTGGGCCTGGCGAATGCTGCCGGGGCCGCAGATCACGGTGGGCAGCCCCACGCGCTGGAACTGGCCGGCCTCGGTGGCGTAGGCCACCGCGCCGCTGGGCTGCTCGCCGAGCAGCTCGCGGCACAGGTCGAGCACCGCGGCGTTGTTGTCGTCGGCCAGCGCCGGCACCGTGACGTTCAGCGCCTCGGTGACGATGCTCGTCTCGGGCGCACGCTGCTGCATCTCGGCCTCGAGCTCGGTGGCGTAGTCGTTGACACGCCCGATCAGCTCCTCGAAGCGGTCGCTGGGCAGGTGGCGGATCTCCCACTCGAAGGTGCACTCCCGCGCCATGATGTTGATCGCGGTGCCGCCGGCGATCTTGCCCACGTGCAGGCTGGAGTGGGCGACGTTGAAGGCCTCGTCGACGCGCCCCTCGGCGCGCAGCTCGCTCATCACGTCCTCGATCTTCGTCACCAGCCGTGCCGCGACGTGGATCGCCGACACGCCCTGGTCGACCTGGCTGGAGTGGGAGGCGCGGCCGGTCACCGTGGTACGCAGGTTGGTGGCGCCCTTGTGCGCCACCACCGGCTGCATCAGGGTCGGCTCGCCGACGATCACCGCCGCCGGGCGCGGATGGTCGGCCATCAGTCGCTCGATCATGCGTGGTGCGCCGATGCAGCCCACCTCCTCGTCGTAGGAGAGCGCCAGGTAGATCGGCTTGTCCAAGCCGCGCGCCACCCATTCGGGCAGCTCGGCCAGGGCGCAGGCGATGAAGCCTTTCATGTCGCAGGTGCCGCGTCCGTAGAGCTTGCCGTCGCCCTTGTCGACCAGCGTGAACGGGTCGGTGGACCAGGGCTGGCCGTCGACCGGCACCACGTCGGTGTGGCCCGACAGCACCACACCGCCTACCACCTCCGGCCCGATGCGCGCCAGCAGGTTGGCCTTCTTGCCGTCGTCGCTTTCCACCCGCCAGTGCTTCACGCCGTGCTCGTCGAGGTAGCCTTCGACGAAGGCGATCAGGTCGAGGTTGGAATCGCGCGACACGGTGGCAAAGCCTACCAGGCGTTCGAGCATCTCGGCGGCAGTCATGAGTCTCTCCTTCGGGGCATTGCCTGAAGCCTAACACGCCTGCAGCTCGCAACGGATGATCGTCTCCGGCCTGGCATGACGAAAGGCTGGCTCAATCGAATGTGATGGTGTTATTGAAATTGGCTATTGCTGCGGTGTGGAAAATCAAGTCTCTCTCTTTCGATTGCGCTGATATACCTGTTCTCACGCTACAGCCACATTTTCACGACAACACGTCACAAAGGGAAAGCGTCATGGATCAGAAAGTCGACAGCAGCGCAGGCAAGTGCCCCGTCATGCACGGGTCACGCACAAGACATGGGGACAAGGGCAACGCCACACACGACTGGTGGCCCAACCAGCTCAACCTGAACATTCTTCACCAGCATGCCCCCAAGTCCAACCCGCTGGGGGCGGATTTCGATTACGCCGAGGCGTTCAAGTCGCTCGACCTTCCCGCTGTAAAGCAAGACCTCGAGGCGCTGATGACCGACTCCCAGGAGTGGTGGCCGGCCGACTACGGCCATTACGGTCCGCTGTTCATTCGCATGGCCTGGCACAGCGCCGGCAGCTACCGCGTTGGCGATGGCCGCGGCGGGGCGGGTACCGGCACCCAGCGCTTCGCGCCGCTCAACAGCTGGCCCGACAACGGCAACCTCGACAAGGCGCGCCGCCTGCTGTGGCCGATCAAGCAGAAGTACGGCAACAAGCTCTCCTGGGCCGACTTGTACATCCTGGCGGGCAACGTCGCGCTGGAGTCCATGGGCTTCAAGACCTTCGGTTTCGCCGGTGGCCGCGAGGACGTCTACCAGCCGGAAGAGGACATCTACTGGGGCGCCGAGGACGAGTGGCTGGCCGACAGCGGCCACGCCAAGAGCCGCTATTCCGGCGAACGCGAGCTGGAGAACCCGCTGGCCGCGGTGCAGATGGGCCTCATCTACGTCAACCCGGAAGGGCCGGACGGCAACCCGGATCCGCTGGCCTCGGCCAGGGACATCCGCGAAACCTTCGCTCGCATGGCGATGAACGACTACGAGACGGTGGCCCTGACCGCTGGCGGCCACACCTTCGGCAAGACACACGGCGCCGGCGATCCGGTCAACGTGGGGCCTGAGCCGGAGGCGGCGCCCATGGAGGAGATGGGCTTCGGCTGGCAGAGCCGTTACAAGAGCGGCAAGGGCCGCGACACCATCACCAGCGGCCTCGAGGGCGCCTGGACCCCGACGCCGACGACGTGGGACATGAGCTACTTCGACGTGCTGTTCGGCTACGAGTGGGAGCTCACCACCAGCCCGGCGGGCGCCAAGCAGTGGGTGCCCAAGAACCTGGCCGAGAAGGACATGGCGCCGGATGCCGAGGATGCCTCGAAGCGTGTGGGCATCATGATGTCCACCGCCGACATGGCCATGCGCGAGGACCCGGCGTATCGCAGGATCGCCGAGCACTTCCACAAGCATCCGGGCGAGTTTGCCGACGCCTTCGCCCGCGCCTGGTTCAAGCTGACCCACCGCGACATGGGCCCGAAGGCACGCTACCTCGGCCCGGAAGTGCCGGCCGAAGAGCTGATCTGGCAGGACCCGGTGCCCGCCGTGGACCATGAGCTGATCGATGCCCGGGACATCGCCAGCCTCAAGAGCAAGATCCTCGGCTCGGGCCTGAGCGTTGCCGAGCTTGTCTACACCGCCTGGTCGTCGGCATCCACCTTCCGTGGCTCCGACATGCGCGGCGGGGCCAACGGCGCACGCATTCGCCTGGCGCCGCAGAAGGATTGGGAAGCCAACCAGCCCGAGCAGCTGGCCAAGGTACTCAGGACGCTGGAGAGCATCCAGGGCGACTTCAATGCGCTCCAGTCCGGCGGCAAGCGGGTGTCGCTGGCCGACCTGATCGTGCTCGGCGGTGCCGCTGCCATCGAGAAGGCGGCCAGCGACGCCGGCCACGCCATCGAAGTACCGTTCACGCCGGGCCGCACCGACGCCAGCGCCGAGCAGACCGACGTCGAGTCGTTCGAGTGGCTGCGCCCCGAGGCCGACGGCTTCCGCAACTACCGCCGCGCCCGCTTCACCGTCTCCGACGAGGAGATGCTGATCGACAAGGCCCAGCTGCTGGGGCTCAGCGCACCGGAGATGAGCGTGCTGGTGGGCGGCCTGCGCGTGCTCGAGGCCAACTACGGCGACTCGCGGCACGGTGTGTTTACCGACCGCCCCGGGACGCTGACCAACGACTTCTTCGTCAACCTGGTCGACATGGGCACCCGGTGGCAGCCGGCCTCGGCGGAGGCCGACGTGTTCGAGGGCCGCGACCGCAGGAGTGGCGAAGTGAAGTGGACCGGCACCCGCGTCGACCTGGTGTTCGGCTCCAACTCGCAGCTGCGCGCCATCGCCGAGGTCTACGCCCAGGACGACGCCCAGGAGAAGTTCGTCAACGACTTCGTCGCCGCCTGGAACAAGGTGATGAACGCGGACCGCTTCGACCTGGCGTGAGGCCGACCTGAAACTGAAGGAGGAGTGGCAGAAGCGCCCCGCCAGCGGGGCGCTTCTGCTGTTCAGGGCAGGCCGGCGCGGCGAGTCGTGGCTCGAAACCATGCCAGCGCCCCGCAAGAACGGTAAGGTATAGGCAAGAGGGAAAGGCCAAGGAAGCGTGACATGACATCCTCCACCCCCCATCGCCGCGACGACCGCGGAGCCGAGGGCGGCTCTCCCGAGGCGGACAGGCAGCGCGCCTTCAAGCTCAGCGACCGCGTCTACGGCGACATCATCGATCGCATCATCCGGCGGGAGTTCGACGAGGGCGAGCGCCTGCCCTCCGAAGACGCCCTGGCGAAGCGTTATGGCGTCTCGCGTCCGATCGTGCGCGAGGCCCTGGCCAAGCTGCGCGAGGATGGCCTGGTGCGCTCGCACCGCGGCGCGGGCAGCTTCGTGTGCCTGCGCCCCGACCGCGCCATGCTAGAGTTCGCGCCGCTGGAGACCCTGGCGGACATCCAGCGCTGCTTCGAGTTTCGTATCGCGGTCGAGGCCGAGTCGGCGCGCTTGGCGGCGGTCAATGCCGGTAACGAGGACCGCCGGGCGATCACCGCCGCGCTGAGGCTGCTCGAGCAGCGCATCCGCGACAACGCGCTCGGCGTGGATGCCGACTTCGGCTTCCACCTGGCCATCGCCGAGGCCACCCACAACCGCTTCTTCTCCCAGACGCTGCTGTCGCTCAAGGAGCCGATCACCTATGGCCAGAACCTGGCGCGCGGTCTGGGCCTGCGTCGCCCCGCCCACCACCTGCCCGAGGTGCAGGAGGAGCATCGCCGCATCCACGACAGCGTGATCGCCGGAGATGGCGAGGCGGCCAGCCGCTGCATGCGCGAGCACCTCGGCAATTCCCGCCGGCGGGTCTTCGAAGGCTGACGGCAATTTGACAAGTTTTACAACTTGGCTAGCTTCAAGTGTGACCCTGCAGCGCTTGCACGGGCCGGTTCGGCAGCCAGGGGCAAGGACAACCGACAACGGCGCTGGCTGGCCGGACGTTGACGAGATCACAACAACGTCAGGAGCATTGCCATGTTCGTTTCACGCCACACGCTGGCCGTCGCCGTTTCGGCGCTGACGGCACTCACCTTCGCCGCCTCGGCGCAGGCCGAATATCCCGAAGAGGACATCACCTACGTCATTCCCTTCGATCCGGGCGGGGAATCCGATGTCACGGCCAGGTTCCAGGAGCCGATCCTGGAGGAGGAACTGGGCGTCAACGTCAACGTGACCCACCGGCCGGGCGGCGGCGGGGCCGTGGCCTGGAGCGAGTTCCAGAACAGCGCCGAAGCGGACGGCTACGAGATCATCGGCGTCAACCTGCCGCACATCATCGGCCAGCCGATCGAGCGCAGCGACGCCGGCTACGAGACCGACGACTGGAAGATCGTGACCTTCTTCCACTCCACGCCCAACGCCCTGATCGTGTCCAAGGACAGCCCCTACGAGACCCTCGAGGACCTAGTCGAGGATGCCAAGGAGAATCCCGAGGCGATCACCCTGGGCGGCAGCGGGACCTACAGTGCCAACCACCTGGACATGCTGCGCTTCGAGAAGGAAGCCGACATCGACCTGACCTACATTCCGTTCTCCGGCACCGGCCCGCTCAAGGGGGCGCTGGAGGGCAATCACGTCAGCGGCCTGTTCAACTACACCATGCTGGGCACCGAGATGGATAACGTGCGGGTGCTGGCGGTGGCCTCCGAGGAGCGGGTCAAGGCGCTGCCCGATGCGCCGACCTTCAAGGAGCAGGGCTACGACATCGTCGGCGGCGCCTACCGCGGCGTGGCGGTGCCCGCCGATACGTCCGACGAGGTGGTCGAGCGGCTGCGCGAGGCGTTCGCCACGGCCAACGAGCAGATCGCCGAGAAGCAGGAACCGCTCGGCTTCGTGATGGAGGACATCCACGGCGAGGAACTCGACGAGCTCATCGCCACGCTGCGCGAAGCCTACGAGCCGATCCTCGAGGAGGCCAAGGAGGACGACTGACGCCCCTCCCGCGATGGTTCCGGCCGGCACCGCAGCCGCGGGGCCGGCCGCCACCGGGTTGCGCCGTCAACGATTCGTGCGGGGAGGGATAACATGGACATGCTGCTCCAGGCGCTGGCCACGCTGCTGACCTTCGAGAGCCTGATCACGGTGCTGCTCGGCGTCACGGCCGGGCTGTTCATCGGCGCGCTGCCGGGGCTCACGGCATCGATGGCGCTGGCCGTCCTGCTGCCCTTCACCTTCTCGATGGAGGCGTTGCAGGGCCTGATAGCGCTGGGTGCGGTCTACATGGGGTCGATCTACGGCGGGGCCTTCACCGCCATCCTGATCAACACTCCTGGCACGCCCTCGTCGATCGCCACCACCTTCGACGGCTACCCCATGGCGCGCCAGGGGCGTGCCTACGAGGCCCTGGCCGCGGCCACCATGGCCTCGGTGGTGGGCGGCCTGGTCGGGGTCGCGTTCCTGCTGGTGCTGGCGCCGCCGCTGGCGCGCTGGGCGGTCGCCTTCGGGCCCGCCGAGATGTTCTGGGTCGCCATGCTGGGTCTCACGCTGGTGGCGAGCCTGTCGAGCGGTTCATTGCTCAAGGGCCTGCTGGGGGGCTGCATCGGCATGCTGCTGAGCACCATCGGCGTCTCGCCGGTGGGCGGCGAGACGCGCTTCACCTTCGGCTTTCCGCCGTTGCAGGGGGGCATCGAACTCGTGGTGGCCCTGATCGGGCTGTTCGTGATACCCGAGCTGCTGAACATGGCGGCGGAAGGGCGTGGCGCCCTGCCCGGCGTGGGCGAGCTGCGCAGGCGCGACACCTCGATCCGGCAGGTGGCGCGCCAGGTGTTCGGCAAGCCCGTCAACCTGATCCGCTCGTGCCTGATCGGCCAGATCATCGCCATCATTCCCGGCGCCGGGGGCAACGTCACCAGCCTGGTCGCCTACAACGAGGCGCGACGCTTCTCCAAGGATCCCAAGAGCTTCGGCAAGGGCAACGTCGAGGGCGTGGTCGCCTCGGAATCGAGCAACAACGTGATGGTGGCGGGCAGCATGGTGCCGCTGCTCACCCTGGGCATCCCGGGGGCGCCGCCGGATGCCATCATTCTCGGGGTGCTGCTGCTGCACGGCCTGCGTCCGGGGCTCGACCTGTTCACCCAGTCCGGTGTGCTCACCAACGGCTTCATCCTGTCGATGGGGCTTGCCGCGCTGATGCTGCTGCCGGTGGGGCTGCTCGGCGGGCGGCTCATCCACCGCGTGGTGATCCGCACCCCGTACTATTTCCTGCTGCCCGGCATCGCCATGGTCACCATTCTCGGCACCTTCGCGCTGCGCAACAGCTACCTCGACGTGGGCATCATGCTGATGCTGGGGACCGCCGGCTATTTCCTGCGCCTGATCGGCATCCAGGCGGCGCCGATCGTGCTCGGGCTGATTCTCGGCGGTATCGCCGAGCAGGGCTACGTGCAGACGCTCATGGCTGCGGTGGCCGATCCCGTGCCCTGGCTGCGCCTGCTCAACAACACGCTGTCCAAGGTGCTGGCCCTGCTCGTGCTGGTGGGGGCGGCGACGGCGCTGGTGCCGATCTGGCTCGAGCGCAGCGGCCGGCTGGACAAGGTCTCGCAGGAGGACACGCCATGATGGTGCGCCTCAACACCGACATCGCCGCCGGCCTGTTCGGCCTGGCCTTCGCCGCGGTGCTGTGGCTGCCGCGAGGCGACATGGGCCGCCTGACCATCATGTTCCCCCGCGCCATCCTGGTGATCCTGGCACTGCTCTCCGTGGCGCTGGTGGTGAAGGGCTTCGTGCGGCCCGGCGAGCGCCGCGTCGAGATCCCCGGCAGTCCCACGCGGCTGCTGGTGGTCATGATCGGTTTCTTCGCCTGGTGGGCGGCGATCGCGCAGCTCGGCTTCCTGGTCGCCACGCTGGTTGCCTTCTACGCGCTGACGTGGTACCTCGCGCGGGTCGACGGCCCGGTGGAGGGCACTCGCCTGCTCAAGTGGACGCCTTCGCTCCTCGCCCTCGTACTCGTCTTCTATTTCACGTTCAAGGAGGTGCTGAACGTGCGTCTGCCCACCGGGCTGTTGTTCTAGCCGCCAGGAGCCAGCATGAGAATCACCGACATACGCGAGGCCAGGGTTTCGATTGCCTCCGACATTGCCAATGCCTACATCTCCTTCGCCAGGATGGATGTTTCCGTCCTGGCGCTGTATACCGACGCCAGGATCGACGGCCGCCAGGTGGTCGGCTACGGCTTCAACTCCAACGGCCGCTACGCCCAGAGCGGGCTGCTGCGCGAGCGCTTCCTGCCGCGGCTGCGCGAGGCCGCCCCGGCCTCGCTGCTCGATGACAGCGGTGACAATCTCGACCCCTTTCGCCTGTGGGACGTGCTGATGGCCAACGAGAAGCCGGGCGGCCACGGCGAGCGCTCCGTGGCGGTGGGCATCATCGACATGGCGGTGTGGGACATCGTGGCCAAGGTCGAGAACCGCCCGCTGGCCGAGCTGCTGGCCGAACGCTACGGCGACGGTGTCGCGGATCCGCGGGTCGCGGTCTACGCCGCGGGGGGCTACTACTACCCGGACAAGCAGACGAGCGCGCTGCAGGAGGAGATGCGCGACTATCTGGGCATGGGCTACACCTGCACCAAGATGAAGATCGGCGGCGTGCCGCTGGCCGAGGACCTGGCCCGGGTCGAGGCGGCCATCGAGGTGGTGGGGGAGGCCGGGCGCCTGGCGGTCGACGCCAACGGCCGCTTCGACCTGCGAACCGCGCTGGCCTTCGGCGAAGGGCTGGCCCCCTATGGCGTGCGCTGGTACGAGGAGGCGGGCGATCCACTCGACTACGCGCTGCAGCAGCAGCTCGGGGAACACTACTCGGCCCCCATGGCCACCGGCGAGAACCTGTTCTCGCATCATGACGTGCGCAATCTGCTGCGCTATGGCGGCATGCGGCCCGACCGCGACATCCTGCAGATGGACCCGGTGCTCGGCTATGGCCTGGTCGAGTACCTGCGCATGCTCGATGAGCTTCGTCGGCATGGCTGGTCGCCGAGGCGATGCATTCCCCACGGCGGCCACCAGTTCGCCCTGCAGATCGCCGCCGGGCTCAAGCTGGGCGGCAACGAATCCTACCCGCGCGTATTCGCCCCCTTCGGCGGCTTCGCCGATTCCACCCCGGTCGAGAACGGGCAGGTGGCGCTGCCCGCCATGCCGGGAATCGGCTTCGAGGACAAGCGCGAGCTGATGGCCGTGTTCGACAGGCACCTGTCGCTCTGAGGCGGGGAAAGAGGCGCTGTATACCGGCCGCTTCGACCTGGCGTAAGCCTGGGAAGAGCTGTGATGTGACAGAGACGCCCCAGCAACGGGCGTCTCTTTTGAGGCCATGCAGCCGTGACGGCATTTCTTCATGGCGCTGACAGCCTCCTCAGGCGGCAGAGGCCGAAACCCATCGAGGTGCGAGCCTGGGAAACCGTCCCACAAAGCCCACTGACCGCCAGGTTGGCTGAACGGTGCGAAGCGTGGAGCCGATGCCGGTTGTCGTCGAGTTAGGGGAGGAGGATAACCCGCTCAGTAGCGGCTTTCAGGTCTCAATGCCTCCTCGACGGGCCTCACCTCGATGGTGCCAAGTCGCGCTGACGGCCAGCCGGCAGCAATCTCCAAGGCTTCCTCTTCTGATGCGACCTCGATCAGGAAGAAGCCGCCTAGCTGTTCCTTGGTCTCGGCAAAGGGCCCATCGGTCATGGTGAGTTTGTCATCACGAACGCTCAGGGTGTGAGCCTTGGTGGCGCTCTGCAGGGCGTTGGTCTGGACCAGCTTGCCTCGTCTCTGCAGGTCGGCCACATAATCCAGGGTTTCCTGTAGTAGCTCATGCCACTGGGCCTCCGTCATTTCGCTGAATATTCGCTCTTCCTCATAGGCGAGGCAAAGGTACTTCATGGGAGACCCTCACGTTTGGAATGCTGTCTTGTAGACGATGACGCAAGGGATAGGCCGGGCGCAATGGGCCGTGAAGGGCGACGAGACGTCAAAGGCTGACCAGCCTCGCGCGGCTGGTGCCGTTGCCCAGCGGTTCCACCTGGATCTGCACCGGAATGCGCTCGTGCATCTCCTGCACGTGGGAGATCACGCCGACGCGTCGGCCCAGCGCCTGCAGGCCGTCGAGCGCTTCCATGGCCAGCGCCAGCGACTGCGGGTCGAGGCTGCCGAAGCCTTCGTCGATGAACAGCGATTCGATGGCGAGCTCGCCCGAGGCCATGGAGGCGAGCCCCAGGGCCAGCGCCAGCGAGACGAGGAAGGTCTCGCCGCCGGAGAGCGAGTGTACCGAGCGGCGCTCGTCGCCCATGTCGCGGTCCACCACCAGCAGGCCGAGTCCGCTGCCGCCCCGGGCCAGCCGATAGCGTCGGCTGAGCCCGCCCAGGTGGACGTTGGCGTGCTCCAGCAGCTGATCCAGGTTGTAGGCCTGGGCGATGCGGCGGAAGGCCTTGCCGTCGGCGGAGCCGATCAGCTCGCTGATGCGTCCCCAGCGCACCTGTTCGCGGCGGGCCGCTTCCAGTTCGGCCTGGCCCGCCTGCTGGCGCGCGCGGCGACGGTCGTCGTCGCGCAGGGCGTGGATCGCCTCGTCGCGCCGTTGCTGGGCTGCCGCCAACCTGGGCTCGAGGGCCTGCCGCTCGGCGACGAGCGCTTCCCCACGACCGACGATCTCCGTTTCGACGTCTTCACTCAGTAACGCATCGTCGCTGTCGTCATTGGCCAGCGCCTGTCCGCGGCGATGCTCGAGCAGGGCATGGCGACGCTCGGCCAGGCTTGCCTCGGTGCGCTGGCGCGCTTCGTCGGCCTCATTCAGTTCGCGCTCCTGGCGTTCGGCTTCAGCCTCGGGCTGCGCCAGCAGCCGGGCCAGGGTGGCGTCGTCCAGCGGCGGGTGGGCCCGGCGCCACTCGGCCAGCTCCCGCTCCAGCGTGGCGCCCTCCTGAATGAGCAGCTCGATGCGCTCGGCCTCGTGGTTGGCCTGCTGGATGAGCCGCGCCTGTTCCCGTTCGGCCAGGTGGCAGCGTTCGATGGCCTGGTCGCGTTGCTGGCGGGCGGCGTCCTGACGGGCGTCGAGCGCCTGCTGCCAGGCGTCGGCCGAGGCGTGCTCGCCGAGCAGGGTCTTGAGCGTGTCGACCATGGCGTCACGCTGCCGGCGCAGCGGCGGCAGCCGTTCCGCCTGTCGGTTCAGCTCCTCGTCGAGCGCGACCCGCCTGGCCTCGAGCTGGGCGAGCCCGAGTTCGCCCTGGCGCAGCGCTTCCGCGAGCGGGGCCAGCTCGGTCTCGGCGCGGGCGAGGGCCTGCAGGGTCTGCTCCTGCTGCCTTCGTTCGGTGTCGCTGCGCTCGCGCTGGTGGGCGAGCCAGGCGTCGCGTTCGGCGGCAGCGATGGCGGCCAGCTCGCCGCCAAGCGGGTGCTCGGCGAATGCCAGGCGGGCCTGGGCCAGGCGCGCTTCAACCTCCAGCAGTTCCTGGCGACAGCGGGTCATCGTCGCCGTGACGGCACGGTACTCGCCCTCGAGCGCGTCGCGCTCCCGCTGGGCCTGTTCCCACCCCTGACGGGCCTCGCTCAGCTGCTGCTGCTCCTGAGCCTGCTGGGCGGCGAGCTGTGCCGCCTCGGGCGTGGCGGGCGGCCGGTGGCGGTAGGGGTGCTCCAGCCCGCCGCAGACCGGGCAGGGGGCACTCGCGCGCAGCCCTTCGCGCAGGCGCACCACGCTCTCGCTGCGGGCGGCTCGGCTGCGCTCGATGAAGTCGTGCAGGGTGCGGTAGTGACCTTCGCGCTCGTCGAGCCGGTCACGGGCGGCCTTGCCCAGGGCGGCCAGCTCGGTTCGGCGCTTGTCGTCGGCGGCCAGGCGCTCGCTCAGCTGGCGCTGGGCCAGCTCGGCACGCAGGGATTCGTGCCAGCGGCTTTCCAGCTCGGTCAGGGAGAGGTGGCGGCGAGCGGCCTGGTCGTGGGCCAACTGGGCGGCCTGGCGCGCGGCGTCGAGCCGCTCGTGGTGGCCCATCAGCTGGCGCAGGGTAGCCTGCCACTGCTCATGCTGGCGCCGATTCTCGCGCTGCCTGGTGTCGGCTTCGTGGCGCTGCTCGGCCAGCCGTCGCGCCTGCTGGGCCAGGTCGCGCTGCTGCGTCTCGCATTCGGCCAGCTGTCGTTCGAGGGTGGCCAGTGCCTGGGCCTGCTCGCGCGCCTGGCGTAGCAGGGGCTCGGCCTGCTGGCGGGCCTCGCTGGCCTCGGTCAGCCCGCGCACGGCCCGGTCGCGTTCGCGCTGGGCAGCCTGCTGGGTGGTCCGAGCCTGGTCCAGGGCCTGCAGGGTCCGGCGATGCGCCCCTTCCAGCGTGGCGATCTCGCCCGGCAAGGCGGCCTGGCGCAGCAGGCGGTGGCGCTGGGGGGCGAGCAGGCGGCGGCACTCGCGGTCGGCGCGGGACTCGGCCAGCGCGTGCCAGTGCGCCTCGGCAGCGCGGCGCTGGCCAAGCCCCTCGGTGTAGGCCTGGTGCAGCCGCTCATCGGCGATGTGCCACTGCCGGGAAGCCTCCAGGCGCTTGGCCTGCTGTTGCAGAGCGGCCAGTGCGCCCTCGGCCACTTCGGCTTGACGCTCCAGCTCGGTGCGGGCCTCTGGCTCGGCGGGCAGGTCGTCGGCGAGCCGGGTTTCGAGCGCATCGACGCGCTTCCGGGCCTCGCTGGCGCGGCGGTAGGCGGCGATCGAGATCCGCGAGTACTCGGCGGTGCCGGTCAGGCGTTCCAGCAGGTCGCTGCGCTCGTTGTCGTCGGCCTTGAGGAAGGCGGCGAACTCGCTCTGGGCCAGCAGCACGGCGCGGGTGAACTGGTCGAAGGTGAGCCCCAGGCGCTCCGGCAGCAGGCGGTCGAACTCGCGCTTCTGGGCGGTGAGCAGGCGCTCGTCGTCGAGGTCGATGAGTGACTGCTCGACGGCCTGCAGGCGGCCGCCGGCTTTCTCGCGGGCGCGGCGCACGGCCCAGCGGGCGCGGTAGCGGCGGCCGTCGCGGCCGAGGAAGTCGACCTCGGCATGGCCGCTGGCGGTACCCCGGCGCAGCAGGGTACGCGGGTCGGCGGTGCTCACCGTTTCGCCCTCCACGTCGGGCAGCGGGGCGTCGCGACCGGGGGCCTGGCGCAGCCGCGGGGTGCTGCCGTAGAGCGCCAGGCACAGGGCGTCGAGCAGGGTACTCTTGCCGGCGCCGGTGGGGCCGGTGATGGCGAACAGGCCGGCATCGCCGAGCGGCGGCGCGGTGAAGTCGAGCTCCAGCGGGCCGGGCAGGGAGGCCAGGTTGGCCAGGCGCAGGGCGAGGATCTTCATGGACGTCCCTCCCCGGCGGCGTCCTCGTCGTCGCCGTCGAGCAGGTCCTGCAGCAGCCGGTCGAAGTCGGCCAGCACGTCGGCGGCCGGCGGCTCGCCCCAGCGGCCTTCCCAGGTGCGCTCGAACAGCCGACGCGGCCCCAGCTGTTCCAGGTCGACCCGCTCCACCGAGCCTTCACCCTCGCGCTGGGGCAGGCGCCGCTCCAGGCGCAGCAGGCGCACGGCCTTGCCCCCCAGCGCCGCTTCCACCCGGGCGCGCAGGTCGGGCACCGGGGCAGTGAGTTCGACGCGCACCTCCAGCCAGGGCCACTGCTCCCTAGGCTGGCTCGGGTCGTCGGGCAGCGCCATGAGCTCGGCCAAGACCTTCTCGAGCTCCCCGGGGCCGATGCGATGCATGGCCACCGGTCGCGGCACGGCTATCGCCTCCGTCGCGGCGAGGGTCTCGCCCTCCAGTACCGCTTCGACGACCTGGTGGGGGTAGTTCACTTCGCTGAAGTCGAGCGGCAGGGGGCTGCCGCTGTAGCGAATGCGTGCCTCGCCCACTTGCTGGGCGCGGTGCAGGTGACCCAGCGCCACGTAGGCGATGTCGGAGGGAAAGAGCCCGGCGGAGATCGCCTCCTCGCCGCCGATCACGATGGGCCGCTCGCTGGCCTCGGAAACGGCGGCGCCGTGCAGGTGGGCGTGGCTCATGGCGACCAGCGCCTGGCCGGGTTGGCGGCGCGCGCGGGCGGCGGCGATCAGCTGCTCGTGGACGCGGGAAATGCCGGCCACGTAGTCGTTGCGGTTGTCGGCTCCTTCGCCGTCGGGCCGGGCACGGTCGATACCGGTGACCTCGGCGGGGCGCAGGAAGGGCAGCGCCAGGCACCAGGCGCGGGTCTCGCCGCTGGCGTCGGCAAGCGGCAGCAGCAGGCGCTCGACGTCGAGCGTGCCGTCGTCCAGCCAGCGCACCCGGCCCAGGGCGTGGGCGCGCAGGCGGCGCATCAGCGGCGCCGGCAGCTCGATGCGGTTGCCGCTGTCGTGGTTGCCGGCGATCAGCACGATGTCGAGCGCCGGCAGGCGCTCGTGGGCGCTGACGATGAAGTCGTAGAGCAGGGCCTGCGCCTGCAGCGACGGGTTGACCACGTCGAAGACATCGCCGGCCACCAGCAGGGCGTCGGCCTCGCGGGCGACGAGGGTATCGAGCAGCCAGGCGAGGAAGGCACGATGTTCGGCGTGGCGCTCCTGGCCGTGGAAGGTCTGGCCCAGGTGCCAGTCGGCGGTGTGGAGGAGTTTCATCGAGTCCCCTGCGGCGGTGGCTTGCGGCTAAGCTGGGCGATAGTCTACGCCAGACTCAGGGACGAAACAGGAGGCCAGGGATGTCCGACGCCAACTTGCACGACTGGAACCTGACGCCGGAGCAGGCCATTGCGCTGCAGAAGCGCTTGGCCGGTCGTATCGAGCGCGAGGACCGCCTGGCGCCGGTGCGTCATGTCGCCGGGGTCGACATCGGCTTCGAACAGGGGGGCGAGATCACCCGGGCGGCCGTGGTGGTGCTGGCCTGGCCCGGCGACCCGCTCGCCGGGCTGGAGATCGTGGAGCAGATCGTGCATCGCGAACCGACGCGGATGCCCTATATCCCGGGACTGCTCTCCTTCCGCGAGATTCCGGCGGCGCTGGCGGCCTTCGGCAAGCTTGCGACGCGCCCCGAGCTGGTGATGGTCGACGGCCAGGGCATCGCCCACCCGCGGCGCCTCGGCGTGGCTTCGCACCTGGGGCTATGGCTCGACCTGCCGACCGTCGGGGTGGCCAAGTCGCGGCTGTGCGGGGTGCACGACGCGGTGCCCGAGACGCGCGGCGAATGGACCCCGCTGCGCCACCGCGGCGAGACGATCGGTGCGGTGCTGCGCACGCGAGCGGGCGTCAAGCCGCTGTTCGTCTCGCTGGGGCACCGCATCAGCCTCGCGACCTCGCTCGACTGGGTGGTGCGGTGCCTGGGCCGCACCAAGCTGCCGGAGCCGACCCGGCTGGCCGACCGGCTGGCCTCGCGCCGCGGGCCGATGCCGCGACCGGCGGATTGACGCCGGTCCGCGGCTGGCTCGGGTATACTGGCGTCTCACCCTCTTCCGAGCCTGCCAATGCCTGACTCCCTGACGCCCGCCTGCGCCGCCACCCGTGCCTGGGTCGAGCGCTTCGTCGTCGCCCGCGACGTCTGCCCCTTTGCCGGCCGCGAACTGGCGCGCGACGCCATCCGCTTCGTCGAGGTGGCGGCAACGTCATGGGAGCCCGCCCTCGAGGCGCTCATCGACGAATGTCGCCGGCTCGACGCCACGCCCGCCATCGAGACCACGCTGCTGGTATGGCGCCCGGGCCTGGAGGACTTCGACGACTATCTCGATTTCCTCGCCGTGGCCGAGGCGCTGTTGGTCGAGCAGGGCTACGAGGGAACCTACCAGCTGGCCAGCTTCCATCCCGACTACTGCTTCGACGGCAGCGAAGCGGACGACCCGGGCAACTTCACCAACCGCTCGCCCTGGCCGATGCTGCATCTGCTGCGCGAGGCGGGTCTGGAGCGGGCCCTGGCGCACTATCCCGACCCCGAGGCGATTCCCGAGCGCAATATCGAGGCGATGCGTCGGCTCGGCGCCGAGCCGCTGGCCGCCGAGCTGGCGGCGCTGCGCGCGCAGGCGGCGGACAGCGACTAGACGATATCCAGCGGCACCTTGCGGCCGGGAGACGGAAAGGCCTCGTCGAGCCGGGCCAGGGCGTCGTCGTCGAGTTCCACCGCCAGCGCCGCGGCGTTCTGTTCGACGTGCTCCGGACGGACCGCCTTGGGAATGGCGATGACCTCGCGCCGGCCCTCGACGGGGCGAATCGCCCAGGCCAGCAGCAGCTGCCCCGGGGAGATGCCGAGCCCGTCGGCCACGTCGCGCACCACCGGATGCGCGAACAGGTCCTGGCGCAGCCGGCCGGCCTGGGCCAGCGGCGAGTAGGCCATCAGCGGCATGTCGAGGCGGCGCATCAGCGGGCGCAGGGCATGCTCGATGCCGCGCGAGCCCAGGTGGTAGAGCACCTGGTTCACCGCGCAGGCGTCGCCGCCCGGCAGCGCCGCCAGCGACTCGAGCTCCTCCACGTCGAAGTTGGAGACGCCGAAGCGGCGGATCTTGCCCTGCTCGCGCAGCCGCTGGAAGGCCTCCAGCGTCTCCTCGAGCGGAATGCTGCCGGGCCAGTGCAGCAGGTAGAGGTCGAGATGGTCGGTGCCGAGCCGCTTCAGGCTGCGCTCGCAGGCGGCGACGGCACTGTCGCGCCCGGCGTTCCAGGGGTAGACCTTGGAGACCAGGAAGGCCTGGTCGCGGCGGCCTGCCAGCGCCTCGCCGACCACCTCCTCGGCGCCGCCGTCGGCGTACATCTCGGCGGTGTCGATCAGTCGCAAGCCCAGCTCCAGGCCCTGCTGCAGGGCACGCACCTCGTCGCGGCGGGGGGCGTTTCCCTCGCCCATGTACCAGGTGCCCTGGCCGATGGCCGGCAGGTCGGTGGCGGGTAAGCTGTCGGTCGGGCCCAGGGTGACATGGGGGGCGAGTCGAGACATGATGTCGGCCTCTTTTTGGAAAATTTTTCCATATTGTTGCGAGAAGGGGATGGCGAAGACAAGCCCATGCGCTATGGTGAGGGAGGGCAGCGCGCGTCGGCGTTGTCCTGCAATCCTATGGCCAGTTCTCTTATCGCAAGGAGTCGACCCACATGAGCATCAAGAAAACCGGTAGCGCTGTCTGGGAGGGTAGCCTGAAAGAGGGCAAGGGTCAGGTCTCGACCCAGAGCGGCGCCCTCAAGGACCAGCCCTACAGCTTCGGCAAGCGCTTCGAGGGCGAGCCTGGCTCCAACCCGGAGGAACTGATCGGGGCGGCCCACGCCAGCTGCTACTCCATGGCGCTGTCGATGATCATGGGCGAGGCCGGGCTGACCCCCGAGCGCATCGCCACCGAGGCCAGCGTGACCCTCGAACAGGATGCCGACGGCTTCAGCATCACCAGGGTGCATCTCACCACCCGGGTACGCAGCCCCGGCGCCGATCCTGCCGCCTTCCAGGGAGCGGCCGACAAGGCCAAGGAAGGGTGCCCGGTCTCCAAGCTGTTCAACGCCGAGATCACCCTGGACGCCGCGCTCGAGAACTGAGCGAGCGCGGCGGCTCGCCGGCGGTCGCCCTCCGGGTGGCCGCGCCGGCGCCGTTCTCGCAGCGCCCGCCTGAGCCATTCGTGCGCGCCTAGGTGACGGCCATTCTGCGGCGCGCCGCCTCGACCAGGGCGCGGACCAGCCGCTGCTGGGGGCGATTGAAGACCAGCCACTCCGGGTGCCACTGCACGCCGATCAGGAAGTCGTGGTCGCGCGACTCGATACCCTGCACCAGGCCGTCGCGGTCGCGGGCGACGATGTCGATGCCGTGCCCCGCCTCCTGCACGGCCTGGTGATGCAGGCTGTTGATGCGGCACCAGCTCACCTTGAGGATGCGGTGCAACTGGGTGTCCGCCACGATGTCCACCGTCTTGCGCGGCAGCACCGTGCGTCGCCGCTTGAGCCCCTCGTGGGTGGTGTAGATGTCGGCATCCAGCGTGCCACCGAGATGCACGTTGAGCATCTGTGCGCCGCGGCAGATCCCCAGCACCGGCTTGCCCTGCGGAATGAACCGCTCCATCAGCTCGAGTTCCAGCTCGTCGCGCTGGGGGTCGAGGCGCACGTCGAGCTGCACCTCGCCGCCGTAGAGGTGGGCCTGGATGTCGTCGCCGCCGCCGATGATCAGCCCGTCGAGCGCCTCGGGCAGAGGCCGGGAAGGGGAGAGGCGCAGCGGCCGTCCGCCGTGCCGCCACACGGCGAACCAGTCGAACCACCAGGCGATACGGCTCTTGTAGTCCGACGTGGTGATACCGATGAGGGGGCGCGTCATGAGGGGGAGCGGACCTCCCTGATCCAGGTCCTCAGCCTGCCGGCCATGCGGGTCAGGAGCGATTGCGTGTGCAGGGTGACGTAGCGGCTGGCGCGGCCGTTGAGCTCCTTGCGGTCGGCGGCGAGGCGTTCCACCGCCACCCAGCGATTCCACTCCACCACGGCGCCCCAGCCGCGCTGGGAGAGCTGGGCGTTGGGCAAGCGGTAGTGGAAGGTCGGGCGAGGCTTGACCAGGTGGTTGCGGAACAGCTCGTCGGGGTAGTCCGGGCGCAGGTGGGCGAACAGCGGGTAGAGGTCCAGCTCACGATTGCGCGTCGGGTTGAAGCTGATGTAGTCGGCGATCAGCGTGTCGAGGTCGGGGGCATAGTCCGCGTCGAGCACCTTGAGGGCATAGTGCTTGGGAAACGGATTGGCGTGCGGCAGCACCTCTCGCGTGATGTCGATGTCGATCTCCTTGCGCAGCCAGCCCGCCAGCAGCAGGAAGGCGCGGAAGTGCCGGAGGATGGAGTCGGGTTCGAGGTTGGCCACCTCGGGGTTGAGGTGCAGGCCGAAGCCGTACAGCAGGCTGGCATCGGTGCCCTTGGCGCCGTGATCGTGAAGGGCCGCGAACAGCGCGTCGAGCTCGGCGAGCTCGTTCCAGGGCACCGGCGGACAGACGATCTCGGTCGGTACCAGGCCCGTGACCACATCGCCGATCAGCTCACGGGTCTTGTTGTGGAAGTCCAGGCGCATCTGGTGGCGCTGGCGCTCCCACTCGGTGTCGTGCCGCGGCAACGCCTCCAGCAGCCTGGCATCGGGGTGGGCGTACTGGGTATCGAGTTCGATGACGAAGTCTCCCCAGCGGGTGGCCTCGACTCGCAGCCGATGGGGGCTGACCAGCTTCAGTTCGCCGCCGAACAGGTTGCGGACCAGTTCGCCGGTCTGTTGGGGAGGAAGGCCGGCAAACTCGATCTCGGCGCCTACCCGCCGGGTCCTGCCATGGACATTCAGAGGCTCGGGTGGTGATTGCGGCAGCATGAAGGCATCCTGTGCGACTCGAGAGTCTGAACGCCAGCCTAGCACAGTGCGGTGGCAAGCCGTCAGGGAGCGTCCCTGTTCTACTGTTGTCCCTAGGCCATGCAGAATGGACAAGGGAGTGCAATGCCATGCCAGGAGGACTGAGCCGCGTCGGAGACGGTGCCTGGATCGGGGCCGCGATCCGCTTCGCGCTGCTGTCGTTGATGCTGCTGCTGGCCGGCGCCGGGAGCTCGCTGCAGGCGCAGTCGCTGTCGCTTGGCGGGCTGGGTCAGGACGAGACGGCCGAGGCAGAAGCGCACGACGCCGAGTCGTTCCAGGAGTCGCTGGACGACGTGATCGCCACCCTGGAGGACGACGAGCGTCGTGATGCCCTGCTCGACGAGCTGCGCGGGATTCGCCAGGCCCAGGGGGAGAGCGGCGCCGATGACGCCATCCAGCGCCAGGGGCTGCTCGGCGCCCTGGCCGAGACGTTCAGCGAGCTGGGCGACCAGGCCGAGGCCGGCGAGTCGCCGATCGACGACTGGCAGCGTCAGCTCGAGCAGGGCTGGTCGGAGCTCAGCGCCCTGGTGGTGGAGTCCGGGACCGGCGAGATGGCGCGCCTGGCCGTCAACAGCGCCGTGCTGCTCGGCATCTGGGCCGGGGCGCTGGTGATCCTGATCGCCCTGGGCAGGCTGCTGTTCGTGCGCCAGGGGCTGCCACTCGACCTGCCACGGGAGCCGCGCGGCTGGTTGCTGGCGCTGCACTTCCTGCGCCGCATGCTGCCGTGGGCGCTCGCTTTCGTCCTGAGCATGGGGCTGGCTCAGGTACTGCCGCCCAGTCCGGGGCGCACGCTGGCGCTGATCATCGCCTACCTGGCGCTGTGTGGCCGCACCCTGTCGGTGGTGGTCGAGTGCGTGGTCTCGGTGTTCACCCGCGGGCATCGTTTTCCCGCCGTCCTGATCCTGCAGCAGCGCGGGCTGCGCCTGCTGTTCGTGATCGGTGCGCTGATTGCGCTGGGCGATGCGCTCAACGCCGCGCGGCTCTCCCTGATCGTGGGGGAGGAACTGGCGGCGCTGGGCTCGGTGCTCGCCAACATGCTGGCGGCCCTGCTCAGCATTCGCTTCATTCTCAGGTTCAAGCGCCCGATCAAGCATCTGATCCGCAACCGCGCCTGGCGCGTGCGCCGCGAGGGCGGCACCGGCATCGAGCTGGCGCGCATCGTCGGCGAGCTCTGGCACGTGCCGGCGCTGCTGATCGTGGTGGTCTCGCTGCTGGCGATCTTCGTCACCGTGGGCGATGTGGGGGGCGCGCTGGCGCGCTCGATCATCTCCGCGGCGCTGCTGGTGCTGACGCTGGTGATCACCGGCCTGATCCAGCGCCACAGCGAGCGCCGCAGCCGGCGCCGCCGCATCAGCGAGTACCGCCGGCGCCTCGAGCGCTTCGGCTATGCGCTCTCGCACATGGTGGCCTGGATCGTCTTTGCCGAACTCACGCTGCAGGTGTGGGGCGGCTCGCTGTTCGGCCTGGGCCGCGAGGGGGTGGCCGGCGTGCGTATCGGCCAGGCCCTGCTGGCACTGGGCTTCACGGTGCTGCTGGCCTGGCTGGCCTGGATCTTCGCCGACACCGCCATCCAGCGCGCGCTGGTCTCGTCCGCCCGCTCGCGGGGGAGGCGGGTCAACCAGGCGCGGGCCCAGACCATCACGCCGATGATCCGCAACGTGATGTTCGCCACCATCGTGCTGATCGCCGCCATCGTCGGGCTGGCCAACCTGGGGGTCAACGTCACGCCGCTGCTGGCCGGTGCCGGCGTCATCGGCCTGGCCGTGGGCTTCGGGGCCCAGACCCTGGTGCAGGACCTGATCACCGGCATCTTCATCATCGTCGAGGACTCGCTGGCGGTGGACGACTTCGTCCAGATCAACGGCCACATGGGCACCGTCGAGGGGCTGACCCTGCGCACGGTGCGCCTGCGCGACCTCGACGGCATCCTGCACATCATCACCTTCAGCGCCATCCAGTCGATCCACAACATGTCGCGGCACTTCGGCATCGCGCTGATGCGCATCCGCATACCGCACACCATGAAGATCGACGATGCCATCTCCCTGATGCACGAGACCGCGCAGGAGCTGCGCCAGGACCCGATGATGCGCCACTACATCTGGTCGCCGCTGGAGATGCAGGGCATCGACCGCTTCGACGAGGGCGCCGCCGTGCTGCGCATGCGCTTTCGCACCGCGCCGGTCATGCAGTGGGACGTGGCGCGTGCCTTCAACCTGCTGCTCAAGCAGCGCATGGAGGCCGAGGGGCTCGACCTCGGCATGCCGCGCCTGAGCGTGAGCATGGAGGGCAACCCCGGCGATGCCCTGCCGAGCGAGGAGCCGCGGGCCGGTGACACGGCGCCCCCGCGCGATGCCAAGGGGCGGGCCCCGGGCGAGGCCGGCATCGCCGACCCCGAAGGCGCGAGCAACCCCCATCGCGCCTCGCCGGACGCCTCCTGACGCGCTCGCGGACGAGGGCGCTCCAGCCTCGCGCCGGCCCGGGATGGAAAGCGGGCCGGCATTCCCCGTACTATGAAAAACATTCGGCCTGTCAATGGCCTCCGGTACAAGGAGCTGCGCCGACGTGATCACCGTCGAACGCAAGGATAGCTTCCACCTCAAGATCTCCCGTGTCCTGCAGGAGGAGACCTCGCATCGCCTGGATCTCTTCCTGTTCGTGCCCGGCGAGCTCGGTCTCAACGAGCACGTCATCTCCGAGGACGCCTTCTACTACAGCGCGATCCACGTCAAGCGCACCTACTACAGCGACAAGCACCACCTGCCGCTGGTGCTCAGCCGCCTGGCCAGCCGCGGCCGACTCAGCACCGACCAGTACCGCCTGAGCTTGAGCCTCTACGCCTACCAGTACGTGGTGGCGCTCGAACGAGCGACCCAGTCGCTGCTGGATACCGCGCGGCGCGTGCAGCTGGCCGAGCGTCACGCCGAGACGAGCGAGCGCGGCGAAGCGGCGGGAGGCGAGACGAGCGGGGCTGGCGCCGGCGAGGCACAGGAGCGCATCGTGGCCGCCGGCCTGGAGGAGCGCCTCGAGGAGCTGTGCGAACTGGCCCAGGGGATCCTGCGTCGCCTGCGTCGCAACCAGCCCAACGACGACGGGCTGCTCAAGTACTATTCCAACATCGACAACTACCTCTCCTGGTTCACCGAGCAGCGGCTGCTGGCGCTGGTGGCCCACCTGCCGCGTGGCCGGGACTACCGCACCATCCGCGAGCGGCTGCTGGAGATCAGCCTGGCCGAGAGCGAGCACCGCGAGAAGGCGGAGTACAACGCCAGCCGCGTCGTTCGCGACCCCACGCGGATGTCCAACAAGATGCGCCTGTTGCGCCGGCTCATCGAGTACCCGGTGACCCTCAAGCAGAAGACCCAGGAGCTGGGCAGCGCGGAGCAGAAGGCGGTCAAGGGGCTGGCCACCGGCGTGGTGATGATCTTCGTTTCGCTGGGGCTGCTGCAGGCTCGCGATACCGTGGGCAACATCACCGCCCTGTTCGTGCTGGCCATGGCGGTACTGTACGCGATGCGCGAGGTGTTCAAGGACGACCTGCGCAACACCCTGTGGCGCTGGCTGCGCAAGGGGCGCCCCAAGTGGCGGCGCCAATACTTCGATGCCACCAGCAACGAGCTGGTGGGTCGCCAGCTCGAGTGGTTCGACTACAAGCGCTTCGGCAAGCTCGACGAGCAGATCCAGCGGGTGCGCATGCGCAACGTGGCTCAGCGCGAGGAGATGGTGCTGCACTACCGTTCCAGCTCGCGCATGTCGCCGACGCGCTTTCTCAGCGGCTACGAGAAGACCCGCGAGACCGTCTCGCTCGATCTGTCGCAGCTGACCCGGCTGATGGACAAGGGCAGCCACCGGGTCTACCGCCTCAAGGATGGCCAGGTGACGCGGGAATCGGTGGAGAAGCGGCACCTGCTCAACCTGGTGATTCGCGAGGAGGTCGCCAATGGCGAACCGCTGCTGCAGCGCTGGAAGATCGTCATGAGCCGCTCGCGGGTCGTCGACGTGGTCAAGGTGCACCAGGAGGGAGGCAGACCCGAGGAGCGTGAGCAGGCTCGCGAGGAGCCCCCCGGGGCGTAACGCGAGGTGGCCGCGATGTTGTTCCAGGTCAAGCCGATGGCGGTGGCGGTTTGCTAGTGTCAAGCCAGGCGACGAATTGTGACCCTCGCCGAGTCGAACTAGATTTCAAGTTAGACCGGCCCACAACCCGAACGTCCCGCTTCCCCTTCATGGAGATGCTGCCATGCAAGCCGTCGATGTCATGACTCCCAGAGTGATCACCGTCGAGCCCGATGCCGACGTACGAGAAATCGCCCGCCTGCTGCTCGAGAACAACATCAGCGCCGTGCCCGTGGTGGATGCCGCGGGGCAGGTCCTGGGCATCGTCAGCGAGGGCGACCTGATGCGCCGGGTCGACCGGGCCAGCGAGCCGCGCAAGTCCTGGTGGCTGAAGTCGTTCTTCTCCGGGGGCAACAGTGCCAGCGAATACGTCAAGAGCCACGCCCGCAAGGCGCACGAGATCATGACCCGTGACCCCATCACCGTGAGCGAGAGCGAGCCGCTGCATCGCGTGGCCAAGCTGCTGGAGAAGCATCACATCAAGCGGGTGCCGGTCGTGCGTGACGGCAAGCTGGTGGGGCTCGTCAGCCGCGCCAACCTGCTGCGGGGCTTCTCGGCCACGGCGCCCGATGCACAGACCTCGGTGACCACCGATGACCGTCAGATCCGTGACGCGATTCTCAAGGAGGTGGACGAGAACACCGGGGTCTGGGTCGATCGCATCAACGTGATCGTCACCGAGGGCGTGGTGCAAGTCTGGGGGCTGGTGGAGAGCCAGGAGGAGAAGATGGCCGTCCAGGTCGCCGCCGAGAACACCCCGGGGGTGAAGTCGGTGGAGAACAACCTCGGCATGGTGCCGCGCGGCATCGGCCACTTCTGACACGGGGGCATGGGAGCAGCGGGGCGGCCACGGGCCGCCCCGCTTGCGTGCGGGTCGCCGCGCCGGCTCAGCCGATCCGCTCGAGCGCCGCTTCCAGGTTGGCCAGGCTGCGCTCGGGGGCGTGCAGCTTGTCGAGCCCGAACAGGCCGATGCGGAAGGCCCGGTAGTCGTCGCCCTCGTCGCACATCAGCGGCACGCCGCCGGCCACCTGGAGGCCGGCGGCGGCGAACCTGGCCACGATGTCGGCGTCCTCGGTATAGCAGACCACCACCCCGGGGGCCTCGAAGCCGGGCGCCGCCACGCTGCGGTAGCCGAAGCGCGCGAGCAGCTCGCGCGCGCCGCGGCCCAGCGCCCACTGCTCCTCGCGCACCCGATCGAAGCCGTATTCGGCGGTCTCGTGCATGATGTCGCGCAGCCGGGCCAGGCCGTCGGTGGGCATGGTGGCGTGGTAGGCGTGTCCGCCGTTCTCGTAGGTCTCCATGATCGAGAGCCACTTGCGCAGGTCGCAGGCGAAACTGGTGCTGACGGTCTGCTCGATGCGTTCGCGGGCTCGCCCGGAGAGCATCACCATGCCGCAGCAGGGCAGGCCGCTCCAGCCCTTCTGCGGCGCACTGACCAGCACGTCGACACCGATCTCCTCCATGTCCAGCCACAGCGTGCCCGAGGCGATGCAGTCGAGCACGAACAGCCCGTCGACCTCATGCACCGCCGCCGCGACCCGGCGCAGGTAATCCTCGGGCAGCAGCAGGCCGGCCGAGGTCTCGACGTGGGGCGCGAAGACCACGCCGGGCCGCTCCTCGCGAATGCTGCGCTCGACCTCCTCGATGGGCGCCGGGGCGAAGGGTGACTGGCGGTCCTGCGGTGCCAGGCGACGCGCCTTGAGCACGGTGGTCGAGGCGGCAATGGCGCCCATTTCGAGGATCTGCGACCAGCGGTAGCTGAACTGGCCGTTGCGAATGATCAGGCAGTGCCGGTTGGTGGCGAACTGACGGGCCACGGCCTCCATGCCGAAGGTGCCGCTGCCGGGCACGATCACGGCGCTGCGGGCCCGATAGACCCGCTTCAGCGTCGCCGACACGTCGCGCATCACACCCTGGAAGCGCTGGGACATGTGGTTGAGCGAGCGGTCGGTGTAGACCACCGAGTACTCGAGCAGGCCATCGGGGTCGACGTCGGGCAACAGGCCGGGCATGGGTTTCTCCCTTGCAGTGCTTGGCGGATGGATTCGGACACAAGAGGATAGGCGGTTTGCGGGCGTGGAACCAGCGCCGGGGCCGGTTCGACGGCTGCGGAATGCCGCGGCGCTCGTCGTCGGGGGGCTACTGTCGGGGAGGGGGAAGGTACCGCAGGCCAGGCGGCCTGCGGGCCCGCCTGGCGGGCTTACTTGTGGCAGAAGTAGACCCTGGCTGGCGGGATGTTGATGGGTTCGAAGGCGCTCTCCACGCGAGAGAAGGTCTGGTGCAGGTCGGAGGAGACCTTGGGCGAGAACTGGTAGATCAGCATGGAACCCTGGGGCGCCAGGGCGGCCCGGCTGCCCGCCAGGATACGCTCCCGGCAGTCGGCCGGCATGGTGCTGAAGGGCAGGCCCGCCACGACGTAATCGGCGGCGGGCAGTCCGAGTCGCTCCAGCTCGGCTTCGATCGCCTCGGCCGAGCCGGCGATCACCTTCAGCCGTGGATCGACCAGGGTGCGGTTGAGGTAGTCGACGAAGTCCCCGTTGGTCTCGATGACCACCAGGGTGGCGTCGGGATGAAGGCGGTTGAGGATCTCCTGGGTGATGGTGCCCACGCCGGGCCCGTATTCGACAATGACTCGCGCTCGCTCCCAGTCGACTGGCTCCAGCAGGCGGCGTATGAGAAAGGAGGAACTGGGAATGATCGAGCCCAACATGCGGGGATGCTTGAAGAAGTTGCGGGCGAACAGCGACAGTTGAGCCCGTCGCTCGGGGCCTGCCACGACCGAGGGTCGCTCTTGAACCGCCATGGGCATTCCTCCTTCAGTTTTAGCTGAACATGCCTCCACTCTAGGCCAGCCTGGCTCGGCGTGAAAGGGGAGCCCTGCCGATCCTGCCTCTCGAGGCAGCTTTTGGTTACCATGGAGCGCCTGCTTCGGCGCGGCGACGAGAGGAGGTGCCGCCCCCGATGCGCCTCACTCAGCCGCACTGCCAGGCCTGCGCCTCGGCGGGGCACAGACGTATCATGGGCCTGAACGTCCGCCCCAGCGGCGGCCACGAGTCATGGAGCACTGCGTGAACGACTTCCTGATCATCGGTGGCGGTGTCATCGGCATGTTGAGCGCCTGTCAGCTGGCCGAAGCCGGCCATGGCGTGACCCTGGTGGAACGCGGCCGCTGTGGCCGGGAGGCCTCCTGGGCCGGTGGCGGCATCGTCTCGCCGCTCTATCCCTGGCGCTACAGCGAACCCGTGTCGCAGCTCGCCCACGCTGCCGCGCGCCACTATGCCGAGCTGGCCGAGAGCCTGCTCGAGTCCACCGGCATCGATATCGAGTACCGTCAGAAGGGGTTGCTCTACCTGCGAGTGGACGACGCAGAGCGGGCTTCCGCCTGGGCGCAGCGCCAGGGGTGGCCGCTGGAGCGGGTCGACGCGAGCTTCCTCTACGCCCGCGAACCCTGGCTGTGCGAGGGTCTCGATGGCGGCCTGTGGATGCCCAGCCTGGGCAGCGTGCGCAACCCGCGCCTGTGTCGGGCGCTGCGGGCGCGGCTGGAAGCACTGGCCAACGTCGAGGTGGTGGAGGAGACCGCAGTGCAGCGGCTCGTCATCGAGGGCGGCCGGGCGTGCGGCGTGGAGACCGCCAGGGGGCGCATCGATGCCGGCCGGGTGGTGCTGTGCGGCGGGGCCTGGAGCGGGGCGCTGCTCGCCGAACATGACGTGGCGCTGCCGGTGCGGCCGGTCAAGGGGCAGATGATGCTCTTCACCACGCCGCCGATGCCGGGCGGTCGCCAACTGCTCGAGCGGGTGGTGCTGGCCGACGGGCGCTACCTGATTCCCCGCGGCGACGGCCGGGTGCTGGTCGGCTCGACGCTGGAGCAGGTCGACTTCGACAAGCGCACCACCGAGGAGGCGCGCGAGTCGCTGCGGCAGAGCGCCGTGGCCATGCTGCCGGCCCTGGCTGATTGCGAGATCGAGCATCACTGGGCCGGGCTGCGCCCGGGGGCGCCGGACGGCATTCCCTTCATCGGCGCCGTGCCCGGCCTCGAGGGCCTCTACGTCAACGCCGGGCACTACCGCAACGGCCTGGTGCTGGCGCCGGCGGCGACCCGGCTGCTGGTCGACCTGCTGCTCGAGCGCGAGCCGGCCATCGACCCCGCGCCCTACCGGCCGGGCCGGCGCCGGGCGCGCTCAGCTGCGCTGGGCGGCCTGGATGGCGGTCAGCGCGATGGTGTAGACGATGTCGTCGACCAGGGCTCCGCGTGAGAGGTCGTTGACCGGCTTGTTGAGGCCCTGCAGCATCGGCCCCACGCTGACCACCCGGGCGCTGCGCTGCACCGCCTTGTAGGTGGTGTTGCCGGTGTTGAGGTCGGGAAAGACGAACACCGTGGCGCGTCCCGCCACCGCTGAGTCGGGTGCCTTCTGCCGGCCGACGCTCTCGATGGCGGCGGCGTCGTACTGCAGCGGGCCGTCGATCAGCAGGTCCGGCGCCAGCTCGCGGGCCAGGCGCGTGGCCTGGCGCACCTTGTCGACGTCGGCGCCGCTGCCCGACTCGCCGGTGGAGTAGCTGATCATCGCCACCCGCGGCTCGATGCCGAAGGCCTGGGCGGAGCGCGCACTCTGGATGGCGATTTCGGCCAGCGCCTCGGCGTCGGGGTCGGGGTTGACCGCGCAGTCGCCGTAGACCACCACCTGTTCCGGCAGCAGCATGAAGAAGATCGACGACACCTGGCGGTAGCCGGGGGCGGTCTTGATCAACTGGAAGGCGGGCCGCACGGTGTTGGCGGTGGTATGGATGGCCCCGGACACCAGCCCGTCAACCTCGTCGAGCTGCAGCATCATGGTGCCGAGCACCACGTTGTCCTGCAGCTGGTCCTCCGCGGTCAGCTCGTTCACCTTGCCGCGGCGGCGCTCGACCATGGGCGCCACGTAGCGGTGGCGGATCCGCTCGGGGTCGAGGATCTCGAGTCCTTCCGGCAACTCGATGCCGCGGTTGCGGGCCACCTCCTCGACCTCCTCGCGACGCGCCAGCAGCACGCAGTCGGCGATGCCGCGGCGCTGGCAGATGGCGGCGGCCTCCACGGTTCGCGGCTCGCTGCCCTCGGGCAGGATGATGCGCCGGTTGGCGCGCTGGGCCAGCTTGACCAGCTGATGGCGAAACGCCGAGGGCGACAGGCGGCGGGTGAAGCCGCGGCTCAGGTGATCCTTGAGCCACTGCAGATCCAGGTGGCCGGCGACGAAGCGCGTCACCTGTTCGGCGCGCTCCAGGTCGTCCATGGGGATGTCGTTGCCCATGCGGCCCAGGTTCTTGGCCGTGGTGAAGCTGTCGGTATCCACCGCCAGCACCGGCATGCCGGTCTTCAGCGCCGGCCGGCACATCTCGATCATGTTGTCGTTGGGCATGAAGCCGTTGGTCAGCAGCACGCCGGCCATGGGCACCCCGTTCATGGTGGCCAGCGCCGAGGCCAGCACGATGTCGTCGCGGTCGCCGGAGGTCACGATCAGGCTGCCGGGGCGGAACACGTGCAGGGCGTTGGCGGCACTGCGGGCGCACAGGCTGGTGGAGAGCACCCGCCGGTTGGCGGCGTCGCCCTCGCTGAGGAAGCGCGCGTCGAGCGCCCGCGCCACGTCGACCACCCGCGGCGCGATCAGCGCCGGGTTGTAGGGCACCACGCCGATCAGGTGGAAGCGGTCGGTGGCCAGCGCCGGCGAGTGGCGGCGTAGCTCGGCGAGAAAGGCATCGTCGAGGGCGACGCCGCTGGTGCCCGCGGCCAGCGCCGGCTCCTCGGCGCCGGGCAGGTTGTGCATGCGCATCAGGATGCAGCCCAAGGTGCGCGCCGAGCCCACGCCGCCGAAGGCACGGGCGTGCATATCGAGCTGTTCCGCCAGCGCCTCGGGAGCGGCGGCGTCACCGCTGCCGACCAGGATGATGCGCGCGTTGAGCGCATGGGCCAGCTGGGCATTGAGCTGGGTGGCGTAGGTGCCGTGGGCGGTGGGCACCACGCCTTCGACCACGATCAGGTCCGGCGTGATGCCGTCATGGCTGCCGGCCACTTCGTCGAACCGCTCGATGACCTCTTCCATCAGCACGTCGAGGCGATCCTGGCGCAGCAGGCGCTCCATGTCGGCCTGGGCGATGGGCGCCGGCGGGCGCAGCCCGAGGGTGCTGCTGACCAGCGCCGTGGAGCGGTCGGGACCGGGACCGTTGAGCTCGTCCTGGCGGAACGGCTTGAAGAAGCCGGTCTTCAGGCCGATGGTGTCGAGGGCCTGCATCAGGCCCAGGCTGGCCGAGGTCAGGCCGACCCCGACGCCGGTGGGGACCATCAGCAGGACCTGGGTCTGCGGGCGGGTGTCGTGCGGTGTCATGCGTTGGCCTCATCCAGTCGCTGGCGGGTTTCGGTGGCGATCTGTCCCTCCTCGTCGGTGGGGATGACCCACAGATGGCGTCCCCCGGCATCGATGCGGCCCTCGCGTCCGCGGATCGTCTCGCCGTTCACGGTGCGGTTGAGCTGCAGGCCGAAATGCGGCAGCAGCAGCACAACCTTCTCGCGCACCCGGGCGGAGTTCTCGCCGATGCCGCCGGTGAAGACCAGCCCGTCGAGGCGGGGCAGGGCGCAGGAGAGGGCGGCCAGCGACTTGGCGATGCGGTAGCAGAACACCTCGATGGCAAGCGTGGCGCCGGCATGGCCGGTCGCCTCGGCGGCTTCCAGCTCGCGCATGTCGTTGGTCAGCCCCGAGAGGCCCAGCAGGCCGCTGTCGCGGTTGAGCACCTCGTCGATGCGTTCGAGCGACCAGCCCAGTTGGCGTGCCAGGTGCGCGTGCAAGCCGGGGTCGACGTCGCCGCTGCGCGTGCCCATCGCGACCCCTTCCAGCGGGGTGAGCCCCATGCTGGTATCGAGGCTGCGGCCCCGCCAGACGGCACAGGTCGAGCAGCCGTTGCCCAGGTGGGCGGTGAGCCAGGCCCCACCTTCCAATCCGCTGAGCGCCTCGGCGCGGCGGCTGACGTAGGCGTGGCTGGTGCCGTGGAAGCCGTAGCGACGGATGCCATGGTCGCGGTAGAGCGGCTCCGGCAGGGCGTAGCGGTAGGCCCGCTCCGGCAGGCTCTGGTGGAAGGCGGTGTCGAACACGGCGACCTGGGGCAGGTCGGGAAACAGGCGGCGCGTGGCGGCCAGCCCCGCCAGGTTGGCCGGGTTGTGCAGCGGGGCCAGTGCCGAAGTGCGCTCGATCGCCGCGACCACGTCGTCGTCGATCAGGGCGGCGCGGGTGAAGCGTTCTCCGCCGTGCACGATGCGGTGGCCCACCGCGCTGGGCCGGTTCCCCTCCAGGCGATCGAGAATGGCGGCCAGCGCATGCGTGTGATCGGCCTCGCCGAGGGCCTGCGTGAAGGCGTCGCCACGGCTGTCGATGCCCTTGAGTCGGGCGTCACCGCTGCCCAGCCGTTCCGCCAGCCCGGCCAGGCGCGGCTGATCCGGCTCGGACGGTACCAGGGCGTATTTGATCGACGACGAACCGCAGTTGATGACCAGTACCGAGGCGTTCATCGGGGCTCCGCATGAGGAAAATGTAGTGGCAGGATAGACGTAAGACTTTAGTCTATCATTCCGTCCGCGCGCTCGGTCCTGCTCCAGGTCAAGCGTGCACTTTATTAGCCGTCTATTGAAAATGCTGGCATGCTGACGCTACCCCAGGCCGCTGGAAACCGCCATGTCGACTGACACCGCGGCGCTTGGCAGCGTATCGCTGCTGCCGCGCCATCTCGCCGTCCTGCTGCTGGCCTGCGTCGCCACCCTCTTCGCCGGCAACCATGTCGCGGCCCGGCTGGCGTTCGACGAGGGCACCGGCCTGCTGCTCGCCGTGCTGGTGCGCTCGGCCGTGGCGCTCGTCGTGCTGTCGGCGCTCTTCCTGTGGCAGGGCAAGCGCGTGTCGCTACCGGCCGGCAGCGGTTACTGGCAACTGCTGGCGGGGCTGATGGTCGCGATTCAGAGCCTGTGCCTCTATTCGGCGGTGGCGCGGATTCCGGTGGTGGTGGCGCTGTTGCTGATGAACACCTTTCCCATCCAGCTGGCGCTGATCACCTGGGCGCTGGGTGGGCCGCGCCCGACGCTGCGCGCGGCGCTGATCATGGCCGCGATCCTGGTGGGCCTGGTGATCGTGCTCGACGTCCCGGCCTGGCTGGCGAGCCCCGAGACGCTCGGCCCGGAGTGGCTGCCCGGCGTGGCGTTCGGGCTGGGGCGTGCCGCGCCTGGAAATGGCGCGCAACGCGCCGGTGATGAACGTGGAGCCGGTCGCTTCGCTGCTGCTGGGCTATCTGGTACTGGGGCAGATGCTCTCGGCCGCGCAGCTGGTCGGCGGGGCCATCGTGCTGGGAGGAATCGTGGTGCTCAGCCTCTCATCTCGCTGAGCTGCGCTTGCATCGTCGGCACCGCTGTACCAGACTGGTTCGTGGTGTAAGGAAACACTGTTTCTTAAAGGAGGTGCGACATGAAACCGCTAGCCATTACCGCAGCCATTGCCGTCGCCAGTGGCATGGCCGTTTCTGCCCAGGCCCAGCAGACCCAGCCGACGCAGACTCAGCCGACGCAGGGCCAGCCGACCCAGACCCAGCCGACCCAGACCCAGCCACGAAGCCAACAGACCCAGGGCCAACCGCCGCGTCAGGCTCGCGGCCAGGCGCAGGGCCAGGGCCCCATGTATCCGCGCCCCTACGTCGGGGCCGATGCCATGTTCTGGGAGGTCGACCCTGACCAGGGCTCCTCGGCCGATTCCGTGGGCCTGCGTCTCAACGGCGGCGCGCAGTTCAATGACTACTTCGGCGCCGAGGCCCATCTGGGTACCGGCGGGTCCGAAGGCCCGACAGAGCTGGATTACCTGGTGGGCGCCTATGCCAAGGGCACCCTGCCGGTCTCCCAGCAGTTTCGCCTCTACGGCCTGGCGGGCTTCACCGAAGTGGACTTCGACACCGACCGCGAGAGCGGTTTCTCCTATGGCGGCGGCGCCGAGTTCGACGTGGCGCCCAACCTGGCCGTGGGCGCCGACTACATGCGCTACCTGGACAAGTCCGACCAAACCTTCGATGCCGCCAGCGTCGGGATTCGCTACCGCTTCTAAGGCGACCTTCCTGCGCGACCCAGGCCCCCGTGACGAGCGTCACGGGGGCCTTTTCGTCGGCTACCGAATCACCGTGCCGGCCACGCGCCGTGCTCCTTCCAGCCCGCCAGCAAGCCGGGGAGGTGCTTGAGATCGGCGTTCTCCACGACCGCGACCTGCAGGCCCTGCAGGCGCTGCAGCTCGGTGAGCCGCTGTCGGGACTTGTCGAACTCGCCGCAGGCCAGCAGCACTCGGGTGGCGGCGAGCCCTGCGGAATGGTTGAGCATGCCGTGCAGTCGCTTCAGGCCCTGCTCGATGCAGGTGCTGGCGCCGGGACGGGCAATGAGGGATTCGATGAACAGCAGCTGGTTGCGTTCCACCGCCAGGCAGTCCGATACCACCGGTTCGCCGTTGTGCTCGCCACTGAGATCGAGGATGTGGGCCTCGCTACAGACACGCGCCAGCCCGGCCTCCTGGCCGCTGAGCCAGGCGTACTCGGTCAGCCAGCCGCCGCCCAGGTAGCGCGCGGCTTCCTCCGACTCGATATCGACTGCCCGAGGGGCCTCGCCCGACCAGCGCAGCAGGCCGGCCTCATGCAGGGCCTTCAGCGCATCGGTGGCGGGAAAGCCCGGCGCCTCGTGCAGCCACTGTCGCTCTGCCCCGGGGCGAAGCCGTGCTCCCGGGTAGGGGCCGGCGCGCTCCAGCGTCCCGTCCTCGCCGTGCACCATGTCGTGCAGCTCACCGAGCAGGACGGCAAGGTGGTCGGCGTGATGAGCGAGGTAGCGGGTCAGGGGCTTGCGCTGGCGACACGCCTGGCGCCACTCGTCGCTGTCGGAGAGTGCCCGCACGCGCTTGCGTCCGTTGGCCTGCAGGTAGCGGTCGACGTCCAGTACCGGCTCGATGGCCATGACCTCGGGGGCGGAGTCGGGGCCGGCGTAGGCAAAGCGGTAGAGCGCCCCGGCCTGGATGTCGACATGCAGCCAGTCGGCGGCGCAGCGCCGCATGGCCTGCTGGAACAGCAGGGCGACCAGGGTGCTGCAGCCGCCTGCGTCCACGGTCACCGAGAGGGAGGGCGTATCGAACTGGCGGCGATACAGGGTCTCGGCCAGCTCATCGGCATACCTGGCGCAGCGCTCGGGTTCGTTGGCGGGAAGGCGGGTGTAGGTCTCGATCTCGGTTCCGGGGGCCAGCTCGTGGCGCAGCAGGATCGCCAGTCGCTCGGCCGCCTGGGGCGATGAATGGCAGGGTATCAGCACGATCCGCTGTGGGCGAAGCTGCAGAATCGGAATCAGGCTTACCTCGGGGCGCTCGGTCACCAGCGCGACGTGCAGGTGTGGCATGGGCTTGCTCCCTCCGCACTTGGTCCTTGCAGGTTCCTACAGGCTACATCCGAGCGTTCCATGCTGTCGCCTGTGGGAGGAAAAAACACGCCGGCCACCTGGGCCGGCGTGTGTCAGACGAAGAACAATCACACCTCCTTGTAGAGCTCCGCTCCCGTCTGGCGGAACTTCTCCGCCTGCTCCTCCATGCCCTTCATGACGGCTTCCTGGTCACCGTCGAGGCCGTGTTCGGCGGCGTAGTCGCGCACCTCCTGGCTGATCTTCATGGAGCAGAACTTGGGCCCGCACATGGAGCAGAAGTGGGCCACCTTGGCCGAGTCCTTGGGCAGCGTCTCGTCGTGGTATTCGCGGGCGGTGTCCGGGTCGAGGCCGAGATTGAACTGGTCCTCCCAGCGGAACTCGAAGCGCGCCTTGGAGAGCGCGTTGTCACGCCTTTGCGCCGCAGGATGCCCCTTGGCCAGGTCGGCGGCGTGGGCAGCGATCTTGTAGGTGATGATGCCGGTCTTGACGTCGTCCTTGTTGGGCAGGCCCAGGTGCTCCTTGGGCGTCACGTAGCAGAGCATGGCGCAGCCGTACCAGCCGATCATCGCCGCGCCGATGCCGCTGGTGATGTGGTCATACCCCGGGGCGATGTCGGTGACCAGCGGGCCCAGGGTATAGAACGGCGCCTCGTCGCAGTACTCCAGCTGCTTGTCCATGTTCTCCTTGACCAGGTGCATGGGCACGTGGCCGGGACCTTCGATCATCACCTGGACGTCGTGCTTCCAGGCGATGCGGGTCAGCTCGCCGAGGGTCTTGAGCTCGGCCATCTGCGCCTCGTCGTTGGCGTCGGCCACCGAGCCGGGACGCAGGCCGTCACCCAGCGAGAAGGCCACGTCGTACTGCTTGCAGATCTCGCAGATCTCCTCGAAGTGGGTGTAGAGGAAGCTCTCCTGGTGGTGATAGAGGCACCACTTGGCCATGATCGAGCCGCCGCGGGAGACGATGCCGGTGACGCGCTTGGCGGTGAGCGGCACGTAGCGCAGCAGCACGCCGGCGTGGATGGTGAAGTAGTCCACGCCCTGCTCGGCCTGCTCGATCAGGGTGTCGCGGAACACCTCCCAGGTGAGGTTCTCGGCCACGCCGTTGACCTTCTCCAGGGCCTGGTAGATCGGCACCGTGCCGATCGGCACCGGCGAGTTGCGCAGGATCCACTCGCGGGTCTCGTGGATGTTCTGGCCGGTGGAGAGGTCCATGATGGTGTCCGCACCCCAGCGGATGCCCCAGGTCATCTTGTCGACCTCCTCCTCGATGGAGGAAGTCACCGCCGAGTTGCCCAGGTTGCCGTTGATCTTCACCAGGAAATTGCGGCCGATGATCATCGGCTCGGACTCGGGGTGGTTGATGTTGCAGGGAATGATCGCCCGCCCCGCGGCGACCTCGGCACGCACGAACTCGGGGGTGATCTCCTCGGGCAGGCGGGCGCCGAAGCCCTGGCCGGCATGCTGATGGCCGAGGATGCGCTCCACCTCGGCGGTGCCCAAGGCCTGGCGGCGCTGGTTCTCGCGGATGGCGATGAATTCCATCTCCGGCGTGACGATGCCCTGACGGGCGTAGTGCAGCTGGGTGACGTTCCTGCCGGGCTTGGCGCGGCGCGGCGTGCGGGTCAGGTCGAAGCGCAGCTGGGCCAGGGTCGGATCGTTGGCGCGGCGCTTGCCGTACTCGCTGGTGGGGCCGTCGAGGCACTCGGTGTCGCCGCGCTCCTCGATCCAGGCGCGGCGCAGCTCGGGCAGGCCGCGGCGCAGGTCGATCTCGGCCGCCGGGTCGGTGTAGGGGCCCGAGGTGTCGTAGACCAGCAGCGGCGGGTTCTGCTCATCCGGGCCCATCCCGGATGTCTTGGTCGGCGACAGCGAGATCTCGCGGAAGGGCACGCGGATGTCGGGGCGCGAGCCCGTCACAAAGACCTTGCGCGAACCGGGCAGCGGCTGGATGGCGGCCTCGTCGACCTGGGCGGTCTCGGCGAGGAAGTGGGCGGTCTTGCTCATGGGTGGGGATCCTTGTGGCGTTGTTGTCGGTCAGGGGAGCGTCAGAGGCTGCGGTCGAGCCCCATCTGCCAGAAATCGATCTCGAGGCGGGTGGCGTCGCGGAACACCTCGGCCAGCTCGGCGAAGCGCGCCGGGGTGACGTCGGCCAGGCGGGCGTCGAGCCACTCGAGCTCGGCACGCATGGCGACCTGGAAGTCGTCGCTTGCGTACATGGCGATCCAGGCGTCATAGGGATTGGCGTCGCCGCGCACGGTATCCGGCTGGGCGTTCAGCCAGTTGGCGATCTCGCCGTAGCCCACCAGGCAGGGGGCCAGCGCCACGTGCAGGTCGAGCAGGTCGCCGCGGTTGCCGGTATCGAGCACGTAGCGGGTGTAGGCCAGGGTGGCTCGGGCCTCGGGCAGTGCGGCCAGCTCCGCCTCACTGATCCCCCATTCGCGGCAGTAGCCCACGTGCAGTTCGAGCTCCACGTCGAGAATCGCCTTGAGCCCCTCATGGGCCTGGCGCAGATCACTCAGGGTGCGGCTCTTGTAGGCGGCCAACGCATAGGCGCGGGCGAAGTGGATCAGGAACAGGTAGTCCTGCTGCAGGTAGTGGCGAAAGGCGCCTTCGTCGAGGGTGCCGCTGCCCAGCCGGCGCACGAAGCCGTGCTCGATGTAGGCGCGCCAGTCGTTATGGCAGGCGTCGGTCAGGTCGGTGAAGCGATAGCCCATCTTGCCTCCGGTGTGAATGGATCCGGAGTGCGGGCGAAGGGGAAGAGTGGGTCGGGGCTGAGGAGGGAGTACTGGCGCCCTGGCCACCGCTTGATTCCTACGCCGGTACGAGCCGGATCAGGTTCAACGGGCCCCGCCGTGACGACACTCTGGTTCAGAATATCGTATGGCGATCTCAGCCGGTTCCACCGGCACCCCGTCAAGCGTTGTGGCCAGTCTAGCAGGTCGTTGGCCGCTTTCCAGCCATCTTCCTGACTTGGCGGTTCATTCGGCCTGGGCATCCAGGTGTTCGAACCAGGTCCCGCTATCGGGTAGCGTCAGCTCGCTGGCGGGCTGGCCGCTGGCGTACCACTCGCGGGCGTTGCGCAGCTGCCAGCGGCGTCGGTCGCCGTCCACTTCCATTCCCAGACGAAGCGGCCCGTAGCGGGCAAAGGCGCGGCCCGTCAGGTGAGAATCGCGCAGGGCGAGATTGGCCAGCAGCTCCAGACGCTTGCCAGCCTGCACGGCAAGGTTCTCCACTCGCACGGTATCGTCGTTCAGCATCACCCGCGCCTCGCCGTGCACCTCGCCCAGCGTCAGTCGCTCGCGCAGCCAGCGCCGCTCACGGGCGGCATCGACGAGCAGGTTGACCAGCAGGCCGCTGTCGCGCATGGCCAGGTCGAGCCGGGCGTCGAGCGCGAGCGGTGCCGTCCAGCGCAGGCGCCCCTCGGGCAGCGCGAGCCGCGCCCACCAGCCGTGGCTGAGGCTGCCGTTATCGCTCTCCAGCCGTACGTGCTCCAGGCGCAGCCGCGAGCCGGAGACGTCGAAGTCGAGAGTCTCCAGGTCGCCGTCGGCGAGATGGGTGTCGAGCTGCAGTTCGCCCTCGAGGGTGTGGCCCTGCAGCGCGAGACGGGCCTCGGGCGCCTGCAGTGCCAGGTGGCCGGTGGCATGCCTGCCCTCCAGCTGAAGGTGACTGGCGAGGCGAGCCTCGCCGGCAAGCAGCGTGAAGCCGGCATCCTCCGGCAGGTAGGCGTTGAGGGCGGCGAGGTCCGGCGTCACCAGGTGTGGCATGTCGATGCGCGTGCTCAGCCCGCGCAGCCCCTCGCGCATATCGAAGTGCCGTGCGCGGCTGTGAATCTCCAGCAGCCGGCCCTCGACCAGGTCGCTCGGCGTCTCCTGGCGGCGCAGGCCGAAGCGGGGCATCGAGAGGGCCAATGTCGCGCCAGGATCCTGCACCTCCAGGCGGAGCGAGCCGTCGCCGAAGGCCTCGTAGTGCAGGAAGCGCGCGGCGAGCCGGTCGGAGCGAACGTCGAGCCGGCTTGCCGGCGCCGCCTCGCCCTCCACGAAGCGCAGGTCGGCGCTCAGCCGTCCGCCGCCCTGGATCGCCAGGCCGTGCTCGTCGGGGAGGAAGGCGTCGAGAAAGCCGAGCCGGTCGAGCAGGCCGTCCAGTTGCAGCGTGCCGGAAAGCGGCCGGCGTGGCGCTTCGCTGCCGGGCCAGTCGAAGCCACCCTCGAGCCGCGCCCGGCGGAGTAGCAGCAGGGTGTGCAGCGGCTCTCCACGACTTGCCGCGGCGCTCAGCTCCAGCCGGCTTCCGGAGAGGTCGACCCGCTGGCGAGCGGCCACGAGGTCACGCAGCCGCAGCGTCACGTCCAGCTCGCCCTGGAAGTCTTCCTCCAGCAAACGGCCTTCGATGGCTTCGCCCGCCAGGGTGAGGCGGCCCCGGGTGCGCTCCCCTTCGATGAAGAGGTGTCCGTCGCTGCCGGCCTGGCCGTTGCGCAGCCGCAATGGGGCGGTGCGGGGAAGATAGGCGTTGAGGACGCTGACGTCGGGGATGCTTGCGCCGCGCCACGCCACCCGGCCCGTGGTGGGGCGCCCGGCCTGGGCGGCCGCCGCGAGCGCGAGCTGCTCGGCCTGGAACAGCCGGCGGCCATCCTCGAGGCGGGAGAGGTCGGCCCCGTCGAAGGCGAGTTCGACCCTTGCCTCGGGGTGGGGCTCGCCGGGCGTCAGGGTCAGGGATGCGCGCCCGTCGCCGCGCGCGAGAAAGCCGAGGAAGCGCGCGCCCAGCGCTTCGGAGCGCACCACGAGCCGGCTGCCCGTCAGCGGCTGGCCGTCGCGCACCTGGAGCACGCCATCGAGCCGGCCGCCGCCCTGCAGGGCGAGCCCGCGCCCGCCGAACAGGCCGGCGAGGAAGGGGTCGAGCACGCCGAGGTTGGCGACGCGGCTGTGCAGTTCCAGCTCGGCGGACCAGGGCAGCTCGCCACCGAGCAGGCTGCCGTCGTCCAGCTCGCGCCAGGCCAGCGGCGAGTGAAAGCGGGCCACGGGCAGTTCCAGCGTGGTGGTGAGCGGTCGTGTCTCGCCGGGAGCGGCAGCCTCGAGGTCGAAGCGGGTCCCGGACAGATCCACGCTACCGCCTGTCACGTCGAGTTCGGCAATCGGCAGGTGCAGGTCGAGCCGCCCGGTCAGCGGTCGCTCCCCGAGTCGCAGGGCGATGCGGTCGCCGCCCAGGTCGAAGCCACCCGAGAGGCGTTCGGCGTCGTAGGCGAGCCCACCCTGCAACCGAGCCGAACCGCTCTCCAGCGTCAGCGGCACGGGGGGTGGCAGGTAGCGATCGAAGAGGGCGATGTCGTGGGCCTCGGCGTTGCGCCAGCGCAGCTCGGCACCCTGCAGTTCGTCGGGTGGAGCGTGCAGGCGCAGGGCGTCCGTGGCCAGGGTGAGGCGGAACCCCTCGCCGACGAGCAGCGCTCGCGTCGAGGCGTCAGGCTCGGCCCCGAACATCGCGATGTCGTCGAGTGCCAGATCCAGGCGGGCGTGGCGGGAAACCTCGACCTCCACCGCGCCGGAGCCGTCGATCCGGTAGCGCGTTCCCGCGTCCAGCCAGCGGCGCTCGTCGAGCCGCACGCTCAAGCGGGGCGAGTCGAGGCGCAGGCGGCTGCCCGGCTGCACCTCGCCGTTCTCGATGGCGAGGTCGGCCGCCAGGTCGCCGCGGCCGCCGATCTCGAGCCAGCCCAGGTCGGCGAGGTAGGGGTTGAAGACGTCGTAGGCGTCGCTGCGGCCGGCCAGGGTGAGGGTGCCGGAGACGAAGCGCGCCGCCTCGGCGCCGGGATGCTCGGCCAGCCTCAGCGGCGCCAGCTGCAGCTCGGCGTCGAGCGCCACGCCCTCCACCAGCGGCGTATCGCCATGCAGCACGGCGCCCTCGTCCAGCTGCAGCGCGATGCGTCCAGCGGCCAGCTCACCGCCATGCCAGTGCGCGTCGGCCAGGCGCAGCGTGCCGCGGCCCTGCAGGCGGTAGGCATCGAGGCCAGCCTGGCGAATGCCTTCGGCCTCGAGTCGGCGGAGCCGTACCTCGCGGGCAAGCAGCGCGGCGAGCGACACGCGCAGGCTGGCGTGCTCGGCCTCGAGGACATAGCGGCGCTTGGCGCTGGTGCCGACCAGGGACGGCTGCGTGAGTGTCACGTGGCCGGGGAAGAGCGTCCAGGCGCGCTCCCACTCCAGCGTCAGCCACGGCGAGCGGTCGAGCTGGGCGCGGCCCCAGGCGCTGGCGAGCAGGACGTTGGCGGCAAGGAGGTAACCCCCATAGAGCAACACCAGAGGCAGAACCAGCCAGGCCAGCGCCCTGAGCGGCGTGGGGCGGGTCATGGCTGGCGCTCTCGTCCTTGAGGCATGCCTCCTCCTGGGGCCGGCGTGCGGCGGCGGTCAGTAGAGCCGATACTGGCGGTGGTTGGGCACGCCCTGCTGCTCCTCGATCACCTTGCGGTAACGCTTGTACTCCCACTGGTACTGGGCCGGGTCGAGGGCGATGGCATCCTCCACGCAGGCATTGACGCCGGTGGCGGATTCGGTCTCGTCGACGGCGTAGACCCGCTCGTCGGCGGCGAGAAAGTGGATGGCAAAGCCGCGGCCGGGAAGGCGTCGCGCCACGCCGGTGACCACCCGGGCGTCGGTGCGTGCCACCAGCTTGGGCAGCAGGGTCGCGGTGTAGGCGAGGCGATGGTAGAAGGGGGCGAACACCCCGCTGCCCCAGTCGGGCTCCTGGTCAGGCAGGATGCCCACCGCCTCGCTGCGCTTGAGCGCCTTGAGCAGGGCGGCGACGCCGCGCGGGTTGGTCGGCACCAGGCTCGCCCCCATGCGCTCGCGGCCCTGGCGGATCACAGGGTCGAGCTCGGCGATCTTCGGCGGCTCGTACATGGCGGTGAAGGGGAAGTGGCTCGAGAGCCAGAAGTTGAGCACCTCCCAGTTGCCGAAGTGCGGGGCTAGCACGATGACCCCGCGGCCCTCGGCGCGGGCGTCGTCGAGCAGCTCGCGGCCGTGGATCTCGAGAATGGCGTCCTCGACCCGCTGTGGGGCGGCCATCCAGGCGAAGCCCAGCTCGAGCATGGTGGCGGCGGAGTGGGTCAGGCTCTCGCGGGCCAGCCGACGGCGCTCGGCCCGATCCTGCCCGGGATGGACCTGGGCAAGGTTGATCTCGGTGACTTCGCGCTCGCGGCGGCTGAAGCGATGGATCAGGGGGCCGGCGAGGCGGGCCAGCCGCCACAGCGTGGCGGGTCGGCGGCCGGCCAGGGCATGCCACAGCATGGCGATGGCACGGCCCTGCAGGGAGGCGGTGGGTGGCGGCGTCTCGCTCATGGGCTCAGATCAGCCAGGCGTCCACGTTGTCGGGGGCGCGGTGCTGCTGCAGACGCTTGATGCCCTTGACGCAGCGAATGACCAGCCAGACCACCACCAGCAGCCAGGTCACGAAGCCGATCATGACCAGCATCAGCAGGGAGGAGATGGCAAGATAGAGCAGCGTGAGCCAGAAGGTGCGGATCTGGTAGCGATAGTGCTCGTCGAGCCAGTGCGGCCCCTCGCCGCGATAGACGTAGGCGATCACCACGCCGATCAGCGTCGTCAGGCCGCCGCTGACGATGCCCGCCAGGAGCAGGGCATAGACGACGATGGGCAGGGTGATGTCGGGCTCGCCGCCCGAATCGATGACGCTGCGGCTCTCGGGGCTGTCGTTCATGGGGGATCCCGTCGGTCATGGTTTGCGACAATGATACCGGCCGTGGGCGACAATGCCAGGAAGGGGACTAATCGGCAGCCTCCTTGAGCGGGCGACTGATCTCGAGCAGGTTGCCATCGGGGTCGCGCAGGTAGAGCGACTCGATGAGGCCGTTGGCACCCTGGCGGGTGACGGGGCCGAGCTCGACCTCCACGTCAAGCGCCGCCAGGTGGCGCTGGACCTCGTCCAGCGGCAGCAGGCTGCGCAGGCAGAGGTCGAGGCTTCCCGGCGTCGGGGTGGCGGCGCGCGGCTCGATGTCGGTGGCCGTCCAGTGCAGGCGCAGGGCGATGTCGCCGAGCATCAGGTCGACGCGCTCGCGATCGCGATAGCGCACCTCGAGCCCGAGCACCCGGGAGTAGAAGTCCACGGCACGGGAAATGTCGGTCACGGTGATGACCAGGTGGTCCAGACCTGACAGCATTGCCGGCCTCCTCGTTGTTTTGAGTGTTTCGCCAGGCCCAAAAGGATACGACGATGCCGACCTGCCCGCTATGCGCATCCCCGCATTCGCGACATTTTCATCGCGACGCGCGACGCGACTACTATCGCTGCGACGTCTGCCGGCTGGCCTATGTGCCGCCGGCGCAGCGCCTTGCCCCCGAGCAGGAGAGGGCGGTCTACGACCGGCACCAGAACCACCCCGACGACCCCGGCTACCGGCGTTTCCTGTCGCGGCTGTACGAACCGCTGCAGTGCCGGCTGACACCGGGCGCTCGCGGCCTCGACTTCGGCGCCGGCCCCGGCCCGACGCTGTCGCTGATGTTCGAGGAGGCGGGATACCCGATGGCGATCTACGACCCCTACTATGCCCCGGACGCCTCCGTGCTCGAGCGGCGCTACGATTTCGTCACCGCCACCGAGGTGGTGGAGCACCTCTTCGCCCCGGGGCGCGAGCTCGAGCGCCTGGCGGCCCTGCTGCCCGCGGGCGGCTGGCTGGGGCTGATGACCAAGCGGGTGACCAGCGAGGAAGCCTTCGCCCGCTGGCACTACATCCTCGATCCCACCCACGTGTGCTTCTTCAGCGAGGCGAGCTTCGAGTGGCTGGCGCAGCGGCTCGGCATGAGCCTCGAGTTTCCTGCCGCCGACGTGGCGCTGCTGCGGAAACGCTGAGAGAGGCGTTACCCTGTTTTTCAGCAGGACTTGCTGCCAGGTGAGGTGCTTGGGGTGTTTTGTACTGACATTGAGTGCGCGCAGGGAATAAGCGTTTGACACTGGCGTTGCCAGGCGTATGATTCGCGCCGCCCGGCTCGAGCGGCGCGCTTTTTTCGGCGTCGCGACGGGGGCGGTGGGCAGCGTTCCACGGCGTTTTCTGGCATCTTTTTCCCTTTACTCATCTGCTGTCGAGAGGCGCGCTCATGTCGCGGCAACTTCTGGCCATGGCCCTGGCTCCTCTGCTGGGGCTCTTCATCCTGGGCATCGGCAACGGCTTCCTGGCCACCCTGATTACCCTGCGGCTGGACGCGGCCGGGGAGTCGCCGGTGGTCATCGGCTGGGTCTCGTCGGCCTACTTCATCGGCCTGGCGCTGGGCGCCATGTTCAACGACAGGCTGCTGCTGCGTATCGGCCATATACGCGCCTATGGCAGTTTCGCCTCGCTGGTGGCGGTCACCGTGCTGCTGCAGGCGCTGATCTTCGAACCCTGGGCCTGGTTCGCCCTGCGCCTGGTCGGCGGCTGGGCCACCGTGGGGGTCTACCTGGTCATCGAGAGCTGGCTGCTCACCTCGGGCGACCAGAAGGTACGCGGGCGGCTGCTGGCGCTCTACATGATCTCGCTGTATGCCGCCGGGGTGATCGGCCAGCTGCTGCTCGGCGTCACCGATGCCATGGGCGAGACAGCGCCGTTCATGGTCATCGGCATGCTGGCCTCGCTGTCGGTGCTGCCCATGGCCATGATTCCCCGCGTCTCGCCGCTGATCGAGCATGCCGAGCCGCTCTCGCCGATGCGCCTGATCACGATGACGCCCACCGGGGTGATGGGCAGCTTCGGCTCGGGCCTGGCGGTCGCCGCCGTCTACACGCTGCTGCCGCTCTACCTGCAGCGTGTCGGCCTGTCGGTGGGGCAGGTGGGCCAGATGATGGCGGTCGTCGTGCTCGGCGCCATGCTGCTGCAGTATCCCCTCGGGCGCTGGTCCGACCGCCACGACCGCCAGATCGTGCTGATCATGATCGGCGCCTTCTGTGCGCTGATCTCGGCCGGCATGTTGCTGCTGCCGCTGTCGACCTGGGTGCTGGCGGCGCTGCTGTTCCTGCTGGGCGGCGGGGTCTTCGCGCTCTACCCGGTGGCGGTGAGCCACGCCGCCGACCGCGCGCCGGCGGGGGCGCTGGTGCGCATGAGCCAGGGCCTGCTGCTGATCAACGCCATCGGCTCGACGGTGAGCCCCCCGCTGATCTCGCCGGTGATGGCCTGGGCGGGGGATGCCGGGCTGTTCTGGGCCTTCGGCGCCATGAGCCTGTTCCTGGTGGGCTTCTTCGCCTGGCGGCGCAGCGTGCGCCCGGCGCCGGTGCCGGTGGCGCCCTTCGCACCCTCGACACCGATGTCGTCGGCGGGCGCCGAGCTTACCGTCACCGAGGAGCTGGTGCAGGGCGCCACCGAGCACGAATACGTGGAGGACCTCTCCCACGTGGTGCCGGAAGTCGACGTGGCCGAGCCCCTCGTCGGCCCACCGCCGCCGGATGAGCCGCATATCGTCTTCTACGCCGATGAGGACGATAGCGCCCCGGCGGCGGCGGATGAGCCCGAGCGAGCCGAGGCGTTCGGCGGCGAGGCGCGCCGCTGATCCGACACGTCCCTCCTGCCGCGAGAGCTCCTGTGTGCGCCCGATGCCCCGCATCGGGCGCTTTGCGTCGGGGTGCGACCTAGGGATAATGGTTAACGAAAAATAGTGAAACTACTATCGCCGTTATCATTTTTCCCGAGGTAGTGCCATGTTCCCCTTCGCCGCCTCCGTTCGTGATCTTCGCTTCGTGCTCGAGGAACTGCTCGAACACCGCTCGCTCGACCTGCCCGGCTTCGAGGAGGCCAGCCCCGACCTGGTCGAGGCCGTGCTGGAAGAGGCGGCCAAGCTGGCCGGCGAGGTGTGGGCCCCGCTCAACGCCAGCGGCGACCGCCAGGGCTGCACGCGCCGGGAGGACGGCGGCGTGACCCTGCCCGACGGCTTCGCCGAGGCCTACCGCGCCTATGCCGAAGGCGGCTGGAACGGCATCGGCGTGTCCCAGGCGCTGGGCGGCCAGGGCCTTCCCGAGGTGGTGGCGAGCAGCGTGCAGGAGATGCTGCATGGCGCCAACATGGCGCTGGGGCTGTGCCCGATGCTCACCGCCGGTGCCATCGAGGCACTGGCTCACCACGGCAGCGAGGCGCTCAAGGCGACCTACCTGCCCAGGCTGGTCGAGGGCAGCTGGACCGGTACCATGAACCTCACCGAGCCCCAGGCCGGCTCCGATCTCTCCAAGGTGCGGACTCGCGCCGTCCCCGAAGACGATCATTACCGCCTGTTCGGCCAGAAGATCTTCATCACCTGGGGCGAGCACGACGCCAGCGAGAACATCATCCACCTGGTGCTGGCGCGCAAGCCCGACGCCCCCGAGGGCAACAAGGGCATCTCGCTGTTCCTGGTACCGAAATTCCTGGTCAACGAGGACGGTTCGCTGGGCGAGCGCAACGACGTCACCTGCGCTTCCATCGAGCACAAGCTGGGCATCCACGGCTCGCCCACCTGCACCCTGAGCTTCGGCGAGCACGATGGCGCCATCGGCTACCTGGTGGGCGAGGAGGGGCGCGGCCTCAACCACATGTTCACCATGATGAACGAGGCGCGCCACAAGGTCGGCGTGCAGGGCATCGGCGTGGCCGAGCGTGCCTGCCAGCACGCCTTCGCCTATGCCCTGGACCGCGTGCAGGGCAGGGCGCGCGGCGCCGAGGCCACCATCAGCGAGCACCTCGACGTACGCCGTATGCTGCTCTCCATGCGTGCCCGCACCGATGCCCTGCGGGCACTGGCGCTCACCTGCGCCGCCCAGCTCGACGTGGCGCGCCATGCGGCCGACGCCGCCGAGCGCGAGGCCGCCCAGGCGCGGGCCGACGTGCTGATCCCGGTGGTCAAGGCGTTCTCCACCGACCAGGCCGTGGAAATCGCTTCGCTGGGCGTGCAGGTGCATGGCGGCATGGGCTATATCGAAGAGACCGGCGCCGCCCAACTGCTGCGCGACGCCCGCATCGCACCGATCTACGAGGGCACCAACGGCATCCAGGCCCTCGACCTGGCCGGACGCAAGCTTTCCCGCGATGGCGGTGCGGCGCTGAGCGGGCTGGTCGAGGAGGTCGAGGTTACCGCCGGTGAGCTGCGTGACAGCGGCGAGCTTGCCGCCCTGGGGGAGAGCCTGGCCGCCGGTGCCGCCGACCTGCGTGCCGCCATGGCTCTGGTGCTCGAGGCGGGGCGCGATACGCAAACCGGGCCGGATGCCGTCCAGGCCTACGCCACGCCGTTCCTCGCCCTGGCCGGGCACGTGCTGTGCGCCTGGCAGATGGGGCGCGCGGCGCTCAAGGCCCGCGCCGCCCTGGCCGGCGGTAGCGACGAGCCCTTCTACCGGGCCAAGCTGGCTGCCGCCGACTTCGCCCTGCGCCACTGGCTGCCGCTCGGCCGTGCCAATCGTAGCGTGATCGAGGCCGGCATGCAGAGCCTGGTCGACTTCCCGCTCACCGCCTCCTGAGGCAGCGGGCAGCGCTTTACAATAACGACACCACACCCGGAGCCCACCATGAACGACAGCATCTTCGAACAGGACTTGCCCAAGACGCCGGCCAACTTCGTCCCGCTATCGCCACTGACCTTCATCGAGCGCAGCGCCTCCATCTACCCCGACTACCCGGCGGTGGTCCACGGCGGCGTCCGCCGCAGCTGGAGCGAGACCTGGGCGCGCTGCCGCCGGCTCGCCTCGGCGCTCGGGAAGCGCGGCATCAAGCCCGGCGAGACGGTGGCCGCCATGCTGCCCAACGTGCCGGCCATGTTCGAGGCGCACTTCGGCGTGCCGCTGGCCGGCTGCGTGCTCAACACGCTCAACATCCGCCTCGACGCCGAGGCCATCGCCTACATGCTCGAACACGGCGAGGCCCAGGCGATCCTGGTCGACCCCGAGTTCGCCGGGGTGATCGAGGAGGCCGTGTCGCGGCTCGCCATCAAGCCGCTGGTGATCGACGTCGACGACGCCCTGTTCGAGGGCGAGGCGCGCCACATCGGCGAGATCGAGTACGAGGCGCTGCTGGCCGAGGGCGATGCCGACTACGCCTACCGCCTGCCCGAGGACGAGTGGCAGGCGATCTCGCTCAACTACACCTCGGGTACCACCGGCAAGCCCAAGGGCGTGGTCTACCACCACCGCGGCGCCTACCTCAACGCGGTGAGCAACATCCTCGAGTGGGCCATGCCGCACCATCCGGTCTACCTCTGGACCCTGCCGATGTTCCACTGCAACGGCTGGTGCTTCCCCTGGACCATCGCCGCCAACGCCGGGACCAGCGTATGCCTGCGCAAGGTCGATCCCAAGCGGATCATGGACCTGATCGCCGATGAAAAGGTCACCCACTTCAGCGGCGCGCCGATCGTGCTCAACGGCCTGGTCAACCTGCCGGCGGAGCACAAGCGCGAGTTCGACCACCCGGTGAAGGTCACCACCGCCGGCGCCGCGCCACCCGCCTCGGTGATCGCCGGAGTCGAGACGCTCGGCATCGAGGTGACCCATGTCTACGGTCTCACCGAGGTCTACGGGCCGGTGACCGTGTGCGCCTGGCGCGAGGCGTGGGACGAGCTGCCGCTGGAACAGCGTGCCCGGATCAAGGCGCGCCAGGGGGTGCGCTACCACATGCTGGAAGCGCTCTGCGTGGCCGACCCCAACACCCTGGAACCGGTACCCAAGGATGGCGAGACCATCGGCGAGATCCTGATGCGCGGCAACAACGTGATGAAGGGCTACCTCAAGAACGAGGCCGCCACCGAGCAGGCGCTGGAGGGCGGCTGGTACCACACCGGCGACCTCGCCGTATGGCATCCGGACGGCTACATCGAGATCAAGGACCGCTCCAAGGACATCATCATCTCCGGCGGCGAGAACATCTCCACCATCGAGGTCGAGGATGCCATCTACTCGCATCCGGCCGTTGAGGAGGCCGCGGTGGTGGCCAAGCCCGACGAGAAGTGGGGCGAGACGCCCTGCGCCTTCGTCAAGCTCAAGGTGGGCTACGGCGAGGTGACCGAAGCCGACATCATCGAGCACTGCCGTGAACACCTGGCGCGCTTCAAGGTGCCCAAGACGGTGATCTTCACCGAGCTGCCCAAGACCTCCACCGGCAAGATCCAGAAATTCGTCCTGCGCGAAGAAGCGCGCAAGCACTGAACGGGAGACAGACCATGACGCAACAGTCTATCGGCGTGGTCGGCGCCGGCACCATGGGGCAGGGTATCGCCCAGGTGCTAGTCGCGAGCGGCCTGCCCGTGCAGCTCTACGACGTGGCCGACGAACAGCTCGGCCGGGCCCAGGCCGCCATCGACAAGGGGCTGGGCAAGCTGGTGGCCAAGGAGAAGCTCGGCGAGGCCGAGAAGGGCGAGGCCATGGCGCGCCTCGAGCTGACCACCTCGCTCGAGGCCCTGCGCGGCTGCGAGGTGATCGTCGAGGCCGCCCCCGAGCAGCCGGCGCTGAAGGAGAAGCTGTTCCGCGACCTGAGCCGCCTGAGCCACGATGCGATACTCGCCTCGAACACCTCGTCGCTGTCGCTGACCCGGCTCGCCGCGGTGTGCGAGCGCCCCGAGCGCGTGGTGGGCATGCACTTCTTCAACCCGGTGCCGGTGCTCAAGCTGGTCGAGGTGATCCGCGCCGAGCAGACCTCTGACGCCACCGTGGCGCGCATCGAGGAACTGGCCAGGCAACTGGGCAAGACCCCGGTGGCCATCGCCGACTCGCCGGGCTTCGCCGTCAACCGCCTGCTGGTGCCGATGATCAACGAGGCGGCATTCCTGCTTCAGGAGGGGGCTGCCAGCGCCGAGGACATCGACCAGTCGATGAAGCTCGGCGCCGCCCACCCGATGGGGCCGCTGGCGCTCGCCGACCTGATCGGGCTGGACGTCTGCCTGGCGATCATGGACGTGCTGCAGGAGGGCTTCGGCGATCCCAAGTATCGCCCCTGCCCGCTGCTCCGACGCATGGTCGCGGCCGGCTATCTGGGGCGGAAAACGGGTCGCGGCTTCCACATCTACGAATAAGGGATTGCCGACCAACCAAGCGTTCGCTAGGGTTGGTCGGTATCGTTCCGACAACAAGCAAGGAGCCCCCATGAGCGACAAACTGATCGAGGTCGTCGACAACGCCGGCGTCGTGCGCCTGACCATCAACCGGCCCAAGGCGCTGAACGCCCTCAACAGCGCCGTGCTCGGCGAGCTGGAAACCGTGCTCACCGAGCTCGAGCAGCGCAGCGACCTGCGCGCCGTGTTGATTACCGGGGCGGGCGAGAAATCCTTTGTCGCCGGCGCCGACATCACCGAGATGCGCGAAAAGACCCCGGAGGAGGCGCGCGCCTTCGCCAGCCAGGCCCTGCGCACCATCAAGCGACTGGAGACCCTTCCGGTGCCGGTGGTCGCCCTGGTCAACGGGTTTTGTCTTGGCGGCGGCTGCGAACTGGCGCTGGCCTGCGACTGGGCCGTAGCCAGCGACAACGCCATCTTCGGCCAGCCCGAGGTGCTGCTGGGCGTGATTCCCGGCTTCGGTGGCACCCAGCGGTTGCCGCGTCGGGTCGGCCCCGCCATGGCGATCGACCTGGTTACCACCGGGCGCAAGATCGACGCCCAGGAGGCCCTGCGCATCGGCCTGGTCAACCGGGTGATGCCCCAGGCCGAGCTCGAGGCCTACGCCGAGGAACTGATCAAGCAGCTGTCAGGCAACGGTCCTCGGGCGGTACGTGCCGCCAAGCAGGCGGTGCACGACGGCATGGACCAGGACCTCGACAGCGCCCTGGCGCTGGAGACCGCGCTGTTCGCCTTCTGCTTCGCCGGCAGCGAGCAGAAGGAGGGCATGGGCGCCTTCGTCGAGAAGCGCAAGCCGAACTTCTGAGCCGGTACCCAAGCGAGTCACCCACGGGCGGCGGCGAGCTATCTCGCCGCCGCCCGTGGGTAAAAAGCGCCTCTCTCAGCTATGGTGATGCGTGCAGCTCACCCGAGGATTGAACGACTCGAGGTGAACGGTGCCGTCGTCGCTGAACCAGACATGCTGGTCGTAGTGCGGTTCAAAGCCGTGGGCTTCGTCGATCGCCGTGGCGGGGTCGTCGGCCATGGTATCCCACGAGCGTCCGGCGAACGTGGGGGGGGCGCTATTCCCGGCGGCGTGCCAGGCCTTCTGGAACACCAGGTTCTCGACCCCCGCCAGCTTCAGCGTTCCATCCTCCTGGGGTTCGTAGAGCAGGATGGCGGGGTTGAGGAAATCGGTATGGACGCCGGTGCCGTCGACTCGGGGTTCGCTCGCCGAGAGGCCGAGCAGGTCGGGGCGCAGGTAATGGATCCCCATGCCTCCCAGTTCGCCGGGCAATCCTTCCGATGCCGCGCTGATGCACCGGCCCGTAGGGTCCGGCACGTAGCCCTCCGCCAAGGCGACCTCGACGCTCTCGAAGCGTCGGGTGGCCGTGCGTATCGCTTCCAGCAAAGCCGTTGTCTCCACTGCTGTCTCGCCTGTCTCGCCTGTCTCGCCTGGCGTGTAGGCCGGGGCCTCAACCGGCATGACCAGACTCCCGCCGAGCAGCATGCTCGCCAGGAGAGTTCCCTCCCATCTCGCTTTCATGGTTCAGATCCTCGCCTCGAACGGGCTCGCCTGGCCCGCTTTCGGAGCATAGCAAGCGGCATTCGCCTGGCACGGCTGGTTCGTCTAATGCGCTGATAGGGTGAAGGCTCAGGCCGTTTCGCGCCGTCGCCAGCGGAGCATCCCGGTGGCGATGGCGGTGCCCGCCAGGGTGATGGTCATGCCGACCATGACCTGCAGGCTGAGTTGCTCGCCGAGCAGCAGATAGCCCCACAGCAGCGCGCTGACCGGCACCAGGAAGGTCACCGTCGAGGTGGCGGTGGCGCCGGCACTGGTGATCAGCCCGAAGTAGAGCAGGAAGGCGAGGGTGGTGCTGAAGGCGGCGAGCCCCAGGCCGTTGGCCCAGGCCAGCCCGCTGATCGGTTCGCTGGGCCACAGCCACAGCCCTGGCACCAGCAGGATCAGCGCCGACATGGCGGTGCTGCCGGCGGCCAGGACCCGCACCGGCAGATGCGAGAGGTAGGTCTTGGAGTAGTTGCTCGCCACGCCGTAGCAGAAGGTGGCGCCCACCGCGGCGAGGATGAACCAGCCATCGCCGCCCAGGGCGAAGTCAAGCCGATCGGCCGACAGCACGTAGACCCCGAAGAAGGCCAGCGCCAGGCCCAGGTACTGCTGGCGCTGCACCGGCGTGGTGAAGAACAGCGCGCCGAGCAGGGCGGTGAAGATCGGCGTGGTGGCGTTGATCAACGAGGTGAAGCCCGCTTCCAGGCGAAGGGTGGCCACGGCCAGCAGCACGAAGGGCAGCACGTGGTTGGCCAGCCCCAGCAGCAGCAGCCCGCCCTTGTGCTCCCACACCAGCCGGAGGTAGCGCAGGCTGAAGAGCAGCGGCAATAGCAGCAGTGAGCCGACGCCCATGCGCACCAGGATCAGCGGCACCGGGCCGAACTCGGGCACTGCCACGCGCATGAAGATGAACGACATGCCCCATAGCGTCGAGAGCAGGATCAGGCGTAGGGAATCGGCCGGTGACATGCGGCGGCGTCCTTGAGCAGGCAGTGTCGGAGAAGTGAGCGTAGTCTATGCCGCCAGCCTATGGGAAGGCTTTGATTGATCAATAATCGTGATGTCAGCCATCAGCGAAATGTGCCGTCAGGTCGCCGCGCCGATGACGACCCAGCCCGACTCGTCGACCCTCACCGGCACCGGGTCGAGGGCACAGCCGAGCCCCAGCCCGCCAAGGCCCTCTCCGGTTCGTACCGAGAAGGTGGCGTCGTGGTTGCTGCAGCGAAGCTGTTCGCCGTCGCGGCTGAGGATCCGCGCACCGCGCTGATCGAGGGGCAGGTACTGGTGAGGGCAGGCATTGACGTAGCCGAGCAGCGCATCGTCGAGGCGAATCAGCAGCAGCGGGAAGCTCCCCTTGTCGCCCGTCAGGGTCAGGCTGTGGGTGTCGCGCGGCGTCAGCTCCTCCAGCCTGACGAGGCGCGTTCCCGGCGCGGGTGCGCTACGATAGTGCTGCCATGCCTGGGCCATGCCGAAAATCCTCGTACTGAGAGCGGACCGCCATTGTCGCCAATGACGGCCAGCCTGTCAGCGCCGGGTATCGCTCGGGCCTTTACCCCCGGCGTGCAACATGGCGCCCAACGGAGGAACGGAGCGTGAGAATCAAGGAACTCAACGTCTACCCGGTCAAGTCACTGCGCGGCATCGCACTCGAGCAGGCGACCCTGGGGGTGCGTGGCCTGGCTTACGACCGCAACTGGATGGTGGTCGACCAGGTGGGGCGCTTCGTCACCCAGCGCCAGATGCCGGGAATGGCGCGGGTCACGGTTCGGCTCGAGGACGACTGGCTGGTACTCGAGCATCCCGAAGCGCAGCCGCTGGCCGTCGCGCTGGCACGCCGCGACCAGCCGCGCCTGACCGCTTACGTCTGGGACGATGCCTGCCCGGCACTGGACGAAGGGGAGGAGGCCGCCGATTGGTTGACCGGGGTACTGGGCGACCTGCGCGGCAGTCGCCTGCGCCTGGTGCGCTTCGACGACGGCCACCGGCGCCCGGTGGAGGCCCGCCACCTCCAGGGCGAAGTGGCCCATACCGCCTTTGCCGACGGTTACCCCTACCTGATCGCCTCGCAAGGCTCGCTCGATGCGCTCAACGTCGTGCTTCAGGAGAAGGGGCTGATACCGCTGCCCATGAACCGCTTCCGGCCCAATATCGTCGTCGAAGGCGCTGCCGCTTTCGCCGAGGATGGCTGGCATGAGGTGGGCTCCGTGGAGGGGCACTACCGCCTGGGACTGCGCAAGCCGTGCCAGCGCTGCAAGATCACCACCATCGACCAGGCCCGCGGTACCATCGATGTGCCCGGCGAGCCGCTGCAGACCCTGATCGAGATGAAGACCCAGCCGTTGCGCCCGGGAGCGTACTTCGGCCAGAACGCCACGCTGCTGGCCGGTGCCGGGGAATCGATCACGGTAGGGGAGACGCTGCTCGTCTGACCCGATGGCGACGTAGAGAAATGTAGCCCTGTGTTTGGATTCCATTGCCGGCGCTGTCTTCCCTCGACGGCTGAGCTAACTTGAGGAAGGAATGCCGATCGGGGCCCGGTCACACCGAGACGGTGGCACAGCTGTCGAGCGGATGCCCTGGCTCGGTGCTCTCCCCGGCGTGACGGTCTCGCGCCGGGGCCGACATCAAGGAGGATGAACATGAAGATGTACCTCAGGTTCGCCGCCATGATCCTCACATCGACGGTGATCATGTACGGCCTCATGTACCTCAATACCTTTCGTCTCGACCACCTGACGTTCAGCGAGACACGCACCTACATGGCGCTGATCATGGGCTCGTGCATGGCCATCGTCATGCTGACCTACATGATCGGCATGTACCCCAACCGCAAGTTGAATGCCGCCATCTACCTTGGCAGCGTGGTGGTCTTCGCCGGTTCGCTCTGGCTGGTCAGGAGCCAGGCCACCGTCGACGACACCTCCTACATGAGCGCCATGATCCCGCACCACTCCATTGCCATCCTGACGAGCGAGCGCGCCAACATCTCCGACCCGCGCGTCAGGGAGCTGGCCGACGAGATCATCGAAGCGCAGCGTGAAGAGATCGCCGAGATGAAGCGCTTGATCAGCGATCTCGAGAGCGAATGAACCCTGCTGGCTGGGCGCGGCCGTGATCCGCCCAAAAAGAAGCCCGCCGAGAAGCGGGCATTAAGCAAGGGACTCACGACTGCTGTGCAAGAACCGGCGTGAGTAGATTCAAGATAGCGCTGTTCCTGAAGTGAGAATGTCATCAATTCTCCTTCCGTGATGTAGGAAATTGACTACGCAGGCTGTAAGCCGGGAGCGAGGGTTGGCCGCTTGGCGCCACCCACGGCTGGCCGCGACGTCCTGCTGCACTACGCCAGTATCCTTGCTGAGCCCGAATGGCAAAGGAGTGTGCCGCGATGGGTATTACCCTCAAACGTGCCTATGAAGCGCCTTCCTCTCGGGATGGCTATCGCGTCCTCGTCGATCGCCTCTGGCCTCGCGGCGTCTCGAAGGAGGACGCCGCGATCGATGCCTGGCTCAAGGAGGTGGCCCCGAGCGACGAGCTGCGCAGGGCGTTCCACGATGGCAAGCTCCCCTGGGGCGAGTTTCGCCGTCGCTACCTGTCGGAACTGAAGGCCCAGCGGGACGTCCTGCGTGAACTGGCGGAGCGTGCACGGAAGGGCAGCGTCACGCTGGTGTTCAGCGCCAAGGACGAGCGCCGCAACAATGCCGTGGTGCTCAAGCAATACCTGGAGATGCTGCACCGCTAGGTGTCGGCAGGCTGCGATTTTTACGGCTTTTTTAGGTCGGGGTATGGTTTCATGCCTGCACGATGGGTTGCGGAGCAGGGCACCTCCTATGCGCGCCATTCAAGCTGGCAATGAGCTGGGCTTGCGTGTCAGGCACCACTGGCAGAGCTGGACTCCCGTCCTCAAGGTGATCTCCGTGATGTGGATGGTACTGGCCGTCTTCATGGCGATACCCTGGATTGTCCTCGTCGTCGAACGGGATCCCGATGCCCGCGCCTTCGGGCTGTCGATCCTGCTGGTGCTGGTAGCGGTCGGGCTGGTGTGGTTCTCCACGCTGCGTACCCAGATCGAACTCAAGCCCTGGCAGATGTTCGTGCTGACTACCCTGAGCTGGGTCAGCGTCAGCGGCTTCGCCAGCCTGCCGCTGGTGCTGGGGGCGCCGCAGTTGTCACCGACCAATGCCGTGTTCGAATCGGTGTCGGCGATCACCACCACCGGCTCCACCGTGCTGGTGGGCATCGAGGACCTCTCCGATGGCTTGAAACTCTGGCGCGGCATCATGCAGTGGCTGGGGGGGATCGGCATCATCGTCATGGGTATCGCCATCCTGCCCTTCCTCAAGGTGGGGGGCATGCGGCTGTTCCATACCGAGTCGTCGGACTGGTCGGACAAGGTCATGCCCCGCACCGGCGGCATCGCCAAGGCGACCCTGAGCATCTACTGTGGCTTCACCCTGCTCGCCATGCTGGCTTACTGGCTGGGAGGCATGAGGCCGCTGGACGCCGCCGTGCACAGCATGACGTCGCTTGCCACCGGCGGCTTCGCCAATTCCGATGCCTCCTTCGGCGCCTACGCCGACCAGCCTCACCTGTTATGGCTGGGGTCGCTGTTCATGCTGGCAGGCGCCATGCCGTTCGTGCTCTATATCCGCATGCTGCGAGGGTCGCGCCTGGCGCTGTGGCGAGACCAGCAGGTGCAGGGCCTGCTGGTGCTGCTGGCGATGGTCATCCTCGGGCTCACGCTATGGCGCATCTGGCTCGGCACGCCGGCGTTCGATGCGTTGACCCATGTCGCCTTCAACGTCATCTCGGTGGTGACCACCACCGGCTACGCTTCCGACGACTACAGCGTCTGGGGGCCGCTGGCCTACGTGGCGTTCTTCTATCTCACCTTCGTCGGCGGCTGCAGCGGTTCCACCAGCGGCGGCATGAAGATCTTCCGCTTCCAGGTCGCCACCCTCCTGCTGCGCAACCAGCTGCGCTTCCTGGTGCACTCGCATGGCGTATTCGCCTCTCGCTACAACGGCCAGCCACTCACCGACGACATCACGCGCGGGGTGGTGGCGTTCTCGTTCTTCTTCTTCCTGACCATCGCCGGCCTGGCCCTGGGGCTGGCGCTGATGGGGCTGGACATGACCACGGCGCTCTCGGGGGCCGCCACCGCGGTGGCCAACGTCGGCCCGGGGCTGGGCGACATCATCGGACCGTCGGGCAATTTCGCCACGCTGCCCGATGCCGCCAAGTGGCTGCTGTGTGTCGGCATGCTGCTCGGGCGCCTCGAGATCCTCACGGTGCTGGTCCTGCTGACGCCGATGTTCTGGCGTCAGTAGGCAGGAGGCGTCCATGAACTCATCGCCGCCACAGGACGAGCTACGCACCGGCCCGGTGGGCCCGAGGCGCCCGCAGCTGCTGGTTGCCCTGGGGGGGCGTCGCGAGGAGGATGCCGCCCTGGTGCGGGCGGCACATCGCCATGCGCAGCGCGAGGGCGTCCACTGGCTGGCCGTGCACGTGGACAACGGCCGGGCCGGACCCCGGCAGCGGCTGGCCCTGGATCAGGGGCTGGCGCTGGTGAACCGGCTGGGCGGTGAGGCGCGCATCCTGCAGGGAGCGGGGCGGGCACGAGAGCTGCACGACTATGCCATGGAGCAGGGCGTTGCCACCTTGATGGTCGGGCGGACGCGCCCTTCGGGCTGGCGCTTCTGGCGACAACCGCTGGCGGCGCAGTTGCTGCGATATGGCGGCGCCTATGACGTGGTGGTCGTTGCCGAGGCGCGTCCGCGGCGTCGGTTCCGACCCGTTCGCGGGCCGCATCCGCTGGGCTGGCGCGAGGGCATGGTCGTGGCAGGCAGCTTTCTCGCCGCCGTGGCCGTGGCCTGGGCGCTGGACTTCTGGCTGGAGCTGGCCAACCTGTCGTTGATCTTCCTTGCCGCGGTGCTGGTCAGCGCCACCCTGGCGGGCACCCGGGCCGCCATGATCAACGCCGCACTTGGCTTCGTGGCCTTCAATTTTCTTTTCACTCGACCGCGCTTCTCCCTGGCAATGGTCGAGCGCGAACAGCTGTTGACGGTCATCTTCTTCCTGCTGGTGGCGGTAGTGGTGGGGCAGCTCGCGGGAAGTGGCCGCAGGCGCCTGATGGCGCTGCGCAGCAGTCGCGAGCAGAGCCATCGGCTGCTCTCCTTCTCGCGTGCGCTCTCGGTCGCCACCGATCGGGAGCAGGTGCGCGATGTCGGCGTCTCCACCCTGGAGCGCTGGCTGGGGGTGCCGGTGGCGTTTCTTGATCAGGACGATACCGCAAGCGGCCTGGTGGTACGCAGTGCGGTACCGGCGAATGCCCGGCTTGGCGCCCAGGAGGAGGCCGCCGCGGCATGGAGCTGGCAGCAGCGCAAGCCCAGCGGCGCCGGCACGGCCACCCAGAGCTCGCTGCGCTGGCGCTTCATTCCGCTGGTCGAACAGGAGCGCATGCTGGGCATCGTGGGGCTCGAGCTCGCCGTGCGCGAGCGCCCGCTCGGTCCCGACCAGGAGACCCTGGTCACCACCCTGACGCGCCAGCTCGGCATGGCCCTGGAGCGCACCCGGCTGGTGGCCGAGCTGGGCGCCTCGCGGCTCTCGGAGGAGAACGAACGGCTGCGCTCGGCACTGCTGTCGTCGGTGTCGCACGACCTGCGTACGCCGCTCGCGTCGATTATCGGCTCGGCCAGCTCGCTGCGGGAGCTTGAACCCCAGCTCAGCCGCGCCGACAGGCGCGAACTGCTCGACGGCATCCTCGCCGAGAGCGAGCGTCTCAACCGCTACATTCAGAACCTGCTCGACATGACCCGGCTGGGCCATGGCAGCCTCAAGCTCGAGCGCGACTGGGTCGCGTTCGACGATCTCGTCACCGCCGCCCTGAAGCGGCTTGGCGCCTCACTGGAGCGGGTGCGAATCGAACGCGATGGGGCCGACGGGCTGCCGCTGCTGTACGTGCATCCGGCCCTGATCGAGCAGGCACTGGTCAACGTCATCGACAACGCCGTGCGCTTCTCGCCGGCGAACGGCCGGGTGGGGATCCATGCCCGCCTCGACGAGAGTGGCGAGTGGCTGGAGGTACGGGTCACCGACCAGGGGCCCGGCATTCCCCCGACGCAGCGCGAGGCGGTGTTCGACATGTTCTTCACCGGCGGCGAGGGCGATCGCGGTCGTCACGGCAGTGGCCTGGGCCTGGCCATCTGCCGCGGCATGCTGGGCGCCCATGGCGGCAGCGTCGAGGCCTTGCCCGGCCAAGATGGGCAGGGCACGGCCATCGTCATGCGGTTGCCGCTGACGGAGCAGCAGGAGTCCACCCGCAATGGCGATTGAACGGCCGCATATCCTGATCATCGATGACGAGCCCCAGATCCGACGCTTCCTGCGCATCAGCCTGGTGTCCCAGGACTTCATCGTGAGCGAGGCGGCAACCGGCAGGGAAGGGCTCAGCCTCGTCGCTTCCCGCGGTCCGGACCTGGTGCTGCTGGATCTCGGCCTGCCCGACATGGACGGTCAGCACCTGCTCGACGAACTGCGCCGGTCGAGCCAGGTGCCGGTGATCGTGGTATCGGTACGCGAGCAGGAGGCGGAAAAGGTGCGCGCCCTCGACTCGGGCGCCAACGACTACGTCACCAAGCCGTTCGGCATCCAGGAGCTGCTGGCGCGGATCCGCGCGCTGCTGCGACAGCAGGGCACGACGGGGGCCGTCCCGGCGACGCTGCACATCGAGCGGGCGGGGCTCGAGATCGATCTCGCCGCACGCCGCGTCAGGCTGGGTGGGCAGGATCTGCATCTCACGCCCAAGGAGTTCGCCGTGCTCGACCAGCTGTCGCGCCATCCCGGCCGGGTGGTGACCCAGACCCAACTGTTGCGGCACGTCTGGGGTCCCACCCACACCCAGGACACTCATTACCTGCGAATCGTCGTCAGCAAGCTGCGTCACAAGCTGGGGGACGACCCCTACTCGCCGCAGTTGCTGCAGACCGAGGCCGGCGTAGGCTATCGCCTGCTGGTCGATCCCGGCGACAAACGTTGAGTCACCTGGCCAGGCCGGAGGGCATCGGTTGCCGGGCGTTGGGGGCCGACGCCCGGCAGGAGCCTCACAGCGTCATGTACGGCGACGGCTGCTGATCGGTGAACTGATAGACGTTCCACTCCTCGCGCTTCGGCCCCGGCATGCCGGGCGTGCCGATGGGCATGCCAGCGAGGCCGATGCCACCGATCTTCGGGCGCTCCTCGAACAGTCGCTCCACCGCCTCGAAGGGCACGTGGCCCTCGATGGCATAGCCGCCCATCAGCAGCGTGTGGCAGGAGCCGAGCCCGTAGGGCAGCCCGGCGTCCTGCTTGATCTCGCCCATGTCCATGTCGTCGACGATATGCACCGTCACGCCGCGCTCCTCGAGCTGGCGGGCGTACTCGTCGCAGCAGCCGCACTGCGGGTTCTTGTACAGGGTGGCCTCCTCGGGCAGGGCGGCGTGTGCGGCGGTGGCGCCCAGCAGCAGGCTGGCGGAGAGCAGCAGGGAAGTGGCACGACGGTTCATGATTCGGCTCCGGTAGTCGGCTTGCGGGTGGTAAAGAGATACTTGAGCAGGGCGGCGATGCCGAGGCCCAGCAGGGCAAGAATCGCCAGGGGCATCAGCCAACCCAGCCAGCTCATGTGGCCCATCAGGGCAAGGCAGTCGGTAGTCATGTCGTCAACTCCTGTGTGGGTTGGTTCGTCGTCACTCGTCGCGATGATGATGGCCGTGGCGATGCATCAGGAAGTGCATGCCCAGGCACAGCAGCATGGGCAGCAGCAGCCAGGCGCCGCCGGCACCCTGGCCGCGCCACATCAGCAGTACGACGGCGAGCCCCATCAGCCCCAGGCAGAGGGGCATCATCCAGGCGTGGAGCCCCCGGGTCCGTGACGCCGGAGGACGACCTGCCGAGCCGGGTTCCGCGGCGGGAGACGGGGGCTGCGGGTGGGTGTCGGGACGATGGCGGTTCATCATGGCTTTCCTCCGGCGTGGTAACGGGCATGGCGGCGCTTGAGCAGCAGCGAGTTGCCGATCACCGACAGCGAGCTGGCCGTCATGGCAATCACCCCGATCATGGGGTGAAGCAGCCCGGCGGCGGCCATGGGAATCGCCGCCGCGTTGTAGCCGCTGGCCCAGAGCAGGTTCTGCACGATCTTGCGAAAGGTGGCGCGGGAGAGGTGCATGGCATCCACCACCCCGCTGAGCTCGCCACGTACCAGGGTCACGTCGGCGGCCTCGATGGCGACGTCGGCGCCGGCGCCGATGGCGATGCCGACGTTGGCCTGCTTGAGCGCGGGGGCATCGTTGATGCCATCGCCCACCATGGCGACATGGGGGCCATGCTTCTCCTGCAGCCGGCGGATGGCGTCGACCTTGCCCTCCGGCAGCACGCCGGCCTCGACCTCGTCGATACCGACCTCGTCGGCCACGGCACGGGCGGCACGTGCGTTGTCGCCGGTGATCATCACCACGTGCAGGCCGAGCGCGTGCATGCCGCGGATGGCCTCGACCGACGCCTGCTTGAGGGTGTCGGCCACCGCCACGATGCCCATGGCCCGGCCGTCGGCGGCCACGATCACGGCCGTACGGCCCTTGCCTTCGAGTGCCTGCATGGCCGCGTCCAGCGCTTCCAGACCTGTGATGTCCGCCTCCTCGAGCAGCCGGCGATTGCCGATCAGCACGTGGCGCCCTTCGACCCTGCCGGACACGCCGCGGGCGCCGGTGGAGCGGAACTCGCTGACCTCGCCGGGCCTGACGCCGCGTTCGCCGGCGCCGTCGACGATGGCCCGCGCGATGGGGTGCTCCGAGGCGTTCTCGACGCTGGCGGCCAGCGTGAGCAGCTCGTTCTCATTGATGCCCTCGGCGGCGACCACCTCGGTCAGCTTCGGCTCGCCGCGGGTGATGGTGCCGGTCTTGTCGAGCACCATCACCTTGATGTCCTTGAAGGTCTGGATCGCCTCGCCGGAGCGGATCAGGATGCCGCGCTCGGCGCCGATGCCGGAGCCGACCATCAGCGCCGTGGGGGTGGCGAGCCCGAGCGCGCAGGGGCAGGCGATGACCAGCACGGCGATGGCGGCGATCAAGGCCAGCACCGGGGTGCTGGCCTCGGGGTTGACCCACGGCAGGACAGTGGCGCCCCACTCGAGGACTGGCCGCAGGGCGCCGGGAAACAGCAGCCAGGCCGCCAGGCTGGCCAGCGAGATCAGCAGCACCACCGGCACGAAGCGTCCGGTCATGCGGTCGGCGAACTCCTGGATCGGCACCCGCGAGCCCTGGGCCTGGTCGATCAGGCGCACCACCTGGGCGAGGAAGGTGTCGCCGCCCACCCGGGTGGCGCGCACGCGCAGCCGCCCCTCCTTGTTGATGGTGGCGCCGATCACGCTGTCGCCGACGCTCTTGTAGACCGGTACCGACTCGCCGGTGGCGATCGACTCGTCGAGATGGCTCTCGCCCTCGATGACCTCGCCGTCGGTGGGCATCTTGTCGCCGGGGCGCACGACCATGATATCGCCCGGGGCGAGTTCCTTGACCGGCACCTCGATCTCCTTGCCGCCGCGCTCCACCCGGGCCGTCTTGGCGCCGAGCGTGAGCAGGCGTCGGATGGCCTGTGAGGCGCGTCCCTTGGCCAGCGCCTCGAGATAGCGCCCCAGCAGATGGAAGGTCGTGATGGTGGCGGCCATCTCGATGAACGAGGTCATCGGGTAGACGAAGCCCACCAGGCCGATCAGGTAGGGCGGCAGGCTGCCCATGGAGATCAGCACGTCCATGTTGAAGGTACCGTTCTTCAGCGAGCGCCAGCTCGAGCGGTGGGTGGCGGCTCCGCCGTAGAGGAACACCACCGGGAAGGCGAGCAGGGCGACGATGAACAGGTAGCCGGGGATCGGCTGCCAGAACATGTGCGGCATCATCAGGAGCATGATCAGCGTGGTGGGCACCCCGGCGATCCACAGCCGCTTGCGGGCCTGGGACAGGTAGCCCTCCTCGATGGCGGCCTCGGCTTCGCCGTCATGCTCGGCCTGGCCGCTCACCGCCGCGACGTCGTAGCCGGCCCCTTCGACGGCCCGTTTCAAGGCGTCGCCATCGGGGCCGTTCGCCGCGACATCGACGCTGACCCGATGGCTGGCGATATTGGTCTCGATCTCCTCCACGCCGTTCAGGCGCTGGAGGGTGGTGCGTACGATACCGGCGCAGTGGTCACTGCCCATGCCGGGCACGGTCAGGGTGATCTTCGTCGTCGCCGTGGTGCTCATCGCGGACCCTCTGTCGCGGAAGTAGGGGCGGCGTGAGCCGCCGATGCGAGGGAAGGACGCCCCCGGTCAATGATGGGCCTCATGATCGTCTGGATCGGCGGCCTCGGGGGTGGCCTGCTGCAACCGCTCGCGCTGCTCGGCGGTCATGAGGTCCTGCGTGCTGTTATGCAGGCGTACGCTTTCCGTCAGCATCTCGCCCTGCAGCTCCGCCATCCGGGCGTGGAGCGTCTGGATGGTTTCCAGTTCAGGGCGTTCGGCCTGCAAGGCGACGGCCATGTCGTCACGCAGGTTCATCAGCTGTCCCAGACGCTGCAGCTGGGCGGGGCGATGCTCGTGAATCAGCTCGCGCAGTTCGCTGCGCTGTTCGGGCTCGAGCTTCTGCATCACACTCTTGCCGCCATCCATCATCGGGCAGGGCATCATGCCGCCGCTCATCATGCCGCCGCCCATCATGCCGCCGCCCATCATGTCGCCGCCCATCATGTCGCCGCCCATCATGCCGGGGCTCCTCGTACCGTCGCCGATCGGGTCGGCGTTCATCTGCTGTGCCGTGGCGGCACTTGCCGTGGCACTCAGTACGACGGCCAGGCCGAGACAGAAGGGAAGTCGGGAAATCGTCATGTCATTCTCCTCGCGGGCATGCGCCCATGGGTAGCGCCTGTAGCAGGCGCCGGGATCTCAGGAGCCGGCGTCGTGACGCAGGCCCTTACCGTTGCCGAAGGAGTGACACTCAGGATCGAAAGCGCTCGGTTACCAGATAGAGCGGAAGCGGGGAGGGATCGGGGCGCGTTCTGGGGGAGCCCAGGGGTGAGCTTCGATGGGCCAGGGAGCCCTGCCCAGAGTCGAGCGACTCGAGAGGAGGGGCATCCAGGCTGTCGTGGCGCTCACTGCGCAGCGTGACGTCGCTTGGCTGGACGACCCGTGTTCCGTGATGGCACTCCTGACCATGATCGGCGGAGAGAGCCATGCCGCTGGACGCCTCGCCACTGGCCACGATCGCGTCCGCCTTGGCGGGAGACGCAAGGAGCAGGATGGCCAGACCCAGTGCAGCGAACAGCCAATACCGAACCCATGCACGGGCGGGTGCAGGCTGGGGTCTGGCAATGGCGGATCGTAGGTCCATGACACCACTCTGTGCGAGCCACTGGGTCACTTCAGCCTAGCCGAACCGGTCCGGGCGAGAGTTGACGCATATCAAACGATCGACACTCATGCAGCCTCGCCCGAAGGCAGGTGCTGCCTTCGAGCGGACGGGTTCACGAGACACGGCATCGGACGCCATCCAAACTTGACGTGCATCGGCAAAGACGATGGTGCAATGCGCTGAACATTCTGCGGGCCGCTTTTCGCGGTGCGACGGTAGGGAATGGGGTCGCCGACTGTCCTAACCCTCCGGGGGCGAATAGACTAGGGCGCCGATACCTTCATTCCGTGAGGAAGGACAAGCGAGTGATTACCGACATGACGCATCATGCCAACGCCGGCCAGCGCTCCGGGGCGCCGGGGCGATTGTCCGGCCTGCTTCCGCTCCTGCTGGTCATGCTGTGCGCGTTGTCGCCGACGGCGTGGGCTGACGAGGACGAGTCAGCCGAGCGCGAGTGGCCGAAGGGCCACTATCCGCTGCCCGAGCGAGGCGACGTCATCGGCGAGGATTATGTCGTCGAGGTGGAGGGCGACGAGACCCTGCTCGACGTCGCCCGCAAGCACAACGTGGGCTACGAGGAGATCCGCCGGGCGAACCCGGATGTCAGCGTCTGGCTGCCGGGCGAGGGCACCGAGGTGGTGATACCCGGACGCTTCATCCTGCCGCCGGTGGAGCGGGAGGGTATCGTGATCAACGTCGCCGAACTGCGGCTTTACTACTACCCGCCGACCGAGGGCGACGAGCCGCCGCGAGTGGAGACCTACCCGATCGGCATCGGGCGGGAGGGCTTCGATACGCCGCTGGGCAAGACCGAAGTGACCATGCGGCTGGAGGATCCGGCCTGGTACCCGCCGAGCTCGGTGCGCGAGGAGGCCGCCGAACGCGGCGAGGAGGCGCCGGCCGTGGTGCCGGCGGGGCCGGACAACCCGCTGGGCAGCCATGCCATCCTGCTCGACATCCCCGGCTATCTCATCCATGGCACCAACCAGCCGGATGGCGTCGGCATGCGCGCCAGCCGTGGCTGTGTGCGCATGTTCCCGGAGGATATCGAGTCGATCTTCGGCCGCGTGCCCGTCGGCACCCAGGTGCAGCTGATCAATCAGCCGATCAAGGCCGGCTGGGACGGCGACATGCCTTACGTGCAGGTCTACGAGCCGCTGGGCGAGCAGGATGCCGGCATGGCCGCGCTGATGGAGACCCTGGCGATGCTCGAGGGAGAAGACGAACCCGACACGCCGCTCAACTACGAGCGGCTGCGCGAGCTGCTCGAGAATCCCAGCGGCGAGGTCGTCGCGCTGGCTCCCCCCCAGGCGTCCGAGGCGGAGCCCGAAGAGCAAAATGAGGAGGACGGCGAGGAGGAAGAGAGCCGACTGTGGGAGGAACTCGCGGTCTAGCCGCGGCGGCTCGGGTGAGATCGGGCGGCGTTGTCCAAGGTGAGGCGCCACTCCAGCCGGATCCTGGCAGGCCAGGCTGAAGTGGCGTTCTCGATCAGCCGGCCATGGCGGCGCACTCCTCGGCACAACGACGGCAGGCGTCGGCGCACTCCTGGCAGTGGCCGGCCTGGTGCTTGGCGCACTCGTCACCGCACTGGCGGCAGATATCGGCACATAGCCGACAGAGCTCGCGGGCGTACTCGCTGCCCTGGGCCATGAAGGAAGCCGCCAGGCGGCAGATCTGCGCGCACTGCATGTCGAGGCGGATGCACTCCGCCATCATCTTGACATCGTCCTCCTTGAGGCACTCCGTGGCGCACTTGTCGCAGTAGGCAGCACAGACGTGGCACGCTTCGATACACGACTTGAACTTTCCAAAATCCATCTCGGTTCCTCCTGTCGAGCAGGCGTGATGTTGCCGAAAGCATCGGGACTCCGCCCGACGCTTGTGAAACCTAGATAGCCGGGAGTGGCAGCGTCAAGAAGCCTTTGTCATGGCCTGTAACAAAGGCAAAGAATAGTGAATGGCGAGCGCGCAAGAATCGGAGCTTCTCCTTTATTGCCATGACATTACGCTCCCGCACGGCATAGATGAAAAAAATCGATTCAGCCTGGGTTCAGCCAGGGCGGCTAAAAGTGTGCCTCCCCTTGATGAACGGAGAAATTTCCATGCGCACGTCGACCTGGGTTGTCCTCGGGGCCTGTTGGCCAGCCCTGGCCCTGGCTGCCACCGAGCAGGAGAGCGGTGCGGCCTCACCCGACCGTACCATCACGTTCGAGGCCAGCGAGATGATGTACGATCCCGAGGCGTTGGCCATCCAGGCGGGCGAGACGGTACGCTTCGAGATCCACAACAGCGGAGCGCTGGAGCACGAGTTCGTGATCGGCGATGCCGCGGCCCAGGAGGAGCACCGCCGCATGATGCAGGAGATGGAGGGCCACGACCACGAGCATGGCGACCACGGCGGCCACGACATGGCCGAGGGCGAGCATGGCGGCAGCATGCCGGCCGTGACCGTGGCGCCGGGCGAGACCGCCACGCTGGAGTGGACGGCCCCCCGGGGCGTAAGCCGGCTGGAATACGCCTGCAACATTCCCGGTCACTATGAGGCCGGCATGTCGGGGGAGATCACTCTCCAGGAGTGAGCACGGTGAAGGTACTGCTTGTCGAAGACGACGACCTGCTGGCCGAGAGCCTCTCCGAGACCCTGGAGGACAATGGCTATCGCGTCGATACCGCCGCGACCCTGGGCGCCGCGGAGACCCTCGTCTCGACCGAGACGTATGGCCTGGCGATCGTCGACATCGGCCTGCCGGACGGCTCGGGGCTCGATCTCGTCGCCCGCTGGCGCGCCCGCGGGCGGCAACTGCCCATCATTGCCCTGACCGCGCGCGACACCTGGGAGGACAAGGTCGTGGGGCTGCGCCGCGGCGCCGACGACTACCTCACCAAGCCCTTCCACGAGGCGGAGCTGCTGGCGCGCCTGCAGGCCCTGCTGAGGCGGCAGGCGCGCAGCCTGAGCCAGGTGCTTCGTGTCAACGGTATCCAGCTTGACGAGAGCACGCAGCAGGTCAGCGTCGACGGCAGGCGATGGCAGACGCTGACCGCCACCGAGTTCCGCCTGCTGCGTTACCTGATGCACCACCCCGACCGCGTCCTGTCCAAGGCGCAACTGCTCGACCAGCTCTACTCCCTCGAGCAGGACGCCCCCGCGCCGAACCTGGTGGAGGTCTATATCGGGCGCCTGCGCCGCCGGCTCGGCCGGGAGGCGATCCAGACCCGGCGCGGCCAGGGCTATGTCCTTGCGTCGCGTTGATCGTCGCAGCCTGCGCTTCCGCCTGCTGGCCTGGTTGGGGGGCGCAGCGCTGATCGTGGTGGGCGTCACCTGGCTGCTGCACGGCGTGCTGTTGAGCGACCTGGCACGCAGCTTCCTCGGTGAACGGCTGCGCCAGGAGGCGGAGCATACGCTGCGCCAGTTCCGCCAGGGGCAGCTCTCGACGCAGCTGTGGCGCGAGACGGAGAGCCCCGCGCTGCAAGTCTTTCATCACCTCTATGTGCTGCAACTGGACGGCGAGATCACCACTTCCCACCCGCGCTGGCTCGACACGCTGTCGCCCTACCTGGAGGGCGAGGACCAGGCGCTGGAACTCGTGACAACCGGCGAGCGTCACCTGCTGGTCTACCGCGCACGCTTCGAGTACGACGGCCGCGCTGGCGTGCTGCTGATCGGCGAGGACTTCGGCCAGGTGGAGGATGGCCTGGAGGCGCTGCACTGGTGGGTCGGCGCCATCGCCGGGTTGCTGCTGCTGCTGCTGATCGGGCTCAACCTGATGGCGGTCAACCGCGCGCTGCGCCCGCTCTCGCGGCTGCGCGGACAGCTCGACGAGCTGCGTTGCGGGGCGCGCGAACGGCTGCATCTCGAAGCGCCGTCGGAACTCGACGGCCTGGTGGCGCAGCTCAATCGGCTGATGGACGAACACGCGCGGCGTCTCCAGCGCTCGCGCGAGTCCCTGGCCAACCTGTCGCATGCGCTCAAGACGCCGCTGACCGCGGTGGTCCAGGTGCTGCGCGGCTCGCGCCCCATCGACGCCGAACGCAGGCGGAAGATGCTGCAGCGGCTCGAGGACATGCATGCCCAGCTCGAGACCGAGCTGAAGCGCTCGCGGATTGCCGGCCCCACGGCGGGGCAGCGCGCCGAGCTGCGGCGGGAAGCCGAGCAGCTCGTCGAGCTATTCTCGAGCCTCTACCCAGAACGGCAGTTCCGGCTCGCCATCGATGCCTCGCTGCCGGCCAGGACCGGCATCGAGCGACAGGACTTCGTCGAGATCCTGGGCATCCTGCTGGACAATGCCGGCAAGTGGGCCGCCCGTGAGGTCCACTGCCGCCTGTGGCGAGACGCCGCACTGAGGATTCGCGTCGAGGACGACGGCCCCGGGGTCGCGCCGGGCGACCTCGGCCGCCTGGGGCGGCGTGGCGCCCGGCTCGACGAGGGCAAGCCCGGGCATGGGCTCGGCCTGTCCATCCTGCGTCAGCTCGTCGAGCGCTACGCCGGCCAAGTGCGTTTCGCACCCTCTCCAGAGGGAGGGCTACGAGTCGAGGTCTTGCTTCCGCTGAACGAAGCGGGCTGACTGTTCAGCCTGCTTTCAGCAATCCACCGCATCATGGCGCCTGGAGTTCCCCTGACAGGAGCCACGCATGACCACCAACAACGCCGCCGGCCTGACCCTCTCCCGCCGACAGCTGCTCAAGCGCGGAGCCGCCTTCGGCCTGGGCGCCTCGGCCCTGGGACTGGCCCCGGCCTGGGCCGATCCCTGGGGGCAGAGCAACGCCTACCCGCAGGGGGCGGTGGAGGGCAACGACATCGCCCTGGCCATTCGCCGCGAGACGCTGGAGATCAACGGGCGCAGCGCGCGCCCCATCACCATCAACGGCACGAGCCCCGGGCCCATGATCCGGCTGCGGGAGGGGCAGGACGCCACCCTTCGCGTCACCAACCTGCTGGACGAGCCGACGTCCATCCATTGGCACGGCCTGATCCTGCCGGCGCAGGTCGACGGCGCCCCGGGGATCAGCTTTGCCGGGATCGACCCGGGGGAGACCTTCGTCTACCGCTTTCCGGTGGTGCAGCACGGTACCTACTGGTATCACAGCCACTCCGGCCTGCAGGAGCAACTGGGGCACGCGGGGCCGATCGTCATCGACGCCGCCGAGCGCGAGCCATTTCGCTACGACCGCGAACACGTGGTGATGCTGACCGACTGGACCTACGAGGAGCCGGCCTCGGTCTTTCGCAACCTGAAGAGCGCGGAGGGCTACTACAACCTTCAGGAGCGCACCGTCGCCGACTTTCTCGCCGAGGTGCGCGAGAACGGCTTCCGCGAGACCGCCCGGACGCGCGCGATGTGGGCGCGGATGCGCATGAGCTCCCGCGACATCGCCGACGTCACCGCCAGCACCTACACCTACCTGGTCAACGGCCAGGCGCCCGAGCAGAACTGGACGGCGCTGTTCAAGCCGGGCGAGCGGCTGCGCCTGCGCTTCATCAACGGCTCGGCGATGACCTACTTCGACGTGCGCATCCCGGGGCTCAAGATGACCGTGGTCGCCGCCGACGGCCAGCCCGTTCAGCCCGTACCGGTCGACGAGTTCCGTATCGCCGTTGCCGAAACCTATGATGTCATCGTGATGCCCGAGGCGGATACCGCGTATACGGTGTTCGCCGAAACCATGGACCGCAGTGGCTTCGCCCGTGCCACCCTGGCGCCGCGACTGGGGATGCAGGCCGAGCTTCCCGAGCGCCGCCGGATCGCCGACCGGGGCATGGAGGCGATGGGCGCGCATGACATGGACCACGCCGGCATGGAGGACATGGACCACTCGCGGATGGAGGGCATGGACCACGCCGGCATGGAGGGCATGGACCACTCACGGATGGAGGGCATGGACCACTCACGGATGGAGGGCATGGACCACGCCGGCATGGAGGGCATGGACCACTCGCAGATGGAGGGCATGGACCACTCGCGGATGGAGGGCATGGACCACTCGCGGATGGAAGGCATGGACCACTCACGGATGGAGGGCATGGACCACGCCGAGGGGCAGCGCGCCGCGTCGCCTGCCAACGCGCAGGGCGACCTGCTGCCGGCCGGGACCGCCCAGCCCGGCTCGCAGTACGATCAGGCGGGCATCGGCATCGATCCCGACGAGCGGCGCATCCTGGTGTATCGCGACCTCAAGGCGTTTCGCCCCTGGCCGGACCGCCGCGGGCCCGAACGCGAGATGGAGATCCACCTGACCGGCAACATGGAGCGCTACATGTGGTCATTCGATGGCCGGACGTTCAGCCAGGTCGATGGCCCCCTGCATTTCCGCAAGGACGAGCGCCTGCGCCTGATCCTGGTCAACGACACCATGATGGAGCATCCCATCCACCTGCACGGCATGTGGATGGAGCTGGAGAACGGCGCGGGGGAGCTCATTCCACGCAAGCACACCATCAACGTGAAGCCGGGCGAGCGGGTCTCCGCACTGATCACCGCCGATGCCGAGGGTAGCTGGGCGTTCCACTGCCATCTCCTCTACCACATGGACGCCGGCATGTTCCGGGTCGTCAAGGTCTCGTGAAGGAGTACGCATGAAAACCGGAAAAGTACTGCCCGTTGCCTGCGCCGCCCTGGCCCTGCTGGCGACGACCGGGGCGCATGCCGAGGATGGCTACGATGCCCCGGAGGAGTGGCCCTCGCCGATGGCGGCCCATCCCGTCTGGGCCGCGGGATTCGACCGGCTGGAGTATGCCTGGCCCGAGGGCGAGGAGGAGAGCCTCGTGTGGGATTTCGAGGCCTGGTACGGCGGCGACATCAGCCGGGTCTACCTCAAGAGCGAAGGCGAAAACGCCATGGGCGACGGTGACAGCGCCGAGTTCGAGGGCCTCGACCTGCGCTACAGCCATCTGGTGGCCGACTTCTGGGAGCTCCAGGGCGGCATCGGCTACCAGGGCGGCGTCGGTTCCAGCGACCACCCCGAGCGCTTCTACGGCGTCGTCGGCCTGCAGGGCACGGCGCCCTATCGCATCGAGACCAGCCTCGACCTCAAGGTCAGCGAGGACGGCGACGCCTGGGCGCACCTCGAGGCCGAGCATGACGTGCGCCTGACCCAGCGCTGGTACCTGCAGCCGCGGGTGGAGCTGGTGGCTTCCGGCACGGATGTCGAGGCGTTTCACATGGGCAGCGGCTTGAACTCGCTGAACGCCGGCCTGCGGCTGCGTTACGAGGACACCCGCAAGTTCGCCCCTTACGTCGGCGCCTACTGGGAGAAGCGCTACGGCAATACGGCCGACATGGCGCGCAGTCACGCCGAGCCCAGCGAGACGACTGGCCTGGTGGCTGGCCTCCAGCTGTCTTTCTAGCCTGGCCCAGGCAGGGCTGGCCGGGGACGACATCGCGAAGCAAGGCCAGCACGCACTGCTCGCTCCCCGGGCCATTCCGCCAGGGAAAGGAACCGGGCGCCCTGGCGGCGCCCGGTTGCGTCAATGGTCATGCGCCCGTGAGTCGCGCTCCTGCTGGTCGTGTGCCAGGCCGTGACGGATGTAGTGCACCACCGACCAGATCTCTTTCTCGTTCAACTTCTCCGCGAAGCGGGGCATGGCACTGGCAGCGTTGCCTTCATGAATGACCCAGGCATACTCGCCGGCGTCATGACCGGGTCCATGCAGCGCCAGGTTGGCGGGGCTGGGGTCGAAGGTCGCCACGGCGGGCGCCTGGCCGTCGCCGCGCCCCGTCGGACCATGACAGGTCGAGCAGAAGCGCTGGAATACCTGCTCCCCGGCGGCCAGGGTGGCAGGATCGAGCGGTAGCGGGTTGTCCCGCGAGGCCCACGCCGGGGGCACCACGCGGGCACCGGAGGCGCCGCCGTCGTGGCTGGCGTGCCCCTCCTCGGCGGAGTGAGACTGCCCCGGCGAAGGCGCGTCAGCGGCGCGGTTTCCCGCGTCATGCTCGTCCTGCGTCGGCACCTGCTCGTGCTCGGTGCGTGCCGGCTGGCCGGTGTCGTGGCCGATGTCATGTTCATGGTCGGCCGGGTGCGCTGCTTCATGGCCAGCAGGGGCCTTGGCTGGCCCGGCATGGGCGAGGCTCGGGAACGCCACGGCAATGGCGAGCGCCACGCCGGCCGCGACAAGGGCAGCGTGGAAAGGCGAGCGGGTCGGGTGGGCATTGCCAGGCCGGCAGTGGCCCGGGAGCGGGCGTGTCACGGTAAGGGCCATGTTAGCTCCTGATCGGCATGTGAAGAATAGGGTGCGGGCACCACGTCGTTCGTAGCGATCAGGCGCTTCTGGGGGGGCGCTCCTTCAGTGCAGGGGGCGGGGCCGCTCGATCCGGTGCCGGGGAAAGCGGCCGATCGGCCCTGGCGGGCAGCGGGAGCCTGGCGATGAAAGGCATGGCGCCAGCCGTGCAGTGGCTGCTGTCGAGGCAGGGCTCGTCGCTCTCCTGTGCCTGGGCCTGGCTGCACCCCGGCGGCACCTCGGCGGCGGGATGTGCCGCATGAGACGCGGCCGACACGGTATCGAAGGCAGCCGCCTGTTCGGCGAGCACCGTCGAGCCTGCCGACAGCGACAGGATCAGGCACAGGCTGAGCAGGGCAAGCAGTGTTCGGAACATGCGTGACGGCACTCGAGTCTCGATAGCGACATGATCGACGCAGACTCGGGGTCGGGCAACCCGAGGCCGCGGGCAAACCGCCAGCAATGGCGCTTTTACTGATCCCGGTCAGGTAACGGCTCGACCAGCCCCAGCGCCACGCAGAGGCGCACCAGCTCGGCCAGGTTGCCGGCCCCCAGTACCTTCATCGCCCGCAGGCGGTAGACCTCCACCGTCTTGGCGCTGACGCCGAGCCGCTCGGCGATCTCGCGGCTGGTCATGCCCTCGGCGACGTGCACCAGGATTTCGCGCTCCTTGGGGCGCAGGGCGTCGTAGCGCTCGCGCAGGGTCTCGATACGCTCACGCACCGCGCGCAGGCGCTGGTGCTCGGCCAGCGCCTGCTGCACGGCGTCGATCAGCTGCTGCTGGTTGAAGGGCTTCTCGATGAAATCGAAGGCGCCGGCCTTGAGTGCGGCGACCGCCATGGGCACGTCGCCGTGGCCGGTCATGAAGATCACCGGCGCGCTGTCGCCGCGCTCGTTGAGGCGCTGTTGCACCTGCAGCCCCGAGAGCCCCGGCATGCGCACGTCGAGCAGCACGGCGTCGCAGGCGTCGGCGCCCGCCGCCAGGAAGGCCTCGCCGTCGGCGAAGGCGCGGGTGGCGAGGCCCACGGAGTCGAGCAGCCAGGCCAGCGAGTCGCGCAGGGCCTCGTCGTCGTCGACCACGGCGATGCAGGGGGCGGCGGTGGGCTGGATCACGGCTGGCTCCAAGGCGGCTGGCGGCGGTAGGTGGGGCTGGGCTCGGCCAGCAGTGTACCGGCAAAGGTGGCGCCGCCGGAACCGTCGGCCAGGGCCAGGTTGCCGCCCATCGCCTCCATCAGCGAGCGGCTGATGGCGAGCCCCATGCCGAGCCCTTGCGGGCGGCTGGAGTGGAAGGGAACGAAGATCGCCTGGGCCTCGTCGTCGCCAATGCCGGGACCCTGGTCGCTGACGCTGAACGTGACCTCGCGCGGTCCGCTCTGGCGGGCGCGTATCGTGACGCGAGCGGCCCCGGGGTGCGCGCGGCTGGCCTCCAGCGCATTGAGCAGCAGGTTGACCAGTACCTGCTCCAGGGCGATGGGGTCGGCCTGAACGCGTGGAAGCGCTGCCTCCAGCTCGTGCTCGAGGGCGATGCCGCCCTGCTGGTACTGCCACTCGCACAGGCGACAGGCGGCGTCGACCACGTCGAGCAGGACGACGGGGCGCGGCCGGGTCTGGCCCTTGCGCACGAAGGTGCGGATATGGCGCAGCCGCTCGCCGAGTCGCTGCACCTGTTCGTCGATGCGCTCGAGGGGCAGGGCCAGGTCGCCGGCGGGGCGGTCCGGGTCGGCGCGCAGCTGCAGCATCGCGCCGCTGGCGTAGTTGGCGATGGCCCCAAGCGGCTGGTTGAGCTCGTGGGCGATGTTGGAAGCGAGCTCGCCGGTAGTCGCCAGGCGGTTGGCGTGAGCGATCTGCTCCTGATGATGGCGGGCCTGGTCCTCGGCGGCCTTGCGCAGGCCGATGTCGCGGTTGAGCAGGGAGAGATGATCGGGCTCGGCGCCGGGGCCGTGATGGGCCAGCACCACGCTGAGCACCGGCACCGGCCCCCTGGGGCCCGGCATCTCGAGCTCGCCGCTCCAGGAGCCGTAGCGCGCCACGGCGGGCAGCACGACCTCGCGCAGGATGGAAAGCGAGGCCGGCGTATAGGCCCGCTCGAGGCGGGCGTCGAGCCGCTCGCGCGGCAGTCCCAGCAGCCTTCTTGCCGCCTCGTTGGAGTAGAACAGCCGTTCGTCGCCGTCGCAGAACAGCACGTAGTCGGTGGTCGACTCCACCACCCGCGCCAGGCGCTCGCGGTTGGCCTCGGCGCGAATGCGCCGGCCCACGTCGCGCGAGACGCAGAGCACGTCGAGCAGCTCGCCGCTGACCGGGTCGCGGCGGGTGCGGCTGGTGGTCTCGAACCACACGTAGTGCCCGTCCTTGGCGCGAAAGCGATAGGTCTGCTGGTAGAAGCCGTCGTGGTAGTAGACCCGCGGCGACTTGTTGAGCAGGTCGGCGAGGTCGGAGGGGTGAAAGAGGTCGTAGGCCGAGACGCCGATCAGCTCCTCCGGTTCGTAGCCGAGCAGGTCGCGGGCGGCCTGCGAGGCGTAGAGGAAGGTGCCGTCGCGGGCGTGGCGCGAGATCAGGTCGGTGGTGCTCTCCGCCAGCCATCGGTAGTGGCGCTTCTGCTCGTCGAGCTCGGCCACGCGGGCCTCGAGCTCGCCATTGCGCCGCTCGAGCTCGGCCAGCCGCGCGCGCAGCGCCTCGGTCTCGCGGGCCATCAGTGCGCCGGGTCCACCCGGCCGCCCAGCGAGGCGTTGCGCCGGAACCAGCCGGCGATGCTGGCCCGCGGCAGGCGGGTCGGCAGCACCTCGTGGGGCACGCGCTCGGAGAGAAAGCAGGCGAAGTTGCCGGCCTCGGGTCGCACCCGTGCCAGCTCGCGCTCGGGCGCGTCGGCGGCGAAGATCGCCATCTCGCCGCCGCCGTCCGCCGGCCAGTCGGGGTTGAGGTAGCCCACCGTGGAAACCACCCGGTTGGCGCGGCCGCGGAAGCTGTCCAGGTGTTTCTTGTAGAAGGCCCCGGGCGGGTAGTGGGCGAAGTGCGCCTCGTACTCGAACAGCCCCAGGAACAGCGCCTGGTTCAGCTCGCGCTGCAGCTCGCCCATGGCTTCCAGGTAACGCCGCTGGGCCAGGCTCTCGCGGTCGAGCCAGTGGATGGCGTCGCCGCGGATGTCGCGGCGCAGCTGGTGCTCGTCGCCGCGTCCGACGCCGGCGGCGGCCAGCGCCTCGTGCTCGGCCATCTGCGTCAGCTCACGATGCAACTCGTGGCACAGCTCGGCGTCGAGGAAGGCCGTGCCGATATACCAGCCCTGCTCGACCAGGGCATCGACCAGCTGGGGCAGGGCATCGGCGGCATAGGCCGGTCGAGTATGCAGCGACATGGGCGAGGGGCAACCTCCGCGGTGGCAATGGAATCGATGAGCGATATCAGGAGAGGCGCGTCTCGGTATCGGGACGGCGCAACAGCCGCTCGGGAAAATAGCATAGCCGGCCGCGGGACGGCTCATCGAACAGGCTGATGCGGCGCCCGAATCCCTCGGCCAGCAGTTCCACCAGCATCATCGCCGAGAGGCCCCAGATCACCTGGCCCTGGGTGTGATAGCTGGGCACGTAGTGGGGGCGGCCGTCGACCGGGATCACGTCGGTGTGGTGGCGCCGGTCCTCGAGGAACAGCGAAAGCGGCACCTCGAAGATGGCGTCGAGCTCGCTCGGGTCTGGCGCCAGCGGCAGGTCGGGCGGGATCAGCCCCACGTAGGGCGTGACCAGAATGCCGTGCAGCGAGATCACGTCCGACAGGCGGCCGAGCAGCTCGACCCGCTCCGGCGGCAGGGCGATCTCCTCTTCCGATTCGCGCAGGGCGGTGGCCAGCAGGTCGCGGTCGGCGTCCTCGCGCTTGCCACCGGGGAACGCCACCTGGCCACTGTGGGTATTGAGATGGCCCGCCCGGCGGGTGAACAGCAGCGTCGGCTCGGGCCGGTCGACGATCGGCATCAGCACCGCGGCCTGGGGCATGGCAAGTCGCAGGCGGCGGGGAGCGTGCGCTTGCAGGCGCTGGCGAAGTTTCTCTAACATGGGGTTTCCATCGGATTTGGTTCCTTCTACCCGGGGGCCTTCGCCGACGTCAAGCCTGCCAGGGAGACCCATGAACTTCTGCAGCCACTGTGGCCAAGCCGTGCGCTTCGCGATCCCGGCAGGGGACGACCGACCCAGGTACCTGTGCGACGCCTGCGGCTCGATCCACTATCAGAATCCACGCATCGTCGCCGGCACCCTGCCGGTGAGCGGCACGCGCATCCTGCTCTGCCGGCGGGCGATCGCCCCGCGCAAGGGCTACTGGACCCTGCCGGCGGGCTTCATGGAGAACGCCGAGACCACCGTCGAGGCCGCCGCCCGCGAGACCCGCGAGGAGGCCTGCGCCGAGGTCGACATCCATGGACTCTATACCCTGATCAACCTGCCGCACATCAACCAGGTCTACATGATCTTCCGCGCCGATCTCGCCGGCGGCTTCTCGCCCGGACCGGAAAGCCTGGAGGTGGCGCTGTTCGAGGAGCACGAGATCCCCTGGGACGAGCTGGCCTTTCCCACCATCGAGCGCACCCTGCGCCATTTCTACGCCGATCGAAACAACGATCACTACCCGCTGCACGTCAGCGACATCACCGCCGAGGATCGCGAACGCTACTTCGGATCGGCCTGAGGGCAATCGAGAAGGAATGCCAACGTGGACAAGTTCGAGCTGAAGCTGGATCAGGCGGCACGCGCGGCCTGGCTCTCCTACGTGGGAGGGCGTACCCAGGACGAGATCGCCAGCCAGCTTGGGGTGTCGCGGCCCGGCGTGCAGCGGCTGCTGGCCCTGGCGCGCCAGGAGGGGCTGGTCAAGGTGCACATCGACCACCCGCTGGCCAACTGCATGGTAATGTCGGACGCCATCCTCCAACGCTTCGGGCTCGAGTTCTGCGACGTGGTGCCGGCCGACCCGGAAGCCCCCGAGAGCAGTGCCCACTACCTGGCGGTGGCGGGGGCGGAGCGGCTGTCCAAGCTGATCGAACGCTCCGAGCCACTGACCCTGTCGCTGGGCACGGGGCGCTCGGTGCGCGCCACGGTGGAGTCGCTCAGCCGTATCGAGCGACCCCAGCACCGCTTCGTCTCGCTGGTCGGCAACGTCGCCCGCGACGGCTCGGCCAACCGCTACGATGGCGTCATGGTGCTGGCCGACAAGACCGGCGGCGAGCGCTTCCTGCTGCCGGCGCCGGTGGTGGCCGGCACGGTGGAGGAGAAGGAGGCGATGCTTGGCCAGCGGCTGTTCCAGGCCATCGTCGAGGTCGCCAAGGATGCCGAGGCCGCCTATATCGGCGTAGGGCGCATCGACCGCCAGGCCACCCTATTCCAGGACCACTTCATCAGCGAGGCCGAACTCGACGAGCTGCTCGCTCGCCAGGCCGTGGGCGAGCTGCTCGGCTGGCCGCTCGACCGCCACGGCGAGGTAATCGACTGCTCGATCACCCGCCGGGTCACCAGCCTGCCGCTCGCCATGTTTCGCGACCAGACCCTCGTGGCCCTGGCCGGCGGCCGCGACAAGGGGCCGGCCATCCTCGCCGCGCTGCGTGGCGGTTGGCTCAAGGGGCTCGTCACCGACGAGAGTGCGGCTCGCTTCATCCTAGAGCGCGATGGCTGACCAGGCGTCGCCCTTCCTTATATAGCCTAAAGTCTAAGAGCGTTCCTTTGCCTTTTGGCGCGACGTGTTCGATCATTTGATCGTTACCTGAGTAGAATGATCAAAACAACGACTCCCGGCAATCACCAACAACAAGCGCCCCACGGGGCAAGCCCAGCACACAGGAGCCCGACATGAAGCTCGCTCATGCCTTTCCCATGGCCGGCCTGGCCATGGCCGTTGCCACCGCGGCCCAGGCCGAGACCATCACCGTGGCCACGGTCAACAACAACGACATGGTCATCATGCAGAGCCTGACCGAGGCCTTCGAGGAGGCTCACCCCGACATCGAGGTCAACTGGGTGGTGCTCGAGGAGAACGTGCTGCGCCAGCGCCTGACCACCGACATCGCCACCGAGGGCGGCCAGTTCGACGTCATGACCATCGGCACCTACGAGGCGCCGATCTGGGCCGAGCGCGGCTGGCTCGTCGCCCTCGATGACCTGCCCGAGACGTACCGGGAAGAGGATCTGCTTCAGCCGGTGCGAGACGGCCTCTCCCACGATGGCACGCTCTACGCGCTGCCGTTCTATGCCGAGAGCTCGATGCTGTACTACCGCACCGACCTGTTCGAGGAGGCCGGCATCGAGATGCCCGAGCAGCCGAGCTGGGAGCAGGTGCGCGACTGGGCGGCCGAGCTTCACGATCCCGACAACCAGCTGGCCGGCATCTGCCTGCGCGGCAAGCCGGGCTGGGGCGAGAACATGGCCTTCGTCTCGACCCTGGTGAACACCTTTGGCGGGCGCTGGTTCGACGAGGAGTGGAACCCCGAGCTCGATTCGCCGGCCTGGCAGGAGGCGATCGGCTTCTATGTCGACCTGCTCGGCAACTATGGCCCGCCGGGCGCCAGCTCCAACGGCTTCAACGAGAACCTGGCGCTGTTCTCGCGCGGTAACTGCGCCATGTGGGTCGACGCCACCTCGGCGGCAGGCAAGCTCTACAACCCGGACGAATCGCAGGTGGCCGACCGTCTCGGCTTCGCCCCGGCGCCGGTGGCCGAGACGCCCAAGGGCGCGCATTGGCTGTGGTCATGGGCCCTGGCCATTCCCGCTTCGTCGGAGAAGCAGGAGGCCGCCCAGACCTTCCTGACTTGGGCCACCTCCCAGGAGTACGTCGAGCTGGTCGGCGAGAGCGAAGGCTGGACCAGCGTACCGCCGGGCACCCGCGAGTCGACCTACGAGAATGAGCGGTACCAGGAGGAGGCGCCCTTCGCCGGCTTCGTGCTCGACGCGATCAACAGTGCCGACCCGACCGATTCGACGCTGGAGCCAAGCCCCTATGTCGGGGTGCAGTTCGTCGGCATTCCCGAATTCCAGTCGATCGGCACCCAGGTGGGGCAGACCGTCGCCTCGGCCCTGACCGGCGACATCAGCGTCGAGCAGGCACTGCAGAACGCCCAGCGCGCTACCGCGCGCACCATGCAGCGCGCCGGTTACTGAACCGGCGCACCCGACCTCGCCGGGGCCCGCCCCGGCGACAAACCCTGACGTTTCATGGTGATGCTATGAGCAAGACACGCGCCTCGGGGCGTACCGTCGGTGGCCTGCGCTCGCTGTCGCTGCAGGCGCCCGCGGTCACGCTGCTGCTGCTGTGGATGCTGGTCCCGCTGGGCATGACCGTGTGGTTCTCGCTGCAGCGCTACAACCTGCTGATGCCCGGCATGGAGAGCTTCGCCGGCCTGGAGAACTACGAGTACCTGTTCACCGACCCGGCGCTGTGGCGCGCCATGGGCAATACCCTGCTGCTGGTGGGGTCGGTGCTGGTGATCACCGTGGGCGGCGGTGTGCTGCTGGCCGTGCTGTTCCAGCAGGAGTTTCCCGGCCGCGGCATCGCCCGGGTGCTGGCCATCTCGCCGTTCTTCGTCATGCCCACGGTCAGTGCGCTGGTGTGGAAGAACATGATGATGCACCCCTCCAATGGGGTGCTGGCATGGCTGGCCGGGGTGTTCGGCCTGCCGGCGGTGGACTGGTTCTCGTCGCTGCCGCTGACCTCGATCATCATCATCGTGGCCTGGCAGTGGCTGCCGTTCGCGCTGCTGATCCTGCTCACTGCCATGCAGTCGCTCGACGAGGACCAGGTCGAGGCGGCGCGCATGGACGGGGCGGGGCCGCTAGCCATCTTCTTCTACATCACGCTGCCGCACCTCAAGCGGGCCATCAGCGTGGTGATCATGATCGAGATGATCTTCCTGCTGACGGTCTTCGCCGAGATCTACGTCACCACCTCCGGCGGGCCGGGGCTCGCCACCACCAACCTGGCCTTCCTGATCTACATCCAGGCGCTGCTCGACTTCGACGTCGGCCTGGCCTCCGCCGGCGGGGTGGTCGCCATCATCCTGGCCAATATTGTCGCCATCTTCCTGGTCCGGCTGGTGGCCAGGAACCTGGAAAGCTGAGGCGAGGAGCCGCTCATGACGACACTCAAGACCAAGCAGGCCCTGCCGGCCGAGGGCCACCTGGCCACTGCGCCAGCCAGCGAAGTGCGGGCCCGGCACACGCCGCTGGTGCCCAGCGCCGGAGCACGGCGGGTCTGGCTCACGCTGCTGGGCTGGGGGATCGCACTGCTCATCTTCTTCCCCATCCTGTGGATGGTGCTGACCGGCTTCAAGAGCGAGGCCGAGGCGATCGCCGATCCCAGCCTGATCTTCTCGCCGACGCTCGAAAGCTACATCGCCGTGCAGGCCCGGGCCGACTACTTCAAGTTCGCTCTCAACAGCGTGGTGGTGGCCTTCGGCTCGACCCTGCTGGCGCTGGTGATCGCCATTCCGTCGGCCTATGCCATGGCCTTCCTGCCCACTCGGCGCACCAAGGGCACGCTGCTGTGGATGCTCTCCACCAAGATGCTGCCGCCGGTAGGCGTGCTGGTGCCGATCTACCTGCTGTTCCGCGACGTCGGCCTGCTCGACACCCGCACCGGGCTGGTCATCGTCTACACCCTGATGAACCTGCCGATCGTGGTGTGGATGCTCTACACCTTCTTCAAGGACCTGCCGCGGGACATCCTCGAGGCGGGGCGCATGGACGGCGCCAGTACGCTGCAGGAAGTGCTCTACCTGCTGCTGCCGCTGACCCTGCCGGGCATCGCCTCCACCGGGTTGCTGTCGGTGATCCTGAGCTGGAACGAGGCGTTCTGGAGCCTCAACCTGACCTCATCCAGCGCGGCGCCGCTCACCGCCTACATCGCGTCGTTCTCGAGCCCCGAGGGGCTGTTCTGGGCCAAGCTTTCCGCCGCCTCCACCATGGCCATCGCCCCGATCCTGGTGTTCGGCTGGCTCACCCAGAAACAGATGGTACGCGGCCTCACCTTCGGCGCCGTCAAGTAACGAGGTATTTCCATGGCAACGCTACAACTTCACAACATCGTCAAGCGCTTCGAAGGCACCGAGGTGATCAAGGGCGTCGACCTGGAGGTCAACGACCGCGAGTTCGTGGTCTTCGTCGGCCCCTCCGGCTGCGGCAAGTCGACCCTGCTGCGCATGATCGCCGGCCTCGAGAACGCCACCAGCGGCGATATCATGATCGACGGCAAGCGCATCAACGAGGTCGGCCCTGCCGAGCGCGGTCTGGCGATGGTGTTCCAGAGCTACGCCCTCTACCCGCACATGACCGTCGAGGACAACATGGGCTTCAGCCTCAAGCTCGCCGGGGTGCCCAAGGAGGAGCGTCGGCGCAAGGTGCGCGAGGCGGCCTCGATCCTGCAGCTCGAGCCGCTGCTCGAACGCAAGCCCAAGGCGCTCTCCGGCGGGCAGCGTCAGCGCGTGGCCATCGGCCGTGCCATCGTGCGCAACCCCAGCATCTTTCTGTTCGACGAGCCGCTCTCCAACCTCGACGCGGCGCTGCGGGTGCAGATGCGCATCGAGCTGGCGCGCCTGCACGAGGAGCTCGACGCCACCATGATCTACGTCACCCACGACCAGATCGAGGCCATGACCATGGCCGACAAGATCGTCGTGCTGCAAGGCGGCGTGGTCGAGCAGGTGGGCTCGCCGATGGAGCTCTACCACCATCCGCGCAACCGCTTCGTGGCCGGTTTCATCGGTTCGCCGAAGATGAACTTCCTGGCGGTGGAGCGCGTCGACGCCGGACCCGATGGCGTCGAGGTGCGCCTGCCCGGCGGGGAGACCTGCACGGTGCCGGTCGACGGCAGCAGCCTTCGTGACGACGCCCTGACCCTGGGCATTCGCCCCGAACACCTCGAACTCGACCCGCAGGGGCCGCTCTCGGGGCGCATCGAGGTGATCGAGCGCCTCGGCGGGGTGACCTCGCTCTACGTGCGCATGCAGGACACCCTGATCACCGTAAGCGCCGACGGCAACGTCGCCAGCCGGGTCGGCGATACCCTGCGCTTCGGCTTCGAGCGGGCCTGTGCCCATCTCTTCGATGCCGAGGACCTGGCCCTGCCCAGCCTGGCGCGTCATCCCCTGGCGGGGCTCAACCGCCAGGACAACCGCGCCTCGTCCATGGCCGGCGGCCAATGAGCGGGGCGGGCATGGAAACGTTGATCTTCGACTGCGACGGCGTGCTGGTGGACAGCGAGGTCGTCGCCGAGGCCACGCTGGCGCAGCAGCTTAGCCTGCTGCTGCCGGACATTCCCGAGGACGTCGCCCTGCGCCAGGCGCTGGGCATGACCACCGCGGCGATCCTCGCCCGGCTGGAGCGGCAGAGTGCGCATCGGCTTCCGGCGGATGCGCTGGAGCGCATCGACAGCGCCATCGAGGCGCGCCTGGCCGAGGAGCTGCGCGCCGTCGAGGGGGTGGCGGAGACGCTGGCGCGGATCGAGTTGCCGCTGGCCATCGTCTCCAACAGCCGTCGCCGCCGGGTGCTAGCGTCGCTCGCCGTCACGGGGCTCGACGCCCGGCTGGGCGAGGTGCCGCTGTTCACTGCCGAGGAGGTCGAGCGGCCCAAGCCGGCCCCCGACCTCTACCAACTGGCGGCGCGCCGCATGGGCCGGTCGCCGAGCGACTGCCTGGTGGTCGAGGACAGTGTCTCCGGCGTTACTGCTGCGCATGCCGCCGGCATGACGGTGATCGGCTTCACCGGCGCTAGCCATATCGAGGCGGGGCACGCCGAACGGCTGCGCCAGGCGGGGGCGTGGCGGGTGCTGCCGGCCATGCACGGTCTGGAGGCATTGATCCAGCAGTGGCGCGAGCAACGGCGCACCGGCGCGAAGGTGGCCACCAGCGAAACCGACGAGGACAACCCGAGATGAAACTGCAGGACAAGGTGGCGGTAATCACCGGCGGCGCGCGCGGCATCGGCCTGGCCATCGCCGAGCGCTATCTCGCCGAGGGCGCACGGGTCGCCGTGGCCGATATCGACGTGGCGGCGGTGGAGGAAGCGGTGGCCGGCCTGCGTCCGCTGGGCGCCGAGCGCGTGATGGGCGTCCGCCTGGACGTCTGCGACGTCGACTCCATCCAGGCGATGGTCCAGGCGGTCACCCAGCACCTCGGTGCCATCGACATTCTGGTCAACAACGCCGCGGTATTCGACATGGCGCCGGTGCTCGAGGTCAGTGAAGCCAGCTTCGACCGCCAGTTCGCCGTCAACACCAAGGGCCTGTTCTTCACCCTTCAGGCGGTGGCCCGGCACATGGTGGCTCGCGGCGAGGGCGGGACGATCATCAACATGGCCTCCCAGGCGGGGCGCCGCGGCGAGGCACTGGTGAGCACTTACTGCGCTACCAAGGCCGCGGTGATCAGCCTGACCCAGTCGTGTGCACTCGACCTGATTCGCTACGGCATCCGGGTCAACGGCATCGCCCCGGGGGTGGTCGACACGCCGATGTGGGACGAGGTCGATGCGCTGTTCGCCCGCTTTGAGAATCGCCCGCTGGGCGAGAAGAAGCGCCTGGTCGGCGAGGCAGTGCCCTATGGGCGCATGGGAAAACCCGAAGATCACGCCGGGGCGGCGGTGTTCCTCGCCTCGGACGATAGCGAATATGTCCTCGCTCAAACCTTGAACGTCGATGGAGGCAACTGGATGAGCTAGGCATATACGAAAACTGGCTGCGCTTGCTCGCTGCCTTTTCGAACTCGCCTGATGCCTGCGCTTTAAGTAGGAAACAACAATGAATCCCAATATCCATGACATGGCGGTGCGTTTATTGGAGGCCGCCGAGAATCGGCAGCGCTTCATCGTCGCCCTGGCCGGGCCGCCGGGGGCGGGCAAGTCGTTCCTCTCCGAGTGGCTGTGCCGCGAACTCAACGAGCGGCAGGCGGGCATCGCTGCGGTGGTGCCGATGGATGGCTATCACCTCGACAACGCCATTCTCGAGCCGCTGGGGCAGCTGCCGATCAAGGGCGCTCCGGAGACCTTCGACCCCGATGGCTTGAAGCACGACCTGGAGCGCATTCGCCGTGCCGACAGAGCCGTAGCGGTACCGGTGTTCGACCGCCCGCTGGACCTGGCCCGGGCCGGCGGACGCCTGATCACCCTCGAGCATCGCATCGTCATTGTCGAAGGCAACTACCTGCTGCTCGACCGCGACCCCTGGCGCGAGCTGCACCCGCTGTTCGACATGACCCTGCTGCTCGAAGTCGCCGACGAAGTGCTCGAGGCGCGCCTGATCCAGCGCTGGCTGGGGATGGGGCAGGAGCAGCAGGGCGCCATCGACAAGGCGCGGAACAAGGACATGCTCAATGCCCGGCTGATCAAGCGCGAGTCCATCGCGCCGGACCTCTACTGGCGCTGACCCGCGACTCGTTCGGGCCGCCACCCATTTTCGTTCATTGCCGCCTGCGGCAAGGAGTGCCCCTATGCCTGCTCTCAGCAACGCCACGCTCGCCCGCCTCGACCCACGTGTGGCCGTGCCGCGCTATGACCGCCGTGAGGTGACGCCGGGCATCGTCCATATCGGCGTCGGCGGTTTCCATCGCGCTCACCAGGCCCTGTACCTCGACGAACTGATGAACCGCGGCGAGGCGCTTGACTGGGGTATCGTCGGCGTCGGCGTGCTGCCGGGCGACCGACGCATGCAGGAAGCATTGGCGGCGCAGGACCATCTCTATACGCTGGTGGTGAAGCACACCGATGGCGAGCGCGAGCCGCGGGTGATCGGCGCCATGCTCGACTACCTGTTCGCCCCCGACGACCCCGAGGCCGTCATCGAACGCATGGCCGATCCCGCCATTCGCATCGTCTCGTTGACCGTCACCGAGGGGGGCTACAACTTCCATCCCGTCAGCGGCGAGTTCGATCTCGACAACCCCGAGGTTCGCCACGATCTGGTCCGTCCCGATGCGCCGCGTACCACCTTCGGCCTGGTGGTCGAGGCCCTGGTGCGACGACGCCAGCGTGGCCTAGCACCGTTCACGATCCTCTCGTGCGACAACATCCAGGGCAACGGTGAGGTGGCCAGGCGCATGTTCGCCGCCTTCGCCCGGGCCCGCGACCCGGCGCTGGGCGAGTGGATGGAGACCGAGGTGGCTTTCCCCAATGCCATGGTCGACCGCATCACGCCGGTTACCCAGGAGGACGACATCGCCGAGCTGGCGAGCGAGTTCGGCGTCGAGGATGCCTGGCCGGTGGTGTGCGAACCCTTCACCCAGTGGGTGCTGGAGGACCGTTTCGCCTGCGGCCGGCCGCCCCTCGAGCGGGTCGGCGTCCAGCTGGTCGAGGACGTGGTGCCCTACGAGCTGATGAAGCTGCGCCTGCTCAATGCCAGCCACCAGGCGCTATGTTACTTCGGCACCCTGGCGGGCTATCGCTATGCTCACGAGGTATGCCGCGATCCGCTGTTCGTCGACTTCCTGCTCGGCTACATGCGCCACGAGGGCAGCCCGACGCTGGCGCCGGTGCCGGGGGTGGATCTCGAGCAGTACCGCCAGACCCTGATCGAGCGCTTCGCCAACCCCGAGATCAAGGACACCCTGGCGCGACTGTGCGCCGAAAGCTCCGATCGCATTCCCAAGTGGCTGGTGCCGGTGATTCGCGAGCAGCTCGAGGCAGGCGGCGAGATCCGCCGCAGCGCCGCGGTAGTGGCGAGCTGGGCGCGCTACGCCGAGGGCGTCGACGAGCAGGGCGAACCGATCGTAGTGGTCGACCGCCTCAAGGAGGAACTGATGGCCCTGGCCGCCGAAAACCGCCGTCGGCCCACCGCCTTCATCGACAACCGCGAGCTGTTCGGCGACCTGGTCGAGCACGAGCGCTTCCGCGACGCCTACCTGGCGGCGCTCGAGAGCCTGCACGAACGCGGCGCGCGCGCTACCCTTGAAACCCTGGTCGGGGAGTGAGGAGCGGCGGCATGTATATCGGGGTGGATTGCGGTACCCAGAGCACCAAGGTCGTGGTGGTCGACGTCGAGGGCGAGACGATCCTCGCCGAGGCGAGTCGTCCCCATCGCCTGGTGGAGGGGGCGAGCGGGCGTCGCGAGCAGGCACCGGAGGAGTGGCTCGAGGCCTTCCGCGGCGCCTTCGAGGAGGCCATGGGCCGGGCCGGCATCGCTCGCGGGGCGATCCGTGCCATCGGCGTCTCCGGCCAGCAGCACGGCATGGTGGCACTGGATGCCGAGGGCCTGCCGGTGCATCCCGCCAAGCTGTGGTGCGACACCGAGACGGCGGCGCACAACGCCGCGCTGGTCGAGCGCCTGGGCGGGGCGGCGGGCTGTCTCGACAAGCTCGGCCTGGTGCTGCAGACCGGCTACACCGCCTCCAAGCTCGCCTGGCTGCGCGATACCAACCCCACCGCCTATCGACGTATCGACACCATCCTGCTGCCCCACGACTACCTCAACTACTGGCTCACCGGCGAGAAGGTGGCGGAGGCGGGCGATGCTTCCGGCACCGGCTACTTCGATACTCGCTCGCGACGCTGGCGCCATGACGTCTTCGCCGCGATCGCTCCGGAGCTCGAGCCCTCGCGCGTGCTGCCGCGCCTGATCGACTCCCGCGAGCCCGCCGGCACGCTGCGCCCGAAGATTGCCCGCGAACTGGGGCTGGGCGAGGGCGTGCTGGTCGCGAGCGGGGGAGGCGACAATATGCTCGGTGCCATCGGCACCGGCAACATCGCCCCCGGCATCGTCACCCTGAGCCTAGGCACCTCGGGCACGGTGTGTGCCTATTCGCCCGAGCCGGTACGTGCCGAGAGCGACATGGTGGCCAACTTCTGCGCCAGCCATGGCGGCTGGTTGCCGCTGATCTGCACCATGAATGTGACCTCCGCGAGTACCCTGGTTCGCGAACTCTTCGACCTGGACCTGATCGCCTTCGGCGAGCGCATGGCCGCGGCGCCGATCGGCGCCGCGGGCATCACGGTGCTGCCGTTCTTCAACGGCGAACGGGTCCCGGCGCTGCCGCACGCCTCGGCCAGCTTCCTGGGGCTCGACAGCCGCAACCTGACCCAGGCCAACCTGTGCCGGGCGGTGGTGGAGAGCGCCACCTTCGGCCTGCGCTATGGCCTCGAACTGCTGGGTCCGCTGGCCGCCGGGGCGAGCCAGATACGCCTGATCGGCGGCGGCGCCAAGAGCCCGCTATGGCGCCAGATGGTGGCCGACGTGACCGCGACCCAGGTGGTCTGCCCGCAGGTGACCGATGCCGCCGCACTGGGGGCGGCGCTCCAGGCGGCCTGGTGTGAGCGTCCGGACGCCACGCTGCCCGCGCTGTGCGAGCGCCTGGTGCATCTCGACGAGGCCTCGCTGGCCGAACCGAAGGCGACCAGCGTAAGCGCCTACGAGACAGTCTACGCACGCTATCGCGAGGCGCTGTCCGCCCAGCACGGCATTCCGGCCTGAATCCCTTCCTTCCTCAGCCTAAGGAGCATTGTCCATGACGACGCGACTCGACGCCCTCAAGCAACATTCGCTGGTCGTCGCCGACACCGGCGACCTCGAGGCCATTCGTCGCTACCGGCCGCAGGATGCCACCACCAATCCCTCGCTGCTGCTCAAGGCCTTCGATCTGCCGGGCTACCAGGCGCTGATCGACGAGGAGCTCGCCGCGGTCATGGCCGAAGCCGGCGACCTGCAGGCCCGGGTCGAGCGCGCCGTGGACCGCCTGGCGGTAGCCAAGGGGGCGGAAATCACCCGGCTGGTGCCGGGGCGAGTATCCACCGAAGTGGCCGCCAAGCTCTCCTTCGACACCGCGGCCAGCGTGCGCAAGGCCCATGAGCTGGTCGAGCTGTACGAGCGGCGAGGCGTCGGCCGCGAGCGGGTGCTGATCAAGCTGGCTTCCACCTGGGAGGGCATTCGCGCCGCCGAACGACTCGAGCGGGAGGGCATCAATTGCAACCTCACGCTGTTGTTCAGCGACGCCCAGGCCCAGGCCTGCTTCGATGCCGGGGTGTTCCTGATCTCGCCGTTCGTCGGCCGGGTCACCGACTGGTACAAGAAGGAGACCGGCAAGGAGTACGCGCCGGACGAAGACCCCGGGGTGGAGTTCGTGCGCGGTGTGTGCGAGCGCGCCGGTCGTGGTGGCTATGACACCGTGGTGATGGGGGCGAGCTTTCGCACCAGCGGCCAGGTACTGGCGCTGGCCGGCTGTCATCGCCTGACGATCTCCCCGGCGCTGCTGGAGGAGCTTGCCTCGCAGGAGGGCGACGTCGAGCCACGGGTGACCTTCCCCGCCCCCGGCGAGCGCCCCGCGGCGCTCCCCGAGCCCACGTTCCGCTGGCAGCACAACCAGGACGCCATGGCCAACGACAAGTTGGCCGAAGGCATTCGCCGCTTCGCCGAGGACCAGGAGCAGCTCGAGCGGCGCATCGCCGCGCGGTTGGAGTGAGGCCTAAGCCAGCCTAAAAGGCTTCCAGCTTCCACACGTCGTAGGCCGGCTCCTCGTAGGGGTGCGCACGGCGCAGGGCGTCGACGGCATCGCGGATGAGCGCATCCTCGCACACCAGCTCCACCTTGAGCTCCTCGACCCGCTCCAGGTCGCCCACCGTGCCGATGTGCGGATTGGCGCCGGCGAGCGGGCGAAACTGGCCGCTACCGCGGGTCTCGAAGCAGCACGCCTCGTAGTCGCCGATGCGTCCCGCGCCGGTGGCGAACACGGCTTCCTTGACCGCGTCGGCCTCCGCGAGCGGAACGTAGAAGGCAAGCTTGTACATCTCTTTCTCCTTATCGCATGGGCATGGCGCTGGCCAGGCCGCACCGGGTCGCGCCCGGGGGCATGGCCCTGGTCCCATTGTGGCCACCGGCCCCGCCCGCGTCAGCCCTCGAGAGGAGGCCGGCGGAGGGCAAAAATAAATATTGTGCAATAGCTGTACATGATCTAGATTTCGTACAAGGCGGCGATCTGGCCGCCCGGGGTACCAAGTCAACACTGTGAGGAAACGCATCGATGAAGACGTTTCAAGTGGTTGCCGCCCGGTGGCTGGGAGCGGGCATGCTGGGGGCCATGCTGGCTGGCGGGGTGCAGGCCGATAGCCATGGCGAAAAGCAGGACATCGTCGATACCGCCGTGGCGGCAGGGCAGTTCGAGACGCTGGCCGCCGCGCTGGAAGCGGCCGACCTGGTCGAGACCCTCAAGGGGGACGGGCCGTTCACCGTCTTCGCTCCCACTGACGAGGCATTTGCCGCGCTGCCGGAAGGCACCGTGGACGAGCTGCTTGAGCCGGAGAACCGCGAGCAGCTCGCGGCCGTGCTCACTTACCATGTCGTGTCAGGCAAGGTCATGGCCGAGGATGCCATGGGGCTCGACAGCGCGACGACCGTACAGGGGCAGGACATCTCGATCTCCAGCTCGGACGGCAGCGTCATGATCAACGACGCCAACGTGATCCAGGCCGATATCGAGGCAAGCAACGGCGTCATCCATGTAATCGACAGCGTGCTGATCCCCGAGTGACAGCGTCATCCCCGCCGTGCCCGACTAGCCACCCCTCCGGGGGTGGTTTTTTTTGGCCTTGGGCAAGGGCGCCGGGCATGGCATGGTGGAGGGCTTCTGCCCGAACGAGCTGAGCGCCAAGGGGGACGCCATGGACACGACACTCGACGCACTGCTGGAAGCCACGGGGCTCTCGCCCATGGGGCCGTCACATCCGCTCGGGGGCGGCGATATCGCCGCCGTCTACCGGCTCGAGACGTCGCGGGGGCCGGTCGTGGCCAAGCGCGACGACCCCGGGCGCCTGGCCGGTGAGGCCGAGGGTCTCGAGGCCCTGCGCGATGCCGCGAGCCCGCTGATCGTGCCCGAGGTGCTGGCGCTGGGTGACGGCTGGCTGGTGATGGAGGCGCTGGAGACGGGCTCGCGCACGCCGCGCTCGGCGGCGGCGCTGGGCGAGGGGCTGCGCCAGCTGCACGCCCACACCGCCGCCGAGCATGGCTGGCCGCGGGACAACGCTTGCGGGCGTACGCCGCAGGCCAATGCGCCGTTCGCCGACGGACGTGCCTTCCAGCGCGAGCGCCGCCTGCTGCCGCTGGCCCGGGCCTGCCACGAGCGCGGGTTGTTGGACGACCGGCTGCGCGGGCGCATCGAAGCGCTGGCGGAGGGCCTGGAAACCTGGCTGCCCGACGCGCCGGCGAGCCTGCTGCACGGCGACCTGTGGGCGGGCAATGTGCTCCACACGCCGCGGGGGCCGGCGATCCTCGACCCGGCGGTGTACCGCCACTACCCCGAGGTGGACCTGGCCATGCTGACGCTGTTCGGTTCGCCCGGTGCGGCCTTCTTCGAGGCCTACTGGGACGGCAGCACGCCGGCCGACTGGCCGCGGCGCGAGGCGCTGTTCCAGCTCTACCCGCTGCTCAACCACCTGCTGCTGTTCGGTGGCGGCTATCGTGGCGGGGTAGAGCGAGCAGTCGCCAGGACCGAACGGGGTTGAAGGAGCCGCCTCGCCGGCAGGCGAGCACGGCTTCCAGCAATTCCTACCAGGCCTTGTAGGGCAGGAACTTGCCGTTGAGCGTCAGTAGTACCCGGTCGCCCTTGGGGTCCTCTACCTTGTCGACATCCATGGTGAAATCGATGGCGCTCATGATGCCGTCGCCGAACTTCTCCTGAACCACGTCCTTGAGCGTTTCGCCATAGACACCCACTACCTCGTAGAGCCGGTAAACGAACGGATCCTGTGGAATCGCCTCGTCCCAGGCCTTGACAGGAAAGGCCTGCAACGCTTCGGCGACGTCGCTTTCCACTTCGAGCACGTCGCACAGCTTGTGGGCCACGGTTTGGCTGGCGCTGTTCATACCGTAGCAGGCCGAGGCCGTCCATACCGGCGACATGCCGATGGCGCTGGCGATCTCGTCCCAGCTCAGCTTCTTGCGGGCCTTGGCGGCGAGTAGGGTATGGCGCATTTCGAGCTTATCCATGGTGGGTCTCCTTGGGAGTGAAGCTGACCAGCTTATGGGTGGTTGGATCGGTGGGCAGGCCTTCGGCCTTGCCGGAGCTGGCCGAGGCAGCCGCCTCGGCTATGGGGTCGACCTGCCGGGGGTAGTGCAGGCCGCGTGAATCGGGTTTGGCGGTGCGTAGCTCGCTGGCCCGATTCACCAGGAAGTCGACCAGGTAGTTGCGCAGGGCATAGAAGTGCGGATGCTTGACGATCTCGCCCCGTGAGCGTGGCCTCGGCAGGTCGATCTCCACGGCTTCGGCGATGCGCGCTTCGGGTCCGTTGGTCATCAGCAGGATGCGGTCGGCCAGCAGGATCGCCTCGTCGACGTCGTGGGTAATCATGAATACCGTCTGGCGATCCTGACTCCAGATCTTGAGCAGCTCGTCCTGGATTACGCCACGGGTGAGCGCGTCCAGCGCACCGAAAGGTTCGTCGAGCAGCAGTAGTTCTGGCCTGGTGGCGAACGCCCGGGCGATGCTCACGCGCTGGCGCATCCCGCCGGAAAGCTGGGCCGGCTTGCGCGTGATCACGTCCTTCAGGCCGACCATCTGCAGGTAGCGCAGGCTGTGCTCGGTGACCTGGCGCTCATCCCACTCCTTCCAGCGGGCACGCACGCCGAAACGCACGTTTTCCAGCGCCGTCAGCCAGGGCAGCAGGCTGTAGTTCTGGAATACCACGCCCCGCTCGAGGCTGGGGCCGCCGATCTCGCGACCATCCATGATCATGGCGCCGTCGCTAAGGCTGTCGAGTCCTGCCAGGGCGTTCATGATGGTCGACTTGCCACAGCCGGAATGGCCGATGATGCAGACGAATTCCCCCTTCTGCAGCTGGAAACTGACGTTCTCGAATACCGTGAGGTCGGGGCTTCCCTTGTTGCCGGGAAAGCGCTTGGCGGCCTGCTGGACTTCCACGAAGGCATGAGTCATGGCGCTTACTCCTGGTAGGTGACCAGTCGGGCGATCGATGAGAGGGCAAGATCGAGCAGCATGCCTACCACGCCGATCATCAGGATCGAGAAGATTACGCTGGTCAGGTCGAGGTTGTTCCATTCGTTCCACACGTAGTAGCCGATGCCGGTGCCGCCCACGAGCATCTCGGCGGCGACGATCACCAGCCAGGCAATGCCGATGGAGATGCGCATGCCGGTGAGGATGGTGGGGGCCGCGGCGGGCAGGATGACCTTGAAGGCCGTCTTCAATGGCGACAGCTCGTGGGTACGGGCCACATTGACCCAATCGCGGCGTACGCCGGCCACACCGAAGGCGGTATTGAGCAGCATCGGCCAGATCGAGCAGATAAAAATCACGAAGATCGCCGAGGCCTCGGAGTCGCGGATGATGAACAGCGCCAAGGGCATCCACGCCAGCGGTGAGATGGGGCGTAGCACCTGTATGTAGGGGTTGAGCGCCTTGTACATCAGCGGTGACATGCCGATCAGAAAGCCCACGGGAATGGCGATCATGGCTGCGGCCAGGTAGCCCGAAAGGACTCGAAACAGTGAATAGCCGAGCTGGATACCGATACCCTTGTCGTTGGGGCCGGCATCGTAGAAGGGGTTGGAGAGCTCGGTCCAGGCGCGTTCAATGATGGCTGAGGGCGGCGGCATCCGTGCCCTCTCGTCAGCGCCGCCCATCAGCATCTCGTACTCGCTGAGCTCTCCACCGCCGCCCAGCAAGGGTGCGCGATCGAGGCCTTCCCACAGGCCCAGGCCGACTACCAGCAACAGCACGGCCAGCACCGTCGCCCTGACATTGAGGCTCAGGTTCCATTCGGTAGTGGTGCGGTCCATGTCAGCTCCTCCGTATCGCGAAGCTCTCGACGTAGGCTTCGGGTTGGGTGTAGTCGAAGGTCTTGCCCATGATTTCGAAATTTCGAGCGTTCTCGTCCGGCGCGTCGTAGCCCAGTTCACGCATCACCTCGCGGGTCTCGGTGGCGAGGTAGACATCGCGGGCGACCTGTTGATAATCAACGTGGTCTTCGATGTAGCCCCAGCGTTTCATTTGGGTGAGGATCCATACCGCCATCGATTGCCAGGGAAAGGGGTCAAAGTCGATGCGGTCGGGCACGTTCTGCACGTTGCCCAGTCCGTCGGCGAAACGTCCGGTGAGTACCTGCTCGATCACCGACGCCGGCTGGTTGAGGTAATTCGTGGGAGCAATCGCTTCGGCGATCTCCTTGCGGTTTTCCGGGTTCGACGAGTACTGGGTGGCATCGACGATCGAGCGCAGCAGTGCGCCGTAGGTGTTGGGGTTCTCGCGGGCGAAGCGCGCACTGGTGGCAAAGGCGCAGCAGGGGTGGCCGTCCCAGATCTCCTTGGTCAGCAGGTGGATGAAGCCAATGCGCTCGAACACCGCACGCTGATTGAACGGGTCGGGCGAGAGGAAACCGTCGATATTTCCGGCACGCAGGTTGGCGACCATCTCGGGCGGCGGGATCACCCGGATCTGGAGGTCCTGGTCGGGATCGAGGCCGTGCTCGGCGACGTAGTAGCGCAGCAGGAAGTTGTGCATCGAGTACTCGAAGGGCACACCGAAGGTGAAGCCCTTCCACTGCTGCGGGGCGCGCTTGTCCTGATGGTCGTTGTGCAGCACTATCGCCTGGCCGTTGATGTTCTCCACCGCTGGCATGATGAAGTGCTCGGGGCTGGAACCGGCGCCCAGGGTCATGGCCAGTGGCATCGGGGTGAGCATGTGCGCGGCGTCGTACTCACGGTTGAGCGACTTGTCGCGGGCCACTGCCCAACCGGCAGTCTTGATCACGCTGACGTCGAGCCCGTAGCGCTCATAGAAACCCATGGGATGCGCCATGATGATCGGCGTGGCGCAGGTGATCGGCACGAAGCCGACGTCGAGCCGGGTCTTCTCCAGTGGGCCGAGATCCTCCTTCACGGCGGCCTTGATGGCGTCCATGGGCAGCAGGCTCGCCAGGGCCGCGGCCACGGTACCGCCGCCGACCAGCTTCATGAACTGGCGCCGATGCATGTCGCTATGGCCGAACATGCCGCGGACCAGGGCGCTCTCGACCATGCGGTCCATCATCGCTTCGCTGTCGTGTGGGATGTCGGCGCCGCTGCCGGTAGCGGCGCGAGCGCCTTGGTTGCACTCTTCGCAGCCGCAATGACGGGCGTGGATCAGCGACTGGCGATGGTCGAATGGGTTTCCCAGACTGTTGTGATCGTTGTTCATGTCGTTGTTCACCTCGAGTGCGCGGGGAAGTCGGTTGCCTGCACTGACCTGGTGCATGGGGACAAGGCGTGCCGGCATTCCAGCATCTCCAAGCCAGAGGCGTGCCATCGCGGAGAGTGGGTGACTTTTTGCTTTGTCTTCAGTTCGTTGCATTTGCCCGATCTGGTACGTGGAGGATCCGGGTGGGCGACGATATTTCGTCATTTACGATATCTCGTTGCTGCGTCGACGAATTTTCGTCGCTGGTACGCGGTTTGTATGGTTTCGGTAAAACGCACCGGAGCCGTCATGTCCCTGTCTGCCATCACTGACGAGGTCTTCCGTCAATCTCCCATCGCCCTGTTGCTGGTCGACCCCTCGGCCGACCGGCTGCTGGCGGCCAATGCCGCGGCGTGCTGCCTGCTAGGTGCAACCTTCGAGCGATTGGCCTCACGCCCCTTCAGTCACTGCCTCGGGCCTTCGTTGCCGCTCTGGGTGGCCTTCAGCGACGAAACCATGCAGCGTTCGCCGACTTGGTCGGACGACCTGCAACTGCACGACGTGCAGCGCGTGCCGCATCGAGTGGAGGTCTATGGCCAGGCACGCGAGGACCAGAGCCTGATTTTCGCCGTGATCGAGCTCGACAAGGCCGAGCAGCATCGGGCACGGGCCGATCTGTGGCGACGCCACCGCCGCGGCCATGTGGGCTGGGAGCGGGTCGAGCAGGTGTTCGAGCGTATCGAGCGGCAGAATCAGTTGATCCTGGGTGCTGCCGGCGAGGGCATCTACGGGCTCGATGCCGAGGGCAGGACCACCTTCGTCAACCCTGCCGCCGAACGCATACTGGGCTGGAGCAGCGAAGACATGGTGGGACACGACGCCCATCAGATGTTCCACCACACTCACGCCGACGGCAGCCACTTCCCGGTACAGCAGTGCTCCATCCACGCCTCCTTCAGCGACGGCCAGGTGCATCGGGTAGACAGCGAGGTGTTCTGGCACAAGAACGGGGAGGCGATTCCGGTCGAGTACACCAGCACGCCGATTTTCGAGACGGGGCGGCTGGTGGGGGCGGTGGTGCTGTTCCGCGACATTCGCGAGCGCAAGCGCGCCGAACAGCAGCTGCGCGATGCGCTGGCCGAGGTCGAGTCGCTCAAGCAGCGTCTGGAACTCGAGAACCAGTACTTGCAGGAGGAGATCACCGCCGAGATCAACCACCGCGAGATCGTCGGCGAGAGCCCAGCAGTTGCGCATCTGGTGCGCCAGCTCGCGCTGGTCGCGCCCACCGATGCCAATGTGCTAGTCACCGGTGAATCGGGTACCGGTAAGGAGCTGATTGCTCGGGCCATCCATGCCGCAAGCCAGCGCAGCGACCGACCGCTGATCCGAGTCAACTGTGCGGCGATCCCCCGCGACCTGTTCGAGAGCGAGTTCTTCGGCCACGTGAAAGGGGCATTCACCGGCGCGGTGAACGATCGTCCGGGACGCTTCGAGCTGGCCGATGGCGGCACGCTGTTCCTCGACGAGGTCGGCGAGATACCGCTCGAACTGCAGAGCAAGCTACTGCGCGTGCTGCAGGATCAGCAGTTCGAACGCGTCGGCGACGACCGCACCCGTGAGGTCGATGTGCGCGTGATCGCGGCAACCAATCGTCAACTGAGCGAGATGATCGCCGCTGGCCTATTCCGCGAGGATCTATACTTTCGTCTCAATGTCTTTCCCATCACCTCGGTGCCGCTGCGCGAACGCATCGGCGATGTGCCGCTACTGGCCAGTCATTTCCTGCGCCGCGCCTGCCAGAAGTTCAACAAGCCCGGCATGCGCATCCCGCCGGCTCAGATGGAGGCGCTCAAGCGCTACGCCTGGCCGGGCAACATCCGCGAACTGGAGAACGTGATCGAGCGCCAGGTGATCGTCACGCAGCGCCGCGATCTTGCCTTCGACGAGCTCCTGGCGGCGGCCGGGGCGGTGTCGTTGGCTGCGCCCGAGAGAATGTCCTGGGCGGGAGCGGTGGATCCGCCCGGGCCGCTGTCCGAGCAGGAGATGGCCCTGCGCCAGCGCGACAATGTCGTGGCGGCATTACGTGCCTGTGGCGGCAAGGTGGCGGGCCAGGGTGGAGCGGCCGAGCTGCTGGGATTGCGCCCGACGACGCTGCGCTCGCGGCTCAAGGCATGGCGCATCGAGCCGCGCGACTTCCGCGCCTAGCCTTGGGCGGCTTCCTGCCTATACTGGAGGCCTGAGGCAGGCATGCCGAGTATGACGGTGAACGCGGGAGGGCATAACCATGAAGCAGTCGGTGGGAGCCGATCGGGTACGCGCTTGCATCATGGCTATGGTGGGTTGCTGTGCCGCGGGTGCCGCCGCCTGGGCTGCGCCGGGTGAGCCGCGCCACGCGCCGGCGTTCTCCGCCTGGCAGCCGGTCCTTCAACCCTTCGCATGGCAGCGCGAGCACTGGCGGCAGCGCAGGCGACACGACCCCTCCTTCGTCATCGAGCTGCCCCCATCGCTCTTCGACCCGAACCCCAACTGGGGGCATGCGCCGACACCCGCCGTGCCACCACGCCCCGCTCCGGTAGCTTCCCAAGAGCGCGGCGAGATGTGGCGCGACGACGTGGTGGGTTCCGGCAGTGGGGGGCGGATCGAGGTGCAGCCCGAAGGACGAATACTGCGCAGCCGGCCGCGCTCGGACTGATCAGTGTCGCCCCAGCGAGATGCCAACTAAGTTGACGAGTCGGTGCCCTTGAGAGGTTTTCCCTGCCTCGCCCAGGCAAGAAACCGCTGCCACCAACTTTCTGAATAGCGCCGGGGGCTGCGGTGGGGGCGGGTGAGAAATTCGGCAATGGGCGCGACCTGGCTATCGCGGTCGAGCATCGGTGCGTGTCCGCAGCCGTGCACTTCCAGGGTAACCAGAGCGGGTTGTACTTCGGCCATCTTCAGAAGGCTCTCGGCATCCAGCAAAGGCGAGTCGGCACCGCGTATCGCCATCAGTGGGCACTGGATGGCTCGCCAGTCTGCCCAGGTGTCCCGGGGTGTGTCGTGGATAAATTGTTCGGCAATGCGGGGGTCGTAATGATAGGTCCAACTGCCGTCAGGCAGGCGCCGTGCGCTGCCAAGTGCCAACTGACGCCAGGCATCCTCGCTCTCAATGCCGAAACCGGCATAATGCTCGGTCAGCGCTGCTTGTAGCTGGGCGAAGGTGGTGAAACGATGCGGCCTGCCGAAATAGAGCGCCAGCTGCGTCAGGCCCTGGGGGTTCAATTCGGGGCCGACGTCATTGAGCACCAGGCGTTCGATACGATGCGCGCTCTCGGGGTCGGCTGCCAGCAGCATACCCAGCAGTCCACCCATGGAGGTGCCGACCCAAGGCACTTTCTCCAGCTCGAAGTGGTCCAGCACGGCCAGCGCCACCTTCTTGTAGTTGTGATAAAGGTAGTCCTGCGCCGGCATGAGCGACCAGCTCGAAAGCCCTCGCCCCGGCGTGTCGGGGGCCAGTACCCTCCATCCGGGCCCGAGCGCGCGGGCAAAACCTTCGAAATCGCCACCGTGGCGTGCCAAGCCATGCCAGACGACCACGGTTCTCGATGCGTCGGGGTGCCAGATGCGCACTGCTATTTCCAAGCTTCCGAGTGGAACCAGCTCCAGTGCATCCATTCCAACCTCCGTCATGGCCGCTATGTTGCTATGCAGCATAGCCTGTTTTTCTGCCGTCGCTCTACTGGCGGGAAGCAATGGAACCTGGCCACGACTCGTGCATACATGGCTGTAGCTATCTTCCATCGCAAGCAAGTTAACCGCATATGTCGCTACGATGGGTGTGTGGTGGCAGTGATGGAACGTGGTGCACCCCGAAGGGCGCATCCTGCGCAATCGACCGCGTGGCGACTGAGCTTTCCCGCCATTCGATTTACATCCATACATGCATGAATGTAAAATTCGCCGACCTTTGGCGTATCAACGGAAACGACGCACATCATGAAAAGAACATCTCGACTTGGCCGGGCCATGTTGATGGCCCTGGCCGCCGGTTCGTTGCTGGCCGCCTGTGGTCAGGAGGAGAACCCGCAGGATCAGCAGCAGGCCGCCCCGGAGCGTCAACCGCATCCCGTCGAGGTCGTGGCGATCGAGCGCCAGGACATCGCTATGGAGAAGTCCTATCCGTCGCTGCTGCGCAGCGACGACGAGGTCACGCTCGTGGCGCGTATCTCCGGCATCCTCGAGGAGCGGCACTTCGAACCTGGCGAAAGGGTCGAGCAGGGGGAGCGCCTCTACTCCATCGAGCCGGACGTCTACCAGGCGGCGGTCAACCAGAACGAGGCCAACCTGCAGAGCGCCCAGGCCGAGCTGTCCCGTGCCCAGCGGGATGCCGAGCGCTTCGAGCGCCTGCTGAGCCAGAACTCGGTGAGCCAGCAGCAGGTCGACCAGGCCCGCGCGGAGCTGGGCGTGGCTCGGGCCGCCGTGGCCCAGGCCGAGGCGGCACTGGCGAGTGCTCGCATCGACCTGGCCTACGCCGAGGTCACCGCGCCGGTGTCGGGGGTGATCGGGCTGTCGCAGATCAACGTCGGCAACCTGGTCAGCCCCGGCTCGGTGCTGGCCACCATTACCCCGCTGGATCCGCTGGAAGTGCGCTTCCAGCTGCCGCAGCGCGACGCGCTCGAGCTGCGCCAGCAGCTGAACGGCCGCGGCGGCGAGTCGATTCGTGCCACGCTGAACGTGCCCGGCAGCGCTGGCGCGGCCGCCCAACGCCTGGAGGGGCAGCTCGATTTCCTGGGCTCGCGCGTCGACGATCGCACCAGCACGGTTCAGGCCAGTGCCACCTTCCGCAACCCCGATACCCGCGTACTGCCCGGCCAGTTCGCCCGCGTCAGCCTGGACGGGCTCAAGCGTTTCGACGTGCTGGCGGTTCCCGAGATCGCCGTGACCCAGGGCCTGATGGGGCCCCAGGTGTTCGTGCTCGACGAGGACGAAGTGGCGCGGGCGCGTACCGTGGAGCTGGGCGAAGTGGCGGGCCCCTGGCAGATCATCCGCGGCGGCCTCGAGTCCGGCGAGCGGGTGGTGGTGGGCGACCCGGCGGGTATCGAACCCGGCACGCCCATCGACCCCCAGCCCTTCGAAGGCGATGCCGAGACCCTGGTCGAGGAAGTCGAGCAGGCCGAAGCCGAGGCGGAGCAGGAGGCCGCCGAGTCCATGCAGGAGCAGGAAGCCGCCGAGGCCATGCCGGATGAGGAAGCCGCCGAGGGTGGTGAGGACGACGCATGAATTTTTCCAACTTCTTCATCAAGCGCCCGATCTTCGCCACGGTGCTGGCGATCATCCTCACCGTGATGGGGGTGGTCAGCATGCGGGTGCTGCCCATCGAGCAGTACCCCAGCGTGGTACCGCCCACGGTGTCGGTGCGTGCCCAGTTCCCGGGCGCCGATGCCGAGACCGTGGCGCAGACGGTGGCGGCGCCGCTGGCCGAGGCGATCAACGGCGTCGAGGACATGCTCTACATGACCTCGAACAGCGGCGACAACGGCTCCATGAGCCTCGACGTGGCCTTCGACATCGGCACCGATGGCGACATCAACACCATCAACGTCAACAACCGGGTGCAGGGTGCGCTGTCGCGCCTGCCCGAAGCGGTGCAGGCCCAGGGCGTGCAGGTGGAGCTGCGCTCCAGCTCGATCCTGATGCTGGTGTCGCTGATCTCCCCCGAGGGCGACTACGACAACGTCTTCATGCAGAACTACGCCACGCTCAACATCCTCGATGAGCTGCGCCAGGTGCCCGGCGTCGGCGAGGCCGAGGTGCTGGGGGGCGGCGAGTTTGCCATGCGCGTGTGGATGGATCCCGACAAGCTGGCGCAGTACGACCTGACTCCCACCGAAGTGGCACGAGCCATCCGCGCCCAGAACACCGAGGTGCCGGCAGGTAACCTGGCAGCCACGCCGCAGCGCGATCCTCGCGCGTTCACCTACACCATCACGGCGGGCGGTCGCCTCAGCGACGTCGAGGACTTCCGCGACATCTTCCTGCGCACCAATCCCGACGGCTCCTCGCTGCGCCTGGAGGACGTGGCGCGCATCGAGCTGGGCGCCTCCTACTACGGCGTTCAGGCGCGCCTCAACGGCGCCACCATGACGCCGATCATCATCAACCAGCAGCCAGGGGCCAATGCGCTGGAGACGGCCCAGGCGGTGCAGGACACCATGGCCGAGCTGGAGTCGCGCTTCCCGCCGGGGCTCGAGTACGTGGTGCCCTACGACACCACGCTGTTCATCGATGCCTCGGTGGACACGGTGACCAAGGTGTTCATCGAGGCGTTCCTGATCGTCGGCGTGATCCTGTTCATCTTCCTGCAGAACTGGCGCTTCACGGTGATCGCCATGTCGGTGGTGCCGGTGTCGGTGCTGGCCACCTTCGCCGGCTTCTACCTGTTCGGCTTCTCGATCAACCTGCTGACGCTGTTCGCCCTGGTGCTCTCCATCGGCATCGTGGTCGACGACGCCATCCTGGTGGTGGAGAACGTCGAGCGGGTGCTCAGCGAGGACGACGAGATCACGGTGACCCAGGCCACCATCCGCGCCATGAAGGAAGTGGGCGGCCCGGTCATCGCCACCTCGCTGATCATGGCGGCGGTGTTCGTGCCGGTGGCGTTCCTGGGCGGCTTCACCGGCCAGATCTACCAGCAGTTCGCCATTACCGTGGCCGTCTCGGTGGCCTTCTCGGCGCTCATGGCGTTGACCTTTACCCCGGCGCTGTCGGCACTGTTCATCAAGCACAAGCCGAAGGGCGTGGGCGAGTCCAGGCTGAAGCGGGCGATCAATACCCCGCTGCGGCTGTTCGACCGCCTGTTCGCCGGCGTGACCGCCGCCTACATGTGGCTGGTCAAGGTGCTGGTGCGCTTCTGGGGCCTGGCGCTGCTGCTGACGGGGCTGGTCATCGGTGGCTCCTGGTGGCTCTATCAGATCACGCCCTCGACCCTGGTGCCCGAGACCGACCAGGGCATCGTGCTGGCCAGCGTCCAGCTGCCCGACTCCGCCTCCCTGGCACGCACCCAGCACTACATGGACGAGCTCAGCTCGCGCATCGAGGAGATCCCCGGGGTGCGGTACTCCACCGCGGTGGCCGGCTACGACATCCTCTCCAGCGCGGTCAACACCGCACGCGGGATCATGTTCATCAACATGGAGCCCTGGGACGAGCGCGAGCTGACCGCCACCGAACTGGTGGGGCGGATCATGCAGCTGGGCGCGGAGATCCCCGGCGGTTCGGCCATGGCCTTCAACGTGCCGCCGATCATGGGGCTCTCGACCACCGGCGGCTTCACCGGCTACCTGCAGTCGTTCGAGGGGGCCTCGCCGCAGGAGCTGTTCCAGGCTTCGGTGGAGGTCATGCAGGCGGCCAACCAGCACCCCGCCCTGCAACAGGTGTTCACCACCTTCAACGTCAACGTGCCGGGCTATCGCGCCGAGATCGATCAGCAGAAGGCCCTGAGCTACGGCGTGGCGCTGGAGGACCTGAACGCGACCCTGTCGAACACCTTCGGCAACGGTTTCGTCAACTTCTTCAGCTACCAGAACCGCAACTTCCAGGTCTACCTGCAGAACGAGGACGACTTCCGCAAGACCCCGGACGACGTCAGCAGCGTCTACGTACGCGGCGGCAACGGCGAGCGGATTCCGCTGTCGGAATTCGTCACCCTGGAACGCCAGGCCAAGCCGGCGGTGGTGTCGCGCTTCGGGGTCTACCTGGGGGCGCAGTTCCAGGGGGGGCCGGCGCCGGGCTACAGCTCGGGCCAGGCGATCGCCGCCATGGACGAGATCGTCGAGGAGACCCTCGGCGGTGGCTGGGGGATGGGCTGGACCGGTACCGCCTACCAGGAGAGCCAGCTCGGCAACACCGCGACGCTGGCCATCGTCTTCGGCATCCTGATGGTGTTCCTGATCCTGGCGGCGCAGTACGAGAGCTGGTCGCTGCCGTTGGCGGTGCTGACGGCGACGCCGTTCGCCTTCCTCGGCGGCATCGGCGGCATCGTGCTGCGCGGGCTCGACACCAGCGTCTACGTGGAGATCGGCATGCTGGTGGTGGTGGGGCTGGCGGCCAAGAACGCCATCCTGATCGTCGAGTTTGCCGAACTTCAACGCAAGGAGCAGGGCAAGTCGATCCTCGAGGCGGCGATCACCGCGGCGGAGCTGCGTTTCCGGCCGATCGTGATGACCTCGCTGGCGTTCATCTTCGGCACCCTGCCGCTGGCGTTGGCGAGCGGAGCGAGCGATGTCAGCAGCCACCACATCGGTACCACCGTGGCGCTGGGCATGGCCTCGGTGGCGGTGCTCGGCAGCCTCTTCGTGCCGAGCTTCTATGCCGTGATCGCCCGCGTTTCCGACTGGCTGCGCCGTCGGTTGCGAGGCCGGCAGGCGACCGCGAGCGAACGTTCCTGAACCATTCGCCGCAAGTGTCAGGGCGCCACCGGGAGGTGGCGCCCTTTTTCCTGATCCGGCGCAGCCCGGCCCGGGGCGCCATGGGCTAGGCTGAGGGTGAGTCGAGCGAAATCGCGAGGAGGCTGCCATGGAAGCCCTGCGTCAGATTGCCCTGAGTTTTCCGGTCGTCGTCTTCACTGCCCTGCTGCCCCTGGTGCTGCTCTACTGGCTGCTGGTGCTGCTGCGCCTGGCGCCGCTGGAGCTGTTCGCGCACGACAGCCTGAAGGGGGATCATCTGGCCAGCACCATGGTGGCGCTGGGCTTCGCCGGCGTACCGGTCTCCTTCGCCCTCAGCGTGCTGCTGGCGCTGGCGGGCGCCATCACCGTGGCCTTCGAGCTGGCCGTGCTGCGCTGGTTGCCGCTGGGCCTGTTCCGCATCCCCGTCGGCGTGGCGGTGCTATGGGCAGCCTTCGTGCTCGCCTCGCCGCTGGCGGCCGGCGTGTGCCATGCGCTGCAGCACCGTTTCCATCGGCGGGCGCTGGCGCAGCCGCGCTGCCTGCTGGGCGAGGTCGTGCAGGTACGCTCCGCGCCCGATGCGCAGGGCTGGGCGACGGCCACCCTGGTCGACGACCCGGCGTGCGAGGTTCGCCTGCACGGCAAGCCGGGCGACCTGCCCCATGCCGGCGAGCGGCGGGTGCTGGTCAAGTTCGTGGCGGGGGAGGGCGCCTATCGCAGCGTGGCCGAGAGCCGCTACTGCGAAGCGCGTGTGCACCTGCGTCGGCTGCGGCTGGCGCGCCGTGCCGCCGGGGCGGGCCATGGTGGTGCCGAGGCGCCGCTGTAGCGCTATCGCTCGGCGCGCAGCAGGTGCAGCTGGACCTCGATGAGCTGAGTGCCGCGTTCGCGCAGCGAGAACTGCTCGTAGTTGCGCAGCCAGTCGTGGAACAGACCGCCGAGAATGGCCTGCAGCAGCCTGGCGGCCACTTCCGGGGAGAGGTCCGGGCGCAGGTGGCCCATCCGGGCGGCGCTGGTGAAGTAGCCGAGCAGGGCGCCGCAGGCCTCCTCGGCCATCTCGTTCTGCATCGCCAGCGGGTCGATCTCGGCGAAGGTCTCGCAGTGGTGGATCAGGATCGCGTGCACGCGCCGGTAGCGCGGCTGCTCGAGGCGCGCGAAGCCGCTCTGGCACGCCTGACGGATGGCTTCCAGCGGCTTGTTGGCCAGCTCCGGGTCGCCGATCTCCTCGACCAGTTCCTCGAACGGCATGCGTACCCGCTGCAGCATGGCACGGAACAGGTCGGCCTTGTTCTTGAAGTGCCAGTAGACGGCGCCACGGGTCATGCCGGCCTCGCGGGCGATCTGCTCCAGCGAGGTGCGGGCCACGCCACGTTCGAGGAAGACAGCCTCGGCGGCATCGAGCAGGGCTTCGCGGGTGGCGGCGGCTTCTGCCTTGGTACGTCGGGCCATGGTGGGGCGGTTCTCCTCGGCATGGCAATGTTTCCGTCATTCTAACCCAAGCATGATACGTTTACATTCATATATGTATGTCATGCCTCGCCGCAGCCTGCCATTGCCGCCGCGCCCTCGTATTCCACGCCGGAGCAGGGTATAACGGATCGAACACTGTTCTGCTTCGGGAAGGGCCCATGCCCCGTGCATCATTCGAGCTCAATGGCGTCAGGATCAAGCCCGGCAGCCGCCTTCAGGTCGACGTGCCGGTGGCGCGACTCTACACCCATGCCCCGCTGCACATTCCCGTCGAGGTGGTGCACGGCCGCCGCCAGGGGCCGGTCATGCTGGTCTGCGGCGGCATTCATGGCGACGAGATCAACAGCGTGGAGATCGTGCGCCGCCTGATGCGCTCGAAGCAGATCCAAGGGCTCAACGGCACCCTGATCGCGGTGCCCATCGTCAACGTGTTCGGTTTCATGCAGCACAGCCGCTACCTGCCGGACCGGCGCGACCTCAACCGCTGCTTCCCCGGCAGCGAGACGGGGTCGCTGGGGGCCCGGGTGGCGGCGCTGTTTCGCGAGCAGATCGTCGACCACGCCAGCCACATCATCGACCTGCATACTGGCGCCATCCACCGTACCAACCTGCCCCAGATCCGTGCCCAGCTCAGCCCCGGCAGCGAGACCGAGCGCATGGCCAACGCCTTCGGCGCGCCGGTGATCCTCAACGCCGAGCTGCGCGAAGGCAGCCTGCGCCACTATGCCCAGACGCGCGGTATCCCGGTGCTGACCTACGAGGCCGGCGAAGCACTGCGCTTCGACGAGTGGGCGATCGCCCCGGGGGTGCGCGGCGTGCTGCGGGTCATGCGCCGGCTGGGCATGCTGGCGGGGGAGCATCGCCGGCGGCCGCCACCGGCGGCGGAGCTGGCCAACGGCTCGAGCTGGGCGCGGGCGCCCATCGACGGCATTCTGCGGCCCAAGGTGCGCCTCGGCGCACGAGTGGCCAGGGGCGACGTGCTGGGCAAGGTGGCCGACCCCTTCGGCAATGCCGAGGCCTGCGTCAAGGCCATGGCAGACGGCATCGTGATCGGCATGAGCCGGCTGCCGCTGGCCAACGAGGGCGAGGCGCTGTTCCACATCGCCCGCTTCGACGCCATCGAGGAGGCCGAGAGCGCCATCGAGACCTTCCATTCCAGCCTCGAGCCGCCGCCCGACCCGCTCTACTGATCACGCCTCGGCAAGGCAGGGCCTGGCGGCGCTCTCGTCTCTCTCCGGCACCAGGCTCAGCGCATCGTCGAACACCCGCAGGCAGGCGCCGTCGAGATGGCCGTTCTCGGAGAGGTGGCGGCGGAAGCGGCGCCCGCCCGGCTGGCCCTGGAACAGGCCCAGCAGATGGCGGGTGACGTGGTTGAGCTTGGCGCCCTCCTCGAGCCGGCGGGCAATGTAGGGGCGGAAGGCGCGGGCCGCCGCATGCCGGCTCACGGCCGGCCCGGGCACGCCGTACAGCGCCTGGTCCACGCCGGCCAGCAGCCAGGGGTTCTGGTAGGCTTCGCGGCCGACCATCACGCTGTCCACGTGGCTTAGCTGCTCGTGGCATTCCTCCAGCGTCTTGATGCCGCCGTTGATGCCGATGTGCAGCGCCGGCCGGCTGGCCTTGAGGCGGTGCACCCGGGGGTAGTTGAGCGGCGGAATGTCGCGGTTCTCCTTGGGCGAGAGCCCCTGCAGCCACGCCTTGCGCGCATGCACGATGAACGTCTCGCAGCCGGCGTCCGCCACCGTGGCGATGAAGCGCTCCAGGTCGGCGTCCTCGTCCTGGTCGTCGATGCCGATGCGGCACTTCACCGTGACCGGAATGCTCACCGCCTCGCGCATCGCGCGCACCGCCGCGGCCACCTTCTCGGGGTGGCCCATCAGGCAGGCGCCGATCAGGTTGTTCTGCACCCGGTCGCTGGGACAGCCGACGTTGAGGTTGACCTCGTCGTAACCCCATGCCTCGGCGATCGCCGCGCACTCGGCCAGCTCGCCCGGGTCGCTGCCGCCCAGCTGCAGCGCGATGGGATGCTCCACCTCGTCATGACCGAGGAAGCGCTCGCGCGGGCTGCCGTGGAGGATGGCGCCGGTGGTCACCATCTCGGTATAGAGCAGCGCCTGGCGGGTCAGGGTGCGGGCGAAGGCGCGGTAGTCGCGGGTGGTCCAGTCCATCATGGGGGCCACGGAGAACCGGCGCGCCCGTGCCAGCGGGTCGTTTCCAGTCGTGTCGCTCATTGGTGGCCTCCCGAGGTCCTGCCGTCGTAACCGTTGGATCCGGCTCACTTCGCCATCCGTCTCGCAGGGTACCGATACGTCATCGGTCCGTCGGCAACGCATGAGCGCCGCGTGACGAGAGGCAGGGGGCGGAAATGAGATGGCCGGCCATTGTACGCAAGAAGGAGCGGCGCGCCCAGAACAGCGGCGCCCGCCTTACTTCTTCTTCCTCATGAACGGCAACACCTTGCCCATGGCATCCGCGAGCACCTGGTCGAGCGGCTTGTGCTCCAGGCTCACCGCGGCTCGCGCGGCGGTATAGGTGCCCTTGTACTCCCGGGCTATCTCGCGATCGCTCATGCTGTCGGGTAGCTGCTCCTTTTCGCGGATTATGTCGATGACGGCCTTGTCCATGTCGCCCTCCCTTGAAGCCAGTTGCTGTCGAGCGTAGTGCAAAATCGCCCGGGGTGTGGCGTGCGTTGCCTCCCGAGGCCCATCGCGGTACCGGCCGTGTTGCGCTCGGCACCGATCGGGCCGCTCAGCGAGCCCCGCGCCTGTTGATGGCGGGGCGCACTGGCCTATAATCCCGCCCTCGGGAGGACGACCTCCCCCCATACCGGGCTTGGATATCGGGACGACCCGAGCGAGAAAGGGGAATCTGCCATGTCCTGGGTGCTTCTCGGTCTGGCCGGGCTGCTCGAGGTCGCGTGGGCGTTCGCCATGAAGCAGTCCCACGGCTTCACGCGCCTGCTGCCGACCGCCGTCATGCTGGTGACGATGGTGGCATCGTTCGGGCTGCTGGCGGTGGCGATGCGCAGCCTGCCGCTGGGCACGGCCTACATGATCTGGACCGGCATCGGCGCCGTGGGCACCTTCACCGTCGGTGTATGGCTGCTGGGCGAGGCCGTGTCGCCACTGCGCATCTTCGCCGCCTTGCTGATCGTCGCAGGTATCGTGACCATGAAGCTGGCGAGCTGAGCGGCAAGCCACCGGCGGGGACAGGTAGCCATGCCGCCTCAGCCACTATCGTGCCACGTCTTATCCCAGGTTAACGTTCCGTCGGCGGCGAGCTGTCATAGTGTGCCTATCGGGCAAGGAGAGCCCGGCAAGGAAGACCGAGACATGGAAGGCTCACGTCCCAGGGATGCTCGGGCAGGACGCCTGAGGAAGTGGAAAGGAAGCGAAGATGCAGCCCGGCCTCACGGCCGGGCTTTTCGCTTTATAGCGCCCTGACCGCGGGCAGCTCCTCCCAGCGGGTCGAGTAGCGCTGGGTGCGGTGCGCGCAGCGCAGATGCCAGGCGGCCCCCGGGCTGGGAGTGCCGAGCTTGAGGGTCCCGCGCCCCATCCGCTGGTTCAGCGCGTCCATCACTCTCATCAGCTTCTCGCTGCGCTGGCGCTCGGCCTCGCTCAGGGGCGTGTCGAGCAGCGAGAGCTGCTGCCGGCTGGCGTCGATCAGGTCGAGCAGCATCACGCCGCCCTTCTGGTACAGGAAGCCCGGGCGATGAATACGACGCAGGGCGATGCCGGCCGCGTGCAGGATCTCGCGGCTGTCGTCGGTGGGGCGAGGCAGCTCGACGGCCAGGCTGGGCGAATACTGGGGCAGATCGGTGCGAAACGGGTTGGTCTTGAGAAAGACCAGCACCGCGCGGGCGAGGCTGCCCTGTTGGCGCAGCTTCTCGGCGCCGCGCTGGCCGTGCTGGCGCATGGCCTCGCGGATCTCGGCCAGGTCGTCGGTCAGCTTGCCGAAGCTGCGGCTGGTCATGATGCGCTGGCGGGCTTCGTCGATGTCGTTCATCTCGATGCAGCTGATGCCCCGGAGCTCCAGGGCGGTGCGCTCTAGGGTGACGCTGAATTGCCGCCGGATCCGCTTCGGGTCGGCCTGGGCGAGATCCCAGGCGCTCTTGATGCCCATCAGGGCCAGGCGCTCGACGAGCCGCCGCCCCACGCCCCACACGTCGCCCAGGGCGAACTTTCTGAGCAGGGTCCGCGTTTCCAGACTGCCAGGCTGGAGCACGCATACGCCACCGTAGGCGGGAAGCGTCTTCGCCGCGCGATTGGCCAGCTTGGCCAGCGTGCGAGAGGGAGCAACGCCCACGCAGACGGGAATGCCGGTGTACTGGCGCACCCGGCAGTGCAGCTGCCGAGCATGCGCGAGCAGCCGTTCGTGGGCGAAGCCGTCGAGGCGCACAAACATCTCATCGATGGAATAGGGCTCGACGGCCGGGGCGAACTCCTCGAGCACCGCCAGCACCCGGGCCGACATGTCGCCGTAGAGCTCGTAGTTGCTCGACAGCAGCTGGATGCGGCCCTGGCGCACCAGGTGCTGAAGTTCGAACGCCGGCGTGCCCATGCCGATGCCGAGGGCCTTGAGCTCAGCGGAGAGCGCGATGACGCAGCCGTCGTTGTTCGACATCACGCCCACCGGCAGGCCGATGAGCCGCGGCTGAAACACGCGCTCGCACGAAACGTAGAACGAGTTGCAGTCGACCAGGCCGATCATGCTCATACCGGATACTCGTGGATGACCGAGCGCACCACGCCCCAGACCTGGCACTCGATGTCGAGCAGCGGGATCGGCGCGTAGCGTGGATTGCCCGAGCAGAGGCACGGTACCTCTCCGCGCAGCTCGTAGCGCTTGACGGTGATCTCGCCGTCGACCATGGCGACGATGATGTGCCCGGGGCGGGGCTCGAGCGAGCGGTCGACCAGCAGCAGGTCGCCCTCGTGGATACCCAGGCGCTCCATGCTGTCGCCGGTGACGCTCATGAAGAACGTGGCCGAGGGGCGCTTGACCAGCCGTTCGTTGAGGTCGAGGGTGCGGCCCTCGTAGTCCTGTGCCGGGCTGGGGAAGCCCGAGAGCCCGGCGCGGCCCAGGGCGAGGGGATAGGGGAGCGCAAGCGTTGGCGGTTCGGGATGCGCCGGGGTGGGGTTTGCCGGTGTCATGAGGAGTCCCTTTGTGAATCTGTATTTTTGTACAGTATTCTCGATGTCGTCGCTTCCAGGCAACAGGCAAGCGCTAATGCAAGTTAGCCTGATGGCGGGGCTCTGCTGCAGGGGGACGCATGGCCGCTGACTTATCTCAGGTTAAGGAACTCCCCGTTGCTGAGCTGTCACAGTGTAGGCATCGGGCAGGGAGAGCCCGGCACGGAAGACCGAGTCAGGGACGGCTCACGCACCAGGGATGCTCGAGCAGGATGCTTGAGGTTGATGTAGGGAGACGCAGACATAGCCCGGCCGAAAGGCCGGGTTTTTTCGTCAAGGCCTACGCATTTTCTCAGCCAGGAGGAAACGAGTGAGGCGAAGCAAAGCGGGCGTGCCGCTGCCTTTCGTTCCGTTACACAGGGGTACGTTTCTTTTCCATGGGAGTGTTGCTTCAGGAAGAATCCAAACTATTCTGAGGGTGTAAGCGAGGCATGGAAGCCCTCGAAGGCAGGAAGCCTCGACGGCCAGGAAGGCCAGCGGGAGGAACAGGGAAGGCCGATCGAGACAGGAGGTCAGGATGGCCAGGGAGTTCCAGCGGCGTTGAAGCATGGTGCAATTCGTCAACCCCCTTGCCCTAGGCGAGGGGGTTGTCCTTTTTTCGTACATTGTCTTGAGTTGTGGAGTCCGCTCGATGCACATTTCTTGCGCTTGATCTTGCGAAACTCGATGGGAGTGGCTGCTGCATAGGGGGCAGGTGCTTCCGCTCCACTAGCGCTTGATTGTAGGTGGTCGAGGCCGAGGATGGCCGCGGTATTACGTCTCTTGTCGGCGATGTCTTACACAGCGAAGGGAGGAAGGCGGCAGCTTTCCTTCGCCCCATCTGGCATGCTTTCCATGCTCGAGCCAGGGAGGCTCTGCAGGGAAGAAAGCACCAGGATGGTCCGGTATTCAAGGACTTGAGGAATGGACGCCGAGGATGGGTGGAAGGAGCCTGACCGAGCCCGGCTGCAAGGCCGGGCTTTTCCTCGCTGGCCGACTGGCATCGTTCGCTTGGCTTGGCTTGGCTTGGCTTGGCTTGGCTTGGCTTGCTTCGTCGGTGCAAAGGGAAAGGGTATTGTGAAAAGCTTTCGTCTGTAGAAGGACGATGAATTATGCTCATTAGCCATTGCCCCTTCCCCGGCATTAGGCTGCACGTATCTCGCAAGGAGGCGGGGAAGAGGGAAGACCGAGCAGAGGAAGCTCGATGACGCCAAGGATGCATGACAGGGTCGTCATGGTGAGCCGAAAAGGAACCAAGAATTGAAGCCCGGCCTGGTGCCGGGCTTTCTTTTTGCTGATCCTCGGCTATCCGGAACGCCTGATTTGGTTTCAGCTGGTTTACATATTATGCAGGAAGACCGGTTTTTCGATTAAATTCGTGTCATTTCGGTTAACTCAGGTTAAATCTTCTGCCGAGGAACAGTGTCACGATACCGGGGTCAGGGAAGCGTGCCGGAACGAAGCGGCCAGGAGGGCCGTCGTGTTTGGCAGCGGATGCAGAGATCGAAGCTCGGCCTGACGGCCGGGCTTTCTTGTTGTGGGACGTGCAAGACCACAACCCAGCCGAGCTGATCCCCGGCCGGCGCTCGGCGGGGCTTTTTCATCGCGGGACGGGCCGAGGCGGTCGCGGGTGGGCTCGGTATCAGCATTCAATGCGGAGTGCAAGAGAGGAAGAGAAAGCCAGACAGCAGCTGACCGGGACTCAACGCAGGAGAAGAAGAATGATCACGCTAACCAGGAAGGCAGGATCAGAATTTCTTGGCGAGAAAGGTCCTACCATCGCCATCGTCTCGATACTGGCGTTCATGGCATGGATACTGTTCTGGCCGCACGGGCTGAACACCGACATGGCCGTCGGGCAGGAGCCGGAGACGACCCGATACGAGGAGCAGAGTGGCGCCTACAGCGAGGATGCCGCCGAGCTCATGCGCATCAGCCATGAGCTCTTTACGCGCTCGCTGAGCATTCTCGACAACAAGAAATACTACTGCCTGATGCTCACGCACCTGGACGAGAGCGAGGCGACCGGTTCCCGTTCCTTTACCCTGTCCCGCTATGAGAACCTGTGCGGCATCTTCAGTGACGCGGCCGCGCTGGTCGATACCTATGCCGATCGCCTGCGCGAGCAGACGCGCTTGCAGCCGGGGTTGTATGAATTTGCCTTCCATGCGCGGGGCCAGGAGCAACGCATCGGTCCCTTCCTGAGCGTGGAGGAGTGCTCGCAGATCAGCGCTCGGCTCATGCAGCTGGGCGAGCAGGTCTTCCCCTGCCTGCCCTACGAGGAGAGCCGCTACCCCCTCGTCTTCCAGGCCGGCACGACGAACCCCTGACAGCGTGTCGCCTCCGGTGCACGATCTGCTGTGCTATTACAAGGGAGTGGGCCGTCACCAACGGAGGTTTCCCATGCAAGATCGTCAAGCCGAGCTGGAAGCGCTGCGCGATGAGCTGGTCGAGCGGGTTGACCGCTACAAGGTCCACAAGTTGCGCCTGGAGAACCCCCTCGATCGGGACATGGAGGAGCAGGCCATCGAGCTCGAGAACGAGGACGTGATCGATGCCCTCGAGGAGGAGGCCGAAGAGGAGTTGAGGCAGGTCCTGCATGCGCTCGAGCGTATCGAGGAGGGGGAGGGCGAGCTGTGTGAACGCTGCGGCGAGCCGATCGATCCCCGGCGACTCGAAGCGATTCCCTATGCCACCCTCTGCCTCGACTGTGCCGAGCTGGAAGGGGAGCCCTGACCGCCCCGGGCAGGACGTGCTGACCGCCACAATGCTAGTCTAGGGGATCGACTTTCGGTCAGGAGAAGGGCATGAGGGCTTGGCGTCGTTCCTGCGCAGGGCTGTTGGCGGTGCTGTGGCTATCGGGTTGCGGTGGCGATGACGACGGCACCCAGACCCCCCGGACGGACGGAGAGCAACAGCAGGAGCAGCAGGAGCGGCAGGAGCCGTCTGCCGACGCCACCCGGGCGGCCGAGGCGCCGGTCGCAGTGGAGCCACTATCGGTGGAGATTGCCGTGTCGGCAACGCTTCGCGAGGATCGTCGGCTCATGCTCGAAGGGGACACCAATCTGCCCGACGACGCGCGGCTTCTGATCGTGATGGAGCGGGAGCTGAGCGGCGTGCGCTGGCAATCGCGGACCTCGGTAGCGGGGCGGCGCTTTGCCGCGGGCCCCTTCGGGCCGGGTAGCGGCCTTCCCGACGGTGGCTACACCATAACCGTCAACCTGGTGGAAGCCAGCGTCCAGCCCGCCGCCGTACGAGAGCGGATCGGCGACAAGGGCGAGCACCTCGAGGGACCGCTGGTGCGAAACGGCCGTCATGGCCTGGGGCAGGTGGCGAGCTACTCGCGTCGCTACCTGATCGGCAGCGAGCCACGCCGGGCCTCCGATCAGGTGGAAATGCTGGAAGTCGAGTGAGCGTGGTAGCCCTCAGGCGCTCTCCATGCGCCAGCAAGCCAGCAGCCTTCCCACGACTCTCTCGGACGTCTCCAGCGGGACCGGCACCGCCGTGTCATCCGCTCCGCTGCTGAACAGCAGTTCGCCGCGCTCGCCCTGCTCGAGCTGGCCGATATACAGCCCTCCGGCCCCTTCGATCAGGTAACGTCCAGGCTGGTCGCAGCGTTCCGTGGGGCCGAAGGCAGCGAGATCGCCGCTATCGAGGTAATCGAACCGCTCTCCCGGCGCCGGGGTGACGAGGTAGCACTCACCCTGCCAATCGACGCCTGCCAGGATTTCATTGGAGATCATGAAACGATTGGCATTGGGGTCCAGCCATGGCACAGGAGGCTGGCCGCGCAGGTAGAGCGGTGCCGGTGTCAACCTTGCCTCGCCTTCGAGCAGCTGGGCCAGCGAACAGCCGAGGGCGTCTGCCAGTGCCACCAGCCTCTCGTGGCCGATCTGCTTGATGGCACCCGACTCCCAGTACGAGATCGTGACATCGGAAACCCCCACCTTCCTTGCCAGCGCGGCCTTGTTCAGGTTTGCCTGCAATCGTAAGTGCTTGATTCTTTCACCCAATGCATCCATTTCAATCAACCTGGCGACTGTTGGTACCGAAGTAGGGCGATAGTCAATGATCTGTGTTAACTGTGCAAATTTAACGCTTCAACGATAAATTTACTTTTCTTTGTCAGTGCCTTGCATCAGAAAATTAGAATCATTCTATGCCTGTCGGGACACATCGCCTGTCGCGAGCCAAGCGCTGGCGCGGCTGTCTGCGCCGAGCCAGGTGCGTATAATGCCGCCCTATGCATACCCCGACTGGATATAGGACGACATGACTGTACGTACTCGCATTGCGCCGTCACCCACCGGCGACCCGCACGTTGGAACTGCCTACATCGCGTTGTTCAATCTCTGCTTTGCGAGGCAGCACGGCGGGCAGTTCATCCTGCGCATCGAAGACACGGACCGGGTGCGTTCCACGCAGGAGTCCGAGCAGATGATCCTCGACTCGCTGCGCTGGCTGGGGCTCGAGTGGGACGAGGGGCCCGACGTGGGTGGCCCGCACGGCCCCTATCGGCAGAGCGAGCGTGGCGATATCTACGCCCAGTACGCCCGGCAGCTGATCGAGGCGGGGCATGCCTTCAAGTGCTACCGCACCAGCGAGGAGCTCGACGAGCTGCGCGAGGCGCGCAAGGCCTCCGGCCTGCACCTGGCGCTCAAGCCCTCGGACCTGGCGCTGCCGGAGGGGGAGGCAGCCCGGCGTGAGCGTGAAGGCTGGCCCTACGTGGTACGCATGAAGGTGCCCACCAGCGGTACCTGCGTGATCGACGACATGCTGCGGGGCCCCATCGAGGTCGACTGGGCGCAGGTGGACGCCCAGGTGCTGCTCAAGTCCGACGGCATGCCCACCTACCATCTGGCCAACGTGGTGGACGATCATCTGATGGGCATTACCCACGTGCTGCGCGGGGAGGAGTGGATCAACTCGGCGCCCAAGCACCAGCTGCTCTACGAGTACTTCGGCTGGGACATGCCGGTACTGTGCCACATGCCCCTTCTGCGCAATCCCGACAAGTCGAAGCTCTCCAAGCGCAAGAACCCGACCTCCATCAACTACTACCGGCGCATGGGCTTCCTGCCCCAGGCGGTGATCAACTACCTGGGGCGGATGGGCTGGTCGATGCCCGACGAGCGCGAGAAGTTCAGCCTCGACGAGATGATGGCCCACTTCGACATCCAGCGGGTGTCGCTGGGCGGCCCGGTCTTCGACCTGGAGAAGCTGACCTGGCTCAACGGCCTCTATATCCGTGAGGACCTCGACGACCGGGCCTTCCTCGAGGCGTTGAAGGAGTGGGCGTTCAATGAGAAGTATGTCGGCCAGATCCTGCCCCAGGTGCGTACCCGGGTAGAGACGCTGTCCCAGGTGGCGCCGCTGGCCGGCCATTTCTTCGGCGGGGTGCCCGCGATTCGCGAAGAGGATTTCGAGGCCGTCAAGCTGGACCGCGAGGAGCTGCTCAAGCTGTTGCAGTTCCTGGTGTGGCGCTTCGAGGCGGTGCCTGCCTGGCACAAGGAGACGCTGCTCGCCGAGGTCAAGGCGTTGGCGGGCCATTTCGGCCTCAAGATGAAGGACTTCCTGGCGCCGGTGTTCATCGCCGTGACCGGTTCCACGGCCAGCACCTCGGTCATGGATGCCATGGCGATCCTCGGTTCCGACGTGACCCGGGCACGGCTGCGCCATGCCATCGACGTGCTCGGCGGAGTCTCCAAGAAGCAGGCCAAGCGCTTCGAGAAGGAGTACAGGGAGCTGTAAGTCGGGCTGCGCCGCCTGAAGAAGGAGTCGCGGCGCTTCGCCCCTTGAAGAGAAGGGAAGGAAAGTGTTGACGAAGATGGGGTGAATCAGTAACCTACGCCCCGTCTTCAAGGCACGCACGTGGGGCCTTAGCTCAGCTGGGAGAGCGCGACACTGGCAGTGTCGAGGTCAGCGGTTCGATCCCGCTAGGCTCCACCAAGTGCGGCGTGCCAGTGCATGAAGGCGTTGCGTCCCATTCGTCTAGTGGTCCAGGACACCGCCCTTTCACGGCGGGAACAGGGGTTCGAACCCCCTATGGGACGCCACTTCGATTTCCGCAGCGTACTCCTGTCTGTATCTCTTTTGCGACACCCGAGCCGTCTCGGGTGATGCTGCCGCGCGCATCGTCCGCGGCAGGCTCCCGCTACGTGAAAAGTCCATTGAAGCGCCTATTTTTACTGCGTTTTGGGCTTGACTTGTCCACTTGTGCAGTGTCTCGACCATGCTCCTGTGCGTCATCCGCCGAAACGGCCGCTTTTCAGTGTGCATTCGCAAAAAACCTTGTAGTTCAATAAGTTAAGATTGATCAAAAAGTGATCAATCTAACGCCAACCCCCTTCTCATGCCGATTTGATGCCGTTTTCTTGCGGTTGTGAACAGGGTTATCCACAGAATGTGTGGAAAACGTTCAGGGCGCTCGAGAGCCGGGATTCGCTCCGTGTAAAGTGTGGGCTGTCAAGAGCGTGCTGGTACTTTTCTGGTACTTTTCGCTGAGGGGGTGTCGCGGTTAGGGGACACCCCTCGGCGTGCCGGCTCCGTGAGCCGCTAGTCGCGCCCGAGCGCACGCAGGCGGCGCAGCAGGGAGGAGGTGTCCCAGCGGCCCCCGCCCATCACCTGGACATCGCCGTAGAACTGGTCGACGAGCGCGGTGACGGGCAGGCGGGCCTGGAGGCGGCGCGCCTGCTCGAGGCAGATGCCCAGGTCCTTGCGCATCCAGTTGACGGCGAAGCCGTGCTCGTACTCGTCGGCGATCATGGTCTTGTGGCGGTTCTCCATCTGCCACGAGCCGGCGGCTCCCTTGGAGATGACGTCGACCACGCGCTGCGGGTCGAGGCCGGCCTGTTCGGCGAAGTGCAGGCCCTCGGCCAGGCCCTGGACCAGCCCGGCGATGCAGATCTGGTTGACCATCTTGGTCAACTGGCCGCTGCCGGCCGGTCCCATCAGGCTGACGGCGCGGGCATAGTGGGCCAGCACGGGCTCGGTGCGCTCGAAATCGGCCTGTTCGCCACCGCACATGATCGTCAGGGCGCCATTCTCGGCGCCCTGCTGGCCGCCCGAGACCGGGGCGTCGACGAAGCCGATGTCGCGTTCGCGGCAGGCCGCATCGAGCTGTTCGGCGAGGTCGGCCGAGGCGGTGGTATGGTCGACCAGCAGGCTGCCGGCGCGCATGGCCGAGAGGGCGCCCCGTTCGCCCAGCGTGACCTGCCGGACGTCGTCGTCGTTGCCCACGCAGACCAGCACCAGGTCGGCGCCGCGGGCGGCCTCCTCGGGCGTGTCATGGTGACTGCCGCCGTACTCGGCGACCCACGCCTTGGCCTTGGCGGCGGTGCGGTTGTAGACGCGCACCTCGCGCCCGGCCCGGGCCAGGTGGCCGGCCATGGGGTAGCCCATCACGCCCAGGCCGATGAAGGCGACGGTGGAAATGCTCTGGCTCATCGGAGACTCCTCCTGTCATGCTGACGAAAAGCGGAGAGCCGCCCGGGGGGGCGGCTCTCTGCGAGGGGTGGCGCTGCGGCAGGGCCGCGGCCTGCCGGATCACTTGGCAGGATAGTCGCGCTGCGCGTGGCCGGTATAGAGCTGGCGCGGGCGACCGATCTTGTAGTCGTCGCTGAGCATCTCGTGCCAGTGGGAGATCCAGCCGATGGTGCGCGACACGGCGAAGATCACCGTGAACATGTTGGTCGGGATGCCCATCGCCTTGAGGATGATGCCGGAGTAGAAGTCGACGTTGGGGTAGAGCTTGCGCTCGACGAAGTACTCGTCCTCCAGGGCGATCTGCTCCAGGCGCTTGGCGATCTTGAGCTGCGGGTCGTCGATGCCCAGCTCGGCCAGCACCTCGTCGCAGGTCTCCTTCATCACCTTGGCGCGGGGGTCGAAGTTGCGATAGACGCGGTGGCCGAAGCCCATCAGCTTGAACGGGTCGTCCTTGTCCTTGGCCTTGTCGATGAAGCGCTGGATGTTCTCTTCGGAGTCGTCGCCGATCTCGTCGAGCATCTTCAGCACCGCCTCGTTGGCGCCGCCGTGGGCCGGACCCCATAGCGCGGCGATGCCGGCGCTGATGCAGGCGAAGGGGTTGGCGCCGGTGGAGCCCGCCAGGCGCACCGTGGAGGTCGAGGCGTTCTGCTCGTGGTCCGCGTGGAGCATGAAGATGCGGTCCATGGCCTTGGCGTAGACCGGGTTGACCTTGTACTCCTCGCACGGGTTGCTGAACATCATGTAGAGGAAGTTCTCTGCATAGCTCAGGTCGTTGCGCGGGTAGTTGAACGGCTGGCCGACGTTGTACTTGTAGGACATCGCGGCGATGGTCGGCATCTTGGCGATCAGGCGGATCGCGCTGATGACGCGGTCTTCCTCGACGGTGATGTCAAGGTGGTCGTGGTAGAAGGCCGCCAGGCCGCCGACCACGCCGCACAGGATCGACATCGGGTGGGCATCGCGGCGGAAGCCCTTGAAGAAGTTGTTGATCTGGTCGTGGACCATGGTGTGGTTGCGGACCCGCGACTCGAAGTCGGCATACTGCGCGTCGGTGGGCAGCTCGCCGAACAGCAGCATGTAGCACAGCTCGACGAAGTTGGACTCCTTGGCCAGCTGGTCGATCGGATAGCCGCGGTGCAGCAGCACGCCCTTGGCGCCATCGATGTAGGTGATCGCCGACTGGCAGGAGGAGGTCGCCATGAAGCCGGGGTCGTAGGTGAACAGGCCTTCGGCACCGAGGCCGCGAACATCGACCACGTCAGGGCCCAGGGTACCTGAGTAGACCGGCAATTCGATCGTCTTGTCCAGGCCGTCTACCGTCAGTGTCGCTTTCCTGTCAGCCATTCTGGCCTCCTCTCGAAGTCGAATAGAACGTTAACTCATTCTTTCGCAAACCCTGTTGAAGCGCTGGCCCGCGAAAAAGGTTCGCCCACTATAGAAGCGTTCCCGGGATTGTCAATTGGGCCAAAGAGACCTGCTACTTATGCAAAGTCTTTTGTTTTGTATAATATCTGGCTGAAAAATGGTGCTCTGCACCACCGGGAGGCCTCGCCGGCGGCCGGCCTGCCGTCAGCAGCCCGCGCGGCGGTCGTCATGCGCGCGCCGGCAGGCTTGTACCATGGTCGAGTCGGGGCGGCGGGCATTTGTCACTAGGGATTCATGTCCCTATAATCCACTCCGCGCGACTGGCAGGTACTCGTTGTCATGCCCGTCCGGCAGCGGCGAGCCCCCTACCTCAAACCACCGCCCGCTCGAGCCTGGTCCCATCGGATGTAGAGCGAGCCAAGAGAGTGTGTATAGAGCCGTGAATAGCAAACGACCCGTCAACCTAGATCTCACCACGATCCACTTCCCGCTTCCCGCCTTGACGTCGATCGCCCACCGCATCACCGGCGTAATCCTGTTCGTTGGTCTCGTCTTCGCCTTCTGGGCCCTCGACAAGTCGCTGTCTTCCCCCGCGGGGTTTGCGGCCGTCAAGGATGCCCTGGCCAACAATATCCTGGCGAAGCTGATCGCCTGGGGCCTGCTGTCGGCCCTGGCCTTTCACTTCGTGGCTGGCATCAAGCATATGCTGATGGATGCCGGTTATGGCGTGACCCTTGAAGGGGGCGTCAAGAAGGCACAGGCCACCGTGGTCCTGAGTGCCGTCCTGATCATTCTGGCGGGAGTCTGGGTATGGTAACCAACATCACCAATCTGGGTCGCAGCGGCCTCTCCGACTGGCTGATCCAGCGGGTCTCGGCCATCATCCTGGCGCTCTATACGGTCTTCATCGTCGCGTACCTGCTGTTCAATCCCGGGCTCGACTACGTCACCTGGAGCCAGCTCTTTGCCCAGACCTGGATGCGCATCTTCTCCCTGCTGGCCTTCATCTCTCTCGCCGCGCACGCCTGGATCGGCCTGTGGACCGTGACCACCGACTACCTCAAGTCCACGCCCGTGCGCCTCGGTGCCCAGGTCGTCATCATCCTGGCCGTGTTCGTGTTTCTGGTCTGGGGCATTACCGTTCTGTGGGGAGCCTGATTCATGTCTAACATGCGTACCTTGTCCTACGACGCCATCATCATCGGCGGTGGCGGTTCCGGCCTGCGCGCCGCGCTCGAGCTGGCCAAGTCCGGCAAGAAGACCGCCGTGCTGTCCAAGGTCTTCCCGACCCGCTCGCACACCGTGTCCGCCCAGGGCGGAATCACCTGCGCCATCGCCTCGGCCGACCCCAACGACGACTGGCGCTGGCACATGTACGACACCGTCAAGGGCGGCGACTACATCACCGACCAGGACGCCGCCGAGTACATGTGCTCCGAGGGCCCCAAGGCGGTCTTCGAGCTCGAGCACATGGGCCTGCCGTTCTCGCGCTTCGACAACGGCCGCATCTACCAGCGTCCGTTCGGCGGCCAGTCGAAGAACTTCGGCGAAGGCGGTCAGGCGGCGCGGACCTGCGCGGCGGCCGACCGTACCGGCCATGCCCTGTTGCACACGCTTTACCAGAACAACCTGAAGAACAACACCACCTTCCTCAACGAGTGGTTCGCGGTCGATCTGGTCAAGAACGCCAATGGCGACGTGGTGGGCTGCATCGCCATGTGCATCGAGACCGGCGAAGTCGTGCACGTCAAGTCCAAGGCCACCGTCATGGCCACCGGCGGTGCGGGTCGCATCTACGCCTCCACCACCAACGCCCTGATCAATACCGGCGACGGCATCGGCATGGCGCTGCGCGCCGGCTTCCCGATGCAGGACATGGAGATGTGGCAGTTCCACCCCACCGGCATCTACGGTGCCGGCGTGCTGGTCACCGAGGGCTGCCGCGGCGAGGGCGGCTACCTGGTCAACAAGGACGGCGAGCGCTTCATGGAGCGCTACGCGCCCAACGCCAAGGACCTCGCCGGCCGCGACGTGGTGGCGCGCTCCATGGTCATGGAGATCCTCGAGGGCCGCGGCTGCGGCGAGAAGGGCGACCACGTCTTCCTCAAGCTCGACCACCTGGGCGAGGAGGTGCTCAACAAGCGCCTGCCCGGCATCAGCGAACTGTCGAAGATCTTCGCCCACGTCGACCCGACCAATGCGCCGATTCCGGTGGTGCCGACCTGCCACTACATGATGGGCGGGATTCCGACCAACGTGCACGGCCAGGCGATCATGCAGGACGCCGACGGCAACGACCGCATCGTGGGCGGCCTGTTCGCCTGCGGCGAGGCGGCCTGCGTCTCGGTGCACGGCGCCAACCGCCTGGGCGGCAACTCGCTGCTCGACCTGGTGGTGTTCGGCCGCGCCGCCGGGATGTTCATCGAGGGCGCGCTCAACGAGGGCATCGACTACCTCGACGCCTCCGAGTCCGACATCGAGGCGGCGATGAAGCGCATGACCCGCTGGAACGAATCCACCGGCGGCGAGTCCGTGGCGGCGCTCAAGACCGAGCTGCAGGGCATCATGCAGAACGCCTTCGGCGTGTTCCGCCAGGAGGATCACATGCAGGAGGGGGTCAAGAAACTGGCCGACCTGCGTGGTCGCATCGCCGAGGCGCACCTGGTCGACAAGTCCGGCGCCTTCAACACCGCCCGCGTCGAGGCGCTCGAGCTCGACAACCTGATGGAAGTGGCCGAGGCCACCGCCATCGCGGCGCTGGAGCGCAAGGAGAGCCGTGGTGCCCATTCGCGCTACGACTACCCGGACCGCGACGACGCCAACTGGCTGAAGCACTCCATGTACTTCCCGGCCGAGAAGCGGGTCGGCAAGCGCGACGTCAACTTCAAGCCGAAGACCGTCGACACCTTCGAGCCGAAAGTCCGTACCTATTAAGGGGGAGTCACGAGATGCTTCAGGTATCCATCTACCGCTACAACCCGGAAACCGACTCCGCACCCTACATGCAGGAGTACCAGCTCGACACCCAGGGCCGCGACCTGATGGTGCTCAACGTGCTGGAGATGCTCAAGGCCGAGGACACCACCCTGGCCTTCCGCCGCAGCTGCCGCGAGGGCGTGTGCGGCTCCGACGGCATGAACATGAACGGCAAGAACGGCCTTGCCTGCATCACCTCGCTGTCCGACGTGGTCAAGGACAACAAGCTGGTGCTGCGCCCGCTGCCGGGCCTGCCGGTGGTGCGCGACCTGGTGGTCGACATGGGGCTGTTCTACAAGCAGTACGAGCGCATCCAGCCGTACCTGCAGAACGACACCCCGGCGCCGGCCATCGAACGCCTGCAGTCGCCGGAGGACCGCGACAAGCTCGACGGCCTCTACGAGTGCATCCTGTGCGCCTGCTGTTCGACCTCCTGCCCGTCGTTCTGGTGGAACCCGGACAAGTTCGTCGGCCCGGCCGGCCTGCTGCAGTCCTACCGCTTCCTGGCGGACTCGCGCGATACCGCGACCCGCGAGCGCCTGGCCGAGCTGGAGGATCCGTTCAGCGTGTTCCGCTGCCGCGGCATCATGAACTGCGTCGCGGTCTGCCCCAAGGGGCTCAACCCCACGCGGGCGATCGGCAAGATCCGCGACATGCTGCTGGCGAATGCCACTTAAATCGTGGCGCGTAGCTTGCTATCATACTGGCCGCAGTTCGACCGCGACGTCGTGTCGCGGTCGGCTCGCCGACGACAAGCAAGAGAGCCGGTGCCAGAGGTACCGGCTCTTGAGCATGAATTGCAAGGATTCCGGCCTCGCGGCCGGAGCCGCCGGGATAGAGAAGACGCCCCTCCGGCAGGGCACCAGCCAAGCCGTCGCGGCTGGCCCGCAACGGCGCCGACAACACCCCATCAGTGTAGGGTGACCGAGAGATGCAACAAGGCATAATGGAGTTGATGTGGAACAGCTCCCACGTGAGCGGCAGCAACGTTCACTATGTGGAAGCGCTCTACGAGCAATACCTCGCCGACCCAGGTTCCGTGCCCGACGAATGGCGGAGCTACTTCGATCAGCTGCCGAGCGTCGATGGCAGCGCCACCCATGACGTCCCCTTGAGCACCGTGCGCGATCAGTTCCAGCAATTGGCACGCGCGCGTCGGGTCACCGCGGCCGCCGCCGACAGCGGCGAGAGCAAGAAGCAGGTCAAGGTGTTGCAGCTGATCAACGCCTACCGCTTCCGAGGTCACCAGAAGGCCGACATCGACCCGCTCAAGCTGCGCAGCCAGGCCCCCATTCCCGACCTCGACCTCTCCTTCCACCAGCTTTCACCGGCCGATCTGGACACCGAGTTCCAGACCGGCTCTTTCTTTCTGGGGATGGACAAGGCGCCGCTGCGCGAGATCGTCGAGGCGCTGGAGCAGACCTACTGTCGCTCGATCGGCTGCGAGATCATGCACATCGTCGATACCGAGGAGAAGCGCTGGCTGCAGCAGCGCTTCGAGTCGGTACGCTCGGCACCCAAGTACAGCGCCGAGGTGCGCAAGCACCTGCTGGAGCGCCTGACCGCCGCGGAGGGCCTCGAGAACTACCTGGCCTCCAAGTACCCCGGCACCAAGCGCTTCGGTCTCGAGGGCGGCGAGGCGTTCATTCCCATGATGGACGAGCTGATCCAGCGTGGCGGCGGCTACGGGGTCAAGGAAGTCGTCATCGGCATGGCCCACCGCGGCCGCCTCAACCTGCTGGTCAACATCCTCGGCAAGAACCCCTCCGAGCTGATCGACGAGTTCGACGGCAAGAAGCTGATCGAGCGTGGCTCCGGCGACGTCAAGTACCACCAGGGCTTCAGCTCCAACGTGATGACGCCGGGCGGCGAGGTGCACCTGGCGCTGGCTTTCAACCCCTCCCACCTGGAGATCGTCTCGCCGGTGGTGGAGGGCTCGGTGCGTGCCCGCCAGGATCGCCGCGACGACTTCGAGGGCACCAAGGTCCTGCCGATCAACGTGCATGGCGATGCGGCCTTCGCCGGGCAGGGCGTGGTCATGGAGACCTTCCAGATGTCCCAGACCCGTGCCTACAAGACCGGCGGCACGCTGCACATCGTCATCAACAACCAGGTCGGCTTCACCACCTCGCACCCGCAGGACACGCGTTCCACCGAGTACTGCACCGACATCGCCAAGATGGTCCAGGCGCCGATCTTCCACGTCAACGGTGACGATCCCGATGCGGTGCTGCACGCCACCCAGGTGGCGCTGGACTACCGTCAGCAGTTCCGCAAGGACGTGGTCATCGACCTGGTGTGTTACCGCCGCCGTGGCCACAACGAGGCCGACGAGCCGTCCGGCACTCAGCCAATGATGTACCAGAAGATCAAGGAGCATCCTTCAGCGCGGACGCTTTACGCGCAGCGCCTGGTGGAGCAGGGCGTGCTGTCCGAAGACGAGGCCCAGGCGATGATCGAGACCTATCGCGAGGACCTGATGGCGGGCAACCATGTGGCCAACGCCCTGGTCCAGGAGCCCAACACCTCGCTGTTCGTCGACTGGAAGCCCTACCTCGGCCACGAGTGGAGCGGTTACGCCGAGACCGGCGTCGAGATGAAGCGCCTGCAGCGGCTCGCCGCGCGCATGTGCGAGATCCCCGACGGCGTCGAGGTGCAGCGTCAGGTGGCCAAGATCTACGAGGACCGGCGCAAGATGCAGGCCGGCGGCCTGGGCCTGAACTGGGGCTTCGCCGAGACCCTGGCCTACGCCACGCTGCTCGACGAGGGGCATCCGGTGCGCATCACCGGCCAGGACGTGGGCCGCGGCACCTTCTCCCACCGCCATGCGGTGGTGCACAACCAGAAGGACGGCTCGACCTACGTGCCGCTGCAGCACCTGGCCGACGGTCAGCCGCGCTTCACCATCCACGACTCCTTCCTCTCCGAGGAGGCGGTACTGGCGTTCGAGTACGGCTACGCCACCACCGCCCCCAACGACCTGGTGATCTGGGAGGCGCAGTTCGGCGACTTCTTCAACGGCGCCCAGGTGGTGGTCGACCAGTTCATCTCCTCCGGCGAGACCAAGTGGGGCCGGCTGTGCGGGCTGACCATGCTGCTGCCCCACGGTTACGAGGGGCAGGGCCCGGAGCACTCGTCCGCGCGTCTCGAGCGCTTCCTGCAGATGTGCGCCGAGCACAACATGCAGGTCTGCGTGCCGACCACCCCGGCGCAGATCTTCCATCTGCTGCGGCGCCAGGTGATTCGCCCGCTGCGCAAGCCGCTGGTGGTGATGTCGCCGAAGAGCCTGCTGCGCCACAAGGAGGCGACCTCGAGCCTCGACGATCTGGCCAACGGCCATTTCCACATGGTGCTGCCGGACCAGGGCGATCTCGCGGCCCAGCGTGTCAAGCGGGTCATCATGTGTGCCGGCAAGGTCTACTACGACCTGGCGGCCTGGCGTGCGGAGAACGAGATCGACGATACCGCCATCGTGCGCGTCGAGCAGCTCTACCCCTTCCCCAAGGAGGAGCTGTTCGAGGCGCTGAAGGAGTACGTCAACCTCGAGAGCATGGTCTGGTGTCAGGAGGAGCCGCTCAACCAGGGCGCCTGGTACTCGAGCCAGCACCACATGCGGGCGGTGGCCGAGATGCTCAAGAGCGGCCTGGGCGGCGAGCTCAAGTTCGCCGGTCGCCCGGCGTCGGCGGCACCCGCGGCGGGCTACATGTCCGTCCACACCGAACAGCAGCGCCAGCTGGTGGAAGACGCCTTCAGCGTCTGAGCGACACCACCGGGACGAGAGAGAACATACAAGGGAAACGACATGGCTACCGAGATCAAAGCGCCCACCTTTCCGGAATCCGTTGCCGAAGGCAGCGTGGCCGCCTGGCACAAGAAGCCGGGGGATAGCGTCGAGCGCGATGAGCTGATCGTCGAGATCGAAACGGACAAGGTGGTGCTCGAAGTGGTGGCGCCCGAGGCCGGCACCCTCTCCGAGGTGCTGGTGGAGGAGGGCGACACCGTGCAGTCCGAGCAGGTGCTGGGCAAGATCGGTGAGGGCGCTGCCAAGGGTTCCGACAAGGGTGGCGAGCAGAAGCGCGAGAAGGCCGAGGACAAGGCCGAGTCGAACAGCGCAGCCACGGCCGCCCCGGCCGGCGGCGGCAAGTCCCACGAGGTGAAGGCGCCGACCTTCCCCGAGTCGATCCAGGAAGGCACCGTGGCCACCTGGCACAAGAAGGTCGGCGAGGCGGTCAAGCGCGACGACGTGCTGGCCGACATCGAGACCGACAAGGTGGTGCTCGAGGTGGTCGCGCCGGCCGATGGCGCCATCGCCGAGATCAAGGCCGAAGAGGGCAGCCAGGTCGAGTCCGAGGCGGTGCTGGCGATCTTCACCGAAGGTGCGGGTGGCGCAGGCAGCCCCGCCGAGTCCAGCGGCGACCGGGACGAGGCCGGCGCTGCCGTCGGTGCCGACGAGAAGATCGGCGACAAGATCCTCGCCCCGGCCGCGCGCAAGCTGGTCGCCGAGCACGACCTTGACGTCGGCAAGATCGAGGGCACCGGCAAGGGCGGCCGCATCCTCAAGGAGGACGTGCAGCGCGCCGTGCAGGCCGGCACGGCCAAGAAGAGCGCGGCGCCGGCCGCCGCTCCCAAGCCGTCCGGCGCCGCGGCACCGGCCTTCGAGGGCGAGCGTCCCGAGAAGCGCGTGCCGATGAGCCGGCTGCGCCAGACCATTGCCAAGCGCCTGGTCCAGGCCCAGCAGACCGCCGCCATGCTCACCACCTACAACGAGGTGGACATGGGCGCGGTGATGGAGCTGCGCGCGCAGTACAAGGACACTTTCCTGAAGGCCCACGACGTCAAGCTCGGCTTCATGGGCTTCTTCGTCAAGGCGGCCTCCGAGGCGCTCAAGCGCTTCCCCGACGTCAATGCCTCCATCGACGGCAGCGACATCGTCTACCACGGCTATCAGGACATCGGCGTGGCGGTTTCCACCGATCGCGGCCTGGTGGTGCCGGTGCTGCGCGACACCGACAGCATGAAGATCGCCGACGTCGAGAAGGGCATCGTCGACTTCGGCAAGCGTGCGCGCGACGGCAAGCTCGGCATCGACGAGATGCAGGGCGGCACCTTCACCATCACCAACGGCGGGATCTTCGGCTCGCTGATGTCGACCCCGATCCTCAACCCGCCGCAGACCGCCATCCTCGGCATGCACAAGATCCAGGAGCGACCCATGGCCGTCAACGGCAAGGTCGAGATCCGCCCGATGATGTACCTGGCCCTGTCATACGACCACCGTATGATCGACGGCAAGGATGCGGTGCAGTTCCTGGTCACCATCAAGGAGCTGCTCGAGGATCCGGCGCGCCTGTTGCTGGACATCTGACGGCGCCCGAATCAACGGACTCAAACGCGAACCGATCAACAGGAAAAGCACATGGCCGACAAATTTGATGTGATCGTCATCGGTGCGGGCCCCGGGGGCTACGTGGCCGCCATCCGCGCCGCCCAGCTGGGGCTGAAGACCGCCTGCGTCGAGAAGTGGGTCAACAAGGAAGGCAAGACCGTGCACGGCGGCACCTGCCTGAACGTGGGCTGCATACCCTCCAAGGCGCTGCTCGAGACCTCCCACAAGTTCGTCGAGGCGCGCGATCACTTCGCCGAGATCGGCATCGACCTGGAAGCGCCCAAGCCCAACGTGGCCAAGATGCTGGAGTTCAAGGACTCCGTCATCGCCAAGAACGTCGGCGGCATCAGCGCCCTGTTCAAGGCCAACGGCGTGACGGCCATCGACGGCACCGGCAAGGTGACCGGCTCCAAGCAGGTTGAGGTCACCGGCCACGACGGCGGCAAGACCACCTATGAGGCCGACAACATCGTCATCGCCGCGGGCTCGGTACCGGTGGAGATCCCGCCGACCCCGCTGCACGAGGACATCGTCGTCACCTCCACCGGCGCCCTGGAGTTCACCGAGGTGCCGGGGCGCCTGGGCGTGATCGGCGCCGGCGTCATCGGCCTGGAGCTGGGCAGCGTGTGGAGCCGCCTGGGCTCGGAGGTCGTCGTGCTCGAGGCCATGGACACCTTCCTGCCGATGGTCGACAAGGACGTGGCCAAGGAGACCCAGAAGCTGCTCAAGAAGCAGGGCCTGGACATCAAGCTCGGCGCCCGCGTCACCGGCTCCGAGGTCAAGGGCAACGAGGTGCTGGTCAAGTACAGCGACGGCAGCGGCGACCAGGAGCAGACCTTCGACAAGCTGATCGTCTGCGTCGGCCGCCGCCCCTACACCCAGGGCGTGGTTGCCGAGGGCGTCGGCGTGGGCCTGGACGAGCGCGGCTTCATCCATGTCGACGACCAGTGCCGCACCAGCGTGCCGGGCATCTACGCCATCGGCGACTGCGTGCGCGGTCCGATGCTGGCGCACAAGGCCTCCGAGGAGGGCGTGATGGTGGCCGACATCATCGCCGGCCACAAGGCCGAGATGAACTACGATGCCATTCCCAGCGTGATCTACACCTCGCCGGAAGTGGCCTGGGTCGGCATGAACGAGCAGGAGGCCAAGGCCAAGGGCATCGAGGTCAAGACCGGCTCCTTCCCGTTTTCGGCCAACGGCCGGGCGCTGGCCAACAACGCCCCCGAGGGCATGGCCAAGATCATCGCCGACGCCGAGACCGATCGCATCCTGGGCATGCACATCGTCAGCCAGCACGCCGGCGAGCTGATCGCCCAGGGCGTGATCGCCATGGAGTTCGGCTCCAGCGCCGAGGACCTGGCCCTGACCTGCTACGCGCACCCGAGCACCTCCGAAGCCATTCATGAAGCGGCCCTGGCGGTGGACGGCCACGCCATCCACATGGCCAACCGCAAGAAGCGCAAGTAAGCGAGTTCGCCAAGAGGGACAACAAGCGCCATCCGGCGGATGGCGCGTCGCGCCCGGCGACGTACCGGGTGCGGACGGGGGTGACCCGACAACGACCGTCGCAGGCGGTGTTTCGCGGTTACCGTTCGAGTCACATGCAACCAATGGCATGAATCGATGAACCTTCACGAGTATCAAGGCAAGCAGCTGTTTGCTGATTATGGTCTGCCGGTGTCCAAGGGCTTCGCGGTCGATACCCCCGAGGAAGCGGCGGAAGCCTGCAGGAAGATCGGCGGCGAGATGTGGGTGGTCAAGGCCCAGGTTCACGCCGGCGGCCGCGGCAAGGCCGGCGGTGTCAAGCTGATCAAGAGCCCGGAGGAGGCCAAGGCCTTCGCCGAGCAGTGGCTGGGCAAGAACCTGGTGACCTACCAGACCGATGCCAACGGTCAGCCGGTCGCCAAGATCCTGGTCGAGAACTGCACCGACATCGCCAGCGAGCTCTACCTGGGTGCGGTGGTCGACCGCACCACGCGCCGCGTGGTGTTCATGGCCTCCACCGAGGGTGGCGTCGAGATCGAGAAGGTCGCCGAGGAAACCCCCGAGAAGATCCTCAAGGCCGAGATCGACCCGCTGGTCGGCGCCCAGCCATACCAGGCGCGCGAGCTGGCCTTCGCCCTGGGCCTGAAGGGCGACCAGGTCAAGCAGTTCACCAAGATCTTCCTCGGCCTGTCGCGCCTGTTCCACGAGAAGGACCTGGCGCTGCTCGAGATCAATCCGCTGGTGATCACCGACGAAGGCAACCTGCACTGCCTCGACGCCAAGATCAACCTGGACAGCAACGCCCTCTATCGTCACCCCGACCTGCAGGCGATGCGCGATCCCTCCCAGGAGGACGAGCGCGAGGCGGAAGCGGCCGCCTGGGACCTCAACTACGTGGCCCTCGACGGCAACATCGGCTGCATGGTCAACGGCGCCGGCCTGGCGATGGGCACCATGGACATCGTCAACCTCAACGGCGGCAAGCCGGCCAACTTCCTCGACGTCGGCGGCGGTGCGACCAAGGAGCGGGTGGCCGAGGCGTTCAAGCTGATCCTCTCCGACACCAACGTCAAGGCGGTGCTGGTCAACATCTTCGGCGGCATCGTGCGCTGCGACATGATCGCCGAGGGTATCATCGGGGCGGTCGAGCAGGTCGGCGTCAACGTGCCGGTGGTGGTGCGTCTCGAGGGTAACAACGCCGAGCTGGGCGCCGAGAAGCTGGCGTCAAGCGGACTGAACATCATCGCTGCCACGAGCCTCACCGATGCGGCTCAGCAGGTCGTCAAGGCAGCGGAGGGCAAGTAATGAGCATCCTGATCGACAAGAACACCAAGGTCATCTGCCAGGGCTTCACCGGCGGGCAGGGGACCTTCCACTCCGAGCAGGCGATCGCCTACGGCACCAAGATGGTCGGCGGCGTGACCCCGGGCAAGGGCGGCCAGGAGCACCTGGGCCTGCCGGTGTTCAACACCGTCAAGGAAGCGGTCGAGAAGACCGGCGCCGAAGCCAGCGTGATCTACGTCCCGGCGGCCTTCTGCAAGGACTCGATCCTCGAGGCCGCCAACGCCGGGATCAAGCTGATCGTGTGCATCACCGAGGGCATCCCCACGCTCGACATGCTCGACGTCAAGGTCAAGTGCGACGAACTGGGCGTGCGCCTGATCGGCCCGAACTGCCCCGGCGTGATCACCCCGGGGGAATGCAAGATCGGCATCATGCCAGGCCACATCCACCGCCCCGGCCGCGTCGGCATCGTGTCGCGCTCCGGCACCCTGACCTACGAGGCGGTCAAGCAGACCACCGATCACGGCTTCGGCCAGTCCACCTGCGTGGGCATCGGCGGCGACCCGATCCCGGGCTCCAACTTCATCGACATCCTCGAGATGTTCGAGAAGGACCCGGCGACCGAGGCGATCGTGATGATCGGTGAGATCGGCGGCACCGCCGAGGAAGAGGCGGCGGCCTACATCAAGGCCAACGTGACCAAGCCGGTGGTCTCCTACATCGCCGGCGTCACCGCGCCTCCGGGCAAGCGCATGGGCCATGCCGGTGCCATCATCTCCGGCGGCAAGGGTACCGCCGACGAGAAGTTCGCCGCGCTGGAAGACGCCGGCGTGCGTACCGTCCGCTCCCTGGCCCAGATCGGCGACGCACTCAAGGACGTCACCGGCTGGTAAGCCGCCAGGCGAGCCGTCAGACGCACAGGGCGCCCCTCGGGGCGCCCTTTCTCTTTGCCTGGATGACGCCGCTCAGCCGAGCAGGCCGAGGTCGCTGCCATCGTGCAGGCCGAGCAGGGCGACCTGCTGGCCGTCCGTGGCGCTGATGGCGTCGAGAGAGGCCTCGTCGCCATCGGCGCGGTAGGCGAAGCGCCAGGCCTCGCCGGAATCGAGTTCGCCGGGATTGTCATCACGCACCAGGTAGGTGTCGCCGTCGCGGCTCAGTTCGCCGTTCCACAGGGTGTCGATGGTGTCGTCGGTGGCCAGGCGCAGCTCGGGCGTCGCGAGGGGCGCATCGGTAAGGTTCTCGACGAAGATCTCGGCGACGTAGCCGTCGTCCCAGCGCCGTGTCGTGCTGCCTGTCACCAGCAGCTCGGCGCCGTCGTCCACCAGGCCGGCGGGGATGGCATTGCCAGCGAGTATCTCCTCGGCATCGGGTACGTCGAGGGTATCGGCCTGGAAGGTGCCACGGGAGGCGGTGTGCAGCACGGTGCCGTCGGCGAAGCTGACCAGCTCGATTTCCTCGAGCGTGTCGGTGGCTCCCTTGTCGCTGTGGATGTTGACCCGGTCGCCGTCGAAGTCGAAGCGGTAGGCATCGATCGGGCGGGCGTAGCGTACCGTGTCCATGCCTTCGCCGCCGACCAGGCGGTCGTCGCCGTCGTACCAGTCGTCGCCGGGCCCCCCCTCCAGCAGGTCGTGGCCGGCGCCGCCGGTCAGCGTGTCGTGGCCCAGCCCGCCGTTGAGGTAGACGCCGTCGTCGCTGCCCTGCAGGACATCGCTGCGACGCGAGCCCAGCACGTAGTCGAAGCGGACTTGGTTGGCGTCGGCATCGGTGATGGCGCCGAAGCTCTCGCCGCCGGCATTGACCCACAGCGTGGGGGAGAGCTCGTCGGAATCGGCGTTGCGGATGGCCTGCGCCACCCTGACCTCGTTGTCATGGTCGCGTCCGCCGTGAAAGTTGATGTCGCGGTCGGTGAAATCGACCTCGATCTCGTTGCCGACGGAGGAGCGCCAGGAGGCGAACAGCACCCCATGGCGCATGCCGCTGTCCTCGAGATGGCTGAAGCTGCCGTCATAGCTCTCCTTCAGCTCGAAGCCGTAGCCGTTGCCGCCGCTGCCCTTGTTGAAGGCACCTTCGGCACGCAGCGAATCGGCCTCGAGATCCAGCGAGCGGGCGACATGGAAGGCCGTCGAAGGACCGTTCACGACCGCGACATCCTCCAGCCGCGCATCGGTGGTGCCATCCAGCCGAACGGCCTGGTAGCCTGTCAGGTGGCTGCGGGCATTGGAGAACGCCGAGGCGTCGGGCGTTCCCAGTTCGAAGTCGACGCTGAAACCTTCGAGCGCGGCATCGTCGACGGAAGTGAGGCGTTCGAGCTTGGCCTGGCCGCCGGTGAAGTCGAAATGGGCGCCGCGATCGAGGGTGATGGCGTCGCCGCTCACGGCGTCGACCCTTGCCATGCTGGTACGTAGCTCGGCGTTGGCCTGCTTGCGCCAGGAGGTGTCGCCGATCTCGTCGAGGAAGGCGGTGTCGTTGTCCTCCCAGATGCGCACCGTGTCGCCCCGCTCAAGGCCATGCCCGGCGTCCAGCGTCAGGCGGCGCTCGCCCGCACCGAGGTCCGCGGCGAGCGTCCCTTGCGTCTCGCCCCAGGTCTCGCTGTCGACGGAGATGGCGTAGTCGTTGTCCGCCAGGGCGGCGTCGCTGAAGGTCAGCGTGGTGGCATCGGCCCCGGCGCCCTTGAGAGTGATGTCGGAGCGCTGGATGCGCAGGGCCTGGTCGAATCGGTAGCCGCCTGATTCCAGCAGCAGGGTCGACTCGCTGGGGGCGCTGTCGATCAGTTCCTGGAGCTCTCGGGCCGATGTTCCACGGGCGACATCGATGGTCGGCATGCTGGTTTCTCCTGGTGAGCCATGTTCGGGCCCCGTGGCCTTGGCCGGTCGGGGCCTTGCGGGCGTGCGGCAAGGTGAGTCACCCCACGCTTCGCTGCGCATCCTAACGAGCCGGGAGAGGGTGACAAGAGCGCTCGGTCGATGTTCGAATGTAAGTGGGAGGGGTTTTTACATTTATTCGGGGGATCGCAGGTGGCGATTCCGGTATTTAATTGAAACGTTGGGTGTTTTCTTGATTAGGTCGAGTTAGGTTTATTTGTGGCTTACTTTTTATCTCATTAATACACAAAAATACTAATAAGTTAGCCGATAGCCCCGGGTGGGTTTGTTAGTGTGCCGTCCGCGAGCAGCGAGACGGCCTGCGTTGTCCCTTCATGTCGATCAGTGAGCGTCATGCCTCCAAGAACTCAAAGCGACTTCCAGCAAGCGCTGGGCCGTTGCCGGCCCGCCCTGCTATGGGTGGCGGGCTTCAGCCTGTTCATCAACCTGCTGATGCTGACTCCGGCGCTCTACATGCTGCAGGTCTACGACCGCGTCATCACCAGCGGCAGCAGGGAAACCCTGCTCATGCTGACCCTGGTGGCATTCTTCCTGCTGGCGGTGATGACCGGGCTGGAGCTGGTGCGCTCCCGCCTGCTGGTAAGGGTGGGCAACCAACTCGATACGCTGATCAGCCGTCGCCTCTATCGCGCCATGTTCGCGCGTGGCCTGGCGTCGCCGGGTGAAGGCCGCGGCCAACCCCTCGACGACCTGCGCACGGTACGTCAGTTCGTCTCGGGCCAGGGCCTGTTCGCCTTCTTCGACGCCCCCTGGGTGCCTCTCTACCTGGCCATCCTCTTCGTGTTCAACGTCTGGTTCGGTGTCTTCGCCACCGTCGCCGGCCTGCTGCTGCTGGGGCTGGCGATCCTCAACGAGAAGGCCTCCAAGCGCCTGCTGGCGGAAGCCGGGCATGAGCACATCCAGGCCCAGGCCCAGGCCGGCAGCAACCTGCGCAACGCCGAGGTCCTGCATGCCATGGGCATGCTGCCGGCGATCATGCGGCGCTGGGAGGCGCGGCACGTGGCGGCGCTGGTCAAGCAGTCCCAGGCCAGCGATCGCAGTAGCGGTCTGAGCAATCTGTCCAAGGGGCTGCGCATCCTGGCGCAGTCGCTGATCCTCGGGCTGGGGGCGCTGCTGGTGCTGGAGGCGAGCATCACGCCGGGCATGATGATCGCCGCCTCGATCATCATGGGGCGGGCGCTGGCTCCCATCGACCAGATGATCGCCAGCTGGAAGAGCTTCGTCGGCTGCCGCGATGCCTATGGCCGGCTCGACGCGCTGTTCCGGGACATGCCGGAGGAGACACGGCGCCTGACGCTGCCCGAGCCGCGCGGCGACGTCTCGGTGGAGGGCTTGACCCTGGCCCCCCCGGGGGCCACGGGCGCGGTGTTGCACGGCATCGATTTCCGGGTCGCGAGCGGCGAGCATGTCGGCATCATCGGGCCGAGCGCCGCGGGCAAGACCACCCTGGCCCGCGCCCTGCTCGGCATCTGGCCGCCCGAGGCTGGGGCGGTGCGGCTCGACGCTGCCGACCTGAGGCACTGGAACCGGGACGAGCTGGGTCCCCATGTGGGGTACCTGCCCCAGGACATCGAGCTCTTCGACGGCACGATCAGCGAGAACATCGCCCGCTTCGGCGAGGCCGACGATGCGCGGGTCGTGGCCGCGGCGAAGAAGGCCGGCGTGCACGAGATGATCCTGCGCCTGCCCGAGGGCTACGAGACCCGCATCGGGGCCACCGGCGGAGCGCTGTCGCGCGGTCAGCGCCAGCGGGTCGGCCTGGCGCGGGCCCTCTACGGTAGCCCCGTGCTCGTCGTGCTCGACGAACCCAACGCCAACCTCGACGATGCCGGCGAACGGGCGCTGGCCGAGGCGCTACGCCAGCTCAAGGCGGAGGGGACCACGCTGTTCGTGATCAGTCACCGGCGCAGCGTGCTGGCCGACGTCGACAAGCTGCTGGTGCTGGGCGAGGGGCGGCTTCGTCTGCTGGGGCCGCGCGAGGAGGTCATGGCGCGTCTCGCGGCGCCGGGACGCCGGCCGCCGGAGGCCGGCAGGGTATCGCGACCGCCGCGATCTCACGAGGGGCTGGCGGCAGGAGTCAGTGGCCAATGAAGACATACGACACCACGGCGTTACCCATCGATGGGCGTCGCTACCGCCAGCTGGGGCTGCTCATCCTGCTGGTCGCCTTCGGCGGCTTCGGCGGCTGGGCGCTGGCCGCCAACCTGGCGATCGCCGTCGTGGCGCCGGGCAAGGTCTCGGTCGCTTCGTACAAGAAGACGGTGCAGCATTACGAGGGCGGTATCGTCCAGGAGATCCGCGTGGCCGACGGCGACCAGGTCGACGCCGGCGACGTGCTGGTGGTGCTCGACAACACCCGCGCCGCGTCGCAGCTGCAGCTGGCGCGAACGCAGTACCTGATCAACCGGGCCAGCGAAGTGCGCCTGACTGCCGAGCTCGCCGAGGAGGCGAGCGTGACGTTTCCCGAGGAGCTGCTCGAGAGCGACTCCCAGCGCGTCAACGAGGTGCTGGCGGTGCAGCATGGCCTGTTCTTCTCGCGCCGGCAGTCGCTGCAGAGCACCCTGGAAACCCTCGACCAGCAGACCCGCCAGTACGAGGAGCAGCGCGAGGGCCTCGAATCCCTGGTGGAGTACAACCGCCAGCAGATCGCCTCACTGCGCGAAGAGGCGAGCGACCTGCGTGGCCTGTTCGAACGCGGCCACGGCGATCGGCAGCGACTGCGTGAGCTGGAGCGCGACATTCTCGAGCTCGAAGGGGAAACCGCACAGCAACAATCCGTCATCGCCCGGATCGAGGCGCAGATCAGCGAGAACTCGCTACAGCAGCAGATCCGCCGGCAGGAGTTCCAGGCGGAGGCCGGCGAGCAGCTGCGCGAGGTGCAGGAGCGTATCTCCGATGCCGAGGAGCGGATCACGGCGCTGTCCGATGAGGTGCGCCGTACCACGGTGACCGCGCCGGTGGCGGGAACGGTGGTCGGCCTGGAGCTGCACACGCTCGGCGCGGTGGTCGGCGCCGGCGATCCGATTCTCGATATCGTGCCCAACGACGAGGGCTTCGTGGTCGAGGCGCGGGTGCCGGTCAGCGATGTCGACAGCCTCTACGCGGGGCAGCCGGCGGAAATTCGCTTCAGCGCCTTCAACCAGGGGCTCACCCACGCCGTCGCCGGTGAGGTGATCCACGTCTCGGCCGACAGCTTCGAGGACGAGAGCACCGGGCGCGACTACTACCGGGCCCGGGTGCGGGTCACCGGGGAGGGGCGCGAGGAGATGACCTCGGACATGCGACTGCTCGCGGGCATGCCGGCCGAGGTCATGATCCACACCGGCGAGCGCACTTTCGCCAGCTACCTGATCAAGCCGATCGGCGACGTGCTGGCACGGGCCATGCGCGACTAGTCCCATCGAGCGTTGAGGGCGACGGCGAGCGCACGGGGCAGCATGGGTTACGCTGGAGGGAAAGCACGCGAAGGAGGCCTCCCATGCCCCAGGTACCTGCCGCCTACCAGGCGACACGAGGGTCCGTTCTCGATGTCGACCGAAGTTTCTATGCGCGACTGACCGAGCCCACGGCGAGGACGCGCGTCGACTCGCTGGTGGTACCGATTCGCCAGGGGAGGGCGTGGACGGTGCCGGCGGGGCATGTGATGCGTCTCTCCACGCTGGAGGGCCCCCAGGTCGGCGACCTCAACCTGTGGCACCTGCACAATCCTCGCGAGCGCTTCTGGGCCTCGCGCACCCGCCAGCTGCAGCGCGCTCATGTCTCCACCTACGACCGCCTGTGGTCGACGCTGCCCTACCTGCGCCCGATGACGACGATCATCGCCGACACCCTGGCGAGCTATGGCGTCGATGGCAGCGGCGTCGACGAGCAGGGAGGACGTATCCACGACCTGCTGGGGACCCGCTGCGACCCCTACGTCAATCGCCTGCTCACCGGCGAGGACTTCGATCACCACTGCCACTCCAACCTGGTGCGCGCGGTGCTGCCGCACGGCCTCACCGAGTTCGACGTCCACGACGTGCTCAACGTCTTCCAGTGCACGGGGCTCAACGACGCCGACCAGTACTTCATGAAGGCGTGCCCGGCGCGGGAGGGCGATTATCTCGAGCTGTTCGCCGAGATCGATCTGCTCTGCGCGCTGTCGTGCTGCCCCGGGGGAGACCTGTCGCAGGAACTCTGGGGGCCGAACGCGGGAGACCCGCTGCTGACCTGCCATCCCATCGGCGTCGAGGTGTTCCGTCTGGATGAGGCGCTGCTGGCGGGGTGGCGGCCGCCCGAGCCGTCGCCCTATGCCGGCGGTCACGGCCTCGCGGGGCCGACCATCGACTGGGCGGCCGAGAAGCGGAGGCGTCAGGGGCAGGGGTGACCGCGCCGATACCGCCCGGAGCCGTTGGCGGGGCGATGTCGGCGCGCGGCGGCGGGCTCACTCGCTTGGGCGTGCCACCAGCGAGCGGGTTTCCTCGCGCGCCTCGACCAGCTCGACGCGGATGCGGTCGCCGAGCTTGTAGCGCTCCTCACCCTCGATCTGGATACGGCCTTCCTTGTCGTCGATCACCACCTTGTCGCGGTCGCTGTGCAACATCGGCGCCGGGACGAAGGCGGTAGCGCCGTTGGCGACGAGGCGCACGCGCATGCCGCCGCGGCTGATGCCGAAGATCTCCGCCTCGAAGGCCTGCTGGGCCTTGGCCGCCGGCGTCAGGTAGCGCACATAGAGCCAGTCCTTGACGTCGCGCTCGGCCATGCGGTTGAGCCGGCGGCGCTCGGTGAGCTGCTCGGTCAGGGCCAGGGTCGCCTCGGCCGGGGCCTGCTCGCCCTTTAGCACGCGCTTGATCAGGCGGTGGTTGACCATGTCGCCGTACTTGCGGATCGGCGAGGTCCAGGTGGCGTAGGCGGCCAGGCCCAGGCCGAAGTGCGGACCGGGGCGGGCGGACATGCTGGTGAAGCCCTGGAAACGGCGTAGGCGGGCGTCGAGCCAGGCGTCGTCGCGGCTCTCGAGCGCCCGCTTGAGCTCCTTATAGCGCGGCAGCTCGGAGAGCGCCTCCAGCTCGACCTCGATCTGCTGGGCGGTGAGAAACTCGTGGGCCGCCTCGGTCTTCTCCGGGTCGAAGGCGCGATGCACGTTGAAGATGCCGTGTCCGACGTGCTCGGCGAGCAGGTGGGCGCAGCAGGCGTTGGCCGCGATCATCGACTCCTCGATCATGCGGTTGGCGATGCGCCGCTCCTCGATGCGAACGTCCAGCACGTTGCCCGCCGGGTCGAGGTCGAAGACGTAGTCGGGGCGGTCCCTGAACACCAGCGCATGCTCGGTGCGCCAGGCCGCGCGGGCCTCGGTCATGTCGCGCAGCGCGCGCAGCTGGTCGGCGACCTCTTCGGCGGGGGCCCACTCGCCCTGGCCCTCGAGCCAGTCGGAGACGCGATCGTAGACCAGCCTGGCCCGGGAGCGCAGGGTGGCGGCGAAGAAGCGGTAGTCGCCGAGGCTGCCGTCGGCCTCCACCTGCAGGGTGCAGGCCAGCACCGGGCGCTCCTCGCCCTCGCGCAGCGAGCACAGGTCGTCGGCGAGCTGCTCGGGCAGCATGGTGACGTTCTGCCCCGGCAGGTAGACGGTGAAGGCGCGGGTGCGTGCCTCCAGGTCGGCGGCATGGCCCTCCTCGACGTAGGCGGTGGGGTCGGCGATGGCCACCGTCAGTCGCCAGCCGCCGTTCTCGTGTGGCTCGATGCGCAGCGCATCGTCCATGTCGCGGGTCTTCTCGCCGTCGATGGTGAAGAACGGCTCGGCGGTGAGGTCCTGGCGGTCGAGCCCCTCGTCGCGCAGCGGCCAGTCGTCGCCGGCGTCGGGGCACTCCTGCTCCAGGGCATGGCGAGCCAGCGTCACCCGCCATGGCACGGCGGGGTCGTCGGCCTTGGCCACCAGTTCGTCGATCTGGGTGAAGAAGGCGCGGTCGTCGGGCTTGAGCGGGTGGCGCACCAGGCGCGCCACGACCCAGTCGCCATCGCCGATGCTCGCCTCGTCGAGGCTGTTCTTGATGCGCGCCTTGAGCGCATTCTTGATCGACGGGTGATCGGGCACCACGGCCAGGCGCCCCTCGCGCTTCTGCACCCGGGCGATGAAGCGGTCGAGGCCCGCCGCGACGAGGGTGTCGGGCTCGACGGAGATCTTGTCGCCATTCTCATGGATCGCGGCCTGGACGCGATCGCCGTGCAGCACCTGCTTCATGGCGGGCGGCGGCACGAAATAGGACTTGCCGTCGTCGGTCTCGAGGAAGCCGAAGCCCTTGTCGGTGGCCTTGATCACCCCCTCGGCGCGGGGAGTGGTCTGACGAATCTGTTGCTTGAGCTGGGCGAGCAGCGGGTTGTTCTGCAGCATGGTCACGAACGTGTGGCGGGGTAGGACGGCCACTATACGGATTCCCGCCGCCGTCGCCAAACGTTGCCGCCATGACCGCGAAGAACCAGCAGGTTGGCGGAGACGGGCGGCCGCGCCGGAGGCGTGCCCGGCACGGCGGCAAGGCTCCCTGCGGTCGAAGCGGGGTCGGGCGAGTGCCCCTGTGCAAACGGCCGCAGGCTGCGTTAGCCTCTATCGGGTACTCGATGCTATGGACGCCCATGACACCGCACCTGATCGTCTCCGACCTCGACGGCACCCTGCTGGACGCCAACCACGACCTGCACCCCGAGACCATCGAGACCCTGCGCCTGCTGGCCGAGCGCGGTCACCACCTGGCCTTCGCCTCGGGGCGCCATTTTCGCGACATGCTCGCCTTCCGCGACCGCCTGGGCGTGCCGATCCACGTCATCAGCACCAACGGCGCCTACCTGCACGGCCCCGACGGCGAGCTGCTGGCATCGCGCCACCTCGAGGCCGAACAGGCCCGCGACCTGATCGAACTGCAGCGCCACGACAGCGTACGCCTCAACCTCTATCGCGAGGACGAATGGCTGATCGACGCGCCCGAGCCGCGTCTGCTGGCCTACCACGCCCATACCGGCTTCGGCTATCGCGTGGTCGAATCGGCGAGCCTCGACGGGGAGGGCGTCGGCAAGGTGCTCTACATCGGCGAGCCGGAGCGGCTGGCGGGGCTCGAGGCCACCATCCGCGTGCGCCACGGCGAGCGCCTGCACGTCACCTATTCGACCGTCAACTCGCTCGAGATCATGGCCGGAGGCGTCAACAAGGGCACGGCGCTCGAGGCGCTGCTCGCCATGCTCGGGCTCGACAGCCGGCAGTGCCTGGCCTTCGGCGACAACCTCAACGACACCGAGATGCTCAGCCTCGCCGGCGAGGCCCACGTGATGGCCAATGCCCACCCCGAACTGGCCCGGCGGGTGCCCGTGGCGCGCCTCATCGGCCACCATGCCGAGTCGGCCGTGGCCAGGCACCTGCGGGAGCGTTTCTCCCTCTAGCGAGCTGCGACGTTGGTCTAGGCCCCCTTGCCGCGCCGGTCGTGCTTGCCCATCATCGAAGCCGAACAACGACAACGACCCACGGCGCTGCCCAAGCAGCTCCCCTGCCATCGGATGACGATGACCACAACGCCCGCCACCCTGATCGTGGTCGACGACGACCCCGAGATCCGCGAACTGCTGGTCGATTACCTCGGGCGCCACGGCTACCGCGCCCTGGCCGCCGAGGATGCCGAGGCGCTGCATCGCCTGATGACGAGCGCAGCCCCCGACCTGCTCATCGTCGACATCATGCTGCCCGGCGACGACGGCTTCACCATCTGCCGCGACATCCGCCGCGCCAGCGACGTGCCGATCATCATGCTCACCGCCAGCGCCGACGAGACCGACCGCATCCTCGGCCTCGAGCTGGGCGCCGACGACTACCTGGGCAAGCCGTTCAACCCGCGCGAGCTGCTGGCGCGGATCAAGGCAGTGCTGCGCCGCGCGCGGGGAGGCGGGGTCGCCGATCCGGCACGGGCACGGCTGGTGGCCTTCGGCCCCTGGCGTCTCGACCGCATGACCCGCGAGCTGATCGACGAGCGGGAGGCGCGCACGCCGCTCTCGGGCGCCGATTTCCAGCTGCTGCAGGTGTTCCTCGAACACCCCGAGCAGGTGCTCTCGCGCGAGGCGCTCTATGAGCTGACCCGCGGCCGCCCCTCGCCGCCGCTGGACCGCTCCATCGACGTGCACGTCTGCCGGCTGCGCCAGCGCCTGGGCGAGGATACCCACTACCATCAGCTGATCCGCACCGTGCGCGGGGCCGGCTACGTGTTCACCGCCCGGGTCGAAGCGCTGACGTGAACGAGGCGCCTTGCGTCTGCTGGCGCCGGCGTCTGGCGCGGTTCCTGCCGCGCACCCTGCGCGGACGCTTCGTGCTGATCATGCTCGTCGGCGTGCTCTCCGCGCAGCTGGCGAGCTATACCGTATGGACCGCCCAGGTGCGCTCCAGCCAGCTCGAGCAGCTCGACGAGCTGTCGCGCAATGTCGCCTACAGCGTGGCCTCGACCATGCGCTTCTTCCGCTCGCTGCCCTACGAGTACCGCCACATCGTGCTCGACCAGCTGCGCAACATGGGCGGCACGCGCTTCTTCGTCAGCGTCAACGAGCGGCGCATCCCGGTGGAGGATGTCGGCTCGGGGGCGGAGAAGGCGCTGGTGGTGGAGAATTTCCACCAGATCCTCACGGCCGAGCTGAACATCGACGATGTGCTGGTGGAGTTCTCGCGGCCCGAGACGCTGCGCGTCTACAACAACGAGGTGCTGCTGCACGACCTGCCGCCGCGCTGGGGCCAGCACAGCCTGCTGATGGAGCCGCTGTCGCCGCCGATCCTGGTGGTGCAGATGGAGCTCGGCCCCGAAACCTGGCTCTACGTGGCCACGCTGCTGCCGGTGCCCGACCTGTTCAACGAGTACCGCTGGCTCTCCGGCGAGCGGCTGCTGGCGAGCCTGATGGTGCTGCTGACGGTGATCGGCCTGTCGCTGCTCGGCATTCGCAGCGTGACCCGGCCGCTGGCCCGGCTGTCGCGGGCGGCGCGTCAGCTCGGCGACGACCTCGATGCGCCGCCGCTGCGCGAGAGCGGGCCGCGCGAGGTGGCCGCCACCGCCACGGCCTTCAACCGCATGCAGGAGCGCATCCGCGACCAGGTCGAGGAGCGCGAACGGCTGTTCTCGGCGATCTCCCACGACCTCAAGACCCCCATCACGCGGATGCGCCTGCGTGCCGAGATGCTCGACGACCCGCGGCAGCGCGAACGCTTCTGCGCCTCGCTCGACGAGCTCGACCTGCTGGTCAAGGGCGCGCTGGCCTCGGTCAAGGGCTTCGACCTGCACGAGGCGGTGGAGCCGGTCGCTCCCCGGGCCGTGCTGGACGAACTGGCGGAGGAGCTGGCGCTGCAGGGCGGCAAGGTCAGCGTGGCGGGGCACGCCGAACCGCTGCCGGTCAAGCCGCTGGCGTTCAAGCGCTGCCTGGCGAACCTGGTGGAGAACGCCGTCTTCTACGGCAAGTGCGCCGAGGTGACGCTGGTCGATGCGCCCGAGCAGCTCTCCATCCTCATTCGCGACCGCGGCCCGGGTATTCCCCAAGCCCTGCACGAACGGGTCTTCGCCCCCTTCGTGCGCCTCGAACCCTCGCGCAGCCGCAATACCGGCGGCAGCGGGCTGGGGCTCGGGATCGCGCGCCATATCGCCCGCGCCCTGGGCGGCGACATCGCGCTCGCCAACGCCCCCGAGGGCGGTCTCGAGGTCACCCTCACCCTGCCGCGTCCGGGAAATGTTACGGCCCTGTAATATGGGTTCAATACTTTGCAGGACTACGTAACCCCCAAGGAGGCCGCTCTCGGTTAGCGTTACTGGCACCCCGGTGCCCACCGGAGTCAATAACAACAGCAGGAGCATGCCGATGCCTACGTTCAAGACCTCGTTCAAGAAGACCGCGCTCGCCCTGGCCACCTCGGTGACCGCGTCGCTGGCCTTCGCCAGCGCCCAGGCGGCGGAGGTGGAAGTGCTGCACTGGTGGACCTCCGGTGGCGAGGCGCGTGCCGCCAACGTGCTCAAGGAGCTGATGGAAGCCGAAGGCTATGGATGGGAGGACTTCGCCGTGGCCGGCGGCGGCGGCGAGACCGCCATGACCGTCCTCAAGTCCCGCGCCATGTCCGGCAATCCTCCCTCGGCGGCCCAGATCAAGGGGCCCGAAATCCAGGAGTGGGGCGAGCTCGGCCTGCTCGGCGAGCTCGACGAGGTGGCCGCGGCGGAGGGCTGGGACGAGCTGCTGCCGGGCACGGTGGCCGAAGTCATGCGCCACGACGGCCAGTACGTGGCGGTGCCGGTCAACGTGCATCGTGTCAACTGGCTATGGGCCAACCCGGAGGTGCTCGAGGCAGCCGGGGTCGAGATGCCGACCACGCTCGACGAGCTGTTCGCCGCCGGCGAGGCGATCCGCGAGGCGGGCTTCATCCCGCTGGCCCATGGCGGCCAGGCGTGGCAGGACGCGACCGTGTTCGAGAGCGTGCTGCTGGCCACCGGCGGCACCGCGTTCTACCAGCAGGCGCTGGTCGACCTGGACCCCGAGGCGCTGGGCGGCGAGCAGATGGTCGAGGCGCTTACGACCTTCAAGCGCCTGCGCGAGCTGATGGACGACGACATGTCGGGCCGCGACTGGAACATCGCCACCTCGATGGTCATCGAAGGCTCCGCCGGCATGCAGCTGATGGGCGACTGGGCCAAGGGCGAGTTCACCGCCGCCGGGCTCACCGCCGGCGAGGACTACCTGTGCGCCGCCGCGCCGGGCACCCAGGACGCCTTCACCTTCAACATCGACAGCCTGGCCATGTTCCGCGTCGAGGGCGAAGAGCGCGAGGCCCAGCACGCCCTGGCGCGGCTGGTGCTGGAGCCGACCTTCCAGGAGGCCTTCAACCTGGCCAAGGGGTCGATCCCGGCGCGCCCCGACCTCGACATGAGCGAGTTCGACTCGTGCGCCCGGCAGTCGCTCGACGACTTCCAGCGCACCGCCGAGGAGGGCGGCCTGGTGCCCAGCATGGCCCACGGCATGGCCGTGCGCGCCGATGTCCAGGGCGCCATCTTCGACGTCGTGACCAACTACTTCAACTCGCGTGACATGGCCGCCGAGGAGGCCGCCCGGCGGATGGTGAACGCCGCCCAGGCCGCCCTGTAACCGTCGCCGAACGAGGGGCCGGGCCCGGGTCGCTCTCCCGCCCCGGCCCCTCGCCGGCACGCCGCCCATGTCCGAGGTTTCCGCTATGTCCCTGACCAGTCCCGCGGCGCAGCCGGCCGCCGCTTCCGGCTCCCGGCGCAGCCATGCCGGCCTGCTCCAGGCCTGGCTGCCCAAGCTGGTGCTGGCGCCGTCGGTCGCCATCTCGCTGCTCTTCGTCTACGGCTTCATGCTGTGGACCTTCATTCTCTCGTTGACCAACTCGCGCATGCTGCCCAGCTACGAGTTCGTCGGCTTCGGCCAGTACGCCCGGCTGATGGCCAACGACCGCTGGTGGGTGGCGTCCACCAACCTGGTGCTGTTCGGCGGCCTGTTCGTGGCGATCTGCCTGGTGCTGGGGCTGCTGCTGGCGATCCTGCTCGACCAGCGTATCCGCCAGGAGGGGGCGCTGCGCACCGTCTACCTCTACCCCATGGCGCTGTCGTTCATCGTCACCGGCGTGGTGTGGAAGTGGCTGCTCAACCCCGGCCTCGGTGTCCAGGCCATGGTGCGCGGCTGGGGCTTCGAGAACTTCCGCTTCGACTGGATCACCGACCCCGACATGGCCGTCTACACCCTGGTGATCGCCGCGGTGTGGCAGGCCTCGGGCTTCGTCATGGCGCTGTTCCTCGCCGGACTGCGCGGCATCGACGACAGTATCGTCAAGGCCGCCCAGCTCGACGGCGCCAGCCTGCCGCGCATCTACTGGCGGGTGGTGATCCCGTGCCTGCGCCCGGTGGTGTTCAGCGCGGTGATGATCCTCTCGCACATCGCCATCAAGAGCTTCGACCTGGTGGTGGCGCTCACCGGCGGCGGGCCGGGCTACGCCTCCGACCTGCCGGCCACCTTCATGTACGCCCATGCCTTCACCCGGGCGCAGATCGGGCTGGGGTCGGCCAGCGCCATGCTGATGCTGGGCGGTGTGCTGGCGATCCTGATTCCCTACCTCTACTCCGAGCTGAGGAACCGACGCCATGGCTGACCCGATTCGACGCCGCACCCTCGGCGCGCGGCTGGCGCGTGCCGTTCTGTACACCGTGCTGCTGCTGGCCGCGCTGTTCTACCTGCTGCCGCTGGCGGTGATGCTGATCACCTCGCTCAAGCCGCTGGCCGAGATCACCCCCGGCACGCTGCTCTCGCTGCCCCGGGAGCCGACGCTGGCGCCCTGGGCCAAGGCCTGGGGCGAGGCCTGCACCGGCATGCGTTGCGAGGGCGTGGGGGTCTACTTCTTCAACTCCATCGCCATCGTGGTACCCGCCGTGCTGGTTTCCACCATCGTCGGCGCGCTCAACGGCTATGCCCTGACCAAGTGGCGCTTCAAGGGCTCGGAGCTGCTCTTCGCGCTGATGCTGTTCGGCTGCTTCATCCCGTTCCAGGTCGTGCTGCTGCCGATGGCGCAGACGCTGGGCTGGCTGGGGCTGTCGAGTTCGCGGGCGGGTCTGATCCTGGTCCACGTGATCTTCGGCATCGCCTTCACCACGCTGTTCTTCCGCAACTTCTACGTCGCCGTGCCCACCGAGCTGGTATCGGCGGCGAAGCTCGACGGCGCCGGCTTCTTCCGCATCTTCTGGCGCATCCTGCTGCCGGTCTCGGCGCCGATCGTCGTGGTCACGGTGATCTGGCAGTTCACCCAGATCTGGAACGACTTCCTGTTCGGCGTGGCCTTCTCGGCCCACGACACCCAGCCGGTGACGGTGGCGCTCAACAACCTGGTCAACACCTCCACCGGGGTGCGCGAGTACAACGTCGACATGGCGGCGGCGATGATCGCCGCGCTGCCCACGCTGATCGTCTACGTCCTGGCGGGAAAATACTTCGTCCGCGGCCTCACGGCCGGCTCGGTCAAGGGCTGAGCAACCGAACTACGAGAGGGTATCGACATGGCAGCGCTGGAAATCAACAACGTATGCAAGGATTTCGGCAGCGAGCAGGTGCTCAAGGACGTGAGCCTGGCAATCGACTCGGGGGAATTCCTGATCCTGGTGGGCCCCTCGGGCTGCGGCAAGTCGACCCTGATGAACGCCATTGCCGGGCTCGAGCCGGTCACCTCCGGCGAGATCCGCATCGCCGGCGAGGACGTCACCTGGCAGACCCCGGCGGAGCGTGACATCGCCATGGTGTTCCAGTCCTACGCGCTCTACCCGAGCATGACGGTGCGCCAGAACATCAGCTTCGGCCTGGAGATGCGCAAGGTGCCTAGGGCCGAGCGCGAGGCCGCCGTGGAGCGGGTCGCCGACCTGCTGCAGATCTCGCACCTGCTCGAGCGCAAGCCCTCGCAGCTCTCGGGCGGCCAGCGTCAGCGGGTCGCCATGGGCCGGGCGCTGGCCCGCGAGCCCAAGGTCTACCTGTTCGACGAGCCGCTCTCCAACCTCGACGCCAAGCTGCGCGTCGACATGCGCACCGAGATCAAGAAGCTGCACCAGCGCCTGGGCACCACCATCGTCTACGTCACCCACGACCAGATCGAGGCGATGACGCTGGCCGACTGCATCGCGGTGATGCGCGACGGTCGCATTCTCCAGCTCGGCTCGCCCGACGAGGTCTACAACGATCCGGTCGACCTGTTCGTGGCCGGCTTCATGGGCTCGCCGTCGATGAACTTCATCGCCGCCACCCTGGAGGGCGAGAGTGATGCGTATCGGCTGCGGGTGGCTACGCCGGGAGAGGAGGCGCTGGTGCTGCCCTGGCCGCGCGAGCGCGAAACCGCGGCCATGGCCGGGCGGATCGGAGAGACCGTGACCCTGGGGCTGCGCCCCGAGCACTTCGCCGAGGACGACGCGCGGCTCGGCGAGTTCAGCGAAGGGGTGGCGTTCACGCCGCGCATCAGCGTGGTGGAGCCCACCGGGGCGGATATCCTGCTGCAGCTCAAGCTCGGCGAGGGCGAGGCCACGGCGCGGGTCGGGCCCAAGTGCCGGGTCAAGGCGGGCGAGCGGCTGACGCTGCGCGTCGACATGGGGCGCGCGGTGCTGTTCGATCCGACCACGGAGCAGCGCCTGGCCTGAGCCGGCGCCGCGAAAGGCCGCCGACACGGGTCGGCGGCCTGCCGGCCGACCGCTCAGCGAACGGTGATCACGGTACACTCGGCGACGTGGCTGACCTTGTGCGACACGCTGCCGACCACCAGCCCGCGCAGGTCGCTCAGGCCGCGGCTGCCCATGACGATGGCCTCGACACCGCGTCGGCGCGCCTCGCTGACGATGGCGCGGGCCGGGTCGCCCTGGCCGACCACCGTCTCGACGTGCTGGATGCCCTTGGCCCGCGCCGCCTCGGCGGCCTTGTCGACCACCTGCCGGCCGATGTCCTCGCGCTCCTGGCGGGAGGCCTCGATGGCGATGGCGCCGATGCCCCACACCAGCGTCGTCTCGTGGGTGAGCTCCTCGGGGATGTGCAGCACGTGCAGGGTAGTATCGGCCGGGTTGGCCAGCTGGCAGGCGACGTCGAGGGCCTTCTTCGCGCCCTCGGAGCCGTCGACGGGGACCAGGATGGACTTGAACATGACGCTTTCCTCATGACGCAGTGGAACGATCCGTATTCACGAGCCTAGCCGCTTGGCACGGTGGCGTCATGACCCCGGTCAAGCATTCGGCCGATTGCCGTTCACCTGGCGGGTTTCCTCGAGCCGGCGCAGCTGCTGCCAGAGTTCGCTGCGCAGGTCGGCCATGCGCGGCGCCTCGTCTTCGGCGAAGACCAGCGGGCGGGTCAGGCGCAGGGTACGCAGGCCGAGGCGGGCGCTCAGCAGGCCCACCCCCATGCCCTGGCCGGCACGCGCCGAGAGGCGGCCGGCCAGGTTCAGCGAGAGCAGCTCCATGCCGGCATCGCCGGCCATCTCGGTGGCGCCGGCGAAGGCCATGTTGTAGAGCACGTTGCGCAGCAGGCGCAGGCGGCTGGCGTAGCCGAGCTCCAGCCCGTAGAGGCGGCAGATGCGGTCGATCATGGCCAGGCTGCGCCACGCCACCAGCAACATGTCGACCAGCGTCAGCGGGCTGATCGCCACCATTACCGCCGTCTCGCCGGCCATGCGCGAGATCAGCCGCCGGGCCTGGCGATCGCGCGGGGCCAGCAGGTGGTGGGCCAGCAGCTGCTGCACCTCCGCCCCGGCGTGGTGCGGCTCGCGGGCGGCGAGGAAGGCCTGCCAGTGGGGGTGGTCGTCGTCGAGCCCGAGCTGGCGCTTGAGCACCCGGGCCAGTTCGAGCGCTTCCCGGGCATCGGCCCGAGGCAGCGTCGCCAGCCGGCTGCGCAGGGCGTCGTGACGCTTCAGGCGGCGTAGCCGCCAGGCCTCGCGCACGAGCGCGCCGGCTCCCAGGGCGATGGCGCCGAGCCCCAGCAGGTGCCAGCCGCCGCTGAGCCAGTCGCCACCGAGCAGCGCTTCAGGCAGTTGCATGACCATTTCGGCCGTGCCCAGCGCAATGCCGCCGCCGAGCAGGGCGAGTAGCCCCCAGCGGCGCTTGCGCGGGCGGCCGAGGCTGGCCTCCAGGTCGCGCTCGGCGCGGCTCGCCGGGGGCTCCTCCACGGGGCGCGTGGGCAGCTGGCTGTCGAAATCGAGGCGGGGTCGCGGCGGCTCGACGCCCGGCGAGACCGGCTCGTCGAGGGTGAAGCGGCGGGCCGGCCGCGGGCCGTCGCCCTGTGGCTCATGACGAGGGTCGCTCATTGCAGCTTGTCTCCGATCAGCCAGTCCAGCGCGGCATCGAGGCGGATATGAGGCAGCGCGCCGCCCTCCCGCGCGGCGGGGCGAAAGGCGCGGAAATCGAAGCCCTGGCGGGCCCAGAACTCGCCCTCGGGCAGCCTGGCGGGCACCTCGCCGGGGAATACCAGTACCTCCTCGCCCTCCAGGGTGGTGCCGCGCAGGGCCGGCGTGCGTTCGCCCTTGTGCGACACTTCGTGCGCCTCGGTGGCGCGGATCGCCGCCAGCGACAGCGCCTTGACCGGTACGTTGGCGTAGCGCAGGTCCTGCAACGGCTCGGCGAGCAGGGCCTCGAGCAGGGCGGTCAGGTTGGCGTGCTGCTCCGGGGTGACGTGGTCGGCCTTGGTCGCGGCGATCGCCAGCCTGTCGATGCGCGGTGCGAACAACCGCGAGAGCAGGCTGCGCTTGCCGTAGTCGAAACTCTGCATCAGCGTGGCCAGCGCCTGGGACAGATCCTCGAAGCGCTCGGGGCCGGCATTGAGCGCGCCAAGCACGTCGACCAGCACGATCTGGCGGTCGAAGCGGCGGAAGTGGTCGCGGTAGAAGGGGCGCACGATACGCTGCTGGTAATGGCGAAAGCGCGCCGCCAGGGTGGCGTAGACGCTCTCCCGCGGCAGCTTGGAAAGCGCGGCATCGTCGGCATCGGCCAGCGCCGGCAGCGGGAAGAACTGCAGCACCGGGGCACCCTCCAGGTCGCCCGGCAGCAGGAAGCGGCCCGGCTGCAGGTTGGCGAAGCCCGCCTCGCGGGCCGTCTGCAGGCTACGGGCATAGAGCGCGGCGATGTCCGCGAGCTCGGCCTCGTTGGCCTCGGCGGCGGGGTCGAGCCTGGCAGCGGCATGCTCCCACTCGGCCAGCAGGGCGCGGCGCTGCTCGCCGGCGCCGGCCAGCATGGCGCGGCTCCAGCCCGGGTAGTCATGGCCCAGCAGGGGCAGGTCGAGCAGCCACTCGCCGGGATAGTCGAACAGGTCGAGGCTGAGCTCGGCGGTTTCGCTGCGTAGCAGGCCGCGCCGCGCCGGGCGGTAACGGATCGACAGGCGCAGCTCGCTGATGCCGCGGGTCGGTTCGGGCCAGCGCGGCGGCTCGGCGTCGAGCGCCGTCATGGCCTGGTCGTAGGGGAAGCGCGGCACCCCCAGGTCGGGCTGGCTGACCCGGCGGGCGCCCAGCAGGCGCCCCTGGCGGGCCGCCGGCATCAGGTCGAGGCGCGCCTCGAGGCCGGCGTGGCGCAGCTGGTTGACCAGCGAGGTGAGGAAGGCGGTCTTGCCCGAGCGCGACAGCCCGGTGACCGCCAGGCGCAGCTGGCGGTCGCGGCCGCGTTCGACCAGGTTGGTCAGCTCCCGTGTGAGCGACTGGCGCATCGATGAGGCATCCCTTCACAGCAGTGTCAGCCGCTAATGTGAGGGTCTTGGCGGCGTCTGGCAAGGCGCTGCCAGGCCAGCAGCGCGAGAGGTACCAGCGACAGCGGCACCAGCACGGCGTTGAGCAGCGTCCAGCCGAGCAGGTTGACCAGCGGGCCCGCCAGCAGCGCGGTGACGGCCACGGTGGTGAAGACCAGAAACTCGTTGGCGGCCTGGGTGCGGGCCTTCTCCGCCGGCCGGTAGGCCTCGGTGAGCAGGCCGGTGGCCGGCAGGAAGGTGAAGTTCCAGCCCAGACCGAGCAGTACCAGCGCCACGTGGAAGCCCGTCACGCCGGCCTCGACCTGGGCGGCCAGGCCGCTCGCCGCCAGCAGCGCGCAGCCCGCGGCGATCATGCGCGGCGCGCCGAAGCGCGCGGTCAGGTGGCCGGTGGCGAACGAGGGCAGGAACATCGCCAGCACGTGCCACTGGATCGTGGTGGCGACGTGATCGAAGTGGTGGCCGGCGCCGGACATCGCCAGCGGCGTGGCGGTCATCGCCAGGTTCATCACGCCGTAGCCGATCAGCGCCGAGAGCACCGCCACCAGGAACACCGGCTGGCGCACGATCTCGCCGAGCGGCCGCGGCCGGCCCTCGCCGTGGGTCGTCTCGGGCGGCGGCAGGCGGGTCGCCAGCAGCACCAGCAGTGCCACCAGGTAGAGCGCCCCCAGGCCGAGGAAGCTGCCGAGGAAAGGGGTGGTGGCCGCCTCGCGGCTGATGCGCGCCAGCCACGGGCCGAAGAAGGCCGCCAGCACGCCGCCGCCCATGACCAGGCCGATGGCGCGGTCGCGCAGCGCCAGGGGCGCGGCTTCCACCGCGGCGAAGCGGTAGAGCTGGCCGAAGCCGATGCCGATGCCGATCAGCCAGGTGCCCAGCATGAACGGGAAGAAGGCCTCGGCCACCAGGGCCTGGGCGGCCACCGCCACGCCGATGAGGCCCAGCAGGTTGCCCAGCAGGAAGCCGCGCTTGCGCCCCAGTCGCGCCATGATCAGCGAGGCGGGAATGGTGGCGCACATCAGCCCCAGCCACTGGGTGGCGACCGGCGCCGTGGACCAGGCCGGGTCGGGCGCGAGGCGCGCGCCGATCAGCGGCGAAACCGCGATCAGCAGGATGTTGCCGCTCACCAGCAGCGCCTGGCACAGCGACAGCAGCATCACGTTGAAGGGCATGGCGTTCTCCGGGGTATCAGCGCGTTTCGTGGACAGGGCTGGCCGATCCCAGCCAGTCTCCATCCGGCAGGGAGACATTGGCAACGGCCGGCTTTCGCATCGGCTGCTGGCTTACCGGGCCAGCAGCCACTGGCCCCAGATCGGTATCGTGGCAACCAGGAAGCCCAGCCCGGCCAGGGCATGGCCCGGCCAGCGCTTCTCCAGGCGCTGGGCGAGCGTCAGGCCGACGAGGCAGATCACCAGGCCGACGAGATTGAAGACGAAGGCGAACATGCCGAGCATGGGCGTCATGGCAGCTCCCGTGGCGCGTGAAGGGTGAAAAGTGCGAAGCTCAGGGGCATGATATCAGCAGCCCACGCGACGAGGACACGACATGGACGCGAGACTGCCCGGCCGCGACGCGGTCATCGCCTTCTGGTTCGAGGAGCTCGAGCCGGCCCAGTGGTTTCGCAAGGATACCGAGCTCGATGGCACGATCCGCGAGCGCTTCGCCGCGTTGCATGGCGCGGCGGCGGCCGGCGAGCTGTGGGGGTGGCGCACCACGCCCCGGGGAAGGCTGGCCGAGATCCTGGTGCTGGATCAGTTCTCGCGCAACCTCTACCGCGACGATCCGCGCGCCTTCGCCCAGGACGCCATGGCGCTGGCGCTGGCCCAGGAGGTCGTGGCCCGGGGCTGCGACCTCGAGCTGGAGATCGACTGGCGTCGTTTTTTCTACCTGCCCTACATGCACAGCGAGTCGCTGGTCATCCACGACGAGGCGTTGCGGCTGTTCGACCAGCCCGGGCTCGAGGACAACCTGCGCTACGAGCACCTGCACCGCGACATCCTGCGGCGCTTCGGCCGCTATCCGCACCGCAACGCCATCCTCGGCCGCAGGTCGAGCGAAGAGGAGCTGGCCTTCCTGGAGCAGCCCGGCTCGTCATTCTGAGCTACGCTGGGCAGGAAAGCCGCGCTTGAGCGCCATCTAGGTCCCCCGCGGGGGCGAGTTTCGATCAAAGGGAAAGGAGAGACGACATGGGACTTATCGCCTGGCTGATCATCGGTGGGCTGGCGGGCTGGATCGCCGGCAACATCATGCGCGGCGGCGGCTTCGGCATCCTGCCCAACATCGGCGTGGGCATCGTGGGGGCGGTGATCGGCGGTTTCCTGTTCCGCCTGCTGGGGCTCCAGGCCGGCGGCTTCATCGGCTCGCTGGTCACGGCCACGGTGGGGGCGGTGGTGCTGCTGTGGATCATTTCCAAGGTCAGACAGCGCTAGCCGTAATGCCTCGATGGGGAAGCTGGCGGCCCGGGCGATGCCCGGGCCGCTTCGCGTGTGCTCGTCGCTTCAGAAAGTGCAGCTGCCGTCCACCACCGCGACCGGATCGACGGGCCTCTCGTGGGCCTCGTCATCAAGCCGCCGCGCCTATTGATAGCGACCGCGGCGGAAGCGAGCAGAAGCCGATTAACGTTTCCTTTTGTTCCCATAGCCTGGGCTGATTGGCGCTCGTGAGGGGCGTGGCTACCTTGTCAACGATGCCGGACGAACGAGGCCGCCGGGCCGCGATGGCCGCAGGCGGGTGAACCAGCCGCGCAGGGAGATGGATCGATACCGCCCGAAGGAGTAGCAGCATGGCGAACAACCCCCACACCACGCCCAACAGCGGCCAAGCCAACGACACCGACTTCAAGACCACCGAACGCAGCAAGTCGGAGCAGCTCGAGAGATACCGCAGCGACGCCACCGGTCACGACCTGCGCACCAACCACGGCGCACGCATCGCCGACAACCACAACTCGCTGAAGGCGGGAGAACGCGGGCCGACGCTGCTCGAGGACTTCGTCTTCCGCGAGAAACTCAACCACTTCGACAACGAGCGCATCCCCGAACGTATCGTCCATGCCCGCGGAGCCGCGGCCCACGGCCATTTCCAGCCCTATGACGAGGCCGCGCGGTTCTCCAAGGCGGGCTTGTTCCAGGACCCCAAGAAGAAGACGCCGGTGTTCGTGCGCTTCTCCACCGTGCAGGGCGCTCGCGGTTCCAACGACACCGTGCGCGACGTGCGCGGCTTCGCCACCAAGTTCTATACCGACGAGGGCAACTGGGACCTGGTGGGGAACAACATGCCGGTGTTCTTCATCCAGGATGCGATCAAGTTTCCCGATTTCGTGCATGCGGTGAAGCCCGAGCCGCACAACGAGATCCCCCAGGGCCAATCCGCCCACGATACCTTCTGGGATTTCGTCTCGCTGATGCCGGAATCGACCCACATGGTGCTGTGGACCATGTCGGACCGCGCCTTCCCGCGCCACTACCGCAACATGGAGGGCTTCGGCGTGCATACCTTCCGCCTGATCGACAGGCAGGGCAAGGCGCGCTTCGCCAAGTTCCACTGGAAGCCGCTGGCGGGTACCTGCTCGCTGATCTGGGACGAGGCGCAGAAGCTGTGGGGCCGCGACCCCGACTTCAATCGCCGCATGATGTGGGAGGACATCGAGAACGGCGACTTCCTCGAATTCGAACTCGGCATCCAGGTAGTGGAAGAGGAGGACGAACACCGGTTCGACTTCGATCTCCTCGATCCGACCAAGCTCATCCCCGAGGAATTGGTGCCGGTCACGCCCATCGGCAAGATGGTGCTCGACCGCAACCCCGACAACTATTTTGCCGAGACCGAGCAGGTCGCCTTCAACCCGGCCCACGTGGTGCCGGGCATCGATTTCAGCAACGATCCGCTGCTGCAGGGCCGGCTGTTCTCCTACCTGGACACCCAGATGCTGCGCCTGGGCGGACCCAACTTCAACGAGCTGCCCATCAACCAGCCGGTGTGCCCGTTCCACAACAACCAGCGCGACGCGATGCACCGCCAGACCATCAACAAGGGCCAGGCCTCCTACGAGCCCAACTCCATCGACGGCGGCTGGCCCAGCGAGACCCCGGCGGGGCCGGAGAACGGTGGCTTCGAGTCCCACTACGAGCGCATCGACGCGCACAAGATCCGTGCCCGCAGCCCCTCGTTCGGCGACCACTACTCCCAGGCCACGCTGTTCTGGAACAGCCAGACCGAGGTGGAGAAGGAGCACATCATCGCCGCCTATACCTTCGAGCTATCCAAGGTGCAGCGACCCTGGATCCGCGAGCGGGTGATCCGGGAGATCCTGCCCAACATCGACCTGGAGCTGGCCCGTCGTGTCGGCGAGAACCACGGGATCGAGGCGCCGACGCAGAAGCCGGCCGCGCCCGAGGAGCTGGGCGCGAGCTCCCAGCTCGAGTCGCCGGCACTGAGCCTGATGGCGCGCCTGCCCGGCAACATCCGCTACCGCAAGGTGGCGATCCTGGTCGCCGACGGCGTCGCCGCCGACCAGGTCGAGGCGCTCAAGAAGCAGCTCGAGGCCGAGGGCGCCCAGGGCATGGTGATCGCACCCAGCATGTCGCCGGTCCGGGCCGCGAACGGCAAGCACGTGACTCCCGATGCCATGCTCAACGGCATGCCCTCGGTGGCGGTGGATGCGGTGTTCGTGCCCGGCGGCCGCGACAGCGTGGATGCGCTGGCCCGGTCGGGGCAGGGGCGCTACTACGTGCAGGAGGCCTACAAGCATCTCAAGGCGATCGCCGCCGCCGGCGAGGGCAAGCTGCTGCTGGATGCGGCGGACGTGCCCACCGGCGAGGGCGTGCTGACCGGCGCCTCGGTGGACGAGGTGTTTCCCCCGCTGCGCGAAGCCATGGGGCAGCATCGGGTTTGGGCGAGAGACGCTCAAGCGAATGACATGCCCGCATGACTTCCAGCGCTGATACGGCATGAACGAAAACGCCCGCCGGCATCGACTGCCGGCGGGCGTGTTTCGCTGCAAGAAAGGTCAGGCGGTGGCCTTGCTGCCGACCAGCTCCTTGAGCGCGGCCTCGACGATGTCCAGGCCCTCCTCGAGGATCTCGTCCTCGATGGTCACCGGCATCAGGAAGCGGATGGTGTTGCCGTAGAGGCCGCAGGAGAGCAGGATCAACCCCATCTCGCGCGCCTTCTTGCACAGCGCGCCGGCCAGGTCGGCGTCGGGTGTGTGCTTGCTCTTGTCCGAGACCAGGTCGATGGCCGCCATGGCGCCCATGTGGCGGGCATTGTCGACGCAGTCGAAGTCGCTCTGCCACTGGGCGAAGCGCTTGGCCAGCTTGTCGCCGAGGGCCTGGCTCTTCTCGAGGATTCTCTCCTCCTCGAAGACGTCGAGCACGGCCAGGGTGGCGGCGCAGGAGAGCGGGTTGCCGGTGTAGGTGCCGCCCAGCGAGTTGGGGCCGGAGGCGTCCATCACCCGGTCGGTGCCCACCACGGCGGAGATCGGCATGCCGTCGGCCATGCTCTTGGCCATGGTGATGATGTCCGGCTCGACGCCGCTGTGCTCGATGGCGAACAGCTTGCCGGTACGGCCGAAGCCCGACTGCACCTCGTCGATGATCATCAGCATGCCGTGCTCGTCGCAGATCTCGCGGATCGCCTTGAGGAAGCTGGCGGGGGCGGGGTAGAAGCCGCCTTCGCCGAGCACCGGCTCGAGCACGATGGCCGCGGTGTCGCGGGGGTTGGCGTCGGTCTTGATCGCCATCTTCAGGCCGCGCAGCGCCTCGTCCTCGCTGACGCCGTGGTAGGGCACGGGGAAGGGAGCGCGAAAGACGTTGCCCGGCATGCTGCCGAAGTCGGTGGCGTAGGGCGCGACCTTGCCGTTCATGGCCATGGTCATGAAGGTTCGGCCGTGGTAGCCGCCGTCGAAGCAGATGACGTTGTTCTTGCCGGTGGCGGCGCGGGCGATCTTGACCGCGTTCTCCAGCGCCTCGGCGCCGGAATTGGCCAGCATTACCTTGGCGTGGCCGCGCACGGGGGTGACCTGGCTCAGGCGTTCGGCCACCTTGACGTAGCCTTCATACGGCATCACGGTCTGGCAGGTGTGCATCAGCTTGTCGAGCTGGGCCTTGACCGCCGCCACCACCTTGGGGTGGCGATGACCGATGTTGAGCACGCCGATACCCCCGGCGAAGTCGATGATCCGGTTGCCGTCGGCGTCCCAGATCAGCGCGTTCTCGGCGCGATCCGCGAACTGGGTGGCAGGGCTCGCGGCGCCGTTGGCGACGTAGCGCTGCTTGAGTTCATTGAGCTGTGCGTTGTTCATCTAGGCCTCCATGGAAAGTCGCTGCTGTCGATCACAGTCCGCCGACACAAACGTATTTTAGTTCAGTGAATTCATCCAGGCCGTGGTGGGAACCTTCGCGCCCCAGGCCGGACTCCTTGACGCCGCCGAAGGGGGCGAGCTCGGTGGAGAGAATCCCTTCGTTGACGGCCACCATGCCATACTCCAGGCCCTCCATGACATGCCAGATACGGCGATAGTCGCGGGCGTAGAAGTACGCCGCCAGGCCGAACTCCGTGGCATTGGCCATGGCGATGGCCTCGTCGTCGCTGTCGAAGCGAAATACCGCCGCCAGCGGGCCGAAGGTCTCTTCCGTGGCCACGCGCATCTCGTCGGTGACGTCGGCGATCACGGTGGGCTGGAAGAAGGTGCCGCCCAGCGCGTGAGGCTCGCCGCCGCAGACCAGGCGGCCGCCCTTGGCCAGGGCGTCGGCGATGTGCGACTGCACCTTGTCCACGGCGGCCTGGTTGATCAGTGGCCCCTGCATCACGCCGTCGTCCAGGCCGTTGCCGACCTTCAGCTCGGCGACGCGCCGGGTCAGTTTCTCCAGGAAGGCGTCGTAGACGCCGGCCTGCACCAGCAGGCGGTTGGTGCAGACGCAGGTCTGGCCGGAGTTGCGGTACTTGGAGGCCACCGCGCCTTCCACCGCGGCGTCCAGGTCGGCGTCGTCGAAGACGATGAAGGGGGCGTTGCCGCCGAGCTCCATGGAAGCCTTCTTGACCGTGCCGGCACACTGGGCGAGCAGGGTCTTGCCCACCGCGGTGGAGCCGGTGAAGGAGACTTTGCGCACCCGCGGATCGCCGGTCAGCACGTCGCCGATCGCCGCGGGGCGGCTCGCCGTGACCACGTTGAGCACCCCGGCGGGGAAGCCGACGTCCTCGGCCAGCTTGGCCAGCGCCAGGGCGGTCAGCGGCGTGGCCTCGGCCGGCTTGATCACCACCGGGCAGCCGGCGGCCAGCGCCGGCGCGCACTTGCGCGTGATCATCGCCAGCGGGAAGTTCCACGGGGTGATGGCCGCCACCACGCCGATCGGTTCGCGAAAGACCAGGATGCGCTTGTCGGCGCCATGGCTGGGCAGGGTCTCGCCCGCCATGCGCTTGGCCTCCTCGGCGTAGAACTCGACGAACGATGCGCCGTAGGCGACCTCGCCGCGAGACTCCGTCAGCGGCTTGCCCTGCTCCCGGGTCATCAGCCGCGCCAGCGGCTCCTGGTGGGTCATGATGGCATCGAACCAGGCGCGCAGCAGGGCGGCGCGCTGCTTGGCCGGCTGGCGGCGCCAGGCCGGCCAGGCCGCCTCCGCCGCCGCCACGGCATCGCGCGCGTCGTCTGCGGTCAAGTCCGGCACGCTGGCCAGCGTCTCGCCGCTGGCGGGGTCGGTCACGCTGAAACGGCGCTCGGCGTCGCGCCACTGGCCACCGATGTAGGCCTTGTCGATGACGATATCGGCAGGGAGAGTCATGGGTTTCTCCACGGAATGGTTATCTTGTTTGACGAGTGTGCATTATTTAAAACGCCGCGCCAAGCCTCCCATTGACGCGGGGCGAGGCTTTTTTGCCGCCTTGAGCCATCGGCGTGGGCCGCGCTTTCCGTTACACTAGGCGCCGATTTCCTTTGGTGCGGCAGCGCCGCGCCTTTGTCTCCGCTGGTTGAACGTCGAGGTGAGCCTTGGTCGATCCCCTTCACGCCTGGTGGGCTCAGCAGCTGGTCCTGTGCGACTGGGCCTTCGAGCCCGAGCCCGATTCGGTCGACGCCAAGGCGGCCAGCGCCAGGCTGCAGGCGCTGGGCGTCGCCGATCGCGGTGAGTTGGGCTGGCGTCTGGTCGAAGCCTTTGGCACCGGTACGGCCGATCCGGCACGCCTGCTGGCGGCACTCGAGCTGCTCGCCCTGGCCGGGTCGGCCGGCTGGCTCGGCGAGCAGCGCCTGCGCAGCTGGCTGGTGCGCCTGACCGACGAGATCACCCGTCAGTACCCCAACCTGGAGAGCTGGCTCGTGGCGCTGCGGCATGCCAAGAGCTCCGAGGGCTGGGTGCGGGGCGACGACGGCTTCTGGGAGGCCTGCGAGGCCTTGGCGGTGCTCGAGCGCGACGGCGAGGGCGTGACCTGGGAGACCCTGAGCGAATGGCTAACGCTGCAGCGCCCGGACAAGTCCCTCTCGCTCTGGCCCGAGGCTGCCGAGGACCAGGGCTGGCGCCTGCGGGCGGCCTTCGCCCCGGTGGTGGAGGCGCCCCCCGGCGAGGTGGACTGGCCCGAGGCGAAGGAGTGGCTGTGGCGCTACTGGCAGATCGACGACCGCACGGGGCTGATCCAGAGCCTGCTGTGGCTGGCCGGGTATGGCCATCGGCAGGGCTGGGATCTCGATGCCACCCGCCTGATGGCGGCGCCGGCCGACGAGCGAAAGGCGTGGCTCGAGGGGCTCTCCGGCGGCGAGCGCGACTATGGCCGGGTGCTGCTGGCCTTCATCGAGCGCGGCGAACCCCTGGAGTGGGCCGCCTGGGACTGGCTGCGGCTGGTCGACCTGGCCTGGGCCGGTGCCTGTGCGGGCTGGCTCGAGGGGAGCGAGGCTCGGGACTTCGCCAGCCACGGCGCCGATCTGGTGCTGCGCCGCTACAGCGACTGGTCGGCGATGGCACGCGCCTATCAGCGCGGCTGCAGCCTGTTCGAGGGTCATGATCGGTTATCCGACATGCAGCGTGACTGGGGGCTGCTGCTGGGCTCGTCCGTCAGCCCCTGGCGTGTCCCGCTGCAGCAACTGATGAGCGAGGAGGAACGGGAGGCATCGCGGCGTGCCATGCGGGCCTGGCGGCACCCGTCGCGACAATGGGTGCTGGCGCTGGCCTCGGTTCGCGAGCCCGAGTTCGGCATGCGCCAGGGGCCGGCGGCGGCGGTCGCCGTCGAGCGGCGCGGCGAGGCCCTGCGCTATCTCGACGAGACCCTCGGGCTGCATCCCGACGAGGGCGTGGAGGCGCTGACCCGCTACTGGCTACCGGCCCAGGCGCACCACCTCAACCAGCTGGCGGCCGATGCCGCCCACGGGGCCCTGCCCGCCGCCAACACCCCGTTCGGGCAGCCCGACGCCGCCGACCTGAGCAGCCTCGTGGCGCTGAAGCAGGCCAGCCGTCATGCGGCCACCATCCACATGGCCGAGAAGTACGCCTTCTATCTCCAGATGGCCATGGACAGCGAGGCGTTCGACGGCGAGGCGCTGGAGGGCCTGGCCGAGGCGCTGCGCGGGACCCTGTGCCGCTTCTACCCCGATGCCCGCCGCCTGCTCGAGGCCTGGGCACAGTGGGAGCGCCTGCTGCCGGAAGGGGAGCACCCGCCGCTGGTCGACGAGATCCGCTGGCACCTGGACGATCCGGGAAGCCCCTTCCACTGGCTCGATTGGCAGGCGTCCCAGTGGCGTGAGCCCGGCCCGCGGCCGACCCTGTCGCGTTTCACCGCCATGGCGCTGGTGGGGCCGCTCAACAGTGCCGCCTGGAGCGAGCCGCACGTGGAGAGCGAGCGGGAAGCGGTGTCGATCCGCGAGTGGATCGACGGGCACTACGGCCTGCATGGCGAGGCCGAGCTTCAGGAGTTCCTCGATTTCCTGCTCGAGGCGGGCGATCGCCAGGAGTACCAGATCAACTACGCGCCCTACACGCTGAACGCGCAGCGGCTGGCGTCGGAAATCGCCATGCTCGAGAGCGGGGAGTGCAGCGAGGAGGATCGCACCCACCTGCTGCGCCTGCAGCGGGTGCGCGACAACACCGATGGCTGCAACGAGCTGGACATGACCGCCTGGGACGTGGCCCAGGCGGTCGACCTGGCCATTGCCGGGCGGCAGCTCGGCTGGCTGGACGGCGCCACCTTCAGTCGTGTGCTGGAGCGTGCCCATGCGCTGGCCGCGGAACACTACGGCAGCTGGGAGGCCTATGCACGGGGCCTCTATGCGGGGTTCTCCTTCTTCATGGGCGAAACGCCCGAGCGCGAGAGCTTCCTCGCCGGCTTTCGCCAGGCCCTGGTCGCCTGGCTCTCCGGCGCGCCGCCGTTGGCCGGCCCCTGGGCGAGCCTGGATTTCCCCGGGGCCAGGCCGCGGCATTGGGCGCCGATGCATATCGACACGCTGCCGGGCGACGTCCGGACGCTGCATTAGACTCGCCCTGGTCAGGAAGAGTGGTTTATAGTCAGCGGGTTTGATGAGATGGCCCCTGTCGGGGCCTGCACGTGGAAACGAATCGCGAGCCGGCGCAAGGCCGCTCTGGCAGTGGTACGGGCACGCAAGGCCAGGCACCACTGCCACAGCGATCCTCTCGGGGCCATCAGGTAGGGCGTGTCGCCCGGCCCGAGATGGCGTACGGCTCAGGGAACGAGGAACTCGCAAGATGTTGGCCACGAGATCGAGTCGTCTGGCTGTGCTCGGTGTGTCGCTGGCGTTGCTGTCCGGGTGTGCTGGGTCGTCGAAGCCGTCGCTGGAAGCTCCGGACGACTACTTCGCCCGCCAGCTGCCCGGCTTGTCGTCTTCTTCCGACCCGCTGATGTCCCCGGTGGACAATCCCATCCTGCGGGTGAGCAGCCTGCACAACCCCTCGCCCGAGCTGGTGCGCGAAGCGCTGCTGGCGCAGCACGAACGCTGGGCCGGCACGCCCTATCGGATCGGCGGCACGGGCCCCGGCGGCATCGACTGTTCGGCGCTGGTGCAGGCCATCTTCAGCGATACCTTCCGCCTGCAGCTGCCGCGCTCCACCGGCGAGCAGGTGCAGCAGGGCACGCAGATCTCCCGCGACCAGCTGCAGGTCGGCGACCTGGTCTTCTTCCGCCCACCGGGGCGCTACGACCACGTGGGCATCTATGTCGGCGATGGCTATTTCCTGCACGCCTCCACGTCGCAGGGAGTGATGCTCTCCGAACTCGACAACAGCTACTGGCAGCGCTACTACTGGCAGGCGCGCCGGACCCTGGAGCCGACCACCCTGGCGCAGCGCCTGGGCAACCCCGGCGAAGGCTGACGCAGGGCGGCGTTCGTCGGGGGGTGGCGCGTGAGGCGCCGGCGTTGCGCCCTCATGACACCTCGCCGTGGGCGGTGACGTAGTCGACGAAGGCGCTCTCGGCCCGCGACAGGTAGGCGTCCCGCGTCCAGGCCAGTGACAGGTCGAGCCAGGCCGGGGCCTCGAAGGAGACCGCGGCCAGCTCCGGCTCGTCCACCACCCGGCGCAGGAAGGTGGTGATGCCGAAACCCTGGCGCACGATCGCCTTGGTCAGCGGGATCAGGTTGGACTGGAAGGCGATGTTGGCGGCAAGACCGGTCTGGCGCGACAGCGCGTCGACGAATTCACGATGGAAGTAGCCATCCTGGAAGAGTACCAGCGGCTCGCGGAAGAACTCCGTGGCGCTCACGTGGCTGCGCTGTGCGAAGGGGTGTGAGCGGGGCACGCAGACCACCATTTCCTCGCGCGTCAGGTGGCGTCGCTCCAGGTGGCGGCTCTGGGCGTCCTCGATCACCACGCCGAGGTCCAGCTCGCCGGCGGCGATCATGTGCTGCAAGCGTCGCGCGCCGCTCTCCACGACGGTCAGCCGGATGCCCGGATGGCGGGCCTTGAAGCCCATCAGCAGCGGCGGGAAGTAGTAGGAACCGAGCATCGAGGGGATGCCGATGCGCACCTCGCCCTTGACCAGTCCGTGGAGTTCGCGCATGGCCAGATGGGCGGCCTCGGCGCGCTCGAGCAGTTCGCGGGCATGGGCCTGAAGCGCCTCGCCCTCGGGCGTCAGGGCGATGCGCCGCTCGTGGCGGTGAAAGAGCGTCAGCTCGAGCTGGCGCTCAAGGTTGGCGATGGTCTGGCTGACGGCGGACTGGGCCACGTGGAGCTCGCGCGCGGCGGCGCTGAAGCCGGCCCGGTCGGCGACCGTGACGAAGACGCGCAGGGCACGCAGGTCGAAGGGGAGGGCCATGGCGCTCCTCGATAAGCTGAGCAGATGGTTGCTATCGTTTAATTCTGTTTGGCTTATCATACGCCATGCCCGATCATGTCCGACAGCCCCATTCCGCTCAGGTAGCCTGCATGATCGTCGCTCGTTCCCGTGCCTGGTGGCGCGCCACCCTGGCGCTCTGCCTCGGCTCCATCCTGGTCTTCGTCAACCTCTATGCGCCGCAGCCGCTGCTGCCCGACCTGCGTCAGGCCTATGGCGTCTCGACGCTGGCCGTGAGCCTGGTCATGTCGGTGGCCACGCTGTCGCTCGCCGCAGCGCTGCTGGTCTTCGGCCCGCTGTCCGACGCCATCGGCCGCGGCGGGATCATGCGCGTGACGCTGCTGCTGGCCGGGCTCTGCTCGCTGACGCTGGCCTTCGCCCCTACCTTCGAGACGCTATTGGCGGTGCGCCTGGTGCAGGGGTTCGTGCTCGGCGGGCTGCCGGCGGTGGCCATTGCCTGGATGGGCGACGAGTTCGATCGCCCGGCCCTCATGGCGGCGGTGGGACTCTACATCGGCGCCAATACCCTGGGCGGCATCGGCGGACGGTTGATCGGCGGCAGCGTCGGCGAGTTCGGCGGCGCCGGGGCCGGGTTCCTGACGGTGGGGCTGGTGACCCTGGCCGGGGTGGCGCTGTTCTGGAGGCTGCTGCCGCCGCCCCGCCAGTTCCGGCCGCGTCGCTTCGAGCTGCGTGGCGCCCTGGCGGACCTGGGCAGCCACCTGCGGCATCCGCCGCTGCTGGCCGCCTACCTGCTCGGCGGCATCAACTTCCTCATCTTCATCAATCAGTACAGCTACATCACCTTCCGCCTGGCGGAGGCGCCGTTCGGGCTGGGGTCCCGCTGGCTCGGCCTGATCTTCCTCACCTACCTGGGCGGCACCCTGAGCTCGTCGCTCTCGGGCCGCCTGACCCGCCACTTCAGCCAGCCCGCCTGCATGGCGCTGGGGGTACTCGTGCTGATGGGCGGCACCCTGATCACCCTGGCGGACTCGCTGGCCTGGATCATCGCCGGGCTGACGGTCAATGCGGTGGGGTTCTTCCTCGCCCACTCCATGGCGTCGAGCTGGGTCGGGCGCCAGGCCCAGCGCGCCCGGGGCAGCGCCTCGGCGCTCTACCTGGTCTTCTACTACCTGGGAGCGAGCCTCGGCAGCCTCTGGCTCGAGCCCTTCTGGCAGCGCGGCGGCTGGCTCGGCGTGGCCATCGGCTCGTGGCTGCTGCTCGGCGTCACCCTCGGCATCGCGTTGCGGCTGTGGCGCGGCGAACGTGCCCAGGGGCAGGCCTCACTGGCCGGCTAGGCCGCCGGCCTCGTCGCCCCAGATCTCCTCCAGGCGCTCCTCGCGACCGCACGCCGACTTGTAGAAGTTGTAGCGCACGGGGTTCTTGCGGTAGTAGTCCTGGTGGTACTCCTCGGCGGGGTAGAACGCCTCGAAGTCGCTGATCTCGGTGGCGATCTCCCTGTCGAAGCGCTCGGCGAGCTCGTTCCGCGTGGCCTCGGCCAGCTCCCGCTCTGCGGCGCCGTCGGTGTAGATCACGCTGCGGTAGCTCTCGCCCTCGTCGCAGAACTGACGGTCGACGGCGAAGGGGTCGACGTTGCGCCAGAACACGTGCAGCAGTTCGGCGTAGTCGACCGCCTCGGGGTCGTACTCCACCCGCACCACTTCGACGTGGCCGGTACCGCCCTTCACCACCTGCTCGTAGCTCGGGTCCTCGACGTGGCCGCCGCTGAAGCCGGAGGTGGTCGTCAGCACCCCCTCGACCTTGTCGAAGGCCTCCTCCACGCACCAGAAGCAGCCGCCGCCGAACACGGCGCTGGCGCTCGTCTCGTCGGCCAGGCCCTTGCCGACGGGCAGTACCAGCAGTAACGGCACCCACGCCAAGACGTTTCGTGATCTGATCATGACGCCCCCCCTCGTTGTGTTGCGTTGCACGCTGTTAGGTTGGAAGCTGTCAGGCGACACAGGTTCCGTATAACCTCTGTTAAATCTGTCCCTCCACTGCGGGAGCCGCCCGTGACGCGTCGTCGCATTCTTCTCGTGCTGGTCCTGGCCGCCATCGTGGCCGCCTATTTTCTCAGCGGTGCCGACGAGGCACTGACGCTGGCCAACCTGCAGGCGGAACAGGCGCGCTTCCAGGCCTGGCTGGCCGATGACCCGTTCACGGTAGCGGGCGGCTTCTTCCTGTTCTACGTCATCATGGCGGCGCTGTCGCTGCCCGGCGCCACCTTGCTGACCCTGCTCGGCGGGGCCCTGTTCGGGTTCGGCTGGGGCCTGCTGCTCATCTCCTTTGCCAGCACCCTGGGGGCGACCCTAGCGGCGCTGATCGCCCGCACCCTGGCTCGAGGGCCGCTGGAGAAACGCTTCGCTCCGCAGCTCGAGCGCATCAATGCCGGTATTCGGCGCGAAGGCGCCTTCTACCTCTTCACCCTGCGCCTGATCCCGCTGTTTCCGTTCTTCGTCATCAACCTGGTGATGGGGCTGACCCGCATGCCGCTGTGGACCTACTACTGGGTCAGCCAACTGGGCATGCTGCCGGGCACGGCAGTGTACGTCTACGCCGGCCGCGAGCTTGGCAGCCTGACCTCGGTGGCGGGCATCCTCTCGCCGGGCCTGATCGGCTCGTTCGTGCTGATCGGCCTGTTTCCATGGCTGGCCCGGGGGCTGGTGGCCATCGCCAAGCGCCGTCGGCTGGCCAGGCGCTTTCAGCGCCCGTCGCGGTTCGACTACGACATCGTGGTGATCGGCGCAGGGGCGGCGGGCCTGGTGGCGAGCTACATCGCCGCGGCGGTGAAGGCACGAGTGGCGCTGGTGGAGCGTGACACCCTCGGTGGCGACTGCCTGAACACCGGCTGCGTGCCGTCCAAGGCGCTGATCCGTGCGGCGCGGGTGGCGGAGGAGATCCGCGGGGCCGGTCGCTACGGCATCCGGGCCGGCGAGCCAGGCGTCGACTTCGCCGCGGTGATGGCGCACGTACGCCGCGCCGTACGCGAGGTGGCGCCCCACGACAGCCGCGAACGCTACGAGGGACTCGGCGTCACGGTACTCGCCGGGGAGGCCCGCCTGCAGGATCCGTGGCGGGTTCGCGTGACGGGCGAGGGGGGCGTGCGCGACCTCACCACCCGGCACGTGATCATCGCCAGTGGCGCAGCGCCGAAGGTGCCGGCGTTGCCCGGTCTCGAGGCCGTCGAGGTGCTCACCTCGGACAACCTGTGGCAGCTCACCGACCTGCCCGAGCGGCTGGTGGTGCTGGGTGGCGGCCCCGTCGGCTGCGAGCTGGGCCAGAGCTTTGCCCGCCTGGGCAGCCGTGTCAGCCTGGTCGAGATGGGCCCGCAGCTGCTGCCCCGCGAGGACCTCGACGCCGCCGAGGCGCTGCGGCTGCAACTCGAACGCGAGGGCATGGCGCTGTGGCTCGATACGCGTGCCGTGCGCATCGTGCCGGGCGAGGGTCACGAGCCCGGTCACGTGCTGGAGGTGGAGCGTCGCCTGGCCTCGGGCCGGTGCGAGACGCTACGGCTGCCCTTCGACCGCCTGCTGGTGGCGGTGGGGCGGCAGGCCCGGGTGGCGGGGATGGGCCTGGAGGCACTGGGGGTGGAGACGCGCGACGACGGGACCCTGGCGGTGGACGAGAGCCTGCAGAGCGTGCTGCCCAACGTCTGGGCCTGTGGCGACGTGGCCGGCCCTTTCCAGTTGACCCACGCCGGCGCGCACCAGGCCTGGCATGCCGCGGTGAATGCGCTGTTCGGCGAAATCAAGCGCTTCCGCGTCAGCTACCGCGCGCTGCCCGCGGTGACCTACACCGAGCCGGAGGTGGCGCGGGTGGGGCTCAGCGAGGGCGAGGCGCGCCGGCGCGGCATCGACTTCGAGGTGACCCGCTATGAACTGGCAGAGCTGGACCGCGCCATTGCCGAGGACCGCACCGGAGGCTTCGTCAAGGTGCTGACGGTACCGGGCAAGGACCGCATCCTCGGCGCGAGCGTGGTAGGGCAGGGGGCCGGCGAGCTGCTGGCCGAGTTCACCCTGGCGATGACCCACGGCATCGGCCTGAACAAGCTGCTGGGAACCGTGCACCCCTATCCCACCTGGTCGGAGGCGACCAAGGCCACCGCGGGGGCGTGGAAGAACGCGCACAAGCCCGAGCGGTTGCTCGGCTGGCTGGCCGGTTACTTCGCCTGGCGCCGGGGGGATTCCGCGGCGGCGAGAGGCGAGACATCACAAGCGACCAAGGGCGAGACATCACAAGCGACCAAGGGCGAGACGAGGAGGCGCGATGCTTGATCGCTGGACCATGCCCCTGAGCCAGGCGCCGCTGAAGCGCATCGCCAGGCGGCTCATGCACTGGGGCGCCCGCCCCGACCAGATCACCCTGGCGGGCTTCGCGATCGGCATGCTCAGCCTGCCGCTGCTGGCCCTGGAGTGGTATGCCGCCGCCTTGGCGGCGATCCTGTGCAACCGCCTGGGCGACGGGGTGGACGGCGCCCTGGCCCGGCTCTCGGGCCAGGCCAGCGATGCGGGCGGCTTTCTCGACATCGGCCTCGACTTCGTCTTCTACGCCGCGGTGGTGCTGGGCTTCGCCCTGGCCGACCCGGGCGCCAATGCGCTGGCGGCCGCCTTCCTGCTGTTCGCCTTCATCGGCACCGGCACCTCGTTCCTGGCCTTCGCCATCATGGCGACGCGCCACGGACTGGAACGGCCACGCTTCCAGCAGAAGGCCTTCTACTACCTGCATGGCCTGACCGAGGGTACCGAGACCATCCTGGCCTTCGTGCTGTTCTGCCTGCTGCCGAATCACTTCGCCGTGCTGGCCACGCTCTTCGCCGTGGCCTGCCTGATCACCACCTTCACCCGGCTGTGGGGGGGCTATCGCACGCTGCGGGGGGTGGACGGGACACCGCGTCCGGGGGGCCGATAGCCGCCATCAACGAAAGGGGCAGCCCTGAGGCTGCCCCTTGGTCCTGCTGGCGTTGTCGCGCTCAGTGCTGGTGGCCGCCTTCGCCATGCACGTGGCCATGCTCGATCTCCTCCTGGCTGGCTTCACGCACCTCGGAGATCTCGACGTCGAAGTTGAGCTTCTGGCCGGCCAGCGGATGGTTGCCGTCGACCGTCACGGTATCGCCTTCGACCTTGGTCACGGTGACCATCAGCGGGCCGCCCTGGGTCTGGGCCTGGAACTGCATGCCGGGCTCGACCGCCTCGACGCCCTGAAAGGCGTCGCGCGGCACTTCCTGCACGAGCTGCGGTTGCACCTCACCGTAACCCTCCTCCGGCGAGACGGTCACGTTGAGCTTCTCGCCGGCTTCACGGCCTTCGAGCTGCTTCTCGAGCCCGGGAATGATGTTGCCGGCGCCGTGGAGATAGGTCAGCGGCTGGCGGCCTTCCGAGCTGTCCAGCACTTCACCTGCATCGTTGGTCAGGGTGTAGTGGAACGCGACAACGGAATTCTGCGCAATCTGCATTGATGAACCTTTCGGTGAGTGCATGTAGACACCATGGTAACGTGCGATATCGGGGCTGTCAGGGGGGATGCGCTTTTTTCAGCTTGACGAGGCTCGTCCTGAGTCGCATTCACGCCTTTTGGCGCGGTTGCGCCCCCGGTGCCCCGCGGCTACCCTAGCGGGATTCCTTTCCTGTCATACGAACCAACCCCTTGCCTGGAGCGAGCCCATGACCGAAATCGTGATCTGGCTGATTGCCTTCGCCCTGATTCTCTATTTCAGCCTCAAGCGCTGGGAAACCTCCGTGAGTGCCGGGCTGAACAAGGTGATGCCGCGCGCGATCAAGAGCGACGACGACAATCGTTGGGTGTGGAGCCTGGCGCTCGCGGTGCTGGGGGCCACCACCCTGGTGCGTCCCATCGACATGCTGCTGACCGCGATCGTCATCGGCGTGCTGGCGCTGGTGGCCAGGAAGGTGGCCGGCTGGGCCATGGGCAAGGCCAACTTCCACTGAGGCGGTGCGTGCGCCTCGAGCGGCGGCCGACAAGCGAGAGGGCCCGCAGCCTGGCTGCGGGCCCTCTCGCATTTTCCGCGACGGGGGTCGCTCGCGACCCTCGTTCAGGCGGGTTCAGTAAGGCGCCACGCTGACGTTGGCGCCGCTGCCGATCATGCGCACGCGCTGGCCGACCTGGTAGGGGCGATCGGCCTTCTGCACGATGACCACGTTCTGGCCGTCGTCGCGGCGGATCTCCATCTCCCAGGCGCGCACGCGGTTGGCCGACTCCTCGGCGGCGCTACCCGCCACGGCGCCGCCGATGACGCCCGCGGCGGTGGCCAGCTGACGGCCCGAGCCGCCGCCCACCTGGTTGCCGAGCAGGCCGCCGATCACGGCGCCGCCACCGGTGCCGATGATGCCGCCCATGCGGCTGTCGGCCTGGATCTGCACCTGGCGCAGCGCCGTGATGGTGCCGAAGGTCACCGTCTGGGCGGTCTGGGCCTGGCTGCCACGGTAGACGTCGCCGCCCATGGTCGAGGTATTGGCGCAGCCGGCCAGGGTCAGCATGCCGAGGGCCAATACGGGGAGAACGCGCTTCATGAACACCTCCTGGGGCAAGCCGATGCCGGGAATCGCCGTTGCCATATCTAGGGAAACACTGTTTGCTAACTAGCTTAACCACTCGTCCATCGTTTGACCAGCGCGTCGGTGCGCGAGTGCCGCAAGGCGGGGCCGCAAAGCGGGCAAAGAATGAGGAAATGCCCGGCGAGGGGCGGCGTATGGGAATGGTGGTCGGCACACCATGAAAAAAGGGAGGCGCAAGGCCTCCCAAGGGTTCCAGTCGTTCTACCGTGTCGCCATGCTCAGCCGAACTGGTTCATGGTGTTGTCCTTGCCACCGGCCTTGAGTGCCGCTTCGCCGTGGAAGAACTCCTTGTGGTCGTCGCCGATGTTGGAGCCGGCCATGTCCTGGTGCTTGACGGTGGCGATGCCTTCGCGGATCTCGCGGCGCTGCACGCCCGCCACGTAGGCCAGCATGCCCTCGTCGCCGAAGTAGCCCTTGGCCAGGTTGTCGGTGGACAGCGCGGCGGTGTGGTAGGTCGGCAGCGTGATCAGGTGATGGAAGATGCCGGCCTCGCGCGAGGCGTCGCGCTGGAAGTTGCGCGTCCACTCGTCGGCCAGCTTGCCAAGCGGGGTGCCGTCGTACTCCTCGCTCATCAGCTTGCTGCGGTCGTAGGCGGAGACGTCCTTGCCTTCCTTCTCCCAGGCGTCGAACACCTGCTGGCGGAAGTTCAGGGTCCAGTTGAACGAGGGCGAGTTGTTGTAGACCAGCTTGGCGTCCGGCACCACGTCGCGGATGCGGTTGACCATGCTGGCGATCTGGCCGACATGGGGCTTCTCGGTCTCGATCCACAGCAGGTCGGCGCCGTTCTGCAGGCTGGTGATGCAGTCCAGTACCACGCGGTCCTCGCCGGTACCCGGCTTGAACTGATAGAGGCCCGAGGCCAGGCGCTTGACCTTGACCAGCTTGCCGTTCTGCTTGATCACCACGTCGCCGTTGTCGATGTCGGAGGCGGAGGTGATCTCGTCGCCGTCGAGGAAGCTGTTGTACTGGTCGCCCAGGTCGCCCGGCTCCTTGGTCACGGCGATCTTCTGGGTCAGGCCGGCGCCGAGGGAGTCGGTGCGGGCGACGATCACGCCGTCTTCCACGCCCAGCTCGAGGAAGGCGTAGCGCACGGCATTGATCTTGGCCAGGAAGTCCTCGTGGGGCACGGTGACCTTGCCGTCCTGGTGGCCGCACTGCTTCTCGTCGGAGACCTGGTTCTCGAGCTGGATGCAGCAGGCGCCCGCTTCGATCATCTTCTTGGCCAGCAGGTAGGTGGCCTCGGCGTTGCCGAAACCGGCATCGATGTCGGCGATGATCGGCACCACGTGGGTCTCGTGGTTGTCGATCTTGGCGATCAGCTCGTCGGCCTTGGCCTGGTCGCCGGCCTGCTGGGCGGCTTCCAGGTCACGGAACAGGTGGTTGAGCTCCCAGGCGTCGGCCTGGCGCAGGAAGGTGTAGAGCTCCTCGATCAGGCTCGGCACGCTGGTCTTCTCGTGCATGGACTGGTCGGGCAGCGGGCCGAACTCGGAGCGCAGCGCGGCGACCATCCAGCCCGAGAGGTAGAGGTAGCGGCGCTTGGTGGTGCCGAAGTGCTTCTTGATCGAAATCAGCTTCTGCTGGCCGATGAAGCCGTGCCAGCAACCCAGCGACTGGGTGTACTGGGCGCTGTCGGCGTCATAGGCGGCCATGTCCTCGCGCATGATCCTGGCGGTGTAGCGGGCGATGTCCAGACCGGTCTTGAAGCGGTTCTGGGCGCGCATGCGGGCGGCATTCTCGGGGCTGATGCTGGCCCACTTGCCCTGCTGGGCCTCGCGCAGTTGAGCCAGTGCCTTGATGTCGTCTTTGTATGACATGGTGCCATCCTTTCCGATCTGAGGGGGTGTCGTCGGCCTCGATCGCCATGCGGTGGCGCTCGCTGCCTCGTGGTCGCTCGTCTTCTGCATCTGCCGGTGGTCGCCGGAATCATGCTGCAACTGCGAAGTCGTATTCAGATTCAACCACCAGGGGTGAGATGTCTCTACGGCCTTGGTCGAACCTGTGCCGGCGCTTGACCTCGCTCGGGTCGGGCGGTTTTGCCGCCGTGACCGAACAGGCGTTTTAACGCGGTCATGTCACCACTATGCCCATGATGGCGGGCCTGGACAATCAGCACTTGGGGGGAAGGGGCGTTGTAGTTCGACTACAAGAGCAAGCGCATGGCGTGCATTCTTGTAGTCGAATTTCGTCGCGCGACGGTGGGGGAAGCTAGCCGTCTGACAGTGAAAGCCGCATGTTGCGATGCGGAATTCCGGCGTCGAGGAAGACCTCGCCGAAAGCGGAGAAGCCGAGGTTCTCGTAGAAGGCGAGGGCATGCGTCTGGGCGGCGAGCTCGACCTGGGCGTGGCCGAGGCGGCGCGCCGATGCGATGGCGGCCCGCATCAGCGCGGCACCGATGCCCAGCCCGCGCGCCTCGTCGAGCACGGCCACGCGGCCGATATGGCCGTCGGGCAGCAGTCGGGCGGTGCCCAGCGGTTTCCCCGCGCGCAGGGCGAGGAAGTGGCGGCAGGCGTCGTCGCGGCCGTCCCACTCCTCCTCCTGCGGCACCCGCTGCTCCTCGATGAACACCACGCGGCGGATCTCGCCGGCCTGTGCGCCGAGCTCGGCCCAGCTGCCTTCGCGTATCTCGATCTCACTGCGCATGACTCAAGCGTCCTCTTCGTCATCGGCCCAGGCCAGGCTGCCGGCGTCGAGCAGGGCGGCCAGCAGCTCGGCGGCGCCGGGTTGGGCCAGCAGCGCGGCATCCAGGGGCGCATCGCCCGCCACGGCCCGCGCCAGCGGCGCCACGCAGTCGAGGCCATCGCCGTCGGCGAACAGGGTGGCGCGGCTGCCGTTCAGCGGGCGCCAGGCGAAACGCGAGCCGGGGCTGCGCATGAGCGCCTCGCCTTCGTGTAGTAACGCGACAAGCTCGTCGACGTCCGTCGGGGTCTCGCTGGGCACCAGCTGGTCGACGTACTTGGGCTGGGTCATCACGCGGCCGAACCACTGGGCGAGCTGAACCGGGTCGTCGAGGGTCGCCAGGATCAGCCGGCGCATGCGCTCGAGCGCGGCGTCGTCGAGCTCCGCCGGGTCCGCCGGCGGGGCCATGCCGGCGTCGGCGTAGCGCAGCGAGGCGGGAAGCTGCTCGCCGAGATAGTCGGCATACGAGGTGATCGCCTCGTCGGCGGAAGGCGCGCGGAAGCCCACCGAATAGGTCATGCAGTCGTCGGACTGGCTGACGCCGTGGTGGGCCCAGCCCGGTGGCAGGTAGAGCATGTCGCCGGGTTCCAGCACCCAGTCGTCGCCCGGCTCGACCTCGAAGCGCTGGAGAATGCGCAGGTCGATCCCGTCCAGTATGGGGGCGTCGTCGGGCACCCTGCCGCCGAGCTGCCAGCGACGCCGGCCCAGGCCCTGGATCAGGAACACGTCGTACTGGTCGACGTGGGGGCCGACGCTGCCGCCCGGTGGGGCGTAGCTGACCATGATGTCGTCGAGGCGCCAGCGCGGCAGGAAGTCGAAGTGCTCGAGCAGCTCGGCGACCTCGGGCACGTAGTGGTCCACGGCCTGCACCAGCAGGGTCCAGTCGCGCTCGGGCAGCTCGCCGAAGACGGCTTCATCGAAGGGGCCGTGGCTGACCTGCCAGGGGCCGTCCGGTCCTTCCTCTTCGACCAGCCGGGCCTCGATGCCCTCCTCGCAGGCGAGCCCGGCCAGCTCGTCGGGGTCGAGGGGGCTTTCGAAGTCGGCGAAGGCACCGCGTATCAGCAGGGGCTGGCGCTGCCAGTAGTCGCGCAGGAACTCGCCGGGCGTCAGGCCGCCGAGCAGGCTGAGAGGGGCATCGCTGGGCATGGTGTCTCGCTGTCAGGCAGTTGGCACGGAAGACTGCAGGCGAACCGGCTGGCTGGCCTGCAGGGGAAAACCTCATGGTAGCGTATTGCAGTGAGCGAGGCTCAGCGGTTGGCGCCGGGCACCCACAGCACGTCGCGCTGGCCGTTGCCGTTGGCTCGCCGCGCGAGAACGAACAGCAGGTCCGAGAGGCGGTTGAGGTAGCGCAGCACCTCGGGATTGACCGACTGTTCCTCCATCAGCGCCGTGACCGCGCGCTCGGCGCGTCGGGTCACGGTGCGGGCCAGGTGCAGGTGGGCGGCCAGCGGCGAACCTCCGGGCAAGATGAAGGAGCGCAGGGTGGCGAGCTCTGCGTTGTAAGCATCAATCCGTTCTTCGAGGAATTCGACCTGGCCCGGCGTGACCCGCAGCGGCGGGTACTCGGGTGACTCCTGCTCGGGCGTGCAGAGGTCGGCGCCGAGGTCGAACAGGTCGTTCTGCACGCGGGCCAGGACCGCGTGCAGCTCGCCCTCGGCGTGGAGCTGGGCCAGGCCGATGACGGCGTTGGCCTCGTCCACCGTGCCGAAGGCCTCGACGCGCGGGTCGTGCTTGGCCACCCGGCTGCCGTCGCCGAGGCCGGTATCGCCCTTGTCGCCGGTGCGGGTGTAGATCTTGGTCAGCTTGACCATCGTTGCCTCCTGCGACTTGTTGCGCGTTGCACTCAGAGCCGGCGGGCCTGGGCCTCGGCGTTGCCGATGTAGGTGGCCGGTGTCAGCGCCTTGAGCTCGTCCTTCACGCTGGCCGGCAGTTCGAGCGAATCGATGAAGGCGGCAAAGCCGGCCTGGTCGATGCGCTTGCCGCGAGTCAGCTCCTTGAGCTTCTCGTAGGGCTTCTCGATGCCGTAGCGCCGCATCACCGTCTGGATCGGCTCGGCGAGCACCTCCCAGCTGGCATCGAGGTCCTCGGCCAGGCGCGCCGGGTTGGCCTCGAGCTTGGCGATGCCCTTGAGCGCCGCTTCGTAGGCGATCAGGCCGTAGGCCAGGCCGACGCCGAGGTTGCGCAGCACGGTGGAGTCGGTCAGGTCGCGTTGCCAGCGCGAGATCGGCAGCTTCTGCGAGAGGTGGCCGAGCACGGCGTTGGCCAGCCCCAGGTTGCCCTCGGAGTTCTCGAAATCGATGGGGTTGACCTTGTGCGGCATGGTCGAGGAGCCGATCTCGCCCTCGACGGTCTTCTGCTTGAAGTAGCCCAGCGAGATGTAGCCCCAGACGTCGCGGTCGAAGTCGACCAGCACGGTGTTGAAGCGGCAGATGGCGTCGAACAGCTCGGCGATGTAGTCGTGGGGTTCGATCTGCGTGGTGTAGGGGTTGAAGGTCAGCCCCAGGCCCTCGACGAAGGTGCGTGCGTTGGCCTCCCAGTCGACCTCGGGGTAGGTGGCCAGGTGGGCGTTGTAGTTGCCCACCGCGCCGTTGATCTTGCCGAGGATCTCCACGCGCTCGATCTGGGCGAGCTGGCGGCGCAGGCGGTAGGCGACGTTGGCCATCTCCTTGCCCAGCGTGGTGGGGCTCGCCGTCTGGCCGTGGGTGCGCGAGAGCATCGGCAGGGCGGCATGCTCGTGGGCCAGACGCGCCACCTCGTCGGCGACCCGATGCATCACCGGCAGCAGGGTCGCGAGGCCGTCGGACAGCATTACCCCGTAGGAGAGGTTGTTGATGTCCTCGCTGGTGCAGGCGAAGTGCACGAATTCGGTGATTGCGTGCAGCTCGGGCTGCCCGGCGATCTTCTCCTTGAGGAAGTACTCCACCGCCTTGACGTCGTGGTTGGTGGTGCGCTCGATCTCCTTGATGCGCTCGGCGTCGGTCAGCGAGAAGTCGCGGATCATCGCCTCGAGAAAGGCGGTGGCCTCGGCGGAGAGCGGCGGCACCTCGACGATGCCGCCCTGCTCGGCGAGGCGCTGCAGCCAGCGGATCTCGACGATCACGCGGGCGCGGATCAGGCCGAACTCGCTGAAGTGTTCGCGCAGGCTCTCGGCCTTGTTGCCGTAGCGGCCGTCGACGGGGGAGAGGGCGGTCAGGGCGGTGAGGGGCAGGGAAGCGGCTTGCATGTCGGTATCCGGTGCGTGAGAGGGTAGGGAAAAGGGTTCAGCCCAACTGGTCGAGGGCCTTTCTCAGGGCGCTGCGCTGGAACACCAGTTTCCAGCGGCGGCCGCCCTGCTGGTGCCAGAGCAGGGCGAAGCGAATGCCGCCGAGCAGGATGGCACGCACCCGCTCGGGCATCATGCGGCTCTGCAGCAGCGAGGGATCGCCCTGGACCACGATGCGGGTCTTCAGCGTCGAGAGCGTCTCCTGGTAGGCCTCGCCGAGGCTGGCGATGACGTTCTCGTGGGTGGCGCCGAAGTGTTCGGCCTGGCCCTGGATGCGGCCCAGGTGGCGACCGAGCGAGCTCATCATGGCATTGTCGTTGCGCAGCTTGTTCATCAGCAGCAGCAGCGAGAAACCGTAGCGCAGCACCGCCGGGTTGGCCTGCTTGCGCCCCACCACCGCCTCGAGCACCTCGAGACCGCGGCGCAGGTTGTTGGGGTGGCCGCCGTAGATCGCCTCGAAGCTCTCCGGGTCGGTGTCCAGGGTGGCCTGGATCAACGTTTCCCAGGGGCGAGTGTCGACCTGGCCGGTGCGGGCCAGTTCGTCGACCAGGCTGGCGGCCTGGAACACCCCGGCCAGCGCCAGGGCCTGGCGCGCCGTGGCGGAATCGGGGGCGCGATGGATGGGCGTGGTCGTCATGCGCCGACCTCCGGAGCGTTCCAGGTCTCGCGTATCACGCCGCCGCCGAGGCAGATCTCGCCGTCGTAGAGCACCAGCGACTGGCCCGGGGTGACGGCGCGCTGGGGATCAAGGAAATGAACCTCGACGCCGCCATCAGCGCGCGTGCGCATGTGGCAGGGCACGTCGCCCTGGCGGTAGCGGGTCTTGGCGGTGTAGCGGCCCTCGGCCGCGGGCGGCTCGCCGGCCACCCAGTCCATCGGCTCGGTGGCCAGCGAGTCGGTGTAGAGCAGCGCATGGTGCTTGCCCTGCACGGCGATCAGCACGTTGCGCTCGAGGTCCTTGCCCGCCACGTACCACGGCGCCTCGGGGTGGTCGGGCAGCCCGCCGATGCCGAGCCCCTGGCGCTGGCCCAGGGTGTAGTACATCAGACCCATGTGCTCGCCGATGACCTCGCCTTCGGGCGTCTCGATCACGCCTGGCTGGGCCGGCAGGTACTGCTGCAGGAAGTCGCGGAAGCGGCGCTCGCCGATGAAGCAGATGCCGGTGGAGTCCTTCTTGCGCGCGGTGGCCAGGCCGTGGCGTTCGGCGATGGCGCGCACCGCGGGCTTCTCCAGTTCACCCACCGGGAACAGCGTGCGGGCGATGGCGGCCTCCGGCACGGCGTGCAGGAAGTAGCTCTGGTCCTTGTTGGCGTCGTGCCCCTTGAGCAGCCGCGGGCGGCCGTGGCGCACGCCGCCGCGCACGTAGTGGCCGGTGGCGATCTTCTCGGCGCCGAGCATCTCGGCATACTCGAGGAACACCTTGAACTTGATCTCGCGGTTGCACAGGATGTCGGGGTTCGGGGTCCGCCCGGCCCGGTACTCGGCGAGGAAGTGCTCGAACACGTTGTCCCAGTACTCGGCGGCGAAGTTGGCACTGTGCAGCTTGATGCCGAGCTTGTCGCACACGGCCTGGGCATCCGCCAGGTCGGCCTTGGCGGTGCAGTACTCGGTACCGTCGTCCTCGTCCCAGTTCTTCATGAACAGGCCTTCGACCTGGTAACCCTGCTCCAGCAGCAGCAGGGCGGAAACGGAGGAGTCGACGCCGCCGGACATGCCGACGATCACCTTGCCTGAGGTGGCGGTCATGGGCGCTCTCGGGTTGAGTGGCTCGCAAATGGGCGGGGATTATACCTCATCTTGCCCGGGCGCTTCATCTGCCCGGGGTGGCCGGGCTGCCACGAAGCAATTGACCGGTCGGCCAGTTAGTACTATCTTCATCGCATGACTCAGAAAATCCAGACCCGTGATCCCGAACTGACCCGCGCGCGCATCCTCGACGCGGCGGAAACCTTGTTCGTCGAGCAGGGCTTCTCCGCGGTCAAGCTCAGCGCGCTGGCGCGTTCGGCCGAGGTCACCAAGAGCTTGATCCACCATCATTTCGGCAGCAAGGAGCAGCTCTGGGAGGCGGTCAAGAACCGTGCCTTCGAGCGCTACTTCACGGCCCAGATGGCGATGCTTGAGGAGGCCGGCGAGCCGGATGCCGCTCTACTGCGCAGCTCGGTGGAAGCCTACTTCCATTTCCTGCGCGACAACCCCGGGGTGGTGCGGCTTTTCGCCTGGACCCACCTGGAGGGGGACAACCATTGCGGCGAGCTCGACAACCAGCTGGTGGGGGCGGGGGCCGAGTGGGTGCGCCAGGCCCAGAAGCGCGGCCTGCTGCGCAGCGACGTCAACCCGACCCACGTGATCGCCATGTTCGTGATGACCTGCACCCAGTGGTTCGAGGCCAAGTGCCATCACCAGCACTGGCCGGGCATAGGCAGTGATGCAGCCTTCCTGGAGGATTTCCTCAAGATCTTCATGGAGGGGGTGACGCCGCGGGGCTGAGTTTTTTTGGATCGATAACTGACCGGTCGGCCAGTTTACAAGAGGGGGAGAACGATGTGGAGGGTGAGAGGGGGCCTGGCGGCCCCGCTGGCGCTGGCCGCGTCACTGCTGGCGGGCTGCGATGCGGCGCCGGCCCAGGTCGCGCGGGGTGAGGCGCCGCTGCCCGGGGTTCGGGTGGCCGAGGTGCGATTGTCCCAGGACGCGGTGAGGTACCGCTTCCCCGGCACCGTGCGGGCCAGCGAACGCGCGTCGCCCGCCTTCCTGCACGGCGGTGTGCTGCAGCAGAGGCACGTGACGCGCGGGCAGCGGGTCGAGCAGGGCGAGGCCCTGGCCACGCTGCACAATCCGGCCATGGCGCCAACACTGGCGGCCGCCGAGGCCCGCGTGCGCGAGCTCGATGCCAGCCTGAGCCGGCTGGGGCGGGACGTGGAGCGGGCGCGGGCGCTGCGTGAGCGCAACCTCAGCGCCGCGGAGGAGCTGGACCGCCTGCGCGCGGAGCGCGAGGCCACGGCCCAGGCCCGCGAACAGGCCCTGGCGCAGCGCGACGAGGCCCGGGCCCAGCTCGACGAGCTGACCCTGCGCGCGCCCTTCGCGGCAGAGGTAACCGATCTCGAGGCCGAGCCCGGCGACTTCGTCGCCGCCGGCCAAGCCATCCTGAAGCTGGCCGGCGTGGCCGGGCGCGAGGTCGAGATCCGCGTGCCGGGAGCCCTCGCCGCGCGGTTGGAGCCGGGCCAGGAGGCAACCTTGACCTCGCCATCGCAAGCGCAGCGTCTGACGGGCCGGGTGGCACACGTGGGCCGCGCGGATGGCGCCATGGCGCCCGTCATCGTCGCCATCGAGGCCGAGCCGGCCCCGGCGCTGGGGGAGTCGCTGCAGGTGCAGCTTGCGCTCGCCGCCTCGCCGCACATGCAGGTGCCGCTGGCGGCGGTGGTCGATCCCGGCGGTCATGCGCCACGCGTCCTGGCAGTGGACGATGGCGACAGGGTGCGTCATGTCGACGTGACACCGGGACGCCTGGCCGACGGCTGGGTGGCGGTGCGCACCGACGCCCTGTCGCCGGGTGACAGGGTGGTGACGGCCGGGCAGGGGCGCCTGGAAGACGCCGACCGGGTCCGGGTGCTGCCATGAGCTGGCTGCTCGCCTCGCTGCGCTACAAGCGCCTCATACTCACCGTCACGCTGCTGCTGGCCCTGCTCGGCCTGGCGGCCTGGGCGGCGATGGACCGGCAGGAGGATCCCTTCTTTCCCTATCGCTTCGGCCAGGTGCTGGTGCCCTATCCCGGCGCGGAACCGGAGCAGGTCGAACGGCTGGTCCTCAACCCGCTGGAGGAGGAACTGGCCCAGATCGAGGAGGTCAGCGACATCATCGGGACCTCGCGCCTGGGCGTGGCTCACGTCACGCTCGAGATGCACGAGCATGTCTACGACACCGATGCCGCCTGGGAGCGGGTGCGCATCGCCGTCGACCGGGCCAGCCGTGAATTTCCGGATGGCGTGGGCGAGGCCGAGATCAGCGACCGTGACTCGGATGCCCACGGCATCGTGCTGGCGGTGACCGGCTCCGACGACCTGCTCGAGCTGCGCGAGGCGGCCAAGCGGCTGCGCCGGGACCTGTTTCGTCTCAAGGAGATCGCCCGCGTCGACCTGCTGGCCGACCCGGGCCAGCAGGTCGTGATCGGCTGGGACGATGCCCAGGCCGAGCTGACCGGGCTAGACGCCCGCGCCCTGGGCGACCAGCTCGCCGCTCGCAACCTGACGTCGCCTGGCGGCAGCCTGTCGATCGGCGGACGCTCGCTGGTGCTCGACCCGCGCAGCGAGTTCGCTTCGCTGGAGGAGCTGGCCGATACGCCGATCCGCACCGCACAGGGCGACCAGCTGCCGCTCGGCGAGCTCGCCGACGTGCACCTCGCGCCCCAGGAGCCTGCTACCGCGCGGCTGTGGCACGACGGCCGGCCGGCAGTGGCGCTGGGCCTGGTGCTCGCCAACGACCGGGTCAACGCCGCCCGCTTCGGGGCGCGCCTGCGCGCGCTGGTGGAGGAGCTGCGTCCGGCCTACGCGCCCTTGGCGATCGAGGAGACCTTCTACCAGCCGCGCTGGGTCGAGCGGCGCTTGACGGAGCTCGGCGTCTCGCTGCTGATGGGCATCGGCATTCTCGGCGTGCTGCTGTTCCTGTCCATGGGGCTGCGGCTGGGGCTCGCCGTGATGGTGGTCGTGCCGCTGGTGACCTTCTCCTCGCTGGCCCTCTACGCCATGGGGGGCGGCGTGCTGCACCAGATCGCCGTGGCCGGCATGGTGATCGCCCTGGGCATGCTGGTGGACAACGCCATCGTCATGGTCGAGAACATCCAGTGGCACCGCGACCAGGGGCGCTCGGCGGCCCAGGCCGTGACCCGTTCGGTGCGCGAACTCGCCACGCCGCTGCTGGCCGCCACCGGCACCACCCTGGCCGCCTTCGTCCCGTTGCTGCTCTCGAGCGGCAACACGGCCGACTTCACCCGCGCCATTCCGATCATGGTGATGCTGACGCTGGCGGTGAGCTACGTCTATGCCGTGTTCGTCACGCCGGTGTTTGCCGCGGGGCTCCTGAAGCCGCGGCAGGGTACGCGGCGGGAGCGGCTGCAGGCATGGGGCGAGCGCGCCGGCAGGATCGCCGTGCGCTGGCCGGCCTGGGTATTGGCCGGCGCCGGGCTGCTGCTGGCGGGGGCGCTGGCGATGATGCCGCTGCTCGACCAGAACTTCTTTCCCGATACCGACCGCAACCAGCTGGTGGTCGATCTCAATTTTCCCGAAGGGACACACCTCGACACCACCGCGCACCAGGCCGAGGTGCTGGCCACGGAGCTGGCCGAACGTCCGGCGGTGCGGGCGGTGCATCGCTTCGTCGGCTTCAGCGGGCCGCGCTTCTACTACAACCTGGTCGAGCAGCCGCGCCAGCCGCACCTGGCGCGGCTGGTGGTCGAGGCCGAGTCGGCCGACGACCTGGCCGGCCTGATGGCCTGGGTGCGGGGGGTGGCACCCGACTGGCTGCCCGAGGCCGAGGTGGTGGCCCGGCGCCTGGGCCAGGGGCCGCCGCTGGAGGCACCGGTGGAGATCCGCGTTTTCGGCGAGGACCGCGTGGCGCTGGCCGAGGCCGCCGCGCGCATCCTCAGCGTGGTGCGCGAGGCCGAGGGCGCGCGCGATGCGCGCCATCGCCTGGGCGAGGGGTTGGCCACGCTGCGGGTCGAGACCGACGACGCCCGCGCCGCCGAGTACGGGCTCTCGCGGCGCGACGTGGCCCTGGCCCTGGCCGCTGCCAGCCGGGGGGTCGAGGTCAGCACCTGGCGCGCCGGGCGCGACCCGGCACCGCTGCTGGTGCGGGCGCCCGAGGGCGAGCGTTTCTCCGTCGAGGGGCTGGAGGGGCTGCGCCTCGCCGCCGCCGATGGGCGCTCGGTGCCGCTCGGCGAGATCGCCTCGTTGGCGACGGCCTGGCGTCCGGCGGTGATCCAGCATCGCGGGCTGCGCCGCATGACGGCGGTGCTGGCCGAGGTGGCCGACGGCTGGACCTACGATGGGGTGCTCGGCGAGATCCTGCCGCGCCTGGATGCGCTCGAGCTGCCGGCGGGGGTCAGCTATGCCGTGGGCGGGGCGGCCGAGTCCGCCGGCGATGCCAACACCGCGCTGTTCCAGACCCTGCCGTTCGGCGGCCTGCTGCTGGTGATCTTCCTGCTGGCGCAGTTCAACTCCTTCCGCCAGCTGGCGATCGTCCTGACCACCGTGCCGCTGTCGATCATCGGCGTGGTACCGGGCCTGTGGCTGACCGGGCAGCCGTTCGGCTTCACCGCGATCCTGGGCGTGGTGGCGCTGGTCGGCATCGTGGTCAACAACGCCATCGTGCTGATCGACCTGATGAACGCCAACCGCCGCCAGGGCTTCGGCGTGGCCGAGGCGGTCGTCACCGCGGTGGCCCGGCGCACGCGGCCGGTGCTGCTGACCACGGCCACCACCGTGGCCGGCCTGGTGCCGCTGACCCTGACCCAGTCGACGCTGTGGCCGCCGATGGCCTGGGCCATCATCTCCGGCCTGGTCGCCTCCACGCTGTTGACGCTGCTGGTGATCCCGGCACTCTACCGCCTGCTGATCAGAGAATAAGGAGCCTTGGCACAAACCGACGAGCGAGATGTAGCACAAGGCGCACGGAGCGCAAGAACCGCGGCATAGGCGTCATAGGTGAGGATTCTGACCGGGCTGGCGCACCAGCACCGCGCAGCGCAGCGATTCGCTGGCGCAGACGTTCGTGCCAGGTTTCCTCAGCGCTCGTGGATGACCTCCATGGGATACGAGTACCCCGCCAGGGCATCGCGAATGCGCTTGAGTACCATCGGGCTGCGCATGCGGCCCTCGCGCTCCAGCGCCTCGACCTCCTCGAGGGTCAGCCAGTGGACGGCAACGATGCCCGGGTCGAGGGGGTTGCCCAGGTGGGCCAGGGCCATGCCGAAGAAGGCGTGGCTGTGGAAGGTCTCGCCGCCGGGCGCCTGGTAGACGTAGAGCCCCAGGTAATCGGTGATGCCCACCTGCCAGGCGGTCTCCTCGCGCACTTCGCGCAGGGCGGCCTCCTTGATGCGCTCGCCGGGCTCCAGGTGGCCGGCGGGCTGGTTGAACAGGGTGGTCTGGCTGCCTCTCGGCGCCTCCTCCACCATCAGGAAGCGGCCGGCGCGCTCTACGACGGTGGCCACGGTAACATGCGGGTGCCAGCGGCTCATCGATGACCTCCTTGACGGCGCGGCGGGCGCCTGGGTGTATTGCGCGGGGCGTGCAGGGTCTCCCTGCGCCACTCCCCCGGGGCCAGGCCGTCCAGGCGCCAGGGGCCAATGGCCACGCGCACCAGGCGCAGGGTGGGGTGGCCGACGTGGGCGGTCATGCGCCGCACCTGGCGATTGCGCCCCTCGCTGATGGTCAGCTCCAGCCAGCTCGTGACCGGGTGTCGCTTCGCATCCACCGGTGGCGCGCGTTCCGCCAGGCCGCTCGTCGCCAGGCGCCGGACCCTGGCCGGCCGGGTCACGCCATCCCTGAGCTCGACGCCCCGGCGCAGGGCGGCCAGCGCCGCCTCGTCGGGGTCGCCCTCCACCTGGACGCGATAGGTCTTGGGCTGCTTGTGGCGCGGGTCGCTGATGCGCTGGATCAGCGCACCGTCGTCGGTCAGCAGCAGCAATCCCTCTGAATCATAGTCCAGCCGTCCGGCCGCGTAGACGCCCGGCACGTCGATGACGTCCGCCAGGGTCGCCCGCGGTGTCTCGCCCGTGCCAGCACGATCGGTGAACTGGGAGAGCATGCGGTAAGGCTTGTGCAACAGGTAGATGGCGCTCATGCGACGAAGGTCTTGCTACCATAGATTGTCGACAAATTATGGAGGCAAGCCTACTCCGAGAGTCGGGGGGAATGCTATACTCCGCGCTCCACTGAACAGACCAGACAGGGGAGTTCTCAATGGGGTTCCAGAAAATTGTCGTCCCTGAAGGCGGCGAGAAGATTACCGTCAACGCCGACAACACCCTGAACGTGCCGAACAATCCGATCATCCCGTTCATCGAGGGTGATGGCATCGGCGTCGATGTGACGCCGGCGATGAAGATCGCCATCGATGCCGCCGTGCACACGGCCTACAGCGGCCAGCGCAAGATTCACTGGATGGAAGTCTACGCCGGCGAGAAGGCCACTCAGGTCTACGACCCCGACACCTGGCTGCCCGAAGAGACTCTCGAAGCCGTCAAGGACTACGTCGTCTCCATCAAGGGGCCGCTGACGACCCCCGTGGGTGGCGGCATCCGCTCACTGAACGTGGCCCTGCGCCAGAAGCTCGACCTCTACACCTGCCTGCGTCCGGTGCGCTGGTTCGAGGGCGTGCCGAGCCCGGTCAAGAAGCCCGCCGACGTCGACATGGTGATCTTCCGCGAGAACTCCGAGGACATCTACGCCGGTATCGAATGGAAGGCGGGCAGCGCCGAAGCCGACAAGGTGATCAAGTTCCTGCGCGAGGAGATGGGCGTCACCAACATCCGCTTCCCCGAGAACTGCGGCATCGGCGTCAAGCCGGTCTCCGTGGAAGGCACCAAGCGCCTGGTGCGCCAGGCCCTGCAGTACGCCGTGGACAACGACCGCGAGTCGGTGACCCTGGTGCACAAGGGCAACATCATGAAGTTCACCGAGGGTTCCTTCAAGGACTGGGGCTACGAGCTCGCCAAGGAGGAGTTCGGTGCCGAGCTGCTCGACGGCGGTCCGTGGATGCAGTTCAAGAGCCCCAAGAGCGGCAAGACCATCGTGGTCAAGGATGTCATCGCCGACGCCATGCTGCAGCAGATCCTGCTGCGCCCGGCCGAGTACGACGTCATCGCCACGCTGAACCTGAACGGTGACTACCTCTCCGACGCGCTGGCGGCGGAAGTGGGCGGCATCGGCATCGCGCCGGGCGCCAACCTGGCCGACGCAGTGGCCATGTTCGAGGCGACCCACGGCACCGCGCCGAAGTACGCCGGCCAGGACAAGGTCAACCCCGGCTCGCTGATCCTCTCCGCCGAGATGATGCTGCGCCACATGGGTTGGGTCGAGGCCGCCGACCTGGTGCTCAAGGGCATGGAGAAGGCGATCTCCAAGGGCGAGGTCACCTACGACTTCCATCGCCTGATGGAGGATGCCAAGCTGCTCAAGTGCTCCGAGTTCGGTCAGGCCGTCGCCGACAACATGTAAGCGACTCGCCGGACCCGACGGGGCCCCCGTTCGCCAGGCGGACGGGGGCCTTTTGCGTAACAACCTGAACCCTGCCGGCCCTTCGTCGTCTAACCTGAGACTCGAGATGGCCGGCTTGTCGAGATGGTGTGTGGCTTTTATGTTCAAGACAGAAGACCCGGACCTGTGGGAGTCAGGCGGTGTCGCGGCAGGCATGACGCGGCCTCCGCAACCCGAGCAGGAAGACGATGGTGACCTGGCGGTCCAGCCGGCCGATCCCGAGGTGGCCCGCCCGCCGATGTACAAGGTGATCTTGCACAACGACGACTACACCCCCATGGAGTTCGTGGTGGAGGTATTGCAGAGCTTCTTCCACATGGACAGCGAGACCGCCGTGCAGGTCATGCTCACGGTGCACACCCAGGGCAAGGCCACCTGCGGTATCTTCACTCGTGACATCGCGGAAACCAAAAGCCACCAGGTCAATCAATATGCAAGAGAGTGTCAGCACCCGCTGCTCTGCGACATCGAGGCAGCGGACTGACTCCCGGTCTGCTCGAGACGGGGTAGGAATGGCAGTCGTTGAGTGATGAGACTTGCAACGGCAGCGTTTGTGCCCGATGTTGAAGGTGCCGGACCACGAAAGATCCGATGCAAGCCCTAAGCGGCGAGAAGGGGACTGCCATGCTGAGCAAAGAACTTGAACTGACCCTGAACACGGCGTTTACCGTGGCCCGTTCCAAGCGCCACGAGTTCATGACCGTGGAGCACCTGCTGCTGGCACTGCTCGACAATGCATCAGCGGCAGACGTGCTGAGAGCCTGTGGGGCCAACCTCGACAAGTTGCGGTCCGACCTGCAGGACTTCATCAATTCCACCACCCCTCTGATCCCCGAGGATCAGAGCGACCGCGAGACCCAGCCGACGCTGGGCTTCCAGCGTGTGCTGCAGCGTGCCGTCTTTCACGTGCAGTCTTCCGGCAAGAGCGAGGTCACCGGGGCCAACGTGCTGGTGGCCATCTTCTCCGAGCAGGAGAGCCAGGCGGTCTACTTCCTGAAGCAGCAGAACGTGGCCCGGGTCGATGCGGTGAACTACATCGCCCATGGCATTTCCAAGGTGGCCGGCCACGGCCAGAACCCCTCTTCGTCGCCCAGCGATGCCGAGGAAGCCGAGGAGGGCGGCGGCGAGACCAGCGCCAATCCGCTGACCGGCTATGCCACCAACCTCAACGAGCAGGCGCGGATGGGCAAGATCGATCCGCTGATCGGCCGTGAGCACGAACTCGAGCGGGTCATCCAGATCCTCGCCCGGCGGCGCAAGAACAACCCGCTGCTGGTGGGCGAGGCCGGCGTGGGCAAGACCGCCATCGCCGAGGGGCTGGCCAAGCGCATCGTCGAGGAGGACGTTCCCGAGGTCATCGGTGACGCCGTGGTCTACTCCCTCGACATGGGCGCGCTGCTGGCCGGTACCAAGTACCGTGGCGACTTCGAGAAGCGCCTGAAGAGCCTGCTGGCGGAGCTCAAGAAGCAGCCCAACGCGATCCTCTTCATCGACGAGATCCATACCGTGATCGGCGCCGGGGCGGCCTCCGGCGGGGTGATGGACGCCTCCAACCTGCTCAAGCCGTTGCTCTCCTCGGGCGAGCTGCGCTGCATCGGCTCGACCACCTTTCAGGAGTTCCGTGGCATCTTCGAGAAGGACCGTGCGCTGGCGCGCCGCTTCCAGAAGGTCGATGTCATGGCGCCCTCGGTGGACGACACCATCCGCATTCTCAAGGGCCTGCGCTCGCGCTTCGAGGAGCACCACCGTCTAAAGTATACCGACGCGGCGCTGGAGAGCGCGGCACGCCTGGCGGACCGCTACATCAACGACCGTCACCTGCCCGACAAGGCCATCGACGTGATCGACGAGGCCGGCGCCCACCAGCGCCTGCTGCCGCCGGAGGTGCGGGTCGACACCATCGACGTCGATCAGGTCGAGGCGGTGGTGGCCTCGATCGCGCGGATTCCGCCGAAGAGCGTCTCCAGCTCCGATCGCAAGCTGCTCGAGAATCTCGATCGCGACCTCAAGATGCTGGTGTTCGGCCAGGACGAGGCGATCGACAGCCTCTCCGCCGCCATCAAGCTGTCGCGGGCCGGTCTGAAGTCACCCGACAAGCCGGTGGGCAGCTTCCTGTTCGCCGGTCCCACCGGGGTGGGCAAGACCGAGGTGGCCCGCCAGCTGGCGCGGATCATGGGCATCGAGCTGGTGCGCTTCGACATGTCCGAGTACATGGAGCGCCACACCGTGTCGCGGCTGATCGGTGCGCCTCCGGGCTACGTCGGCTACGACCAGGGCGGCCTGCTGACCGAGGCGATCACCAAGCAACCGCACTGCGTATTGCTGCTCGACGAGATCGAGAAGGCGCACCCGGAGGTCTTCAACCTGCTGCTGCAGGTGATGGACCACGGCCGCCTGACCGACAACAACGGCCGCGAGGCGGACTTCCGCCACGTGATTCTGGTCATGACCTCGAATGCCGGGGCCGAGCAGCAGGCGCGTCGCTCCATCGGCTTCCAGACGCAGGATCACTCCACCGATGCCATGGAGGTGATCCGCAAGACCTTCTCGCCGGAGTTCCGCAACCGCCTGGACGGCATCATCCAGTTCCACTCCCTGCCCACCTCGGTGGTGCGCAGCGTGGTGGACAAGTTCCTGGTGGAGCTGCAGGCGCAGCTCGACGAGAAGCGGGTCCAACTGGATGTGGACATGGCCGCCCGCGACTTGCTGGCCGAGAAGGGCTACGACCCCAGCATGGGCGCAAGGCCCATGGCGAGGTTGATCCAGGAGAAGCTCAAGAAGCCCCTGGCGGAGCTGATCCTGTTCGGCGAGTTGTCCGAACACGGTGGGGTGGTGCACGTCACGGTGGAGGATGGCGAGTTGCACCTGTCCACGGAGTCGGAACTGGCCGACGCGCCTTGACCTCGCCGGTCATTGCCGCGACCTTCGCGCAGCGCCCTGTCTTCGGACGGGGCGTTGTCGTGTCGGGGCAGGCCAGTCGCCGTGAACCCTGCCGTGCAATCAGCGCGAGCGGTAGACGATGCGGCCCTTGGTCAGGTCGTAGGGGGTCAGCTCGACCTTGACCTTGTCGCCGGTGAGAATGCGGATGTAGTTCTTGCGCATCTTGCCCGAGATGTGGGCGGTCACGACGTGGCCGTTCTCCAGCTCGACGCGAAAGGTGGTGTTGGGAAGGGTATCGACGACGACGCCTTCCATTTCGATATGGTCTTCACGTGCCATATAGGCAGTTCCTCGCTGATGACGTTGGGTGCCGTGCCTGGTGCATCGGCGGGTGTGCAGCACGGCATCGGATGCGATTGCATGTCGCATCCGTGCCAAGGATAGCGCGATATTGTGCCGCAAGCCGGGCGTCAAGGCAAAGCAGGCCGAATCACGTGGCGGCCGCGTTCGGCACCAGGCGCCGCCAGTGGCGCCCTTCCAGCACTTCCAGCGGCCGGTAGGCTTCCTTGTAGGCCATCTTGCGGCACTCGCGGATCCAGTAGCCCAGGTAGACGTGGGGCAGCCCCTCGCGATAGGCCTCGTTGACCAGGCTCAGCACCGCGAAGGTGCCCAGCGAGCGGCGCTCCCATTGGGGCTCCGGATCGAAGAAGGTATAGATGGCGGAGAGCCCGTGCTCCAGGCGGTCGAAGGCGGAGATGGCGAGCAGGCGCTTGCCGAGGCGGAATTCGAGCAGCCGTGAATAGGGCTCGTCCAGGGTCAGGAAGGTGCGGTACTGCTCGCGGCTCGGCGGGTACATGTCGCCGTCCCAGTGGCGCGTCTCGATGTAGCGCTCGTAGAGCGCATAGTGCTCGGCGTCGAACAGCGCCGGCCGTTCGATCAGGCGCAGGTCGGCGTTGCGCCTGGCCACGCGCCGCTGGTTGCGGCTGGGCTGGAAGTCGTCGACCGGTATGCGCACCGACACGCAGGCGTTGCAGCCCTCGCAGTGGGGCCGGTAGAGGTGGTGTCCGCTGCGCCGAAACCCCAGCAGGGCGAGCGAATCGTAGATGCCGAGACCGTGGGACTCCTGGGGGTCGAGGAAGAGGGTAGTGGCTTCGCGCCCCTCCAGGTAGCTGCAGGCGTGGGGCACCGTCAGGAAGAAGCGAAGGTCCCTAATCGGGTGGCGAGGCGCATTGCTGCTCACGTGGTTCGCCTCCTAAGTGAGAGCGGTCAAGGTCTCGACGCAGGGTGGATCATCGGGCAGCGGCCAGCAGGGCAGCGGATGCTGGCTGTCCGTGGCCCCCGGCGTCGCCAGGCATGATTCAAGATAGTTGATGAACTCGGCGCGAGCGATATCCCGCGCCCCCAGGGTGACCAGGTGGCGGGTACGCATCTGGCAGTCGATCAGGCGACCGCCGCCGCTGCGCATCGCCCGTACCAGGTGGACCAGGGCGACCTTGGAGGCATCGCTGGCGCGGGAGAACATCGACTCGCCGAAGAACACCGGGCCCATGGCCACGCCGTAGAGCCCGCCGACCAGGTCGCCGTCCCGCCACACTTCCACCGAGCGCGCATAGCCTAGCCGGTGCAGCGTGACGTAGGCGGCATGCATCTCCGCGGTGATCCAGGTGCCGGGCTGGCCGCGGCGCGGGGCCGCGCAGGCCTGCACCACGCTGCCGAACCGACGGTTGAACGTCACCGTGAAGCGGCCGTTGCGCAGGCGCTTGGCCAGGCTGCGCGACACGTGCAGTTCGTCGGGGAACAGCACCATGCGTGGATTCGGACACCACCACAGGATCGGCTGGTCGTCGCTGTACCAGGGGAAGATACCACGCCGGTAGGCGGCCAGCAGCCACTCGGGGGTCAGTTCGCCGCCCGCTGCCAGCAGGCCTTCCGGGTCGCGCAGGGCGCGCGAGACGGGAGGAAAGCGCACAGGACGCTCGGGAAGCCAGGACAGCATGGCGGGGACGCTCCTCGTCGGCGTTCGGTTTCACTAGTCTGACGCCGGAGCCGATTTGGCTCAAGCGACGCTCACGGCCACTGTGCCGGGGGCTGGAGTCCCGGTATGATGGCGGCTGATTCATTCTGCTTCATGCAAGTTGGAAAGGCACCGTGGTGAAACGGTGCGAGGGGGTTGGCGAGTTGAGTGTAAAGGAAAAGGGCGCGCCGCGGCGCGCAGCGGAGGAGGACTCCCAGCAGCCGACCACACGCCTGGCGCTTCACCTGCATGGCGTGGCCCGGGAAGGGGCGACCATCATCCTGCTGGCAGCCTGCGTGTTCCTGCTGCTGGCGCTGTTCAGCTATCAGCCGTCGGACCCGGGCTGGTCCCGGCGCGGGCCGGAAACCGTCGTCGCCAACTGGATGGGGCCCTTCGGCGCCTGGCTGGCCGACGTGCTCTATTCGCTATTCGGCGCCAGCGCCCTGTGGTGGCCCGGCATGCTGGGCTTCGCCGGCTGGTGGCTGATTCGTACGCGCAAGGTGCGGATCGAATGGGATGCCACCGCCGTGGCCGTGCGCCTGGGCGGGCTGGTGCTGCTGCTGCTGGGCACGACGACGCTGGGAGCGCTGCACTTCTACAGTCCCGACAGCATGCTGCCCTATGCCTCGGGCGGTATCCTCGGCGAGGGGCTGGTCGGCGCCCTGGTGCCGCTGGTCGACTCGGGCGGTACCGGGCTGCTGGCGGTGGCGGCGATACTGTGCGGCTTTCCCCTGTTCAGCGGCCTCTCGTGGCTGACGGTGATGGACGAGCTCGGCCACCGCTTCCTGCGCCTGTGGCGCTGGGCGGCCACGCCCTTCGGCCTGTCCGGCGAGCGGCGGGAGCCGCACTGGGACGAGGACGACGAGCCCGAGGCCGTGCCGGAAGCGGCCGAGACCGAGGCACCGCGGCGCCGCTGGCGCTTCTGGCGTCGCCGCGGCCAGGTATCGCCCGCGGCACCGGCCGGACCGCGCGAGCCGGGCCTGGCAGCGTCCTTCGGTGACGACGGCGCTACCGACATCCCCTGGGACGTGCCCGAGCGAACGCCGTCGGCCAAGCGCCCGGAGGCCGCCTACAGCGCGCGGCAGGGCGAGGCGACCGCGGCCCCGCGTGCCTCTGCTGCCGCGCCGGTGCCGCCCGGCCCGGTTCCTGGCGGCGCTCCTGCTGCCGTGCCACCGGCCTCCACCACGGTTCTCAAGGCCAGTCGCGACGAAGAGCCTGCCCCGGCCTCTGCCATGCCGCTGCGCGCCACGGACGGCGACGAAACCGATGCCGCGGCCGACGCCGCTCGCAGCGACGCGCCGGAGGCCCACCGGGCCAGGCCGGGCGAGCGGCGCGATGCGGCTCGGCGCGAGCCCGAGCTTGGCGAACTGCAGCCGGAAGAACCGATGGATGATGCCGAACCGCGCCTGAGCTGGAACGACCTCGGCGGCGACGAGTACGAGGATGACGACGATCGCGACCAGGCGAGCGGTGACGATGGCGAACTGCCCTCGTCCACGGCGGCAGGTTCCGCCGAGTCCGCGTCTGCCTACGCCGATCAGGCCGAGGGCCTGCGGGCGTGGCGTGATTCGGCCCCCCGCACGCCGGACGACGCTGCCCGGGAGGGCCGCGTGGCAACCGCCGAGCAGGCGCGCGAGGCGGCTGAGGAACCGGACGGCCCGACGCTGTGGACGGTGGAGCACCTGCAGAGCCAGCGCCCCGTGCTCGAGGACATGCCGGAGCCGGACGGCGAGCTGCCCAGCCTGCGCCTGCTCACGCCGGCCGAGCCGCATCACCGGAACTACACCGAGCAGCAGCTGGCCGACATGGCCGAACTGCTCGAGACGCGCCTGCGCGAGTACGGCGTCAAGGCCGAGGTGGTGCACACCTGGCCGGGCCCGGTGATCACGCGCTTCGAGATCAAGCCCGCCGCCGGGGTGAAGGTCTCCAAGATCAGCAACCTGGCCAAGGACCTGGCGCGTTCGCTGATGGTCAAGAGCGTGCGCGTGGTGGAGGTGATCCCCGGTCGGCCGACGGTGGGCATCGAGATCCCCAACCCGCACCGGGCGATGATCCGCCTGCGCGAGGTGATCGACTCCGACCGCTACCAGCAGGAAGCCTCGGCGTTGACCCTGGCGCTGGGCCAGGACATCGGCGGCGGCCCGGTGGTGGCCAACCTGGGCAAGATGCCCCACCTGCTGGTGGCCGGCACCACCGGCTCGGGCAAGTCGGTGGGGGTCAACGCCATGCTGATCTCGATGCTGCTCAAGGCCACCCCCGAGGAGCTGCGCCTGATCATGGTCGACCCCAAGATGCTGGAGCTGTCGGTCTACGACGGCATCCCGCACCTGCTGGCGCCGGTGGTCACCGACATGAAAGAGGCGGCCAACGCGCTGCGCTGGTGCGTGGCCGAGATGGAGCGGCGCTACAAGCTGATGGCGGCGATGGGCGTGCGCAACATCGCCGGCTTCAACGGCAAGCTCGACGAGGCCGGGCGTGCCGGCGCCCAGGTCGCCGACCCGCTGTGGGAGCCGCAGCCGTGGGAGATGCACGAATCGCCCCCGGTGCTGGAGAAACTGCCCTACATCGTGGTGGTGATCGACGAGTTCGCCGACATGTTCATGATCGTCGGCAAGAAGGTCGAGGAGCTGATCGCTCGCCTGGCGCAGAAGGCGCGGGCCGCGGGTATCCACCTGATCCTGGCCACCCAGCGTCCCTCGGTGGACGTGGTGACCGGCCTGATCAAGGCCAACATCCCCACTCGCATGGCCTTCCAGGTATCGTCCAAGGTCGACTCGCGCACCATCCTCGACCAGGGCGGCGCCGAGAACCTGCTGGGCCACGGCGACATGCTCTACCTGCCCGCCGGGGCCGGCCTGCCGACCCGCGTGCACGGCGCCTTCGTCGACGACGACGAGGTGCACCGCGTGGTCGAGGACTGGAAGCGTCGCGGCGAACCGGAGTACATCGACGAGATCCTCTCCGGCGGCGTCTCGGCCGAGGCCCTGGCGGGGCTCGAGGCCGACGGCGGCGAGGGCGCGGGCGATGCCGAGCAGGACGCGCTCTACGACGAGGCGGTACAGTTCGTCACCGAGAGCCGTCGTGCCTCCATCTCGGCGGTACAGCGGCGCTTCAAGATCGGCTACAACCGGGCCGCGCGCCTGGTGGAGGCCATGGAAACGGCCGGCGTGGTCTCCTCGATGGGGTCCAATGGCGGCCGCGAGGTGCTGGCGCCGCCACCGGTCGGCAACTGACTCGCCGTCGGCGCCGGGCGACACCCCAACCATGCATCAATCATGAAAGCGCCGGCCGGCTTGCAACCCGCCGGCGCACCGCGAGTCCGAGAGACAGGATCCATTCGGGACCCGCCCAGGGAGAGACACGATGAGCATCAAGAAGACCCTAGCTGCACTGGCCCTGACCGTTCTCATGCCGGCCGCCGCGGTGGCCAGCGAGGGGGCCGAACGGCTGACCCGCCTCCTGGAGCCGCTGGAGACCGTCGAGGCGCGCTTCGAGCAACTGATCCTCGATGGCAGCGGCGAGCGCCTGCAGGAGGCCAACGGCCAGATGTGGCTGTCGCGCCCCGGCAAGTTTCGCTGGGAGGTCTCGGCACCCTATCAGCAGGAGGTGATCTCCGACGGCAGCGAGGTCTATCTCTACGATCCCGACCTGGAGCAGGTCACCGTGCAGGCGCTGGACGAGCGGGTCACCCATACGCCGGCCCTGCTGCTCTCCGGCAGTGCCCGCGAGCTGACCGAGAGCTACGAGGTGTCGCACCGCCAGGAGGGGGGCAGCGATAGCTTCCGCCTGGTGCCGAAGTCGGCCGACACCCTGTTCGAAGAGCTGCAGATGACCTTCAACGACGATCGGCTCGCCGCCCTGCAGATGATCGACAGCACCGGGCAGGAGACCGTCATCGAGTTCAGCGATGTGCAGACCAACCAGGACATCGACGACAGTCGCTTCGCGTTCGAGATCCCCGACGGTGCCGACGTGATTCGCGACACGCACTGAGTCCGCTCGTCAACGCAACCCGCCAGCGCCGCCCTCCGAGGCGGCGCTTTCGTCTCTACGCCTCGTCTTTGCCCCGGTCGGCCTGGGCGTCGAGCTCGGCGCGCCACGCCATCAGCTGGGCGTAGCGCTTCTCCTGGCCGTGTTCGCTGGGCTGGTAGAAGTTCTCGTGGGGCAGCCCTTCCGGCCAGCAGTCGTGGGCGCTGCCCGCCGGGTAGCCCTCGGCTTCGTTGTGGGCATAGCGATAACCGTGGCCGTGACCCAGCGACTCCATCAGCCTGGTCGGGGCGTTGCGCAGGTAGGTGGGCACCTCCAGGCGCGGCTGGGCGGCGACGAATGCCTTGGCCCGCTTCCACGCCTGGTCGATGGCGTTGCTCTTGGGGGCGACGGCGAGGTGGATGGCGGCGTGGGCGATGGCGCGCTGGCCCTCGTAGTCGCCCAGGCGCAGGTAGGCGTCCCAGGCCGCCATGACCAGCGGCAGGGCGCGCGGGTCGGCGTTGCCGACGTCCTCCGAGGCGATTGCCGCCAGCCGGCGGATCACGTCGAGCGGGTCGCCGCCGCCCTGGATGAAGCGGGCGATGTAGAGCAGGGCGGCGTCCTGGCGCGACGAGCGCACCGACTTGTGGATCGCCGAGAGCAGGTCGTAGTAGTAATCGCCCTGCTTGTCGAAGGCGCTGGCCTGGTGGCCGAGCGCGGCATCCAGCGCTTCGCGCGGCAGCCGCTCGCTGTCGCCCTCGGGCACGGTGAAGTCGCAGGCGGTCTCGAGCATGCCCAGGGCGCGGCGCGCATCGCCGGCGGCGGCGCGCGCCAGCATCGCGAGCAGCTCGTCGTCCACGGCGATGCGGCGCTCGCCCAGCCCGCGCTCGCGGTCGCTCAGGGCGCGGCGCATCACCTCGACCAGCTCGGCTTCGTCGAGCGCGGTGAGCACGTGCACGCGGGCCCGCGAGAGCAGCGCCGAATTGACCTCGAAGGAGGGATTCTCGGTGGTGGCGCCGATCAGCGTCAGCAGGCCCGATTCCACGTGGGGCAGCAGGGCGTCCTGCTGGCTCTTGTTGAGCCGGTGGATCTCGTCGAGGAACAGCAGCGTGGCGCGGCCCTGGGCCTGCATGGCACGGGCCCGCTCCACCGCGGCGCGAATCTCCTTGACGCCCGCCATCACCGCGGAAAGCCGCTCCAGGTGCGCACCGGAGTGCTCGGCGAGGATCTCCGCCAGGGTGGTCTTGCCGCTGCCGGGCGGCCCCCACAGGATCATCGAGCGCACGCTGCCGGTCTCGGCCATGCGCCGCAGGGGCTTGCCCGGGCCGACCAGGGCCTGCTGGCCCACGTAGTCGTCGAAGCGGCGGGGGCGCATGCGAAAGGCCAGCGGTGCGGAATCGTCGGACGCCTGGCCGAAAAGGTCCATGGAAGTTCTCCTTGTGCTGCCCGGCGCTGCCGAGGCGTGGGTGCCTAGATACTCGAGGCTGGCAATACGACCTTAGGCGATGTGCGGGATCGAGCCAAAGGGTCTAGGGTTGAGACTGCATCCTGCCATTCCGACCGTGTCTTGATTGCGACAACACCGTAGTCCAATAGCGACAAGACTGAACCTGCTTCCGTCCCGAGAATCCAACTCCTATACCCGCCCATCGTTAGAGGAGGCCTCGACATGCCCATGCTGACCCAGTTGCGTCAGGATCATGCCAATATGGCGCGCATGTTGCACGTTCTTCAGCTCAAGCAAAAGGCCTTGGTGGCTGGTGAGCGCCCCAACTTCCAGCTGGTTCGCGAGGTGGTCGACTACATCCTCGACTACATGGAAGGGTTCACCATCCCCCTGGAGCGCGTCTGCTCGGAGAAGCTGCGCACCCTGGTGCCCGAGTGCAGCGAACTCACCGAGCGCCTGTCCCGCGACTACCAGGCGCTCAAGCCGCGCCTGATGCGGCTGTCCAACGACATCGACATGATCCTGATGGATGCGGTGGTGCCGATGGACCGCTTCGCCGAGGATCTCAAGGCCTACCTCGACGCGCATCGCGCCTACCTGCGCGACGAACGTGAACTCCTCTTCCCCTTGATCCGCGACCACTTCGGCGACGATGACCTGGAGCTCCTGGCGCAGGCGCTGCCCGAGGGGGCGGCGGCCAAGCTGGAGCGGCTCCAGGAGGCCTATCCGGAACTCTACGCCGAGCTGTGTGAAACCGAGGTGCCGGCTGCCTGAGGCATTCGCCACGATGCGGACCGGGCCGGAGGCTTCTGCTCGCTCGGCATGCTGCTAGAATAGGTCCTTTCTCGTAGCTGCCGAGCGACCTCCATGAGTTCCGTTTCGCCATGCCCGGCCCGATACTGATCTTCGATTCCGGCGTCGGTGGCCTGTCGGTCGTTCCGCCGCTCAGGCGACGCCTGCCCGAGGCCGCGCTGGTCTATGCCTGCGACAACGCCATGCTGCCCTACGGCACCCGCCCCGACGACTGGCTGGTGGCGCGCATCCTGGCGGTATGCGATGCGGCGGTGGCTGCCAGCGGCTGCTGTGCGCTGGTGGTGGCCTGCAACACGGCCAGCACCCTGGCACTGGATGCCCTGCGCGCGCATCTGGCGGTGCCGGTGGTCGGCACGGTGCCGGCGATCAAGCCCGCCGCTGCCATCAGCGCCAGCCGCCATATCGGGCTGCTGGCGACCAGCGCCACCGTGTCGCGCCCCTACACCGACCGCCTGATCGAGGCCTTCGCCAGCGACTGCCGGGTCACCCGCGTGGCCGCCGATCCCCTGGTGCGCGAGGCCGAGCGTCTGCTGGCCGGCGACGAGCCGGACCACGACGTCATCCGCGCCGTCCTCGAGCCGCTGCGGCGTGCGCCCGACCTGGATACCGTGGTGCTCGGCTGCACCCACTTTCCGCTGCTCGGCGAGCGGCTCGTCGCCGCCTTCCCGCGGCCGGTTCGGCTGGTCGATTCCAGCGACGCCATCGCCCGGCGCACGGTGCAGGTGGCGGGCGACCCGGCGCCACGAACGAAGCGCGACAGCAGCCTGGCCACGGCGCCCGATGCCGGGCTTGCCCGCGCCATGGCGACGCTGGACTTCGACGAACCGCGCCTGCTGATCGTCGGCTGAATCCCTTACCTTTACCCCCGCACGCGACAGGAGATGCCGTGTCCATTCCCGTTGTCGATCCCGCCCGCTACCAGCAGCAGCTGGAGGCCAAGCGCGAGCGCATCGAACGCCAGTTCGAACGCTTCGCCCCGCCCGCGCTCGAGGTGTTCCCCTCGCCGCCGAGCCATTACCGCCAGCGCTGCGAATTTCGCCTGTGGCACGAAGGCGACGACCTCTTCTATGCCATGTTCGAGGTCGACCCCGACGTCCCCGGGCAGAAACGCGTGGTCCGCCTCGACGACTACCCCGTGGCCAGCCGCCGCATCAACGCCCTGATGCCACGCCTGCGCGAGGCGCTGCTGGAAAGCGACGTGCTGCGCCGGCGCCTGTTCCAGGTCGAATTCCTGACCACGCTGTCGGGCGAGGCCCTGGTCACCCTGGTCTATCACCGGCCGCTGGACGGTGCCTGGGAAGCGGCAGCCCGGTGGCTGCAACGGCACCTCGATATCCTCGTCATCGGCCGTTCGCGCAAGCAGCGCCTGGTGCTCGAGCGCGATCACGTCTGGGAGCGGCTGGAGGTGGAAGGGCGCACCCTGCACTACCAGCAGGTGGAGAACAGCTTCACCCAGCCCAACGCCGAGGTCAGCCGCGCCATGCTGGCCTGGGCGCGGGACGTGACCCGGGGCAGCCAGGACCGCGACCTGGTCGAGCTCTACTGCGGCAACGGCAATTTCACCGTGGCCCTGGCCGAGAACTTTCGCCGGGTGCTGGCCACCGAGATCTCGCGCACCTCGGTGGCCAGCGCCCAGCAGAACCTGGCCGCCAACGGCATCGACAATGCGGCGGTGGGGCGCATGTCGGCGGAGGAGTTCAGCGCCGCGCTCAAGGGCGAGAAGGGTGGCCGGCGCGTGAGCGAGATGGCGCTGGAGGAGTACGACTTCTCCACCGTGCTGGTGGACCCGCCCCGCGCCGGTCTCGACGAGGCCAGCTGCCGTCAGCTGAGCGAATATTCGCGAATCGTCTATATTTCATGCAACCCGGATACGTTGGAGCGCAACCTGGAGGCGCTGAGCCGCACTCATCGGATGTCCCGTTTCGCGCTGTTCGATCAGTTTCCCTGGACCCATCACTGTGAATGCGGGGTGTTGCTGGAAAGGATCCCCGCCTGACATTGCGTTTGCCCGGGTTCGGAAGGCGGCGTGGTTGTCAAGTGGCGAAACGCGCTGACTCGATGCCCAAGCGACATGCTCCATGAGAAGGCTGGCAAGTCGATAGGGTACGGCGCAGGGCTGCAGTAAGCTTCCCGTCACGTGGCCGCGAGTCACGCCGATTCTTTCCCAGGGCCGAGACACGGCCCCAGGCAGCCGAGGTGAGGGATGCAATACGAGACGATCGAAGTTGGCCGGCAGGAGATTCTCAAGCAGCTGCGCGAACGCCTGGACAGCCGGCTCGAGAAGGCGCGGGCCGAGGAGGTGGAGGCCTTCGCCCGCCATTTCTATGCCACGGTACCGCTGGAGGACCTGGCCGACCGCCGGCTGGACGACCTCTACGGCGCCACCCTGTCGGTATGGCACTTCATCCAGAACTTCGATCCCGCCTCGCCCAAGGTGCGCGTCTTCAACCCCGACTTCGAGGAGCACGGCTGGCAGTCCTCGCACACCTTCGTCGCCGTGCTGCACGAGGACATGCCGTTCCTGGTCGACTCGGTGCGCATCGAGCTCAACCGTCGCGGCCTGACCGTGCATGCGATCCACAATGCCGTGCTGGCGGTGGAGCGCAACCGCCGGCACGACCTGCTGCAGGTCGGTTCGCCGCGCGAGGCCAACGCGCCCGCCAACCGCGAGTCGCTGATCGCCATCGAGATCGACCGTCATTCCAACCCCGAGGTGCTGGCCGACATCGAGCAGTCGCTGCACGAGGTGCTGCGCGACGTGCGCACTGCCGTGGGCGACTACGAGGCGATGAACGAGCGCGCCCGCGAGGCGGTCGCCGAGCTCAAGGCGGGCCGCCCCGAGCAGATCGAGCCGAGCGACTACGAGGAGGCGATCGCCTTCCTCGAGTGGCTGGTGCGTGACAACTTCACCTTCCTCGGCTACGACGCCTTCAGCATCGAGTCCGATGCCGAGGGCGACCGGCTGGTCAAGGAGCCGGGCAGCGAGCTCGGCGTGTTCCGCCTGGACCTGCCGCGCTACCAGGAGCGCATCCGCACCGAACTCGGCATCGAGGGCAACCGCTTCGTGCTGGTGCCGCAGCTGCTCTCCTTTGCCAAGAGCTCGCACCACGCCCGGGTCCATCGGCCCACCTATCCCGACTACATCTCCGTCGATCGCTACGACGAGCAGGGGCGGGTCATCGGCGAGCACCGCTTCCTGGGGCTGTTCACCTCCAGCGTCTACAACGAGTCGCCGCGCAACATCCCGCTGCTGCGGCACAAGCTCAAGGCGGTGATGGAGATCGCCGGCTTCAACCCCAAGGGCCACAACGGCAAGCAGCTGTTGCAGATCCTCGAGGTCTACCCGCGCGACGACCTGTTCCAGATCGATACCCAGGAGCTCGCGCGCACGGCGCTGGGCATCCTCGACATCCGCGAGCGCCGTCGGGTACGGCTGTTCATCCGCACCGATCGCTCCGGGCGCTTCCACTCCTGCCTGGTGTTCGTGCCGCGCGACGTCTTCTCCACCGACCTGCGCCTGCGCATCCAGAACCTGCTGTGCGAGGAGCTCGACGCCACCTTCGGCGATTTCAACACCTATCTCTCCGAGTCGATTCTCGCCCGCATCCAGTTCATCCTGCGCTTCCGTGGCGATACGCCGCGCGAGGTCAACCTCAAGCGCCTCGAGGCCAAGGTGGCCCAGCTGGCCCGCAGCTGGCGCGACGAGCTGCACGAGGCGCTGGTGGAGGGCTTCGGCGAGGAGCAGGCCAACCGCCTGATGGACCGCTTTCGCGATGCCTTCCCGGCCAGCTATCGTGACGACTTCGGCTCGCGCACCGCGGTCTACGACCTGCAGCACATGGCCGAACTCGACGCCGGCGAGCCGCTGGCGCTCACGCTCTACCGCCTGGTGGAGGAGGAGGGCAGCGGGGTCAACCTCAAGCTGTTCCAGCGCGATCGCCCCATCCCGCTCTCCGACGTGCTGCCGGTGATGGAGAACCTGGGGCTGCGCGTGATCGGCGAGCGCCCCTACGAGTTCGTCACGCCCGAGATGCGCTACTGGTTGCACGACTTCAACCTCGAGCACCATACCGCCACCGAGGTCAGCCTGCAGAAGATGCGCGAGCCCTTCATCGAGGCGTTCAAGCGCATCTGGGCCGGGGAGGCGGAGAACGACGCCTTCAACCGCCTGGTGATCGCCGCCAACCTCGACTGGCGCGAGGTGGCCATGCTGCGCGGCTATGCGCGCTACCTGAAGCAGATTCGCTTCGGCATGTCGCAGGACTACATCGCCGCCACGCTGACGAGCTATCCCGAGATCACCCAGGAACTGGTCAGCCTGTTCAAGCTGCGCTTCGACCCCGAGCAGCGACCCGACGAGAGCGAGGTCCAGGCCTGCATCGAACGCATCACCCGTCATCTCGACGGCGTGGCCAGCCTCAACGACGACCAGCTGCTGCGCCGCTTCATGGAGCTGATCCGCGCCACCCTGCGCACCAACTACTACCAGCGCAGCGCCGACGGCGGCTTCAAGGACTATATCGCCTACAAGCTCGACCCCATGCGGGTCACCGGCATGCCCAAGCCGCGGCCGGCCTACGAGATCTTCGTCTGCTCGCCGCGGGTCGAGGGCGTCCACCTGCGCGGCGGCAAGGTCGCCCGCGGGGGGCTGCGCTGGTCGGACCGCCAGGAGGACTTCCGCACCGAGGTGCTGGGGCTGGTCAAGGCACAGCAGGTCAAGAACGCGGTCATCGTGCCGGTGGGCGCCAAGGGCGGCTTCGTCTGCAAGCGCTTGCCCGACGGCGGCGACCGCGACGCCATCCAGCGCGAGGGGATCGCCTGCTACAAGACCTTCATCCGCGCGCTGCTCGACGTCACCGACAACCTGGTCGGCGGCGACGTGGTGCCGCCCCGTGACGTGGTGCGTCACGACGACGACGACCCCTACCTGGTGGTGGCGGCCGACAAGGGCACCGCGACCTTCTCCGACATCGCCAACGAGATCTCCGCCGAGTACGGCCACTGGCTGGGCGACGCCTTCGCCTCCGGCGGCGCCAACGGCTACGACCACAAGAAGATGGGCATCACCGCGCGCGGCGCCTGGGAGTCGGTGAAGCGCCACTTCCGCAACCTCGGCCTGAACACCCAGGAGGAGGAGTTCAGCGTGCTCGGCATCGGCGACATGGGCGGCGACGTGTTCGGCAACGGCATGCTGCTCTCCGACAAGATCCGCCTGGTCGGCGCCTTCAACCACCTGCACATCTTCGTCGACCCGCAGCCCGATGCGGCGGCCACCTTCGCCGAGCGCCAGCGCCTGTTCCAGCTGCCCCGCTCGAGCTGGGAGGACTTCGACGCCTCGCTGATCTCCGAGGGCGGCGGGGTGTTCAAGCGCAGCGCCAAGTCGATCCCGATCTCGCCGCAGATGCAGGAGACGTTCGGCATCGAGGAGGAGCGCCTGTCGCCCAACGAGCTGATCCGCGCCATGCTCAAGTCCCGGGTCGACCTGCTGTGGAACGGCGGCATCGGCACCTACGTCAAGGGCAGCCAGGAAACCGACGCCATGGTCGGCGACAAGGCCAACGACGCGCTGCGCATCGACGGCCGCGAGCTCAACTGCCGGGTGGTCGGCGAGGGCGGCAACCTGGGCCTGACCCAGCGCGGCCGCATGGAGGCCGCCGCCAGGGGCGTGCTGGTCAACACCGACTTCATCGACAACGCCGGCGGGGTCAACTGCTCCGACCACGAGGTCAACATCAAGATCCTCATCGACGAGGTGGTCAAGCGCGGCGACATGACCGAGAAGCAGCGCAACCAGCTGCTGGCCGACATGACCGAGGAGGTGGCCGGTCTGGTCATCCTCGACAACTACCGCCAGACCCAGGCCCTCGACCTGTCGCAGCTGCTGTCGCGCTTCGGCATCGGCCCCTACCGGCGCTTCATCAGCGAACTGGAGGCCGCCGGCCAGCTCGACCGCGAACTCGAGTTCCTGCCCACCGACGAGGAGCTGCAGGAGCGGGCCAACGCCGACCAGGGCATGACCCACCCGGAGCTCTCGGTGCTTATCTCCTACGCCAAGAGCGTGCTCAAGGGCGACGTGCTGGTCTCCGACGTGCCCGACGATCCCTACATCCAGCAGTACGTCGAGCGAATCTTCCCGCGGGTGCTGGTCGAGCGCTTCCACGACGAGATGTACGCCCATCGCCTCAAGCGCGAGATCGTCACCACCCAGGTGGCCAACGACCTGGTCGACCACATGGGCATCGTCTTCGTGCGGCGCCTGATCGACTCCACCGGGGCCAGCCCGTCCGACATCGCCCGCGCCTACATCATCGCTCGCGACAGCTTCCAGCTCTCCGACCTGTGGGAGCGGATCGAGGCGCTCGACAACCGGGTGCCCAGCCAGGTGCAGTACGCCATGATGCTCGACCTGATGCGGCTGATCCGGCGCACTACCCGCTGGTTCCTGCGCCAGCGCCTGGGGCTCTCCACCCGCGACGCCATCGAGTACTTCGCGCCGCGGGTCGCCCAGCTGCAGGAGGGCATCGGCGAGCTGCTGCGCGGCGAGGAGCGCGGGCGCTGGGAACAGAAGCGTGTCGAGCTGCTCGACGCCGGCGTGCCCGAGGAACTGGCCGCCACGGTGGCGGCCTCGGGCAGCCTCTACGGCGCGCTCGGCATCATCCAGACCGCGCGCCAGACCGACGAGAAGCCGCAGCGCGTCGCCGAGGTCTTCTTCGAGATCGGCGACCGCCTCGAGCTGCCCTGGATGATCCAGCAGGTCAGCAACCTGGACGTTCGCGACAGCTGGCAGGCCCAGGCCCGCGAGACCTTCCGCGACGACATCGATCGCCAGCAGCTGGCCCTCACCGCCAGCGTGCTCAAGACCGAGGACGGCCGCGAGCCCGACGAGCGTGTCGACAACTGGCTGGCCATGCACGCTTCGCTGCACGAGCGCTGGTGCCGCCTGATCGCCGAGGTGCGCAGCGGCAGCCAGGCGAGCTTCCCGCTGTTCGCCGTCGCCGTGCGTGAGCTGGTCGACCTGGCCGAGAGCAACGGCGAAGCCTGATCGAGCCCGGGCCTGTCGGCCGACGCAGCGACGCGCCCCGCCTGCTGGCGGGGCGCCGTCGTCTTGGGCGGCCGGCGCTGCTATAATCCGCCCGCTTCGCCACGTGCCACCGCCAATCCCCGACCGCCAGGAGACGTCATGTACGCGCTTGCCCGTTCGATTCTGTTTCGCTTCGATGCCGAAACCGCCCACGGCCATGCGCTCTCCGCCCTCGACCTGGCACATCGCCTCAGGCTGACGGGGCTGGTGGCGGGAGGGCGCGTCGACGATCCGGTGGAACTGATGGGGCTGCGCTTTCCCAACCGGGTGGGGCTGGCCGCGGGGCTGGACAAGAACGCCGACCATCTCGATGCGCTGGGGGCGCTCGGCTTCGGCTTCGTCGAGGTCGGCACGGTGACGCCCAGGCCCCAGGACGGCAACCCCCGGCCGCGCCTGTTCCGCCTGCCGCAGCGCGGCGCGATCATCAACCGCATGGGCTTCAACAACGCCGGGGTCGACCATCTGATCGAGCGAGTGAAGGCGGCGCGCTACGACGGCGTGATCGGCATCAACATCGGCAAGAACCTCACCACGCCGGTGGAGCGGGCCGTGGACGACTACCTGATCTGCCTGGAGAAGGTTCACGCCCACGCCGACTACGTGACGGTCAATATCTCCTCGCCCAACACCCCGGGGCTGCGCAACCTGCAGTTCGGCGCGCACCTCGATGCCCTGCTCGGCACCCTGCGCGAGGCGGGCGCCCGGCTGGACCAGAGTGCCGGCCGGCGGGTGCCGCTGGCGGTGAAGATCGCGCCGGACATGAGCGCCGAAGAGGTCGCCCTGGTGGCCGAGAGCATCGCCAGCAGCGGCATCGATGCGGTGATTGCGACCAATACCACGGTGTCGCGGGAAGCAGTGGCCGGGCTGCCCCACGCCGACGAGCAGGGCGGGCTCTCGGGGCGTCCGGTGTTCGAGTCCTCCAACCGGGTGATCCGCGAGCTGCGCCGCCACCTGGCGGACTTGCCGATCATCGGCGTGGGCGGGATCGACAGCGGCGCGGCGGCGGTGGCCAAGCTCGAGGCGGGGGCCGACCTGGTGCAGCTCTACTCGGGTTTCATCTACCGCGGGCCGGCGCTGGTCGGCGAGTGCGCCCGGGCGCTCAAGGCGGCCCGGGCGCGGTAGCGGAGATAAAGTCAGCGGGCCGGCGCGGCAGCCGGCCACAAGAAAGCCCGTGCAAGGCACGGGCTTAGCTCCTTCTCGCCACTCTGGCGGTGACGAAGGGACGGTCGGTTGGAGGGAAAGTCGTTACATTACCATCGGGTTCTTGTGAATCCCGGAGACGCCGGTCATGCCGGCCCACTGGTCTCCTCGGCCTTCACGCCAACCACTCATCCAATATTCACGTATATTGACATCCTGACTGGGACAGTCGTCGCGGGAGCGCCCGGAAATGCCGGCCTTGTAGCCATGGAGGTAGGCGCGTTGGAAGCGATCACGTTTCTGTCTTTTCATCGGATGACCTCTTGTCAAGGTACCAATTTGGGGCGCACGACATGCACGCCCCGGCGTTCCGTCGATCGCCTAGCCGTTACCCAGTCCCTTGACGACGGCAGAGCGAGGTCATGCGGGCCCAATTCGAGGCCCGCCAAGTGAACGCATGCGTCTTTACAGTAGCTACCATGACTACCTTTAGCCCATCATGGGGGCCATTGTCGACCTATGTTTCGTCATAAGATCGAGACAATTTTGTAACGAAAGGAATATGCCCGGCCGAAGGGGGCGGGAACGCTGCATGAGTGAGTCATCCCAACGCGATACACGATCTTTCCTGGCCACCTGCCCCAAGGGGCTGGAAGAGTTGCTCGCCGACGAGCTGCGCACGCTGGGGGCCGAACCGCACAAGACCACGGTGGCCGGGGTCCACTTTCGTGCCGACCTCGAAGCCGCCTATCGCGCCTGCCTGTGGTCGCGGCTGGCCAACCGCATCGTGCTGAGCCTGCTGCGCGAGGAGGGCATCGAACGCCCCGAGGCGCTGCGCAACGCGGTGGCCGGCGTCGACTGGTCGCGGCACCTGCGACCCGGCGCCACCCTGGCGGTGGATTTCCACGGCCGCAGCGAGCAGATCCGCCATACCCGCTTCGGCGCCCAGACCGTCAAGGACGGCGTGGTCGATGCGCTGCAGGCGCAGGGGCGACCGCGCCCCGACGTCGACCTGCAGCGTCCCGACCTGCGTCTCTATGCCCACCTGCACCGCGGCCGGCTGACGCTGGGGGTGGACCTCTCCGGCGACAGCCTGCACCGTCGCGGCTACCGGCGCGACGTCGGCCACGCCCCGCTCAAGGAGAACCTGGCCGCGGCGCTGCTGATCCGCGCCGGCTGGCCGCAGCGCCTGCGCGACGGCGAGGCGCTGGTCGATCCGCTGTGCGGCGCCGGCACCCTGTTGATCGAAGCGGCGCTGATGGCCGCCGACATGGCGCCCAACCTCGGCCGGGCGCGCTTCGGCTTCCACGGCTGGGCGCAGCACGACGAGGCAACCTGGGCCGAACTCAGGCGCGAGGCCGAGGCGCGCGCCAGCATCGGCCGCAAGCGCTGCCGCAACCGGCTCTACGGTTTCGACGAGAGCCCGCCGGCGCTGGCGGCGGCGAAGTCCAACGCCATGCGCGCGGGGATTCCCGCCTTGATCGCGTTCTCCGGTGCCTCGCTTGCGCAGTTGCAGCGGCCCGCCGAGCTGGGCGTGGAGGCCCGGGGCCTGGTCGTCGCCAACCCGCCCTATGGCGAGCGCCTGGGCGAGTTGCCCGAGCTGGTCAGTCTCTACCGCGAGCTGGGCGAGGGGGTGCGCCGCGCCTTCCCCGGCTGGCGTCTGGCCGTGTTCACCGCCAACCCCGATCTCGGCCATCGCATCGGGCTGCGGGCCCACAAGCAGTACTCGCTCAAGAACGGCCCGCTCGAGGCCAGGCTGCTGCTGATGGAGGTGCCCGCCGACGGGGGCGAGGGGGCGGCCGAGGCTGACACCACCGGCGCGGCAGCGCGCAGCGAGGGCGCGCAGATGTTCGCCAACCGCCTGGAGAAGAACCGCAAGCGGCTAAGGAAGTGGCTGAAGCAGAGCGGCGAGACCTGCTACCGGCTCTACGACGCCGACATGCCCGAGTATGCCCTGGCGGTGGATGTCTACGACGGCCGGGTCCATGTCCAGGAGTATGCCCCGCCGCGCTCGGTGAACCCCGCCCAGGCGCAGAAGCGCCTGTTCGACGCCCTGCAGGTGATTCCCGAGGTGCTCGACGTCGACTCGCGGCAGGTGGTGATCAAGCGTCGCGAGAAGCAGAGCGGCAAGGCCCAGTACCGCAAGCAGGCGGCCACCGGCGAGCGCTTCCAGGTGCGCGAGGGGCGCGCTCGGCTGTGGGTCAACCTGCGCGACTACCTCGATACCGGGCTGTTCCTCGACCACCGCCCCGTACGGCGCCTGCTGGGCGAAATGGCGGCGGGCAAGCGCTTCCTCAACCTGTTCTGTTACACCGCCGCGGCCACCGTGCAGGCCGCGCTGGGCAGCGAGGAGGGGGGCGGCGCCGCCGACAGCATCAGCGTCGACCTCTCCAACACCTACCTCGAGTGGGCGCGCGACAACTTCGCCCTCAACGGGCTCGACCCCGCCCGCCACCGGGTGGTGCGCGACGACTGCCTGCGCTGGCTGGAGACCGCCCGCGCCGAATTCGACCTGATCTTCCTCGACCCGCCGACCTTCTCCAATTCCAAGCGAATGGAGGGCACGCTCGACGTGCAGCGCGACCACGCGCGCCTGGTGACGCTGGCCATGGCGCGACTGGCCCCGGGCGGCAGCCTGGTGTTCTCCAACAACCAGCGCCGTTTCCAGCTCGATGAGCAGCTGACAGAGCGCTTCGCGGTGGAGGACATATCGGCGCGCACCTTCGACCCCGACTTCACGCGCCGCCCCGACATCCATCATGTGTTCCTGATTCGCCAGCGGGAGGGAGCATGAGCCACCTGACCCTCTACACCACCCTGGGCTGCCACCTGTGCGAACGGCTCGAGGCGCTGCTGGCCGAGCTGCATCGTGGTGAGTACCGCCTGGAGCGGGTCGAGATCAGCGAGGACGAGGCGCTTTTGGCGCGCTATGGGGTTCGCATCCCGGTGCTGGTCGACGAAGCGGGCGCGGAGCTCGACCAGGGCTTCGAGCCGCCGCGGCTGGCGGCCTGGCTGGAGCGGCGTGGCCGGCTCGACGCGGCCGCCTGGCGCCGGCTGCAGGCGGGCGAGCCGGTGGCGGAGCCGGGGCGGGAGTCGGCGGCCCCGCGAGCCGCGGGCCGGCGTTACCTTAGGTGAGCCGGCTACGTTGACCCAACGTAGGCCGGGGCGCGGCGTTTCGGTGGTGCAATGCCGCGGTATTGACAACAATCACCAGTCATGGGCCCGAACGCACAGGGGGTGGACATGAGGGCACCGCAACGAAGGCGGTGGCAGGACACTGCCCTGTGCGGTTGGTTGTTGCTGGGCCTTGTCGCCCCCGGGCAGGGGGCCGCGGAGCCGGGCGGGATAGGGCTGACCGAGGAGGAGCGCCGTTTTCTGGACGAGAACGAACCGATCGTGTTCGTCAGCCAGAGTCGCTATCCCCCCTTCGAATTCCTCGACGGCAACGACGAGCGGCACGGCATGATGGTGGAACTGGCCCAGTGGATCGCCACCGAGGCCGGGTTCCACGCCCAGCTGACCGATACCCACTTCCAGCAGGCGCAGGAGCGCGTGCTGAGCGGCGACGCCCATGTCCTGACGAGTCTCTTCCACAGCGAGGCCCGCGACCGGCGCTTCGATTTCACCCAGACGGTGTTCGAGGTGCCCGCCGCGATCTTCGTCGCCGTGGAGCGCCCCGACATCGCCCTGGCCGAGGACCTCGACGGCAAGCGTGTCGCCACCCAGCGCGGCGACTATGCCCAGGAGTACCTGGCCTCGCGGGATATCGAGGTCGAGCTGGTCGAGACCGACGACTTTGCCAGCGCGGCGCGCGCCGTGATGGCGGGCGACGCCGACGCCATGGTGGGCGACGAGCAGATCGTCTTCTACTACCTCTACAGCAGCGGCCTGCAGGGATCGATGAAGCGGGTCGGGGAGCCGCTCTATGTCGGGCTCAACGCCATGGCGGTGGCGGAGGGCAACGCGCTGTTGCAATCGATCCTCGACAAGGGGATCGACCATGCCCGCGCCAGCGGAACGCTCGACCGGCTGAGCGAGAAGTGGGTCGGCGCCGAGCTGCCCGGCAGCGAATTCGACTGGCGTAGGTATTGGCCCTACGGGGCCGGGCTGGCGCTGCTGGTGGCCCTGATCGTGGCCTGGAACGTCAGGCTGCGGCAGGTGGTCAGGCGCAAGACCGCGGAGCTCCGGCTCGTTGCCAGCGTGTTCAGCCACGCCCGGGAGGGCATCGTCATCACCGATGCCAAGGGCGACATTCTCGAGGTCAACGAGGCTTTCACGCGCATCACCGGCTATCGCCGGGACGAGGCCCTCGGCAGGAATCCGCGCTTTCTCCAATCGGGCCGTCAGGAACGGGGCTTCTACCAGGCCCTGTGGCGGGAACTGCTGGAGAAGGGGGCCTGGGAGGGCGAGATCTGGAACCGGCGCAAGAGCGGCGAGACCTTTCCCGAGCTGCTCACCATCTCGAAGGTCTGCGACAGGCAGGGCCGGATTTCGCACTTCGTGGCCGTGTTCACCGACATCAGCCGGCATAAGGACTACGAGCGACAGCTGCAGAACATGGCGTTCTTCGACAGTCTGACCGAGCTGCCGAACCGGATTCTGCTGTCCGACAGGCTGCGCCAGGCGATGCTGGCGGCGCGGCGCAGCGGCTGCAAGGTGTCGTTGGCCTACCTCGACCTCGACGGCTTCAAGGAGATCAACGATCGCCTGGGCCACGATGTCGGCGACCGGGTGCTGGTGAGGATCGCCGAACGCCTGACCTCGGCCCTGCGTGAGGCCGATACGGTGGCCCGGCTGGGGGGCGACGAGTTCATCATCGTGCTGCCGGAACAGAGCGATGTGGCGAGCGTGGCCCGGCTCATCGCGCGCCTGCTGCGTCGCATCGCGGAGCCGATCGAGATCGAGGGGGACAGCCTCTACGTTTCCGGCAGCATCGGCGTGGTGCATTTCTCGCCCGAGGACGAGATCGAGCCCGAGCAGCTCATCCGCCAGGCGGACCAGGCCATGTACCAGGCCAAGCAGGCGGGCAAGAACCGCTTCCACATCTTCGATGCCGAGCACGATCGGGCCGTGCGCGGGCATCACGAGAGCGTCGAGCGCATTCGCGAGGCCCTGGCCCATGACGAGTTCGTGCTCTACTACCAACCCAAGGTCAACATGGCCAGCGGCGAGGTCGTCGGCGTCGAGGCGCTGGTCCGCTGGCAGCATCCGGCACGGGGGCTGCTGGCGCCGGCCGCCTTCCTGCCGGTGATCCAGCAGCACCCCCTTGCCATCGACCTGGGCGAGTGGGTGCTGGCCCAGGCGCTGGGCCAGTTCGAGACCTGGGCCAGCGCCGGCATCCGGCTACCGGTCAGCGTCAACATCGATGCCATCCACCTCCAGCAGGCCGATTTCGTCGAGCGTCTGCGCCGCGAGATCGCGCGACATCCCAGCGTGACGCACGGCGACCTCATGCTCGAGGTGCTCGAGACCAACGCGCTCGAAGACGTCGCCCATGTGGCGAGCGTGATGAAGGCATGCCGGGCGTTTGGCGTCGAATTCGCGCTGGACGACTTCGGTACCGGCTATTCGTCGCTGACTTACCTGCGCCATTTCCCCGCCAGCATGCTCAAGATCGACCGCAGCTTCGTCCACGACATGCTCGACGATCCCGAGGACCTGACGATTCTCGAAGGGGTGCTCGGGCTCGCCGTGGCGTTCCGCCGGGATATCCTCGCCGAAGGCGTGGAGACGCTGCTGCACGGGCGCTTGCTGCTGGCGATGGGCTACCAGCTGGGGCAGGGCTACGCCATCGCCCGGCCCATGCCGGCGAAGGCGATACCGGCCTGGCTCGAGTCGTGGCGCCCCGACCCGGCCTGGCGCCATCGTGAGCGCGCCCGGCCGGAAGAGCTGCAGGCCATCTATGCCCTGGTCGACCATCGCGCCTGCGCGGCGGGGCTGCTGCGCTACCTGAAGGGCGAGCGCAGCGAACCGCCCGCGGTGAGCTGCCGCAAGAGCCGGCTGGAGCAGTGGCTGTCCGCCCTGGATGGCTCGCCGGTCAAGGGGGGCGAGCATACGGCGCGCATCGCGGCGCTCTGTGCGGCCTACGACCGGCTTGCCGAGGAGGCACTGGAACTCAAGGCGCACGAGGACGACGAGCAGGTCAAGCAACATGCACGGAGGATGGAGGGGGTGAGCGAGGAGCTGCTCGGCCTGCTGCAGTACTGGATCGATGCCAGCGAATCCGTGCGCGAAGACCTGTAGCGGGCAGCCCGCCCCACGCCGCCCTAGAGCGAATCCAGCAGCGAGAGCTGGCGCACCGCGGCCTGGCCTTCGGCGCTCTCGGCGTCCACTTCCAGCACCTTGCGCAGGCCACGGGAGGACTGGATCGTGGCCTCGTCGCCGAGCCACATCAAGGCCTGGTCGTGATCGTCGGCCAGCATGTGCTTGAGCCCGCCGAACTGGGTGCCGATCTGCCCCCAGGCGCGGCTGAAGATCCAGTCGCCGAACATGTCCTGGTGAATGTGCACCAGCACGTAGTCGTGTTCACTTTCCCAGCGGACGATCACGAAGGCTCCACAAGCATCGGGGCGCGGCCGGGCGGCAGCGCGTTGGGTTCGTGCGGTATTGTAAGGTTTCACGCCGACGGCACAAGTCACGCCGGCGGCCCTTGTCACTTTTCCACAGGAGGGAAGATGCGAATACTCGTCGACGCCAACGTTCCCGGTGCCGAGGCCTGCTTCGGCCCGCTGGGCGAGGTGATACGCCGCCCGGGGCGCGAGATCGCTCCCACCGACCTGCACGACGTCGAGGCCCTGGTGGTGCGCTCGATCACCCGGGTCGATGAAGCGCTGCTGGCCGAGGCGTCGCGGCTGCGCTTCGTGGGTACCTGCACCATCGGTACCGATCATGTCGACACCCGGGCCCTGGCCGAGCGCGGCATCGCCTTCGCCAGCGCCCCGGGCTGCAACGCCGAGGCGGTGGTCGACTACGTGCTGGGCAGCCTGCTCACCTTGGCCGAACGTCAGGCGTGGTCGCTCGCCGAGCGCCGCGTGGGGATCGTCGGCGTGGGCAACGTGGGCGGTCGGCTGCGGGCGCGGCTCACCGCCATGGGCATCGAGTGCCTGGCCTGCGACCCGCCTCGCGCCGAGCGGGAGGGCAGCGCAGGCTTTCACGACCTCGAGACGCTGGTCGACGCCTGCGACGTGCTCTGCCTGCATACCCCGCTGGTCCGCGAGGGCCCGCATACGACGCGCCATCTGCTCGATGCCCGGCGCATCGCCGAACTCGCCCCCGGCATGCTGCTGCTCAACGCCGGGCGCGGCGACTGCATCGACGGCCAGGCGCTGCGCCAGCGCCTGGCCGGGCAGGGCGACATTTCGGCGGTGCTCGACGTGTGGGAAGGCGAGCCGGCCATCGACCCGGCGCTGCGCGACCTCGCGGAACTGGCCACGCCGCACATCGCCGGTCACAGCCTCGACGGCAAGCTGCGCGGTACGCACCAGATCTATGCGGCACTCTGCCATCATCTGGGCTTGCCGGCCCGGCTCGGCCTGGGCGACCTGCTGCCGGCGCCCCCCGTATCCCGGCTAGCGCTCGAGGGCGGGCTGAGTCAAGACGAGGCCCTCAGGCTCTGCCTGCGCACGGTGTACGACGTGCGCCGCGACCACGACAGCCTGCTGCGCGAGAGCCGCCGGTGCGGCATGGCCCAGGGCTTCGATGCCTGCCGCACGCACTACCCGCTGCGCCGGGAACTCTCGACGCTCACGGTCGAACTGGGCGAGGAAGCCGTGCCCCATGCCGCCTGGCTGCAGGGGGCGGGGCTGAACCTGGCCTGACGGCCTCCTCGGTCGCAACCCCGGCAACGCGAAGGGATCGCTCAACGGTAGGCGGACTCCTTCAATGCGCGGATACGGTCGTCCAGCGGCGGGTGGCTGGCGAACAGCCGCTCCATGATCTTGCGCGTCTGGCCGGCGTTGATGCCGAAGGCGGTCAATGACTCCGGCATCTGGTTGGGCATGTCGCTCTCGGCCTTGAGGCGGGCCAGTGCGTTGATCATCGCTCCGGTGCCGGCGAGCTGGGCGCCTGCCGCATCGGCGCGGTACTCGCGGAAGCGCGAGAACCAGGCGACGATGGCCGAGGCGATCAGGCCGAAGACGATCTCGGCGACGATCACCACGGCGAAGTAGCCCATGAAGCCGAGCCCCGCGCCTTCGTTGCGCGAGCGCAGGAAGTTGTCCACCACATGGGCCACCACGCGGGCGAAGAACATCACGAAGGTGTTCACCACGCCCTGTATCAGCGCCAGGGTGACCATGTCGCCGTTGGCCACGTGGCCGATCTCGTGGGCCAGCACCGCGCGCACCTCTTCCGGGCGCATGCGGTTGAGCAGGCCGGCGGAGACGGCCACCAGCGCATCGTCCTTGTTCCAGCCGGTGGCGAAGGCGTTGGACTGCTGCGCCGGGAAGATGCCGACCTCGGGCGTCTTGATCCCGGCCTGCTGGGAGAGTTCGGCCACGGTGTCGAGCAGCCACTTCTCGGTGGCGTTGCTCGGCTGCGTGATCACCACCGTGCCGGTGCCGCGCTTGGCCATCCACTTCGACAGGAACAGCGAGATCATCGAGCCGGCCATGCCGACGACGAAGCAGAAGATCAGCAGGGCGTTGAAGTTCATGCCCTGCTCGGTCAGGTAGCTCTCCACCCCGAGCAGGCGCAGCGTGATGCTGGCAACGACTATCACCGCCAGGTTGGTGCCCAGGAAGAGCAGTATTCTCATCATCGTCAGGAGTCTCCGGTGGCAAGGGGCGGGCCGCCGTGGCGGCCCCTGAAAATCTGCTGAATTAGATACGGCCCGTTAACGGAGGTTTCAAGTCCGCTCTGAAAAAAACCGCTGCGCTCCGGCGGTTACTGGCGATAGCGCGCCAGGAAGCGGGCGAAGCGATCCAGGGCGTCACCGAGCTGGTCGGCCCAGGGCAGGGTGACGATGCGCACGTGATCCGGCTCCGGCCAGTTGAAGGCGGTGCCCTGCACCAGCAGGATCTTCTCCTGCAGCAGCAGGTCGAGCACCAGCTTCTGGTCGTCGTGAATGGGGTAGACCTTGGGATCGAGCCGGGGGAAGGCGTAGAGCGCGCCCTTGGCCTTGGTGCAGCTCACGCCGGGAATCGCGTTGAGCTTGTCGAAGGTGATGTCGCGCTGGGCCAGCAGCCGGCCGCCGGGCAGGATCAGGTCGTTGATCGACTGGTAGCCGCCGAGCGCCGTCTGGATGGCGTGCTGGGCCGGCACGTTGGCGCACAGGCGCATCGAGGCGAGCATGTTGATGCCCTGGAGATAGTCGCGCGAGCGCTGCATCGCCACGCTGCCCGAGAGGATCATCCAGCCGGAGCGGAAGCCGGCGCAGCGGTAGCTCTTGGAGAGCCCGTTCATGGTCACCACCAGCTGGTCCTCGTCGGCCAGCGCCCCGGTGGAGACGTGTTCGGCGTCGTCGTAGAGGATCTTGTCGTAGATCTCGTCGGAGAACACCACCAGGTCGTGCTCGCGGGCGATGGCCAGCAGCTCGCGCACCACCTCGGGTGGGTAGACCGCGCCGGTGGGGTTGTTGGGGTTGATGATCACGAGGGCGCGGGTGTGGCCGGTCACCTTGGCGCGCACGTCGGCGATGTCGGGCGCCCAGTCGGCCTGCTCGTCGCAGCGGTAGTGCACGGCGTGGCCGCCGGCGAGGTTGGCGGCGGCGGTCCACAGCGGGTAGTCGGGCGCGGGGATCAGGACCTCGTCGCCATCGTTGAGCAGCGCCTGCAGGGCCATCACGATCAGCTCCGAGACGCCGTTGCCGATGTAGATGTCCTCGATGCCGACGCCCGGAATCTCCTTGCGCTGGCACTCCTGCATGATCGCCTTGCGCGCCGAATAGAGTCCCTTGGAATCGCAGTAGCCCTGGGCGGTGGGCAGGTTGCGCATCACGTCCTGGAGGATCTCCTCCGGCGCCTCGAAGCCGAACGGCGCGGGGTTGCCGATGTTGAGCTTGAGGATGCGCTGGCCTTCGTCCTCCAGCCGCTTGGCGTGCTCGAGCACGGGGCCGCGGATGTCGTAGCAGACGTTGTCGAGCTTGTGCGATTTCCTGAACAGGGGGGGCGTGTCCATGGGGTGTCCGAGATTCCAGTGGTGTCCGGTGGCTCCGGTCAGGCGCGCCGCCGGAACTCAGTGATTATGCTGAAGTATCGTCAGCGCCGCTATCGTTGTTCGCGAAGGCGGCGTTCGCTTCCTCGTGCTCGGCAGGGAGCGGGATGTCGGCCGGTGTCTCCAGCGTCAGGCGGCCCAGCTTTCCGTCGCGCAGTTCGTGCAGCAGCACCTCGGCGCCGCGGTGCAGGTCGACTTCGCCACCGGGGCGCAGGCCGCCGCGGCGGCGGGCGATCTCGCTGAGGATCGCATGGCCGTCGAAGCCGGCCACGGCGAGCAGGTCGAGACGCCGGGGCCCGTCGGCCTCGACCCGCTCCGCCTCGGGGTGGGCGGCGTAGGGCGGCAGTTCGGCCAGCTTGTAGCGGGCCTTGAGCGCCTCGGGGTAGCGCCGGGCCAGTTCGGCGGCGGTGACCACGGCGACGTCGACGTAGTCGATGGCGGTATCGCGGATGGCGCCGGTGGCCGCCAGGCGGTAGGCGCTGGCCTGGTCCTCGATCTTGGGCCACAGCACCCCGGGGGTGTCGATCAGCGCCACGCGGCCCGGGATACGCACCTTCTGCTGGCGCTTGGTCACCGCCGGCTCGTTGCCGGTCCTGGCGATGGCCTTGCCCGCCAGGCCGTTGATCAGGGTCGACTTGCCGACGTTGGGGATGCCCATCACCATCACCCGCACGTCGCGGTCGGCGCGCACCTGCCCGGCCAGTTCATGGCACAGCTTGGGGATGCGCTTGAGCTCGCGGGCATTGGTGGTGGTCACGGCCAGCGCCCGGGTGTCGGGCTGCGCATCGAAGTGGGCGACCCACTCGCGGGTGCGCTCCGGGTCGGCCAGGTCGGCCCGCGAGAGGATCTTCAGCACCGGCTTGTGGCGGGTCAGGCCGGCGAGCATGGGGTTGGCGCTGGAGTAGGGAAGGCGAGCGTCGAGCACCTCGATCGCCACGTCGATCTCCGGCAGCGCCTCCTGGATCTGGCGGCGCGCCTTGTTCATGTGTCCCGGGTACCAGCCGAGCATGTGCCACTCCTGCAAACCTGACGAGGCCGCCCATCATAGCAGAAGGGCGGCCTCGGCAGGGCAGGGGGCTATTCGCCGGGGTGGAAGGCGATGGCCACCGAGTTGATGCAGTAGCGCAGCCCGGTGGTTTCGGGCGGGCCATCGGGGAAGACGTGCCCCAGGTGGGCGTCGCAGTGCGCGCATACCACCTCGGTGCGGCGCATGCCGTGGGACTCGTCGAAGCGCTCCTCCACGGCGGCCTGGCCGAGCGGGCGGTCGAAGCTGGGCCAGCCGCAGTGGGCTTCGAACTTGTGCTCGTTCTCGAACAACGGGGCATTGCAGCACACGCAGTGGTAGATGCCGTGCTCCTCGCTCACCTGATAGTCGCCGCTGAAGGGCGGTTCGGTGCCCTGCTGACGGGTCACACGGTACTGCTCCGGCGTCAGCTGGGCTCGCCACTCGGCATCGCTCTTCTCGATCTTCTTACGCATGGCCTCTCTCCTGCTGGTGCGGGTCTTGCTCAGTCACTCCATAGCTTGGCTGTTTTCCATGGCTTCGGCCAACCCAGGCCGACAGTTGACAGCTTCGGGGGGCTTGAGTAACATTCGCGCCACCTCGTTGAGGCAGAGAGCGAGACGGCTGCGTCCCATTCGTCTAGTGGTCCAGGACACCGCCCTTTCACGGCGGGAACAGGGGTTCGAACCCCCTATGGGACGCCACTCGTTTCACGCTCGTTTCGACAGGTACCGGAGTGCAGGACCGAAGTGCGGGAATAGCTCAGTGGTAGAGCATCGCCTTGCCAAGGCGAGGGTCGGGAGTTCGAATCTCCTTTCCCGCTCCAAATTCTGTTTCGGCAGAATGCGCAGGTTCGCTCCAGCTGCGTCCCATTCGTCTAGTGGTCCAGGACACCGCCCTTTCACGGCGGGAACAGGGGTTCGAACCCCCTATGGGACGCCATCTTCCGGTTGCATCCGCCATGGCGGCTGCTGCGTTGTTGGCATAGACTTTCGTGCGTGCGGGAATAGCTCAGTGGTAGAGCATCGCCTTGCCAAGGCGAGGGTCGGGAGTTCGAATCTCCTTTCCCGCTCCAAATCCTGTTTCGGCAGGTGAGTAGGTCAGGTGAGGGTCGGGAGCTGGTGCGCCAGCCCGGTCGATCTCCTTTCCCGCTCCAGCGCACTGTCTGGCTGCTGCGTCCCATTCGTCTAGTGGCCCAGGACACCGCCCTTTCACGGCGGGAACAGGGGTTCGAACCCCCTATGGGACGCCACCTTTCGGTTATACTGCATGGCAGGCACGACCGAGGCCGATCAAGCGGGAATAGCTCAGTGGTAGAGCATCGCCTTGCCAAGGCGAGGGTCGGGAGTTCGAATCTCCTTTCCCGCTCCATTTTTTACCTATCTCGAAGATGCCAAGGCTCGGGCCGGAAGCCGGGGCGCCGGACCGTCGAATCTCCTTTCCCGCTCCAAATTCTTCTGCACCCATCAAGGTGCCAAGGCTCCCTTCTCACACTCTTCGATGACCTTGCCCATGGGTGGGGTACGCTGCGTTTTTCCCGGCCGCGACTTGAAAAATCCCTTCGCGCCCTAATGTTCAGAACTCGTTTACCATCCCAACGCAAGGATGTCTCATGGCCGAACCGGCGCTGTCGATTCGTGGCCTGACCAAGGTCTACGGCAACGGCTTCCACGCCCTCAAGGGCATCGACCTCGACGTCGAGCAGGGCGACTTCTTCGCCCTGCTGGGGCCCAACGGGGCCGGCAAGTCCACCACCCTGGGGGTGGTGTGCTCGCTGGTGCAGAAGACCGCCGGCCAGGTCTCGATCTTCGGCATCGACATCGACCGCGACTTCGCCCGCGCCAAGTACCACCTGGGCGTGGTGCCCCAGGAGTTCAACTTCAACCAGTTCGAGAAGGTCCTCGACATCGTGCTGGCCCAGGCGGGCTACTACGGCATGCCGCGGCGCGAAGCGCTGCCGCGGGCCGAGCGGCTGTTGAAGGACCTCGGCCTGTGGGACAAGCGGGGCGGCAGCGCACGCATGCTCTCGGGCGGCATGAAACGCCGGCTGATGATCGCCCGCGCGCTGATGCATCGGCCCAGGCTGCTGATTCTCGACGAGCCGACCGCCGGCGTCGACATCGAACTGCGCCGCAGCATGTGGGAGTACATGCGCCGCATCAACCGCGAGGAGGGCACCACCATCATCCTCACCACCCACTATCTCGAGGAGGCCGAGAGCCTCTGTCGCAACGTGGCGATCATCAACCACGGCGAGATCGTGCGGAACACCAGCGTGCGCGGCCTGCTCGCCGAGCTCGACACCGAGACCTTCCTGCTCGACCTGGCGCATCCGGTGGCAGAGGCCCCGGCGATCGAGGGCTTCGAGGTCAGGCAGGTCGACAGTGCCCAGCTGGCCGTGGTGGTGCACCGCGGCCAGCGCCTCAACGACGTGTTCACCGCGCTGGGCGAGCGCGGCATCGAGGTGGTCTCCATGCGCAACCGTGCCAACCGGCTGGAGGAGATGTTCGTGTCGATGGTGGAGCAGGGCAGCGACGCACGTGCCAGGGCCGAGCAGGTAGAGGTGGGCCAATGAACCCCGCACAGGTCGCCATTGCCCTCTGGACCCTGGTCGTCAAGGAGATCAAGCGCTTCACGCGGATCTGGCCGCAGACCCTGCTGCCGCCGTCGATCACCATGGCCATGTACTTCATCATCTTCGGCAGCCTGATCGGCTCGCGCATCGGCCAGATGGACGGCTTCAGCTACATGGACTTCATCGTCCCCGGGCTGATCATGATGGCGGTGATCACCAACAGCTACTCCAACGTGGCCTCGAGTTTCTTCTCCAACAAGTTCCAGCGCAGCGTCGAGGAGATGATGGTCTCGCCGATGCCCAACTGGGTGATCCTGTCGGGCTTCGTGCTGGGCGGCATGGCGCGCGGGCTGGGCGTGGGCCTGATCGTAACGCTGGTGTCGCTGTTCTTCACCCGCATCAGCGTGGCGCACCCGCTGCTGACCGTCGGTGTGGTGGTGCTCACCGCGGCGCTGTTCTCCATTGGTGGTTTCATCAACGCGCTGCTGGCCAACAAGTTCGACGACGTCTCCATCGTGCCGACCTTCGTGCTCACGCCACTGACCTACCTGGGCGGGGTGTTCTACTCGATCTCGCTGCTGCCGACTTTCTGGCAGAACGCCTCGCTGCTCAACCCGATCCTCTACATGGTCAACGTGTTCCGCCACGGCTTCCTGGGGGTTTCCGACATACCGGTGGGCTGGGCGCTGGCCGCCATCGTTGCTTTCATCATCGTGCTCTTCACCGTCGCCCTGTGGATGCTGGAGCGCGGCAAGGGGATACGTTCATGACACATCGCCCCGATACGCTCGAGCACGCCCCGCTGGGGCGCGAGTCCGCCTACCCGGAACACTACGATGCCGGGCTGCTCTATCCCATTCCCCGCGCAGCCAACCGCACGCCGCTGGGCATCGAAGCGGGCAGGCTGCCCTTCGTCGGCGAGGACGAGTGGCACGCCTTCGAGGTGAGCTGGCTCAACCCGCGCGGCAAGCCGCGGGTCGCCGTGGCGCGCTTCCGCCTGCCGGCTGAATCGCCCCACCTGATCGAGTCGAAGTCATGGAAGCTCTACCTCAACGGCTTCAACCAGACCCGCTTCGACAGCCGCGAGCAGGTGATCGAGACCCTCGAGCGCGACCTGGCGAAGGCGGCCGGCGCCCCGGTGGCCGTCGAGCTGTTCGATCTCGATGACCCGGCGCTGGCAGTCTGCCGGCTGCCCGGCGAGTGCCTCGACGACCTCGATATCGAAATCGACGCCTACATACCCAGCGCCGAGTGTCTCACGGTCGGCGAGGAGATCGTCGAGGAAACGCTCTATTCGCACCTGCTCAAGTCCAACTGCCCGGTCACCGGCCAGCCCGACTGGGGCAGCGTGCTGATTCGCTATCGCGGCCCCAGGCTCGAGCGCGAGGGCCTGCTGCGCTACCTGATCGGCTACCGCCAGCATCAGGACTTCCACGAGCACTGCGTCGAGCACATCTTCATGGACCTGATGGCCCGCGCGAAGCCCGAGCGCTTGCTGGTGCTGGCACGCTACGTGCGCCGTGGCGGGCTCGACATAAGCCCCTGGCGCGCCACCCCTGGCGAGCGCCCGCCCGAGCCGCTGCGCCTGTCGAGGCAGTAGGCCTGGCGAGCCCCTCGGCCCGGCACGACAGCAAGCGGGGCAGCTGGTAGAGTTTGATCGATCTCTTTCGACGACTTGGCATGGGAAATGGTATGGACGCAATGACCCTGTTGCACCAGCGCAGTTCGATGGGCAAGTTGACCGGCCCGGCACCGAGCCCCGAGCAGATGGAAGCGATCTATCGCGCCGCACTGCGCGCGCCGGATCACATGGAGCTGCGCCCTTGGCGCTTCATCGAGTTCACAGGCGAGGGGCTCGAGCGGCTGGGCGAACTCTTCGCCGAGGCCGAGTACCGCGAGGACCCGAGCATCGAGGATGCCGCCCTGGACGCCGCCCGCAAGAAGCCGCTGCGTGCGCCGATGATCATCGCCGTGATCGCCAAGGTCACCCCCGACGTGGACAAGGTGCCGAAGATCGAGCAGGTGATCTCCGCCGGCTGTGCCGGCCACGCCATCCTGCTCGCCGCCCATGCCCTCGGGCTCGGCGCCATGTGGCGCAGCGGCAAGTACGCCTTCGATCCCACGGTGCGCAAGGGGCTCGGCCTGGAGGAGGAAGACGAGCTGATCGCCTACCTCTACCTGGGCCAGCTCGGCGGGCGTCACAAGCCCATCGCCGAGCACCGTATCAGCGACTTCGTCGAGCGCTGGACCTGACGCCATGCGTGAAGTCGGCGTTCCCCATCCGCGCCTGCCGCTGCCCGTCCCCGGCGAGCGCGACGACCCGCAGGCCTTCCTCGCCTGGCTGAGTGATGCCATCCCCATGGTCGAACACCTCGGCATCCGCGAGATGCGCTGGGAAGGGGAGCGCCTGGTGTGGGAACTCTCGCTCGTGCCCAACCTCAACGACAAGGGCACCGGCTTCGGCGGGGCGCTCACCGCCCAGACCACCCTGCTGGGCTGGTGCTGGACCACGCTATGGCTGCGCCAGTGCGGCCATGCCCGCGACGTCGTGGTGGCCGAGGCCCGCCAGCGCTTCCTGGCCCCCGTTACCGGCGACTACCGCCTGACCTGCGTGCCCGAGAGCGAGCAGGGCCCCGAGACGCTGGCGGAGCGCCTGGCGAGCCGCGGGCGCGGTCGTATCGCTCTCGTTCAGCAGCTCTGGTGCGGCGACACCCTATGCCTGGAAGCCCACGGCGACTACGCCGTGCTGCCCGTCTCCTGACGGTGGCGAAAGCCGAAAACCGGCTTGCAAACGCGTACTTAAGCCGTTAGACTTTGCGCCGTTCTGACGCACAAGGGCACTGCCCCAGGTGGAAGAACCACAATGTGGAGGGGTGTCCGAGTGGTCGAAGGAGCACGCCTGGAAAGTGTGTAAGTCGAAAGGCTTCGAGGGTTCGAATCCCTCCCCCTCCGCCACGAGATTTTAAAGGGGAATCAGCTATTTATGCTGATTCCCCTTTCTCGTTTTTGCCCTTGGGAAAGGGTTTGGAACAATCCTGGGAATGGTCAGAGTTCGAGGAGCTTCTCTATCATCGCTGGGACGTCCTGGCCGTCGCCGCGGATCCATTTGCCGTAACGTTGCTGGACCATGTTGTTCGTCGCGTGGCAGACATGGTTTGAGATCTAGTGCAGCGGCACCACGCCCAGGTAGATCATTTTCCGCCATGCAAGAGGCCCGGGTTTCGGGTTACCGCCAGATCACTGATGCCGCTACGGGCGGTGAGCGAGATCAGTACCTCTACAGCGTCAAGGTCTCCCGTGCCCAATGGGAGAAGATCCACTTCGATAAACTGGATCAGGTCGACCCGGTTGCCGCCATGGAGATTTTCGCGCTGCGCCGTGACATGACCAAGACCGGCATCTTCCGCGACATCAATCCATTCAAGCTGGTGTGATTAGCTCCAAGCACCGCCTGCCTGGTGATCATGAAAAAGTCTGCCGTTATCCACCATTGATGATCTGAAGCGCGTATTCTGTCTCCTCTCCATCTCGATGCCGTATGGCCTTCAAATAACGATCGCGTATCCCGGTGGGCTCAATGATGATCTGGCTGCCATTTTTCAGCGTCAGGCGGTAGAGCTTCCCCTTGATCTGATCGATATTGTGCTCCCCAACTGGCGCATATTCGTTTATATCAGATGCCTCGATATAATTTTCCGCATATTGAGGTGGCTTGGGCTTAGTAACAGCGTGCGCGGCCTTGATAAAACGACAGTTCAGGTCGGACTCATGTGCCAAAATGACCAACCTGGCCTTGGCACGGCTGAAAGCTACGTTGATCATCTCCTTTGATAGCGTCTCGGTCAGGAAGCGATTGCTGCCGGAGAGATTGATTACATCCAGAATGACTGTGTGGTACTCCTGACCTTGTGCTTTATGTATCGTCGAGCAAGGTATGGTCGAGATGCCTGATTTTCTAGTCGTTTCACGAATCAACCTCAGCTGCGAGTGCAGTGGTGCCAGAATCACGGCATCCGAGCCAAGCGCCTCACGCTCTTCAGCCAGGGTCTGGTAGATCTCGACAGCCTTGTTGGCCGAGGCCATCCTGACTTCACCCATGAACCGCTTCATCCAGCGCGATGTTTCTTCGACAAAGATCACTTCAATCGGCTTCGCGTGTTTCTCGCTGACTAGCTTACGTTCCATGAACCAGGCTTTGCGTTTTTTTCCTCTGCCTGTGTGTTCGTTGACCAGACGACCTACGTAAAATTGCTGGCTGACTAACTCGCATATCTTCTTCACCATCCTGTTTTGCTCGTTGAGCTCAACGATGGCGTCCTGGGGAAATTTCTCTCGTTTGCTGAAGATCGACTTGCCTATCCAGCGCTTCGCTTGCGTATTCTGGTGGGCCACGCAGACTGGTGGCAGCTGCCGGTCATCGCCGCAGAACAGGTAGCGCTTGCCCAATGGCAACAGGGCGATGGTCTGGTAGAGCGAAACCTGACTGGCCTCATCGAAGACCAGCCAGTCGAAGCCAGCCTTCAGCAGCTGCTCAAAACGGAAGCTAGCACTGGAGGCAGTGGTGGCCACCAGCGGAAGCTTGTTAATCAGGGCGCGTGTATGATCATCGATCTCCTGGCGCACATTGTTATACTGGGTTAGCCAGGCATCGTAAGCTGCGGCATCCTTCTGGTCGGGCTTCTTCTTTTCCAGCGTTTTCAGCTTTTCCGTCAATTTCTGGCTGGAAGGCAGCAGGTGCTCGCGGCCTTCGTAGCGGCCCATTGCGAAATTGCTGCCGATCCGCACACACCGCTCGTTGCGCTTCCTGTCTCCCAGCTTCTCAAGTGCCGCGTCTACCTTGACGATAGCGTCATCCACAGCGGCATTGCTGTTGGAGAGCAGCAACACCCGCTGATTGGGCTCATGCAGCAGGAACTGGGCGATGATCGCCGCCAGACTGAAGGTCTTGCCAGTGCCTGGCGGCCCGATTAACAGAGCGTGGCTAAGGTAGGGCAGGCGCAAGGCGTCCTTTTGGCGCTCACGAAGGGGCAGGGCATCGGGAAGGGGAAGCTCCTTTCTACCCTGGTTGGGCTCCACGCGGCTGGTCAGCCCCTTGAAGATCGTCAGCCCCGCTTCCTCATGATCCGGCGAGTAGTATATCTTACGCACTGCCTTGATAAAGTCAGGCGGGTAGATACGCAGGCGGGCGTCCACCTCCGGTAGTTCGCCCTGAATGCCCGTCAGGTGCAACTCGTTATCTTCAGGGAAGACGGAGAGTACGCGGGCTTCGCCATTGCGCCCCCCCTCCAAGGGCCACCAAGCGCTGGCGGCTTCCATGCTTTCGCTCAAGGTATCGCTGCTACGTTGCTCATCGTCGGCGGCAACTTTTATGGTAGCAAGCCGGCTGTTGATCCGTGTGGCCCTGGCCACCTTGAAGATGTATGTGCTGCGCTGCTTTTCCTGCTCGACGGCGATGGCCTCGCGAATTTCCGTCAGATGCATGCCCAGCCCTTCTGTGTGGTCTTATGACTCCCTTCTATCAGGCGTGAACCACACGCCTCAAGTATTCTTTGGTGCTGGACGTTTTCAGTAAGTTTGGCTGGGCGCACGAAGAGCATGCAGCTTGCTGTAGTTCAATGAGCCGCTGCGCTTCATGATACTAAGCCCTTGCTATAAGCTTGAGGCCATTGCTCAACCAGAATGACGAGACCGCCCTCAGGCGGCCAGGTAACCGCAGGGGAGCCGTACCATGGAGATCATCGACAACGTCAGCCGACTGCTCGGCGACGATCTGAAGGACACCCTGCGCCCTGGTGCCCGGCTCAAGATCGCGGCCTCCTGCTTCTCGATCTACGCCTACGAGGCGCTCAAGGATGAGCTGGAGGCGCTGGACTCGGTCGAGTTCATCTTCACCTCACCCACCTTTGTTCCTGACCAGGCGAGCGACAAGTTCCGCAAGGAGCACCGTGAGTTCCACATCCCCAAGGCGGAGCGCGAGCGCAGCGTCCACGGCAGCGAGTTCGAGATTCAGCTCAAGAACAAGCTGACCCAGCGGGCCATCGCCCGCGAGTGCGCTGACTGGATGCGCCGCAAGGCCCGCTTTCGCTCCAACCGTGGCCAGGCGGCCATGCAGCCCTTTGCCGGCGTTGCAGCCCAAGGCGGCGACACCGTCTACATGCCCCTGCAGGGCTTCACGGCGGTGGACCTGGGCTACCAGCAGGGCAACGCGGTCTCCAACTTCGTTACCCGCTTCAGCGAGCCGGGCCACACCTCTCAGTTCATGGCCCTCTTCGACCAGCTGTGGCAGGACGAAGAGAAGCTCGAGGATGTGACCGAACGGCTGCGCGAGCATATCGCCTCGGTCTACCGGGAGAACCCGCCGGAGCGGATCTACTTCCTGATGCTCTACCACATCTTCCACGAGTTCCTGGAAGACATCAGCGAGGACGTGCTGCCCAATGACCGCACCGGCTACCAGGACAGCGTCATCTGGCAGAAGCTGTTCAATTTCCAGCGCGACGCGGCCACCGGCGTTATCAACAAGCTGGAGACCTACAACGGCTGCATCCTGGCCGACAGCGTAGGGCTCGGGAAGACCTTCACCGCCCTGGCGGTCATCAAGTACTACGAGCTACGCAACCGCTCCGTGTTGGTGCTATGCCCCAAGAAGCTCGCCGATAACTGGCTGACCTATAACCGCAACCTGACCACCAACGTGCTGGCCCAGGACCGCCTGAACTACGACGTGCTCTGCCATACCGACCTGCAGCGCACCCGTGGGGAATCCTTCGGCATGCCGCTGGATCGCGTGAACTGGGGCAACTACGACCTGGTGGTAATCGACGAGTCGCACAACTTCCGCAACAACGACGTCTACAAGGATCGCGAGACGCGCTACCAGAAACTGATGAATCAGGTGATCCGCGCGGGCGTGAAGACCAAGGTGCTGATGCTCTCGGCAACGCCGGTCAACAACCGCTTCAATGACCTGAAGAACCAGCTGGCCTTGGCCTACGAGGGCGAGGCCGAGAACCTGACTCGCCATCTCAGCGGCGCCAAGGACATCGAGGGCATTTTCCGCCGCGCCCAGGCCACCTTCAACGAGTGGTCGGCGCTTCCACCGGAGAAGCGCACCACGGGCGCGATCCTGCAGGCGCTGGACTTCGACTTCTTCGAGCTGCTGGACAGCGTCACCATCGCCCGCTCACGTCGGCATATCGAAACCTTCTACGACACCAGCGATATCGGCAGCTTCCCGGAGCGCCGCAAGCCGCTCTCGTTTCACTGCCCCCTCACTCACCGAACCGATGTGATCGGCTTCAACGAGATCTTCCAGCAGCTCTCCCAGCTCAAGCTCTCCGTCTACGCCCCGATCAGCTACATCCTGCCCAGCCGCCTCAAGAAGTACGAGGAGATGTACGACACCGAAGTGTCCAGTGGAGGCGGTAGCTTCAAGCAGGTGGACCGGGAGAAGAGCCTGCAGGCCCTGATGACAACCAACCTGCTCAAGCGCCTGGAGAGCTCGGTGGCGGCGTTTCGCTTGACCCTGGAGGGGCTGCAGGATAGCTACACGACCATCCTGGATAAGATCGAGGCCTTCAAGAAGACTGGGCGTTCGGAGAGCTTCGCGGATATCACCGGGTCCTTCGAAGACGCTGACCCCGACGACGACAGCATTCCCATGCCCGGCGATACCACGGTGGGCAAGAAGGTCCAGATCAGCCTGGAGGACATGGACCTGCCGTCCTGGGAGCATGACCTGAGCACCGACCTGGTGTGGATCGAGCTGCTGCTGGAGGAAATGGCCAAGGTCACCCCGTCCGACGATGCCAAGCTGCAGCACCTCAAGACGCAGATTGCCAGCAAGCTGGCCTCGCCGATCAACCCCGGCAACCGCAAGGTAATGATCTTCACCGCCTTCGCGGACACCGCCAAGTACCTCTACGACAACCTGGCGCCGGTACTGCTGGAGAGCCAGGGCGTGCACACCGGCCTGGTGACCGGCAGCGAAGCCCCGAAATCCACCATCGGCGCCATGCCCAGCAGCCGCCAGCATTATGACTTCCAAGGCCTGCTGACGCTGTTCGCCCCGCAGGCCAAGAGTAAGGCCATGGTATACCCCGGTGAGCCCCGCGAGCTGGACATCCTGATCGGGACCGACTGCATCTCGGAAGGCCAGAACCTGCAGGACTGCGACTACCTGATCAACTATGACATCCACTGGAACCCGGTGCGCATCATCCAGCGCTTCGGGCGCATCGATCGCATCGGCTCGCCCAACGCCAGCATCCAGCTGGTTAACTACTGGCCGGACATCAGCCTGGACGAGTACATCAACCTCAAGGAGCGCGTCGAGAACCGCATGGTGATCGCCGACGTCACCGCCACCGGCGACGACAATGTGCTCAATGCCCAGTCCAACGATGTTGCCTACCGGCGCGAGCAGCTGCGTCGGCTACAGGATGAAGTGGTGGAGATGGAAGACCTCAAGTCCGGCGTGTCGATCACCGACCTCGGCCTGAATGAATTCCGCATGGACCTACTGGGTTACATGAAGGAGAACGGCGACCTGAGCCGTATCCCCAACGGCCTGCATACCGTGGTACCGGCCCGGCCCGAGAGGGGCCTGCAGCCCGGGATCATCTTCACCCTGCGCAACCTCAATCAGCGGGTAGGGCACCATGGCAGTGGCCTGCAGCAGCAGAACCGCCTGCACCCCTTCTACCTGGTCTATATCAGCCATACCGGCGAAGTGATCAGCGACTACACCGAGGTCAAGCGCCTGCTCGATCTCGCCCGCACCGCGTGCAAAGGGCTGGTCGAGCCCGTCGAAGCCGTCTATCGGCCCTTCAACGAGGAAACCCACGATGGCCGGGAGATGCACGCCTATTCAGCGCTACTGGATCAGGCCATCCGCTCGATGATCGAGGTGAAGGAAGACAGGGACATAGACAGCCTGTTCAGCGGCGGCGAGACCACGGCGCTGGTCGATACCATCGAAGGGCTAAACGACTTCGAGCTGATCACCTTCGTCGTCATTCGTGACGCGGGTTCGACCATAGACACAGGTATGGAGCGCCATGCGGCCAGCAGGGATAGCGAGAGTAAAGCACCATGACGGTACCGCTCTACCAGTACCCTGCCAAGGCGCTGCTCGGTCGTGTGGTGGCCAAGCAGCGCATTCTTGCGCATGTGAGGGCCACCGCCAAGCTCAGGGAGCGCCTGCGGGATGAGGTCGGCCAGATCACCTGGCATGCCAAGCTAGCTCATAGCACGCTTAATCTGCCTGGCACCGACGATGTGCCGGAGCTGCAGGTCTTCGTGATCACCCTCAAGGGCGAGGACCTACACCGAGACGTGCTGCGGGCCATCGACCGCGCCATTCCCTTTCCGATCCTGTTCGAGCTAAACGGCGCCCGCGGCATCCGTGTCACCGCCGCCTACAAGCGGCCCAGCCAGGCCGATCCCAGTAAATGGGTGCTGGATGATCACTACGCCAGCAGCGACTGGCTGTCAACTGAGACGCCGCGACAACCGTTGCCAACAGCCATCGACCTGAAGCAGCTCTACCAGCAGCTGCTGCGCAGCCTGCTTCCCGAACCGGCGCGGCAGGGCGAAGCCTTGCCGGATCAGCTGGAGCGCTTGAGGGCCCTGGAAGCCCTCAAGAAAGACGCGGCCGCCCTCGAGAAGCGCCTGCGCAACACGAAACAGTTCAACCGCAAGATCGAGATCAACGCCGAGCTGCGCTCGATACGCGAGAAAATTGCCGACTATGACACCTGATCACGACCACAGAGGTCCGGAGACACGCGACACCATGGACAAGCTGAAGATGCACTCCCCCAACCTGACCGAGGCCAACATCGCCAAGCTGGCCGAGCTGTTCCCCAGCTGCGTTACAGAAGCACGGGATGAGCAAGGGCGAGTGAAGCAAGCCATCGACTTCGACCAGCTGCGCCAGGAGCTCTCCGAGCATATCGTCGAGGGACCCCAGGAGCGCTACCACCTCAACTGGCCCGGCAAGCGCGAAGCCCTGCTGGCAGCCAATGCGCCGATTGCCAAGACATTGCGTCCGTGTAGGGAAGAGAGTGTCGACTTTGATAATACCAAGAACCTGTTTATAGAAGGGGATAATCTTGAGGCTCTAAAGCTTCTCCAGGAAACATATCTTGGAAAAGTAAAGATGATCTATATTGATCCGCCATATAACACTGGCAATGATTTTGTTTATAAGGACGACTTCTCTACTTCTTCAGAAGGTTATTTCTTGTCATCTAACCAGGTTGACGAAGTGAAAGGAAGGTTGGTCGCAAACCCAGAAAGTAACGGGCGCAGGCACTCTGATTGGCTTTCGATGATGTATGGCAGGATAAGGCTTTCAAGAAATTTACTGAGGGATGATGGGCTGATATTTATCTCTATCGACGATAATGAGCTTGCCAATCTAATTAAGATTTGCGATGAAATTTTTGGCGAAGAGAATCTTGTTGCAAACTTTGTTTGGGAGAAAAGGACTAATAGGGAAAACAGGAAAGTTGTTTCTTCAAGGCATGATTATTTGGTTTGCTATTGTAAAAATATTCACCATGGTGGTCGTGTCCTCAAACAACTACCCATGAGTGAAAAGGCACTTGCGAACTATAAAAACCCAGATAATGATCCTCGCGGCCCATGGAAGTCAGACCCTGCTACGGCTCAGGCTGGCCATGGCACCAAAAGTCAGTTTTACACTTTTGTGGCTCCAAACGGTACGAAGCATGAGCTTGAAAGTGGCCGTTGCTGGCTTTATACAGAAGAGGTTATGAAAAAGGCTGCTGAAGAGGGTAGGTTGTGGTTTGGCAAAGAAGGAAGCGGCGTTCCAAGAATTAAAACGTATTTGAATGAAAAGGAAAGGGGTTTAACACCTGAATCCATTTGGTTTGCTAGAGATGCTGCGACTAATGAGCAAGCAAAAAATTATCTAAAAAAGCTTTTTGATGGAAAGTCGGTTTTTGATACTCCAAAGCCAATTGATCTTATCGAAATTGCGTTAAGAGTTTCGACAGATGAAGATGATCTGGTTTTAGATTTTTTCGGCGGCTCGGCAACTACAGCTCATGCCGTAATGAGGCTAAATAAATCGGACGCGGGTAGGCGCAGGTTTATTGTTGTTCAACTAGATGAGCCATGCCTTGAAAGTAGCGATGCTTTCAAGAATGGATACGAAACAGTCTCTGAAATAGCTTTGGATAGAATTAAAAGAGCTGCTAAAGACCTGTCGGATGACTTGGTCGATAACCAAGGTATTGACTTTGGCGTCCGGATTTTAAAGATTGGCCCTTCAAATATGAAGGATGTTTATTATAATCCTGATATCCTTGTTCAAGATTCACTTAAAGGAATGGTAGACAATGTCAGGGATAATTCTCTTCCCGAAGACCTTCTCTTTCAAGTCTTGCTCGATTGGGGCGTAGACCTGTCACTTCCCATCTCTCGCCAAGAGGTTGATGGAAAAACCATCTTCCTCGTCGACGGGGCCGAGAAGCATATGGCCCTGGCCGCCTGCTTCGACCTGGATATCGACGAGGCATTCGTCAAACAGCTCGCCGAGTACGAGCCGCTGCGCGTGGTGTTCCGCGATGCCGGCTTCGCCAGCGACAGCGTCAAGATCAACGTCGAGCAAATCTTCGCCCAGAAGTCGCCCAATACCGACGTCAAGGTGATCTAGGCCCATGAGCATGGACGAGCAGGCGCTGAAGCAGTTGCTGCACTCCCTAATCGAGCGCTGGGAGAGCGAGGTGGTCGAGTTCAAGCGCGGTGGCAAGGGCTTCTCCACCTCGGATCTCGGCAAGTACCTCTCGGCGCTGGCCAACGAGGCGAATCTGCGTGCCAGCGAAAGCGCCTGGCTGGTCTTTGGCATCGACGACAAGACCCGGCGCATCCTGGGGTCCGAGTACCGCCAAGCCCCCGGCGAGCTCGACAAGCTCAAGATGCAGATAGCTGACGGCACCGAGCCCAGCATCACCTTCCGCGACATCCACGAGCTGGAGACCCCAGAAGGCCGGGTGCTGCTGTTCGAGGTTCCACCTGCACCGATGGGCATGCCCATCGCCTGGCAAGGGCACTACTTTGCTCGCGCCGGGGAGAGTCTGACCGGCTTGGGCCTGGACAAGCAGGATGCGATCCGGCGACAGACCGACGCCACCGACTGGTCCGTGCAGTTGGTGCCGAATGCCACGCTCGACCATCTCGACCCCGAGGCGGTCAACAAGGCCCGAGAGTCCTTCGCCAAGAAGTACGCCAACCGCTTCGAGCCCGGCGAAGTAATGGGGTGGCCGCTGGCCACCTTCCTGGATCGCGCCAAGCTGACGCTGGACGGCAAGGTGACCCGGGCGGCCCTCCTGCTGCTCGGCAAGGAAGAGGCGGTGCCGCTGCTATCCCCTCATCCCGCTCAGCTGACCTGGAAGTTGGAGGGACCGGAGCGGGCCTACCAACACTTCGGCCCGCCGTTCCTGCTGGCCACGACGCGGCTCTACCAGCAGATCCGCAACGTGCAGGTGCGAATCCTGCCGGAGGACCAGCTGCTGGGCGTGGAGCTGGCCAAGTACGACCAGCGGATCGTGCTGGAAGCGCTGCACAACTGCATCGCCCATCAGGATTACGCCCGCAACGGCAGGGTCCTGGTCACCGAAGAGCCGGACCGGCTCATCCTGGAAAACGCAGGGGGCTTCTTCGAAGGCAGGCCGGAGGACTACGTCACCGGCCACAAGACACCGATGCACTACCGCAATCCCTTCCTGGTAAACGCCATGGTCGAGCTGAACATGATCGACACCATGGGCTACGGCATCCACGAGATGCACCTGGGGCAGGCCAAACGCTACCTTCCCATGCCGGACTATGACGTAACCGACCCCTCCCGGGTGAGGCTGACGATCTACGGCAGCATCGTCGATCCGGCCTACACGCGCATGCTGATCAAGAAGACCGAGCTCTCCCTGCAGGAGATCCTGGCCCTGGATCGCGTGCAGAAACAGCTGCCGCTCGACAAGGAGATGACGAGTCGTCTGCGCCGCGCCAAGCTGATCGAAGGCCGGCAGCCCAATCTGCGCGTCTCCGCCGAGATCGCGACAGCAACGGCGACCAAGGCCCAGTACATCCACACCCGTGGGCAGGATGACGCCTTCTACGCCAAGCTGGTGACTGGTTATCTGGCCAAGTTCGGCTCCGCCAGCCGCCAGGAGATCGACACCCTGCTGTGGGACAAGCTCAGCGATGCCCTGGATGAGCCAAAGAAGAAGGCAAAGGTGGGCAACATCCTGACCAAGCTGCGACGCGCTGGCCAGATCCGCAATGCCGGCAGCCGCGGTGCGCCGGAATGGCGACTGGTGCAGGACGATGCAGAAAGGTCTGCAGAAAGAAACGGCGGCTCTGCAGAAAGAGACTGAACGAATTTTTGTTTAAGCCATTGATTTTAAAATTAAAGCATCGAGAGCCCTTTCTGCAGGCTCCGATGCCGGTGCAGAAAGGAAGGCCATGAAGCTCAAGTTCAAGACTCAGGAGTACCAGACGCGGGCAGTCGAGGCGCTGGCGGACTGCTTTGCTGGCCAGCCCTTCAGCAGCGGTATCCGCTACCGTATCGATCCGGGCGAGGCAGCGCCCCTGGCGCAGCCAATGCAGCGTGACATGTATGCCTCGCCAGATTCCGACGACGCCGGCTTCAAGAACGCCGCGCTGGAGCTGACGGAGCTTGAGCTCCTGAACAACATCCGGACCGTGCAGCGCCGCCAGAACCTGCCGCTCTCCGACGGCTTGAAGAAGGATGACAAGACCGGCTGCCCCTACAACCTGGATGTAGAGATGGAGACCGGCACCGGCAAGACCTACGTCTACCTGAAGAGCATGTTCGAGCTGAAGCAGCGCTACGGCTGGAGCAAGTTCATCGTGGTGGTGCCCAGCATCGCCATCCGCGAGGGGGTCTACAAGTCGCTGCAGATCACCGCCGACCACTTCCTGGAGAGCTACGGGGAGAAGGCGCGCTTCTTCATCTACAACTCGAAGCAGCTGCACAACCTGGAAAGCTTCTCCTCGGATGCCGGCATCAGCGTGATGGTCATCAACGTGCAGGCCTTCAACTCTCGTGGTGCCGACAACCGCCGCATCTACGATGAGCTGGATGACTTCCAGTCGCGCCGCCCCATCGACGTCATCAAGGCCAACCGACCGATCCTGTTCCTCGATGAACCGCAGAAGATGGAAGGGGGCAAGACGCTCAGCTCACTGAGCGAGTTCAACCCGCTGTTCATCGTCCGCTACTCGGCGACCCACAAGACGACCTACAACAAGATCCACCGCCTGGATGCCTTGGACGCCTACAACCAGAAGCTGGTGAAGAAGATCTCGGTGCATGGCGTCACCACCAAGGGCCTCACCGGCACCGATGCCTACCTCTACCTGGAAAATATCGAGACGGCCAAGAACAAGCCTCCTGTGGCCTGGGTCGAGTACGAGGAGAAGTCGGCCAGCGGCGTGAAGCGCAAGCGCCGCAAGCTGGGCAAGGGTGACAACCTGCATGAGCTGTCGGATGGGCTGGACCAGTACAAGGGATTCGTCGTCTCGGATATTGATGCCAGGATCGATCAGCTCAGCTTCACCAACGGCGTCGAGCTCACCGCTGGAGAGGTCACCGTCGATGTCACCGAGAAGGCGCTGCGCCAGATCCAGATCCGCGAGGCGGTCAAGGCACATTTCAAGAAGGAGCAGTTGCTGTTCTCCCAGGGGGTCAAGGTGCTCACCCTGTTCTTCATCGACGAGGTGGCCAAGTACCGCCAGTACGATGAGGGCGGTGAGGTGCTGGGCGAGTACGCCCGGATCTTCGAGGAGGAGTACAACCACCAGCTCAACCAGGTGCTGACCCTGGAAGACAGCGAGTACAACCGTTACCTGAAGGGCATCAGCGCATCGGATACCCACAACGGCTACTTCTCCATCGACAAGAAGTCCAAGCGCCTCGTCGACCCCAAGACCAAGGCGCGCTCGACCGAGACGGACGATGTCGATGCCTACGACCTGATCTTGAAGGACAAGGAGCGCCTGCTCTCCTTCGAGGAGCCCACGCGCTTCATCTTCTCCCACTCCGCACTGCGGGAGGGCTGGGACAACCCCAACGTGTTCGTCATCTGCACGCTGAAGCACAGCGACAACACCATCTCCCGGCGCCAAGAGGTCGGGCGCGGCCTGCGCCTGGCGGTCAACCAGCTGGGGGACCGCATGGACGACCCGCTGACGGTGCACGACATCAACGAGCTGACGGTGGTCGCCAGCGAGAGCTACAAGGACTTCGTCACCGCCTTGCAGCGCGATATCAGCAACGATCTCTCCGAGCGCCCGCGGGTCGCCGATGAGGCCTACTTCATCGGCAAGCTGCTCGTGTCGGATGAGGGCGAGGTAGAGGTCACGTCGGCTATGGCCAAGGAGATCTACCGCTACCTGCTCAAGCACGACTACACGGATAGCGCAGACCACATCACCGAGGCCTACCATCAGGCCAAGGAAGAGGGCACCCTGGCCGATCTCCCGGAGTCGCTGCAGCCCCATGCACAGCAGGTCTTTCAGCTGATCGACAGCGTCTTCAGCAACGCCCAACTGCCGCACATCGAGGATGGTCGCAAGGCGAAGCTGAATCCGCTCAACGACAACTTCCACAAGAAGGAATTTCAGGAGCTCTGGGAGCGCATCAACCGCAAAGCGGCCTACTCCGTCAGCTTCGACTCCAACGAGCTAATCGAGAAATGCGTGGGCTACCTTGACCTGAAGCTCGGTGTGAAGCGCCTGGAGTACCAGGTGGAGCGCGGCACCCAGAAGGCCGAAGCCAGCTACCAGGACATGACCAGCGGGCAGGCCTTCACCGTCAACGAGAGCGAGCGGGTCAAGCATGACGGTTCGCTTCACTCGGCGGTCCAGTACGACCTGATCGGCCGCCTGGCCGAGGCCACGCAGCTGACGCGGCGCACCGTCGCGGCGATTCTCTCCAAGATCCAGCCGAAGACCTTCAAGCAGTACCGGATGAACCCGGAAGACTTCATGGCCCAGGCTGCCAGGCTGATCAACGAGCAAAAGGCCACTATGGTGGTCGAGCACATCAGCTACGACCCCATCAACGAGCAGCACGGCCGGGAAATCTTCACTATCGAGAAGCCAGAGAACCATCTGGATCGAGCCTATAAGGCCAAGCGGCATGTCTTCGACTACGTGGTAACCGACTCCAAGATCGAGCGTGACTTCGTCGAGGAGCTCGACACCGGCAAGGAAGTGGTGGTCTACGCCAAGCTGCCGAAAAGCTTCTTCATCCCGACGCCGGTGGGTAATTACAACCCTGACTGGGCCATCGCCTTCAGCGAGAACGACGTCAAGCACGTCTACTTCGTGGCCGAGACCAAGGGCAGCATGTCATCACTAGAACTGCGAGAGCTCGAGCAGGCCAAAATCAAGTGCGCCACGGAATTCTTCGACACTATCGCCACGGCGAAGGTGAAGTATGATGTCGTGGATTCCTATGACAAGCTGATGGATTTGGTTAGATAAAGAAAAAAAGCCAGGCCCTACAAAGGCCTGGCTTTATGTCGGAATTGAGATAAGGAAAGTTTTGTGGCTAGAGTTGTACTAGTGAGAAGCCCGATTGAATTAGCAAAAATAGATAAGGTCGGGTATGGCTGGTCTCAGATGAATTTTTCAGAGCATCCATCTGATGACTCTCTCATGGCAGAGTTTCGTGAGAAGGATGTCGAGGTAGGTAGAAAAGGGAACCAAATTAGGCGATTCTTTAATATTCGTGCCGGTGACTTGATAGTGGTGCCCGTCGCTCGCGCTATCCTCCTTGCCAGAGCTACTGGTCAGAAGAGCTTTGGATTAGACGTTGGCTATGGCGAAAATCGCGTCGGTGCAGAATTTTTGAGAGACCCAGATGGGACAATCAAAAGGGTTCCTCGCGATGATCTCTCCACTGCGCTTGCAACACGTTTAAAAATTCGAATGGCAGTTGCATCGCTGGATGAGTTTTCAGATGAGCTGGAAACTCTATATGCTCGGCTAGAATCTGGCGGATTCAGTAACATAAACAGCCAGCATGAAGTTGAAAATATTGAAGCAATTGAAGTTTTCAAGAGGAGACTGCTAGATCGCATCCAACAAGGTAATATTTTTCTTTCTGGAGGCGGGAATGGTATGGAAATGCTGGTGATGGAGCTCTTTAAGCTGGAAGGGTATGATGTTCACCGGCCAAGCAAGCGGCACTACGAAGGTATTGCAGATGCAGATATTGAGGCTTACCGAAAGGATCGGTTCAATCCTACCAAACTTATCATTCAAGTGAAGCATCATCAAGGCGTCACAGGGAAGCACGGCATCCGGCAGCTCGCCGCAATTGATGAGGAGGATGCCCAGCGCTGGCTGATCACGACTGCCGTTACAGGTGAAAGCACCAAGGCTTTGGCCGAGAAAGATGGAATCCAGATAATGGATGGCATTGATTTTGTGGATTGGCTATTTGAGCATTGCCAAAATTTATCTGTAATTACACGAAGTCGACTTGGGTTATCCGATGCCCCCGTGCTGCTATAGATATTTTTAGTATGAATTTTGATGAACTATGCACAGATTACGATCAGGCCAGTTAGTGATGGGGTGCTTGTTGAAAAATTGCTGTTAAACGGTCTTGGTAAGTTTTTTCTTTCCCCCTCCTTGAAGGAGGGGGCGCTGCCTTGCGTTTGCTGTCTGCTTTTGCAGTGGCTGTTTCAAGTGAGTAACATGAATGCTGCTGCTTGCGCTAACTAAACCAGCGTAAGAGAGTTTCCTTTGCTTTTTCTGCGTGCTCGTCTTTGATGTGGGCCGCTACCACTCCGATTGCTCCAACCAAAATTCCTATGTCATCGGTATAACCTAATACCGGCGTTAAATCAGGTATTGCATCTACTGGGGAAATGAAATAACCTAAAGCTCCATACATTGTGGTTTTTGCCCACGTAGGCGTATCTGGGTCTTGTGCCGAATAATAGAGCTTCATCGCAGGCGACAGGGTTTTTTCGCCCGCTTTTTTTGCATATTTAGTGACTTTTTTCCAGAACCCCTCGTCTGAATAATTTTTTTCGTTCTCGCTTATTTCTCTATTTATTTCTTCGCTTGCTTTCTCTTCATTCGTGCTTTTAGTATTGGTTTTTATGGCTGTTTCTTGCGGTAGGGTTTCTTGTTCGTGCTCCTTTTTTTCGGGGCTATGATTAGGAATATCTTCCATGGTTGCTCTGGCGCCGCTCAATGAAATTTCCTCATCGGAAATGCTTGTTAGAACATCATGGGTATTGGTTTTACTCATTTCATTGTCGCCTTGGTGAATTCTAAAACAATTGTTTCTGATTAAATTTTATTTATGCCTGCTGGTGTTGTCTGGATAAAATTTTCCTAGCACATGAAAGTATTTCCTCCTTCCAGTCCTGTGGCTCAATGACCTCTACGCTGGCACCCATCCCTCTCAGCCACCACAGGGTTTGCTGATCATTCGGCACTAACGCTTCCAATTGGTACCAGTCGCTGTCGGAAAGTGGTGTGAGGGTCTGCTTTTCGGCCAGCGGTGTTTCCGTCAGCAGCCAGGCGACCTGGGGCTCGATGTGGGCGACCAGCCGGACGTCAGCCTTCCCTTGCGGGTAGCCGAAGGCACCGCTCGCGATGTAGTCGTCCAGGTTGAAGTCCGCGGACTCCCGCCACGCGGCCTCGCTGAAGGCAGCGGCTTCAATGCGCTGCATGGCGAACTGGCGGATATCGTTGTAGTCGTTCACGGTGGCGAGCAGGTAGGTCACGCTGTGGCGGCTGACCATGCCCTGCGGATGTAGGGTGAACGTCTTGCGCTCCTCCCGACTGCGCGAGAGGTAGGTCACATCCAGCGACCGCTGCTCCAGCAGCGCCTGGGCAACGGTCTGCCAGGTGGCTTCCTCGAGTTGGGCGGGGATGAGGGCCTTGCCGTTGGGTATCGCGCGCACGCGCCTGGCCCACTGGCTCAGCCCGTTGCGCTGCATCTCATCCAGAAGTTGCCGTGCGCTTCGGAATTGTGGCGCCAACTGGCCGATCACAACCGGTGGTAGCAACCCCTTCAGGTATTCTTCGGCCAGCACAAGGGTCAGAGCGCTCGGTACGTCGAGTGCCGGCAGGTCGCAGTGGTAGTCGCGATCGAAGTACCAGCGGTAGGGCTTCTCGCTGTCGTCGCAGCCAAGGGGGAAGAACCGCGAGAGCCGTCCGCGCAGGTCGCGCTGCAGGGAGCGGTTGTCGATGACGAAGCCTCGCTCGTGCAACTTTTCCAGCAAGACCGGCGTGCTGATGCGGCCGGGATAGCGCGGGATCAGCTGCAGCATGGTCAAAAAGCGAAACAGAGTATCACGGCTCTCGGACATGGCTTTCCTTGGAGTTATAGCGGAACTCGATGGCTTCCTCAGGCTAACGGTGCCGTACGGTAGCCATGATGCGCTGGATCAACCAAAGCGCCTTTCGCGTGCTGTTTGCCGAGGCGACCTCGGGCGTTGCCAGCAGCGATTCGACGCGATTGCTCCACTGCCGGGCGAGCGCCGTGCAATTCATCTCAGCAGGCTCTAATTGATCCACTAATTCTTCTTCGGCCAAATGGGGGTGAAACTTTAGCCATTCGTGTATCTCGATCAGTGGCTTGCCGATGCAGGCGGGAAAGAAGGTGGCCTTGCCGGGTAGAGCGATACCCAGCAGCAGCAGTACGGCATTGACTTCATGGTCGCAGGCCAGGTGCCAGCGATGGTGATCGGTGACAGGGGCAGGGAGGAAATGCCCGGCAACGCAGTGCCAGACCAGGTGGGCGTGAATGTGACACCGGGTGGCATCGTCCAGGCCGCCACTCCATAGGGGGTTGAAGCGAATGCGGGTGCCATCGGTGGTGGCCGTGTCGAGTGTCGTATCCATGGCCAGGGGAAGGTATCCGGCCAAGGCCCAGGTCAGGGGTTGGTGCTGTTGCCAACGCGCTCGATCGGTGAGCCATTTGTCCAGTTGGTAGGCGTCGCGTTCGTGTGTCCTTGTCGCCACGGTGAGAGTCGGGTGCGTCATGATGGCCTCCTGGCAAGTGCACTTGCCTGACTATCGCACCGTGTAGCGACAACTCTCGTCGCACCACTCAGCTGGCGGCCAGCGCGAATATCGCCACCCCCAGGGCCAGGCCGGCGCCGATGGCGGCAAAGCGGCGGGTGCGGCGGCGATCCTGGCGCGACGAACCGGCGGCGTAGTCGAAGCGCTCGTAGAGGATGCGCCGCATCGGCATGCCCACGTCGAGAAGCGCGTCCGAGACCGCCGTGACCATCCCGCCGGGGCCGCACATGAGCACGACAGAGCGTGTCGGATCGAGCCCTTCGAGAAGCGTGGAAAGCCGTTGCCGATCGAGCCGGCCGACCTCTCCTCGATAGCCGGGGGCGGTGGTCTCGGAAAGCAGGAGCACGCGAAGGTCGAGACGCGCGCGGGCCGCTTCGATCTCGTCGAGGCAGGCGAAGTTCGCCGGGGCGCCGACGGCGTAGGCGAGCCGCACGGGACGCCGCTCGCCCCGCGCCAGCATGTCGCGCAGCAGACCCATGATCGGTGCGATGCCGACCCCGCCCGCGATCAGGATCACGGCCTTGGCGTCGCTGCCCTCCAGCACGAATTCGCCGTAGGGTCCGTCGAGCCCGATCGGCGTACCGGGAATCAGCGTGCCCACCGTACTCGTGAAGTCCCCCACCTCCTTGATGATCAGCCTGGTGCCGGGGTCGAGGGGGCTGTCGGAGAGCGAGAAGGGGTGGTCCAGGAGCGGAAACCGTCGCCGCCCGACGGTCAGCCAGACGAACTGGCCGGCGTGGTAGACCAGGGGTGGCGTGCCGGGGGCGGGCTCGACATGCAGCTGCCACATCCGGTCGGCGACGCGCGAGACGCTGGCGAGCGTCCACGGATGCCGGTGCAGCTTGTACCAGCGCCAGCCATAGAGCACCCCGACCACCGCCGCGACGGCGGCGCCGGTGGCGAGCCAGATCGGCGGCAGCGGCGCGGCGGCGGTGAACCGGCCGGCCGCGAAGGCATGGTGGAGGCTGCCCGCCACCGCCAGGACCCCGAGCGGCAGGTGCGTGGCGCGCCAGGTCTCGTAGCGCCACGGCAGTTTCTCGCGAAGCAGCGACGTGACGAGCAGCAGCGCGAAGGCGGCCCAGGCCACGACCCCGCTGCGGTAGTGCGGCGAGGTCAGGTAGACCTCGAGCCGCTCGCGCCCCAGCGCCGGTGCGTCGAGCCAGGTGGGCAGGACGTAGAACAGCGGATGCAGCACCACCGCGACCAGGACCCACCACGCCGCGATCTTGTGGAACGCCATGATCTTGTCGATGCCGAGATGGCGCGAGACGCGATCAAAGCGGCCCGAGGTCACGAACTGTACCGCCATCGCGACGACCGCGACCATGCCGAGGGCCGCCGCCGCCCGCTCCCAATGATCGCCCGGCGCGGCGCGGCCGAACAGCGCCACCGCGAGCGGCAGCAGGACGACGCCGAGGTAGAGGGCGGCAAGGACGGGGCCCGGCAGGCGAATCGCATGGTGGCCGGTCTCATGGGAGGCGCTGTCTTCAGGGTCTGTCATTGTGTTTCCGAATGTAAGTCCCTCGTCTATGATCGAAGATAGACCAAACCCGGACGACACGGGCCTCGGGCGCCCGTGCTATCCGGCTGCGGGGCAGCAGCAAGGGGAGGGCGGCGCTATGTGGAGCCAGTGTATTCGTCGTATTGCCGTCATTGCGACGCTTGCCTTGGCATCTCCTGCCCTGGCGCAGGATGACGACGCGGCGCTCTCCGCGATCGTCGCGGCGTGGCTCGCGGCGCCGCACGGCGACTACCGCTCGCCGGCGTTCACGTACTGGAATGCGGAAGGCGAGGTACCGACGAGCTGCGCGGCCTGCCATTCCCAGCCGGGCTTTATCGACTACCTGGGCGCAGACGGCAGCGCGGCGGGCGCCGTCGACGCCCCGGCGGCGATCAATGCGCCGATTGGCTGCGCCTCCTGCCATACCACCGCCGCGCATGAGCTCGACGCGGTGACGTTTCCGTCGGGTGCCAGCGTCACGGCGCTGGGCGAGGCGGCGGTCTGCACGGCCTGCCATCAGGGGCGTGCGTCCAGCGACACGGTCGCCGCACGGGTCGAGGGCCTCGACGAGGACGCGGTCGTCTCCGAGCTCGGCTTCATCAACGTGCACTATGCTGTCGCGGCGGCGACGCTGCACGGCGCGCACGTTCGCGGCGGCTACCAGTATGCCGGGCGCGACTATGTGGGGCGCTTCCCGCACGTGCCGAGCGCGAGCAACTGTACCTCCTGCCATGATCCCCACACGACCCGGGTCGCCACCGAGACATGCCTGAGCTGTCACCGCGGCGTCGACGAGATCACTGCAATCCGCACACGCCACGGCGACTTCGACGGTGACGGTAACACCGCCGAAGGCATTCACGGCGAAATCGAGACCCTGCGCGCCCGCCTCGGCGAGGCGATCGTCCGTTACGCCGCCGAAGTGACCGAAAGGCCGATCGGCTACGCCGCGGATACCTTCCCCTATTTCTTCGCCGACAGCGACGGAAATGGGGACATCAGCCCCGACGAGGCCGTCTTTCCCAACCGCTATCAGAGCTGGACACCGCGCCTGTTGAAGGCGGCCTACAACTACCAGTTCGCGAAGAAGGACCCCGGCGCCTACGTTCACAACCCCGGCTATGTATTGCAACTGCTCCATGACAGCCTCGCCAGCCTGGCGCAGCGCATCGAGGTGGAAGTGCCGTCAATTCGGCGGCAATGACCCGACTGCCGCGGAGGCAAGTCAAACCTGGTCACCCGCCACAGGTCGGGTTCAGGTGCGTAGCGAGAAGCGACGATTCGTGCCGCCTGGCAAGCCAAGCCTGGCGAGACTCGCACGCAGAGGCGGCATGGACGAGACGAAAATGCCCCGACCGGAGGTCGGGGCGAAGGATCGAGAGACAGAGACTTGTGTTGCTGGAATCGCTATCGGGATGAAGGCGGAATTGCTTCCGCCCATACCATCAGAAGTCGTACTTGACCATGCCCTGCAGGCGCATCGCGTCGCCGTCACGGCCGTCCACAACTTCACGGCTGTGCCAGCTCGCCTCGATGCCGTAGCTGATACGGTTGCCCGGCGACCAGATGTAGTTCAGCCAGACATCCTCGAACTGAGCATTGTCGTCTGCGGTGGCATTGCTTTCGTCCAGATCGGGGTCGATCAGGGTATAGGCAAGGTTGATCGCGCCCGGGCCGACATTGAGGCTGGCGCCGACGGTGCCGCCGGTGGCCTCGATGGTCTCCAGGTTGCCGTCTGCGTCGACGATGGCCGGGGCAGCCGGGTTGCCGTGCAGGTAGCCGCCGATGCCGTCACCGTGGGCGATGCCGCCGCGCAGGGTCAGCGCGTCGCTGACGGCCAGTGAGGCGTCGAAGCCCATGCCCCAGCCGGTTGCCGTATCGTCGGAGCCGCCCACCGTATCGTACTCGAGACGGCGCAACAGGCCGGAAACGGAGTAGCTGAAGTTGCCGGCATTGCCCTGGTAGCGCGCGGTCAGGTCGGGAAGCTGGTTCTTGGCGTCGTCATTGACGGGGCTCCCGCCCAGCTTGTCGGGATCCTCGATGGCCATGGAAAAGCCGCCGGTGGTATAGCGCAGCTGCGCCTGACGATCCAGCACGGCGCGGCCACCGATGCCGGTGAAATCGATGGTCGGCGTGCCGGCGAGGAAGCTGCCGAAGTTGGTCCAGGTCTGACCGGCAAGAATTCCGTTCCACTCGCCAAAGGCGTGGCGCAGGCGGAATTCCGGGGCGTTGGCGGTACCGCCGTAGAAGTCGCCCTCGATGGTGGTCTTCAGGGTGCTGCCGGAAACCGGGGTGGAGGTGGAGAAGCCGATACGGCTCTCGGCCGCATGCAGGTTGGTGTGGCCGTCGCTGGTCTCTTCACCGTCGAGGGCGATGTCACCGCGTGCCACGCTCTTTTCGCCGATCTCGTTGTCCACGTCGTAGATCACGTCGAGCTTGGCGTAGCCATAGACCGAGACGGTGGTGTCGCCTGCCTCGAACTCGAAGGCGTTTGCGGCGCTTGCCACGGCGAGGGCGAGGGCGCTGGCGGAGAAGATGGCAGTCTTCTTGAGATTCTTGTGAAATGTCACGTGCAGTTCCTTGTTATTCGCCGGTGCTTCGGCGGCCGAGCACCGGGCTCATGCGTTGTGATTTATAGTGATTGACGATGTGGCATCCCCACCCAGGCATGCGAAATGCTTAGGCTTCCCTACGAAAGTTACAGGAACAACCATCATCGGAAACCGACCTTAACGAGGCGAAACGTTGATTACAATTTTGTAAGCAAAAATTACGACAAAAGGATGAGATGGGGCTTGATAGGAGGGCGGAACTGGCTGAAAGGCCCAGATAGGGGCTCGCGCCTCGGGCAGCAATTTGTCCAATGCGCTGCGCGCTCTGGCAGGCTGCTGCTGGAAAGCGCTTGACCAAGCGTCGTATGGCCCTTCAGGACGATGCAGGCAATAGGGCCGAATGGGGGGCGAAGTGAACCGCGAAAATCAGCACGGCTTCGCTGCCACCGAGTTGCCTCTCAGCGGCAGCGAGCCAGCTGAATGACGCCATTTTCAGCCCACGCGCTCTCTCGGTACCTGGCGCAGGTGGCTGGCGGTCTGGCCGCCGGGCAGCGCGGCGATACGGTCGGCGGCGAGAAGCAGCCGGGGCAGGTCGATGCCGGTGTCGACCCCGCCCCCCTGCAGGGCGTAGAGCAGGTCCTCGGTGGCGGTGTTGCCGGTGGCGCCGGGGGCGAAGGGGCAGCCCCCCAGGCCCGCGCAGGCCGTGTCCACGGCCGTGGCGCCGTGATGAATGGCGAACAGCGCATTGGCCACGCCCATGCCGTAGGTGTCGTGGCCATGGAAGGCCCACTCCAGCCCCGGGCGGGCATGCCGTTCGCGCAGGCGGGTGAAGTGGTCGGCCACCTGGTAGGGCGTCGCACGGCCGGTGGTGTCGCACAGCGCGACCTCGGTGGGCAAATCGCCGATCCGCTCAAGCGCCTTGCCGAGCACGCGGTCGACCTGCTGCCAGGCGATGGTGCCCTCGAAGGGGCAGTCGAAGCTGGTGCCCAGATCGAGGCGCAGGCGCGTGCCTTCGCTCTGCTGCAGACGCTCGATCACCCGGGCCAGATCGCCGAGCGACTCCTCGGGGGTGCGGCGCACGTTGCTGCGGTTGTGGGATTCGGACACCGACACCACGTAGACCACTTCACGGATGCCATGTGCCAGCGCCAGCTCGGCGCCCTTGAGGTTGGGCACCAGCGCCGAGAGGCGTACCCCGGGGCGTTCGGCGAAGGCCGCCACCAGCTCGCCGGTGTCGGCCATCTGCGGGATGGCCCTGGGGCTGACGAAGGAGCCGATCTCCAGGCGCGTGACACCGGCATCGAGCAGCGCCTCGATACAGCGCTGCTTGTCGGCGGTGGGCAGCGGATCGCGGATGGACTGGAAGCCGTCGCGCGGGGCGACCTCGACGATCGCCACGCGTTGCGGTGGCCTGAGTGCCGTCATGTCACGTTCTCCTCAGGAGACGAAGCCTTGCGTTGTCGCAGCCAGTTGATCACCCCGCCGGCCGTGAGGATCGCCACCTGACGGGGGCTCAGCTCGTGCATCAGCGTGAGGGGCGCGCCGTCGAGCGTGGCCTGGATGCGCTGCCCGGCAGCCAGCTGACCGCGCACATCGTCGATGACCAGGGTCTGGCCACGCGCGATGCGGCCGTAGTCCGCCGGGTCGCGGAAGGTCAGCGGCAGCACGCCGAAGCATGGCAGGTTCTGCCAGTGGATGCGCGCGATGCTCCTGGCGATGACCACCTGCAGGCCGAGCAGGCGCGGCACCAGCGCGGCATTCTCGCGGCTCGAGCCCTGGCCGTAGTTGTTGCCGCCGACGATGGCATGGCCGGCATCGCCACGCGCTCTGGCGCGTGCCACGTAGTCCGGGTCCAGCGCCTCGAAGGTGTGCTCGGCGGAGGCGTAGACGTTGCTCCAGATCGGCAGCACGCGCGCCCCGGCGGGCATGATGTCGTCGGTGGAGACGTTGTCGCCGGCCTTGAGCAGCACCGGCACCTCGATGCGCTCGGGCAGCGGGGTCAGCGCCGGCAGCGGTGGCGTGTTGTCGGTGGCGAGCAGCGAGACGTGCCGCGCGCGCTCCGCGGGCAGCGGCGGCACGAACCAGTCGTCGCTGACCGCCATTCGCGCAGGCTCCCGCACCCGGGGGCAGGGCATGCCGAGGCTGCGCGGGTCGGTGATGACGCCGGCTAGTGCCGAGGCGGCAGCGGTCTCGGGGCTGCACAGGAAGACGCTGTCCTCGCGCGTGCCGGAGCGGCCGGGAAAGTTGCGCGGCACCGTGCGCAGGCTGTTGCGCCCGGCGGCGGGCGCCTGGCCCATGCCGATGCAGCCGTTGCAGCCCGGCTGGTGCAGGCGCGCGCCGGCCTCGACCAGGGCGGCGAGGTGGCCCTCGCCGATCAGGGCGGAGAGCACCTGGCGTGTCGAGGGGTTGATGTCCAGCGAGACCTCGCTGGCCACGCGCCGGCCCTTGACGATCTCCGCCACCACGGCGAAGTCGCGATAGCCGGGGTTGCCGGAGGAGCCGATGTAGGCCTGGTAGAGCGGCTCGCCGGCGACCCGGGACACCGGCACCACCTTGTCGGGGCTGGAGGGCAGTGCGATCAGCGGCTCCAGCGTCGAGAGGTCGATGCGTTCGCTGCGGTCGTAGCGGCAGCCCGGGTCGGCGGCCAGCGGTCGCCAGTCGGCCTCGCGGCCGCGCGAGCGCAGGAACTCGCGGGTTACCTCGTCGCTGGGGAAGACGCTGGCGGTGGCCCCCATCTCGGTGCCCATGTTGGCCAGCACATGGCGGTCCATGGCATCCAGCGCGGCCAGGCCGGGGCCGTGATACTCGAGGATGCAGTTCTTCGCCCCGGCGACGCCGTGGCGACGCAGCAGCTCGAGAATCACGTCCTTGGCGCTGACCCACTCGGGCAGATCGCCTTCCAGGCGCACGCCGATGACCTCCGGCATCGGCAGGTAGAGCGGTTCGCCGGCCATGGCCATGGCCACCTCGATGCCGCCGGCGCCGATGGCCAGCATGCTCAGGGCGCCGGCCGCGGTGGTGTGGCTGTCGCAGCCGACCAGGCTCTGGCCGGGCACGCCGAAGCGCTCCATGTGCACGGGGTGGCTGATGCCGTTGCCCGGCCCGCTGTACCACACCCCCAGCCGCTCGCAGGCGCTCTTCAGGAACAGGTGAGCGTCGGCGTTGATATTGTCCGGCTGCAGCAGGGTGTGGTCGATGTACTGCACGCTGGGGTCGGTGCGTACCCGATCGATACCCATGGCGTCGAGCTCCAGCATCACCAGGGTGCCGAGGATGTCCTGCAGCAGCGTCTGGTCCATGCGCAGGGCGATCTCGCTGCCGGGCGTCATCTCGCCGTCGAGCAGGTGCGCGGCGATCAGCTTGTGGCTGAGCGTTTCAGACATCGGTTGGCACCTCCTTCGATGGGGCTGGCGTCGTTTCGGGGTGCAGGCAGCGGTAGCCGGATCGGCACACGTCGATCAGGAACTGCAGCCCGAGCAGGCCGAAACCGATGGGCAGCATGGCGTAGGGGATGCCGGTCGGGGTGCCCAGCGCGCTGGAGACGCGCTCGCCGTATTCGAACGCCTGCATCGTCATGATGCCCCCGCGCCACACCATGATGAAGCTGAAGGTGGCGCCGAGCAGGCCGGTGATCACGCCGATCAACGCCTGCAGGCGCAGCGGCATCTTGTCGGCGAAGAACTCGATGCGGATGTGGGCCTCGTTTCGCTGCGCCTCGGCGGCGCCCATCACCGCCAGATAGACCAGCAGGAAGGAGTTGATCTCCAGGCTCCAGCTGGTCGGCGCCGAGAAGGCGTGGCGCATCAGGGCGTCGTAGCAGATGGTCAGCGCCATGAAGACGAGCATCAGGATCGAGGCGCCGCGCAGGACGGCCATCAGGCCGTCCCAGCTGCGTAGGGCATTGACGCTCATGGCAACCTCCTCAGGCCTCGCCGAGGGCCAGGGCGATGGCGCGTTCGCCGACCTCCTCGCCGACTTCGCCCTTCCAGTGCTCCCATCCCGCCTCGGTGTGCTCGTTGAAGGCGGCCAGGTCCTCCTCGCTGGGCTCGATCACCTCGATGCCGGCTTCCTCCATCATCGGCCAGTACTCGTTGGGGTAGACGTCGTTGTTGCAGTGCTCGATGAAGTTGTCGTCGTACCACTGGGCGGCCTCCTGAAGGGCGTTGCGCACGTCGTCGTCGAGGCTGTCCCAGCGGTCGCGCAGCATGAACGGGGCGACCGTGAAGGCCGTCACCGGCAGCTTGTAGCAGGCGGCCAGCTGTTCGTGCAGGCTGCGGCCCACCACCGTGGAGATATTGAAGATGCCGGCATCCACGGTACCGCGCTGCAGCGCCTGGTAGGTCTCCGAGGAGGGGATGCGGGTGGCACCGATGTCGTAGTTCTCCAGCGCGGTGGTGGCCTCGTAGCCGACCACGCGGATCTTCTTGCCGCGCATGTCCTCGAGGGAGCGAATCGGGTTCTCCTCGGTGCTCCAGATGTACTCCGGCTCGAGGATGCCGCCGCCGGAGCAGAGCATGTAGAGGTTCTCCTCGGCGAGCTGCTCGTTGATCAGCTCCATCAGCGGGCTGCCCAGCTTGAGCCGCTCGGGATGCTGGTACAGCTCGTCGACCACGCCGGGCAGGCCGGTGATGCCGAGGATCGGCAGCGAGCGGGTGATGTAGGAGAGGGTGTGGAACATGAAGTCCACGCTGCCGGCACGCAGCCCCGGCAGCTGCTCGTCGGCGGTCAGCAGCTGGCCGGAGTGGTGGTAGTCGAAGTCGATGACGTCGGCGTGGTTCTCTTCCAGGAACTTGACGAAGCCGTCGGAGCCGTAGCTCAGCGCCTTGTAGGAGGGCGTGATGTAGTTCACCCCGGTCAAGGCCGTGGCGGCCATGGCGCGGGGCGCGAACAGGCTGTGCCCGCCGAACAGGCTGGCGCCGGCGGTGGCGAAGGTGCCGTACTTGAGCAGTTGGCGGCGTGTGATGGTCATGGTGAGTCTCCTGCTTGTTGTTGTACTCGGCTCGCGTTGCGAGCGATGGGTTTGCGGCCGGGGCCGCGCTCTTGCCGGACTACATGAGCCCCGGCAACCACAGGCTGAGGCTGGGGAAGAACACGAACAGCATCAGCACCAGGAACTGCACGGCGACGAACGGCAGGGAGCTGCGGATGATCTCCTCGATGGACAGGTCCGGACACACGCCGCGCAAGGCATAGAGGTTGAGCCCCACCGGCGGGGTGACCACGGCGATCTCGAGGTTGAGCACCATGACGATGCCGAACCACAGCGGGTCGTAGCCCAGCGCCTCCACCAGCGGCAGCAGCACCGGCGTGGTGACCACGATCAGCGACACCGCGTCCACCAGCATGCCGAGCAGGATCAGCAGCAGCATCACCGCCAGCAGGATGGCCCAGGCGGGCAGGCCGCTGTTGGTCAGGGTCTCGGTGAGCAGTTGCGGCACGCGCACCATGTTGAGGTAGTCGCCGAAGATCTTGGCGCAGCCCATGATCAACAGGATGGCGCCGCTGATTCGCGCGGTGGTGCCGAGGATCTGGAGCAGCCGGGCCCAGCTCAGGCTGCGGAAGACCACCGCGGCGATGAGGAAGGCGCCCAGCGCCCCGACCCCCGCCGCCTCGCTGGGCGTGGCGAAGCCGGTGTAGATCGACCCGAGCACCGCCAGCACCAGCAGCGCGGCATGCCAGATCTGGCCCAGGCTCTCGAAGCGTTCGCGCCAGGTGAAGCGCTGCTCGGCAACCGGTGCCTCCTGCGGGTTCAGGCTGACGCGCACGAAGATGTAGGCCGACAGGGCCAGGGCCAGCACGATGCCGGGCACGATGCCGCCGATGAACAGGTCGGCCACCGAGACGCTGGAGACCGCGCCGTAGATGATGAAGGGCACGCTGGGCGGAATCAGCATCGCCAGCGCGCCGGCGGTGACCACCGAGCCGGCGGCCAGGGTTCGGCTGTAGCCGCGCTCGAGCATCTGCGGCACGGCGATGGAGCCGACCGCGGCCACCCCCGCCAGGCTGACCCCCGAGACGGCGCCGAACATCGCCGAGGCACCCACCGAGGAGATCGCCAGGCTGCCGCGCAGCCAGTTGAGCCAGCGCACCGCCGCCTGGAACAGGTTGGCGCCGACCGGCGTGGCGCCGAGCAGGCTGCCCATCAGGATGAACAGCGGCAGCGCGACCATCTCGAACACGTTGAGCTGGCCGAACAGCGACGACGGGGCGAAGAAGAACGCCAGCGAGCCGCGCGCCGTGTACAGGCCGATCAGGCCCGCGACGCCCAGCGAGAGGAAGATCGGCACGCCCAGGCCGATCATGGCGACCAGGGCGAGTATGACCAGTGCGGTTTCCATGAGCGTCTCCTAGATCACCTGGTCGCGGCGCAGCGCGTCGAGCGCGGCCGTGTCGTAGCCGAGCCAGCCCGACAGGATCGCCTCGGTGTGCTCGCCGAGCGCCGGCCCCACGTGGCGTACCCGTCCGGGGCTGTGCGACAGCCGCGGAAAGACGTTCTGCATGGGCAGCGGCCGGCCGTGGCGGTCGGGCACCTCGACGATCGCCTCGCGGGCCTGGAAGTGCGGGTCGGCCAGCATGTCGGGGGCGCGGTAGACCAGCCCTGCCGGGACCCCGGCCCGGGCCAGGATGTCGACCACCTGCTGGGCGTCGTGCTGGCGTGTCCAGGTGGCCACCAGGTCGTCGATGGCCTGCTGGTGCTCGCCGCGGGCGCGGTGGGTGGCGTAGTCGGGGTGGTCGGCCAGGCCCGGCTGGCCCATGGCCTCGCACAGGCGGCGGAACACCGTGTCCTGGTTGGCGCCGATGATCACGTCGCGCCCGTCGCGGGCCGGGTAGGCGTTGGAGGGAGCGATCTTGGGCAGGAAGCTGCCGCTGCGCTCGCGCACCTTGCCGGCGCGGGCGTACTCGGGGACCAGGCTCTCCATCATCGCCAGCACCGACTCGAAGATCGAGCTGTCGACGACCTGGCCGCAGCCGCTGCGGGCGCGCTGGTGCAGGGCCATCATGGTGCCCAGCGCGGCATGTACCCCGGCCAGGGTGTCGCCCAGCGAAATGCCGACGCGCACCGGGGGGCGGTCGGGATAGCCGCTGATGTAGCGCAGGCCGCCCATCGCCTCGCACACCGAGGCGAAGCCGGCGCGCGAGGCGTAGGGGCCGTCCTGGCCGAAGCCGGTGACGCGCACCATGACCAGGCCGGGGTTGTCGCGGGAGAGCGCCTCGTAGCCGAGCCCCCAGCGCTCCATGGTGCCGGGGCGGAAGTTCTCGATGACCACGTCGGCCTGGCGGGCCAGCTCGCGCAGCAGCGCCTGGCCGCGCGGCTGGCGCAGGTCGAGCGTCAGCGACTGCTTGTTGCGGGCGATGACGTTCCACCACAGCGGCTCGCCGTCCTGGGGATCTGCCTCGCCCCACTGGCGCATGGCGTCGCCCTTGCCGGGCGGTTCCACCTTGACGACCTGGGCGCCGAAGTCGGCCAGTACCTGTCCGCAGTAGGGGCCGGCGATCAGTTGTCCCAGCTCGAGCACCTTGACGTCATCGAGAGGGGGCGGAGTCGGGTTGTCGTGTGGAGTCATTGTTGTTGTATGGCCTCTTTATGGTTATCCGCCGAGCGAGCCGGCTCGAGGGCGCCGGTTCAATCGGGCGATGCCCTGGTGACATCGGGAGGGTCGGGAAAACGCACATGCAGGGCGCGGGCGGCCAGCAGGTGGGCGCGCATCACGCTCTCGGCCCACTCGGCGCTGCCGGCGGAGATGGCCTCGAGGATCTCGCGGTGATGACGCATGCTGCGGCGCAGGTTGGCGAGATCGTAGTTGCCGAAGTTGCGCCGGATCACCGAGGTGCGCACCACACTGTCGAGCACCGCGGCCAGGCGCTGGTTGTCGCTGGCCGCAATCAGCTCGCGATGGAAGTCGTGGTTGAGGAAGGCGATCTCGTTGCGCACCTCGGGTTCGCGTTCGATGCGCTCGACCAGCGCTTCCATGCGGTCGGCCAGCGCCTCCAGCTGCGCCAGGCGCGCCAGGTCCATGCGCTCGCTGGCCAGCCCCACGGCCATCGGCTCGAGTACCAGGCGCAGCTCGAACACCTCCCGCGCATCCTTCTCCGTCCAGGCCACGACCCGCGCGCCGTGGTGCGGGATCGCCTCGAGCCAGCCCTCCGAGACCAGCTCGCGCAGCGCCTCGCGCACCGGGGTGCGGCTCACGCCCAGCTCACGGGCGATGCTCGCCTCGCGCACGTACTCGTGGGCTCGGTAGTGGCCGTCGAGAATCCGCTCCTTGATCACGTTATGGACCTCGGCGGTGGCGGTCCGCGCCATGCGCGGCCCTTCGACGATTGCGGGTTGCGTCATCTTTGCCTCACACATTGCATGCAATAGTGACTATAGGCGCAGTGGTTGTGCGGCATTAACTCGACATTGGTCGAAGATTGCATGCAATGTGCGGTTGGTTCGGGCACGAACGCGCCCTCGGGGCTCGGCGGGCCGCCACCGAACGCAACGCGGCGGCTTGCCAGGGCAAGCCGCCGCGTCTCGTTCGGCAGGGGCGGAGGTCAGGCCGCCTTCAAGCTCGCCATGTCGATCACGAAGCGGTAGCGCACGTCGCCTTTCTGCATGCGTTCAAAGGCCTCGTTGATGTCGTGGATGTCGAGCATCTCGATATCGCAGCGGATGTCGTGCTCGGCACAGAAGTCGAGCAGCTCCTGGGTCTCGGCGACACCGCCGATCAGCGAGCCGGCAAGCACGCGGCGCTTGAACACCAGGTTGAAGGCGTTGATGGCGGGCTCGATGGGGTCGAGCAGGCCGACCAGGATGTGGGTGCCGTCGTACTTCAGCGCCGCCAGGTAGGGGTTGAGGTCGTGCTGCACCGGCACCGTGTCGAGCATGAAGTCGAAGGTCTCGGCCACCGCTTCCATCTGGGCGGGGTCGCTGGAGACGACCACGTGGTCGGCGCTGTGGCTCCTGGCCTCCTCGACCTTGGCCTCGGAGCGGGTGAACACGGTCACCTCCGCGCCCAGCGCCTTGGCCAGCTTGACGCCCATGTGGCCGAGACCGCCCATGCCGATCACTCCGACCTTGTGGCCGGCCTTCACGCCGTAGTGCTTGAGCGGCGAGTAGGTGGTGATGCCGGCGCACAGGATCGGCGCGGCGGAGGCGAGGTCGATGCCCTCGGGCATGCGCAGCACGAAGGGCTCGCTGACCACGATGTTGTCCGAATAGCCGCCCTGGGTGAAGCTGCCGTCCTGGCGATCGTCGCTGCCGTAGGTCATGGTGAAGCCCTCGAGGCAGAACTGCTCGACACCGTCGCGGCAGGGCCGGCAGTCGCGGCAGGAATCGACCATGCAGCCCACCCCGACCAGGTCGCCGGCCTTGAAGCGGGTGACCTGTTCGCCCACGGCGGTGACGCGGCCGACGATCTCGTGCCCCGGCACGACGGGGTAACGGCTCATGCCCCAGTCGTCGCGGGCGAAGTGCAGGTCGCTGTGGCAAACGCCGCAGTAGAGGATCTCGATGGCCACGTCGTCCGGGCGCGGCCGGCGGCGCTCGAACCGGTAGGGGGCCAGGGGCTGGTCGGGTGCGTGGGCGGCGTAGGCGCGAGTCTGGCTCATGGATAGCTCCTTTCGTTGAGTCAAGCCTCGTCGTTGAGGCCATGGCACCTTCAAGGGTCAGAGAGGAGCCGGCGCTAAAGGTTCCCTTGCGGGGCTCGAAAGCGGCAGCCGCGTGGCACGGCACCGTCGGCATGAGACGGTCCTGGTACCATGGGTATGAGACGTCCTGGTAGCGTTGTCGTAGGCATTTTTACGACACAGCCTGTCAGAGATTTCCTACAACGAAGCCTATCCCAGGTTAACTGCATTTTGCCGCTTGTCTGCCAAGCTGTAAGCAAGGGCAGGGAAGCTCCGCAAGGAAGCCGGGTCAGGACGACGCAAGACCCAGGGAGGTCCGGTCAGGAAGACCGGTAAGAGTGCAAGGAAGCAAGTGTTCGCCCGGCCGCAAGGCCGGGCTCTTTGCGTTTCAGTGCCACGCCGTGGTCCCCGGGTGGCGGTGCAGGCGCCCGGCGCTGGCTTGATGTTCGTCATTTCCCGCCTTCGACGGTTCTGTTTCGATGAAGGAAAAAATCGACCTGCATCGGCCCTCACGCTCGCGCCGGTCGCAGAGCGATGCGCGGAAAAGCCGCCCTCCGGGGGCTGAATCTTTGCTTTCGCTTCGTCGCGGCAGGCGTGAAGATGGAGAGTCGGCTGCCATGGGAACGAAGGGACGGTGCCGATGGAGCGGGGCGGATCGTTGACGTTAGCGTCGACCGGCCGATCGGTTATTTTAGATTTCTCTGCTATAACTGAGCGTATCCTTTCCAAGGGTGACGGGATGTCCAATTCAGAGTGGCGGGTCACGGCTCGTCGATTCGTTCTTGCCGGGTCTTTGGCGGGCCTGCCGTCGGCCGCCTGCGCCTCGGCGCAGGCGGGGGGCGTGCCCACGGCTGGCTGGGGCGTGATGGGGCTGGTCGTGGCGGCGCTACTGGCGCTGGCAGGCGTGGCCTACCGCCGCAGGCTGCTGCGCGAAGTCGAACGGCTGCGGGCCAGCCACGAGGAACTGACGACCATCCTCGACAGCGTCGACGCCTGCATCTACGTCAAGTCGAGCGACTTTCGCTACCAGTACGTCAACCGCAAGGGCAGCGAGATCGTCGGCCTGCCCGCCGCCGCGGTGCTGGGCAAGACCGACGCCGATCTGTTCGATTCCGTCACCGCGGCGGAACTGCGCTTCAACGACCGGCGGGTCCTGGAGCAGGGCGAGAAGGTCGTGGTGGAAGAGGGGTACGTGCAGGGCGAGGAGTCGTCCGTCTTCACCTTCCTCTCGATCAAGCTGCCGCTGCGCCGCGCCGACGGTTCGATTCGCGCCCTCTGCGGCATCTCCACCGACGTCAGCGAGTACCGCGACATCCAGGAGTGCAAGCACCGGCTGACCTTCTACGATTCGCTGACCGGGCTGCCCAACCGGCGCCTGCTGCTCGACCGCCTGGAGATGGTGGTCAAGGGGACGCGGCGCAGCGAGCGCTATGCGGCCCTGCTGTTCATCGACCTGGACGATTTCAAGGTCATCAACGAGACCCAGGGGCTGCAGCGCGGCGACCGCTTCCTGCGCCAGGTGGCCCACACGCTGGGAGAGGTGGTGCGCGAGAGCGACACCCTGGCGCGGCTGGGGGCCGACGAGTTCGTGCTGCTGATCCACGACCTCGGTCTCGACGTGGAGCAGGCGGCCCATGCCGCCGAGCGCGTGGCCGAGAAGCTGCTCGGCCAGATCACGAGTGCCCAGGTCGACGACGAGCAGGCGCTGACGCTGCCCATCTCGGCGAGCATCGGCATCACCCTGTTCGCCAACGGCCAGGCGAACGTCGACGATGCCATGCGCCAGGCGGACATCGCCTTGCAGCAGGCCAAGCTGGCGGGCGGCAACACCCTGCGCTTCTTCAATGCCGACATGCAGGCCGACGTGATGGAGCGGGTGCATCTCGAGGCCGACCTGCACCAGGCGCTGGCTCGCGATGAGCTGCGCCTGCACTATCAGGTCCAGGTCAACGACCGCGCGGAGGTGACTGGGGTCGAGGCGTTGTTGCGCTGGCAGCACCCGCGGCGCGGCCTGGTGCCGCCTGGCCAGTTCATCCCGCTGGCCGAGAAGAACCGCCTGATCCTGCCGATCGGCTACTGGGTACTGGAGACCGCCTGCCGCCAGCTGGCCGCCTGGGCCCGGCAGGGTGACAGGCAGGCGCTGACCATTTCGGTCAACGTCAGCTCGGTGCAGTTCCACCAGCCCGACTTCATCGCCCGCGTCCAGCATACCCTGGAGGAAACGGGCGCCAACCCCGCTCGCTTGATGCTCGAAGTCACCGAGAGCCTGCTGATGGAGGAGCCGGAGCGGGTGCGCAACATCATGCTGCGCCTGAGCAAGCTCGGCATCCGCTTCGCCCTGGACGATTTCGGTACCGGCTACTCGTCGCTGAACTACCTGAAGCGGCTCCCGCTGGATGCGCTCAAGATCGACAAGTCGTTCATCGATGGGGTGCTCGACGACCCGGTGGATGCCGCCATCGTCACCACCACCATCACCCTGGCCAACAGCCTCGGGCTCGAGGTCACCGCCGAGGGCGTCGAGACGGAGGCGCAGCACCGCTGGCTGCAGGAGCACGGCTGCATGGCCTTCCAGGGGTACCTGTTCGGCCGGCCGCTGGCCCTGGAGGAGCTGTCGTTGACCGAGCCGCTGCGCCCCATGTCCACCTGACACGACCCCCGCGCGTCGCGCTCGCTCCTTTTCCGGCCGCCGCTGGGGTAAGCTGTGGGTGTCGCGTCGCAGGAGAAGCCCGCTTCTTCGCCCCGTCTATCATCAATGGAGACCTTTCATGTCCTTACGACCCTTGCTTGCCGCCGCCGTGCTGCTGCTGCCGCTCACGGCCCTGGCCGAGTCGCCCAATATCGTGCCGGGCCAGTGGGAGTTCACCAGCACCACGACCGTCAAGGGCGACGTGCCGATTCCCGACCAGACCGACAGCCAGCAGGAGTGCATCGCCCAGGGGGACCTGGACGACGCCGATTTCCAGTTCCTCGAGGTGGAGGAGGGCTGTGAGCTGCTCGAGCACAATGTCTCTGAGGATGGGGTCGACTACAAGATGATCTGCCGCGCCGAGGGGGGCGAAGCCAACATCGACGGCCGCATGGAATTCCTCGGCGAGCGCGTCGAGGGCAACGTGAACATCGACACCGAATCGTCGATGGGCCAGATGCTGCTGGAAACCAGCATCGAGGGCGAACGCCTCGGTGATTGCTGAAGCGGCGCTGCCGCCCGACGCATGAAGGCCACCCCAGGGTGGCCTTCATGCGTGTCGGGCTCAGTGACGCTCGGCAGGCGCCCGGGACATTTCGCGTTCCAGGCGCTGCTTCACCACGCCGGGCGAACCGGTGCGGCGAGCCAGCAGGTCGTAGGCCACCGGCACCACGAACAGGGTGAAGAAGGTGGCGGCCGCCACGCCCGCCATGATCACCGTGCCGATCACCATGCGCGCCTCGGCGCCCGCGCCGCTGGAGACGATCAGCGGGATGGCGCCGGCCATGGTGGTCACCGCCGTCATCAGGATCGGCCGCAGGCGCGTCACCGAGGCCTCGAGCAACGCATCGCGGAAGGCAAACCCCTGGTCGCGCAGCTGGTTGGCGAACTCCACGATCAGGATGCCGTTCTTGGCCGCCAGCCCGATCAGCATCACCAGGCCCACCTGGCTGTAGATGTTGAGCGACTGGCCGGTGAGCAGCAGGCCAAGCAGGGCGCCGCTCATCGCCAGCGGCACGGTGAGCATGATCACGAAGGGGTGGACGAAGCTCTCGAACTGCGCCGCCAGCACCAGGAACACCACCAGCGCACCCAGTACCAGCAGGAAGGTGGTGGCGCCGCTGGCCTCGCGGTAGTCCCGCGAGGGGCCGGCCACGCTGGTCTGGGCCTCGGCGGGCAGGATCTCGGCGGCCGTCTGCTCGAGGTACTCCAGCGCCTCGCCCAGCGGGTAGCCGTCCACCAGGTTGGCCTCGATGGTGATGGCGCGGATCCGGTTGAAGCGGTTGAGCGTGCTGGCGCCGGCGAAGTCGGTCAGCGTCACCAGGCTCGCCAGGGGGATCAGTTCGCCCGAACGGGCCGAGCGCACCTGGATGTTGTCCAGCGCGCGCGGGCTGTTCTGCCTGGCCCGGTCGCCCTCGACGATGACGTCGTACTCCTCGCCGTTGTCGACGTAACGGGTCACGTTGCGCCCGCCCAGCAGCACCTCCAGCGTGCGCCCGATTTCGGTCACCGTGACCCCGAGCGACGCCGCGCGCTCGTAGTCGATGTCCACGCGCAGCTGCGGCTGGGTCTCCCGGTAGTCGCTCTCCACGCCCGCCAGGCGCGGGTTGTGCTCGCGGATGTGCTCGAGCATCAGGTCGCGCCACTCGGCGAGCTGGTCGTAGGTACCGCCGCCGAGCACGAACTGCACGGGCTTCTGCACCCGCTGGCCGAAGCCCTGGCGCATGACCGGGCTGGCCTCCACGCCGGGCAGGTCGGCCAGGCGCTCGCGTACCTCGTCCATGATCTCCCAGGCGCTGCGGCGCGCGCCCCAGTCGGCCATGTTGATGATGGCGAAACCGCCGTTGAAGTTCTCGATGTTGCCGAAGCCCCGCGGGGCACGCACCACCACGCGCTCGATCTCGCCCGAATCGACCAGCGGCTGCAGGCGCAGCTCGATCTCGTCCATGTAGTCCATCATGTAGTCGAAGGTGGCGCCCTCGGGGCCGTTGACCAGGATGAAGAAGTTGCCGCGATCCTCGCGCGGGGTGTACTCGTTGGGCAGCTGCTCGGCCATCCACAGGGTGGCGGCGATCAGCGCGACGAACAGGGCCAGCACCGCCAGGCGCGCCTTGAACACCGCCTCGAGGAGCGTGCGGTAGAGGCGCTGCGACAGCTCCAGCAGCCACTGCACGCCGCGCGCGGCCAGGCTGTCGCCCATGCCGGGCTTGAGGATCTTCGAGGCCATCATCGGCGTGAGGGTAAGCGCCAGCAGGCTCGAGATGGCCACCGCCGCGGCCATGGTCAGGGCGAACTCGGAGAACAGCCGGCCCACGTTGCCCTGCAGGAAGCTGAGCGGCACGAACACCGCGATCAGCACCAGGGTGGTGGCGATGACGGCGAAGGCGATCTGGCGGGTGCCGCGGAAGGCCGCCACCAGCGGCGTCTCGCCATAGTCGTGCATGCGCCGGTTGATGTTCTCCAGCACCACGATGGCGTCGTCGACGATCAGCCCGATCGCCAGCACCAGCGCCAGCAGCGTGAGCAGGTTGATCGAGAAGCCCATTACCGCCAGCGCGCTGAACGAGCCGATCACGGCGATCGGCACCGTCACCGCCGGCACCAGGGTGGTGCGCACGTTGCCGAGGAACATGAAGATCACCACCACCACCAGCCCCATGGCGATGAACAGCGTCAGAACCACCTGCTTGATGGCGCCGGCGACGAACAGCGAGGCATCGAAGTTCAGGCTCAGCCGCATGCCCTCGGGCAGGCTGGCCTGCAGCCGCTCCATCTCCGCCTGCACGCCCTGGGAGAGCTCCAGCACGTTGGCGGTGGACTGCATCATCATGCCCAGGCCCACCATGGGCACCCCGTTGGCGCGAAAGATCGAGCGATCGTCCACCGAGCCGACCTCGACCCGGGCGACGTCGCCCAGGCGTATCAGGTAGCCGTCGCTGCCCTGGCCGATGGCCAGGCGCTGGAAGTCCTCGGCCACGGCGAAGCTGCGCGGCAGGCGCACGATGAACTGCCGCTCGCGGGATTCGATGGCGCCGGCGGGAAGCTCGACGTTCTCGGCGCGCAGCGCGCTCTCCACGTCGCTGACGGTGAGGTCGCGCGCCGCCAGGGCGTTGCGGTCGATCCACACCCGCATGGCGTAGTCGCGGCCCCCGCCCACCCGCACGCGGGCCACGCCGGGCTGCACGGAGAGCCGGTCGACGAGGTAGCGGTTGGCGTAGTCGGTCAGCTCCGACATGGAGTAGCCCTCGCCGGAGAGGCTCAGCCACAGCACGACCTCCTCGCTGGAATCGGTCTTCTGCACCTCGGGCGGGTCGGCGTCGTCGGGCAGGTTGCGCTGGGCGCCACTGATGCGATCTCGCACGTCGTTGGCCGCGGCGTCGATGTCCATGTCGAGGCTGAATTCGATGTCGATCCGCGACTGGCCGTCCTCGCTCGACGAGGTCACTACCTCGATCCCCTCGATGCCGGCGATGCGGTCCTCCAGCACCTGGGTGATGCGCGACTCGACCACGCTGGCCGCCGCGCCGGGGTAGCGCGTGTCGATGCTGACCACCGGCGGGTCGATGGCGGGATACTCCTGCAACGACAGGCGCTGCAGCGAGAGCAGCCCGAAGGCGACGATCAGCAGCGCCAGCACCGTCGCCAGCACCGGCCGCTGGACGGAAATGTCGGACAGACGCATCAGGCGTCTCCCTCGTCGCGATGCGCCTCGAGAATCTCGCGAATGGAACGCTCCTCGCCGGCGATGCCCAGCAGCCGCACGCGATCGCCCTCGCGGGCGCGCTGTACCCCGTGGGAGACCACCAGCTCGTCGGCCTCGAGCCCCTCGAGTATCTCGGCCTGGCCGGTGCGGCGCTCGCCGACGCGCACCTCGCGCCGCGCCACGCGATTCTCGTCGGCCTCGTCGATGACCAGCACGAACTGGCGGTCGCCGCTGGGAATCAGCGCCGACTCGGGCACCACCACGGCCTGCCGCGGGCTGCGCTGCAGCACGACCTCCATCAGCATGCCCGGGCGCAGGCGGAGCTCGGGGTTGTCGAGCTCGGCGCGCACCGTGATGCTGCGGCTCACCGGGTCGACCCGCGAGCCGACGCTGGCCACCTCGCCCTCGAACACCGCATCGGGAAAGGCCACGCTGCGTGCCGTGAGCGGCAGCCCCGGGGCGAGGATCGACAGGTAGATCTCCGGCACGCTGAAGTCGAGCTTCATCACGTCGAGCTTGTCCAGCGTGACCAGCTCGGTGCCGGGGGTGACCAGGCTGCCGAGGCTGATGTTGCGGAAGCCCACCACGCCGTCGAAGGGGGCGCGCAGGCGGTAGTTGCTCAGCCGCGCCTCGAGCGCCTGGATCTCCGCCTCCACCTGGCGCAGCCGCGCCTGGCTGTCCTCCACGTCGGCCCGCGGCGCCATGTTGCGGCTCTGCAGCTGGCTCAGGCGGTCCACCGAACTGCGCCGCTCGTCGCGCAGGGCCTGGGCGACGCGCAGCTGGGCGCGCTCCTCATCGTCCTCCAGCCGGATCAGCAGCTGGCCGGCCTCCACGGCTTCGCCGTCGCGAAAGTTCAGCTCGGCGACGATCTCGGTCACCGTGGCCGAGAGCGTCACGCTCTCGTCGGCGCGCAGGGTGCCGAGCGCCTCCAGCGGGTCTGACCAGGGCTGGAGGCCGGCGCGGGCGCCGATCACGGCGGTGCGCTCCTGGGCCGCCGCGGGCAGCGGGGCGGCCAGGGCGAGGCCGGCGGCCAGCCACGCCAAGCCGGCCAGCGAGGCCAGCCGCCGGGCCGGTGAAACGAGGAAAAGGCGCGATGTGTTCATGTGCTCTCTTGTCGTGGTTCGGCAGTCGGGGCGCATCCGTGGCCATTCCTGATACAGCCTACTCGCCCTGGCGGCCTTGAATGTGACAACAAATTCACAACGACGGTTCTACCTTGTGGGTTTGAATGTACAGCTAACGTACAAGATCGACGCTTTATGCGCCAGCGCGCATCTTTTTGCCGGTTTTCGCAAGATACTTCCAAGGGTCCTGCAAGATTCTCCAAGCGTAACCACTTTGTAACGACGATGCTGAGTCACGTGAGCGCTCGGAAACGCCGACGCTCCCGAAAGACACCGTGCAAGGTTACTGACGCAATCCGAAGGAGAGAAGTCATGAACAAGCTGATGCAAGGGATCGAGCGTTTCTGGAAGGAAGAGGAAGGCACCGAAGTGGTGGAGTGGGCTTTGGTAGGAGGGCTAATTGTGGCTGTTGGGGCGGCAATATTTGCATCCATTGGAGGCGAAGTAAAAACAGTTCTTGGATATTTGGAATCAGCATTAAAAGATGTGGATCCTCCAGCCACAACCACGCAGTAATGGTTCGTATGGCGCCGATAAGGAGGTTGGCGTCATCAAGTTTCTCTTGGTTAAGGGGATTAAAGTGGACGAAGAATTTAAGCTAATCTCTGCTGGAATTTTATTGGCGCTGGCTGCGTTAATCGATTTGCGTAGCCAGATCATCCCCAATCCTCTCATCATGGCCGGGGTTTCAGTGGGTATCCTATTGCAGCTTATCTTGGCAGGAACCGATGGTTTTATTGCCGGAATGTATGGCCTCCTTGTTGGGTTGGCGATTCTTTTGCCAAGCTACTTAATGGGTTTTACTGGCGCCGGTGATGCCAAGTTAATGGGGGCTGTCGGCACCTTTCTGGGTCCATTGGGCGTCTTGCAGGCGGGTCTCGCCAGCATTTTAGTCGGTGGGGTTATCGGTCTGCTGTTTGCCGCATCGGCAATGATTAATCGCAATACGCTATCCCCCTGGAGCCGCTATGGCCTGATGCTCAAGACGCTGGTGGTCACGGGAAGGCCGATCTATATCGCGCCTCAGGAGGGAGAGGTGATGGGCAAGAAGTTTCCCTTCGCGGTATCGATCGCGCTCGGCACGACGGGATGGATGATCTGGCAATGGCCGCTGGTCCAATAAGGAAGGTACGCCGGGAAGCCATAACAAACGACCAGCGGTCATTGCCAGGCCATCGAACGAATTACACAAAACGTAACGTAATGTGAGGCCCGCCATGCTTCAGCCAGCGCCAGGATTGCACCCCACCGATGCCGAGGGCATGGCCGCCCGGCGTGCGCCGCGCCCCGCCACGGTGGCCGAGACCGGGCTCTCGCTGCTCTACCTGGGCGACCTGCTGGTCAAGCAGCTCTTCGAGCTGGGCGTGCTCGACCTGCACCAGCTGGGCCGCGAGAGCGCCCTGGCCGGCAGCGTGGTGGAGGAGGTGTGCCGCTTCCTGCGCGAGGAGGGGCGAGTGGAGGTGCGCGGCCAGGGGGCGAGCGGGGCGCTGCGCTTCGGCCTCACCGACCGCGGCCGCGCCTCGGCGCTGGAGGCGCTCGCCCGCGACGGCTACAGCGGCAAGGCGCCGGTGACCCTGGAAGCCTACCGCGAGCGGGTGCGCGAGCAGGCCCTCGGCGAGGTGGGCATATGCCGCGAGGCGGTCATGGCGGCCTTCGCCGACACCGTGATCGACCCGGCGCTGCTCGACCAGCTCGGCCCCGGGCTGCACTCCGGGCGGGCCATGTTCATCCATGGCCACGCCGGTACCGGCAAGAGCTACATCGCCCGCCGCCTGGTGCGGCTGCTGGCGGGCGAGGTGCTGGTGCCCCACGCCATCCTGGTGGGCGGCAAGGCGCTGCGCTGCTTCGATCCCGCCGTGCACCACAGCCTGGAGGACCCGGCGGGGTCGTCGCCCGCCGCCCGGCTCTATCTCGAGCACGGCCACGACCCGCGCTACGTGCGCTGCCGCCGCCCCTGCGTGGTCACCGGCGGCGAGCTGACCATGGAGCGCCTGGAGATCCAGTACGACGCCGCCACCCATATCCACCAGGCGCCGGTCCAGCTGCTGGCCAACAACGGCATGCTGGTGATCGACGACCTGGGCCGCCAGCGCATGCCGCCCAGCGAGCTGTTCAACCGCTGGATCGTGCCGCTGGAGGAGCGCCGCGACTTCCTGGCGCTGGCCAACGGCTACCACTTCAGCGTGCCCTTCGACGTGGCGCTGGTGTTCTCCACCAACCTCGACCCGCTGACGCTGGCCGATGCCGCCTTCCTGCGCCGCATCGGCTACAAGATCCGCTTCGCGCCCCTCGGGCGCGAGGCCTACCGGGCCATCTGGCGGCAGCAGTGCGAGGCCCTGGGGCTGCCCTTCGAGCCGGTGCTGGTCGAGTTCGCCATCGACGAACTGCATGCCCGCCACGACGTGCCGCTGCTCGCCTGCCACCCGCGCGACATCCTGAGCCTGGCCCAGGACCAGCTCGACTACCAGGGCCGCCAGGCACCGGACCGCGAGGTCCTGCGCTGGGCCTGGCAGACCTACTTCGGCGAATTCTCGCAGGCCCCCGACGCGGGGCGTGACGGGGAAAGCGCCGCTCACCGGAGGGATGCACCATGAAACGCAAGGGGATCTTCGCCATGTTCGGGCTCTCGCTGGTCATGGCGCTGGGGGCCGCCACGCTGGCCATGAACTGGATGCAGGCGCAGGACGGGGACGGCGAGCGCGATGATGTCGCCCAGGTGGTGGTGGCGGCGCTGCAGGTGCCGTTCGGCACCAAGGTCGAGGCTTCCGACCTCAAGATGGTGAGCATGCCCAGGGACGTGGTACCGCCGAACAGCTTCTCGGACATCGACAGCGTGGTGGGCCGGGTCAGCAACCAGATGATCTACCCGGGCGAGGTGGTGCTGGAGGGGCGGGTCTCCGAGCACATGGGCGGCAGCGCCCTGGCCGCGCTGCTCGACCCCGGCAAGCGCGCCATGAGCGTGCGCGTCGACGACGTGGTCGGGGTGGCCGGCTTCCTGCTGCCGGGCAACCGGGTCGACGTGGTCTCCACCCGGCGCAACGGCAGCCGCGACAGCGTCGAGTCGAAGACGGTGCTGCGCAACCTCAAGGTGCTGGCGGTCGACCAGCTCGCCAGCCAGGAGCGCGATGGCCCGGTGATCGTGCGCGCCGTGACCCTGGAGGTGTCGACCCAGCAGGCCGAGACCCTGGTCAAGGCCACCCAGGAGGGCAAGGTGCAGCTCACCCTGCGCAACCCCCTGGAGCAGGAAGAGGACGACCTGATGACGGCGCAGCGCTCGACGCTGAACCTGCCGGAGCTGGAGCCGCGCGCCGAGCCGGCACCGCCGCCGCGCCGCGCCGCCCCGGTGCAGCGCCGGGTGGACGTGCTGCGCGGCACCCAGATGAGTTCGGTCAATGTACGCAACTAGCCGGCCCCCCTTGGCAGGGAAGGGCAGCACCTACGAGCAGGCTCCATCTGCAAGAGCCGGGGAGACAGCCATGATCATCAAGGACAAGTCCAGGGGACATCGCGGCGCCGTGAAGTGGCTGGCGCTGGCGCTGGGGGCGCTGCTGGCGGCGGGCTGGGGCATGCAGCTGCCGGCCCAGCAGGGCCAACTGGCCGACAACGCGCGCCGCGTCTCCATGCCGATCGAAGGGCGGGCGGTGTCGGTGGCCGTGGCGATCAACAAGGCCCAGGTGCTGGAGTTCCCGCGCCCGGTGCGGGTGGTCTCGGTGGGCAACCCCGAGATCGCCGACATCGTGGTGATGGGCTCGCGCCAGCTCTACGTGCTGGGCAAGTCCACCGGCACCACCAACGTGGTGCTGTGGGACCAGTCGGAGCGCGTCGAGGGGGCGCTCAACGTCACCGTCACCCACGACCTCGAGACCCTCAAGAGCAACCTCCACGAGCTGCTGCCCGGCGAGAGCGTGCAGGTGCGCTCCACCCAGGAAGGCATCGTGCTCAGCGGTGAGGTCTCCAGCGCCGAACGGCTCGAGACCGCGCTGCGCCTGGCCAATCGCTTCGCCGGCGGCGAGGAGGGCTCAGTGCTCAACCTGATGCAGGTGGGCGGCGCCCAGCAGGTGATGCTCGACGTCAAGGTGGCGGAGGTGTCGCGCTCGCTGGTCAAGCGCCTCGAGGCCAACTTCAACGTCTTCAACGTCGGCTCCTCGGCCTTCCGCGGCGGGGCGGTCAGCGGCGGAGCCACCTTCCCGGATGCCGTCTTCGAAGGCGCCGACGGGCTGGGGGGACGGATTCCGGTCTTCGGCGACGGCACGCCGATCGGCCCGGTGGTGTCGGAATTCTCCCCGGCCACCGCCACCATCGAGGACACCGGCATCTTCGCCAGCTACCAGCGCGGCGACTACCTGCTCAACCTGGTGCTGGACGCCGCCAGCCGCGAGGGGGTGGCCAAGATCCTCGCCGAGCCCAACCTCACCACCCTCACCGGCGAGCAGGCGCGCTTCCTGGCCGGCGGCGAGTTCCCCATTCCCGTGCCCCAGGGCGACGGCCAGGTGGCCATCGAGCACAAGGAGTTCGGCGTGGGGCTCGGCTTCCTGCCGGTGGTGCTGGACTCCGGCACGATCAACCTTCGCGTGGATGTCTCGGTTTCCGACCTGGTACCGGCCAACAGCCTGCAGGTGGGGGTGGGCAGCGGGGTGGGGGCGCAGTTCTTCGTGCCGGCGCTGAGCAAGCGCAGTGCCAGCTCCACCGTGGAGCTGACCACCGGCCAGACCATCGCCATCGCCGGCATGCTCAACGAGAGCCTGCGCGAGAATGTCTCCAAGCTGCCGGGCCTGGGCGAGCTGCCCATCCTCGGGGCGCTGTTTCGCAGCCAGGAGTACATCAAGGAGCAGACCGAGCTGGTGATCTTCGTCACCCCGCGCCTGGCCCGCTCCTTCGAGACCGCCGAGGTGCGCCTGCCGACCGGCTCCTTCGTGCCGCCCAGCGACCTGGAGTTCTACCTGCTGGGCAGCTTCCAGCACCTGGAAGGAGAAGGCGAGCCGCGTCCGCGTCCCTCCAGCTTCGACCTGGAGCTGATGTCGAGCCGCCCGGAGGGCGGTACCGAAGGGCGCTTCGGCCATGACCTCTGAACGTCCTACCACGTCGCGCCGGCACACGGCACGGCTCAGACAGGGAGACCGCACCATGTCCCGTTATCCCATGCGAAAGCCCGCGGCCTTCGCCGCCAGCAGCGCCAGGCATCGGCTCTTCCGGGGGCTGGGGCTGGCCGCGCTCCTCTTGGCCCTGGCCGGCTGCATGGCGCCGCGCCCGGGGGCCGACCTGCCCCCCTACGGCGACAGCGTGCGCCACACCAAGGCGATCCAGGCCTATTCCCCGGGCGACGAGGTGCCAGCGCTGAACGGCGACAAGGCGGCCTCGGCGATACGCGCCTATCGCACCTCGGCCGGCGGCGGCAGCCCGGCCTCCGGCGGCGGCACGTCGGACGGTGTGATCGGCATCTTCAGTGCACCGCCGGGCGGGAGCATGCCGTGAGCCAGCGGTGGCGCTCCCGGGACAGGCGGATTTCAACGACAGGCAGGTGACACGATGCGCAAACGACTCGAAATACTGCTGGCGGGTCGGGCCCGTGAGGAGCTGAAGGCCCTGGAGGCGCTGCTGTGCAGCCAGGGCGATATCCAGGTGATCACCCGGCTGATGGTCAACGGCCATGTCGACGTGCTGGAGGACATCAGCCCGCTGCCCGATGCGCTGGTGCTGATGGTGGGGGAGTACCACTGGGAAGCCGAGCTGATGGCGCTGTGCGAACGGCCGGCCAGCCAACGCCCGCCGCTGCTGGTGGTGGGGCCCAAGGGCAACGTCGAGCTGATCCGCCTGGCCATGCGCGCCGGGGCGCGGGACTTCTTCTCGCCGCCCATCGACGACAGCGAGATCATCCAGTTCCTGCGCGAGCTGGCGCGCGATCGCCAGATGGAGCCGGACAGCGTGGCGCGCACCACCGCGGTGATCAACGCCAAGGGGGGCTCGGGCGCCAGCCTGGTGGCGGCCAACCTGGCCCATCGCCTGGCCCGCCAGGAGTGCGCCACGGTGCTGGTCGACATGGACGTGCAGTTCGGCTCCCTGCCGCTCTACTTCAACCTGGTGCCGGACCATGGCCTGGTGCGGGCGCTGGAGTCGGCCGACAGCCTCGATGGCCTGGCGCTGGAGGCCTACCTGCAGCGCCACGACAGCGGCCTCGGGCTGCTTGCCTCCTCGCCGGGCGACCACCTGGGGGTCGGCGAGGTGCCCGAAACGCGGGTCGAGCAGCTGATGCAGGTGCTGAGCGGCATCAACGACGAGGTGGTGGTCGACCTGCCGCGCTGGCTCAACGGCGCCAACGCCTGCGTGCTGGAGCATGCCGATCGCGTGCTGATGGTGATGCAGCAGAGCGTCGCCCACCTGCACGATGCCCAGCGCCTGCGCGACGTGCTCGTGCATGAACTGCGTATCTCGCCGACGCGCATCAGCGTGGTGGTCAACCGCTACGACAGGAAGCACGACGTCGATCTCGGCTCGATCGGCGATGCCCTGCCGGGCCTGTCGTTGCACACCCTGCCCAACGACTTCAAGCGCGCCAGCCACAGCATCAACATGGGCAGCCCGCTGCACGATTTCGCCCCCAAGGCACCGCTGACGCGCCAGCTCAAGTCATTGGTCGAGGCGCTCGAGCAACCTTCGCCGGGCCATTACCCGGCCAGGAAACGCTCCCTGCTGGGCTGGGCGCTGCCTCGCCGGCACTGAGCGGCGCAGCGGCCATTTGCATGACGAGGCGCAAGGCATCGGGAACCACTGGGACCACTCGGGAGAACGACCATGAATCTGCGTGAGCGAACACCCACTTCGACCAGCGACGAGATGCGTGCCGGCTGGGCCGGGCGCGGTGCCGGGCGGCTGTCGCAGGAGGAGCAGGAGTACAAGCAGAAGCTCTTCCGCAAGCTGGTCAAGGTGATGGATCTCACCCTGCTGAGCACCCTCGACGAGCGCGAGGCGCGCCTGCAGGTGCAGCAGGTGTGCGAGTCGCTGATGAGCAAGGAGACGCTGCCGTTCAACGCCGGCGTGCGTCAGCGCATCGTCAACGAGCTGCAGGACGAGGTGCTGGGCCTGGGGCCGCTGGAGACGCTGCTCGCCGACAAGACCGTGTCCGATATCCTGGTCAACGGCACCACGCCGATCTACGTGGAACGGCGCGGCAAGCTGGAGCAGACCACCCTGCGCTTCGACAGCGATGCCCACCTGATGACCATCATCGATCGCATCGTCTCGAGCGTGGGGCGGCGCATCGACGAGTCCTCGCCGATGGTGGACGCGCGCCTCAAGGACGGCTCGCGGGTCAACGCGGTGATCCCGCCACTCGCCATCGACGGCCCGATGCTCTCCATCCGCCGCTTCGCCGTGGAGCGCCTGGGGGTCGAGAGCCTGGTCGAGTACGGCAGCATCTCGCCGGAGATCGCCCGGCTGCTGGAGAAGGTGGTCAAGGCGCGGCTCAACGTGCTGGTTTCCGGCGGCACCGGCGCCGGCAAGACCACGCTGCTCAACATTCTCTCGGGCTTCATCCCCCACGACGAGCGCATCGTCACAATCGAGGACTCGGCGGAGCTGCAGCTGCAGCAGCCCCACGTCGGGCGCCTGGAGACGCGCCCGCCGAACATCGAGGGCAAGGGCGAGATCAGCCAGCGCGACCTGGTGCGCAACAGCCTGCGCATGCGCCCCGACCGCATCGTGGTCGGCGAGGTGCGCGGCGGCGAGGCCTTCGACATGCTGCAGGCGATGAACACCGGGCATGACGGCTCGCTGACCACCATTCACGCCAACACGCCCCGCGATGCCCTGACGCGGATCGAGAACATGGTCGCCATGAGCGGCTTCCAGCTGCCGCCCCAGGCGCTGCGCTCGCAGATCGCCTCGGCCATCGACGTGGTGGTGCAGGTCGAGCGCCAGGAGGATGGCGTGCGCCGGCTGGTCAGCGTGCAGGAGGTCAGCGGCCAGGAGGGCGAGATCATCACCATGTCGGAGATCTTCCGCTTCGAGCGCGAGGGCGTCGACGCCGACGGCAGGGTGGTCGGCCGCTACCTGGCCACCGGCGTGGTGCCCGGCTTCCACGATCACCTCAAGCGCCGCGGGCTCGACCCGGGCCTGGAGATCTTCCAGAACACGGGCGGGGGCCGGCGGTCATGGATCTGAGCGGCCTGCTGGACATCGAGCTCTCCGACCAGGCCATCGTCATCGGCATGGTGTTCGTCGCCGTGCTGCTGCTGATGCAGAGCTTCCTGGTGCCCGCCTTCGGGGAGAACCGCCAGGCGCAGAAGCGACTCAAGAAGCGCCTCAAGGCCATCTCGGGCGAGGCCCGGCCCGACGAGGTCTCGCTGGTGCGGCGCAAGTACCTGCGCGAACTCTCCCCGCTGGAACGGGCGCTGGAGGCGCTGCCGGGCATGGCGCGCCTGGAGCAGCTCGTCGAGCAGGCCGGCAAGGAGACCCCCGCCTACCGGGTGGTGCTGGCATCGCTGCTGCTCGGCGGCGTGGCGGGTGGGGGCGGCTACCTGCTGCTGCCGCTGCCGATCGCCGTGCTGCTGGGCCTGGGGGCGGCAGCGCTGCCCTTCCTGCGGCTGCAGCGGCTGCGCAACCAGCGCCTGGCGCGCTTCGAGGAGCAGTTGCCCGATGCGCTGATCATCATGGCGCGCGCCCTGCGCGCCGGCCATCCGTTCAGCGATGCCATGCACCTGGTGGCGGAGGAGATGGCCGAGCCGGTGGCCGGCGAGTTTCGCACCACCTTCATGGAGATCAACTACGGCGGCGACGTGCGCGGCGCCCTGCTGGGCCTGCTGCGCCGCGTGCAGAGCGTGACGGTGATGATCTTCGTCACCTCGGTGCTGATCCAGAAGGAGACCGGCGGCAACCTCGCCGAGCTGCTCGATGGCCTGGCCAGCGTGGTACGCGACCGCTTCCGCTTCCAGCGCAAGGTGAAGACGCTCTCCGCCCAGGGGCGCATGGCGGCGTGGATCCTGTCGCTGCTGCCCTTCGTCCTGGCGGGGGTGCTGACGCTGGTCTCGCCCAATTTCATTCCCATGCTGACCGGCGACCCGATCGGGCGCCAGCTGGTGGTGGCGGCCTTCGTCATGGTCATCATGGGGATCCTGTGGATGCGCAAGATCGTGCGCATCGAGGTATGAGGAGGGCTGGCGATGGATTCCTGGATGCAATGGCTGCAACCGCTGAGTGAGCGGCTCGACGATCCCCAGACCCTGCAGCTGGTCTTCGGCGGCCTGCTGGGGCTGGCGATCTTCGCCCTGCTGATCGCCATCATGTTCGTGGTGATGGGTTTCTCCGACCCGCTGCGCCGTCGCCTGCGCCGCCTGGAGGCGAGCGCCGCCGGCGGCACGGCGAGCACCGAATCGGCGCTGGGCGACTGGCTCGGGCCCATGGGCGAGCGGCTGGTGCCCACCGAGGAGGAGGCGCGCAGCCGCATCGCCCAGGAGCTACGCCGTGCCGGCAAGCGCTCGCCGGGGGCGGTCAACCTGTTCTTCGGCGTTCGCCTGCTGCTTACGGTGGTCCCGCCGATCCTGCTGCTGCTGCTGGTGCCCTTCGTGCGGCTGGAGCCGGCGGTCAGCGTGATGCTGGTGGCCATCTCGGCGATCGCGGGTTACCTGCTGCCGCGCTTCTGGCTGGAGCGGACGATCAAGCGCCGTACCCTCCTGCTGCGCCGCGGCCTGCCCGATGCCCTCGACCTACTGGTGGTGTGCAGCGAGGCGGGCCTGGGCCTGGGTGCCGCCATCCAGCGCGTGGCCCGCGACCTGGAGATCAGCCACCCGGAGCTGGCCGAGGAACTGCACCTGTTCGGCCTGCAGACCCGGGCCGGCATGGACAACAAGGCGGCGCTGCGCGACCTGGAGGAGCGTACCGGGGTCGACGACATCCGTGGCCTGGTGACGACGCTGCTGCAGAGCATGCGCTTCGGCACCAGCATCGCCATGACGCTGCGTCTCTTCGCCGCGGAGCTGCGCGACAAGCGCACCCAGGAAGCGGAGGAGAAGGCCGCCAAGGTCAGCACCAAGATGCTCTTCCCGCTGATCTTCTGTGTATTTCCCAGCTTCTTCGTGGTGGCCCTGGGGCCACCCCTGCTGGGCGCCATGGCGGCATTGGCCGGGCGTTGACCCCGGCCACTCCGCCTCCAACCCACTACGCCTCGGGGAGAGTCACATGAAACTCAAACTCAGGAATTCGGTTGCTTGTCTCGTGCTGGCCCTGATCCTTGGTGGCTGCGCCAGCAATGCGCCACGCTCGTCGGAATCGGACCCCTATGCGGCGCTGGGGGGCAGCAGCGATTCGCTGGAGTACAACACGGCCTTTCCGGTCGCCTCGCCCGAGGAGGCCTATCGCAACGGGGCCAGGGCGCTGAGTGCCCGCGATCCGGACCGGGCGCTGTTCGAGTACCTGCGCGGCCTGCGCATGGAGAAAAAGCCCCAGGCCGATCCGCTCTATCGCATCGGCATCATCCACCATGGCCGGGGCAACCATGACCTGGCCGAGAAGGCCTACCGCTGGGCGCTGGAGATCGACGGCAGCCACATGGGCGCGCGCACGGCGCTGGGCGTCGCGCTGCTCGAGCAGCGCGAGTTCGAGAACGCCGAGCGGCAGCTGCAGCCCTTGGCCTCGCGGCCCGATGCACCGTGGCAGGCACACAACGCACTGGGCGTGATTGCCGACATGCAGGGCAACTACGAGCAGGCCCGCAGCCACTACGAGAAGGCCCTGGATGTCAGCCCCAACACGCCGCTGGTGCTCAACAACCTGGGCTATTCACGCTACCTCGCCGGCGACTGGGACGACGCCCGCCGCTCGTTGCGCCGTGCGGTCAATGCCAACCCCAGCTACGAGCTGGCCTGGCGCAACCTCGGCCTGGTCTACGCACGGGAAGGCGACTTCGAGACGGCGGTCGAGGCGGTGGCGCGCAGCGGCGACCACGCCAAGGCCTATAACGACATCGGCTACATCTCGATGCTGGAGGGCCGCTACGCGGATGCCATGGGCTTCTTCGAGGAGGCGATGCGCCTGTCGCCCGCCTACTACGTGACTGCCAGCCAGAACGCCAGGAACCTGGACAGCCTGATGCGGCGCCAAGGCGGCCGGAAAACTGCCAACTAGGGGCACAAGGGGAGAGGCGGCCATGAAAAGGGTGCGCTCGTTACACAGGCAGAAGGGGACCGAAGTGGTGGAGTTCGCCATCTCGGCCACGCTGTTGTTTCTCCTGCTGTTCGGCATCATCGAGTTCAGCGTGGCGCTCTACGACAAGGCGACGCTGACCAATGCCGCCCGGGAGGGAGCCAGGGAGGGGATCCTGTTCAAGCCGCAGCCGCGTGACCTGTCGGCCGAGGATGCCGCCATCGAGCAGGCCATTCGCGACTACGCCGAACACTACCTGATCTCGCTGGGAGGGCCGGCGGAGATGGCCATCAGCGTCGCGCGATCCGATCCCGGCATGTCGCCTGGCAGCGATGTCACCGTCACCGTCGATTACTCCTACCAGTTCCTGCTGCTGCCCGGTTTCGTCAGCTCCCTGGGCGAGATACTCGAACTCTCAGCGACCACCACGATGCGAGCGGAATAGCCATGAACACGCAAGGATCACAAGGGGCCTTGTGGCGCCGGGGGGCGCCGGGCAAGCAAGGGGGGGTGTCCATCGTGCTGGTGGCGCTGGCGCTGTTCATGCTGCTGGCCTTCACGGCGCTCTCGGTGGACGGGGGCAATCTCTTTGTCGCCCGCAACGAGCTGCATAACGCCGCCGATGCCGGGGCCCTGGCCGGGGCACGGTTCCTGTATACCGAGGATGGGAGTTCGGTCAACCCGCAGGCCAATGCCCATGCCGAGTCCGCTGCCAAGGCGAACAACAGCCAGAACAGCGAAGTCGAAGTGGTGAGTGTCAAGCGTGGGCACTGGAGCTTTGGTTCGCGAACCTTCACCCCGGATGAGTCCCTCGATCCCGTGGATCTGCACGAAAAGACCACAGCTGAGCTTGACGTGTACGATCCGTATGAACCTTTCATCAATGCCGTCGAGGTGGTGACGGCGCGGGAACAGACACCGGTGGCGGCCTTCTTCGGCCGTGTGCTTGGGTTCGAAGGCTACGAGGCATCCGCCCGCGCGGTGGCGTATATCGGCTTCGCGGGTACTCTCAGGCCCGAAGACGTCGATCAGCCCATCGCCATGTGCCGCGAAGCCATTACGGACGGGGACTCCTATTCATGCGATGTGGGGCGGTTCATTCCCGAAGGAGACCAGACGGGGGGGTGGACGAACTTTGCCCACGATGACAGCGGCGCATCGAGTGCCAGCGAGCTGAAAGCCCTTATCTGCGGCGACGGGAATCCCGAAGAGATGCACTTCGGGGAGGACATCTCCACCAACAACGGCCAGGTCCAGGCGGCTTTCCAGGCGCTTTACGAATGCTGGGTCGAGGAAACGGACAAGGAGCGCCTGTGGAGTCTCACGCTTCCCGTCGTCGACTGCGAGGAGGGGATCGCACCGAGCAACCCGCTGGTAGGCGCGGTAAACCTGAATATCGCCTGGATCGTGGATCAGGCCAACAAGATCGATGATGACGCCCCCTGGAAGATGGAGGAGCCGCCTGAAGATAGCGAGGGGGTCTCCCCCGGCACCTGGGAAAATTCCGATCCCGATGGCGTGACGCGCTGGGACGATTTCGTGACGGCGATGAATATCCGCGATTCCGATGGCAGCCTGGCAACGTGGAGCAGTGATTCGCAGGAGAGCGGCTGGCGTCAGAAGAGCATCTACTTCCTGCCCAGCTGCAGCTATCACGAGCCCAAGGGGCAGTCGGGCGGGGAGAATTTCGGCATTCTGGCGGAGATACCCGTGCTGGTGGATTGACCTCCGCCCCGGTAGGGCAGCGCTGGTTCCGGCCAGCGCTGCGCGCGCTGCCGCAATGCAAGAGACACCGGGGCGAGGTCGCTCAGCTCGACGCGCGAAGGCTCAGGGCGACAGCCTCGGTGCTGCCCGTTTCGGGCAGTGCCTTGCCGGCTGGCGAGGCGGCGTCGCATGGCTCCGCCGCCAGCCTGGTCGCCTCGATGGCGGTGGCAGGGCCGGGCAGATTCAGCGACTGACGGTAGAGGGTCGGGGTCTGGCCGACGTGCTTCTGGAAGGTGCGCGTGAAGTAGGAGAGGTCGCGAAAGCCGACGCTGAAGCAGACATCGGTGATCGAGACCTTGGGGTTGGCCAGCAGCCGCTGTGCCTCGGTGATGCGTCGCTCGAGCAGGAAGCCCTGGAAGGTGGTGTTGGTCAGCTTGCGGAACAGCCGACTGAGCTGGAAGGCGCTCATGCCGCAGCGCTCGGCCACCTCTGCCTGGGCCACCTTCTGGTGGAGGTGCTGTTCGATATAGCTGATGGCTCGATCCAACTGGACGCGCTGATGGTTCGACGAGTGGCAGTGCAGGCGGGCTTCGGCGGGAATCTGGTTGCTCAACTCCGCCGCCGGCCGCCTCGCCTGCGTGCCGGCGTTGGCCGACCTCAGCTGCGCGAGGCTCTCCAGGACCGCCAGGAACCTGACGAGATCGACCGGCTGCACGAAATAATCCCATACCCGGGTCCGGAAGGCCCACACCGCCAGGCTCTCGGAGTGTGCCTGGGTGATCATCAGCAGGGGCACCGAGGGGGCACGCTGCTTGGCCTGCCTCAGGTCGGTGAGGCCCTGGAGATCGGGATAGTCGAATTCGAAGCAGGCAGCAATGGGGGGCTCGGCGAGCAGCAGCGGAAGGGGATCCTGCTCCTGGGTGACGAACTCGATCGCATAACCTTTTTTTCGCAGGGCACGTACGTACTCCTTTTCCACGGGGTCATTGAGCGTACGTAGCACGACGAGAACGTAGGCGTGGGTGGACATAGGCAGCGTCCCTCCGGTATCCCTTGCGTGATAATGCGTTATAAGTTCTTCTTGGTGACTCTGGTCATTTGTGTAGTTCTGTATATATTGGAGGGTCAGGTGTAACCTTTTGTGATGTGCGTGTCTTATCAAATGTAATTTAAGATCACGGGTTAACCTGGATTATATTTCTCATCCTTTGGTCGTATATTTATAATAATAAAGTCTGAATTAGATCTCTGCGAAGTAAACTCGTCGATCTCAAGCACGCCATGCCCGGAGGCCCCGCGGCCTTGGCCGGTCGTCAGCGAATTCTGCTAGAATCGGCCCCCTTTTCCATCATCGGTATGCCAATGTCGTCTCCAGGGTTCGATGTCGTCATCGTCGGTGCGGGTGCCGCCGGGTTGATGTGTGCGCTCACGGCGGGGCAGGCGGGGCGGCGCGTGCTGGTGCTCGACCACGCCAACAAGCCGGGCAAGAAGATCCTGATGTCCGGGGGAGGGCGCTGCAACTTCACCAACCTGGCCACCGGGCCGGCCAACTTCTTTTCGGCCAACCCGCACTTCTGCATTTCGGCGCTCAAGCGCTATCGCCCCGAGCACTTTGTCGAGCTGGTCGAGCGGCATGGCGTGGATTACGTGGAGAAGGCGCCGGGCCAGCTGTTCTGCGCCCACTCCGCCAAGGAGCTGCTCGCCCTGTTGCTCACCGAGTGCGAATGGGCCGGGGTGGAGCTGCGGTTGAAGACCGCCGTCGAGCGTATCGAAACCGCCGGCGAGGGCATGCGGCTCGCCACCTCCATGGGGCGCATCGAGGCCGGGGCGGTGGTGATCGCCACCGGCGGGCTCTCGATTCCCACCCTGGGCGCGACCGGCTTCGGCTACGATATCGCCCGTCAGTTCGGCCTGGCGGTGACCGAGACGCGCCCGGCGCTGGTGCCCTTCACCCTTACCTCCCAGTGGAAGGCACGCGTGGCCGACCTGGCCGGCGTGGCCTGCGACGTGGCGGTCAGCGCCGTGCGCGACGGCCGGCGCCTGGGGCCGGGGCGTGAACGCTGCTATCGCGAGCCGATGCTGTTCACCCACCGCGGCCTCTCCGGCCCGGGCATGCTGCAGATCTCGAGCTACTGGCAGCCAGGCGACGAGCTCGAGGTCGATCTGTTGCCCCACCTCGCGCTCAGCGAGGCGCTCGCCGCGGCGCGTCGTGAGGCTCCGCGTCGCCAGCTCTCCACCTGGCTCGGCGAGCGCCTGCCGCGGCGCCTGGCCCAGGCGCTGACCGAGTGGCACGGCGAGGACCCGGTCCTGGCCGAGCTCTCCAATGCCCGCATCGAGGCGTGGCAGCAGCGCCTGCAGCGCTGGCGCCTCAAGCCGGCCGGCACCGAGGGCTGGCGCACCGCCGAGGTGACCCTGGGCGGCGTCGACACCGCACCGATCTCGTCGAAGGATTTCAGCGTCGAGGGGGTGCCGCAGCTGCGCTTCATCGGCGAGGTGCTCGACGTCACCGGCGAGCTTGGCGGCCACAACTTCCAGTGGGCATGGGCCTCGGGGGTGGCCTGCGGCCTGGCGCTGTAGCGCTGGCGGGGCGTGCCTGCGTGGCCCTCGGGGCGACAAAATCTTACCGAACGTAACCGGGGGTGGCGCGGGGCGTTGCTACGCTGGTGGCATCGGTTCGTCTCGGAGCCTGCCGGACTTGACGACCGGATCTCGCACTGGATCCGCGTCAGGTCCGGCAGGCTCCCCCAGGATGTGGTTCGTCACAGGAGTGCGCCATGCCCCCGCTTGCCCACCAGCTGCAAGACCCCCATCAGTCGGAAACCCTCGATACCCTGCACACCAAGGAGTGGCTGAGACGCTATCAGCGCGTGCGCGAGGCCTCGGAGCGGCTCTGCGCCCCGCTGTGCACGGAGGACCATGTCATCCAGAGCATGGATGACGTCAGCCCGCCGAAGTGGCATCTGGCCCACGTCACCTGGTTTTTCGAAGCCTTCATCCTCGCCCCTTTCCACGCCCGCTACCGAACGCTAGACCCCGCCTACGACTTTCTCTTCAACTCCTACTACGAGACCCACGGCGTGCCGTTTCCGCGGCCCCGGCGCGGCACGCTGTCGCGTCCCACGGTGGCCGATGTCTACCGCTTTCGCGCCCACGTCGATGCCGCCATGGCCGAGCTGCTCGAATCGCCGCCACCCGAGCATGCCGGCGAGATCTTCCGGCGCCTGGAGCTGGGCCTGCACCATGAGCAGCAGCACCAGGAGCTGCTGCTCATGGACATCAAGCACATCCTGGCCCAGAACCCGCTGTGCCCGGCCTATCGCGACGACCTGGTACCGCCGCTGGCACAGGCGCCCGGCGGGCTGGCCTGGCTCGAGCATGCCGCGGGCGTCCGCCGCGTGGGCCACGATCCGGCCACCGGCTTCGCCTACGACAACGAGGGGCCGCCGCATCGCCAGTTCCTCGAGGCGTTCCAGCTGGCCAACCGGCCGGTGACCAATGGCGAGTTCCTGGCCTTCATCGAGGACGGCGGCTACACCCGCCCCGAGCTGTGGCTCTCGGATGGCTGGCAGCAGGTCGGCCAGGCTGACTGGCGGGCACCGCTCTACTGGGTGAAGCGCGACGATGGCTGGCACCACTTCACCCTGGGCGGCCTGCGCCCGGTCGACAAGAATGCCCCGGTCGTGCACGTCAGCTTCTTCGAGGCCGATGCCTATGCCCGCTGGGCCGGCGCGCGCCTGCCCAGCGAGGCGGAGTGGGAGGTGGCCGCCCGCGACGCGGCCATCGCCGGCAACTTCGTCGAGCGCGACCACCTGCAGCCGGTGGCGGTCCCGGCCCCGGGCGGGGTCGCGAGCCAGCTGTTCGGCGACGTCTGGGAGTGGACCGGCAGCGCCTACCGGCCCTATCCGGGGTTTCGCACCCTGCCGGGCACGCTGGGCGAGTACAACGGCAAGTTCATGTCGGGGCAGATGGTGCTGCGCGGCGGCTGCTGCGCCACGCCGGCGGACCATGTGCGACCGACCTACCGCAACTTCTTCCCGCCCCACGCCCGCTGGGCATTTTCCGGTTTTCGGCTCGCCAGGGAGGCCTGACATGGAATCGTTCGTACGCTTTCACGACCAGCACCCGCCGGAGGCGGCGGGTTCGCTCTACGAGGAGCTGCTGGCGGGGCTCAGCGCCACCCCCAAGCACACCTCCCCCAAGTTCTTCTACGATCGCCGCGGCTCGGAGCTGTTCGACGCCATCTGCCGGCAACCCGAGTACTATCCGACCCGCACCGAGGAGGCGATCCTGCGCGATGCCGCCCCCGCCATCGCCGAGGTGGCCGGCCGCGACGCCACCCTGATCGAGCTGGGCAGCGGCGCCAGCCGCAAGGTGCGCCTGCTGCTCGAGGCGCTGCATCCGGCCTGCTACCTGGGCGTGGACATCTCCCGCGACTTCCTGCTCGACAGCACCCGGCGGCTGGCCATGGACTACCCCTGGCTCGAGGTTCACGCCGCCTGCGCCGATTTCTCTCGCCCCATGGCCTGGCCGGAGGGGCTGTCGGGCGAACGACCGGTGGCCTTCTTTCCCGGTTCGAGCATCGGCAACTTCACCCCCGAGGAAGCCGAGGCGTTCCTCGAGGGGCTGACCGCGCTGCTGCCGCCGGGCGGGGGGCTGCTCGTCGGCGTCGACCTGATCAAGGACCGGGCGATCCTCGATGCCGCCTACAACGACGCGGCCGGGGTCACCGCGGCCTTCAACCTGAACCTGCTGCAGCGCCTGCGCGACGAGTTCGCGGCCGAGGTGGAGCCGCGGGGGTTTCGTCATCACGCCTTCTACAACGAGGCCGACTCACGCATCGAGATGCACCTGGTGAGCCGCAACGACCAGGCCATCCACGTGGCAGGGGAGCGGATCGACTTCGGCCAGGGCGAGAGCCTGCATACCGAGAACTCCTACAAGTACAGCGTCGCCGGCTTTCGCGAGCTGGCCGGCCGCGCCGGCTTCGAGCCGCGGGCCCACTGGACCGACCCTGACGGCCTGTTCTGCATCCATTACCTGGAGCGCGCGGCCTGATGGCCACGGCGGGAATCCGGTCTATGCTGCATGACAGAACCACGCTGGAAACAGAGGGCCCGCCATGACCATGATTGCGATCCAGGACGCCTCCCGATCCGAGGTGTCCCCCTTCGTCGACCGCATCGTCGACGAAGCCGTGCGCCAGGCCGAGACGCATGGCTGGAGAGGGGTGCGCCTCTCCGAAGTGGCGCGCAGCCTCGAGCTGCCGATGTCCGTGGTGCTGGAGCGCTTTCGCGACATGGACGACGTGGCCAACGCCTGGTTCCAGCGCGGCTGGCGCGCCATGCTGGCCACCAAGCCCGATACCTTCGACGACTGGCCGGAGCGCGTGCGTATCGAGCACTGCCTGCAGGCCTGGTTCGATACCTACGCGGCGCACCGTCGGGTGACCCTGCAGATGCTCCGGACCAAGGCGCACCTGCCGCATCCGCACACCTGGGTGCCGATGGTCTTCGACCTGTCGCGGACCGTCCAGTGGCTGCGCGAGGCGGCGCGCCTCGAGGCGCGCTACGGCACCCGGCGCGCCCAGGTGGAGGAAGTGGCGCTGACCAGCCTGTTCCTGGCGGCACTGGCGGTATGGTCCTCCGACACCAGCGAAGGCCAGCGCCGCACCCGGCGCTTCATCGAGAAGCGTCTCAAGCACGGCGAGAGCTGGATGAAGTGGGTGCCGGGCGTGGCCCACCGGCGCCATCACGCCGAGGCCCAGCTCTAGGCAAGTGCCAGAGGGGAGGTGCCGGCGGCGGAAAAGGGGCTAGGCGAAGGGCGCGACCCGGCCGGGAGGGGCTCGGCCGAGTTCAGCGTACCTGCTGCAGGATCCGCCGTGCGCGGTTGAGCAGCAAGCCGCCGGCCGCAAGCCGCCTGACCACGCGTAGCACCGAGTTGGGGTGGCGTGCGCCGCCGACCAGCAGGATGCCACCGGCCAGGTACACCAACCCGCGGTATTGCTTGAGGCGCTGCCAGCCCGCATCGAGGGAAGCGGAGGCGTGCTGCCAGCGCTCGGCTTCGACCAGGATGTCGATGCGCTGCTGCTCGATCGCCGCCAGCAGTTCGGCCTTGCGCTGCGCGCGAGACGGCCCTGGGGTACGCTCACTGTCGCGACGTGTCACGCTGCTCCCCCACCAGGTGGCGGTCCAGCGCGAGCTGGGCCAGGGTCTCCTTGAGCAGGGTGTGGCGCCGGGCCTGGCGCAGCCCCAGCAGGGCGATGACGAGGCCGCTTCCCAGCAGCAGCAGGGCGCTGATGCCGATCGCGGCCAGGCGGTGGGTATCCCAGAACAGCACCACCACCAGCAGCGTGAGCATGCCCAGCCCCAGCAACAGCAGCACCAGGCTCAAGCCCAGCAGCAGCAGCAGAGTGACGAGCCGCGCACGCTCCTCCTCGAGTTCCAGCACGGCGAGACGCAGGCGCGTCTCGCCGGTGGCCACCAGGCTTGCCAGCAGGCGCCTGGCGATGACGAACAGGCGTTGAACCGGTCCTTCACTGGACGCCATCAGCGACGCCCGATGAGCATACCGATGACCACGCCCACCGCGGCGCCGATGCCGATGCTGGTCCAGGGGTTGTCGTGCACGTAGCGGTCGCAGGCATCGGCCTGGTGGTGCAGGGTGTCGCGGGCTTCGCCGTAGAGCCGTTCGCCACGGGCCTCGAGGCGTGCCCGGGTCTCCTTCAGCCGCTTCTCGGCGCGCTCGCGCAGCTCCTTGATGTTGCTGCGCGAATCGTCGGCGGTGGCACTCACCAGTTCCTCGATGGTGTGGCTCAACTGGTGCAGGTCTTCCTTCAATTGCCGTGTGGTTTCGTCGACATGCGGTGTGCGAGAGGCCATGAAAGTCTTCCTTTGACGGGGGATTACAGGCTCAGCATAGCATTAGCGACTGCGACTTCAACGTCGCTTCGCTGCGTCGTCGAGCGGAATCAATCGGGGAACGTGTCGTCGTTGCCCGAGAAGATCGGATTGAGGCTGAAGCCGATGCCGATGCGCTGGGTACGGTGGTCGTAGTCGATCATGCTGTCGCCGTAGCCGTAGAAATACTGCACATGGCCACGGATGTTGCCGAACAGCGGCCACGAATAGTCCACCCGGGTCCCCATGTGGCCGGCGCTGGGGTTGCCGTGCCACTCCAGGCTCACCTCGCTGTCGCCGAGCCGCCGGGCGACGCCGACGGTGCCGTAGCCCATGTAGCGCTCGATGTCGGGGTTGTCGTCGTCGCCTTCGGACTCGGGAACGCGCCAGTGGGGCGACACGCTGACCAGCCAGTCGTCGTTGATGAAGGTCGATTCCAGGATCACCCGGTTCCAGCTGCGCGACATGTCGCCCGAGCGCCCGTTGGACTCGTGATTGAAGCCCAGCCGATTGTTGATGTTGGTCCAGCCCAGCAACGACCAGCGATTCTCGAAGTCGATGAAGACCTCCGGCTCGTAGTTGGTCTCGCGGAACGGCGCCGAGGAATCGGCGTTGTAGGCCTGCCACCAGCTGCGCTGGGTATAGGCGAAGTAGAGATCGCCACCGTAATCGCCGAAGAGACGCTCGATCAGGTTGAACTTGGCGCTGAACTGGAACTTGACCTCGGCGCGGTCCGGGGTCCCGTCCCGGTCGACGTCGCCGAAGACCTCCTGGTTGGGGCGGCGGTCGTAATTCAGCGGCAGCAGGTAGTTGCGCCGGTGCGTGGTGATGGCAAAGGGGTTGAGCGACGATTCCCGCTCGAGCTGACGGCGTTCCTCCACCGGCTCGAGCTCCTGCTCCGAGGCGATGGTGACGACCTCGCTGAGCCCCAGGCGGCCTTCACCGGACTGCAGCCGATCCTCGGTCAACTGCTGGCGCAGCGAGTCCATCTCCTGGCCGAGTGCCTCGATGCGCGCTTCGATCGCCGCGCGCTCCGCAGCGGTGAGCGGGCCTTCCTGGGCCAGGACGGTACCGGCGGCCCCGGCCAGCAGCAACGCGAGAACAGCCTGGGAAGTCGAACGACGAAGCATCATGGCGGCGGGACCGAAGGAAGGGTGGATGAACGCTGTTTCTAACACGTCCGGGCCTCAAGTCAACCATGCGCCTGCCTTTCGCCTGCTGCGGATCCAGGTGCACCGCAGGCCCCGAACCCGGTTTAGTTCAGGCTTCCCATTGCCTTGCGCTGCCGTGGGACCGAGAATCGACACGAAGCCGCGAGATCACGCCGACCGAGGGCTAGTGTGAACGAATTGCCTTTTCCAGTGTTCCATCGTCGATACCGGGCCGGCCACGCGGCGCGGCGCGTTTCCGTCTGGTGCGTCCTGCTGCTGCTGTTGCCGTTGCTGCTGGCCGGGGGGCGCGTCGCGGCCGAGGAACACCTGCCCGATCGTGAGGCGGTGGAGGAACGCCTGGCCGAGCTGCGCCCCGAGGAGGGCGTGAGCGTATCCGACGCCGAGCAGCGCGATATCGACGCCCTGGAGGCGACGCTGAGCGCCCTAGAGGAGCTGAAGGGGGTCGAGGAGCGGCTCGAGGCCCTGGAACAGCGGCTGGAGGAGGCTCCCGCCGAACTGCTGCGCCTGGAGCGGGAGATCCTCGAGGAGGAGGAGGCGGCGCTCGATCGCTCCATCGCCGAGCTCGACGATGTGCCGCTGGAGGAGCTGGAGTATCGCAGGCAGGAGGCGGTGTTCGAACTGCAGCAGCAGCAGGACCGCCTGGCCGACGTCAACGCCCAGCTGCTTTCCGCCCAGACCCTGCCGGAGCGCGCCCAGCAGTCCATCGCCGAGGCGATGCAGGCTGCCGAGCGCGCGCGCCGCTCGCTCGATGCGCTGGAGGGGCAGGGGGCCAGCGACGATTCGCCCCAGCTCTGGCAGCTCGAGGTCGAGCGTCTCCTGGCCGAGCGCACGCTGCGCCTGCGCCAGCGCGAGCTGGGCAGCAACACCCGGCTGCGCGAACTGGCCCAGCAGCGCCGCGACCTGCTGACCCAGCAGATTGCACGTCAGGAAGCCGAGCTGACCCTGCTGCAGAGCGTGATCGATCGTCAGCGCCGCTTGGCCACGGAGCAGGCGATCGCCGATGCCGCGCGAGACGACCCGCTGCTCGAAGCCGGCCACCCGGTGCTCGAGCGCGCCCAGAAGGCCAACCGCGAGCTCAGCCTCGAGCTGCTGCGGGCCAACGACCGTCACAACGGGCTGGTGCGCGAGAGCCTGGCGATTCGCAGCCAGCTCGATCACGTGCGCCAGCTGGAGCGCAGCCTCAACGAACAGATCGAGGCGATTCGCGGCAGCCTGTTGCTGTCGCGCATCCTGCGCGAGCAGCGCCGCTCCCTGCCCCAGGTCGATGCCAGGCGCAACCTGCAGGACGAGATCGCCGACCTGCGCCTGCGCCAGTTCGACCTGGTGCGCCAGCGTGACGCCCTGCGCCAGAGCGAACGCCTGGCCAACCAGCGCCTCGAGGAGGCCGGCGTCGAGGTCAGCGAGGCACTGGTGGAATCGCTGCAGGGGCTCTACCACTCGCGCCGCCAGTTGGTCGACCAGCTCGAGCAGACCTACGGCAGCCTGCTGAGCACGGCCATCGAACTGCAGCTCAACCAGCAAGAGCTGCTCGATACCTCGCATGAGCTGCGCACCACCATCGACGAGCAGCTGTTCTGGATCGCCAACACCCGCCCGCTGGATCTGGCCTGGTTCCGCAATCTTCCCGCCAACCTGGCCGCCGAATGGCAGCAGGGCGAGTGGCGCGAGGTGCTGCCGGTACACTGGCGCACCCCTGGTGCCGAGGCCCTGACGGGAGCCCCCTTCGTGCTGGCGGCGGTTGTGCTGCTGGGGCTGCGGCGCCGCATACAGCGCCGGCTGGCCGCGCTGCACGACCAGATCGGCCGGCTGCGCAGCGACTCCCAGGCGCATACCCCGCTCGCGGTCGGGCTCAACGCCCTGCTGGCCTTGCCCGGGCCGCTGACCCTGGCCGGCCTGGGTTTCTCCTTGGACGCCATCGGAGACGGCATTGCCTCGGGCCTGGGACAGGCCTTCCTGCACCTGGCGCTGGCCTGGGGCTTCCTCGCCTGGTCGCGGCGCCTGCTGGTGCGCGACGGGGTGGCGACCAAGCACTTCTATTGGCCATCGGGTTATGTCGCGCGCTTGCGCTGGCTGCTTGGCTGGCTCGGCGTGGCGCTGGTCCCCGTGCTGCTGATCTCCGCCCTGGCCCGCGACGGCGAGATCAGCCTGACCACGCGGCCCATCGCGCTGACACTGCTGCTGGCCGGGCTGCTGGCCATGAGCGTGCTGCTCGCACGCTTGATCCTGGCCCATACGCCGTTCTTCGGCGTCAAGCTGTTCCGCCTGATCCTCGGGCTGTTGATGGCCGCCGTGCCGCTGGTGCTGGTGGGGCTGATCGTTTCCGGCTTCGAGTACACCGCGCTGAGCCTGATCGGCCGCTTCGTCATCACCCTCTATCTGCTGGCCATGTGGATCCTGGTCGAGGCGTCGGTGGTGCGTGGCCTGGCGGTGGCGGCTCGCCGGCTGGCCTTCAGGCGTGCGCTGATAAGGCGGCGTACCCAGGCCCAGGAGGGTGCCGAGGGGGGGCTCGAAGTGGTAGAGGAACCGCCGCTGGACATGGAACAGATCAACCAGCAGTCGCTGCGCCTCTCCAAGCTGTTCCTGCTGATCGGCTTTGCCGTGCTGCTCTATCTGGTATGGTCCGATCAGCTCACGGTACTGGGCTATCTGAACGATGTCGCGATCTGGGACGCAGGGGAAGAGGGCGGCTCGGATCTCGTCACCAGCGCGCTGTCGGTGGCCGATATCTTCACCGCGGTACTGATCTTCGTCCTGACCCTGGTCATGGCGCGCAACCTGCCGGGCCTGCTCGAGGTGATGGTGCTGTCGCGGCTGGAACTCAAGCAGGGCAGCGCCTATGCCATCTCGACACTGCTCTCCTACACCATCGTCGGCACCGGGCTGGTGGGGGCGCTGGCCACCCTGGGCGTGGCCTGGAGCCAACTGCAGTGGCTGGTGGCGGCGTTGGGTGTGGGCCTGGGCTTCGGCCTGCAGGAGATATTCGCCAATTTCGTCTCGGGTTTGATCATCCTGTTCGAGCGGCCGGTGCGCATCGGCGACACCATCACCCTGGGCAACCTGACCGGCACGGTGAGCAAGATCCGTATCCGTGCTACCACGGTGACCGACTTCGATCGCAAGGAGATCATCATCCCCAACAAGACCTTCATCACCGACCAGCTGATCAACTGGTCGCTGTCGGACACCATCACCCGGGTCGTCCTCACCTTCGGCGTCGCCTACGGTTCGGACCAGCGCCTGGTCCACCGCCTGCTGCGCCAGGTCGCCGACGAGAACCTGCGAGTGCTGAACGACCCCGAACCCCAGGTCTTCTTCATGAACTACGGCGAGAGCACGCTCACCTTCGAGCTGCGGGTATTCGTCAACTCGCTAGGCGACCGGCTCTTCGCCACCGACGAAATCAACTGCCGGGTCGGCGAGCTGTTTGCCGAGCACGACATCGACATCGCCTTCAACCAGCTCGATGTCTGGCTGCACCGCGCCGACGGCGAGACGAAGCGCAAGGTGCAGACGCTGACGCCCTCGGACGACCGCGGGGAGTCGTTCCCGCCCCCCGGGGCGGGGGGCGACCCCGGCGATATCGAGATCGGCGGGGGTGGGGACGACGCCGGCCGCTGAGGCCGTCAGCGTTTCACCGCGTGCAGCAGGAACTCCCGGTTGCCATCGCCACCGGTGAGGGGGCTCTCCCGCCAGTGGCGAATCGCCAGCCCCAGCTCGGCGCAGCAGGTGCCAAGGGCGCTCTCCACTTCGCCGTAGCGCTGCGGGTCGGTCACGATGCCGCGCGCGTTGACCCCGCCCGGCCCCACCTCGAACTGCGGCTTGACCAGGCTCAGCAGCTCGCCACCGGGGCGCAGCAGGGCGGCGATCTGCGGCAGGATCAGCGTCTGCGAGATGAACGAGACGTCCATCACTGTCACGTCGGGGGCCGTGTCGCCCTGGGCCGCCAGCGCCTCGTGCAGGCGCGGCTCGTCCGCCATGGCACGGGCGTTGAGCCCCTCGAGGCAGGTCACGCGTGGGTCGCCGCGCAGTTCGGGGTCGAGCTGGCCGTGGCCCACTTCGACGCCGATCACATGGCGCGCGCCGAAGGCCAGGGCGCAGTCGGTGAAGCCGCCGGTGGACTGGCCCACGTCGAGCACCAGCTTGCCTTCCAGCGCCATGCCCAGGGCCTCGATGAGCGCCTCGAGCTTGAGGCCGGCGCGTGACACGTAGCGCTCCTCGGGATCCTCGCTCACGGCAAGGCGGGTCTGCTCGGGCAGCTTCTCCCCCGGCTTGCGCAGCACGCGGCCGCTCTCCGCCAGGCTCACCCGGCCATGGCGGATGAGCCGCTGGGCGCGCGTGCGCGAACGGGCCAGGCCCTGGGAAACGAGCAGTTGGTCGAGGCGGGGCATGGGGCGACTCCGACGGCCGGAAGCGGGGCAGCCATTATGGCATAATCGTTTCGTTAGCCGGTTAACAGAAGGGAGTCGCGTGGATCGAAGCGAAGGACAAGCGCTGGCCCGGTCGCTGGCCATCGGCGCCGTGGGCGGGCTGGTGTTCCAGCTCGTCGGCCTGCCGCTGGCCTGGATGCTGGGGCCGCTGACGGCCAACCTGGTGGTCTCGGCGAAGGGGGTCGACGTGCGCGTGCCCGAGCCGCTGCGCGAGGTGTTCCTCGGCGTGCTCGGCCTGGTGCTGGGTAGCCAGGTGACGCCACAGCTGGCCGAGCGGGTACTCGACTGGCCGCTCTCCGCCATGCTGCTGCTGCTTGGGGTGGCCGCTTCCACGGCGGCCGCGGCGGCCTGGTACCGTCGCTGCGGCTTCGACCCGGTGAGTGCCTGGTTCGCCTCGGCGCCCGGGGCGCTGACGGCGATGATCCTGATGGGGGAGAAGGCCGGCGGCGACCCGCGGCGCATCGCCATCGCCCAGTCGCTGCGGGTGGTGCTGGTGGTGATGATCCTGCCACCGCTGTTCTGGTTCTTCGAGGGCGCCAGCGGTGCCGACGTGGCTGCCGCGGTGGACCGCGAACTCGCAGCGCCGTGGATGCTGCTGGCATTGCCGCTGCTGTTGCCGCTGGGGCGGCGCCTGCGCCTCCCCAGCCCCACGCTGCTCGCGCCACTGCTCTTCGCCGGCCTGCTGTCCGGTTTCGGCCTTGCCAGCCTGAGCCTGCCGGAGTGGGGCATGAACCTGATGCTGTGGGTGCTCGGCTGCGCCATCGGCGCGCGCTTTCGCGGGCTATCCTCGGCGCGGCTGGGGCGCTACGTCGGCGAGGCCTTCGTCGCCACCCTGGTCGCGCTGGCGGTGCTTGCCGGCTTTGCCGAGCTGATTCATCGGCTGCTTGATGTGCCGCGGGATGTGGCGCTGCTGGCGCTGGCTCCCGGCGGCATCGGCGAGATGGCGATCCTGGCGGTGGCGCTGGATCTCGACCCCGTCTTCGTCGCCTTTCATCACCTGCTGCGCATGGTGGCGCTGATGCTGTTCGCCCCGTTCTGGGCGCGCTGGCTGCTGGGCCGGCCCGCTCAGTAGTCCCGCGGGCGTGGCCCGGCATCGGCCTGGAAATCCGCCGCGGGTATGCGATCGGCCCCCCAGCTGCGATGCACGTACTGGGTCACCCGGTCGAGTTCTTCCTGGGTGATCCGGGCCAGCTCGCCGCGCTCCAGCGGGTCGTAGTGGAAGATGTAGAGGCGCGAGGCGAACTGCTCGAAGGGCAGGGAGGCCTCGCCGAAGCGCTCGCCGTTGCCGTCGGTGCTGACCTGCACGCCATCGCCCCAGTCCTGCCCGCTGTCGTTGTTGGGGTTGTAGAAGTAGACCCGCATCACCTCCGACGGGTCCAGCGACACGCGCAGGATGGTGATGGCGTGCCAGCCGATGAAGCGTGCCGCGCTGTCGGTCACGGCGATGCCTGCCGGCTGCGGGTGGATCAGCGGCTGGTTGCCGTTGTAGTAGGGGTGGTAGCTGGCATAGAAGTGGCGCAGGAAAGTCTCCAGCTCCTCCAGCTGGCCGGTGGCGACATCGACGTTGATGCGGAAGCCGCGGCCCGACCACCAGCCGTGGAACTCGGGGTTGACCCAGCGGTGCGGATCGCCCTCGCGGCCGATGCAGCGCCGCCCCATTTCGGCGTAGATGCGGTCCAGGTGCGGCACCACGATCAGCGATACCGGGTCGAGGTCCATGGGCAGGCTCTGGGCCACCCCGCCGATGCTCTCCCTCGAGGAGACGGGCTGGCCCTCGAAGTGCATGACGATCTCGTCGTCGCGGGCCGCCCAGGCCACCATCTGCAGCAGGTAGTCCGGGTCGTTGTAGGCCCACATGGAGAGTGCCCGCGCCGACTGGCAGGTGGGGTTGTTGCCCTGGCCCACCCCCAGCGGCAGGCCGAGCATGCACAGCACGCCCTCCAGCAGCCGCGCCCGCGGCGATACGGTGTCGCCGAAGGCCAGGCTCAGGCGCTGCTGGGACCATTCCGACAGCGACAGCCCCAGTTGCCGCCACATGGCCGGCGCCACCGGGGGCTGGTAGAGAATGCCGCGCTCCAGCATCAGGGTCAGGCCGTAGACGGCCTGCGGCGTGGCCGGGTGCACCGCGCTGCGGATCAGGGCGCGAGCCAGTTCGCGATAGCAGAGCAGGCAGTCGCGCCCGGTCGACGAGAGGCCCAGCGCCTCGGCCAGCAGGTGATCGCCGTGGTCGAGCAGATGGCGCAGCAGCACCGGGTGATAGGGCGACACCAGCCCGGTGTCGTGCATGGCGCGGGCAAAGCCGGTGGCCTCGCCCTGCAGGGCGGCATTGTCCATGCTCGCCAGCCGCTCGCGATAGACCTCGAGGCCGGGGTCCTCCCGGCACGCCCGCGTCGGCCCGTAGAGCGAGCTCACCAGGCGATCGGCGCCCTGGCCGCTGGCGCCCAGGTCGATGTCGGGGTCGGCCTGGCAGATGGCGATCTGGGTGATCATCTGCTTGACCGAATCCACCTGGATCGGCCGCTGCTGCAGGATGCGCCAGATCTCCTCGATCAACTTGTCGATGATGTGCTCGTAGCCGATGCGCTCGGCCAGGTGGTGGAACAGCTGGCGGGGAATCCGCGCCAGCCGCCCCTGGGTCTCCCGCTCGGCCTCGCTGGGGGCACTGAACAGCAGCCAGAGGTTGATCGCCAGGACCTGGGTCAGGTAGTGATGGGCCTGCTCGGCGGAGACCTGCGGGTGGGCATAGCCGCCCTTGGCCACCGCCAGGAGGCGCAGCTCGCTCAACGCCTCGATCACCACGGTATTGGCATCCGTGCTCTTCAGCGCATAGGTGGTCAGCGAAGGCAGCAGGTACTGCGGCGTGGCCCAATCGGAGCCGAGGAACACGCCGGCCTCCTCGAGCGCCTGGGCACGCGCCTCCAGGGCGGCGGCGCCACCGGGCTGGAGCAGCACGCGGCGCGCCGTATCCAGCACGCGAGGCAGCTTGCCCGGCTTGGCGAAGTCGCGCGCCTCGCCGAGCATCCGGGCGGCTTCGTCGAGGTTTGCCAACAGCCCGCGGAGCTTGTCATCGTCCGCTGGCGGATTGGCCTCTTGCGTGTGCCGATTCGTGGTCACGCGGACTCCTTGTGATCGGGCTGTCGTGCCATGACGCCCTGATCAGACGTAGAAATCAAGCTCTTCCTGATGCTTCAGCAGCTCTCTCAGCCGGTGCGGGTCGTCACCCTTGAAGTAGATCAGCCCCCAGTGGGTGCCGAAGGCGGTGCGCTTGGTCACGGTCTCCTCCAGCGGCGAAGTGAGCTCGTGGGATTCGAAGTAGGGGTCTTCCTCGATCTCCTCGGGAATCTCCAGGCGGCTGACCACCCGACGCCGCGGATAGACGCCGAAGCAGCCGGCGTAGCACTTGGCATCCTCCACCTCCCGGGGGAAGAAGGCCTTGACCTCCTCGGGGGTGCTCCGGGGGTCGAACACCAGCATGCTGGCCTGGTAGGCGTTGAAGCCGTAGACCCGCTCGAGCAGTTCGAACACCTTGAAGCCGGGTGGGCGGTAGGCGACCTCGCCGAAGTACATCTCGCCGTCGCTGGTGACGAAGTACTCGGGGTGGATCAGGCCGAAGTCGATGTCGAAGGCCTTGATCAGCTTCTCGATCTGGGCCGTGATCTGGGGACGGTACTGCTCCAGCTCCGGTGAGGCGGGAACGAACACCGAGTATCCCAGGGTGACGTACTCCGAGATGTTGAGGAAGGCGATCTTGCCGTCGTGGATCCACGCCTCCACGGCGAACTCCCAGCCGTCCAGGTGCGACTCCATCAGCACCGGGAACTCCTCGTCGGGAATGGTATCGACCTCGTCGGGCGTGCGGATCACCCGGTGCCCCAGGCAACCGGCCTTGTCGAAGGCCTTGAGGTGGATGGGGTCGTTGGGATCGCCGTCGAGCTTGAGCAGGGTCTGGTTGACGCGCTTGAGGAAGCGGATGACATCCCCCTTGTCGTGGGCCTCCTCGAAGATGCCCACGCGAATGCCGCCAAGCTGGGCGCGGCGTTTCATCAGCGCCTTGTCGCGCAGCAGCAGCGACTGGCCGTAGAGACGCGGGTTGTCGAGCAGCAGCGAGTTGATCGCGCCGGCCCATTCGACGGTTTCCTCGAACAGGGGGATCGCCACGTCCACACCCATCTCCTGCAGGGTTTCGGCGATCTCCATCGAGCGATCGTTGAGCCGCTCGAAGTTCCACGAGATGTGGGGAATGTCGTGTTTCTGGCAGTATTCCTCCGCCCATTCCGGCGCCACCACGATATAGCGGCGGTCGAAATTCTCGGCGGCCTCGATGGCGTTGAGGCTCCAGCCAAGCAGGGCGATGTAGCCCTTGTTGGGATCCTTGTTCATGGTCTGCCCCTCCTGAGCGTTCGTTGGACGTGTCGTTGTTTCTCGCTTTTCTTTACCCTACACGAAATATCAACGTTTCACATGATCGCATCTCCGCTCGCCTTCGAGTGCGCTTGCTGGCCCGTTCGGCCGCTGGTATAGTGCTCGCGCACTCGGCAAGCCATTGATGCAGGCCGGGTTCGATGCCCCCCAGGCATCGTGTCGTGGTGGCCCCGTCGGTCCTCCCGCAACGCTAAACCGCAAACCCCGCCAGGCCCGGAAGGGAGCAACGGTAGTGGTGGCCGCGTGTGCCGGGATGTGGCTGTCGGGGCCGCCTCCATTTCGGCCCCGAGTCCTTGGTCGGCTCCCCCCTGGCCGAGCCGTATGTGCCGGCTCCTCTCCCTGGCACTATCCCCGCTGGCCCTATCCCCGCTGGCCCTATCTTCGCGACCCCGACCCCGGTCGGCGCGCTGCCGTGACCCTCCTTCGCCCTGCGTGCCTGGTTCGCCGCCACTCGGCTCGGTCGCTCGCGTGGCAATCGCGCCTGGGGCGTGGCTTATTCGACCTTGGTGGCGTTAGACTTTGGTGTTAATATGCAGCGCAGCAAAGCCCTTGCGAGAGGAAGTGCACCATGCCGATCGACACCACGCCCAACGCCGGTATCCAGCGCAGCCTGCGGCAGTGCCTGTCGAGCGCCGCCTTCCTGCTCTACCAGCACGGCCACGTGCTGGAGACCATCACCATTCCCTTCCGCGGGCTCGACAGCCGCGCCCTGCGCCAGCTGCGCGAGGCCTCCCAGGAGTGGCGCGCCTGCCAGCGCGTGCTCGAGAGCAGCGAGGCGGCCGTCTACAACGAGCAGGGGCGCCTGGTGCTGACCGCCATGGGCCGCGAGCTGCTGTTCGACATGTTCGGCGAGGGCGCGGCGGACTGCGCCTGAGTCCGAGCCCGGCGTGACGAGCAAGCGGGGAGGCCGAGTGGCCTCCCCGCTGCGTTTGGCGCCCACGCCCCCGAGCGTGGCGCACGGCGACGCCGGCTCGCCAGTCAGCCGTGCGGCTGCGTCTGCGGCTGGTTGCCCAGGTGCTTGCGCAGGAAGTGGCGGGTGCGTTCGTGGTCGGGGTGGGTGAAGAGGTGAGCGGGGGTGTTCTCCTCGACCACCACGCCGCCGTCCATGAACATGGCCCAGTCGGACACGTCGCGGGCGAAGGCCATCTCGTGGGTCACGATGAGCATGGTCATGTGCTCTTCGGCGAGGCGCTTCATGACCTGGTTGACCTCCTCCACCAGCTCGGGATCGAGCGCCGAGGTCGCCTCGTCGAAGAGCATGACCTTGGGACGCATGGCCAGGGCGCGAGCGATGGCGACGCGCTGCTTCTGACCGCCGGACAGGGCGCTGGGATAGACCGAGGCCTTGTCCGCCAGCCCCACCCGTTCCAGCAGCTCCATGCCCAGCTCCCGCGCGCTCCCGGCATCCATGCCCTTCAGCTTTCTCGGCGCCAGCGTCACGTTCTCCAGCGTCGAGAGGTGCGGGAACAGGTTGAAGTGCTGGAACACCATGCCCATGTTCTGGCGTATGTGGTTGATGTGCCGTTCGAAGGCGAGCCCCTTCAGGTCGGGTCGGTTGACCTGCACGCCGTCCAGCAGGATGCGGCCCTCGTCGATCTCCTCGAGGTTGTTGATGGAGCGCAGCAGGGTGCTCTTTCCCGACCCCGACGGGCCGATGATGGAGATGATCTTGCCGCGGTCGACCTTGAGGTCGATGCCCTTGAGCACCTCGAGGGCGCCGAAGCGTTTCTTGACCCCCTTGAGTTCGACCATCGGCGTGTCTGTCGCTGCTGTCATGGGTATTCCTCGTTATCGGCGGTTGGCGGCGCGGCGCTCGAACCAGTACTGCCCGCTTTCCATCAACACGTTGATCAGGTAGTAGATGGCGGCGATCGTGATATAGAACTCGAAAGGACGAAACGTCACGCTGATGGCGTACTGCGAGCGGTAGACCAGTTCGGCGATGCCGATGGCGGAGAGCACCGAGGTGTCCTTGACCATGATGATCATGTTGTTGCCGAGCTGGGGAACGGCCCGATAGAAGGCCTGTGGCAAAATGATGTAGAAGAGGGTGGCGAGATGCCCGAAGCCCAGCGACCGCGAGGCTTCGTACTGCCCGTGTGAGACCGACTTGATGGTGGCGATGAAGATGTCGGCGTTGTAGGCCATGTAGTGGAAGCCGAGGCCGAGGACGCCGACCGCGACGGCCGGGATCAGGATCCACTCCCCGATGCCGAAATAGAGGAAGTAGAGCTGCAGCAGCAGCGGAGTGGTCATGAACAGCCAGATGAAGAAGCGCAGCGGCCAGCTGACCGCCTTCCTGGTGAAGATGGAGATCACGGCGACGAGCTGGCCGCCGAGCACCGACAGCAGGGCGACCACAACGGCGATCAGCAGCGTGGCCCCGATGCCCCTGGCCAGGGTCGGGAAGTAGGTGATGACGGGACTGAAGTCGAATTCCATGGGGGCTACCTGTTGTTTTGTGGCCCGGAGCCGCTACAGAAAGGTGTAGCGCGTGGCGCGCCGGTAGAGCAGCTCGACGAGGCCCATCACCGCATAGATGATGACGATGTACATCAGCGCGCTCAGCGTGAAGACCTCCAGGGGCTTGTAGGTGGAGCCGATCAGCCGCTGGGCCTGGTAGGTCAGCTCGACCACCGAGATGATCGAGACCAGCGACGAATTCTTGATCAGGATGATGGCCAGCACGCCGATGGAGCGGATCATCAGGCCGGCCGCCTGGGGCAGGACGATGTGCTGGAGCGTGGCGAAGCGACCGAACCCCAGTGAGCGCGAGGCCTCGTTCTGTCCGCTGTCGACCGATTCGATGGCGCCGCGAATGGCCTCGCTCATGTAGGCGCCGATGTTGAAGGCGCCCACCACCACGCCGCAGGTGAAGGGGTCCATGCGCAGGCCGATCGCCGGCCCGCCGTAGAACACCAGCAGCAACTGGACGAAATAGGGCGTGCCGCGAACGACGCTGATGTAGCCGCGTGCCAGCCAGCGAAGCGGGAGGTGCCGGGAGGTTCGCAACACCACCAGCGCAGAGGCGATGAAGAAGCCGAAGAACAGGCCGCGAGCCGAAATATCGAGGGTGACCCAGGCCGCCTTCACCAGTAGCGGCGTGATGTCGATCATCAGGTTGATGTCCATGATCCCCTAGACTCTATAGTCGTGGTTCGGAAGGGTCCGGTTCAGCAGGGCTTGCGCCCTGCTGCGTCGCGGAGGGCTACTCGATCTCGACCCCTTCACCGATCCACTTGTCGACGATCGCCTGGTAGGTGCCGTCCTCCTTGATCTCGGCCAGCGCCGTGTTGAGGGCTTCCTTGAGCTCCGGCGTGTTCTTCTGGATGGCGATGGCGGCCGGCCAGCTGGGCAGCTCCCCGACATCGACCTGCTTGATGCCGATGTCCTCGTCGTTCAGCGCCACGTAGACGGGCACGTCGTCGGCCACCATGACGTCGATGCGCCCCGTGGTGAGCGCGTTGAGCATGTCGGGCAGGCCCTGGAAGGTCTGGTTGCGCCACTTGCCTTCGCCGTTCTCGGTGGCCCACTGATTGCCCGTCTCCCCCAGGGTGGAGCCGACGTTCTTGCCGGCGAAGTCGTCGATGCTGTTGACGTCGTCGGTGCCCTCCTGAACCCAGATGGAGAGCCCCGAGCGGTAGTAGCTGTCGGTGAAGTCGACGGCCTTCTCTCGCTCTTCCGTGACGCTCATGCTGCAGATGCAGGCATCGAAGCGGCCACCGGCCAGGGCGGCGACGATGCCGTTCCAGGGCGAGGTCTGGATATCGGCCTCGACCCCCATCCGCTCGGCCAGGGCTTCGGCGATATCGACGTCGAAGCCGACCAGGTTGCCGGACGTGTCGACATAGCTGAAGGGCGGGTAGGCGCCGGAATTGGCGACCTGGAAGACGTCGTCCTGAATCTCGGGCAGGTCCCTCGCCTGGGCCGGCAGGCTTGCCAGGCAGACGGCACCGAAAAGGGTGATGGCGCCGAGAAGGGGGCGATGGAAAGGTGTTGTTCGATTTGTCATGTCGTAGCCTGCTCAGTCTGGGTTGTTGTCGTGGGTGGCGTCACGACCCCTGTCGCGACGCGCCTCGTGGTACCTCGGTTCAGCAGCGGTTTCGGATCCTCGCGGTCAGTTACCTCCTTTCCATCGTCATATCTTCATATTCGACACTAACAAGCCTTCTCGTTGGCGTCACATGCGCTCGAGAATCACGGCCGTGCCCTGGCCACCCCCGATGCAGGCCGTGGCGCAACCGTAGCGGGCGCCGCGCTGGGCAAGAATGCGCGCCAGGGTGCCGGCCAGGCGCACGCCGGTGGCGCCCAGCGGATGGCCCAGCGCCAGGGCGCCGCCCCAGACGTTGACCCGCTCGGGGTCGAGCCCGAGCCGGCCCATGGCGTGAAGCGGCACGGCGGCGAAGGCCTCGTTGATCTCCCAGGCGTCGATCCGGGGGGCATCGAGCCCGGCCAGCGCCAGGGCCCGTTCGGCCGCTGCCGCGGCGCCTTCGCCCATGCGCTCCGGCACCACGCCGACGTCGGCGAAGGCGACGAGCCGGGCCAGCGGCGTGGCAGCGTGGCGCACGAGCGCGGCCGGCGACATCAGCACGGCGGCGGCGGCGCCGGAGGTCAGCGGCGAGCTGTTGCCGGCGGTGACCCGGCCGCCTTCGAGGAACACCGGGTCGAGCCCGGCGAGCCGCTCCGGGCTGGTGTCGGGGCGGACGTTGGCGTCGCGCACGATCGTCTCGCCGGCGGCGTTGGCCAGTGCCAGGCGCTCGCCGTCGAAGCGGCTCTCGGCCTCGGCGCGGGCGGCGCGGCGATGCGACTCGAGGGCGAAGGTGTCCATGGCATCGCGCTCGATCCCCGCCACCCGGGCCAGGCGCTCGGCGGTGAGGCCCATGTTCAGCACCACCTCCAGTTCGAGCCAGGCGGCGTCCCGCAGGGCGCCGGGAGCGGTCAGCACGCCTTGCTGGAACAGCGTGGGGCCCATCGGCACCCGGGTCATGTTCTCGTAGCCGCCGGCGATGGCCACGTCCACCGCGCCGGCCTGAATCTCGCGGGCGGCGCTGCGCAGGGCAGCGAGCCCCGAACCGCACTGCTGGTCGATCTGGCGGCTGGCGCACGCGCGGCCCTGCGGGCCCAGTCGGGAGAGCCACAGCGGATAGCGGCCGCCGAAGCTCCACTGCTCCTTGACCGGCAGTGCGCAGCCGACGCTGAGCTCCTCCACCGCGTCGGGGGCGAGGCCGCTGCGCTGGAGCAGGGCGTCGATCACCCGGGCGAGCAGGGCGTCTCCGCGTTCGTCGGCCCAGCCGTCCACCTCCGGCTTGCGCGGGTGGGCGCGGGTGAAGGCGCTGCGGGCGTAGTCGACCAGATAGACGTTCTTCATGCGTCGTCTCCCGTCGTGTCGGCCACTCCTGCCCAGCGGTGAAGGAACAGCGCATAGGTGGTCAGTACGTGGCGGATCGAGTCGATCTCCACGCATTCGTCGACGCCGTGGATACGCTTCGCCACCGGCCCGTAGCAGGTGCCGTTGATGGCGCCGCTGACGTGGAAGGCGCGCAGGTCGGTGGTGCAGGTGGAGAGGTAGGTCTTCGCTGGCTCGCCGAGCAGGTCGCGGTGGCAGCGCGAGAGCAGCTCGATGCCCGGCGCCTCGAGATCGACCAGGTGGCCCTCGGAGCGGAAGCCGTGGAACTCCACCCGCGGCGCGGGGCCGGCATCGCCCAGCTCGGCGTGGCGCGCGGCGATGCAGCGGCGCACGCGCGCCATCACCGCGTCGGGCGTCATGCCCGGCGGGAAGCCGACACGCCCCTCGAGGATGGCATGGGCGGGCACGCTGGAGGCCCAGTTGCCACCCTCGACCTTGCCGAGGCTGAGGTTGAAGGGGTGCTCGAGGGCGTCGTAGGGGGCCGGGCGTGGGCCGGCGTTGATCTCGGCCTCCAGCGCCTTGAAGGCGGGCAGGTAGTCGAGGATCGCCTCGATGGCGTTGCTGCCGGCACGGGTGTCGAGCACGTGGGCCGGCACGCCGTCCAGGCGCATGCGGAACCACAGCACGCCGACCTGGCCGGCGTAGATCTGCGCGCCGAAGGGCTCGGGGATCAGCACGAAGTCGCCGCTGTAGCCCTGGTGCAGGCAGGCCAGGGCACCGTTGCCGGTGCACTCTTCCTCGATCACGGTCTGCAGCGTCAGCGGGAAGTCGATGCTCTCGCCGGCCTCGCGCACCGCCTGCACGGCCATGACCATGGCGGCGATGCCGGCCTTCATGTCGCCGGCGCCGCGGCCGTAGAGCCAGCCGTCCTTCTGCCACGGCTCCCAGGGCGGGCGGGTCCACATGTCGATGGGTTCGGCGGGCACCACGTCGAGGTGACCGTTGAACACCAGGTGCGGCCCCGGGGCGTCGGCGTTGAGTCGGGCCACCAGGTTGTAGCGCCCCTGGCACTCCCACTCGACCGGGGCGCGGTGGGGGTGGCCGGCGAAGCCGGGGGCGTCCAGCGGCACCCGGATGGCCGGCAGGTCGAGGCGCGCGAACCAGCGCTCCATGGTCTCGAGGGCGCCGTGCTCACGGCCCAGCACGCTGTAGCCGCTCACCAGCTCGCGGGTCAGTGCCAGGGTGTCGTCCATCAGCGCCTCGCAGCGTGCGACGATGCGCTTCTCGGTGGCGGTGAGCATCAGAACCTCCCCAGTCGAGCGTCGTCGACGATCAGTTCAGCCTCGGTGGCTTCGCGCAGCGCGGCCACGCTCAGCCCCTCGGCGATATCCACCACGACCAGCCCGTCGGGCGTCACGTCCATCACCGCCTTGTCGGTGATGATCCGCGACACGCAGCGCTCGGCGGTCAGCGGCAGGCGGCAGCGCGTGAGAATCTTGGGGTTGCCGTGCTTGTCGTTGTGCGAGCAGAGGATCACCAGGCGCCTGACCTTCTGCGCCAGCTCCATGGCGCCGCCGATGCCCGGCGAGAACTTGCCGGGGATCTTCCAGTTGGCCAGGTTGCCCAGCTCGTCGACCTCGAAGGCGCCCATGAAGGTGACGTCGACCCGGCTGCGGCGAATCATGGCGAAGGACATGGCGCTGTCGAACACGCTGGCGCCGGGGCAGGTGGCGATGTAGGCGCCGCCGGAGTCGATCATGTCCCAGTCCGGCGGCTCGTCCTCGGCGCGTGGGCGACAGCCCAGCACGCCGTTCTCCGAATGCACCAGCACTTCCATCTCCGCCGGCAGGTGGTGAAACAGCTGGGTGGGCAGGCCGATGCCGAGGTTGACGATCTGCCCCGGGATCACCTCGCGGGCGGCCCGGGCGAGCATGCGCTGTGGATCAGCCGACATGGGCGCGCCTCCCCTGTTCGCTGGTCTCGCGAGCGACCTCCACCACCTGGCTGACGAAGGCGCAGGGGGTGTGGATTGCCTCCGGCGCCAGGCTGCCGGGCGCCTCGACCCGGTAGGCCTGGGCGATCACGATATCGGCGGCCATCGCCATCAGCGGGTTGAAGTTGCTGGCGGTGGCGCGGTAGATCAGGTTGCCGTAGCGGTCGGCGCGCTCGGCGTGGACCAGGGCGAAGTCGGCGTAGAGGGCCGGCTCGATGCCCCAGGTTCGGCCGTCCAGTTCGATCTCGCGGCGTCCGGCGGCGATCTCGGTGCCCTGGCCGATGTCGGTGAGGAAGCCGTGATGGCCGGCACCGGCGCTACGGATCTTCTCGGCCAGGATTCCCTGGGGAAATAGCCTCACCTCGAGTTCGCCGCGGTTCATCGCCGCGATGGCGTCGCGGTTGAGGCCGATGTGCGAGGTGACCAGGCGGCGCACGCGGCCGGCCGCGATCAGCCTGCCGATGCCGATGCCCGGCTCGTTGGCGTCGTTCTTGATCAGGGTGAGCTCGCGCTGCCCCTGGGCCAGCAGTTCGTCGATCAGGGCGAAGGGCGTGCCCGGCGAGCCGAAGCCGCCGACCATGATCGAGGCGCCGTCGGGAATGTCGGCAATGGCCGCTTCGATAGCGCGGTACTTGCGGTTGAGCAGCGTCATGAATGGGGCCTTCTCCCTCTGGCGATCAGTAGGTTGCCGCACCGGCAGGCGTCGCGGCGGCCAGCTCGCGGTCGAAACGGCGCATGGCGCGCTCGAGCCGGGCGAGCAGCTCGGCGGTGTCGGCGGCGTCGATGGTCAGCGGCGGGGTGACCAGGAAATGATCGCCGGCCACGCCGTCCAGCGTGCGTCGTGGATAGATCAGCAATCCCTCTTCCTTGGCCAGCGCGGTGATCCGGGCGAAGCGGTTCTGCTCGGCGGGGAAAGGCACCTTGGTTGCTGCGTCGGCGACCAGCTCCACGCCCCACAGCAGCCCCAGGCCGCGCACGTCGCCGACCCACGGGTAACGGGCCTGGAGCGCCCTGAGGCCGCGCTCCAGCTCGCCGCCGCGGGCGGCCACGTTGTCGAGCAGCCGCTCGCGGCGGATGGCCTCGATCACGGCGAACCCGGTGGCACAGGCCAGCGGGTTGCCGGCATAGGTGTGGCCGTGCTGGAAGCCGCCCGAAGCCATCACCGCCGCGACGATCTCGGCCCGCGCCAGCACTGCGCCGACCGGGTAGTAGCCGGCACCGAGCCCCTTGGCGGTGGCCAGCAGGTCGGGGGTCACGCCGTAGTGCTGGTAGGCGAACCAGGCGCCGGTGCGGCCGACGCCGGTGAGCACCTCGTCGAGGATCAGCAGGCAGCCGACCTCGTCGCACAGGGCGCGGATGCCCTCGAGGTAGTGCCGGTCGAGCCGTCGCGCGCCGGTGCTGGCCCCGCCCACCGGCTCGAGCACGAAGGCGACGATCGTCTCGGGGCCGGCAGCCTCGATGGCGGCACGGGTCTCGGCCAGCACCCGCTTCACATGAAGGGAGTCGTCGGCGTCGCCGTGGCGATAGAAGTCGGGCCCCGCCACCTTCAGCGAGCCGAGGGTGATATCGGCGAAGGGCGCTTCCAGCGGCTCGTAGCCGGTCACGCCCAGCGCTCCCAGGGTGCTGCCGTGATAGGAGGGGCGCAGCGAGACGAAGCGCCGACGCTGCGGTTCGCCCCTGGCGACGAAGTACTGGCGGGCCAGCTTGAGCGCCGACTCCACCGCCTCCGAGCCGCTGGAGACGAAAAACACCTTCTCGAGCTGCCGCTGCGTGAGCTCGACCAGGGCCCGGCCGAGCGCCACCGCGGGGGCGTTCTCGAACTGGGTGCGGTAGGTAAAGGCGACGCGGTCGAGCTGGGCGAGCATGGCGTCGCGAATGTCGTCGCGGCCGTGGCCGAGGTTGCAGGCGATCGCGCCGGAGCAGCCGTCGAGGTACTGCTTGCCGGTTTCGTCCCAGAGATAGACGCCCTTGGCGTGGCTGGCTTCGGGCAGGGCGGGGCCGGCCTGGTAGAACAGCGGCGATGGGTCCATGTCACACCCTCGGTTGTCGTTATGTGTGGGCGAACGGTTGTCAGCAGTCTACGTAGCGCAGCACGACTATTTCAATATATGATCTTTCCGACGAATTTGATGAGTAATAGTCATGGCTGACGTCAACATCCACTCGCTCAAGGCCCTGGCGATCTTCAAGACGTTGTTCGAGGCCGGCACCGCCTCCCAGGCGGCGCGCACGCTGGGCATCACCCAGTCGGGGGTGAGCCGCTCGCTGGCGCAGCTCGAGGAGAACCTCGGCATCCAGCTGTTCTTGCGCGAGAAGAACCGCCTGGTGGCGACGCCCGAGGCACGCGAGCTCTACGACGAGATCCTGCGCCTGATGGGCAATATCGAGGAACTGCGCCACAGCGTGCTGGCGCTCAAGGAGTTCGGTACCTCGCGGTTGCGCATCGCCGCGGTGCCGGGGCTGTCGTTCGGCTTCGTGCCGCGGCTGGTGGCGGCGCTGCTGGAGGAGAATCGCCAGTACAGCGTCAGCCTCGACATGATGTCGAGCCACGAGGTGCAGCTCGCGGTGGAGTCGAGCCACGCCGACATCGGCTTCGTCACACTGCCCATCACCTCGCGGGTGCTGCGGGTGGAGCCCTGGTTCACCACCGAGGCGGTGTGCCTGGTGCCGTCCGCGCATGCCCTGGCGGCACAAGAGCGGGTCGAGGTGCAGGACCTGCAAGGCCAGCACCTGGTGATCAGCAACCAGCCGAGCATCAGCACCAACCCGCTGCTCGAGCTGACCAGCCGGCACCGGGTACGGATCGCCGGCAAGACGGAGGCCAACATCGGCACCATCACGGCGCTGGTGGCCAACCAGGTCGGTATCACGGTGATGAACCCGATCACCGCCAGCGATCAGCTCGCGCCCGACGACGGCGTGGCGATGCGCCCCTTCGCCCCGGTCATGACCTTCAGCTTCGGGCTGGTCTGTCGCGACGACTGGAAGCAGGCCAAGGTGCTCGACTTCCTGCGCCGGCGCGCCAGGGCGCTGCTCGAGGCGTACCCGGCCATGGCGCTGGACGCGGCGCTGGGCGCGGAGTCGTAGCGGGGCAGGGCTGGCATCGACCTGGTCAGCGCCAGCGTTCGAGCAACTGGTAGTACCACATTCCGGCGGCCAGCAGCGGGTTGCCCAGGGCGTCGGCGAACGGCACCCGCACGTGGCGGCAGGCGGCGAAGGTATCGAACTCCTCCATGTGGCCGGCGATCGCCCGGGCCATGATCTCGCCGACGATGTGCGAGGTGGCCACGCCGTGACCCGAGTAGCCCTGGGCGTAGTAGACGTGATCCGACAGCCGGCCCAGCATCGGGATGCGGTTGACCACGATGCCGGCCATGCCCTGCCAGGCGTAGTCGATCGGCGTACCCGCGAGCTGGGGGAAGGTGGCCTCCAGGCGCGGGCGCAGCTCGGCGGCGATGTCGGGCGAGTCCCGGCCGGAGTAGTTGGCCCCGCCGCCGAACAGCAGCCGCCGGTCGGCGGTAAGGCGATGGTAGTCGAGCACGAAGCGAGAGTCGTAGACGGCCAGGTCCCGGGGGTTGAGGGCCTCGGCCAGCGCGCCCAGCGGTGCGGTGGCGACGATCCCGAGCGAAGCCGGGAACAGCCGGCCGCCCAGCCGGCGCCGCTCCAGCCGGTGATAGGCGTTGCCCGCCAGCAGTACCCGCCCGGCGCGCAGCGCACCGCTGGCGGTGACCACCCGCGGTGAGTCGCCGTGTTCGATGCGCACCACCGGGGAATCCTCGAACAGCCGGGCGCCCAGCCGCTCGGCGACGCGCGCCTCGCCGAGGCACAGGTTGAGCGGGTGCAGGTGCAGGTTGTAGCGGTTGAGCAGCCCGCCGTGGTAGCACTCGGTGCGGATGACGTCGCGCACCTGGTGCGCCTCGAGCAGCTCGACGTGTTCGCCCATGCCGTGCGCCTGGCAGGCCTCGAAGTCGGCCCGCAGCGCCGCCATGTGCGAGGGCCGCCAGGCCGCCTGCAGGTGGCCGTGCTTCAAGTCGCAGGGAATCGCGTACTTCGCGACCCGCTCGCGGATGATGCGCTGGCCGCGCCAGCGCAGCTCCCAGACGAAGTCGTCGGCGGCCTGGCCCAGGCTGCGGCGCATCTGCTTGCGCATGGCTGCCTCGCCGGAGAGGCTGCCGGTCACCTGGCCACCGTTGCGCCCGCTGGCGCCCCAGCCGATCCGGTTGGCCTCGACGACGGCCACGCGGTAGCCACGCTCGGCCAGTTCCACTGCCGTGGCCATCCCGGTGAAGCCGCCGCCGACGATGGCCACGTCGGTGGTTGCCTCTCCCAGCAGCCGGGGATAGCCGGTCTCCTGCTGGATCGAGGCGGTGTAGTAGGAGGCGCAGCGTGGCTCGGCCATGGTGACTCCCGCAGTTGAAAATACTCAACGAATGCTAGCACAGCCGCCGCTGCGGCCCTGACCGGGAGGGGCGGGTCGCGGCGCCGTCCAGCGGGCGAACTTTGCGCCTTCGGCGTCAGCCGGTAGAATGGGGTTTTTCGCGTTCGGCTCGTCATCCGGACTTCTCGCCGGGGCGAAGCAGGCCCTGCTCCGACCGGCTGCGTGCCAGCCCCGATGCAAGGAATACGTGCTGCAATGAGCTATCAGGTTCTGGCCCGCAAGTGGCGGCCGCGTACGTTCCACGAACTGGTCGGCCAGGAGCACGTCCAGCGTGCGCTGGTCAATGCGCTCGACCAGGGGCGCCTGCACCACGCCTACCTGTTCACCGGCACCCGCGGTGTCGGCAAGACCACTCTGGCAAGAATACTTGCCAAGTGTCTCAACTGCACGGCCAAGGGGTACGATGACGACGGCGTCACCTCCACGCCCTGCGGCCAGTGCGACAGCTGCCGCGCCATCGACGAGGGGCGCTTCGTCGACCTGATCGAGGTCGACGCCGCCTCGCGCACCAAGGTCGAGGATACCCGCGAACTGCTCGACAACGTGCAGTACGCGCCCACCCAGGGCCGCTACAAGGTGTACCTCATCGACGAGGTGCACATGCTCTCCACCAGCAGCTTCAACGCGCTGCTCAAGACGCTGGAAGAGCCACCGCCCCACGTCAAGTTCCTGCTCGCCACCACCGACCCGCAGAAGCTGCCGGCCACGGTGCTCTCGCGCTGCCTGCAGTTCACCCTCAAGAACATGCCGCCGGAGCGCATCGTCACCCATCTGGCCAAGGTGCTCGAGGCCGAGGGCATCGGCTTCGAGGAGAGCGCCCTGTGGCTGCTGGGTCGCGCCGCCGACGGCTCCATGCGCGACGCCATGAGCCTGACCGACCAGGCCATCGCCTTCGGCCAGGGCCAGGTGCGCCATACCGATGTCGCCGCCATGCTCGGCACCCTCGACCATCGCCACGTGCTGGCGCTGGTCGAGGCGCTGGCCGACGTCGATGCGCCGCGGCTGCTGGCCGAGATCGGCCGGCTGGCCGAACAGGGGCCGGACTTCGCCGCGGTGCTCGACGACATGACCGCCGTGCTGCACCGCCTGGCCGTGGCGCAGATGGTGCCGGAGGCGGTCGACAACGCGCACGGCGACCGCGAGACGGTGCTGGCCCTGGCTTCGCGCTTCACCGCCGAGGACGTGCAGCTCTACTATCAGATCGGTATCCAGGGGCGCGGTGACATGACCCACGCCCCCGACCTGCGCACGGCGCTGGAGATGACCCTGCTGCGCATGCTGGCCTTCCGCCCCCAGGGCGTGCCCCAGCCGGCGAAGACCCCGCTGCCGCTGCGCGGTACGGGGGACGATGCCCCCGCCGCCCCGGCAGGTGGCGACGACGAGTCGCCGCCCGCGGCCGAGGGCGACGGCGGGTCTAGGCCCACGGCGGCCGAGAGCCAGCCGCCGCCGGCGTCGGCGTCGAGCTCGCCGGCACCCGACGCCGAGGTCGAACGCGCGCCCGAACCGCCGCCGCCCTGGGAGGTGCCGGCCGACGAGGCTGCCACGCCAATGCCGGCGGCACCCGCCCAGGCGTCGACCCAGCCCGCGCCGGAGCCGGAGGAGGGCACGCCGATGGCCGCCGTCAGGCCGGCGTCGGCGCCCCCTCGCGACGCCACGCCGCAGATGGCGCCCCAGGCGGAAGAGGACGAAGTCGCCGTGCTCGAGGCACCCGAGCCCGACGGCGTGCCCGCCCAGGGGGTCGCCGAAGCGCCCAGGCCGCCGCCGGCCGCGGCCGCTGAGGGGGAGCGATTCGACCATGATCGCTGGCTGAAAGGCTTCGACTCGCTGGGCCTGGGAGGGCTGACACGCAACCTCGCCGCCCACTGTGTGGTCGAAGCCGATGACGGTCGCCGGCTGATGCTGCGCCTGGACCCGTCGCAGGAAGCGATGAATGCCGAGATTCACGTTCGCCGGGTGCAGGAGGCGCTGGCGGGCATCGGCGTTTCTCGCCAGCTCGTCATCGAGCCGGGGCCGCTGCCGGCGCAAGTGGAAACCCCCCGCCAGCGCGCCGACCGGATCGCCGCCGAGCGCCACGCCGAGGCCGTGGCGGCCCTCCGGCGCGACCCGCACGTCAGGCAGCTCGAGGAAAGCTTCGGTGCGCGCCTGATCGAATCGACCGTCAAGCCGGCGGAATCGGCGCCAAGGGCCTGACACCCGCAGTTTCACTTTGCCAAGCGAGAGGAACGACCATGATGAAAGGTGGAATGGGCAACCTGATGAAGCAGGCCCAGGAGATGCAGGAGAAGATGCAGCGTATCCAGGAGGAGATCGCCAAGGCCGAGGTGACCGGCGAGGCTGGCGCCGGCATGATCAAGGTGACCATGAACGGGCGCCACGACGTGAGCAAGGTCGATATCGACCCCAGCGTCATGGAGGAGGACAAGGAGCTGCTCGAGGACCTGCTGGCCGCCGCTGTCAACGATGCCGTGCGCAAGGTCGAGACCACCTCGCGCGCCAAGATGGAGGAAGCCACGGCGGGGCTGAACCTGCCGCCCGGTTTCAAGATGCCCTTCTGAGGCGCCGCCGGGCGCTGGTTCCCGGCACGCGGCGCGGACACACTCCCTAGAGGTATCGAATGAGCTTTTCTCCCCTTGTCGAGAGGCTGATGGAGTCGCTGCGGGTGCTGCCGGGCGTCGGCCCCAAGACCGCCCAGCGCATGGCGATGCACCTGCTCGAACGCGACCGCGACGGTGGCCGCCGCCTGGCCGCCACGCTCGAGCTGGCCCTCGAGCAGGTAGGTTATTGCCGGCGCTGCCGCACCCTCACCGAGGAGGAGGTCTGCACCCTGTGCACCAGCGCGCGGCGAGACGACAGCCTGCTGTGCGTGGTAGAGTCGCCGGCCGACCAGTTGGCCATCGAGGAGGCAGGGGGCTTTCGCGGTCGCTATTTCGTCCTCCACGGCCACCTGTCGCCGCTGGACGGCATCGGCCCCGAGGACATCGGGCTCGGCCAGCTCGAGGCGCGTATTGCCGAGGGCGGCGTCAGCGAGGTGATCCTGGCCACCAACCCCACGGTGGAGGGCGAAGCCACGGCGCACTACATCGCCACCCAGCTCATGCCGCATGGCGTCACCCTCTCGCGGCTGGCCTACGGCGTGCCCATGGGGGGCGAGCTCGAATACGTCGATGGTGGTACCCTCAGCCGCGCCTTCAATGGCCGCCTGCCGTTCCGCGGCGATTGACGCCGCCCCGTTCCCAGCGCTGGATGACTGCATGACCCTGACCCCCGAGATACGCTGGATCGACACGCCCGAGGCGTTGGATGCCGCCTGCGCCGAGGTGGCCCAGGCCGAGGTGATCGCGCTGGACACCGAGTTCTTCCGCGAGAAGACCTTCCACCCGGTGCCGGCCCTGATCCAGTTCTCCGCCGGTGGGCCGGCCTGGCTGGTCGACCCGCTGGCGGTCGACTGCACAGCCGCCTTTCGTCGCCTGCTGGGCGAGGGGCCGCTTAAGCTGCTCCACGCCAGCAGCGAGGACCTGGAGGTACTGGCGCACTGGGCCGGGGTCACGGTGGCCCCGCTGGTGGACACCCAGGTGGCCCAGGCCCTGCTGGGTGAGGATCCCGCCATGGGCTACCAGCGTCTGGTGCAGCACTGGACCGGCGAGACCCTGCCCAAGGACGAGACCCGCTCCGACTGGCTCCAGCGTCCGCTGAGCGAGGCCCAGCAGCACTACGCGGCGCTCGATGTCGTCTACCTGCTCAAGGTCTGGGAACAGCAGCGGGAGGCGCTGGAGCGGCAGGGGCGTCGCGAATGGCTGGAGGCCGATTGTGGTGAACTGATGGCCCAGGCGCTGCGCAGCGACGCGGCCGACGGCCAGTGGTACCGGCGCCACCGCCAGCTGTGGCGGCTCTCGCCGCGCCAGGTCGAGGCCTACCGGCTGCTGACCACCTGGCGCGAGGGCGAGGCGCGGCGACGCAACCTGCCGCGGGGCTGGCTGTTCAACGACCGGGTGCTCTACGGCATCGCCGAGCGCATGCCCGAGAATCGCCATCAGCTTGCCGAGGTCGACGACATCAAGCCGAGCCAGATCAAGCGTGACGGGGACACCCTGCTGACGCTGGTCAAGCAGGCGCGTCAGGCCGAGGTGGCGACGCTGCCGCCCAGCCAGCCGTCACCGCTGGGGGCAGACTACAAGCGACGCATGAAGGCCCTCAAGCGGGTCGTGAACGAACGCGCCGAGGCTCTGGGCGTAGCGCCGGAGGTGCTGATGCGCCGGCGTGATCTCGAGGCGCTGATCGCTGCCGACCTGGCTGGTCAGCCGCTGCCGCTGCCCGAGGGCTGGCGTGGCGAACGCCTGGCGGCTCCCCTGGCACAGGCCCTGGAAGAGGTGAAAGCCGAATGAACGATGAGCGCATGCAGGGCGACAAACTGCTGTGCGAGATCTACAAGAGCTCGCGCAAGGAAGAGATGTACCTCTACGTGGACAAGCGCCAGGGCCTGGCCGAGGTGCCCGAGGCGCTGCTCGAACGCTTCGGCAAGCCGGTCGCGGCCATGACCCTGATCCTGACGCCCGACAAGCCGCTGGCTCGCGCCAGGGCCAGCGACGTCATGGCCGCGATACGCGACAAGGGGTTCTACCTGCAGATGCCGCCGGCCAAGGAGGAGTACCTGCTGGACCTCTACCGCACGCCGACCCAGGCGCGTTATTGACCATGCGTGAGCGTTTCTGGGAGCGCTTCGACCTCGAGGAGCTCACCGACGAGGAGTGGGAGGCGCTGTGCGACGGCTGCGGCCAGTGCTGCCTGCTCAAGTTCCAGGACGAGGAGAGCGGCGACCTCGCCGTGCTCGGCGTGGCCTGCGAGCTGCTCGACATTCACCGTTGTCGCTGCAGCGACTACCCCAATCGTCAGGCTCGGGTACCAGACTGTGCCCGGCTCACGCCACAGCGCGTCGACGAGTTCCGCTGGCTGCCGAAGTCCTGCGCCTACCGCCGCATTGCGGAAGGGCGCCGGCTCGCCGGTTGGCATCCCCTGATTTGCGGCGACCCCGAGCGGGTGCATCGCAAGGGGATCAGCGTGCGCAGCTTCGCCATCTCCCAGCGGGAGGTGCCCGAGGAGGAACTGGAAGACCATATCATCGCCATACTGCCGATTGATGGTTGATCCCTCCCGGGGCTGAGCCAACCTGGTACCTCCCGAGCCTTCGCCTGAGACACGCCCTTTCGTTTTGGTATCAGCCCTCTGCTACGGCATTTTCACGCAAGATGCTGATGGCCATTTTTCCCATTCCCCATGATGCTGAGTGTTGCTCTATGTAATTTTATGTTGCATTCAGCAAGGCGATGCGAATGCCCTGGCTTGCCTGGGCAAGCTGATGGGAGGGGAACATGAAACGGATATGGATGACGACGGCAGGCCTGGCGCTTGGCGTCCTGACGACGAATGTTCTGGCACAGTCACCGCTCTGGAGCGAGCGCCTCAGCGACGAGGAAATGGCGGCGCGCTGGCATGCGCTGTTCAACGAAGGTGTCGTATTGAGCGATGAAGAGCTTAACGAACTGCTGGAGTGGCTGCCGCCGCCCGGTGCCGGTGGGGGGCTGGGGGCGGGGCTAGATGGTTCCCGGGGCGGCGAAGGGGGCCTTGTTCGCACCGGCACCACACCTTCCAGCGATAATGGCGACGGCGACAACGGCGGCGGCGACAACGGCGGCGGCGACAACGGCGGCGGCGACAACAGCGACGGCGACAATGGCGGCGGCGACAACGGCGGCGGCGACAACGGCGACGACGACGACGACGACGACGGCGACGGCGACAACGGCGACGGCGACAATGGCGGCGGCGACAACGGCGACGGCGACAACGGTGGTGACGGTGGAGGGGACAGCGGCGGCGACGGTGGTGGTGACAGCGGCGGCGACGGTGGCGGTGACAGCGGCGGCGACGGTGGCGGTGACAGCGGCGGCGCCGGTGGCGGTGACAGCGGCGGCGGCGGTGGCGGCACCATCGGCGGTGGCACGGGCAATGGTGGCGGTGAAGGTGGCGGCTCCGGCGGAGGCGGTTCCGGTGGAGGCGGCAGCGGCAGCGGCGGTGGCGGCAGCGGCGGCGGTGGCGGCAGCGGCGGCTCCGGCGGTGGCGGCAGCGGCGGCTCCGGTGGCGGCTCGGGCGGCGGCTCGGGCGGCGGCAGCGGCGGAGGCGCCGGAGGGGGCGGCGCCTGACCGCTCATCCCAAGGCAGAAGACCCGGCCACGTGCCGGGTCTTCTGCGTTCGGTCAGGGCTCCTTGTCGGCGAGCCCCAGCGCCCAGAGCACGAAGGCGTCCTGGCGCGCGTTGTCATGCCACGCCTTGAAGCGACCCGAGGCGCCGCCATGCCCCGCGGTCATGTCGGTGCGCAGCAAGATCGGGCCGCGGGCGGTGCCCATCTCGGTCAGCCGCGCATAGAGCTTGGCGGGCTCCCAGTAGGGAACGCGGGAGTCGTGCCAGCTGCCCTGGAGAAACAGGGCGGGGTAGGGTTGGGGGGAGAGGTTGTCCAGCGGCGAGTAGGCGCGGATGCGCTTGCGCGCGTCGGGCTCGTGGGGGTTGCCCCACTCGGTATACTCGGCGGTGGTCAGCGGCAGGTCGGGATTCTCCATGGTGCGCAGCACGTCGACGAAGGGCACGTCGAGCACGGCGGCGCAGAAGGCCTCGGGCGCCAGGTTGAGGCTGGCGCCGACCAGCAGCCCCCCGGCGCTGGCGCCGTAGGCGGCGATGCGCTCGCCGTCGCTGAATCCCTTCTCGACCAGCGCGTTGCGCGCGGCAAGAAAGTCCCGAAAGCTGTTCTCCTTGTGCTCCAGCTTGCCGGCCAGGTACCAGGGCTCGCCGCGGTCGCCGCCGCCGCGCACGTGGGCGACGGCAAAGGCGACGCCGCGGGCGAGCAGTTCGAGCCTGGCGACCGAGAACCAGGGATCGAGGACCTCGCCATAGGCGCCGTAGCCGTAGAGCAGGGTGGGCAAGGGGTGGCCGGCCAGGTCGGCGCGCATCACCACCGACACCGGGATTCGCTCGCCATCGTGGGCGCGGGCCCAGATGCGTTCGCAGCAGAGATCGGCCGGCTGCAGGCTGCCGTGGACCGGCTGTGACTTCAGCAACTGCCGCTCTCCGCTGTCGAGGTCGTACTCGAGCCAGCGTGCCGGCATGACGAAGGACTCTTCGCGCAGACGCAGCCGGCGGCTGTCGAAGTGAGGCACGTCGCCGAACATCACGCTGCAGGGGGATTCCGGCAGCGGCAGGCGTTCGTCGCGCCGCGCGGCATGGTCGGCGTCGAGCTCGACGACCCGAATGCGGACCTGGGCCTCGTGATGGTCGCGCTCGGTGATCGCCAGGCCCCAGTCGAAGGCTTCGACATACTCGAGCGTGGTGTCGTCGCGGTGGCCGATCAGCGGCTGCCACTCGGCCGTGAAGTCGTGCTCGCCGGTCACGTCCAGACGAAAGTGCGGTGCGTTGCGGTTGTGCACCACGTAGAAGTAGCCCGGGCGATGCTCAAGCCCGTACTCGACGCCTTTCTGTCGCGGCCGGAAGCAGCGCGGCGGCTGCTGAGGCGCCAGGGCCGGCAGCAGATAGCACTCGCTGGTGTCCTTGGAGGCGCTCTCCAGCACCAGCCACTGGCGGGAGCGGGTCTTGCCCAGCCCGAGCCAGAACTCGGGGTCGTCCTCGCGCAATATCAGTACCGGTTCGCCGGGCTCGCCTTCGCCGAGCGGCAGGCGCCAGATGCTGTCGGGGCGCTGGGTGGCGTCGTAGCGGGTGAAGAGCAGGGTGACGTTGTCCTCCGCCCACACCAGTTCGGGGCCGATCTCCTCCAGCAACAGGCGTGGCTCACCCTCGGGCAGCGCCTTGAGATAGAGCGAGAAACGCTCGTCGCCGCTGGTGTCCTCGGTCCAGGCCAGCCAGCGTTCGTCCGGCGACAGCGCCATGTCGCCCAGCTCCAGGTAGTGGTCCGGCGTGGCGCGAGCCTGCAGGTCGAGAAAGACGCTCGCTTGCGTTGGTTGGCCGTTGGGGTGACGCCACCACACCGGGTAATCGGCATCGGCCGCCGTCTCGCTCCAGTAGGTATAGTGGTCGAGAGCGGTGCGCAGGCCGTGAACTGCCAGTTCGCGGCGCGCGAGATGGCCGTGGTAGAGCCGCTCGATCAGGCTCCCGAGGGGCGCCATCCAGGCCTGTGATTCCTCGTTGGCGGCCTCGAGGAAGGCCTGAACGCGATCATCGTCGCGCTCTTCCAGCCAGTGCCACTCGGGATCCTCGGTGCGTCGAAATCGTTCGACAGGCGAAGGGAGGGGCTCGGGGGGAGGCGCAGCGGGAAACGGACGATGTGGCGGCTGTGCTTTCATTGGGGCGCGTGTACCATACTCAAGGTGACTTTCCATCCTGTACGATCCGCCGAGGGGCGGTCGCGACGCGAGAATGAGGTATCGATGCTGACATCCGATTCGATGTCCCTACTATGGCTGACCTATCTGGGTTTGTCGCTGGTGGTGCTGGTGACCGGCTACCTGGGGTTGGCCTTCCTGCCACGCCTGCTGCGCCTGCCGATCACCTGGATGGTGGCGGGCATCCTGCTGGTGCCGACCCGGTTCCGTTTGCCGCTGGTGGAGGAAGGGGAGTTCCACACCGGCCTGGCGCCGGCGGTGGTGGTGGCGGCCGTTGCCTTCCTCGAGCGCAATGGCCCGGTGCTGATGACCTCCGGCCTGTTGGTGGCCGCCGGGGCGCTGCTGGGCATTGCCGTCGGCATCCTCCAGGCATGGTGGTTCCGCACCGCCGCCACGCCCGGCGAAGAGGCGCGGGAGAAGAGTGGGCAGGACGATACCCAGCAGCACAATAACAGCAGGCGCGACGACCGACGTGGCGAGCAACCGCATCGGCCGCGGAAGCGCCGGGAGCCGAAAATCGGCTAGGGAGCCCCGATGGGGAGGGAGTGGAACAAGGTATGGCACAGGCTGGTCGGTTTGGTCGGCTGCCTGGTCGTGTCGAGCTGTCTGTCTGCCGCACCGCTCGAAGCGCACCCGGAAGTCCGGGTCATCGTCGATGTCTCGGGCAGCATGCGCCACAACGATCCCGACCAGTTGGCCACCGAGGCGCTGGAGCTGCTGGTGGCCCTGGTGCCCAGCGGAGCAAGGGCCGGGATCTGGACCTTCGGCGAGCGGGTGGCCAACCCGCTGCCGCCAGGGCCGGCCAATCTCGAATGGCGCGATCGCGCCAGGGCGCTGAGCCGCCTGCTGGTCGACTACCAGCAGTACACAGACATCGAGTCCGCCCTCAACCAGGCGGCCTCCGCCGAGGAAATCACGGGCCCGCGCCACCTGGTGCTGCTCACTGACGGCAGGATCGACCTGCCCGACTGGCGTGGCAACAAGCCGGCCATCGACCGGGCCTCGCGGGAGGCGCTGCTCGACGAGCTGGGCCCGAGGCTGGCCGAGGACGGCATCGTGGTGCATGCGATCGCCTTCTCCGACGAGGCCGACCTCGACCTGGTGGAGCGCCTCGCGCAGATGACCGGCGGGCTTTCGGCACCGGTCGCCGCCCCGGATGCCCTGCTCGGGGCCTTCCTCTCCATCGTCGACCGCATCTTTCCCAGCGACCGGGTGCCGATCACCGACCAGCGTTTTCTCATCGAGCCGGGCCTGCGCGGCTTTACCGCACTGCTGTTCCGCGGCGAGGAATCTCCGGAGCTGGTGGGGCCGGACGGCCGTCGCTACTCCGCCGACTCGCCTCCCGAGGGGGCCGAGTGGCGCAGCGAGTCGCGTTACGACCTCGTTCAGGTGCCCGACCCCCAGCCGGGGCAGTGGCGCCTCGAGGGGGCGCCGGGACAGGACAGCCGCATCACCGTCGAAGCGCCGCTCAGCCTGCAGACGGCCGGCGTGCCGAGCACGCTCTACCTGGGGTTCGACGTTCCGGTGGAGGCCTGGCTGGCTCGCGACGGGGAGGCGGTGGGGATCGACGAGCTGCCCGCGCACCTGCGCCTGACGGCGGAGCTGCACGACGCCTCGGGGGCGGTGCAGTCGGCCGTGGCCCTCAGCCAGCAGGAGGCGCGCTTCGTCGGCCGCTTGCCGGCGCCGGCCCTGGGCGGGACCGCCGAGTTCGTCGTGCGTGCCGAAGGCCAGGGCTTTCGCCGCCAGCGCGTCCAGCCCATCAACGTACTGCCGGCGATTGCCGCACAGCATGACGAAGCCGGCCAGCGGGTCCTGCTGACGGCCGAGCACCCCCAGCTCGATCGCGGCAACACGCGCCTGTTCGGCCAGCTTCAGGGGGCACGCCTGGAGGCGGAGCCCGAGGCCGAACGGCGCTGGAGCATGGCCCTGCCGGAGCTCGACATGGCGCTCAGCGTACCGCTGATCTTGCGCGGGGAGGTCACCCTCGAGGGCGAGACCCGCGAGCTCTACCTGCCGCGCCTGATGCTGTTCCCGACGCAGTCCACGGCGATCGACCAGGTCGATGCCAGCCCGGCGCTGGAGGTGGCGCGCTTCCACGAGGAGCTGTCGCCGGTGCGCCAGCGCAGCGGCTCGGCATCGGCGCTGCCGGAGCCGGTGGAGCGTGCCGTCAGGCACATGCAGGCCCTGCCGCGCATCGCCCAGGAGCGCTGGAGGGAGTGGCGCCCCCTGCTGGCCGGACCGCTCGAGGAGGCCTTGCGGGACGTGGATCGGCGCTGGCTGCTGCTGGGCGGGCTGCTGCTTGCACTGCTGGTAGTGTTACTGCTATGGAGAATCACGCGGCGTCGCCATACCGCGCCACGGGAGGAGCCGCATGTGTGAACTGTTGGGCATGAGTGCCAACGTGCCCACCGACATCTGCTTCAGCTTCACCGGCTTTCTGCATCGCGGCGGCGGTACCGGGCCGCACCGCGACGGCTGGGGCATCGCCTTCTACGAGGCGGGCGGCTATCGCGACTTTCGCGACCCGCATCCCTCGGTGCGTTCCCCCATTGCCAGGCTGATTACCGACTATCCGATCAAGTCGCACATCGCCATCAGCCATATCCGTCAGGCCAACGTCGGCGAAGTGCGCCTGGCCAATACCCACCCGTTCACCCGCGAAATGTGGGGCCGCACCTGGTGCTACGCGCACAACGGTCAGCTCGAGGCATGGCAGGAGCTGCCGCTGAGCTTCTACCGCCCGGTGGGCGACACCGACAGCGAACACGCCTTCTGCTGGCTGCTGGCCGCCCTGCGCGAGCGCTTCCCCGAGGCGCCCCCGCTGACGACATGCGACGCCAGCTTGAGCGAGCGTCACGCGGCGCTGTGGCGGCGGCTCCATGGCCTGTGCGAGACGCTGCGGGGCAAGGGCGTGTTCAACCTGCTGCTGGCTGACGGCGAGTTCCTCTACACCTACTGTTCGACCAAGCTGGCCCACATCACCCGCCGCGCCCCGTTCGGCAGCGCCGAGCTCTCCGATGCCGAACTCACGGTCAACTTCGCCGAGCACACCACGCCCGACGACGTCGTCTCGGTGATCGCCACCGAGCCCCTGACCTGCAACGAGGCCTGGGTCCGCATGGCGCCGGGCGAGCTGCTGGTGTGGCGCCACGGGCGTATCGTCGCGCGCCTGGTTGCCGAGTCGCCCGTCGGCCACTGAGGTCATGCTTCCGGGTGACTTGCCTTTCTCACGCCTTTTGCCCAGTTTGTCAGTCAAGGCGTTGCCAACGTTTTGGACGGTCTTGACTGAACGGTTGTTTCAATCGTGCGTTTTACAGCCGTGCCGTGCCTGGTATATCGTTAGGGGCCAGTCAAAATAACAACGGACGAGGTCGAGGGACGAGCGACCGCCGTCGACGATGCTGTGGAGATAGCGCCAATGAGTGAGCAAGCCAACGCCGGTATCCTCAACGGTCCCGAGCTGAAGGGCATGGAGAAGTATCGATCGCTGATGGACGTCTTCCATGCGGCGGTGAAACGCTTTGCCGACAACCCGGCATTCACCTGCATGGGGCAGACCCTCACCTTCGCCGAACTCGATCGACTCTCGGCCGATTTTGCCGCCTGGCTGCAGCACGAGACCGGGCTGCAGCCGGGCGATCGCATCGCCATCCAACTGCCCAACGTGCTGCAGTTTCCGGTAGCGGTGTTCGGCGCCCTGCGCGCCGGGCTGGTGGTGGTCAACACCAACCCGCTCTATACCGAGCGCGAGATGGCCCACCAGTTCAAGGACTCGGGGGCACGGGCGATCCTGATCCTGGCCAACATGGCGAGCAAGCTCGAGAAGGTGCTCGATCGCACCGACATTGAGCACGTGCTGGTCACCGAGCTGGGCGACCTCCACGGCTTCCCCAAGCGCTTCCTGATCAATGCCGTGGTCAAGCACGTCAAGAAGATGGTGCCGTCCTACTCGCTACCGATGGCGGTACCGTTCCGCAAGGCGCTGAAGGAGGGCGCCTCGCGCCAGCACCGCGAGGTTGAGCGGGGCCTCGACGACATCGCCGCGCTGCAGTACACCGGGGGCACCACCGGCATGCCCAAGGGCACCATGCTCACCCACTGCAACCTGGTGGCCAACATGCTCCAGGCAGAGGGGGCGATCGGGCCCGGCCTGGACCAGGGCAAGGAGGTGGTGATCGCGCCGCTGCCGGTCTACCACATCTACACCTTCACGGTGAACTGCCTGTTCTTGATGGAAACCGGCAACCACTCGATCCTGATCACCAACCCCCGCGACCTGGACAACTTCGTCAAGGAGCTGCAGAAGGTCAAGTTCACCGGCTTCATCGGCCTCAATACCCTGTTCAATGCGCTGTGCAACCGCGAGGATTTCCGCAAGCTCGACTTCTCGCGCCTGCATCTGACGATTTCCGGAGGCATGGCGCTGACCAAGGCCGTGGCGAACCGCTGGGAGGAGATCACCGGCTGTCCCATCGCCGAGGGCTACGGGCTCACCGAGACGGCCCCGATCGTCAGCTTCAACCCGATCGACGCCATCCAGCTCGGCACCATCGGCAAGCCGGTGGCGGGCACCGCGGTGAAGGTGGTCGACGCCGACGGCAACACCCTGCCGCTGGGCGAGCCGGGGGAGCTCTGCGTCAGGGGGCCCCAGGTGATGAAGGGCTACTGGAACCTCGACGAGGAAACCGCCAAGGTGCTGACCGACGACGGCTGGTTCCATACCGGCGACATCGCCGTGCTGCAGGAGGACGGTTACATCAGGATTGTCGATCGCAAGAAGGACATGATCCTGGTGTCGGGCTTCAACGTCTATCCCAACGAGGTCGAGGACGTCGTCGCCAAGCACCCGGGCGTGGTCGAGTCGGCGGCGGTCGGGGTGCCCGACGAGGACAGCGGCGAGGCGGTCAAGCTGTTCGTGGTCGCCCGGGACGAGAGCCTGGACGAGAAGAGCCTGCGCGAGTGGTGCAAGAAGGAGCTGGCCGGCTACAAGGTGCCCCGCTTCGTCGAGTTCCGCGACGAGCTGCCCAAGACCAACGTCGGCAAGGTGCTGCGGCGCCAGCTGCGCGACGAGCAGGAGCCGCGCTAGCACGGCACCGGTCCGACCTCGCGCCGCTGACATTGGCCGACTTCCGGCCCGCAGCGTTACAATGACCTGCCCGCCCCGGCACACCCGGGGCGGGCAGGTTTTTCCATGGCAAGAGGCGTTTCGTGAGCACCGCAACTCCCACTGGCTACACCGATGACAAGACCGAGCTGCGCCGCCTCGAGCGGGCGCTGGGCGAGGTCATGTTGCGCGACCGCGAGGCACTTGCGCGCCGGCTGAACAGCCTGGCGCGGCGCCTGCGGGAGGGCAAGCCGGTGGACCGCGGCCTGGCCGAGGCGGCCCGCGGCATCGAGCGCTCCGCGGCGCTGGCGGCCAGGCGCATGGCGCGCCCGGTGACGCTGAACTACCCTCCCGCGCTGCCGGTGGCCGAGCGCCGCGACGAGATCCTCGCCGCGCTGCGCGAGCACCAGGTGGTGGTGGTGGCCGGCGAGACCGGCTCGGGCAAGACCACCCAACTGCCCAAGCTGTGCCTGGAGCTGGGCCTGGGGCGGCGCGGCCTGATCGGCCACACCCAGCCGCGGCGGCTGGCGGCGCGCTCGGTGGCCACGCGTCTGGCCGAGGAACTCGAGGTGCCGCTGGGCGACCAGGTGGGCTATCAGGTGCGCTTCACCGACCAGACCGGCGACGACACCCTGGTCAAGCTGATGACCGACGGTATCCTGCTGGCCGAGACGCGCCACGACCCGGATCTCAGCCGCTACGAGGCGATCGTCATCGACGAGGCCCACGAGCGCAGCCTCAACATCGACTTCCTGCTCGGCTACCTCAAGCGCCTGCTGCCGCGCCGGCCCGAGCTCAAGGTAATCATCACCTCGGCGACCTTCGACGTGGCGCGCTTCGCCGAGCACTTCGCCCTGCCCGGCGCCGACGGCGAGCCCAGGCCCGCCCCGGTGGTGGAGGTGTCCGGGCGCACCTACCCGGTGGAGGTGCGCTACCGGCCGCTGGTGCGCGTGGAGGAGGACGAGGACGACCGCACCCTGCAGGAGGGCATCCTGCACGCGGTGGAGGAGATCGAGCAGATCGAGCGCGACAAGCGCTGGTTCCACGGCCCCCGTGACATCCTGGTGTTCCTGCCCGGCGAGCGCGAGATTCGCGAGACCGCCGACACCCTGCGTCGCGCCGAGCTCAAGGCCACCGAGATCCTGCCGCTCTATGCGCGGCTCTCCAACGCCGAGCAGAACCGCGTCTTCGCGCCCCACGCCGGGCGGCGCATCGTGCTGGCCACCAACGTCGCCGAGACCTCGCTGACGGTGCCCGGCATTCGCTACGTGATCGATCCGGGGCTGGTGCGCATCAGCCGCTACAGCTACCGGGCCAAGATCCAGCGCCTGCCGGTGGAGCCGGTCAGCCAGGCCAGCGCCGACCAGCGCAAGGGGCGCTGCGGGCGCGTAGCCGAGGGGGTCTGCATCCGCCTCTACGACGAGGAGGATTTCCTCTCCCGGCCCGAATTCACCGACCCCGAGATCCGCCGCACCAACCTGGCCTCGGTGATCCTGTCGATGCTGTCCCTGGGACTCGGCGACATCGAGCGCTTTCCCTTCGTCGACCCGCCCGACTCGCGCTTCATCAAGGATGGCTTTCGCCTGCTCTTCGAGCTGGGGGCGGTGGACGAGGGCAACCGCCTGACGCCGATGGGGCGCAAGCTCGCGCGCCTGCCGATCGACCCGCGCCTGGCGCGCATGGTGCTGGCCGGCGCCGAGCAGGGCGGCCTGCGCGACGTGCTGGTGGTGGTCTCGGCCCTGGCCGTGCAGGACCCCCGCGACCGCCCGGCGGAGAAGCGCGAGTCCGCCGACCAGGCCCACCGTCGCTGGCACGACCCTGACTCCGATTTCGTCGCCCTGCTCAACCTGTGGCAGGGCTTCGAGGCGGCCCGCGAGGAACTCTCCGGCAACCGCCTGCGGCGCTGGTGCAAGGAGCACTACCTCAACTACCTTCGCTTGCGTGAATGGCATGACACCTTCCGCCAACTGCGCCAGCTGCTGCGCGAGATGGAGATCGAGGTGCCGCCGCCCGCGCCGCTGCCCGAGCCTGGGCAAGACGGAGAAGGGCATGACCAGGCTCGTCAGCAGGCGAGCCGGCAGAGTGCCGTGCAGCTGCACAAGGCGCTGCTGCCGGGGCTGCTCTCGCACCTGGGCATGCTCACCGAGAACCGCGAGTACCTGGGCGCGCGCAACCGCAAGTTCGTCATCCACCCGGGCTCGGGGCTGGCCAGGAAGTCCCCCAAGTGGCTGATGGCCTTCGAACTGGTCGAGACCACCCGGCTGTTCGCCCGCACCGTGGCCAGGATCGAGCCGCAATGGATCGAGCCGGCGGCCGGGCATCTGGTCAAGCGCAGCTACAGCGAGCCGCACTGGGAGATGAAGCGTGCGCAGGTGGTGGCCAGGGAGCAGGTCACGCTGTTCGGCCTGCCCATCGTCAGCGGGCGCAACGTGCACTACGGCCCCATCGCCCCGCGTGAGGCGCGCGAGCTGTTCATTCGCCGCGCCCTGGTGGAAGGCGATTTTCGCACCCAGGGCGAATTCTTCGACTACAATCGCGCCCTGGTGGCGGAGGTCGAGGAGCTCGAGGACCGGGCTCGCCGGCGCGACATCCTGGTCGACGAGGAGACCCTGTTCGCCTTCTACGACGAGCGAATTCCCGAGGACATCGTCAACGGCAAGGGCTTCGAGGCGTGGCGCAGGAAGGCCGAGGCGCAGGACCCCGGCATCCTCAAGTTCGACCGTGCCGCACTGCTCGCACGGGTGGCGGCGGAGGTCACCGAGACCCAGTATCCCGACGAGCTGGTGCTCGGCGGCGTGCGCTACCCGCTCGACTATCGCTTCGAGCCGGGGGCGCCGGACGACGGTGTGACCCTGACGGCGCCGGCCGCGATGCTGCCCCAGCTGCCGCGGGCACGACTCGAGTGGCTGGTGCCGGGGCTGCTGCGCGAGAAGTGCATTGCGCTGCTCAAGTCGCTGCCCAAGGCGATCCGGCGCCAGGTGGTGCCGATCCCCGATTGGGTCGACGCCGCACTGGAAACGCTGACGCCCGACGACGTCCCGCTCAGCGAGGCGCTGGGCGAGTTCCTGCGCCGCCGCACCGGGGTCCGGGTGCATCCCGACGACTGGCGCTACGACCAGTTGGAGCCGCATCTGGTGATGAACGTCCGCGTGGTCGACCACCAGGGGCGGACGCTGGGGCAGGGGCGCGACGTACGCGAGCTCGAGCGACGCTTCGAAGCCGCGGCGGGCGAGGGCGCCCGGGCGCTGGCCGCCGAGGTGAGCGAGGCGCCCGACGTCGATGGCCTGCCGGAATCGCCGCTGCCGGCCTCGCGGGTGACCACCCAGGCGGGCATCCGGGTCGAGGCCTATCCGGCCCTGGTACCGGAGGGCGACGCCTTCCGTGTCGAGCTGTTCGATCACCCGGGCAAGGCCGAGCAGGCCCATCGACGCGGCGTGGTGCGGCTGGCCATGACCCGTCTGCCGGACCAGGTGCGTGCCATCCAGCGGCTCAAGGGGCTCGAGGCGTGTGCGCTGCTGTTCACCAAGGTGGGCAGCAAGCGCGAACTGCTCGACGACGTGGTCGAGGCGGTCTTCGCCCGCAGCGTGGCGAGCGCACCGCTGCCGCGCTCGGCCGGCGAGCTCGCGGCGCGGCTCGAGGCGACCCGTGCCGAGCTGTTGCCGACCGCCGAGGCGCTCGTCGCCACGCTCAAGCGCTCGCTCGAAGGCCACCTGGCCGTGACCAAGGCGCTGAAGGGCAACCTGAACCTGGCGCTGGCCCTGGTATACAGTGACATCAAGGCACAGATGCAGCGGCTGGTGCATCCCGGCTTCGTCTGCGAGGCGGGCGAGTGGCTCGAGGAGTACCCGCGCTACATGGAGGCGGCGCTGATCCGGCTGGAGAAGGCGCCGCGCGAGCGCATGCGCGACCAGATGCACATGCAGGAGGTCCAGGACTTCGAGGCGCGCCTGGCGGCACGACGCGAGAGCCAGCGCCGCGGCGGCCACGAGGATCCCGAGCTGGTGGAGTTCGGCTGGTGGATCGAGGAGCTGCGGGTGTCGCTGTTCGCCCAGCAGCTCGGAACCCGCATGCCGGTTTCCGTCAAGCGCCTCGAGCGGCGCTGGGCAGAGCTGGTGGGGCATGGTCAAGGCTGATCTTGGCATGCCGACATACGAGACATCAGGCATCGCTGCGCCGATGCCGAACCTGCGGCGAGATGGCCGCACGAGGGAGAAGATGATGACAGACGTCGTGATTACCGGTACGGGACTCTTCACGCCGGAGCACGCCATCGACAACGATGCCCTGGTGGCCTCGTTCAATGCCTGGGTGGACGCCGAGAACGCACGGCACGCCGCCGCCATCGAGGCCGGCGAGCGCGAGCCGCTGCCGCACTCCAGCAGCGATTTCATCGTCAAGGCCTCGGGTATCCACAGCCGCTACGTGATGGATGCCGCCGGCATCCTCGACCCCGACCGCATGCGTCCACGCCTGCCGCAGCGCGGCAACGACGAGCCTTCGATCCAGTGCGAGATGGGACTTTCAGCCGCGCAGCAGGCGCTTTCGGCCGCCGGCGTCGAGGCCGGCGACATCGACATGGTGATCGTGGCCTGCTCCAACCTGGAGCGTGCCTACCCGGCGGTGGCGGTGGAGCTGCAGGCGCGGCTGGGGACCCGGGGGCACGCCTTCGACATGAACGTGGCCTGCAGCTCGGCGACCTTCGCCATCGACCTGGCGGCCAGCGCCATCCGCGGTGGCAACATCCGCCGCGCGCTGGTGGTCAATCCCGAGATCTGCTCGGCCCACCTCAACTTCCGCGACCGCGACAGCCACTTCATCTTCGGCGATGCCTGTACCGCCATCGTGTTGGAGGATGCCGCGCTGGCGACCGCCGGGACCCGCTTCGAGATCCTGGGCACGCGCCTGGCCACGCGCTTCTCCAACGCCATCCGCAACAATGCGGGCTTCCTCAACCGGGTCACCGACAGCGACCCCCTGGCCAGCGACAAGCTGTTCGTGCAGGAAGGCAGGCGCGTGTTCAAAGAGGTCTGCCCCATGGTGGCGGCGCTGATCAGCGACCACCTGGCCAGCCTCGGGCTGTCCGGAGAAGCGGTCACGCGCCTGTGGCTGCACCAGGCCAATCGTCACATGAATGACCTGATCGCGCGCCGCGTGCTGGGCCACGATCCCGAGCCGGGCCAGGCGCCGATCATTCTCGACCGCTACGCCAACACCAGCTCGGCGGGCTCGATCATCGCCTTCCACCTGCACCATGCCGACCTGTCGCCGGGTGCATTGGGGGTGGTCTGCTCGTTCGGTGCCGGGTACAGTGCCGGCTGCGTGGTGGTGCGTCGTCTGTGATGCATCGCCTTACGCCAACACCATGAGGAGAGGTATCCGATGGTCGTCAAGCAGACCGGTTTTGTCACCCGCCTCCTGGTCGCCCTGGCGGCACTGGCCCTGCTGGCGGGCTGTGCCGGGCGGGTGGCGGAGGAGGATCGCCACCCCGACGACCCCTGGGAGGGCTTCAATCGCCGCGTGTTCTCGTTCAACGAGGCGATCGACCGGACGGTGCTCAAACCCGTCGCGCGCGGCTATCGCCGCGTGACGCCGCAGCCGGTGCAGACCGGCGTCGGCAACTTCTTCTCCAACCTCGGCGAGATTCGCACCACGCTCAACAGCCTGCTGCAGGCCAAGCCCGCCAATGCCGGGCTCTCCACCTCGCGCTTCCTGATCAACTCGACGGTGGGCATCGCCGGCCTGTGGGACTTCGCCACCCACATGGGGATCACCGCCGACGAGGAGGATTTCGGTCAGACCCTGGGCGTCTGGGGCGTGGACGAAGGGCCCTACCTGGTGCTGCCGCTGCTGGGGCCGAGCACGGTCAGGGATACCTCCGGCCTGCCGCTCGACATGTACACCTATCCGCTGACCTACGTCGAGGAGGATCAGGTGCGCTACGCGTTGACCGCGCTGCGCATCATCGACGTTCGGGCCGGTTTCCTCGACCAGGAGGAGATGATCCGCGGGGACCGTTATGTCTTCATTCGCGATGCCTACCTGCAGCGCCGGCGCTTCGAGGTCTCCGACGGCGAACAGGGCGACGACCCCTTCGCCAGCGACGACTTCGATTTCGACTTCGACGACGCCGACTTCGATGACGGTGAGTTCGACGATGCCGACTTCGCGGATTGAGGCCTGAGCCGATGGATGCACGCAAGCCGTTGATCGGCTTACTCGACGAGCCCGGCGCCTATCGCGATGCCCTGGCCGACACCATCGCCCGCGACGGTCTGGCCGTGTATGCCGCGGAACGCCTCGAGGACCTGCCGCCGGAAACGGTGCTGGTGGTGGCCCATGCCCAGGCCATTCCCAGCCTGGCGTGGTCGAGCCTGACGGAACGTTTGCCCACCGTCGTGGTCAGTGATTCACGCCTCGATGCCGACCTGCTGACGGCGGTCGACGTGGGGCTGGTGGATTACGTCGTCGAGCCCATGCGCCATGGCCAACTGCTGCGGCGAATGATCCGCAAGGCGATCGAGCTGCGGCAGCTGGAGGACGAGCGCAAGCACGATCGCGAGCGGCTCGCTCAGCTCAATGCGCACCTCGAGGAGCTCAACGAGAGCCTCGAGACGCACCTGGCGCTGCTGCGGCTCGACCAGCAGGCCGGGGGGCAGATACAGCGCAAGCTGCTGCCGCCCCATCCCCAGACCATCGCCGGCGTGACCTGCGATTACTGGTTGATTCCGTCGCTCTACCTGTCGGGGGATTTTCTCGATTTCCAGCGCTTTGACGATCGCTACACGCTATTCTACTTTGCCGATGTGTCCGGGCATGGGGCCTCTTCCGCGTTCGTCACCGTCCTGCTCAAGTATCTGTTCAATGGCTGGCTGGGCGACTGGGATGGCAGCCAGCCGGAGGCGCTGCCGGCGCGCTGGCTGGCGGCGCTCAACCGGGAGCTGCTCGACGCCGGGATCGGCAAGCATGCCACGCTGTTCGTCGGCGTCATTGACCAGCAGACCCGCGAGCTTCACTATTCGCTGGGCGCACAATTGCCGAAGCCACTCCTGGTGGCGGACGGACAGGTGCAGGAACTGCCCGGCGAGGGCATGCCGGTGGGCCTGTTCCCCGACGTGGAATATCCACGTTTGAGGTATAGGTTACCGTCGGACTTCCGGTTATGGTTGTGTTCGGATGGAATACTGGAGTGCCTGCCGGGCGAAACGCTCGACGCGCGGCTCAGGGAACTCGAGCAACGAGTGCTGACCTGTACGACGTTGGAGCGGCTTCGCGACAGCCTGATGCTGGACACTCCCCGTGACATCGATGCCGAAGGGGATGACGGCGGCCAGGAACTGCCCGATGACCTGACGATCATGATGTTGAGCGGATTTGGTAATGATCACGAATGAGGGCCGCGTCCAGGCGGCGTTCGACTCCGGTGTCTTCGTGCTCAAGCTGTGCGGCGACGTACGCTTGACGCTCTGCGCGACGCTGGATACCCAGGCTCAGCAGCTTGCCCGTACCCCGGGGCTGCAATCCCTGATGATCGATCTGCGCGAGGCCACCAACGTGGACTCCACCGCCCTGGGCTTCCTGGCCAAGGTGGCGATGGCGGTCAAGGACCGCATCCTCTACAAGCCCACCATCGTGGTGAACAACCCCGACGTGCGTCGCATGCTCGAGGTGATGGGCTTCGACCAGTACTTCGCCATGGTGGACGCGCCGCTCACCGAAGCCTGCGAGCTCAGCGACCTGCCCGAGGTTCCCGCCGACATGGAGGAGATGCGGCGACGCATCCTCGAGGCGCACCGCATCCTGATGCGCATGAGCGAGCACAACCGCGAAGAGTTCCAGCCGCTGGTCGAGATGCTGGAGGCGCAGGAAGCCTCGCACAGCGACAAGTCCTAGCCCGGTGGCCATCGACGTGGCGTCGGGTCTCGACGCCACGCCTGCCGCCCCCCCGGCGGCGACCTCAGCCGTTATTGGCGCAGATCACCCAGCAGCTTTTCCAGCTTGCGCTGGTCGGCGGCGAACTTGCGTATGCCCTCGGCCAGCTTCTCGGTGGCCATGGCGTCCTCGTTCATCTCCCAGCGAAACTCCGCCTCGTCCTGGGGCTCCGGCGGGGAGGTCTCGGCGTCGACCGGGCTCAGGCGGCGTTCGAGCCGCTCGTGGCGCTCGGCCAGCTCGCCAAGCAGGGCGGGGGAGATGGTCAGGCGATCGCAGCCCGCCAGCGCCAGGATCTCCCCGACGTTGCGGAAGCTGGCGCCCATCACGATGGTGCCGTAGCCATGGCCCTTGTAGTGCTCGTAGATGCGTCGGACCGACTTGACCCCCGGGTCGTTGTCGCCGCTGAAGTCGGCGTCCGGCCACTCCGCGCGGTACCAGTCGAGGATGCGGCCGACGAAGGGCGAGACCAGGGTCACGCCGGCATCGGCACAGGCCTGGGCCTGGGCGAAGCTGAACAGCAGGGTCAGGTTGCAGTGGATGCCCTCCCGCTCCAGCTGGCGGGCGGCGCGAATGCCCTCCCAGGTCGAGGCGATCTTGATCAGGATGCGCTCGGGCCCGATGCCGTGGCGGTCGTAGCGCTCGATCAAGGCGCGCGCACGGGCCAGGGTCGCCTCGGTATCGAAGGAGAGCCGGGCGCTGACCTCGGTCGAGACATAACCGGGCACCAGGCTGCTGATCTCGCTGCCGATCTCCACGGCGACGGCATCCAGGGCGTCGTCGATGTCGGTGGCCTGCCGGGCGATCTCCCGCAGCCGCTCGCGACGGCCCTCGTGCTGGGCGGCCTGCAGGATCAACGATGGGTTGGTGGTGGCATCGGTGGGCTGAAAGCGACGGATGGCCTCGATATCTCCGGTGTCGGCCACCACGGTGCTCATCGTCTTGAGTTGACTAAGCAGGTCCTCTGCCATTGCGGTCTCTCCTGAGTGTCGGTATCGGGCCACTTTAGCAACTGGGCGGGAAGGCGAACAGACGCCTGGGCGACGCAGGCCGTCGTGAGTTGCGCTATGATTAGCCTCCTAGCTATTTCTTCACCGAGCTCGCAACGGAGTTCCCTTGGCACTCACTCCCCGCCGCGTGGCGCTGCTGGTGGCAACCAATACGGCGCTGGCGCCTTTCGCCATCGACGCCTATCTCCCCGCCATGGCGGCACTGGCCGCCAGCATCGGCGCCAGTATCCACCATACCGAACTCTCCTTGAGCGCCTTTCTGGCCGGCTTCGCCCTGGGCCAGCTGCTGTTCGGCCCGCTCTCAGATCGGGTGGGGCGCAAGCCGGTGCTGCTGGGCGGCCTGGTGGCCTTCCTCCTGGCCAGCCTGGTGATCACCACCGTCGACTCGCTGGCGGAGCTGCTCGCCTGGCGCTTCGTGCAGGCGCTGGGCGGCGGGGCCACGGTGGTCAACTCGGCGGCCATCGTGCGCGACTGCTTCAGCGGTCGGGAGGCGGCCAAGGTGATGTCGACCATGGCGATCATCATGCTGCTGGCGCCCCTGGTGGCGCCGGTGGTGGGCAGCGGCCTGCTCTACCTCGGCGACTGGTGGCTGATCTTCGTCTTCCTGGCCGGCTATGCCGCCTTCCTGATGTGGCTGATGGGCACCCGGCTGCCCGAGACTCGGCCCCCCGGGGCACCCGCCGCCTCGCCGCGCCAGATGCTGGGCAACTACCTCAGCGTGCTGCGCCACCGCGAGGCCATGGGCTACGTGTGTGCGGCCTCGATGTCCTTCGCCGGGCTGTTCGCCTTCATCACCGCCTCGCCGTTCCTCTACCTGGAGCACTACGGGCTGAGCCCCGGGCTCTATCCGCTGGTGTTCGGTGTCAACGTAATCGCCATGGCGGCCTCCAATCGTCTCAACATCCGCCTGCTGCGCCGCCGCACGCCGCAGCAGAACCTGCGCCTGGGCCTGGCCATCCAGTTGGCGGCGGCGAGCGGGCTCGCCCTGCTGGTGGCCACGGGGCTGGAGTCGCTGTGGAGCATGGTGCCGCTGATCATGCTGTTCGCCGGCACCATCGGCCTGGTGGCGCCCAACGCGATCTCCTCGCTGCTCGATCACTTCCACCACATGAGCGCCACGGCGGCGGCCCTGCAGGGCAGCATCCAGTTCTCCTGCGGGGCGCTGTCAGGGGTGCTGGTGGGTGCCTTCCAGATCGACAGCGCCTGGCCCATGGTCGCCACCATGCTGGCGGCGTCGCTGGCAGGCAACCTGGGGCTGCGCCTGCTGTCGGCCCGGGGCGGTCATGCCTGACCTCTGGCTGTCGTGGCTCGACATGACCTCGGCCACCTGGTTCGGCTGTGCGCTGGTGCTTGCCCTGGGCGCCTTCGTGCAGCGTGTCACGGGCTTCGGCCTGGCGGTGATCGGGGCGCCGCTGCTGCTGATGCTCGAACCCCGGCTGGTGCCGGTGATCCTGGTGCTGTTCGGCTTCACCGTGTCGCTGATGATGGTTCGCCACTACCGCCACGAGGTGCGCCTCGGCGAGATCGGCATGGCGCTGCTGGGGCGCCTGCCCGGCAACGGCCTGGGGCTGTGGCTGCTGCTCGCCGCTCCCATGGCGGTGCTCGAGCAACTGATCGCCGCGAGCGTGCTGTTCGCGGTGGCGGTGACGCTGTTCCGCCTGCGCCTGCCGGTCAACCGGGTGAGCCTGTTCGGCGCCGGGGTGCTGTCGGGCATCTTCGGCACCGTGGCCGCCATCGGTGGGCCGCCCATGGTGCTGTTGATGCACGGCCTGCCGCCGGACCGCCTGCGCGGCAACCTGGCGGCGTTCTTCGTCATCACCGCCAGCCTCACCCTCGCCACCCTGGCGCTGGCCGGTCAGGTGCGTCCATGGCACCTGGGGCTCGCGCTCACCTTCCTCCCGGCGATACTGCTGGGCAACGCCCTGGCCGACCGTATCGCCCATCGCCTCGATCGTCGTCAGCTGCAAGGCGCCTCGCTGGCGCTGTGCACGATGGCGGCGCTGGGGCTGCTGATCTGAGGGCGCGACAAAGTTCGGTCACATTGTCACGAAGCTGTCATGGAGCTGCGGCATCTTATGCCAAGCAAAGGCCAGATACCTTTCTCATCGACAGGAGTGACTCGCATGAACCGCACCCTCAAGGGCCGTGTCTTCAAGACCACCATCGTCGCCGCCGCCGTCATGGGCGTGGTGGGCGTCGCACAGGCTCGCGATCAGATCCGCATCGTCGGCTCCAGCACCGTCTACCCGTTTGCCAGCTACGTGACGGAGGAGTTCGGTGCCGTCACCGACTACCCGACCCCGGTGATCGAGTCGACCGGTTCCGGTGGCGGCATCCGGCTGTTCTGCAACGGTGTGGGCGAGGGCACTCCGGACATTTCCAACGCCTCGCGACGCATCAAGGCCTCTGAGGTGGAGCGCTGTGAAGAGAACGGCGTGACCGACGTCACCGAGGTGAAGATCGGCTCCGACGGCATCGTCTTCGCCCAGTCCAGCGCCAACGAGGCGCTCGACCTGACTCTCGAGCAGCTGTTCCTCGCCGTGGCGGCCAAGGTGCCGGTCGATGGCGAGCTGGTCGACAACCCCTACGAGAAGTGGAGCGACATCGACGCCTCGCTGCCGGATCGCGAGATCTCCATCTACGGTCCGCCCAGCACTTCCGGGACCCGTGACGCCTTCGAGGAGCTGGTCATGGAAGCGGCTTCCGAGGAGTTCGAGGAGTATGGCGACGAGGCCTATACCGAGATTCGCTCCGACGGGGTCTACATCGACGCCGGCGAGAACGACAACCTGATCGTCCAGCGCCTCTCCGAGGACACCAAGGCCTTCGGCATCTTCGGCTACTCCTTCCTGGTCGAGAATCCGGACGCCCTGGTCGCCGCCAGCATCGAGGGCGTCGAGGCGGAGCCCGAGGCCATCAGCGCCGGCGACTACCCGATCGCCCGCTCGCTGTTCTTCTACGTCAAGAACCAGCATGCCGAGGAGGTGCCGCCGCTGTATGACTACGTCGAGATGTTCGTCTCCGAGGAGATGATCGGCGAGCTTGGCTACCTGGCCGACATCGGCCTGATCCCGCTGCCCGAGGAGGAGCGTGAGGCGACCCGGCAGAAGGTCGAGGAGCGTACCCGCCTGCAGGTTTCCGACCTGGATTGAGGACGGAAGCGGGCAGGGAGGCCTGATCGGCCGACAGCCTCTGGCTGTCGGCCGTCGCACGTTCCGGCAGTCGAGTCGAACTGCCGTCGTCAGTCACCCGAGAGAGAGACATGCAGACCAACCACCTTCTGACACTCTTCATCGGCGGCCTGCTGCTGCTGGGGCTGCTCGCCTTCGTGCTGGGGCGGGCCAAGGCGGCTCGGGTCCGGGCCTCGGGACAGGCCATGTATGCCCAGCCCGACCAGTACGCCTGGTTCACCGTGATCTCAAGTGCCGGGCCGGCGCTGCTGGTCGGTGCCGCCGGCGCCTTCGTCATGCTGCTGCTGGGCGCCGACATTCCCGTCTTCCTGCTGCTCGCCGCCAGCCTGGCGGTCGCCGCCGTGGGTGCCATCGTCGGCCTCGCCTGCGTCAGGCCCGAGTTCCATGCCCGTCAGGCGATCGAGCGGGTGATCCGCTGGCTGCTGGTGGGCGCCGCGCTGATCTCGATCTTCACCACCTTCGGCATCCTGTTCTCGATCGTCTTCGAGGCGCTGCGCTTCTTCCAGATGCACAGCTTCTGGGAGTTCGTCACCGGCACCGTATGGAACCCGGGCGCGAGCTTCCTGGCCGCCGCCGGCCGCGCCGGCGAGGGCGGCAGCGCCGCCCAGTTCGGCTCGGTACCGCTGTTCGCCGGCACCTTCATGATCACTGCCATCGCCATGCTGGTGGCGATCCCCATTGGCCTGCTGGCGGCCATCTACATGTCGGAGTTCGCGCCCCAGCGCGTGCGTACCCTGGCCAAGCCGACCCTGGAGGTGCTCGCCGGCATTCCCACCGTGGTCTACGGCTTCTTCGCCGCCATCACCGTGGCGCCCATCGTCGTCAATGTCGCCGGTTTCTTCGGCCTGGATGCCTCGTTCAACAACGCCGTGGCCCCGGGCGTGGTGATGGGCATCATGATCATTCCCTTCATCTCGTCGCTCTCCGACGACGTGATCAACTCGGTGCCCGACAGCATGCGCCAGGGCTCGCTGGCGCTGGGCATGACCCAGGCCGAGACCATCCGCGACGTGGTCATCCCGGCGGCCCTGCCCGGCATCATCTCGGCCTCGTTGCTGGCCGTGTCGCGTGCCCTGGGCGAGACCATGATCGTGGTGATGGCCGCCGGCATGCGCCCCAACCTGACGGCCAACCCGCTCGAGGACATGACCACCGTGACGGTACGCATCGTCGCCGCCCTGACCGGCGACCTGGAGTTCGAGAGCGCCGAGACGCTCTCGGCCTTCGCCCTGGGGCTGGTGCTGTTCGCCGTCACCCTGAGCCTGAACCTGGTGTCGGTGCTGATGATCCGCCGTTTCCGCGCCAAGTATCGCGTCAACAATCTGTAATGCCGAGGTAACGACCCGATGAGTCAATCCTTCGACGCCATCAGCGCGCAGTTGAGAAAGCGCCACCGCCGCTCGGCGCGGCTCAAGTGGACCTCGATGGGGGCGCTGGGGCTGGCCGGCCTGTTCCTGGTGCTGTTCTTCGCCGACATGCTGAGCAAGGGGCTGCCGGCCTTCCAGCAGGCCTACATGCAGGTCGAGCTGGAGTACAGCGAGGAGGCGAGCCGCATGGGGCGAGCCGCCATGGACCCCGAGGTCGCCCGGCTGGTAAGCCGCACCTTCGAGCGGGTCATTCCGCGCATGATCCGCAACGACCCCGACCTGCTGGGCACGAGCGAGACGCGCTGGGTGCTGGCCAACAGCCAGGTCGACCAGTACCTCAAGGGGCATGCCAGCAAGCTGCGCGACAACGAGCGGGCGGTGGTCGACGAGCTGGCCGAGGAGGGGCGCGTGGCACTGCGCTTCAACACCACCTTCTTCAGCCGCGGCGACTCCAAGATGGCCGAGAGCTCGGGCATCCTGGCCGCGGCCGTGGGTACCGTGATGACCATGCTGGTGACGCTGGCGATCTCCTTCCCGATCGGCGTGATGACGGCGGTCTACCTCGAGGAGTTCGCTCCCGACAACCGCCTGACCCAGCTGATCGAGATCAACATCAACAACCTGGCGGCGATCCCCTCGATCCTGTTCGGCCTGCTGGGCCTGGCGATCTTCATCAACTTCTTCGGCGTGCCGCGCTCCTCGCCGCTGGTGGGCGGCATGACCCTGGCGCTGATGACACTGCCGGTAATCATCATCGCCACGCGCACGGCGCTGCGCAGCGTGCCCGACTCGATCCGCCATGCCGCCTTCGGCGTCGGCTGCTCGCGCTGGCAGGTGGTGCGCGACCACGTGCTGCCACTGGCCATGCCGGGCATCATGACCGGCTCGATCATCGGCCTGGCCCAGGCCATGGGCGAGACGGCGCCACTGATCATCGTCGGCATGGTGGCCTTCATTCCCGACGTGTCGGCGTCGTTCACCCAGGCGGCCACCGTGCTGCCGGCGCAGATCTTCACCTGGGCGGGAGAGCCGGAGCGCGCCTTCGTCGAGAAGACCGCGGGGGGTATCCTGGTGCTGCTGGCGATCCTCATCTTCCTCAACGCCAGTGCGGTCATCCTGCGCAAGAAATTCGAGCGCCGCTGGTAAGCCCATCGCCACAGGACACACTACGATGAACATTCACGTTGCCGAGCGGAGCACCGCGTCCATGTCCCGACACGAACCCGGCCAACCGGTCACCCGCAATAGCGAAGCCAACCATGAGTTGAGCATCCGCGTGCGCGATCTCAGTCTCTGGTACGGCGAAAGCCAGGCCTTGAAGAATCTCAACATCGACCTCTACCAGAAGAACGTCACCGCGCTGATCGGTCCCTCGGGCTGCGGCAAGTCGACCTTCCTGCGCTGTCTCAATCGCATGAACGACCTGATTCCCGGCGTGCGCGTCGAAGGGCTGGTGGAGATGGACGGGCGCGACATCAATGCGCGCAAGATGGACGAGGTCGCGCTCAGGCGTCGCGTGGGCATGGTGTTCCAGAAGCCCAACCCGTTCCCCAAGTCGATCTACGAGAACATCGCCTACGCGCCGCGCATGCACGACCTGGTCGGGCGCAAGGCCGAGCAGGACGAGCTGGTGGAGCGCGCCCTGCGCGACGCCGGCCTGTGGGAGGAGGTCAAGGACAAGCTGCACCAGCCCGGCACCTCGCTCTCGGGCGGCCAGCAGCAGCGCCTGTGCATCGCCCGCGCCATCGCCGTGCAGCCCGACGTGATCCTGATGGACGAGCCGACCTCGGCGCTCGACCCCATCTCCACCGCCACCATCGAAGACCTGATGGACAAGCTCAAGCGACAGTTCACCATCGTCACGGTCACCCACAACATGCAGCAGGCGGCACGGGTGGCGGACTACACCGCCTTCTTCCACCTCGGCGAGATCATCGAGTACAACGATACCAAGACGATGTTCTCCAACCCTGCGACCAAGAAGGCCGAAGACTACATTACCGGACGTTATGGCTGAGGCACCGTTCATGACACGCAAACGTGTGCTGTTCCTGTGCAATGCCAACTCGGCGCGCTCGTTGATGGGAGAGGCGCTGCTGCGCCACATGGCGGGAAATCGCTTCGAGGCCTTCAGTGCCGGCACCGAGCCCGACCGCCCGCACGAACTGGCACTGGCTGCCTTGGAGAAGCAGGGCATCTCCACCCAGGGATTGGCCAGCAAGCCCCTGGAGGCATTCGAGGGCGAGCACTTCGATACCGTGATGATTCTCTGCGACAAGGCGCAGCAGGCCTGTCGTGAATGGCCTGGCGGCTGCGAGGAGCGGCTATTCTGGGATATTCGCGATCCCCGGTTGATCGGCCGCCCCGATGCCTATGAGCAGGCCCTGCAGGAGATTCGCCGCCGTCTTGTGCTATGGCTTGAAGTCGCGTCGCGGGGGGATCTCGCGCGCTGAGGAAGCGTGGGCGTGGCGGCGTCAGCCGCCGCTGTTGGTGCACCGGGATTGACGTAGAATGGTGACGTCAACTCCCGTCGTATAAAGGAGGCGCCTTGACCCTGCCCGAGCCTGCCCGACTCTTCAAGTGCCTCGCCGATGAGACTCGCCTGCAGTTGACGCTGCTGATCTGGCGCGAGGGCGAGCTGTGCGTGTGCGAGATGACCCATGCGCTCGGCGAACCCCAGCCCAAGGTATCGCGCCATCTGGCGCAGCTGCGCGAATGCGGGCTGCTGCAGGATCATCGCGATGGCCAGTGGGTCTATTATCGGCTGGCCGAGCCCCTCGCCGACTGGGTGACGGCCGTCCTCGCCGCCGCCGAGGCCGGTGAGGCGTCCCGCCTGGACGCCTTGCAGGCGCGTCTGCTTGGGATGGGTAACCGTCCGGAGCGCCGCGCTGCGTTTTGTTGATTAATCCTGGCCGTTCCTCTCGTTTTTCCTGTCTTCCTCGAACTGTCATCTTCAGCTGTTACTTATGTTCCCCGACGAGGCGGCCTTTGATGGCTGTGTCGGACGACCACCAACGCGCGGGGAGCGTATGAAGCGATTCCAAGACATGACGGTACGGCTCAGCTGGTCGCTGGTGCTGGTAACCTTCAGCGTGCTGATCCTGGGTGCGGTTGGTTTCCGGCAGTAGCCCGAAGGCAAGGTGACGCCCGTGCAGCGCCCGGTTGAAGCGCTGCTCGAACCGGCTTAGCCCCGGCCCACGCTGGCGGATGGAAAGTGGTGTCGTGTGCTGTTGGCGATGCGCACCAGGGCCAGCATCAGCGGCACTTCCACCAGCACGCCCACCACCGTGGCCAGTGCCGCGCCGGATTGCAGACCGAACAGCGAAATGGCAGCGGCCACAGCCAGTTCGAAGAAATTGCTGGCACCGATCATCGCCCCGGGGGCGGCGACGCTGTGGGGGACCCGCCACGCCTTGGCCCAGCCATAGGCGATGAAGAAGATCAGAAACGTCTGGAGGACCAGTGGAATCGCGATCAGCACGATGTGCAGCGGGTTGGCGAGGATGACGTCGCCCTGGAAGGCGAACAACAGCACCAGGGTGACGATCAGGCCGACGGGGGTGATCGGCCCCAGCCGCTTCATGAAGACGGAGTCGTACCACGCGAGGCCGTGGCGGGCGATCAGGCTGCGCCGGGTCAGGTAGCCGGCCGACAGCGGGATGACGATGTAGAGAAGAACCGACAGCGCCACGGTATCCCACGGCACCTGGATGTTGGAGACGCCGAGCAGGAGGATCACGATGGGGGCGAAGGCGAACAGCATGATCAGGTCGTTGAGAGCCACCTGTACCAGGGTATAGGCCGCGTCACCGCGAGTCAGGGTACTCCAGACGAAGACCATGGCGGTACAGGGCGCGGCACCGAGCAGGATCGCGCCGGCGAGGTACTGGCTGGCCAACGGTTCGGGAATCCAGGGCCGGAACAGCACCATCAGGAAGCCCCAGGCGATGGCGTACATGGTAAAAGGCTTGATCAGCCAGTTCACCGTGGTGGTGATAACCAGCCCCTTGGGCTGGCGGCGAACGCCGAGCACGGCGGTGAAATCGATCTGCGCCATCATCGGAAAGATCATCGCCCAGATCAGGAGCGCCACCGGGATCGAAACCTGGGCGACTTCGAAGCGAGCCAGTGTCTCGGGAACGGCGGGAACGAACTGGCCCAGCAGTACCCCGGCCACGATGGCAAGGGCCACCCACACGGAGAGAAAACGCTCGAAGTCACCCATCCCCACGTCGGAGGAGGGCATCTGAGGGGAACCGCCTGCCATTTGTATCGCTCCTTCGATTCTCGCTGTGCCTGGCGAAAGATATATGCTTTCCCATATATGGGCAACGCCGCCAGGCATGTCGAAACCAGGGCGAGCGCTGCTATGATTCGGCCAATACCGAGAACGGGGAGGCGACTTGGGCTCAACCGAAACTCTGCGGCTGGCTGACGTAGGCATCGGCGCCCTGAATGGCATCGAGCTCGAGGTCTCGCCAGGCGAGATCGTTTGCCTCTCCGGTGCCAGCGGCTCGGGCAAGAGCCGGCTGCTGCGCGCGGTGGCCGATCTCGACCCCCATGAGGGCGAGATCTGGCTGGGTGACCAGGCTCAGGCGCATATGCCCGGCCACGCCTGGCGGCGTCGGGTGATGCTGGTGCCCGCCGAGAGCCACTGGTGGGCCGAGACGGTGGGCGAGCACTTCACGGGCGAGCCGGAGGCGGCGGAGCTGGAGGCGCTGGGATTCACGCGCGACACCCTGGCCTGGCAGGTGGGGCGACTCTCCACCGGCGAGAAGCAGCGCCTGGGGCTGCTGCGGGCCGTGAGCCGCGAGCCTGGGGCGCTGCTGCTCGACGAGCCGACCGCCAACCTGGACGACGTTGCCAGTCAGCGTGTGGAAGCCTGGCTCCTGGAGCGGGTTCGTGAGCGCGGCTGGCCCACCCTGTGGGTGGCGCATGACCGCGAGCAGATCGCCCGGGTGGCCAACCGCCATTGGCGGATCGTGCAGGGGCGGCTGGAGGAGGTGGGCGTCGCATGGGCGTGATCGCGCTTTCCTGGTGGCAGCTCGCACTGGCGGCCACGATGGTCGTGGGACTTGCCGGCTGCGTCGCCGCCATGCGGCTGGGCATGAGCCGCAGCCTGCTGGTGGCTGCACTGCGTACCGTCATTCAGCTGGCGCTGGTCGGCCTCGTGCTGGAGGCGTTGTTCGCGGCGGAGCGGCTGCTGTGGGTGGTGCTGATGGCGCTGGGCATGCTGCTGATTGCCGGTCGTGAGGTGATGGCGCGCCAGAAGCGTCGCCTGCTGGGCGGCTGGGCCTTCGGTATCGGCACGCTGTCGATGTTTCTCTCCTCGTTTACCGTTGCCGTATTGACGCTGACCGTGGTCATCGGCCCCGAGCCGTGGTATCGGCCGCAGTACGCCATTCCGCTGCTGGGCATGCTGCTCGGCAACACCATGACCGGCGTGGCGCTGGCGCTGGATCGCCTGACCGATACCGCCTGGCGCCAGCGGGGCGTGATCGAGAACCGCCTGATGCTGGGCGAGCCGTGGCAGGTGGCGATCGGCGACATCCGCCGCGAGGCGATGCGCAGCGGCTTGATGCCGATGATCAATGCCATGGCCGCGGCGGGTGTGGTCAGCCTGCCGGGGATGATGACCGGACAGATCCTTGCCGGTACCGCGCCGGGCCTGGCGGTGAAGTACCAGATACTGATCATGTTCGCGATCACGCTGGGTACGGGCTTCGGCACCTTGGCGGCGGTGGCGGTGGGTAGTCGTCGGCTGTTCGATTCCCGCGAGCGCTTGCGCCTCGACCGGCTCGCCACTCCCCAGAGATGAGCGAAGGCAACTAGCGGATCGCCGGATCGGCGAGGAAGGGCTGGATGAGATCGAGCAGGCGCTCGGGGCACTCGCGATGGGGAACGTGGCCGCAGTCGGGCAGCAGTCGTGCCTCGGAGGGGCCCGCCGTCAGCGCGGCGATGCGTGCCGGTTGCTCGGCAGAGCCGTATGCGTCGTCTTCTCCGTGGAGCGCCAGCGTCGCGCAGCGTACCTGGTGTAGGGCATCATCCAGGCGCCAGTCGCGGAAGGCTTCGGAGTGCCAGTTGTCGACCCAGCTACGCAGCACCCATACGGCCTTGTCACCGTGGTATCGCGCCAGGCGCGCCATCTGCTCGGGGGCGGCGAAGGCCCGCTCGGCCTCGCGGATTCCCGCCAGGGTGCGCGGCTCGCTGAAGGCCTGGGCGCTCACCGTTACCAGCGCCTCGCAGGCGTCGGCATGGACGCCGGCGGCGTGGACGGCCATGCAGCCGCCCACGCTGTGGCCCAGCAGCACGAAGCGATCCAGCCCCAGCCGCTCGCGGACCGCCGCCAGGTCTTGCCGTGGTTCGTCCGCGATGAAGCTGGCGGGCTGGGGGCCGGGATAGGCATCGGAGCGCCCGTAGCCCAGGCGATCATAGGCGATGACTGGGCGTCCGGTGCGCCGCGCCAGGCGCTGCGGGAAATCCCGCCACAGGGCCACGCACCCCAGGGAGTCGTGCAGCAGCACGACGGGGCTGCGCCCCGTAGCCTCTTCCGCCGGCGACCAGCGCACGGCCTGCAGCTCACCCCGTGGCGTCTCGATGCGGTATCCCCTCATGACGGTCTCCCGGCCGCGCTCAGTCGATCAGCTCGACCGCCACCGCCGTGGCCTCGCCGCCGCCGATGCACAGGCTGGCGATGCCGCGCTTGCCGCCCCGGGTGCGCAGGGCGTGGATCAGCGTGGCGATGATGCGCGAGCCGGTGGAGCCGATGGGGTGGCCCTGGGCACAGGCGCCGCCATAGACGTTGACCTTGTCGTGGGGGATGTCGAGCCCGTCCATGGCCAGCAGGGTGACCACGGCGAAGGCCTCGTTGATCTCGAACAGGTCGACGTCGGCGACGCTCCAGCCCAGCTTCTTGAGCAGCTTGTCGATGGCGCCCACCGGGGCGATGGTGAACTCGCTGGGGTGCTGGGAGTGGGTGCTGTGACCGAGCATGCGCGCCAGCGGCTTGGCGCCGAGGCGGTCGGCGGCGGCCTGGCTCGACAGGATCAGCGCCGAGGCGCCGTCGGAAATCGAGCTGGAGTTGGCCGCGGTGATGGTGCCCTCCTTGGCAAAGGCGGGGCGCAGCGAGCGGATCTTGTCGAGCTTGGCCTGGAACGGCTGCTCGTCGTGCTCGACCACGCTCTCCCCTTGGCGGCTGGTGACCGTGACCGGCGCCATCTCGGCGTTCAGGTGGCCGGCGTTGGTGGCCGCCATGGCGCGCTCCAGCGAGGCGATGGCGAAATCGTCGAGGCGCTCGCGCGAATAGCCACGCTGGCTGGCGACCTCCTGGGCGAAGACCCCCATCAGCTTGCCGGTCTCGGCATCCTCCAGGCCGTCGAGGAACATGTGGTCCTTGAGCTCGCCGTGGCCCAGGCGGTAGCCGGTGCGCGCCCTGGTCAGCACGTGCGGGGCGTTGGACATCGACTCCATGCCCCCCGCCAGGATCACCTCGCCGCTGCCGGCGCGGATCAGGTCGTGGGCCAGCATGGTGGCCTTCATGCCCGAACCGCACAGCTTGTTGATGGTGGTGGCGCCGATGCCGTCGGGGATGTTGGCCTGGCGCATCGCCTGGCGGGCCGGGCCCTGCTTGACCCCGGCCGGCAGCACGCAGCCCATGATGCCTTCGTCGATGGCATTGGCCTCGATGCCGGCGCGCTCGATGGCGGCGCGGATGGCCGTGGCGGCAAGCTCGGGGGCCGTGAGACTGGCCAGGCTGCCGAGCATGCCGCCCATCGGGGTGCGGGTGGCGGAGAGGAAGACGATATCGGTGGGACTGCTCATGGTGGCGCTCTCCTGTCGTGTCTTGCGTTGTGTCTGTTGTCGTCGCGAGCCGGACCGCTGGGGCGTGTCGGCTGTCTCGTCCGCGCATTCTCGGCGGCATGTCGCGTTGACCTGCCAGCGTCGCTGTGCTTTTCTCAAGATCAACCAAGCAAGCGCTAGTGTAAACCCGATGAATGTCGTTAACGAGTCCCCTCGCCGCAAGGAATTGACCCGTCTGGCCGCCCAGTTGTTCGTCCAGGAGGGCTTCGACCGCACCACGGTGCGCATGCTCGCCCAGGAGATGGGCATCAAGTCCGGCAGCCTGTTCCACCATTTTCGCGACAAGCAGGAGATTCTCGCCGCGGTCATCGAGGAGGGCACCCAGAACGCCCTGACGCTGGCGCGGCAGGCCCTGGAGGAGTGCGGGGAGTCGGCCAGCGAGCGCCTGCACGCCATGGCCCGGGCGCACCTGGAGACGCTGCTGACCGACCGCAACGCGCATGTTGTGGCGCTCTACGAGTGGCGTCGGCTCGACCCGGCGGCCCGCGACCACCTGAGCCACCTGCGCGACGCCTACGAGGAGCTGTGGGAGCGGGTCATCGACGAGGCCCTCGCGGCCGGGCTGATCCACGGCGACCGCTTCTTGGTATCGCGCTTCGTCATGGGGGCGCTGAACTGGACCGTGCGCTGGTACGACCCCGAGGGGCCGCGCAAGCCCGAGGATCTCGCACGCGAGCTGGTGGCGATGATCGCCCCGGCGACGCACCCCCGGCCCGGGTTGTCGACCAAGGTCTAGCCCGGCTCCCTGCCTCGGGGGGTTGCCCCGCCCACGCTTTGCTTCTAGCTTGTACCAAGCGCTTGCTAGGTTGACGCTTACGTCAACTGACTCTAAGCAGAAGAGATTCCGACGCGTGGCACGACCGCGTACCGCCTCGGAGTGCGCCGGAGCCAAGGCGCATCGACAACAAGCACAAACCGGTACAAGAGGGCACTCCATGAGCACGCCAACCCTTCCTGCGTATTCCCCCTATTACGAGCGTTTCTCCATCGACGACGTCATTGGCCGCCTCGACGACCATGGCGACGGCAAGTTCAACGCCTTCGAGTCCTGTTGCGGACGCCACCTGCGCGCTGGCCGGGGCGAGGTGCTGGCGCTGATCCACGAGGATACCCAGGGCCGCGTGAACCGACTCACCTATGCCGAGCTGGAGGCGCGCAGCGCCAGGCTGGCCGGCTGGTTCGCCGAGCGTGGCCTCGGGGTCGGCGATCGCATCGCCTGCATGCTGCCGCGCTCGCCCGAACTGTTGGTCGCGGTGCTGGCTACCTGGCGCATCGGGGCGGTCTATCAGCCGCTGTTCACCGCGTTCGGCCCCGATGCCGTGGACTACCGCCTGGGGCGTGCCGACACCAGGCTGGTGATCACCGATCACGCCAACCGCTTCAAGTTCGACGGCCTGTCGCAGTGCCCGCCGGTGCTGGCCGTGGGCGGCGCAAGCGAGGGGCACGACGCCGACCTCGACTGGGGCGAGGCGTTGTCCCATTCGCCGATCCAGGCCAATCCGCCGCGGCTTTCGCCGGAGGCGCCGTTCCTGCAGATGTTCACTTCGGGCACCGTGGGCAAGCCCAAGGGCGTGGCGGTGCCGCTCTCCGGCATGCCCGCCTTCGCGCTCTACATGGAGCTGGCCATCGACCTGCGCGAGAGCGACCGCTTCTGGAACATGGCCGACCCCGGCTGGGCCTACGGCCTCTACTACGCCATCGCCGGGCCGTTGCTGCTGGGGGTGACCACGCACTTCTGCGAGGCGGGCTTCAGCGCCGAGGGGGCGCTCGCCTTCATGCAGCGGCATCGCATCACCAACTTTGCCGCCGCCCCGACCGCCTATCGCCTGATGAAGGCCTCGGGGCTGTTCGATAGCGCCCACGAGCGCCTCGAGCTGCGCGTGGCCAGCTCCGCCGGCGAGCCGCTCAACACCGAGGTGGTGACCTGGGTCGAGCGCTCGCTGGGCTGCCCGGTGATGGACCACTACGGCCAGACCGAGACCGGCATGACCTGCTGCAACCATCATGCGCTCGAGCATCCCAAGCACGTCGGCGCCATGGGCGTGCCGATGCCCGGCTACCGCCTGGCCATCCTCGACGCCGAGTACAACGAGCTGCCCGCGGGCGAGCCCGGCGTGCTGGCGGTGGACATGAAGCGCTCGCCGGCCCACTTCTTCGCCGGCTATACCTGGCAGGAGAAGCACCCCTTCGCCAACGGCTACTACCTGACCGGCGACGTGGTGATCCGCAACGAGGACGGCACCTTCCAGTTCGCCGGCCGTGACGACGACATCATCACCACCGCCGGCTACCGCGTCGGGCCCACCGACGTCGAGAACACGGTGATGACACACCCGGCGGTGGCGGAATCGGCCGCGGTGGGCCAGCCCGACGAGATTCGCGGCGAGATCATCAAGTCCTATGTGGTGCTGCGCGAGGGCTTCGAGGCGAGCGATGAGCTGGCCGAGGAGATCCGCCAGCGGGTGCGTGAACGGCTCTCCACCCATGCCTTCCCGCGGGTGATCGAGTTCGTCGACACTCTGCCCAAGACACCCAGCGGCAAGATACAGCGCTTCAAGCTGCGTGCCGATGCCGCCGAGAAGGCTGCAACTGGCACTGCGTCATGACGGTACCCTGAAGCGAGAGGTGGAGAGGGCAGGGCGTAGAGGGGGACTTATGCCATGGGTGAGGAGCACTGCTCCGAACGGGCTGGCCATGGATGGCCAGCACCGGCCCTGCAAGCGAAGCAGGATGCGAGAGCGAAGCAGGGCATCAGTAGCGCCCGGGGATGGGGTCACCGCGTCCCCTCATGGTCCTGTCGTCGGAACAACCTCCCGTATCTACAGCCATTTGAACTCAGGAATTCGATATGCAAGTGAAGGACCGTACCTTTCTGATCACCGGCGCCGCCTCCGGGCTGGGGGCGGCCACCGCCGAGCGCCTGGTCGCCGGCGGGGGGCGCGTGGTGCTGTGCGACCTGAGCGAGGCCGTCGAGGCCCACGCCGAGAGGCTCGGGGAGGGCGCCCGGGCGGTGCGCGGCGACGTGACCTCGGCCGCGGACATGCAGGCGGCGGTCGACGCCGCCGTGGCGCTGGGGGGGGGGGCAGGCCTGGCCGGGGTGGTGCACTGTGCCGGCGTGGTCAGCGTGGCCAAGCTGGTCGACCGCGAAGGCCACCCCGCCGATCTCGAGGCCTACGCGCGTACCGTGCAGATCAACCTGGTCGGTACCTTCAACGTGATGCGCCTGGCGGCCGCCGCCATGGCGAGCAACGCTCCCGGTGACGACGGTGAGCGCGGGGTAATCGTCAATACCGCCTCCATCGCCGCCTTCGATGGCCAAGTCGGGCAGTGTGCCTACAGCGCCTCCAAGGCCGGCGTGGTGGGCATGAGCCTGCCGGCGGCACGCGAGCTGTCACGCCACGGCATCCGCGTGATGGCCATCGCGCCCGGCGTGTTCCAGACGCCGATGATGAGCGAGATCCCCGACGAGGCCGCTCAGGCGCTGGCCGCTTCGGTGCCGTTTCCCAAGCGGCTGGGGTATCCCGACGAGTTCGCCCGGCTGGCCGAACAGATCATCACCAACCCCATGCTCAACGGGGAGGTGATTCGCCTGGACGGCGGCATCCGCATGCAGTGAGCGTTGGCGACCATGCCTTGGCAGGTCCAGGCTGGCAGGATAGCGTAGGGCGCACGCGACTCGCACGACTAGACCAGGGGAGCCACCGCCATGGCCAGCCAGGAGATCGGCGCCGAGCTCGAGCTCGACAGCCAGCTCTGCTTTACGCTCTATTCCACCTCGCTGCTGATGACCAAATTCTACAAGCCCCTGCTCAAGGGGCTTGGGCTCACCTATCCGCAGTACCTGGTGCTGCTCACCCTGTGGCAGCAGGATGGCCTGAGCGCCGGTGCCATCAGCCGGCGCCTGATGACCGATACCGGCTCGCTGACTCCCGTGTTCAAGCGCCTGGAAGTCGATGGGTTGCTCCAGCGGGTGCGTAGCCGGCGCGACGAGCGGGTCGTCGAGCTGTTTCTCACCGAACGGGGCAGGGCGCTGCGGGACCGAGCCCGAGAGATTCCGGACTGTGTGGTGATGGCCAGCGGCCAGCCGCCCGAGGAACTCGCCGAGCTCAAGGCCCGGCTGGAGACGTTGCGGCACAGGCTGCAGGAGGCCATGCCTTAGGCGGTGGCGCGCTGTCGCGCCGCTGGACCCGGCTAGATGTCCCTTTGCCTCAGATGCCTTGCGCGCCAGTATTCTGAACGAAAGTCTTCGCTGCGCTTTTCAATGGCAGGCTTGCTTATTGCTCTAACCTATTCTGTAGACGTTTTTTCTCCTCAGCCTTCCGCCTGGACATTGCGGCAGGAACGCCGGTCCGCCCCGCCCGTCGCTCAGCGGTTGAAGGCCGGTCGTGGGCGTTTGCCAGGCGAGCGGCGCTGGAATTAAAACGGGCGCTTGACTCTCGCTCGTCCGCGAGCTAGTTTCAAACACATGTTTGAAAGCGGTGGCTGCCGCTTTGCCTCGCCTGGCTTTCGGCGACCGAATGGCGACCTTATTGGAGAGTTGAGATGCCCGACTATCAGGCCCCCCTGCGCGACCTTCGCTTCGTGATGGACGAAATGCTGGACTATCCCGCTCACTATGCCCGGCTGCCGGGCGGTGAGGAGGCGACGCCCGACGTGGTGGCCGCCATTCTCGAGGAAGGCGCGCGCTTCGCCCGCGAGGTGCTGCTGCCGCTGAACCAGAGCGGCGACCAGGAGGGTTGCCTGCTGGAGGGCGGCGAGGTGAAGGCGCCCAAGGGCTTCAAGGAGGCCTACCGGCAGTACGTCGAGGGGGGCTGGCCGAGCCTGGCCGCAGATCCCGCTCACGGCGGCCAGGGGTTGCCGCACTCGCTGGCCATGGTCCTCAACGAGATGGTGTGTTCCACCAACCTGGCCTGGGGCATGTACCCGGGGCTGTCCCATGGCGCCGCCGATGCCCTGCGTCACCACGGCACCGAGGAGCAGCAGGCCACCTACCTCACCAAGCTGGTGGAAGGCGTGTGGACCGGCACCATGTGTCTCACCGAGCCCCACTGCGGCACCGACCTGGGCCTGATCAAGACCCGCGCCGTGCCCACCGCCGACGGCGCCTACGAGATCACCGGCACCAAGATCTTCATCTCCGCCGGTGAGCACGACCTGGCCGAGAACATCGTGCACCTGGTGCTGGCCAAGCTGCCGGACGCACCCGAGGGCTCCAAGGGCATCTCGCTGTTCGTGGTACCCAAGTTCCTGCCTGACACAGCGGGCAATCCCGGCGAGCGCAACGGCGTGGCCTGCGGTTCTCTCGAACACAAGATGGGCATCCACGGCAACGCCACCTGCGTGATGAACTTCGATGCCGCGCGCGGCTATCTCGTCGGCCCGCCCAACAAGGGGCTGGCGTGCATGTTCACCATGATGAACGCGGCACGCCTGGGCGTGGGCATCCAGGGCCTGGGCCTGACCGAGGCGAGCTTCCAGAACGCGCTGGCCTATGCCCGCGATCGCCTGCAGATGCGTGCGCTCTCCGGCCCTCAGGCCCCCGAGAAGCCCGCCGACCCGATCATCGTGCACCCGGATGTGCGGCGCATGCTGCTGACCCAGAAGGCCTTCGCCGAGGGCGGGCGGATGCTGGTGCTGTACACGGCGCAGATGCTGGATATCGTCGAGCACGGCCAGGACGCCGCCGAGCGCGAGCGTGCCGAGACCCTGCTCAGCCTGCTGACGCCGATCGTCAAGGCGTTCCTCACCGAGGTCGGCTTCGAGGCCACCAACGAGGGCGTGCAGGTCTTCGGCGGCCACGGCTTCATTCAGGAGTGGGGCATGGAGCAGCTGGTGCGCGATTCGCGCATCACGCGCCTCTACGAAGGCACCACCGGCATCCAGGCCCTCGACCTGCTGGGGCGCAAGGTGCTGATGAGCCAGGGCGAGAGCCTCAAGGTGTTCACCAAGGAGATCCACAAGTTCTGCCAGGCGGAAGAGGCCAACGCCGAGCTCGCCGAATTCGTCGGTCCGCTGGCCAAGCTCAACGCCGAGTGGGGCGAGCTGACCATGGGCGTCGGCATGAAGGCGATGAGCGACCGCGAGGAGGTGGGCGCGGCCAGCGTCGACTACCTGATGTACTCCGGCTACGTCACGCTCGCCTATCTCTTCGCCCGCGCGGCGAAGCAGGCCCGGGAAGCGCTGGCGGCAGGCGGTGGAGATGCTGCCTTCTACCAAGCCAAGATCAAGACGGCACGCTTCTATTTCCAGCGTCTGCTGCCCCGCACCCTGGCCCACGTGCGCATGATCCAGGCCGGCGCGGAGCCGCTGATGGCGCTGTCGTCGGAGGAGTTCGGGCTCGGCTTCGAGATCTGACCAACCAGGCATCTCTCTCGGTCAGTGCGGCTGATCGGTGTCTTGCGGCGGGCCTGTGCCCGCCGCTTTTTTGCGTCACCCGGACCCGGGCTCGCCTCACTCCTGGCACAGCTCGCGGCGCAGCGTGTCGCGGTCGCTCTCCTCGCCCGAGGGCAGCTCGGCGGCGGGGTCCCGCAGCCAGGCGGCCAGGTCGCGCTCGGTGCGCTCGCGCTGGGTGTAGCGAGTGAGCATGTGATAGCCCTCGGGGTAGAGCGCCAGGCGTATCGCCTCGTCGCCGGGGAGGCGCTCGAGCAGGGCGCAGAAGGCGGCGCTCGGGATGACCTCGTCCTGGTCACCGTAGAGCACCAGGGCGGGCGCGGGCAGTTCACGGGCGGCCTGCAGCGCCAGCCCCATGGTGCGGGTCAGGCCCGCGAGGGTGTCGACCCGGGCGCTGCGCAGGATAAGCGGGTCACCGGCCAGCTGGCGCTTGATTTCATCATCGTCGGTGGGCTCGATGCCGAGGCGGCGCGTGGTGTTGACCGAGAGCGTGGCCTGGGGGATCAGCCTGACGCCCAGCCACAGCCCCAGCCGCTGATACCAGGGCATGGTCTGCTTGCTCCACACGGCGGGGGAGATCAGCACGCTGCCCTCCACCGGTGGCGGAACCTCCGCGGTCATGGCGAGCAGCACCACTGCGCCACCCATGCTCTTGCCGACCAGGTAGAGTGGCGTGTCGGGGCGGCGTTCGCGCAGCAGCCTGGCGAGCAGGATGACATCGTCACGCAGCCGCTCGTGGCCGGCCCACAGTCGACGCTGCGCGGTGGTGCCGAAGCCGCGCTGATCGTGAGCGTAGACCTCGATGCCGTGCTCGGTCAGGGTCCTGGCCATGACCTCGAAGCTGCCGGCGTGGTCGTTGAAGCCGTGCACCGCCAGCACCGTGGCATGGGGATCGCCCGCCGCGGGCCAGTGGCGCAGCGGCAGCCGGTAGCCATCGTCGGCGATAACCAGATGAGGCCTCAGTTCGGGCACGCTGTCGGCGGGCCCGGGGGTCTGCAGCTGCGGCCCGGCACAGCCGGCCAGCACGAGCGCCAGGGCGACCAGCAGCGCTCCGGTTCGCCCCGGCCGCCTCATGTCAGCGCAGGATAGCCCAGGGTGCGACGCAGGCGTTCGGCATGACGCGCCACCCAGTCCCGGTCGATCGGCCCCCAGTCGGTGATCTCGTAGCGGCCGCTGTTGTGGCGTTCGCCCGGCGCGGGCCGGAACTCGCAGCGCACGTCCAGCTCCTGGAGCGCCTTGAGGGTATCCTGGGCGGTGCGCCGAGGCATGCCGGTGGCATCGACGATCGCCGGTACGCTGGCGATGCCGCTTGCGATCAGATGGGCGAGATAGAGACGACGGTAGAAGCTGGACTGGGTCTTGCTTGGCGTCATGGGCTGCCTGCGCTGGCGGAGGGGCGGAGGTCCAGCATAGCGCCGGCTGCGGCATGGCTCCAGCGCTGGCCGAGCGTGAGGATGTCGTTGCCGCCGGTATCCCCTACAGTGTAGGAGAAGCGGGCTTGTCCATGCTTTCGCCGGTGTTGCACCGGCTCAGCGTTCAAGGAGGGAGCCATGACCGTAAAGCAGGTGGATAAAGAGACTCTTCGCGCCCAGGTCGAACGCTGCATGTTCGGCGAGCGGCTGGTGATCGAGCACGAAGGCAAGCGCTTATCGGCGCGTGTGCAGCACGTGGGAGTCACGGGAGTCAAGGTGGTGCCCGAGACGATGCTGATGGAGCACGAGGGCGAGCCCGGCGACATCAACGGTGTCACCGTCCCCTATGGCGACATTCGCGAAGTCGAGGTCGGCGGGGTCACCTATCGCCTCGCCTGAGCCTCGGCAGGGCAAGGGTCAGTCGCCGCGCTCCGCATGCGAGGCGAGGCGCTCCAGGGCACGCTTGAGGCGCGGGTCATCGACGTCGGCGGCGCAGGCCGAGATCTCGTCGGCGGCCGGTGCCGGCAGGGTGCGTACCTGGCGCGGCGGCACCTTGAGCGGGCGCACGGGGCGCACCTTCAGGCTGAAGCCGGTGACCGCGGCGAACTCGGGTAGCTGGTGCAGCAGCTCGAGCAGCCGCGGCTGCTCGTAGCGCAGCCAGGTCAGCCAGACCGCGCGATCGGTGAGCAGGGTCAGCCTGCCGTCGTGGTAACCGCCCACGTAGAGGTGGTCGCGCACCTCTTCCGGGAGCCGTTCGCGCAGGTGCTGTTGGGCCCGGGCGATCAGCCTTGCCGTGCGCATCAGCGGCGCCAGTTCCCCGTTGCTCCCCAGGAGGCGAGACATGGGCTGTGCTCGTGCGCGCTTAACCTTTATACTCATGGGCTTGTTTCTCGTCCGAACCAACACGCCAAGCCTAGCACGCTCGGAGACCCGCGACAGCATGACCGCCGCCCAGCCACAGGATCGTAGCGTCGCCAGCCCAACGGCTGTGTCGACCCGCTGTCGACAGCGGTCGCGCTGGTGGCTGGCGGGCCTGCTGGTGAGCTGCCTGTTGCCGGCCGGCCTGACCCAGGCGGAAACGCTGCGCTTGGCCGAGCGCGTGGTTCAGACTTGTATCCTCGCCCCGACGCTGATGCGTGCCCGCTGCCGTAGCGAGGCCCGTCGGCGCGCCTTGCCGCACTGGCCGCGGCGGCGCCCGCGTGGCATGCCGAAGCGTGCCGTGGCGCGGCGTGCGGTGCCGCCGCGTCGCTGGGCGGCCGCCCATGACGTCCTTTCCCGCCGGGGTCCGCCCGGCCTGCCGTGTTGTTCACAAGCCAACCCATGCTGCCGGTGACGGCTGGCCGTCTGCCAGCCTCGTACAGCACCGGCTGAACGCGACACGCAGAATGGACCTTTCATGATCAATACACTGTTACGCAAGGTCGTCGGCTCGAAGAACGACCGCGAAGTCAAGCGCATGCAGCGGCAGGTGGCACAGGTCACCGCGCTGGAACCGCAGTTCGAGGCGCTCGACGACGACGCGCTGCGGGCGCGCACCGAGGAGTTCCGCACGCGCTTGCAGGCCGGCGAGAGCCTCGACGACCTGCTGCCCGAGGCCTTCGCCACCGTGCGCGAGGCGAGCAAGCGGGTGATGGGCATGCGCCACTTCGATGTGCAGATGATCGGCGGCATGACGCTGCACCGGGGGCGCATCGCCGAGATGAAGACCGGCGAGGGCAAGACCCTGGTGGCGACCCTCGCGGTCTATCTCAACGCCCTGCCGGGCGACGGCGTGCACGTGGTGACCGTCAACGACTACCTGGCGCGCCGCGACGCCGAATGGATGCGCCCCCTGTACGAGTTCCTCGGCCTCTCGGTGGGCATCATCTACTCGGGGCAGACCTCCGCGGAGAAGCGTGCCGCCTACGCCTGCGACATCACCTACGGCACCAACAACGAGTACGGCTTCGACTACCTGCGCGACAACATGGCCTTCTCGCTGGAGGACAAGGTACAGCGCGGCCTGAGCTACGCCATCGTCGACGAGGTCGACTCGATCCTGATCGACGAGGCGCGCACGCCGCTGATCATCTCCGGTGCGGTGGACGAGAACACCGAACTCTACAAGGTGGTCGATCGCCTGGCGGCGCAGCTGGAGAAGGGCGAGGTCTCCGAGGACGCCGACGCTCCCGTCAACGGCGACTTCCTGCTCGAGGAGAAGCACAAGCAGGTCGAGATCACCGAGGCCGGCCACCACAAGGTCGAGGAACTGATGCGCGCCGAAGGGCTGCTGGGCCCCGAGGACTCGCTCTACGCCGCGCAGAACCTCAACCTGCTGCATCACATGCACTCGGCGCTGCGCGCCCGGCACCTCTACCACCGCGATGTCGACTACATCGTCGCCAACAATCAGGTGGTGATCGTCGACGAGCATACCGGGCGCACCATGCCGGGGCGGCGCTGGTCCGAAGGCCTGCACCAGGCGGTGGAGGCCAAGGAGGGCGTGCCGGTGCAGCGCGAGAGCCAGACGCTCGCCTCGACCACCTTCCAGAATTACTTCCGCCTCTACGACAAGCTTGCCGGCATGACCGGCACCGCCGACACCGAGGCCTTCGAGTTCCGCCAGATCTACGGCCTCGACGTGGTGGTGATTCCCACCAACCGGCCGCTGATCCGCCGCGATCTCAACGATCTGGTCTACCTCACCGCCGAGGAGAAGTTCGAGGCGATCATCGACGACGTCAAGACCGAGACCGAAGCCGGTCGCCCGGTGCTGGTGGGCACCGCCTCCATCGAGACCTCGGAGTACCTCGCCGGGCTGATGAAGGAGGCCGGACTGCGCTTCAACGTGCTCAACGCCAAGCAGCACCAGAGCGAGGCCGAGATCATCGCCCAGGCCGGGCGCCCCGGCGCCATCACCATCGCCACCAACATGGCCGGCCGCGGCACCGACATCGTGCTGGGCGGCAACTGGGAGGCCGAGGCGGCCAAGCTCGACAACCCCACCGAGGCGCAGCTCGAGATGTTGCGCGAGGAGTGGCGGGAGCGACACGAGGCGGTGCTGGCGGCCGGCGGCCTGCACGTGATCGGCTCCGAGCGCCACGAGTCGCGGCGCATCGACAACCAGCTGCGCGGCCGTGCCGGCCGCCAGGGCGACCCGGGCTCGACGCGCTTCTTCCTCTCCATGGAAGACAGCCTGATGCGCCTGTTCGGCTCCGATCGCGTGCAGCGCATGATGAAGGCGCTGGGCCTGGAACGCGGCGAGGCCATCGAGCACAAGATGGTCACCAACGCCGTGGAGCGGGCCCAGAAGAAGGTCGAGAGCCGCAACTTCGATATCCGCAAGCAGCTGCTGGAATACGACGACGTGGCCAACGACCAGCGCCGCGTGATCTACGAGCAGCGCAACGAGATCCTCGCTGCCGAGGATGTCTCCGAGAACGTGCTGGGCATCCGCGACGAGGTGCTCGACCTCGCCATCAGCGAGTTCGTGCCGCCGCAGAGCCTGCCGGAGCAGTGGGACCTGGCCGGCCTGCAGGAGCACCTCAAGGCCGAATTCAATCTCGAGGCCCCGGTAGTGGCGTGGTCCGAGCAGGACGAGCGCTTCCACGAGGAGCAGCTGCGCGAGCGCCTGCACGAGATGCATCGCGGCATCTACCAGGAGAAGATCGACATCGCCGGCGCCGAGCTGATGCGGCGCTTCGAGAAGCAGATCATGCTGCAGGTGCTCGACACGCGCTGGAAGGAACATCTGCAGTCGATGGACCACCTGCGCCGCGGCATCCACCTGCGTGGCTATGCCCAGAAGAACCCCAAGCAGGAGTACAAGCGCGAGGCGTTCGAGCTGTTCCAGGCCCTGCTGACCAACATCAAGGCCGACATCACCCGCATTACCAGCCACGTGCAGGTGCGCCGGCCGGAAGAGGTCGACGAATTGGAGCGTCAGCGCCGCGAGGCACTCGAGCGCGAGAAGGCGGCCGCCGCGAGTCGTCACGAGGCGCCGGAACTCGCCGGGGGCGGCGAGCAGGCCGAGGCCGCGACGGCACCGGCGGCGGACAGCCGGCCGGTGCGCCGCGAGGGACCCAAGGTGGGGCGCAACGACCCCTGCCCCTGCGGCTCGGGAAAGAAATACAAGCAGTGCTGCGGACAGCTGAGCTGAGACCTGAGGCGAGGCGCCCGACGCGGCGCTCGCCCCAACCACGTGAGGAGTAGAGTAGCCATGGCAGTGGGTGAGACACGTTTCCCGGCCATGCCGGTCATCGAGGGGCTGCGCCTGGGCACTGCCATGGCCGGCATCAAGAAGCCGGGGCGGCGCGACCTGGTGGTGATCGAGATTCCCCAGGCTGCCCGGGTGGCGGGAAGCTTCACCCGCAACGCCTTCTGCGCCGCGCCGGTCACCGTGGCCAGGGAGCACCTGGCGGCCTGTCAGTCCCGCGGCGAAGGCCCCCGGCTGCTGGTCGTCAATACCGGCAACGCCAACGCCGGCACCGGCGAGGTCGGCTTGCGCGATGCCCGGGAGACCTGTGCCGAGCTGGCCCGGCTCGCCGGCGTGCCGGAGGACAGCGTGCTGCCGTTCTCCACGGGGGTGATCGGCGAGCCGCTGCCCATGCCGCGGCTGCTGGATGGCCTGCCGGCGGCACTGGAGGCGCTGGGCACCGACGGCGAGGCGTGGCGGCAGGCCGGGGAGGGCATCCTGACCACCGATACGCGGCCCAAGGGGGCCAGCGCGACCCTCGAGTTGGACGGGCAGCGGGTGACCATCAACGGCATCAGCAAGGGTTCGGGCATGATCAAGCCCAACATGGCGACCATGCTGGCCTTCGTCGCCACCGACGCCGCCATCGAACAGCCGCTGCTCGATACGCTGCTGCGCGAGACGGTGGATCGCTCGTTCAACTGCATCACCGTGGACGGCGACACCTCGACCAACGATGCCTGCATGCTGATCGCCACCGGGCGTGGCGCGACGGTCGCCAGCGACGCTCAGGTCGCCGTGTTCCGCAACGCCCTGCAGCGGGTCATGACCGAGCTGGCCCAGGCGATCATTCGCGACGGCGAGGGTGCCACCAAGTTCGTCACGCTGCACGTCTGCGAGGCGGCCAGCCGCGAGGAGGCGCTCGAGGTGGGATTTACCGTGGCGCACTCGCCGCTGGTCAAGACGGCGCTGTACGCCTCCGACGCCAACTGGGGGCGCATCCTGGCGGCGGTGGGCCGGGCCCCGGTGAGAGATTTCGACGTCGAGCGGGTGACCATCGACCTGGGCGACGTGCGCCTGGTGGAGCACGGCGGCCGGGCCGCCGGCTATACCGAGGAGCAGGGCAGCCGCGTGATGCGAGAGGAGGAGATCGGCATCCGCATCGCGCTGGGACGCGGCAGCGAGAGCGCCACGGTGTGGACCTCGGACCTGTCGCACGACTACGTCAGCATCAACGCCGACTATCGCAGCTAGGACACGGCCGCGACGCAAGAACATCACCCTCGCAGCGCGCATGACGGTGCGGGACAAGCGGGTAGGAGTCAATGAACGTAATGGTGAAGAGAAGGGTGCACGTGGCGGCTGCCGCCATCCTCAGCAGCGATGGCCGGAAGGCGCTGATCGCCCGCCGCCCCTCCAACGTCGACCATGGTGGGCTGTGGGAGTTTCCCGGCGGCAAGCTGGCGCCCTACGAGACTGGCCTGGAAGGGCTGAAGCGTGAGCTCCACGAGGAGCTCGGGGTCGAGATCCGGCGTGCCCAGCCGCTGATTCGCGTGCACCACGAGTACCCTGACAAGCACATCCTGCTCGACGTCTGGCAGGTGCACGAGTTCAGCGGCGAGCCGTTCGGGCGCGAAGGGCAGGCGGTGCGCTGGGTGCCGCTCGACGAGCTGGTCAACTACCCGTTCCCTGCGGCCAACCTGCCGATCCTGCAGGCGGTGATGCTGCCGACCGAGTACCTGATCACCGACGAAGAGGGCGACGAGGGCCTCTTCGACGCCTGCCTGGAGCGGGCCCTGGTGGAGGACCGCGTGCGCCTGGTCCAGCTGCGTGCCAAGACGCTCGACGAGACGGCCTACCTGGCACGCGCCGAGCGCGCCCTGGCGCTCTGTCACCGGCACGGTGCGCGTCTGCTGCTCAACGCGGAGCCCGAACTGCTGGAGCGGGTCGATGCCGACGGCGTCCATCTCACCAGCGAGCGGCTGGTGAGCCTCGAGCGTCGCCCCATCGCCGAGGCCAAGTGGCTGTCGGCGTCGACCCACGACCGCCAGCAGCTCGGCCAGGCGGCCCGCATCGGCTGCGACTTCGTCACCCTGTCGCCGCTGCGCACCACGCCGTCGCACCCCGAGGTGGCGCCGATGGGCTGGCACGACTTCCAGCAGCTGGTGGAGCGCGCCGCCATGCCGGTGTTCGCGCTGGGGGGCATGACCCGCTTCGATGCCAACCACGCCCGCGCCGTGGGCGCCCAGGGCATCGCCTCGATTCGCGACTTCTGGAAAGCGCCGGACGCCTGAGTGCCAGCCATTGGCCGCGCGGGCATGGCTCGCTTGCGCCAGACCTGAACCCCGATGCGTCACGAGCCGGGCGACGCGTCGGGGAAGAACAAGGTCCCTCTTGCTTCCCCTCGATCGACGTCCCTGTCGATCGCCGCTGCCCGGCTCGTTTGCATCGGCGCTCTGGCAGAATCGCTCGCAGGCCTCGCACGGCCACCCGCCGCGAGTCTTTCAGTCTCTATAACGCCGGGTCAGGTCGCCATAGGCGTCGATGCGACGGTCGCGCAGGTAGGGCCAGATGCGCCGCACGTCCTCGCCGCGACTCATGTCGAGCGTTACCAGCAGGCGTTCGGCCTCGCTGCCGGCGTGGGCCAGCAGCTCGCCCTGGGGGCCGGCGACGAAACTGCCGCCCCAGAAGTCGATACCGTCGCCGACGCCCGAGTGGTCCGGCTCGTGGCCGACGCGGTTGGCGACGATCACCGGCACCCCGTTGGCCACCGCGTGGCTGCGCTGGATCAGCGTCCAGGCCTCCTTCTGGCGCGCCTTCTCGCCGTCGTCGTCGGCGGGGCTCCAGCCGATGGCGGTGGGGTAGAGCAGCACTTCGGCACCGGCCAGCGCCATCAGTCGCGCCGCCTCGGGGTACCACTGATCCCAGCAGACCAACAGCCCCAGACGGCCCACCGAGGTGTCGATGGGCTGGAAGCCCTGCCTGCGGCTGTCGTCCTGGTCGCCCGGGGCGAAGTAGAACTTCTCGTAGAAGCCGGGATCGTCGGGAATGTGCATCTTGCGATAGAGGCCTACCTGACCGCGGTCGCGATCGTAGACCACGGCGGTGTTGTGGTACAGGCCCGGGGCGCGACGCTCGAACAGCGAGCCGACCAGCACGATGTCGAGCTCCGCGGCGAGTGCCGCCAGGCGCCGGCCGGTGGGGCCGTCCAGCGGCTCGGCCAGGTCGAACAGTTCGGTGTCCTCGTACTGGCAGAAGTAGTGCGTGGCATGCAGCTCCTGGAGCAGTACCAGCTCGGCGCCGGCGGCCGCCAGTTCGCGTACCCCGGCTTCGCTCTCCGCCAGGCTGCGCTCCTTGTCCGGCCAGGCGGGTTGCTGGACCAGGCCGACCTTGAGGGTGCGGGTCATCGAGTTTCTCCTTGCTGTGTGGCGACGTTCAGGGTGCCCCGGGGAAGTTGCATGGTCAGGCAGTGCAGGCTGCCATGCTGGCGGATCACGCTGAGGCAGTCGATCGGCACGATGTCGCGGCCGGGAAAGGCGGCGGCCAGGGCGGCCAGCGCGCGGCTGTCGGCGGCATCGCCATAGACAGGCACCAGCACCGCCGAGTTCACGATCAGGAAGTTGGCATAGGTCGCCGGCAGCCGATGCCCGTCCACCGGGTCGAAGCAGGGGCGGGGCCAGGGCAGCGGCACCAGGCGGTAGGGCTCGCCGTCGGCTCGACGCAGCGCCTCGAGCTCGGCCTCCATGGCGGCCAGGGCCGGGTAGTGCGGATCGGATTCGTCGTCGCAGCGCACGTAGGCGATGGTGGTCGGGTCGCAGAAGCGTGCCAGGGTGTCGACGTGGCTGTCGGTGTCGTCGCCCTCGAGGTGCCCGTGGGTCAACCACAGCACCCGCTCGGCGCCGAAGTCGGCCCTGAGCAGGGCCTCCACCGCCTCGCGGTCGAGCTGCGGGTTGCGGTTGGGGTTGAGCAGGCAGGCCTCGGTGGTGAGCAGGGTACCTTCGCCGTCGGTGTCGATGGCGCCGCCCTCGAGCACGATCTCACGGCGCTCGACCGGGCAGCCATAGGCACCGGCCTCGGCCAGGCGGCGGGTCAGCCGGTCGTCGCGAGCGGCCTCGAACTTGCCGCCCCAGCCGGTGAAGACGTAGTCGAGCAGCACGGGGCTGCCGTCGCGCTCGATGGTGATGGGGCCATGGTCGCGGGCCCAGGTGTCGTCGGCCTCGGCGACGACCAGGTGCAGGCGCTTGGCGTCGACCCCCAGGTTGGCGAAGCGCTGCGCGAGGTGGGCACGGGTGGCGGCGTCGGGCACCGCGATCAGCACCTGCTGGTAGCGCGCGATGGCCACCACCATCGCTTCCAGGGTGGCCTCGATGCGTTCGAGCAGCGGCGCCCAGTCGCTGGTCGGGCCGGGCCAGGTGAGCTGGACGGCATCCTGCGGGTGCCATTCGGGAAGCAGGCGGTTGGCCATGAACGAAGCCTCTTGAGTCGCGTCACAAGACGGTGCCGGGCACCGGGTCGGCGCAATGTAGGTGCGTACCGCCCATGTTGCAAGTAGCGGTATCCACACGCAGCCGATGCAGTGCGACGCAAAAAACCGTACCATGGCCTCCTCTGACAAGGAACGCGAAGATGCTCGACCGCCTGCCACTGCTGATCGGGTTGCGCTACGTGCGCGCCAAGCGCCGCAACCATTTCATTTCCTTCATATCCTTGACCTCCATGCTGGGCCTGATGCTGGGCGTGGCGGTACTCATCCTGGTGCTCTCGGTGATGAACGGCTTCGACCACGAGCTGCGCACCCGCATCCTCGGCATGGTGCCGCACACCAAGATCGAGTCGCGCAGCGGGCTGGTCGAATGGGAGGCCCTGGCCGAGCAGCTGATGCAGCGCGAGCGGGTGATCGGCGCGGCGCCCTACGTCGAGCAGCAGGGCATGTTTTCGGTGAGCGGCCGCAACGAGGGCGCGATGGTCAACGGCATCCATCCCGAGTGGGAGGATCGCGTCTCGATCATCGGCCGCCACATGCGCCAGGGCAGCCTCGACGACCTGCAGCCCGGCGAGTGGAACATCGTGCTGGGCTCGTTGCTGGCGCGCCACCTGGGGGTCGGTGTCGGCGACCGGGTCACGCTGCTGGTGCCCGAGGCGTCGATCACGCCGGCCGGGGTATTCCCGCGCCTCAAGCGCTTCACGGTAAGCGGCATCTTCAGCGTCGGCGCCGACCTCGACGCCAACCTGGCCTACGCCAACATCGAGGACATGCAGACCCTGGCGCGACTGGGCGATGCGGTGGGGGGGCTGCGCCTGGAGCTCAACGATCTGTTCGCCGCCGGTGCCGAGACGCGCGCCATCGTCAACGAGCTGGGCAGCGATTACCGCGGCATCGACTGGACCTTCTCCCATGGCAACCTGTTCCAGGCGATCCAGATGGAGAAGCGCATGATCGCGCTGCTGCTGACCGTGATCATTGCCGTGGCCGCCTTCAACATCGTCTCGACCCTGGTCATGGTGGTCACCGACAAGCACGCCGATATCGCCATCCTGCGCACCATCGGCGCCACGCCGCGCTCGATCATGGGTATCTTTGTGGTACAGGGGCTGGCAATCGGCGTGATCGGCATCGCCATCGGCGTCGGGCTCGGCATCCTGCTGGCGCTGACCGTCTCCGACCTGATCGGCTGGGTCGAGTCGACACTGGGCATCCAGTTCCTCGATGCCGGCGTCTACTTCATCAGCGACCTGCCGTCGCGCCTGCACTGGGACGACGTGCGCGACATCGTGGGCGCCGCCTTCGGCCTGACCTTCCTGTCCACTCTCTATCCGGCCTGGCGCGCCTCGCGCGTGCAGCCCGCGGAGGTACTGCGCTATGAGTGATTCGGCCACCGCGAACCACGAGAGCCTGATGCAGCGTACCGCCAGCGGCAGGGTGATGCTGGCCTGCCGCAACCTGACCCGCATCTACCGCGAGGGGCCTCAGGACGTCACCGTGCTCGACGGCCTCTCCCTCGAGGTGCGCGCCGGGGAGCGGATCGCGGTGGTGGGCAGTTCAGGGTCGGGCAAGACGACGCTGCTCAACCTGCTCGGGGGGCTGGACCGCCCCACGCGCGGCGAGGTGGCGATCGCCGGCGAATCCCTGCTCGACCTGGGCGAGGCGGCGCTGGGCAAGTTCCGCAACCGGCATATCGGCTTCGTCTACCAGTTCCACCACCTGCTCGCCGAGTTCACCGCACTGGAGAACGCCGCCCTGCCGCTGATCATCCGCGGTCTGCGCAAGAAGGCTGCCGAGTCGCAGGCCCGCGTGCTGCTGGAGAGGGTCGGCATCGCGCATCGCGCCGACCACAAGCCGGGCGAACTCTCGGGCGGCGAACGCCAGCGGGTGGCCATCGCCAGGGCGCTGGTCACCGACCCCAGCCTGGTGTTGATGGACGAGCCGACCGGCAACCTGGACCAGGCCACCGCCGCCAGCATCCTGGCGCTGATGGACGAGCTGGCGCGCACCATCGACTGTGCCTTCGTGGTGGTGACCCACGACCCCTCACTCGCCGCCCACCAGGACCGCGTGCTGCGCCTGGACGGGGGGCGTCTCACCGAGCAGGCCTGAGGTCGAAGCGGCCGCCAGGCTGCGCCCCCCCTTCCGAGCCCCTTGCCCAAGGGGCTCAGTCGGTCATCTCGCGGCGACGCAGTCGGCGCTTCATGCCGCGCCGCTTCCAGCTGCGCGAGATGTGCCAGCGCCAGGCCAGGCGCACCACCAGGTTCACCACGATGGCCAGCACCACGGCCGTTGCCACCGACCCCAGGGCCAGGGCGGGCAGGATGCTGGCCATGCGCTCCGCGATCCAATGGGTCGAGATGCGCGCCGGCGCCTCTCGCGCCGGGGTGTCCATCAGCCAGGCGCCGATCCGGTAGTTGCCGTAGAAGACCAGCGGCATGGTCAAGGGGTTGGTGATCCATACCAGCCCCACCGAGAGCGGCAGGTTGCAGCGCAACAGCCAGGCACCGACGGCGGCGACCGCCATCTGGCAGGGTATCGGCAGCATGGCGCTGAACAGACCCACGGAGAAGGCGTTGGCCACCGTGCGACGGGAGAGCGCCCACAGCCCGGGATCGCCGATCATGCCGCGCATGAAGCGCAGCGAACGCTGGCGCCTGAGCGTCTCGGGATTGGGCATGTAGCGCTGCAGGAATCGGCGCGGCATGTCGGGTTGGCTCGCGGCTTCGGGACCCGGGTATTATCCATGTATGGGAGGGGGCCCGCCATGTCGGGGGTGGAAGGCGGCTCAACGGATGCGTCGGGCCAGGGGCGGTGAGGAAGGGGGCGAGGGAGTGCGACTGGGCATGGCAATGCCGCTGGCGCTGGCGGGGCTCGCCGGCGTGGCGTTGGGGGGGTGGGCGCCGTCGGGGCTGGTCGAGGTCTGGGCCCTGGTCCTGCTGTGTCTGATTGCCCGAGGCGATTGGCGGGCGCTTGCCCTGGCGGCGGTGATCGCCTTGGCGGCGACCCAGGTGCTGCTGGCCAGGGGCGCCGTGCTGCCCGACGGGCTGCTGCGGGCCGATCTCGCCCTGGTGGGACACGTCGAATCCGTCGAGGAGGAGGGGCGGCTCAGCCGCCTGATGGTGCGCGTCGAGGCGTGCCGGCCCAGGGAACCCGCCAGGCTGCCGTGCGACTCCCTGCGCCGGGTGCGCTTGAGCTTCTTCGAGGCGCCCGCGATCGAGCCGGGCGAGTGCTGGGCGATGACCGTGCGGCTGAGGCCGCCGGCGGGCTTCGCCAATCCCGGGACGTTCGACTATGGCGCCTGGCTGTGGCGCGAGGGCATCCAGGCCACCGGCTACGTGCGCAGCGAGCCGGCGGCCGAGCGGCTGGCGGCGGCACCGACAACGCTGCGCCAGCGGGCGCTCGAGCATCTCGACGCACGGGAGTTAGCCCCGCAGACCCGGCGCTGGCTGGCGGCGCTGACCCTGGGGGCAGGCGAACGGCTTGCGCGCGACGACTGGGAGCTGCTCAACGCCAGCGGTACGACCCACCTGGTGGTGATTTCCGGCCTGCACGTCGGGCTGGTCGCCACCTTCACGCTGCTGGTGGCGCGCGCGTTGGCCCGGCTGCTCGTGCCGCGGCGCTGGCGCATGGCGGTATGGCCGTGGTGGCTGGCCGGCGTCGCCGCCGTCGGCTACGCCTGGCTGGCGGGGCTGCAGCCCCCGGCCATGCGCGCCATGCTCATGACCCTGGTCGGGCTGTGGGTGGCTAGCGGGCGCCATGCCCCCGGGCCGTGGCAGGCCTGGTGGCTCGCCCTGGGGCTGGTGGTGCTGATCGATCCGCTGTCGGCCTGGCGCCCCGGGCTGTGGCTGTCGTTCCTGGCCGTGGCGTTGCTGATCCTGATCTGGCAGGGACGCCCGCGCCCCCGGGGCGTCTCCGGCTGGAGCTGGGGACTGGTGCGCACCCAGCTGCTGCTGGCACCGCTGATGGCCGCCGCCGTGCTGCTGGCGTTCGCCCGGCTGGCACCGGCGGCGCCGCTGGTCAACCTGGTGGCGGTGCCGCTGGTGAGTCTCGTGCTGGTGCCGCTCGGCCTGCTGGGCTGGCTGTTCGCGCCCTTGCCCTACCTCGGGGCTGCCTGCTGGTGGCTCTTCGGGCATGTCACGCGGCTATTGGTAGGCCTGCTGGCGCTGGCCGTGGAACGTCTGCCGCTGTGGTGGCCCTCGCCGGAGCAGGTGCTGCCGCTGGCCCTGATGCTCGGCCTCGTGGCCGTGCTGTGGGCGCTGCCCGGCCTGGCCAGGGCGCTGCGCCTGGGGGCCACGCTGCTGCTGGTGCCCGCCATGCTGGGGCTGACGGCGCCGCTGCCCGAGCCGGGCGTCCTGCGGGTCAGGGTGCAGGACGTCGGCCAGGGACAGCTGATCGAACTGCGCAGCGCCACTTACCGCTTGCTCTACGATGCCGGGCCCCGCTTCGCCTCGGGGTACGCGCCGCTGCGTTCGTTGTGGCCGGCGGGGCAGCGCTTCGAGGAGGTGATGATCAGCCACGGCGATCTCGATCATGCCGGAGGGCTTGCCGAGCTGGCCGAGCAGCACCGGGTGGGGAGGTACCTGGCGCCACCCGGCGAGTCGATCGGCGTGCCGTTCGAAAGCTGCCGGCGCGGCCAGGCCTGGCGTCGGGACGGCGTGGCGTACCGCGTGCTGTGGCCGCCCGCGGAGGTGGCGCACCTCGCCGACAACGATCGCTCCTGCGTGCTGCAAGTGACGGCCGGGCGCGACCGGCTGCTGATCACCGGCGACGTCGGCCGCGAGATCGAGCGCCTGTTCCTGCTCGACGTGGCGCGGCCGGTCACCCTGCTGGTGGCCGGGCACCATGGCAGCCGCACCAGCTCGGGGCCGCAGCTGGTGCAGTGGCTGAGCCCGCGACACGTGATCTACAGTGCGGCCCGCCACGGTGCCTTCGGGCATCCCCACGACGAGGTGGTGCGGCGCTTCCGCCGCGCCGGCAGCTGCCAGTGGAACACCGCCCTGGATGGCGCCGTGACCTTCTGGCTCGGCCGTGAGGAGGGGGTCGAACCCGCCGCCGTGCGCGGCATGCCCTGGCGCCGCGGCGGTGTCGAAGGCAGGTGCCATGCGGTAGAATCGCGCCATTGATCGCGACGCTCGTGGCGTGAAGAGAGGAAAACGATGGACATGATGGATGCGCTCATCGCCGGTGGCTGGCTGATGATCCCGCTGCTGGGATGCTCGCTGCTGGCCACGGTAATCATCATCGAGCGCCTCTGGACCCTGCGCGCCAAGCGTATCGCGCCATACGGCCTGGGCCAGGAGGTCTGCTCGCTGGTGGCGCGCGGCCAGGTCAACCTCTACTGGCTCGAGGGCCATTCGCCGCTGGGCGGCGTGCTGGCCGCCGGGCTGCGCAATGCCCGCCTGGGCCACGAGCAGGTCCGGGCTCGACTGCAGGAGGCGGCCACGGCGGTCATCCACGACATGGAGCGCTTCCTGAGCCCCCTCGGCACCATCGCCGCCATCACCCCGCTGATCGGGCTGCTGGGCACCGTGGTGGGCATGATCGAGGTGTTCTCGGTGATCGTGTCCGCCGACGGCGCCAGCCGCACCGCCGAGCTGGCCGGCGGTATCTCCCAGGCGCTGGTCACCACCGCGGCGGGCCTCACCGTGGCGATCCCGGCCCTGATGTTCCATCGCTACTTCCTGCGCCGGGTCGAGGACATCACCGTGCGCATGGAGGAGCAGGCAGGCCAGGTGGTGGAGTTTCTCGCCCATTATCGTGGCGAGCTGGGCTTCAGCGAGCAGCACGAGGGCGAGCGACCCGCCGCGGAGGCCAGGGGCTCGTGAAGTTCACGCGCCGTCGCCGCGACCCGGTGGAGGTCAATCTCACGCCGCTCATCGACGTGGTCTTCCTGCTGTTGATCTTCTTCATGGTCTCGACCACCTTCGAGACGCGGCAGGCACTCGAACTCACGCTTCCCGAGAGCGCCGCCGGGGTCGACCTCGAGGCTTCGCCGGTCACCCTGGTCGTGACGGAGCAGGGGCGCTATCGGCTGGAGGAACGCGAGCTCGGCGGCAACGAGCTGGGCGACGCGCTCTCCGCCGAGGCCGAGCAGGCCAGGCGCCACGGCCTGGTGGTCGAGGCCGACGCCCGGGCGGTACACGCCGACGTGGTACGGGCGCTCGACCAGGCGGGCATGCTCGGCATCCGGCAGGTTCGCATCGCCACGCGTGCCCCACAGGCAACATCCACGCAAGCGGAGACACCGTGACAGAAGATCGCAGCCAACACTCGGGTTGGGCCCTCTACAAGCAGCTGCTGGCCTACGTCAAGCCGCACTGGATCTCCTTCTCCCTGGCGATCGTCGGCTACGCGCTCTATGCGGCCTCGAGCACCGCCCTGGCCGAGATGATGAAACGGCTGATCGACGGCATCCAGGACCCCGATGCCTCCTTTCGCCTGCTGCTGCCGCTGTTCGTGGTGTTCATGTTCGCGGTCAGGGGGATCGGGACCTTCCTCGGCACCTACTTCATGAGCAACGTGGCGCGCAACGTGGTGCACGCGCTGCGCTGCAACGTGTTCAACCACATGCTGCACCTGCCGGGGCGCTTCTTCGACTCCCACTCCAGCGGCCATCTGATCTCGCGGGTCACCTACCATGTGGAGCAGGTCACCGGCGCGGCCACCAACGCCATCACCATCCTGCTGCGGGAAGGGCTTTTCGTGCTCGGCCTGCTGGGCTACCTGCTGTGGACCAACTGGATGCTGACCCTGCTGTTCATGGCCGTGACCCCGCTGATCGGCGGCGTGGTGAGCTATGCCAGCAAGCGCTTCCGGCGCATCTCCCAGCGTATCCAGAGCTCCATGGGGGACGTCACTCACGTCGCCTCCGAGGCGCTCACCGGCTATCGCGTGGTGCGCACCCACGGCGCCGAGGCCTTCGAGAAGGCGCGCTTCGCCCGGGCCAGCGACTACAACCGCCAGCAGAAGATGAAGGAGGCCCTGACCAAGGCGATCAGCACGCCGGTGATCCAGCTGATGATCGCCGTGTCGCTGGCCCTCCTGGTGTGGCTGGCGATGTCCCCGGCGCTGCTGGCCAACATGACCCCCGGCGAGTTCGTCGCCTTCATCACCGCGGCGTCCCTGATGGCCAAGCCGGTGCGTCAGCTCACCGAGATCAACAGCGAGATCCAGAAGGGCATCGCCGCGGCAGGGGAGCTGTTCGGCCTGATGCGGGTGCCGACCGAGCCCGACGAGGGCACCGTCGAGCCCGAGCGGCTGCGCGGCAGGGTCGAGCTGCGCGGGGTGCATTTCCGCTACGGCGACGACCAGCCCGAAGTGCTCAAGGGCATCGATGTCGTCATCGAGCCCGGCGAGATGATCGCCATCGTCGGGCGTTCCGGAAGCGGCAAGTCGACCCTGGCCGGGCTGCTGCCGCGCTTCTATCGGCCCACCGCCGGTCAGGTGCTGATCGACGACGTGCCCATCGACGACTACCGCCTGGCGCCGCTGCGCCGGCAGATTGCCCTGGTCTCGCAGCAGGTGACCCTGTTCAATGCCAGCATTGCCGACAACATCGCCTACGGCGTGCCCCAGGCCGAGCGCCGCGCCATCGAGGCGGCGGCGAAGGCGGCCTACGCCCACGAGTTCATCGAGCGACTGCCCGAGGGCTACGACACCATCGTCGGCGACAACGGCGTGATGCTCTCCGGCGGCCAGCGCCAGCGCCTCGCCATCGCCCGGGCGATCTTCAAGGACTCGCCGCTGCTGATCCTCGACGAGGCCACCTCGGCGCTGGACACCGAGTCGGAACGCTATATCCAGCAGGCGCTGGAGGTGGTCTGCCATGGGCGTACTACGCTGGTCATCGCCCACCGGCTCTCCACCATCGAGCGGGCCGACCGTATCCTGGTGATGGAACAGGGCCAGATCGTCGAGCAGGGCAACCATGCCGAGCTGCTGGCGCGCGAGGGGGCCTATGCCGCGCTGCACCGCCTGCAGTTCCAGGAAGCCTCGTTGACATGAGCCGTGGGCTGGGCGAGCGCTGGCTGCAGGCGGCCTATGACGACGCCGCCTGGCTCAGGGCGCTGCGGCCGCTCGAGGCGGTGTATCGCTGGGCGATCGCGCGCCGGGCCGCGGCCTACCGCGAGGGGCGTCGCGAGGTCTGGCGCGCCCCGGTGCCGGTGATCGTGGTCGGCAACGTGACCTTGGGCGGAACCGGCAAGTCGCCCCTGGTGGCCTGGCTCGCCCGTCACCTCAGCACGCGCGGCTGGCGGCCGGGCATCGTGTCGCGGGGCTATGGTGGCAAGGCGGGGCGGGACGCCGGCTACCCCTTGGCCGTGACGACGCGGACGCCCTCCGCCGAAAGTGGCGACGAGCCGCGCATGCTGGCGCGTCAGACCGGCCTGCCGGTGGTGGTCGACCCCGATCGCCCGCGCGGGGCGAGGGCGCTGCTCGACCAGGGTTGCGATATCCTGCTCAGTGATGATGGCCTGCAACACCTGGCGCTGGGGCGCGATATCGAACTGGTGGTGGTCGACGGCCGCCGTGGCTTCGGCAACCAGCGCTGCCTGCCGGCGGGCCCGTTGCGCGAGCCCTTGTCGCGTCTTGGCGAGGTCGATGCCGTGCTGATCAACGGGGAGGCGGCCTTCGCGCCACCCGAGGGCGCCCATGCCTTTCGCCTGGCGCCGGTTCGCTGGCGGGCCATGGCGGACGGTGCGCTGTTTCCCCTCGCGCCGCTGCCCTTTCACGGACCGGTGCACGCCGTGGCGGGGATCGGCAACCCCGGGCGCTTCTTCGCCACGCTGGCCGACCTGGGCGTGGAGGCGCGGCCGCATGCGTTTCCCGACCACCACCGCTTCACTCCGCAGGACCTGGCCTTCGGCGACGAGCTGCCGGTGGTGATGACGGCCAAGGACGCCGAGAAGTGCGACAACGTGACCCTGCCCCGGGGCTGGGTGCTCGAGGTCGACGCCGAGCCCTCGGCCGACTTCGTGGCCTGGCTGGACAGGCGGTTGGCTGGGCTGCGATAACCACAGGACGAGGTGGGACAAGAGTTGGAATCAGGCGGGGCGCCGCCCCGCGACGGTCGGACGAGAGAGGTGAAACGATGGACAAGGAACTGCTGGCCATGCTGGTCTGCCCGCTGTGCAAGGGCAAGCTCAAGTACGACCGGGAAGCCCGGGAGCTGGTGTGCCACTACGATGGCCTGGCCTATCCGATACGCGACGATATCCCGGTCATGCTGCCCGAGGAGGCGCGCCGGCTGGACGTCGACGAAAAACTGCCGCCCTCGTCCGGCCGTACCGGGGAGGCGTGATGGCGACGGAGAACGCCTTCATCGCGGTGATTCCTGCCCGTTTCGGCTCCTTGCGCCTGCCGGGCAAGCCGCTGCTCGACATCGCCGGCGAGCCCATGGTGGCGCATGTCTGGCGGCGTGCGGGCGACAGCGCCGCCACTCGCGTGGTCGTGGCCACCGACGATGCGCGCATTCGCGATGCCATGCTGCCGCTCGGGGCCGAGGTGGTGATGACCCGGGCCGATCATCCCTCCGGCACCGATCGCCTGGCCGAGGTCGCCGAGCAACTGGGCCTCGCCGACGATGCCGTGCTGGTCAACGTGCAGGGCGACGAGCCGCTTGTCCCGCCGCGCCTGATCGATCAGGTCGCCTTGCGGCTCCTCGACGACCCGGGTGCCTCCATCGCCACGCTTGCCGAGCCCATCGCCGACGTCGAGACGCTGTTCAACCCCAATGTGGTCAAGGTGGTTCGAGCGCTCTCGGGGCGTGCGCTGTACTTCTCCCGGGCGCCGATTCCGTGGGACCGCGAGGCCTTCGCCGCGCGCCCCGAGTGGCTCGAGACCGACGCCTGGCTGCGCCATATCGGGCTGTATGCCTACCGTGCCGCTTTCCTGGCCGAGTATCGCGACTGGTTACCCTCGCCACTGGAACGGCTGGAGCAGCTGGAGCAGCTCCGGGCGCTGCACCACGGCCACGCCATCCAGGTGGCACTGGCCGCCGAGCCCAATCCGGCCGGCGTCGACACACGCGAGGACCTGGAGCGCGTCAGGGCGCTGCTGAGCACGAGGAAGTAAGGAGGGAGGATGCGCGTTCTGTTCGTCTGTCTCGGCAACATCTGCCGTTCCCCGACCGCCGAAGGCGTGTTTCGCCGCGAACTCGAGGCGGCCGGGCTGGTCCACCGCGTGGAGGTCGACTCCTGCGGCATCGGCGACTGGCACGTAGGCAGGGCGCCGGACCCCCGCGCCGCGGCCGCCGCTGGTCGGCGCGGCATCGACCTGAGCGGGCTGCGAGCGCGTCAGCTGGCGGCCGAGGACTTTCACCGCTTCGATTACCTGCTGGCCATGGATCATGACAACCTGGCGGCGCTGCAGGCGCAGTGTCCCGAGGGCTGTCGGGCCCACATCGGCCTGTTCCTCGACTTTGCCGGGCACCACGACCGCCCGGTGCCCGACCCCTACTACGGCGGCGAGCGGGGCTTCGAGGAGGTGCTGGAGCTGATCGAATCCGCCTCGCGCGGGCTGGTCGAGGAGATCGCCGGACGTCTCGAGGGGCGGCGGCCTTGAGCGATGCCGTCCTGGCCGACCATGACCTGGGCTCGGCCAACACCCTGGGGCTGCCTTGCCGCGCCGAGCGCTTCGCCGCGCCGGCCACCCTCACGCCGCTGCGCCGGTTGCTGCGCCTGGCGAGCGCTCGCCAATGGCCGCTGACCGTGCTGGGGGGCGGCAGCAACCTGATCCTGCCCGAGCGGCTGCCGGGCCTGGTACTGCAGCCGGCATTGCGGCAGTGGTGGCTCGAGCAGCGGGGCAGCGCTGTCCTGGTGCACGTCGGGGCGGGGGTCGAGTGGCATCCGCTGGTGATGGCCCTGGCCGAACGCGGACTGTGGGGCACGGAGAACCTGGCGCTGATACCGGGTTCCTGCGGCGCCGCGCCGATCCAGAACATTGGCGCCTATGGCGTCGAGCTGGGGGAGGTGGTCGAGGCGGTCCGGGTGCTGTTCGTCGAGGATGGTCGTGATGCGCTGCTGACTCCCGAGGAGTGTGCCTTCGGCTATCGCGACAGCATCTTCAAGGGCGAGCTGGAGGGCAGGGCGATCATTACCGGCTTGACCCTGCGGTTGTCCCGCTCGGCATCCCCGCGCCTGGCCTATGGCGACCTGGCCCAGCGGGTAGGCAGACACCCGGGGCCGCTCGAGGTGGCCCGGGCGGTATGCGCCATTCGCCGTGAGAAACTGCCTGACCCGGCAGAGCTGGGCAACGCCGGCAGTTTCTTCAAGAATCCCATCGTCGATCGCGAGGAGGCCGCCGAGCTGCTTGCGGTGTGGCCCGACATGCCGCATTTCGCTCTGCAGGATGGGCGCGTCAAGCTGGCGGCCGGCTGGTTGATCGATCGCTGCGGGCTCAGGGGATGGCGTGACGGCCACTTCGGCGTGCACGACCGCCAGGCCCTGGTGCTGGTGCATTTCGGCGGCGGCAGCGCCGTGGAGCTGATGGCCTTTGCCGAGCGCGTCGCCGAGCAGGTACGGGCGCGCTTCGGCGTGTCGCTCGAGCGAGAGCCCCGGCTGGCCTGAAGCCGCCGCCGGCCAGCAGCGCCCAATGAAAAATGCCCGCGCGTTGCGCGGGCATTCTCGTTGGCGGCGTAGGCTTATCCCTGCTTGCCTTGCTGCGCTTCCTGCTCGCGTCGACGAATCTCGCGCGGATCGTTGTGCGCCCGGCGCCGACGGCGCGAGGCGGCCTGGGACTGAGCCGTCGGCTCGCCGCTGGCCTCCTGCTGAGGTTGCTGTGGCTTGGGCGCGTCGGCCTTGGGGGTCTCGGCCTTGGGGGGCTCGGCCTTCGCCGGCTCGGCGGGCTTCTCCGTCGACTTGGGCGCCTCGGCCCTGGGTGTCTCGGCCTTAGCCGGCTCGGCGGGCTTCTCCGTCGGCTTGGGCGCCTCGGCCCTGGGCGTCTCGGCCTTCGCCGGCTCGGCGGGCTTCTCCGTGGGCTTGGGCGCATCGGCCTTCGCCGGCTCGGCGGGCTTCTCCGTCGGCTTGGACGCCTCGGCCCTGGGCGCATCGGCCTTCGCCGGCTCGGCGGGCTTCTCCACCGGCTTGGGCGCGTCGGCCCTGGGCGCATCGGCCTTCGCCGGCTCGGCGGGCTTCTCCGTGGGCTTGGGCGCCTCGGCCCTGGGCGTCTCGGCCTTTGCCGGTTCGGCGGGCTTCTCCGCCGGCTTGGGCGCCTCGGCCCTGGGCGTCTCGGCCTTCGCCGGCTCGGCGGGGGTCTCCGCCGGCTTGGGCGCCTCGGCCCTCGGCGCCTCGGCCCTCGCCGGCTCGGCGGGCTTCTCCGCCGGCTTGGGCGCCTCGGCCCTGGGCGCATCGGCCTTCGCCGGTTCGGCGGGCTTCTCCGCCGGCTTGGGCGCATCGGCCTTCGCCGCTTCGGCGGGCTTCTCCACCGGCTTGGGCGCGTCGGCCTTGGGCGTCTCGGCCTTCGCCATCTCGGGCTTGGCTTGCGACTTCGGCTGCTCGGCCTTCACCCCCTCGACGGGGACCTCCTGCGGCGGTTCGCTCTTGCTGGGTTCGGCCTGTTCGCCCGCTTGCAGGCGCTTCTGCTCGGCCTCGGCCTGCGGATTGATGGCGTGCTGGCGCGAGCGGTTGCGCGGGTTGTTGCGCGTGCGCTTGGGCTTGCCATCGTCCGACTTGGCGGGTTCGGCCGCTGACTCGGCGGGCTTCTCCTGAGGCTCGGGCTTCTCCTGAGCCTCGGGCCTCTGGCGCCGGGGCGCCGCCTCGTCACGGCCGCGGGACTTGCTGCCCTGGCGACTCTCCTCGCCCGGCTGCGGCCGGTCGGTGCGTGCCTGGCCACGACCGCGGCCGCCGCGACCTTCCCCGCGGCCGGCGGCTCCGTCCTGACGCGAGTCGGCACGCCCGCTCTCCTGCTGCCCTTGCTGACGCGCCTGGCCACGCTGGCTGCTGCGGCCATCCTCCTGGGCATCGCCACGCGAACGACGTCGCTGGCGGCCGTTGCGCTCGCCGCGCTCTTCACTGCCGCTACGGCTCGGCGTGGGGCTGGTCGGCTTGCGGGGCTCCACCGGCGTGGCGGTATCCTGCTCGGCGCCGCCAAGCAGCTTGGTAACTCCCTTGAGCAGGCGGCCGAGCACGCCGGCAGCGGGAGCGGCAGCGGCCGGCGCCGGCGGGGCGGCAGGCGGCGGGGCGGTCGGCTGCGAGGCGTGCTCCTGCTGCAGGGATGCCGGTGCCGGCTCGTTGTGGATCACCGTCTTGACCGCCGCCTCGGTGCGGGCGACCGGCTTGGCGATGCTCATGTCCGGCTCCTTGCCGATCTCGGTATGCACCGAGAGCTCGAAGCTGGACTTGTCCTGGTCGCCTTCCTCCTCGATATGGTCGTCACGCAGGCGCTGCACGTCGTAGTGCGGCGTGTCCATGTCGGGGTTGGGCAGCACCAGGACACGCACGCCCTGGCGCTTCTCGATATCGGCGAGTACCGCACGCTTCTCGTTGAGCAGGTAGGTGGCCACCGGCACCGGCAGGATGGCGCGGATCTGGGCGCTGCGCTCCTTCATCGCCTCCTCTTCGATCAGGCGCATGATCGACAGCGACAGCGAGCGCACGTCGCGGATGGTGCCCTGGCCGTTGCAGCGCGGGCAGACCACGCCGCTGGTCTCGCCCAGCGACGGACGCAGCCGCTGGCGCGACATCTCCATCAGGCCGAAGCGCGAGATGCGGCCGATCTGGACCCGGGCGCGATCGAGCTTGAGTGCGTCGCGCATGCGGTTCTCGACCTCGCGCTGGTTGCGCGCCGGGCTCATGTCGATGAAGTCGATCACCACCAGGCCGCCGATGTCGCGCAGGCGCAGCTGGCGAGCGATCTCGTCGGCCGCCTCGAGGTTGGTCTGTAGCGCCGTCTCCTCGATGTCGCTGCCACGGGTGGCGCGTGCCGAGTTGATGTCGATGGAGACCAGGGCCTCGGTGTGGTCGATGACGATGGAACCGCCGGAGGGCAGCTTCACTTCGCGCTCGTAGGCGGTCTCGATCTGGGATTCGATCTGGAAGCGCGAGAACAGCGGGACTTCGTCGGCGTAGAGCTTGATCTTCTGCTGGTACGAGGGCATGACCTGGCGAATGAAGGCCAGGGCACGCTGATGCACCGTCGGGTCATCGATGAGCACCTCGCCGATGTCCTGACGCAGGTAGTCGCGCATGGCGCGGATGATAACGTCCGACTCGCGGTAGATCAGGAACGGGGCCGGGCGCTTGCCGGCCTCCTCGGTGATCGACTCCCATACCTGGACCAGGTAGTTGAGGTCCCACTGCAGCTCTTCGCTGCTGCGGCCGATGCCGGCGGTACGCACGATCACGCCCATTTTTTCCGGCACGGTGAGCTGGCCCATGGCCTCCTTGAGCTGGGTGCGCTCGTCGCCCTCGATGCGCCGCGAGATGCCGCCGGCGCGAGGGTTGTTCGGCATCAGCACGAGGAAGCGACCGGCCAGGCTGATGAAGGTGGTCAGCGCGGCACCCTTGTTGCCGCGCTCCTCCTTGTCGACCTGGACGATGACTTCCTGGCCCTCCTTGAGCACTTCCTTGATGCTGGGGCGCCCCGAGGCGTCCTTCAGGAAGTACTCGCGAGAGATCTCCTTGAGGGGGAGGAAGCCGTGGCGATCGGCCCCGAAGTCGACGAAGGCGGCCTCGAGGGAAGGCTCCACGCGGGTGATCTTGCCGCGATAGATATTGGCTTTCTTTTGTTCCCTGGCACCCGACTCGATGTCCAGGTCATACAGGCGTTGTCCATCTACCAGCGCGACGCGCAGCTCTTCGGGCTGGGTCGCATTGATGAGCATCCGTTTCATGTTGTCTCGCAAACTGGACGCGCCGGTAGGCTTCGAAGAAGGCGAACCTCTGGGTGCTGCGTGCTTGTGCTCAGCGCATGTCGCGGATGCGCAGTGGCGCCCGATCGAGCAGGTACCCGAAACGGGCCCAGCACGACATGATCATGTTGAGTACGTGGCGGAGGCAGGACATGTCTCGGTGGGGCTTCTCCCATCCGGCCCTGCGGTCACCGCCAGACACCTGGCATTCATCGATTCGCCAACGCCGGCCACCGGCACGATGTGGAACGATTCCCGTGGCCACCGCTCGCCTGTGTCGCGAGTCGGGTCCGGGCGTGGCGTCACTGCTTGTCTACTTTCTTGCGTCTATCACTCGTCGGCGGCGGGGCCCGTGGTTGAGGGATCGTCGCCGCCCGATTTCGTCGCTCCGGCCTGCGTGTCTGTCGTGCAGGCGCCATGGGACCGAAGGGATCCATCCGAGCGAGCTGGCAATATAGCAGTATTGCCAGGGCGCAGCAATTGGCGCAGCGTGTCGCCGAGTGCGTTAGAATGCTGCCTCACAACAGATTTTCAGCAGGAGTGTCATGGCCGAGGGGCGCGACGTACAGTGGGTGGAAGTGGGCGAGGGCCAGTCGGGCCAGCGGGTCGACAACTTCCTGATAACGCGCCTGAAGGGCGTGCCGCGAACGCTGGTCTACCGCATCGTGCGCAAGGGCGAGGTGCGGGTGAACAAGAAACGGGTGAAGGCCGACTACCGTCTGGAATTGGGCGACGTGGTGCGCATTCCGCCGCTCAAGCTGGCCCCGCGCGAGGCGGTCAGGCAGGTCAGCGAGGGGCTGCGCAACCTGCTGGCCGGCAGCGTGTTGGTGGAGGGGCCGGGCTGGCTGGTGCTCAATAAGCCCGCGGGGCTTCCCGTGCATGGCGGCAGTGGCGTCAAGATCGGCCTGATCGAGGCGCTGCGCCAGGTGCGCGAGGACCTCGACTTTCTCGAGCTGGTGCATCGCCTCGATCGCGACACGTCGGGCTGCCTGCTGCTGGCCAAGTCGCGCCCGGCGCTGCTGGCGCTCAACGAGGCGCTCAAGCATCACCAGATGGACAAGCGCTACTTGGCGTTGGCGGCGGGGCGCTGGCCGGCGCGCCGCGAGTTCGTCAGCGCGCGTCTCGATCGCTACGATGCCGGCAACGGCGAGCGCCGGGTGCGCGTGGATGCGGCCGGCAAGGTGGCGCGCACCCGCTTCGCCATACGCGAGGCCCTGCCCAAGGCGACCCTGATCGAGGCCGAGCCGGTGACGGGGCGCACCCACCAGATCCGCGTGCATGCCGCCCACGCCGGTCATCCGCTGCTCGGCGACGACAAGTACGGCTCCCGCGAGGGTGAGTCGCTGGCACGGCGCCTGGGGCTTGGGCGCCTGTTCCTGCACGCCGAGTCGCTGACCTTCCCCGAGCCCAGCAGCGGGCGGCCGGTACAGATCCGCGCGCCGCTGCCCGCCGAGCTCGAGGCGGTGCTTGCAAGCGCTCGTGTAGGCGGTTGAAGCCCGACCCGCCACTGACCAGAGGATCGGAGCCGTCCATGCGCTATCGACTGGTGATCTTCGACTGGGACGGCACCCTGATGGATTCCGCCGCCCGCATCGTCGCCTGCATGCAGGCCGCGGCCCGCGACGCCGGCTGGGGCCGTCTCGAGGAGGCTGCCGTGCGTGACATCATCGGCCTGGGGCTGCCCGAGGCCATCGACCGGCTGTGCCCGGGCATCGATGCCGAGCGCTTCGAGCTGCTGCGCAGTCGCTACGCCCATCATTTCGTCGAAGGCGACCGCACGCCAATGAGCTTCTTCGATGATGTCGAGGCCGGCATCGCCACGCTGCGCGAGCATCCGTCGCGGCGCCTGGCCGTGGCCACCGGCAAGAGCCGGCGTGGGCTCGACCGGATCTTTCGCGAAAGCGGCAGCGGCAGCTGGTTCCATGCCAGTCGAACCGCCGACGAGACCCGTTCCAAGCCGCACCCGCAAATGCTCGAGGAGCTGCTGGTCGAGCTGGACGTGGCGGTGGAAGAGGCCGTCATGGTGGGGGATACCGAATACGATCTGGAGATGGCACGCGCCCTGGGCATGGATCGGGTGGCCGTGACCTGGGGGGTGCATGCCGCGGAACGGCTGGCGGTGAGTCACCCTGTCTATACTGCCCGGGCGGTGACCGAGCTGTTCGACTGGTTGAACCGATAGCAGGCCAAAGGAAGACGACGTCAATGAGCGATGACAAGCGAGAAGGTCGCGACATCCGCGAAGACCGCTGGACCGAAGGGCCGGAGCTGCCCCCCGGGCAGGCCCATCAGGAGCGCCAGGCGAAACCTGGGGCGCCGGCGGAAGGCCCCGAAACGCTGCGCGAGCGCCGGCGCCTGGCGCAGCAGGAGATGCTCGACCGCTGGATCGACGGCGTCCTGGTCGAGCAGCGCCGCTCGCGGCGCTGGAAGCTGTTCTTCCGTTTTCTCTTTGCCGCGCTGATCCTGGCGTCGCTGGCCGCCACGTTCTACGGCCTGTTCGGTGATCCGACCTCGGAGCCGCAGCGACAACACCTGGGGGTGGTCAAGGTCCAGGGGGTCATCGACAGCGAGTCGCCGGCCAGCGCGGAGCGCATCATCGAGGGCTTGAATCGCGCCTGGGAGTCGACCAATGCGGCCGGCGTTGTGCTGCACATCGACAGCCCGGGGGGCAGTCCGGTGCAGTCCCAGCGCGTCTACGACGAGATCGTGCGGCTGCGTGAGAAGGGCGACAAGCCGATCATCGCGGTCATCGAGGACGTGGGGGCCAGCGGCGCCTACTACATGGCGGCAGCGGCCGACGAGATCGTCGCGGCGCCGGCGAGCCTGGTGGGCTCGATCGGCGTCATCTTCGCCAGTTTCGGCTTCGAGGAGGCCATCGATCGGCTCGGCATCGAGCGGCGCATCTACGTCAGCGGCGAGAACAAGGGCTTCCTCGATCCCTTCTCGCCGGTAGAGCCGGACGAGCGTGACTTCTGGCAGGGCGTCATGGATACCACGCATGAGCAGTTCATCGAGGCGGTTCGCGCGGGCCGAGGCGACCGTCTGGCCGATGACGAACGCCTCTTCACCGGCCTGATCTGGAGCGGCGAGCAGGCCGTGGAGCTGGGGCTGATCGACGGAATCGGCAGCCTCGACACGCTGAGTCGTGACCTGTTCGGCGAGGTGCGCCTGCACGACTACACGCCACGGCTGGATCCCTTCGAGCGACTGAGCCGCCAGTTCGGCAGGGTCGCCGCCGAATGGATGGGGGTGCCCTCCAGCGGTTCACCGGTACGCTACCAGCTGCCCTGAGTGCCCAGCGGGTCGAGGCCCGCTTCGCGCAGCAGCGCGCACAGCCGGATCAACGGCAGCCCGATCAAGGTGTTCGGGTCGTCGCCCTCGAGTCGCTCGAACAGGGCGATGCCGAGCCCCTCCATGCGAAAGCTGCCGGCGCTGTCCAGTGGCCGTTCGCGCTCGACGTAGCGGGCGATCTCGGCGTCGCTGAGCCGGCGAAAGACCACCGCGTAGCGCTCATGACAGACCCAGTGCCGTGCATTGCGGGTATCGACCACTGCCAGGCCGGTCAGGAACGTCACCCGGTGGCCGGAGAAGCGGCCCAGCTGTGCGCGAGCCGTCATCTCGTCGCCGGGCTTGCCGAGGATCTCGCCGTCGAACACGGCGACCTGGTCCGAGCCGACCACCAGGTGGTCGGGGTGATCCTCGGCCACGCGGCTGGCCTTGGCCAGTGCCAGGCGGTGGACCAGTGCCTCGGGCAGTTCGCCCGGACGGGGTGTCTCGTCGATATCGGGGCTGGCCCAGGCGTAGGGCAGCCCGAGTCGGTCGAGGAGCTGGCGGCGCCAGCGGGAGCCGGAGGCGAGGACGAGTCGAGGCATGCAGCCCTCCTGTGGCAGGCGGTGACAGCGGCAATCGGGGGTCGAGCAGGTGGGTAGTGTAACCTGTTGAGATGGCGTCTTTGACAGGGACAGGGGGAGTGCCTATCATTGCGCGCCTATGTTGACCTCACGACTTCCCAACAGGGTCGAGCCCTATCGGCTTGCCGCCCGCGACGAACGCCTCTCCGGCCTGATGGCGCTCGACCAGTTCGAGCGCCTCGCCGCACAGGTGGGGGCGCAGGCGGGCGACTGCCAGGTGTGGCTCGATTTCGGCATTGATGCCCAGGGCCGCCGCGAGATTCGCGGTCGCCTTGAAGCCGAGCTGCAGCTGCCGTGTCGGCGCTGCCTCGAGCCGATGGCGCAGCATGTCGAGAGCGAGTTCCTGCTGGGCATGGTCTCGAGCGATGCGCTGGCGGCAGAGCTGCCGAGCACCCACGAGCCGGTGCTGGTGGAAAACGAACAGCTGAACCTGCTGGAGGTGGTCGAGGATGAACTGATCCTCAGCCTGCCCCAGGTGGTTTACCACGACGAGGCGCTTTGCCGTGTCTCGCGCGACCAGCTGAGCAGCGGCGAGGAGGCCGAATCGAGCGAGCCGACTCCCGCGAGTCCTTTCGAGGTGCTGCGTCACCTCAAGGGCAAATCCTGATTGTTTATCGTCTCACTTCGGAGTGACTCCCATGGCAGTTCAACAGAACCGTAAGACCCGTTCCAAGCGTGGCATGCGTCGCAGCCACGACGCGCTGGGCGCACCGACCCTGTCCCAGGACAAGGAGACCGGCACCACTCACCTGCGTCATCACGTCTCCCCCGACGGCTTCTACCGTGGCCGCAAGGTGGTCGACGCCTGAGTCGACCCGCACTCGATGACCGTCGGCACCTGAACGTGCGGATTGCCATCGATGCGATGGGCGCAGACGCCGGTCCCGCCGTTGCCGTGCAGGGAGCCGCCGCCGCCGTCCAGGCCTGGCCGGGGCTGGAGATCGACCTGTTCGGCCCGGGCGACCAGCTGTCAATCGAGCTCGAGAACCTGCCGCGGCCACTCGCCGCGGCCGGTTCGCATCTGTCCGTCCATCACGCGCCGGGGCTGATTCGTCAGGATCAGCGACCCTCCGACGCGCTGCGACGTGGTGGCGACACGAGCATGGCGCGGATGCTCGAGCATGTGGCCGGGCGTCACGCCGCCGCAGGCATCAGCGCCGGCAATACCGGTGCTCTGATGGCCCTGGCCCGGCGGGCGCTTGGCACCGTGGCGGAGATCCCGCGTCCGGCCATCTGTACCGCCATCCCTACCCGTGGCGATGGACGCTGCTACCTGCTGGACCTGGGGGCCAACGTCGACGTCACCGCGGAGCGGCTGGTGGACTTCGCCCGCATGGGGGAGGTCATGGCGCGTCACGTCGACGGGCTCGCCGCTCCCCGGGTGGCGCTGCTCAACGTCGGCAGCGAGGGTACCAAGGGCAGCGAGTCGGTGCGCCAGGCGGATGCGCTGCTGGGGGCGCTGGGCTCGCTGAACTATATCGGCTTCATCGAGGGTGACGGCATCTTTGCCGGCTCCGCCGATGTGGTGGTATGCGACGGCTTCGTCGGCAATGCGGTGCTGAAGGCCAGCGAAGGCCTGGCGCGGATGCTGATCGAGCGGGTCCAGACGACCTTCGAGTCGCACTGGGGCAGCCGCCTGGTCGGCCTGCTGGCAAGGCCGGCGCTGCGTCGCCTGAAGAACGAACTCGATCCGGTGCGCTACAATGGCGCCAGCCTGCTGGGCCTCGATGGCATCGTGATCAAGAGTCACGGCAGTGCCGATGCGACCGGCTTCTCCTACGCCGTGTCGCGGGCCGCGCAGGAGGTCAGCCGCGACTTGCCGGGACGGCTCGCGGTGGAGCTGGGCGCTCGCTGTGACAGCACTCAACAAGAGCAATGGTGAACGACATGACACAACCCCTTGCCCTCGTCTTTCCCGGGCAGGGCTCCCAGCAGGTGGGCATGCTGCGGGAGCTGGCGGAACGCTACAGCGTCGTGCGGACAACCTTCGAGGAAGCCGCCGATGCCTTGGGCTACGACCTGTGGAAAGTGGTCCAGGAGGGGCCCGAGGAGGCCCTCAACGCGACCGCCTGTACGCAGCCGGCGCTGTTGACCGCCAGCGTGGCCATCTGGCGCGTCTGGCAGGAGCTGGAAGGGCCGCGCCCCGGTGCCATGGCGGGCCATAGCCTGGGCGAATACAGCGCCATGGTGTGTGCCGGCGTGATGGGGTTCGCCGATGGCGTTCGCCTGGTGCGCCTGCGCGGCGAGGCGATGCAGGAGGCCGTCCCGGTCGGCCAGGGCGCGATGGCGGCCATCCTCGGGCTCGAGGATGCCAGCGTTGAAAAGGCATGTGCCCAGGCAGCGCAGAATGAGGTGGTCGCGGCGGTGAACTACAATGCCCCGGGGCAGGTGGTGATCGCCGGCGACAAGGCCGCCGTGGAGCGTGCCATCGTCCTGTGCCAGGAGGCGGGAGCCAAGCGCGCCATGCCGCTGCCGGTGTCGGTGCCTTCGCACTGCGCCCTGATGCGGCCGGCCGCCGAGCGGCTCGAGGCGGCCATGGCGGAGCTCGACATGCGCCCGCCGCGCTACACCGTCTACCAGAACGTCGATGCCCAGGCGCACGCCGATGTCGCGACCCTGCGCACGCGCCTGATCGAGCAGCTCTATCTGCCGGTGCGCTGGACCGCCTGTGTCGAGGCGATGGAGGCGGCCGGTGCCGCGGTCTTCATCGAATGCGGGCCGGGCAAGGTGCTCACCGGTCTCGGCAAGCGCATTGCCAAGGGCAGCAAGGGGCTGGCCGTCAACGACCCCGACAGCCTCGAGGCGGCGCTTGGTCTGGCGCGTGAGGCGGCCGGCCTGTAAGGCACGGCAGCCCGTACAAGGAGGGGCGTTGCAGCCCTCTACGACTCAACAGCATTCGGAGCGGGAACAGGTTATGTCCAGCGAACGCAGAATCGCCCTGGTGACCGGGGCCAGCCGTGGGATCGGCCAGGCCATCGCCCATGAGCTTGGCCGCCAGGGGCGCGTGGTAATCGGGACGGCCACCACGGAGTCGGGAGCCGCCAGGATCGACGAGGACCTGCGGGCCAACGGCATCGAGGGCGCCGGCAGGGCCCTCGACGTGACCGATCAGGGTAGCGTCGATGCGCTGATCAAGGCCATTGGCGAGGAGTTCGGCGCCCCCACCATCCTGGTCAACAATGCCGGCATCACACGCGACAACCTGCTGATGCGCATGAAGGAGGACGAGTGGGACGCGGTGCTCGACACCAACCTCAAGTCGGTCTACCGCGTCACCAAGGCGTGCCTGCGCGGCATGACCAAGGCTCGCTTCGGTCGCATCGTCAGTATCAGTTCCGTCGTGGCGACCATGGGCAATCTCGGCCAGACCAACTATGCTGCCGCCAAGGCGGGCATGGAGGGCTTCACTCGCGCCCTGGCGCGTGAGGTGGCGTCGCGGGCGATCACCGTCAATGCGGTGGCGCCGGGCTTCATCGCCACCGACATGACGCGGGCGCTTCCCGAAGAGCAGCACCAGGCGCTGCTGACCCAGATTCCGCTGGCGCGTCTTGGCGAGCCCGAGGAGATCGCCGCCGCGGTCGGTTTCCTGGCGAGCGAGGCCGCCGGCTACATTACCGGCGAGACGCTGCAGGTCAACGGCGGCATGAACATGCGTTGAAGCCCCCGTCGGTCGGTGGTTGCGCCGACAGGGGGGCGTCTATAAACTACCCCGCAGCTTGAGTTTGCGGACCAAACGGCTGGTCATCTGAACGGCTAACTTGAACGACTGGAGTACGTATAATGAGCACCATCGAAGAGCGCGTGAAGAAGGTTGTGGCCGAGCGCCTGAACGTCAAGGAAGAGGATATTCAGAACAGCTCCTCCTTCACCGAGGACCTTGGCGCTGATTCCCTGGATACCGTCGAGCTGGTCATGGCGCTCGAAGAGGAATTCGATACCGAAATCCCCGATGAAGAAGCCGAGAAGATCACCACCGTTCAGGAAGCCATCGATTACGTCAACGCCCATCAGTAAGGGCGCGGTCGTCACTGCTTGCTGAGGTGAAGGGCTCTGCCTGGGCCCTGGAAAAGCCGTCCTGTGTGCCAGGGCGGCTTTTTGCTTTGTGTCGTGGCCGTGGCTGCCCAAGCGAGGAGCATGTCCGGTATAATGCGCGCAATGACGGCCCGGGAGAAGGGCCGTGTCATCAAGGTTGTCTGGAGGATTTCTGATGGCTCGTAGAGTTGTGGTGACCGGACTGGGGCTGGTCACGCCGGTGGGCAATACCGTCGAGGAGAGCTGGGAGAACATCCTGGCCGGCAAGAGCGGTATCGCCCCCATCGAGCATTTCGATGCTACCGGCTTCAACACTCGCTTCGGCGGTTCGGTCAAGAACTTCGACATCAGCCCGTACCTGAACCCGAAGGATGCGCGCAAGATGGACCTGTTCATCCAGTACGGCGTGGCAGCGGGAGCGCAGGCCATCCAGGATGCCGGGATCGAATGCAGCGAGGAGAACGCCGAGCGAATCGGCGTCGCCATCGGTTCCGGCATCGGTGGGCTGCCGATGATCGAGCACAACCACAACGCCCTGCACAAGGGCGGGGCGCGCCGTATCTCGCCGTTCTTCGTGCCGGGGTCGATCATCAACATGATCTCGGGCAACCTGGCCATCCAGCACGGCTTCCGTGGTCCCAACATTGCCATCACCACCGCCTGCACCACCGGCACCCACAACATCGGCTACAGCGCCCGCACCATCGCCTACGGCGATGCCGACGTGATGATCTGCGGCGGCGCCGAAATGGCCACCACGCCGCTGGGGCTGGGCGGCTTCTCCGCTGCCCGGGCGCTGTCGACGCGCAACGACGATCCCCAGGCCGCCAGCCGTCCCTGGGATCGCGATCGCGACGGCTTCGTGCTGTCGGACGGTGCCGGTGTGCTGGTGCTCGAGGAGTACGAGCACGCCAAGGCACGCGGCGCCCGCATCTATGCCGAGCTGACCGGTTTCGGCATGAGCGACGACGCCTATCACATGACGGCACCGCCCGAGGACGGCAGCGGGGCGGCACTCTCCATGCGCAATGCCGTCCGTGACGCCCGGCTCGACCCCGCGGCGGTCCAGTACATCAATGCCCATGGCACCTCGACCCCGGCAGGCGACCTGGCCGAGAGCCGGGCGGTGCGGAAGGTGATGGGCGCGTCGGCCGATTCGGTGGCGGTGAGTTCCACCAAGTCGATGATCGGACACCTGCTGGGGGCTGCCGGTGCGGTCGAGGCGGTGTTCTGCATCCTGGCGATCCGCGATCAGGTGGCGCCACCGACGATCAACCTGGACAACCCCCAGGAGGGTTGCGACCTGGACTACGTGCCGCACACCGCCCGCGAGATGAAGATCGAGGTGGCGCTGTCCAATTCGTTCGGCTTCGGTGGCACCAACGGTACCCTGGTCTTCTCCCGGCTGCGCTGAGCGCCTGACATGACCCGGCCGCCGTCACATGCGTGGGTCCCGGTCGACGACCGCGGCCTGGCCTATGGCGACGGGCTGTTCGAGACCGTGCTGGTACGCGACGGAGAACCGCTGCTGTGGGCTCGGCACATGGCCCGGTTGGCCTGGGGCTGCCGCACACTGGGCATTGCCATGCCGGCCAGCACCGTGCTCGACGGCCTGCCCGGCCAGGCGGGGGCCGGTCTCAGGGTGCTCAAGTTGATCGTGACCCGGGGCAGCGGTGGGCGCGGCTATCTTGCCCCGTCATCGGCCGAGCCGCGCCTGCTGTGGCAGGTCGACGACTTCACGCCGCAGGCGCAGCGCTGGGAGTCGGGTGTGCGGGTGCGCCATTGCCGGTTGGCGCTGGGCATCCAGCCCGCACTGGCCGGGCTCAAGCACCTCAATCGGCTCGAGAACGTCCTGGCGCGCGGCGAATGGGACGACCCCGAGGTGGCCGAGGGCCTGCTCCGCGACAGCCGTGGCAACCTGGTCGAAGCCACCTGCATGAACCTGTTCTGGCGGCGTCATGGGCGGTTGGAAACGCCGCGACTCGACGGCAGCGGCGTGGCCGGTACCCTGCGCGCGGCGCTGCTGGAACGCCTGGAGATCAGCGAGGTCGCCCGGGGGCCGGAAGCGCTGGTCGACGCCGAGGCCGTGTGGCTCGGCAACTCGGTCCAGGGGGTCTGGCCCGTGGTGCGTCTCGATGATGCCGAGGGCTCGCCGCTGGGCAGCTGGCGGTTGGGGCGCGCGCATCGTGCCTTCCAGGACGAGGCCCATGCGCTGCTGGGATACCCGGCGCGCTTCTCGAGTTGAATGCCGCAGACAGGGGGTCGCGGGCGGAAATGACAGGTAACGAGGAAGACGCATGCTGCGTGTGGTGAAGTTTCTGTTGGTGCTGGTCGTCCTGGCGGCCGCGGTGGCCTTCGCCGGCCATCGCTACTGGGAGAGCCGGCTCGAGGCCCCCATTGCGGTGGACGAGGAGACGCTGTACGAGGTGCCGCGTGGCGCGGGCTACAACCGCGTGGTGTCGCAGCTGGCGGAACGCGGCGTGATCGAGGACGAGTGGGCGTTTCGCCTGCTGGCGCGCCTCGAGCCCGAGTCGATCCCGCGTCTGCGCGCCGGCGAATACCTGCTCGCGCCGGACATGAGCGGGCGAGAGCTGCTCGAGCTGCTCGGCAGCGACCGGGTCGTCACCTACCCGCTGACCATCCCCGAAGGCTGGACGTTCCGCCAGATGCGCAACCGCCTCGATGCCGCGCCCAAGCTCGAGAACCATACCGCGGAACTCAGCGACGACGAGATCATGGCGCTGCTCGAGCGCGAGGGACGCCATCCCGAGGGCTGGTTCTTCCCCGATACCTACCGCTACCACAAGGGCATGAGCGACATCGACATCCTGCGTCAGGCGCTCGCCAGCATGGAGCGGGTGCTGGACGAGGTGTGGGAGGCGCGTCGCGACGACCTGCCGTTCGAATCGCCCTACGAGGCGCTGATCATGGCGTCGCTGATCGAGCGCGAGACCGGCGCCCCCGAGGAGCGTCGCGAGATCGCTGGCGTCTTCAAGCGTCGGCTGGAGCGCGGCATGCGCCTGCAGACGGATCCGACCGTCATCTACGGCATGGGCGAGCGCTACGAGGGGCGCATCACCCGTGCCGACCTGCAGGAGTCGACCGCGTACAATACCTACACCATCGACGGCCTGCCACCGACGCCCATTGCCATGCCGGGGCGCGCCTCGCTCGAGGCCGCGGTCGATCCGCTGCCCGGCGAGACCCTCTACTTCGTCTCGCGGGGCGACGGTACGCACCACTTCTCGCGCACGCTGCGCGAACACAACAATGCCGTGAACCGCTACATCCGCAACCGCTGAGATCACCCTCTTAGCGGCTTGCCGGAGCGCGGTCGGACTGACAGGAGCGCCGATGCAACAGCGTGGACGATTCATCACCCTGGAAGGCGGCGAGGGGGTCGGCAAGTCGACCAACCTGGCGTGGCTGGCGCAGTGGCTGACGGCGCGCGGCATCGAGGTGGTGCGTACCCGGGAGCCGGGCGGCACGCCGCGGGCCGAGGCCATGCGTGAACTGCTGCTCGCGCCGCAGGCCGACGAGCCCCTCGATGCCGATGCCGAGCTGCTGCTGGTGTTCGCCGCTCGCGCCCAGCACCTGGCGCAGTGCATTCGCCCGGCACTGCAGCGGGGCGCCTGGGTCCTCTGCGACCGCTTCACCGATGCCACCTTCGCTTACCAGGGCGGCGGCCGCGGCATCGCAGCCGACCGCATCGCCCAGCTGGAGCGCTTCGTGCAGCAGGGACTCGAGCCCGACCTGACCCTGCTCCTCGACATGCCGGTGGAAGCCGCGCAGCGGCGCCTGCAGGGCCGCCTGGCCGCCAGCGGCCAGGCCCGCGACCGCTTCGAGCAGGAGCACGCGGCCTTCTTCGAGGCCGTGCGTCGCGCCTACCTGGCGCGGGCCAGCGCGGCGCCCCGGCGGGTAGCGGTCATCGACGCCGATGCCCCCCTCGAGACCGTTCAGGCGCGCCTGGCGGCATGCCTGGAGGAGCGGACGGGAGCATGGCGGTGAGCGAGCCCTCGCTGGCCACCCCGCTGCCGTGGCAGGCGCCGCTGTGGCGCCAGTTCCTGGCGCTCTACCGCGGCGCTCGCCTGCCACACGCGCTGCTGCTCTCGGGGCCGCACGGCGTCGGCAAGCAGCGCTTCGCCGACGCCCTGGTCGCCCATCTGCTGTGCACCTCGCCCGGCGAGGTGGCCTGCGGCCAGTGCCACGGCTGCCGCATGCTGGCGTCGGGCTACCATCCCGACCTGCTGCGCGTGTCGCCCGACGAGGGCAAGCGGCAGATTCGCATCGACCCCATTCGCGAGGTCAACGCCTTCGTCGCCCAGACCGCCCAGCAGGGCGGCCATCGCGTGATCGTGCTGTCGCCGGCCGAGGCGATGAACGTGGCCGCCGCCAATGCGCTGCTCAAGAGCCTGGAGGAGCCGGGTGAGCGCACCCAGTTCGTGCTGCTGGCCGACGTGCCCTCGCGCATGCTGGCCACCATTCGTTCGCGCTGCCAGCACTGGAGCCTGCCGTTGCCGGAATCCGAGCACAGCGTGGCGTGGCTGGCGCAGCAGCTGGGCAGCCGCGAGGAGGCCGCCTTCTGGTATCAGGTCGCGGGTGGCCTGCCGCTGCTGGCGGCCGAACTGGCCGCCCCCGAGTCCCGGGCGCTGCGCAAGCAGCTGCACGAGACCTTCGACGCCCTCGTGCGCGGCGCCGAGCCGGTGGCGGAGGCGGCCCGCCTCGATCGCCAGTCCCTGGAGGCGATCCTGTGGTACGGTATTGCCTGGCTCGAGGATCTCATCCGCCTGGGCCTGTCGGGAGAGACCGGGGAGGTGCGCAACCCCGACCTGCTGCCGCTCTATCGCCAGGCGGTCAAGAATGCCCGGGTGCAGGACTGGTTCCGGCTGCTGGACTTCGCTCGCGAGCAGCGTCGCCTGCTGGCCGTGGGAGGCAATCCCAACCCTCAGCTGGTCCTCGAGGCCTGGCTGGTACGCTGGTCGACCCTGCTGCGTTCCTGAGGCGGGGCGAAGGGAGGAGAACGCATGGCACCGCAGAAGGCCCTGTCACTGACGATCCAGGACGAGCAGACGCTGCTCTCCGCCTACATGCCGCTGCTGGAACGGGGCGGGATCTTCGTGCCCACCCGCGAGCGCTACGAGCTCGGCCAGGAGGTCTACCTGCTGCTGACCCTGCCCGGCGAGAGCGAGCGGGTGCCGGTGACCGGCCAGGTCGTCTGGGTCTCGCCAGACGGGGTGGCGGGGCGGCGCGTGCCGGGAATCGGCATTCACTTCAGTCCCGAGGACCAGGCGGTACGCGACCGCATCGAGACCCTGCTGGCGGGGCAGCTGGACAAGGGCGCCCCGACCTATACCCTGTGACGGGGCGACGCCGCCCAACGCATTCACCAGACGAGTTTCCCCGCATGTTTGTCGATTCGCACTGCCATCTCGACCGCCTCGATCCCGCCACCCACGGCGGCAGCGTCGCCGCCGCCCTGGAGGCGGCCCGTGGCTGCGACGTGCGCCAGTTCCTGGCCATCGCCGTGTCGCTCGATGATGTGCCGACCCTGGCCGGGATCGCCCGCGAACACGCCGACGTGGCGATCTCCGCCGGCGTGCATCCGTTGCAACTGCTGGAACGCGAGCCCGATATCGACACCATCAAGGAGGCGGCGGAGCGCTTCGATGCCGTTGCCATCGGCGAGTGCGGCCTGGACTACCATTATCTGGGCAAGACGCCCGAGCGCGTGCCGTCGCGCGAGGTACAGCGCGAGCGCTTCCGCCGCCAGCTGGTTGCCGCCACCGAGCTCGAGCTGCCGGTGATCGTGCATACCCGCGACGCCCGCGAGGACACCCTGGCGCTGATCCGCGAGCACAGCGACCCGGCCATCGGCGGGGTACTGCACTGTTTCACCGAGGATCTGGAGATGGCACGGGAGGCGGTGCGTCACGGCTTCCATATCTCGCTCTCGGGCATCGTCACCTTCCGCAACGCCGAGCGCCTGCGCGAGGTGGCACGCCGTGTGCCGCTCGACCGGCTGCTGATCGAGACCGACAGCCCCTACCTGGCACCGGTGCCGCATCGCGGCAAGCCCAACGAACCGGCCTGGGTCGTGGAGGTCGCCGAGTGCATTGCCGCCGAGCGCGGCATCAGCATCGAGGAGGTCGCCATGCAGACCACGGCCAATTTCTTCCGGCTGTTTCGCCGCGCCGCCCCCGAGGTCTCGGCCGAGACCCGTGAGGTCCTGGCCCATGCCGGCCTGGTGTAGCGGTCAGGCGATGAACCTGTCGAAGGGGCACGCATGAACCTGGACCCTCTGCTCAATCACGTCGACTCCGACGGCACCCTGCCGCCGGTGGATCGCTGGCAGCCGACCCAGGTCGGGGAGATCGACCTGGAGATAGCCGCCGACGGCCGCTGGTTCCATGACGGCCGCGAGATGTCGCGGCCGCGCCTGGTGCGGCTGCTCTCGACGCTGCTGCGGCGAGAGGCGGACGGCCACTACTACCTGGTGACCCCAGTGGAGAAGCAGCGCATCCGCGTGGTCGACCGGCCCTTTATCGTGGTCGACGCCGAGCATGACGAGGCCGCCGGCGACTGGTGGCTGACGACCCACGCCGGCGATCGCCTGCGGCTGGACGATCGGCATCGGCTGCAGGTGAGTGCGACACCGGATGGCGCCCAGGTACCCGAGGTGCCGGTGCGCTTCGGTCTGGCCGCGCGACTGGGGCGCAACGTTTTCTACCGCCTGGTCGAGCAGGCCGAGCAGCGCGAGCGTGAGGGCGGCGCGATCGAGCTTGGCCTGACCAGCGGCGGTTGCTGGCAGCCGCTCGGCGAACTACCCGCCGAGGCATCGTGAGACTGACCCGCGAACAGCGCGCCGTGGTCGAGCATGGCCCCGGTCATGCCCGGGTGGCGGCGGTCGCGGGCGCCGGCAAGACCACCACCCTGGTCGCCCGCGTGCTGCATCTGCTCGCGCGGGGCGTCCCGGCGAAGCGGATCCTGGTGCTGATGTTCAACCGTTCGGCACGCGAGGACTTCCAGCGTCGACTCGTCGAGATGGCCCCCGCCGGCCAGCGCCTGCCCGATGTGCGCACCTTCCATTCGCTGGGGCATCGCCTGACCGCCAGCCTGACCCGCTGGGGCGTGCTGGCCCCGCGCCGGCTGGTTGCCGCCGACTGGCAGGTGGAGCGGCTGCTGCGCCAGGCGACCCTCGAGGTGCTGGAGGATGGCGAGCAGCGCGAGCTGGCGCTCGAAGCCGATACCCTGGAGGCGCTGGCGCACTTCTGTGGCCTGGTGAAGGCCGAAATGGTGCCGGCGGCCACGCTCCTGGAGCGGCTCGACCACGATGAGGGCTGCGGACACTTCGCCGAGGCGTTCGAGCGGCTCGAGACGCTGCTGGCCGAACACGGCCTGATGACCTATTCGGACCTGCTCTACCGGCCGCTGCGTGCGCTGGAGGCCGACCCCCGCCTGGCACGTCGGGTCCAGGGCTTTCTCGACCAGGCGATCGTCGACGAGTACCAGGACATCAACCAGGCGCAGCTCCGCCTGCTGGCGCTGCTCGTCGGTCGCGACGCCGACGTGATGGCGGTGGGAGATGCCAACCAGTGCATCTACGAGTGGCGCGGGGCCCATCCCGACACCATGCGCGAGCACTTCGCCGCGACCTTCGGCACGGCAACCGACTATCCGCTCTCGACCACCTTTCGCCATGGTCACGGGCTGGCGCTGCTGGCCAACCATGCCATCGCCGCCAACCGGCGGCGGCCCGACCAGCTGTGCCTGGCCGCGCCGGGAAACCCCAATACCGATCTCGCCGTCGAGCAGGGCCGGGCGGCGCTGCAGGCGACCCTCGACCGCTGGCAGGACGCCGGAAGAACCCTCGGCGAGGCGTGCCTGCTGGTCCGCAGCTGGGCGCTGTCGGTACCGGTGCAGCTGCAGCTGCTGCAGGCCGGTATCCCCTTTCGCCTCTCCCGCGAGGATCGCTTCGTCTTTCGCCTGCCGCTGGTGCAGGCACTGGCCGGCTACCTGCGCCTGGCGCGCCACCCGGCCCTGCTGCACGACCCGGCCCATCTCCTGCGCCTGCTCGAGCAGCCCACGCCGTTCGTCGCCCGGGAGCGTCTCGTCGCCCTGGCCCAGCGCCTGGCGCAGACGCAGCGCTACCCCGAGCGGGACGACCCGCTGCTGGCCGGCCTCAAGCCCATGCAGCGGCGCAATCTCAAGCGGCGCTGGACCCTGCTGTGCGAGCTGCCGCGCCTCGGCGAATGGCCGCCAGCGCGCCTGCTGGCGCATGTCGTCGAGGCGCTGGATGCCGAAAAGGTGCTCAAGCGCGCCGCCGCGCGCCGCGAGAAGGGGGAGGAGGACGTCCGCCTGCTCGACGTGCTCGTCGAGCAGGCGGGCGAGACGCATCATGTCGATGCCTTCATCGAGCTGCTCGAACGGCCTGTCGAGAACCGTGCCGACGGGCTGCTGATCACCACCGTGCATGGCGCCAAGGGGCTGGAGTGGCCGCTGGTGATCGTCGCCGGCGCCAACGAGGAGGATTTTCCCCACTACAGCCGCGACAATCCCTTGACGCCCGCGCGCCTGGAGGAGGAGAGGCGCCTGTTCTACGTCGCCGTGACCCGCGCGCGTGAACGACTGCTGCTGTTGCATGACGGCGGCGATCACCGTCCCAGCCGCTTCCTGGCCGAGACGGCATGGGAGGATTGCCGGCAGGTCGCGGCCCGGCTGTCGGCCCCGGAGCAGGACGATGCCGCCCTGGCGGTGGCGTCTCCCGAACTGGTCTCGCGCTATCTGACGGCTGTCGGTCATGCAGGGGTCGGGCTGCTGCCGCGCGGGGCGGCGGTCGGCGAGCCGGGCGCGACGTACGCCGTGCAACCATGCCGCCCCGGGCAGTGGCTGCGCCACGCGGTATTCGGTGACGGCGAGGTGGTGGTGGTGGAGGGCGACCCCGCGGATCCGGTAATCGAGGTAAACTTCAAGCAGGCCGGGCGACGTCGTTTGCTGGCCTGCCGGGCGCCCGTCGAATGGCTCGCCAGCGAGGGCGGGCCTGCGGAACCTGTCCAAGGAGAACGCGCATGAGCCAGGTGCTGATCACGGCCACCGAGCTGGCCGATTCACTGCAGGGACGACAGCCTCCGCGGGTGCTCGACTGTCGCGCGCGGCTGGGCGATCGCGATGCCGGGCGTCGCCTGTGGGAAGCCGGCCATGTACCCGGCAGCCTGCATCTCGACCTCGATCGCGACCTGGCGGCCATGCCGGGCGCCGGCGGCCGCCACCCCTTGCCCACGCCGGAGGCCTTTACCGCCACGCTGCAGCGGCTCGGCATCTCGCCCGCTGTTCCGCTGGTGGTGCTGGACGACATGGGCGGGCAACTGGCCGCTGCCCGGGCCTGGTGGATGCTGGCCGTGTGGGCGGGCCATCCCTCGGTCCGCCTACTCGATGGCGGCCTGCGCGCCTGGCAGGAGGAGGGTGGCGAGCTGGTGCTGGGGCGGGAAGCGCTGCCCGAGCCGAGCGGCTGGCAGCCGCGGTTCGACGATTCGGCGCGGGTCTCGTCCGACGAGGTGTTCTCGGGGCGGGAACTCAAGGTCGATGCCCGCAGCGAGGAGCGCTTCCGCGGCGAGGCCGAGCCCATCGACCCGGTGGCGGGGCACATCCCCGGCGCGGTGTGCCGGCCCAGCGCCGCCAACCTCAACGAGACGGGGCGCTTCAAGCCAGCCGAGACGCTGGACGCCGAGCTGCCCCGCGACGAGGCCGTGGTGGCCTACTGCGGTTCCGGCGTGACCGCTTGCCACAACGTGCTGGCCTACGCCATCGCCGGTCGCCCGCTGCCCCGGCTCTATCCCGGCTCGTGGAGCGAGTGGATACGCGACCCTGCGCGGCCGGTGGCGCGAGGCTGAGTGAGCTAGGCTTCAATCACCTGCAGGCGGCCTGCACGGGCAGCCAAGGGGCGGCAAACGCCAGGCATGGGAAGCGAGGGAGGACACGATGAATTTTGCCCTCATCGGTGCTGCCGGATACATCGCACCTCGTCACATGCAGGCCATCAAGGAGACGGGCCACACCCTGGTGGCGGCTTACGATATCAACGATTCGGTGGGCATCATCGATTCCATCTCGACCGACTGCGCCTTCTTCACCGAGTTCGAGAGCTTCATGGAGCATGCCTGGTGGCTCGGGCGACAGCCGGGGAGGGGAATCGACTACTGGGTGGTCTGTTCCCCCAACCATCTGCACAGCGCGCACATCACCGCCGGCCTCTACCTGGGCTGCGACGTGATCTGCGAGAAGCCGCTGGTGTCGACGCCGGCGCAGCTCGATGAGCTGCGCTGCATCGAGCGCGAGACCGGGCATCGCGTCTACAGCATCATGCAGCTGCGCCACCATCCGGCCATTCACGAGCTGCGCGACAAGGTGCTGGCCGAGCGCCGCGACGGCCGATACGAGGTCGAGCTGACCTACGTCACCGTACGCGGCCCCTGGTACCTGGCCAGCTGGAAGGGGGATCCGCGCAAGTCGTTCGGCGTCATGGCCGAGATCGGCATCCACTTCTTCGACATGCTGCAACTGATCTTCGGTGAACTGGGAAGGCAGGTGCTGCACTACCACGACGAGCACAAGGCCGCCGGCTATCACGAGTATGAGAAGGCACGGGTTCGCTGGTTCCTGTCCATCGACGCCGAGGACCTTCCCGAACGCCTGGGCGGGCAGCCCTCGACCTATCGCAGCATCACCTGCGATGGGGAGGAGTTCGAGTTTTCCACTGGCTTCGCCGACCTGCATACCGTCAGCTACCGCGAGATCCTCGCCGGCCGCGGCTTCGGCATCGAGGCCGTGCGGCACTGCCTCGAAACCGTGCATGAGCTGGGTTCGCTGTGCCCCGAGGTCCCGCGCGAGGGCGAGGCGCACCCGCAGCTGTCCCGGCTGGTGGCGGTCACCGCACGGGCCGCCGGCGGCGGCCGTTGACCGCTACCCGCCCGGAACGGCGAAGGGCGCGCCGACTGGCACGCCCCTCGTCAGGTTGCACCGTCACATGTTGGGGTAGTTGGGGCCGCCACCGCCCTCCGGCGCCACCCACTTGATGTTCTGCGCCGGGTCCTTGATGTCGCAGGTCTTGCAGTGCACGCAGTTCTGGAAGTTGATCTGGAAGCGCGGCTTGCCGTCGTCGTCCTCGACCACCTCGTAGACTCCGGCCGGGCAGTAGCGCTGCGCCGGCTCGGCGTACTTCGGCAGGTTCTCGCGGATCGGCAGCTCCGGGTCCTCGAGCCGCAGGTGACAGGGCTGATCCTCCTCGTGGTTGGTGTTCGACAGGAACACCGAGGAGAGCTTGTCGAAGGAGAGCTTGCCGTCGGGCTTGGGGTAGTCGATCCTCTCGAACTCGCTGGCCGGCTTCAGTGCCGCGTGATCCGGGGTGGTGTCGTGCACGTTGGGCAGCTTGCCACCCAGCAACTGGTCGAGGAAGTTGTAGGCCCCGCCGCCCACGGTGCCGTACTTGTGGATCGCCGGGCCGAAGCTGGCGCTCTCCTTGAGTTCGGCGTAGGCCCAGCTCTGCTCCCACTTGCGGCTGAAGGCGGTCAGCTCCTGGCCGCCCTCGTCGCCGCCGGCGATGGCCTCGAAGACCGCCTCGGCGGCCACCAGGCCGGATTTCATCGCCGTGTGCAGGCCCTTGATCTTGGCGAAGTTGAGCGTGCCGGCATCGCAGCCGATCAGCAGGCCGCCGGGGAAGGTCATCTTCGGCAGGCAGTTGAGGCCGCCCTTGGTGATGGCGCGTGCGCCGTAGGCCACACGCTTGCCGCCCTCGAGGTGCTGGGCCAGCACAGGATGGTGCTTCATGCGCTGGAACTCGTCGAAGGGCGAGAGCCAGGGGTTCCGGTAGGAGAGGTCCATGATCAGGCCGACCACCACCTGATGGTTTTCGGCATGGTAGAGGAACCAGCCGCCGTGGGTGTCCTTGGCCAGCGGCCAGCCGGAACCGTGCAGGACCAGCCCCGGCTCGTGCTTGTCGGCGGGGATGTCCCACAGCTCCTTGAGGCCGATGCCGTAGTGCTGGGGATCCTTGCCCGCGTCGAGGTTGAAGCGCGAGATCAGCGCCTTGCCCAGGTGGCCGCGGGCACCCTCGGCGAACAGGGTGTACTTGGCGCGCAGCTCCATGCCCGGCATGTAGCTGTCCTTGGGTGTGCCGTCGGCGGCCACGCCCATGTCGCCGATGAGGATGCCGCGCACGGTGCCGTCCTCGTCGTGAATCACCTCCTGCGCGGCAAAGCCGGGAAATACCTCGACGCCGAGCGCCTCGGCCTGCTCGGCCAGCCAGCGGCACAGGTTGCCGGCGCTGATCACGTAGCGAGTGAGTTCGCCGCCGGTGTTGTGCATGCTCTTCGGCACCAGGGCATTGGGCAGCTTCTGTGCCTTGTGGGCGTCCTTGAGCAGGTAGACCTCGTCGCGGGTCGCCGGGGTGGTCAGCGGGGCGCCACGCTCCTCCCAGTCGGGGAACAGTTCTTGGAGCGCGCGGGGCTCGAAGACCGCACCCGAGAGGATATGAGCCCCCACCTCGGAGCCCTTCTCCACCACGCACACCGACAGCTCCTGGCCCGCCTCGCCCGCCTGCTGCATCAGGCGGCAGGCCGCCGACAGCCCCGAGGGACCGGCGCCGACGATCACCACGTCGAAATCCATCGAATCGCGTTCTACATGCTCAGACATCCACTCGCTCCTCCCTCGGCTCCGGCGTCGGACAGCTACCACCAACGTCGAAAGAAAATAAAACGGTCGTTTGCTTCTCGATATTCTCCATGATAGGCATAATAAACGACTCAGGACACCCCTACGATGGCAATGTAGGATGACTCGACTCTGCCAGGGGATTGTTGCCACAGACCGGGCTATGGCACATTGGCAAAGTTTTTCGATTCGGCGCCTATCAAACGCTTGCATGAAACATATAAAGGCATGCCAACCGGTTCTAAGGAGTCGTTGACCCTCCCCCGAGGTGCCGGGCGTCAGCGAGTCAAAACCAGACGGTTCACCCCATCGAACCAAGCGAGGACACCATGAAAGTACTCGTCGCGGTCAAACGCGTCATCGACTACAACGTCAAGATCCGCGTCAAGCCGGATCACTCCGACGTCGACCTCACCAACGTCAAGATGGCCATGAACCCCTTCTGCGAGATCGCCGTGGAAGAGGCCGTGCGGCTGAAGGAGAAGGGCGTCGCCAGCGAGGTGGTCGCCGTCACCATCGGCCCCAAGGCCGCCCAGGAGCAGCTGCGCACCGCGCTGGCGCTGGGTGCCGACCGCGCCGTGCATGTCGAGACCGAAGAGCGCGTCGAGTCGCTGGCCGCGGCCAAGCTGCTGGCCAAGGTGGTGGAAGAGGAGCAGCCCGGTCTCGTCATTCTCGGCAAGCAGGCCATTGACACCGACAACAACCAGACCGGCCAGATGCTCGCGGCGCTCGCCGGCCTGCCCCAGGGCACCTTCGCCTCGGAGGTGGTGGTCGATGGCGACAAGGTCCAGGTCACCCGCGAGATCGACGGCGGCCTGCAGACCGTCGAGCTGACCCTGCCGGCCATCGTCACCACCGACCTGCGCCTGAACGAGCCGCGCTACGCCAAGCTGCCCGACATCATGAAGGCCAAGAAGAAGCCGCTCGACGTCAAGTCGCCGGCGGACCTCGGCGTCGAGGTGGCGAGCCGACTCACGCTGCTCAAGGTCGAGTCGCCGGCCGAGCGCAAGGGCGGCATCAAGGTGGGCTCCGTCGACGAGCTCGTGGACAAACTCAAGAACGAAGCCAAAGTTCTTTGAAAGGAGCTGATTTCATGAGCATCCTGGTACTTGCCGAACATCACGACGGTCAGCTCGCTGGCGCCACCGCCCACGTCGTGGCCGCCGCCCAGGCCATCGGCGGTGACATCGACGTGTTGGTGGCCGGCGAGAACGTCGCCGCCGTGGCCGAGGCCGCCGCCAGGCTCGACGGCGTGCGCAAGGTCCGTGTGGCCGACCACGCCGTCTACGCCCACCAGCTGGCCGAACCCATGGGGGCGCTGCTGGTCGAGCTCGCCGGCGCATACAGCCACGTGCTCGCCGCCGCCTCCACCACCGGCAAGAACGTGCTGCCGCGCGTCGCCGCGCTCAAGGACGTCTCGCAGATCTCCGAGATCGTCGAGGTGGTCGATGCCGACACCTTCAAGCGGCCGATCTACGCCGGCAACGCCATCGCCACGGTCAAGAGCGACGACGGCCTCAAGGTGATCACCGTGCGCTCGACCGGCTTCGACGCCGTCGGCGAGAGCGGTAGCGCCGCCGTCGAGAGCGTCGATACGGTGGTCGAGAACAGCCAGTCCTCCTTCATCAAGCAGGAACTGGCCCAGAGCGACCGCCCCGAGCTCGCCGCCGCCAAGGTGGTCATCTCCGGCGGGCGCGGCATGGGCAGCGGCGAGAACTTCAAGCTGCTCGAGGGCATCGCCGACAAGCTGGGCGCGGCCATCGGCGCCTCGCGCGCGGCGGTCGACGCCGGCTTCGTGCCGAACGACATGCAGGTGGGCCAGACCGGCAAGATCGTCGCCCCGGAGCTCTACATCGCGGTGGGCATTTCCGGCGCGATCCAGCACCTGGCCGGCATGAAGGACTCCAAGGTGATCGTGGCGATCAACAAGGACGAGGAGGCGCCGATCTTCCAGGTGGCGGATTATGGCCTGGTGGGCGACCTGTTCGAGATCCTGCCGGAGTTGGAAAGCAAGCTGTAACCACTCCCGCAAGCCCCTCGGAAGCCGGCCCCAGGGCCGGCTTCCTGCGTACTCACCAAGTACATTAGGAATGGCTATATGCAGGCTGCGAATTCGCTATTAGCGTGAACCGCCACTCTTTGCCATGCTAGCTGGATGGAATCCGGGGGACTTCTTCCCCCTCGACCGTTGCTTTCATCCGTTGCTTTCATGGAGGAGCGAACATGCCGCATACATTGCCCGAGCTTCCTTACGCCTACGATGCGCTCGAGCCCCATATCGATGCGATGACCATGGAGATTCACCACTCGCGCCACCACAAGACCTACGTCGACAAGCTCAACGCCGCGCTGGAGGGTACCGGACTGGAGGATGTTCCGGTGGACGAGCTGATGGCCAGCATCGATCGCGTGCCGCAGGAAAAGCGACAGGAGGTGATCAACAACGGAGGCGGCCATTCGAATCATTCCAAGTTCTGGCAAATGATGTCGCCCACCGGTGGTGGTAACCCCCAGGGCCGGGTGGCTCAGGCCATCGACAGCGAGCTGGGGGGATTCGACGCCTTCAAGGAGGCTTTCACCAAGGCGGCCCTGGGGCGCTTCGGCAGCGGCTGGGCCTGGCTGAGCGTCACTCCGGAGAAGAAGCTGGTGGTGGAGAACACCCTGAACCAGGACAGCCCGCACATGCACGGTAACACCCCGGTGCTGGGTGTGGACGTCTGGGAGCACGCCTACTACCTCAAGTACCAGAACAAGCGACCCGACTACGTGGCGGCCTTCTTCAACGTGATCAACTGGGAGGACGTGGAGCGCCGTTACCAGCAGGCCGTTTCCTGAACGCAGTGCAAGCGCGCTATCGCGAGTCGCCGCAGCCCATGGCTGCGGCGACTTTCGTTAAAGGCCGGCTGCCTGCCTCTCAGCATGCCACGGCGATTCGATGCGCTGCGCTGGGATGGGGCATGACCTGCATGGGCAGGCCGTAGATGGCTTCCAGGGTGGCGTCGGTCATCATCTCGTCGGGCGAGCCATGGGCCAGAACGCGGCCGCTGTGCAGCGCGAGCAACTCATCGCAATAGCGCGAGGCCATGTTGATGTCGTGCAGCACGATGATCACGCACAGTTTCAATTCGTCGCACAGCTGGCGGATCAGGGCCAGCACCTCCATCTGGTGGGCGATGTCGAGGGCCGCCAGCGGCTCGTCCAGCAGCAGGAAGCGACTCTCCTGTGCCAGCAGCATGGCCAGCCAGACGCGTTGCCTCTCGCCTCCGGAGAGAGTGTCCACCAGGCGGTCGGTGAAAGTCTCGGTGTGGCTGAGCGCAATGGCACGTTCCACCGCCGCCCTGTCCCGGGACGATTGGCGGCCCAGCAGACCGTGCCAGGGATAGCGACCGAAGCCGATCAGCTCGCGCCCGGTAAGGTTCTCGGCACTGGGAAGGTGCTGGGGCAGATAGGCGACACGGCGAGCGAACTCGCGCGGCCCCCAGTCGCTCAGGGAGCGCCCGTCGAGCAGGATCTCGCCATGACTGACCGGCTGCTGCCGGGCGAGCAGCTTGACCAGCGTCGACTTGCCCGATCCGTTGTGGCCGATCAGCCCGTAGACCTTGCCTTCCGTGAAGCGGTGCTCGACGGGCTGAAGCAGCGGCTTGCCATCGATCTCGAAGGTGGCGGCCTTGACCTCGAACATGAAAGTCCTTGCGGGAAGTTGCGGAGACGTAGGGTAAACGAGAATTGTTGTCCTTGGCCAGTGCTGCCGGTACGGCTACGATGACCACCCCAGCCAGCTGCGCAGCCGCTGCCGGGGTGAGCTGTCGTCGCAGGCTGAGGTACGGCCGGCACTGCCCGAGAGCTGAGCCGTAGCTTGCTTGAGTGGCGCCATGATGGCCTCGAGATGATGCTGGCACAACCGCCGATCGAGGGCGGCGGGGCATTGCGCCATCAGCAGGCCGCAGTGATAGATCGCCACATCCAGCGGCGGGCAGGCCTCCCGGAACGGGGCGGCTTCCCGCCGGCAGCGCTTCAGCTCGCCGAACAGCAGGCTCAGCATCTGTGCATCCAGCCAGCACGGCGTCTCGTCTCGTCCGCGGGAAGCCGCCATCGAGTTCTGGATGGCCTGGAAGGAGACGTGCAGGAAGACGCAGGTGTAGTAAAGCTGGGAGCGCTCTGCGGCCATGAATCCTCCCGGAGGGTATTAATGAGACTGATTTGCATTCTGGTTGGCTTCATGCGCCCTGTCAATCGATAAGGCACATCCTGCAATTTTATTGAGAATCGTTTTCAGATAAGATCGCCGCCAGTGCAGTTGTCAAAAGGGTCAAGGGTCGAATGCATGGGCGACGAAAGCGTGCTGGGGAGCGCAGGGGCGGCGGACAACGAACGCCGGGAGCGTTGGCCATGAGTGCACCCACGATACGGGCCGCCTCGCCGGCACGTACCTGTCTGCTGCTGAGCCTGCCGCTCCTGAGCCTCCTCTGGCTGAGCCTGCAGGAGCATGGGGGCATCGAACCGGCACTGCAGGTTCTGCTGGCGCCGTCGTTGCGGGAGGTCGGGGATCTGCTGCTCTACTACGCCTGGTGGCCCAGGCTGACGGTTGCGCTCCTGGCCGGCGGCGGGTTGGCCCTGGCCGGGGTGCTGATGCAGCAGGTACTGCGCAATCCGCTGGCGTCGCCCACCACCCTGGGGGTGGCCGCGGGTGCCAACCTGGCGCTGCTGGCCGCGACCCTGCTGGCGCCTGGCCTGCTGGCGCTCGGGCGCGAATGGGTGGCACTGGCTGGCGGCGGGCTGGCGATGGGCCTGGTCTTCGCGCTCGCCTGGCGACGCGGCCTGGCCCCCATCGTGGTGGTGCTGGCGGGGCTGGTGGTCAACCTGTACCTCGGGGCCCTGGCCTCGGCCCTGCTGCTGTTCAATCACGAGGCGCTGTCGGGCCTGATGATCTGGGGAGCGGGCTCGCTAGCCCAGAATGGCTGGGACGGTGTGGCGACGCTGTGGCCGCGGTTGGCCATCAGCAGCGTGGCAGCCTGGTTGCTGCTGCGTCCGCTGGCGGTGCTCGAGCTGGACGATGCCAGTGCCAGGAGCCTCGGCATATCGCTGCGCTACCTGCGCTTCGCCGGCATGGGGCTTGCGGTCTTCATCACCGCCAGCATCGTCAGCGTGGTGGGCATCATCGGTTTCATCGGTCTGGCGGCGCCCAATATCGTACGTCTTGCCGGTGCGCGTCGCCTCGGCGAGCGTTTGCTGTGGGGGACGCTGCTGGGCGCGGTACTGCTCGCCACGACCGACCTGCTGCTGCAGAGCTTCACCGGCCTGCAGTCGACGCTGATTCCCACCGGTGCGGTGACCGGTGCGCTGGGGGCGCCACTGCTGCTGTGGCTGATCCCGCGCCTGAAGCTGCAGGGAAATCGTCCGCCGCAACCCGCAACCGTGCTCGCCAACCGTCGTGTTGCCCCGGGGCGTCTGATTGCGGTCCTCGTCCTCGGGCTGCTGCTGGCGACCGTGCTGGGGCTGCTGCTGGGGCAGGGCGCGGATGGCTGGTTCTGGCTGGCGCCGGCCGACTGGGACATCATGCAGTGGCGCCTGCCTCGCGTGCTGGCGGCAGCCGCCAGTGGGCTGATGCTGGCCCTGGCGGGCACGCTGCTGCAGCGCCTCTCGGCCAACCCCATGGCCAGCCCCGAGGTGCTGGGGGTCAGTGGCGGGTGCGCCATTGCCCTGATCGTCGGCGTCTTCATGCTTGCCGCGCCGAGCGGCGGCGTCCTCGCCGGTGTCGGGACCCTGGGCGCCTTCGCCACCTTGCTGGTCCTGGCGGTGCTCAATCGTCGCAGTGGCTTCGTGCCGGAGCGGCTGTTGCTCACCGGGGTGGCGATCACTGCATTGTTCGATGCCGTTCGCGGGGTGATGCTGGCAGGCGGCGATCCGCGCGGACAGCAAGTGCTCGCCTGGCTGGCAGGTTCCACCTATTACGTCGATCTCGACAGTGCGCTCGTGATGGCTGCACTGGCGGCATTGCTGGCGCTCTGTACCCTGCCGCTCTCCCGCTGGCTGGACATCCTGCCGCTGGGGGCAGCGACCACGCGAGGGCTGGGAGTGGAGCTGGGCCGTGCGCGCCTGGCGCTGCTGCTGTTGGTGGCCCTGTTGACCGCCTGCGCGACCCTGATGGTGGGGCCGCTCTCCTTCGTCGGGCTATTGGCGCCACACATGGCCAGGCTGCTGGGCCTGTCACGGGCACGCCAGCATCTGCTGGGGGCGGCGCTGGTCGGCATGCTGCTGATGGTATTGGCCGATTGGGTCGGCCGGCAGGTGATCTTTCCCTATGAGATCCCCGCCGGCCTGGTCGCCTCCCTGATCGGTGGCGCCTACTTCATGTGGGGACTGAGGCGACTGTGACGAGGTGCCGGCCCCGACGGGACGCTAGGCCTCCGGAGACCGTGACAGCGCGTCGACGAGGAGGTCGGCAAAGCGGCTTGCCGAGGGCAGGGCGCCGAAGCTCCATACTGGCGGCAGGGTGATCAGGGTACCCTCGCGCACGCTGGGGTGGAATTGCCAGAGCGCGCTGTCGGCGAGCTTCTCTTCGACGCCGACGGGATAGGGCTCGACCACCACCAGGCGCGCCTCGAGCTCGAGCAGTGCCTCCAGGCCGACCAGCGAGAAGCCCCAGGAGTTGGTTTTTCCCTGCCAGGCGTTCTCCAGGCCTAGACGGTCCAGCACGGCCTGGAACAGGCCATGCTCGCCGAACACCCGCACGTGCCGGTCGTCCATGAACTGAATGATCAGGAGGGGCGGGGTCGTCTGCGGCAGGCGCGACTTCAGTGTCGCCAGGCGTGCCTCGGTCGAGGCGACCAGGCGCTCGGCCGACGCCGGTCGTCCGATCGAGTCACCCAGCTCACGGGTGAGGGCGAGCATCTGCTGCCAGGTGTCGCCCTCCGGCGTGTAGATCTCCCTGACGTCCACCGCCCCGACACGGCTCAGGCGAGGCGCCAGGTAGGTGAACATCGGCGTGAGCAGGGTCCGTTCGGGCGCGATGTCGGCGAGCAGCTCGACATTGGGTTGCGTGCGCAGCCCCAGGTCGACGACCCGATCGGGCAGCCTGGGTGCGCCGACCCAGCTGTGATAGTCCCCGACCTGGGCAACCGCTTCGGGGGGCTCGCCCAGGGCGACGAGGGTTTCGGCCAGAGTCCAGTCGAGGGTGGCCAGGTTTGCGCTTTCGTCGGCCCCTGCGGGGCCGACGGCCAGCCACAGCCAGGCGAGCAACCCGAGCAGGCGGCGAAGGGGGAGGAACGACAGGGGCATGGCGTGACTCGGGTTAGGGTTGATCAGTGCGGTACGGCCATCTCGACGGCCTCGACGCGTGTCGGTACCCACACTTGGCTTGGTGTAGGCGGTCCCGCGACGAGATCGGCGCAGGTGTCGTGGCGCCGCAGCCACCTGGATTCGCAGCGCACCACGAGCCGCCCCGCGCCGCTCTTGCCATGCCAGACCACGGCCAGCTGGCAGCGCCCCGAGGTTCCTGCCTCGACTGGCTGTTGCATCGCCACGTCGGCGTGGATGCCCCGTGCCGCCAGCCACTCCAGCGCGGCGACCTGGGCGCACTGCTGCACTGGGCTCAGGCGCGAGTCGCCGCGGTAGCAGGGCAGGTAGGGGCGTCCAGCCATCTCGCTCTCGAGCAGCGGCAGCACGTCCGCCTCGCCGATGCGGCCGTACTTGCGCAGGGCGGGAAACACCATGGCGCTGGCCGCCAGCCGGCAGCCGCCCAGGTGGGTGCTCTCCCACACCTCGAAAGGCAGGTCACGCTCCGTTACCGCTGTGCTCAAGGCCTTGTAGGCGGCATAGCCGAACTTGGCGCAGCACTTGTCCTTCTTGCCGTGGGTACAGCACAGCAGCAGAGAGCCCGAGGGCGGGGCGGTTTCCCAGCGTGCAAGGGGCGCCCGCTCGCGCAGTGCCGCCAGGAACGCACCCAGTTCCTCGTGGCTCACCTCGAAGCCGCGATTCTCCGGCATCAGGTAGAGGCGGTGACAAGCGTCGGACTGGTCGCGGCGATGGATCAGGTTGACCCGCCGCCCCGCCTCGGCGATGGCTTCCAGCTGCGACATTACCGCATCAGGCATGTCGCTTGCCCGGCGCAGGCTGCGCTGCCATTTGGCGCGTGGCCAACTGAGCAGCAGGTTGTGCTCGGCGTGGGCGGCGCTACCCGCCAGCGGGTCGCCCAGCGCGACACTCTCCCGAGCGCAGAAACGCTTGGCACCGTTCATGCCGGTACCCCCCGATGCACCGGCCCCGGCGACATGGCACCGCCCATGGCCGGCACGCAGACCGGCCGGCCGGTATTCGGTGCACGCATGACGTCGGCATCGAGATCGAACACCTGCTTCAGGTTGGCCGCGGTAAACACCGCTTCCGGCGGGCCGCTGTGCACGATGCGGCCCTCGCGCAGCATCACCAGTACGTCGGCATAGGCGGCGGCCAGGTTGAGGTCATGCAGCACCACCAGCAGGGTGCGGCCGCGCTCACGCGCCAGCCGCCCCAGCAGCTCCAGCAGATCGACCTGCACCTTGAGGTCGAGAAAGGTCGTCGGTTCGTCGAGCAGGATGAGATCGGTCTCCTGCGCCAGCACCATGGCGATCCAGCAGCGTTGCCGCTGGCCGCCCGAGAGGGCGTCCACCGGGCGTTCGGCGAACTCGGCGACCCGAGCAACATCCATGGCCGCTCTTACCGCGCGTTCGTCCTCCCTCGACCACTGGCGCCACAGCCGCTGGTGAGGGAAACGTCCCATGCCGACCAGTTCCCGTACCGTGAGGCCTTCGGGTGCGCTGGGGCTCTGGGGCAGGATGCCGAGCCGATGGGCCACGTCGCGGGTGTGCATGCGGTGGATGTCACGACCGTCGAGCAGCACGCGGCCACATTCCGGTGGCAGCGTGCGCGCCAGGGTCTTCAGCAGCGTCGACTTGCCGCTGCCGTTGGGGCCGAGCAGTGCCGTGAGCCGACCCTCTTCGACGCGAAAGTCCACGCCGTCGAGAACGCGCCGACCCTCGTAGCCTGCGGCAAGAGCCACGCCCTGAAGGCGTGCGGGGGCAGAAGGGGAGGAAGTCATCGAACACCGACTCATGAAAATCTGGTGCTGAGTATAAGCGTTTCTCATTCCCAGTGCGATGCTTACATAAGACTACGAATGATTCTGAGAATCGTTTGCATATAAGGATCGGCTGTGGCAGCCTCTCCCTTGTTGTCGCGTCCCGCTCGGCTACTGACGGGAAGAAATCGAGGAAGGAGCCTCATGAGGACAAGGAACGCCGTCGCTTATCGAACGCTCATCACCGTGCTGCTGGGGACGTTTACCGTCAGCCTCAACAACAGCGCGCTGAACCTGGCGATTCCTGAACTGATGCGCGTGTTCGACGCGGGAGCGGCCCGCGTCGGCTGGGTGATGAGCCTGTTTCTGCTGGCAATGGGCATGACCATGCCGCTGACCGGTTTTCTTGCCGCCCGCTTCGGCACGCGACGCCTCTATCTGCTGGGCCTGTGGCTGTTTCTGCTCTCCTCCCTGCTCGGTGCCCTGGCCGCGGGCTTGGCGGGGGTGCTGCTGGCGCGTGGGCTGCAGGGTGTGGCCGCGGGGCTCATGATGCCGCTCTCGCTGCCATTGATCTTCGCCGCCTGGCCCGCCGAACGGCGTGGCCGGGTGACCGGCCTCTGGGGCTTCGCCGCGATGGTGGCTCCGGCGATCGGTCCCGGCGTCGGTGGGCTGTTGCTGGAAGTCAGTTCCTGGCCGGCCCTGTTTGTGATGAACCTGCCGGTCGCCATCCTGGCGCTGGCGAGCGGTCACGGCTACCTGACGGAACGTCCTCTCGACCGCAAGCGCCCCTTCGACCTGGCCGGCTTCGTGCTGGTGACCCTGGGCGTCGGCGGGGTACTGATTGCCCTGGGTGCCGTGGCGTCGCCGCTCGACCTGCTGGCATATCGAAGCTGGGCTCCGCTCGCCGTCGGGATGCTGCTCCTGGTCGTTTTCGTGCATGTCGAGCGGGGAAGGCGATACCCGCTACTTGAACTGCGGCTGTTCTCCGTTCGCGTCTTTCGCGCCAGCGTTCTCATCGCCTGCGCTCAGGCCGTCGCCACCTTCGGTTGCCTGCTGCTGATCCCGCTCTGGATGCAGCAGGTGATGGGCTACGACGCGCTCACCACCGGCATGATGTTCTTGCCTGCCGCTCTGATGGCGGCCGCCTGCTCCCCCTGGGCGGGTCGCCTGGTCGACAGGGGCTCGGCGCGCCGAATCGTGGTCCTCGGCCTGCTGGTGACCGCAGCCGCGCTGCTGGGACTCGCCGCGCTGGGCCACGACGCGCCGCTGTGGCTGATCGGCGTGTTGATGGCGGCGCGCGGAGTCGGCCTTGGCTTCGGCTACCTGCCGGCGACCACGGTCGGTCTCAATGCCCTGCATGACGACCGCATCGCCCAGGCGTCGGCGATGAACAACCTGGGCCGCCGGCTTGCCTCGGCGCTGGGGGTCGCGGCACTGGCCCTGCACCACGACCTGCGCACGTCGCACCTCATCGCCCAGGGGGCCTCTGGCGAGGCGGCCGCGCTCGCGGCAGCGAGCGAGGCCTTCGTCGCCCTGGCCGTTCTGGTTCTCCTGGCAACGCCACTGGCGTTGTCGCTTCCCTCCCACCGCTGTGAGGAAACGCCAGCCCATGACTCACATCGAGCTACCAAGATCTAGCGCTCCCGAGAGAGCACAAGCCCCGGATCAGGCCCCCCTGCCTGCGCCCCACGCCCACTGTCCTTCCTATGCCAGCCACCTGCTGGCGAAGGAGGCCACGCTGCGCGCGCTGCTCAACAGCTACCTGCGCGAGACGGGATGCCATGACCCGCGGCGGGACGAGAGCGAGCTGGCGGCACCGCTGCTCGATGCCGGCGAGCCTTTCCGGGTGACGCTGCCGGCGGGCGAGCTGATCGGCACGCTGCGCACCTTCTCGCCCTCGGGGCAGCATCGCTACGGTGCGGCCTTCTATCTGCGCGATGCCCGGGGGCGGGTGGTGCCGCTGGACATGCAGGACATCCTTCAGCACCTGCTGGAATCGTTGGGCGTACCGGCAAGCGGCAACACCCACGAGCTGCGGCTGTGGGACATGCGCGACAAGATCAACAACAGTTTCACCCGCATGGCGGCGCATCTCGACGACTTTCGTCGCCGCCACGCCGGCACGCCATCCGAGGCGCCAGACTTCATCACCGCCGAGCAGTCGCTCTACCTGGGGCATCCCTTCCATCCGTTCCCCAAGTGCTCCCAGGGTGCCGAGCGGCGCCCGTTCGACGACTACAGTCCGGAGCGCGGCGCCCGTTTCCGGCTCCGCTATGTGGCCGTGCGACGCGAGTGGCTGGTAGAGGAGTGGCTCGAGGCGCCCGGCGGCGGCCTCGCCGAGGACGTGGTGGCCGCGGCCCGTCGTCGGCTCGGCGGGCGATACGACGACCATGCCGTCCTGCCCATGCACCCCTGGCAGGCGGACTATCTGCTGCCGCAGCCCGACATCCGGCCACTGCTGGAGAGGGCAGATCTCGTCGACCTGGGGACGCTTGGCCCATGGGCCTATCCCACTTCCTCGGTGCGCTCGGTGTGGCTGCCCGAGACCGGCCACGGCTACAAGCTGCCCCTGCAGGTGCGCATCACCAACCTGGTCCGCGAGAACACCCTGGAGCAATCGCGCCGAACCCTCGACGCCGCGCGGGTCATCCACCGCCTGCGGGGAGACCTGGAGAGCGAGGCCTTCCAGGTGGTGAAGGAGACCGGCTATCGCACCCTGGATTCGGCACATCCGGCACTGGCCGCCCACCGGGTCGCTGCGTTCACGACGCTCTTTCGGCCGATGCCGGCCGACACCCGGCAGGCCTGCGTTCTCGCGTCGCTGCTCGAGCCCTATCCGGGGGAGACCGAGCCCAAGCTGATCGCGGCGATTCGCCAGGGCGCCGGCGGAGAGGTGGATCTCGCCCGCTGGTTCGAGGCCTACCTGGATATTTCCCTGGTACCGATCCTGAGCGTCCTGGCGCAAACCGGGGTCAGCTTCGAGGCGCACCTGCAGAACTGCCTGTTGCGTCTGGAGCAGGGGTGGCCGCGGACCCTCTACGTACGCGACCTGGAAGGCGTCAGCCTCGATCGCGAGCGGGTCGCCGAGCTATACGCCTGGCCCGCGCTCGGCATTGCCGAGGACAGCCCCTTGCTGTACGCGCCGGAGACCGCCTGGCGGCGCACCCAGTACTACTTCTGCGTCAACCACCTGGGTGGCGTGGTGAATGCGCTGGCCGGTCACCTCGGCGTCTGCGAGAGCCGCTTATGGCGACTGGTGGGCGCTCGCCTGGCGCGCCTGCGAGAGGAGGGGGGCGAGCGCCTCGCGGCCTACGCCGAAGCGCTATTGCGGGCCGACCACTGGCCGGCCAAGGCCAACCTGTTGAGCTGTTTCCGCCAGCGCGGCGCCTCGCCGCTGTTCATCGATATCGTCAACCCGATCAAGCGAGCCGAATGAGCGACATGGAAGCGATCCTTCACACCCCCACATCGATCGTCGAGCCGGGGCTGCTGCCCGCCACGCCGGAATACGCGCGCGCACAACAACGCGTACTGCGCCAGCTCATCCAGGCCCTGCTGTTCGAGGACGTCCTGCCTTGCGTCGAGGAGCCGGACGGCGCCAATGGCTTGCGCGCCTTCTCGCTCAGCGGACTGGACGCCGAAGGCTCCGAGGTACGCTACACCGCCTGGGGCGCACGCAAGCGGAGCTTCGGCCGGGTGCGCCTGTCGCTGCATCCGGTGCAACGCCAGGCGGCGGACGGGCGCCAGCGTGAAGCGGCCCTGGCCGATTTCGTGACCGAGACGATGGCGCCCATCGTTCCCGCCGAACGCTTGCCCCGGCTCTTGGAAGAACTGCAGCAGACCCTGCTCAAGGACGCCCAGTCGCTCGTCGTGAGCGGCATGCCGACCGTGCCCGACCTGGCGTGGGATCATGACGCCTGGGAAGGCCGGCTGCAGGAAGGACATCCCTACCACCCCAGCTACAAGTCGCGACTGGGTTTCTCGCTAGACGACAACGCCCTCTACGGCCCCGAGTTTCGTCAGCCGATCCGGCCCCTCTGGCTAGCCGTGCATCGTGACGACTGCCGTGTCTCGGCTTCCGAATCGCTGCAGCTCGGTGCCTTCCTGCGCGAAGAGCTGGGGGAGGCGACACTGGACCGTTTCCGCCGTCGGCTGGTGGCCTCGGCGGGACGTCGCCCCCAGGACTTCGTCATGCTGCCGGTGCACCCCTGGCAGTGGAGCCATATCGTCCTGCCCGCCTTCCAGGCCGAACTCGCCGCCGGCCGGCTGTGCTACCTGGGTGCGGCCGCCGACACCTACCGCGCCCAGCAGTCGATCCGCACCCTGGCCAATGCCAGCCGACCGCGGCGGGCCAACCTCAAGCTCGCGTTGAGCATCGTCAACACCTCCACCAGCCGTATCCTGGCCGCCCACACGGTGGAAAACAGCGCACGCGTCAGCGACTGGCTCCACGACCTGGTGAGGCGGGATGCCTCGCTGCGAGACACGGCGGTCATACTGCGCGAGGTGCTGGGTGTGGCTCACGACGTCTCGCGCCTGGCCGAGCCGCGGCGCAGCCAGGCCTACGGCACCCTGGGCGCCGTGTGGCGGGAGAGCCTGCATCGACATCTGCGGGCGGGAGAGCGCGCCCTGGCCTTCAACGGCCTGACCCAACTGGCTGCCTCGGGTGCCCCGATGCTCGATGGCTGGGTGCGACGCCATGGCGTGGCGGCCTGGACGCGCCGCTTGCTGGAAGTCACGGTCACGCCGCTGATCCACCTGCTCTACGCCCACGGTGTCGGCCTGGAGTCCCATGGGCAGAACATCCTGCTGATCCACCGCGACGGCTGGCCCGAGCGCGTCGCGCTGAAGGATTTCCACGACGGCGTGCGCTTCAGCCCGGCGCTGCTGGCCGAGCCCGAGCGTGCCCCGGCGCTGGTGCCGGAGCCGGCCAGTCACGCGGCGGTCAATCGCAATTCCTACCTCCTGACCGACGATCCCGACGAGGTGCGCGACTTTACCTACGACGCCCTCTTCTTCATCGCCCTGGCCGAACTCTGCCTCTGCCTGGAACAGCACTACGGCCTGCCGGAGGCCGATTTCTGGGCGATGACCGCCGGGGTGATCCGCGACTACCAGGCGGCACGGCCGGAGCTGACGGCCCGTTTCGCGCTGTTCGACCTGTTCGCCGCGACAGTGAACATCGAGGAGCTCGCCAAGCGCCGGCTGTTCGGCGACGGCGAGAAACGCATTGCCACCCGCGACAATCCCCTGCATCCCTATCGGCCAACCACCTGAGGAGACCCGATGCTGACCCCCAATACCCTCAAGCGCCGACTGGAGCGCGGCGAGACGGCGCTCGGCCTGTTCGCCTCGATTCCCACGGCCGTAACCGTCGAGATGATCGGCCAGGCGGGCTTCGACTTCGTCATCCTCGATACCGAACATACCCTGGTGAATCCCGAGACGCTGGAGCACATGCTGCGTGCCGCGGAGCTCGCCGGCATCACCGCCCTGGTGCGGGTGAGACGCCCCGATCCCGATGTCGTGGTGCCGCTGCTCGACGCCGGCGCGCGGGGCATCGTGCTGGCCGACGTGCGTGGGCCGGAAGCGCTGGCGGCACTGAGCGACAGCCTGCGTTTCCAGCCGCTGGGGTGGCGCAGCATGAACGGAGGGCGCCCGGCGCGCTTCGGTGCCGACGACCTGGTCGACTACCTGCGGCGCGCCAACGACGCGCTCATGCTGGTGCCCATGATCGAGCACCGTGAAGGGGTGGAGAACCTCCCCGCGATCCTGAGAGTGCCTGGCGTGGACATGGTGCTGGAGGGGGCGGCGGACCTGTCGCAGTCGCTGGGCCTGCCCTGGCAGACCGACGCCCCGGCGGTGCGCGAGATGCTCGACCGGATCCACGCCGAGTGCCGGCGCGCCGAGGTGCCGTTCTGTGCCATTCCCCGCGGCACCGCGCGACATGACGACTGGCGCGAGCGGGGTGTTCACGCCTTCGTGCTGGGCGACGAGCGCGGCATTGCCTTTCGAGCCTTGCAAGCGCAGCTGGCCACCTATCGCGAGGAGGCGAGCCCATGACGAGCGCGGCCAGCATCATGGTGCGGGCGCCCTGGCATCTGCCGTCAGAGGCAATCCGGCGTCGCCTGACGGCGTTCGACGAACAGGCCGCCGAGGGCACGCACGAGCCGGTCTGCGCGTTTCTCTACGACCTGGCGGCGCTACGCGAACACGTCGCAGCGATGATGACGGCACTGCCGCAACGTTGCCGGCTCTACTATGCCGTCAAGGCCAACCCCGACCGCCATCTGATCGCGGCGCTGGCGCCGCTGGTGGCGGGCTTCGAGGCCGCCTCGATCGGCGAGATCCGTCGCATCCGCGAGGTCAGCGATACGGCTTCGATCCTCTTCGGCGGCCCGGGCAAGAAGGATGCCGAGCTGGAGGAGGCGCTGGCGCTTGGGGTGGAGCGTATCCACGTCGAGAGCCTGCACGAGCTGCGACGCCTGCGCCTGATCGCCGAGCGGCGCGGCCTGGTGGTGCCGATCCTGCTGCGCGTGAACCTGCACGATACCCTGCCCGAGGCCACCGTCACCATGGCCGGGCGGGCCACCCAGTTCGGCATCGACGAGCCGCAGGTGGCCGAGGCGATCGCCGAGGCACGGCGCAGCCCGGCGCTGCGGCTCGACGGCTTTCACCTGCACTCGATCTCCAACAACCTCGACGCTCGCCTGCACGCCCGGCTGGTGGCCACCTACCTGGCGCGGGTGCGTGCGTGGGCCGAGCGCTTCGACCTCGAGATCCGCTGTGTCGATGCCGGCGGTGGCTTCGGTGTCTCCTACGACGAGCGCCCGGATTTCGACTGGACGCTGTTCCTCGAGGCGCTGCGCCCGCTGCTCGACGACGATCCGCTGCCCGGGGCGGAACTGCTCTTCGAGCCCGGGCGCTTCCTCGTGGCCTTCTGCGGCTACTACGCCGCCGAGGTCATCGACCTCAAGCAGAGTCATGGCCGCGATTTCGCCATCCTGCGCGGGGGCACCCATCACTTTCGTCTGCCCGCCTCGTGGCGCCACGACCATCCTTTCGAGGTGGTGCCGCGTCGCCACTGGCCCTATCCCTTCCCGCGCCCCACCCTCGAGGGCCGGCGCGTGACCCTGGCCGGCGAGCTGTGCACGCCCAAGGACGTGCTCGCCAGCGAGGTGCCGGTGGCGCGGCTGCGGGTCGGCGACGTGGTGCTGTTCCACCGCGCCGGCGCCTACGGCTGGACGATCTCGCACCATGACTTCCTGGGCCACGCCCACCCCCAGCACCTCTACCTCGACGATCGCTGCGACGACAAGGAGCTTGCCCGTGATGCCGACTGCCCCCTCCTTCCCTGACGCCTCCCTCCGGGGCGAGGCGGCCCGCCTCGCCGAAGCGCGCCTGCTCGGCGACCTCGTCGACACCCTGCTGGCCGAGGGCTTCCTCGACGGCCAGCCGGTCGATTGGCCGGCACCCGGGGCGTTGCCCGCCGGCTTGGGCTGGCCGTCGGGGGCGGAGTGCCTGCGCTGGTGGGTCGCGCCCGAAGCGGGGCGAGCATTGCTGTTGCCGCTGCGCGGCGCCGTGCTGCCGCCGCGGCGGCACGTCGCTGGCGCCGGGGTCCTCGCGGTGGGCTTTCGAGCCGATGGCGGCATTGCCGAGTGGCGACGCCTGACGTCAGCCGAGCTGTTCGAACAGGTCGAGGCGAGCTGCCTGGACGAGACCCGGCGACAGCAGCCCGGAGTCGCCAACGTGCGACGCCTGCTGGCGACCACCCTGTGGCAGACGCGTCAGTCGATCGCCGAGGCACCGCTGTTCGAGGCGTCGTTGGGGCAGTCCGCCGCGGCTGGCCTGCGCAGCCTGGAGCGTCGCGCCGCACTGCGCGACCGACCCTTCCATCCGCTGGCCAGGGCCAAGGAGGGACTCGACGAGGAGGACCACCGCCGCCATGCGGCGGAGTTCGCCCGACCCATACGGCTGCGCTGGCTGGCCATTCGCCGTGAGTCGGTGGCAACAGGCAGCGCGGCGATGCCCGGAGCGCCGGAGCCGATGGCGCTACTGCTGGACGAGGCCGGCCGCGCCGAGCTCGAAGCGGAGATGGCACGGCGCGGGCTGAACCGCGAGGCCTGGCTGGCGTTGCCGGTGCATCCCTGGCAACACGAGCATGGCTTGCCCAGGCACCTCGGCGACATGCTGGCGGCAGGGGAGGGCATGGCGCTGGAAACCGCCGTCGGCGACTTCGGCGCGACATCGTCGCTGCGCTCGCTGGCACCGCTGGGTGAAGGGCGCTTTCACCTGAAGCTGCCCATGGCGGTCTTCTCCCTGGGGGCTGCACGCTACCTGCCGGCGGTCAAGCTGATCAATGGCGAAGGCGGCCAGACCCTGCTCGAGCAGGCCCGCGAGCGTGACGCGGTCCTGGCCGAGCGGCTCCATCTTTGTGACGAGCGCCGCTGGTGGTCCTATCTGCCCCGGGGCAGCGGCCTGTTCGACGATCCGCCGCGCCACCTGGGCGCGCTGGCCCGCGAATACCCCCGGGTACTGCTCCAGGACCCGACAGTGCGCCTGCTGCCCATGGCGGCGCTGGGCGTGTCGACCGCCCAGGCGGCTTGCGCGGGGGAGCACCCCTTCGCGGCGTGGCGTCGCCAGCGCGGGCTGGACGATGGTCCGGCGGCGACGGTCACGCTGTTCGGCGAACTGTGCGACGTCTTCTTCGAGGTGGCCCTGCGCCTCTATCGGCTCGGGCTGATGCCCGAGATCCACGGCCAGAATGCCGTACTGGTATGCCGCGACGGGCGCCTGCAAGGCTTGCTGCTGCGCGATCACGACTCGGTGCGCCTGCATCGGCCGTGGCTCGATCGTCATGCCATCGACGACCCGCAGTACCGCATTCGGCCGGGCTACTCGAACAGCCTCTACAACGACACGCCGCGAGACCTGCTGTTCTATTTCCAGACCCTCGGCGTGCAGGTCAATCTGGGCGCGATCGTCGACAGCCTCGTGATCGAACATGGCCATCAGGGCCTGACGGAGGTTCGGCTGTGGCAAGCCATGCGCGAACGCCTGGAGGCGATGATCGCGGCCGTGCCGTTCGACGACGCGCAGCGGTGCACCCTGAACGAGGAGTTGTTCGCGGCGCCGCGCTGGCCGCTGAAGTGCGTGCTGCGTCCGCTGCTCGAACAGCAGGGCGTGCCCGGCAGCATGCCCTCGGGAAAATCGAGTCAGCCCAACCCCTTCCGCCGGGTGGTCGAGACTGAGGACCTGGTGAATCCTGCCTCGAGCGGGGAGTGCGTTGTCGGCACCGAACCTGTATAAAGGGCACGTCTCACCGAATGGCGAATGATTCTCATGCCTTTTTTGCGAAGCTGCCATCGCCTGGTTGCCCTGATGCTGCTGTCGGGCTGCCTGGCGAACACGCTGCACGCCGGGACGCCGCGGCAGGTCGAGCACGCCCTGGGCAAGGAGCCCATCGAGGGCGAGCCTCGCCGCATCGTCACGCTCTACCAGGGCGCCACCGACAGCGCCCTGGCCCTGGGGCTCGAGCCGGTAGGGGTGGTCGAGTCCTGGCTCGAGCGCCCCATGTATCGCTACCTGCGCGACGCGCTTCCGGCGCAGGTGCGCTACCTGGGACTGGAAACCCAGCCGGATCTGGAGGCAGTGGCGAGTCTCGCGCCAGAACTGATCGTCGGGGCCCGTTACCGTCACGCCGATATCTACCCCCTGCTCTCGCGCATCGCGCCGACGGTGATCGCCGAGACCGCCTACGACTTCAAGGCCTTGCTCGAACTGCTCGGGGAGGCGACCGGGCGCGAGGCCGAGGCCCGGGCACTGCTCGCCGCCTGGCATGCGCGGGTCGCCGACTTCCGTTGCCGCGCCGCGGCCAGGCTGGGCGAAGCCTGGCCGCAGCGGGTCTCGGTGGTCAGCTTTCGCGGCGACCACGTGCGCCTCTACTACGACGGTTTCGCGCGACGCGTTCTCGATCAACTGGGCTTTCTGAGGCCGGAAGGGCAGCAGGGAAGCCACTGGGGCATCAAGCTGGTCAGTCGCGAGAGCCTTCCGGCCATGGATGCCGACGCCATCTTCGTCTTCATGCGCGACGATGCGGCAGTCAGCGAGCTTCATCGCCGCTGGACGAGTCATCCGCTGTGGCAGCGCCTCGAGGCGGTGGAGCGGGGCAGGGTCTATCGGGGCGATCCCATCCTCTGGAGCATGGGCGCCGGCATCCTGGCCGCCAATCGCCTGCTGGACGAACTCTATGCGCACTATGGCTTGCACGACGAGACCCGCGAAGGAGAGTTCACCTCATGCTGAACACGCCGCTGACCAGGCTGCTTGGACTGGCGTTGGCGGCGGCGCTGGCGCTCATGGCCGGCGTGGCGAGCCTGGCCTTCGGCGCCACGACCGTGGCGCCCGCCAGCCTGGTGCAGGCATTCCTTGCTCCCGACCCGGGCTCGGTGGCCCATCTCATTCTGCTCACCGAACGCTTGCCGCGCGCGGTGATTGCCGCCGTGGTGGGGGCCAGCCTGGCGGTGGCCGGGGCCTTGATGCAGACCCTGACGCGCAACGCGCTGGCCGCACCGAGCGTGCTTGGCATCAACGCGGGGGCGATGTGCTTCGTGGTGGTGGCGAGCAGCCTGTTCGCGCTGCGCTCGCCGCTGGCGCTGGTCTGGATGGCCTTTCTCGGGGCACTGACGGCATCGCTGCTGGTCGCGCTGCTGGGGCGCGAGCGGGGTGGTGGCCTCTCGCCGGTGCGGGTGGTGCTGGGCGGCGTGGCGGTCACGGCGCTGTTCGTTTCGCTGGCCCAGGGGCTGCTGATCATCGATCAGGAGGGCTTCGAGAGCCTGCTGCTGTGGCTCGCCGGCTCGGTGGCGGGGCGCGGCCTGGAGGGGTTGAAGCCGCTGTTGCCGTTCCTGGTCGCCGCCGCCGCCGCCTGCGTGCTGCTGGTGCGCCAGCTCAACCTGCTGATCCTGGACGACGAGCTGGTCAAGGGGCTCGGGCAACATACCGGTCGCATCAGGCTGCTGGCCGGTGCCGCGGTGATCGTGCTGGCCGGTTGTTCGGTGGCGCTGGCCGGGATGATCGGCTTCGTGGGGCTGATCGTGCCGCACATGGTGCGGGCGCTGTTCGGTCGGGATCATCGCTGGGTGCTGCCCGGCTGCGCCCTGCTCGGTGCCGGCCTGCTGCTCGCCGCCGATACCCTGGCGCGCTTCCTGATGCCGCCCCAGGAGGTGCCGGTGGGCGTCATGACGGCGCTGCTCGGCACCCCGTTCTTCCTGCATCTCGCCCGCCGCCGGAGCCTGGCGCCATGAGCCGTGCCGTCATCCTGCGCGCCGTCGGCGGGCGGCTGTCGCTGCGACTGGAGCGCCGCACCCTGACGGCGACGCTGCTGCTGGCGCTGGTGCTTGCCGCGAGCGCCCTGGCTTCGCTGAGCCTGGGCAGCCAGGCGACCGCTCCCGGAGAAGTGCTCGAAGCCCTGATCCACCCCGAACGCAGCGAGATCGCCCTGGTCGTTCGAGAGATTCGCCTGCCGCGCATCGTCCTGGCGATTCTCGTCGGTGCCTGCCTGGGCGTCGCCGGGCTGCTGCTGCAGGGTCTGGTACGCAATCCGCTGGCTTCGCCCGACGTGATCGGCATCACCGGCGGGGCCTCGCTGGCGGCGGTGTGTTTCCTGGCCCTGGGCGGGGCGGCCCTGGGCGAGGCCTGGCTGCCACTGGCGGCGTTGGCCGGTGCGCTGGCGGTGGCGCTGCTCATTCTCGCCCTGACCGGTCGCAATGTGACCCCGGCGCGGCTGGTGCTGATCGGCATCGGCGTTGCCGCCGCGCTGGGGGCGGGCACCACCCTGGTGCTGGTGCTTTCCACCGACACCACGGCGATGCGCGCCTATGTGTGGCTCACCGGTAGCCTCTACGCCGCCCAATGGGGGGAGGTGGCCGGTCTCGCGCCCTGGGCGCTGCTGGGATTGCCTCTGGCCATGACGCTGTCGCGGCGCCTGGATGTGCTGGCACTGGGCGACGAGATGGCCATCGGGCTGGGCACGGCGGTGCGGGGCACCCGGTTCGCGCTGCTCCTGCTGGCCGTGGCGCTGGCCGGCGCGTCTGTCGCCTACGCCGGCGGGCTCAGCTTCATCGGCCTGCTGGCGCCCCACATCGCGCGCCGCCTGGTGGCGCGTGGCCACGCTGGCCTGGTGCCGGCCACGGCAATCATCGGTGCCCTGATCGTGCTCCACGCCGACCTGCTGGGGCGGGTAGCCTTCCTGCCCCGAGACCTGCCGGCGGGCATCTTCGTCGCCGGCATCGGGGCACCGTTCTTCATTTTCCTGCTTTACCGCTGGCGGCGCTGAGTGCCAGCGAGTCTCTGGCAAGGAGTCACGCTCATGTTCGCCATTCATCCCCGAGGGTCGGGCGTCGTGCCTGAACTGCTGGACCGCTACCGCGAGGTGGCCACGTCCACCCTCGGCCACCTGACCGATTTCGGCGCCATCGTCGGCATCTCGCCGTTGCGTCGTCCGGTGAGGCTGCTGGGCCCCGCGCTGACGGTGCGTATCCCGCATCTCGACGGCAGCGTGATCCGCAGCGCGCTGGAAATGGCCGAACCGGGAGATGTGCTGGTGATCGACGTCTGCGGCGACGAGCGTCGCGCCTGTTGGGGTGAGCTGCGTAGCTACGCGGCGCTGCGCAAGGGGCTCGCGGGTGTGGTCACCTCGGGACGGGTCACCGACACGGTGGAACTGGCTCGACTCCGGCTGCCGGTTTACTCCCGCGGAACCAGCCCGCTCACCACCCGTGCCATGGAGCTCGAGGGCGAGGTCAACGTGCCGGTTTCCATCGACGGCGTGGCGATCTCGCCGGGTGATCTGATCGTTGGCGACGACGACGGTCTCTTCGCGCTCGCACCGGCACGCGCCGAGGCGCTGCTGGATCCCGTGCTCGACAAGCAGGCTCGTGAAGCGGAGCGGCGGCAGGAACTCATGGCCGCGCATCCCGAGTGGTGGCGTTGAGGGTAAAGGAAGAAAGGTAACGACGAAAAAGGCGGCGCCCGAGGGCGCCGCCAAGCAGCAAGCCAGGTCCGTGTCAGGCCGCGGATCAGAAGTCCAGCTGATAGCCGAGGGTGAAGGTGCGACCGCGGCCGGCGAAGTACTGGGCATCGCCGTCGCGGGCGGTCTGGGAGTAATAGGTGACGTACTGTTCGTCCAGCAGGTTATCGATACCTGCGCTCACCCTGCCGACCGGGAGCCGATAGGTCACGGCGGCATCTACCAGGCTGTAGCCTTCGAATTCGTCGAGATTCTCCGGCTGGTCGTCGAAACTCGAATCGAAGTAGTGGCTGAACTGGACGAAACTGCTCAGCTCTTCATTCCAGCGGGCATTCCAGCCCAGGGTCAGACGCTCCGGGGCGATATTGAGCCCACCGAGTTCGCTGTCGACGCGACCATCCCCGTCACTATCGGCCTCGCCCTCGCTCCAGGCGTAGGAGGCGTGCAGGTCGTGGGCTTCGTTGAGCGCCAGCTCGCCGCTGAGCTCGACGCCGCGGATCTCGGTCTTCTCGCGGTTGCTGACGAAGGTACCGCCTTCCTCCGACAGGCGCTCTCCCAGCTCCGAATCGGATTCGTAGTAGCTCAGCTCGGCGCTCAGCCGGTCCCACTGCAGGCGTGTACCGATCTCGCGGTTGTCAGTGACGATGGGCTCGAGTTCGAAAAGCGTATCGACATCGCCGGGTTCGTCGACGCCACGCAGGACACGGCCAACATCGGGCAGGCCGAAGCCTTCGGAGTAGTTGGCGAACAGCTGCGCCCAGTCGGTGACCTGGTAAACGGCACCGAAGTTGTAGAGCGTCTCGTCGAAGCTGGGCTTGCCGCCTTCGACCGTAACGCCGTTGGCCGAGGCGATGGTCTGGTAGGTATCCACATCCAGTTCGGCGTACTCCTGGCGCACGCCGGAGTGCAGGGTCAAGGACTCGGTCAGGTCGAAGCTGCCCTGCACGAAGAGAGCGGCGTTGCGGAATTGCGTCTCCGGTACCCATTGACGATCGGTCTGGGTCAACACCTGCTGGGTGTCGTCCTGCAGCAGGTCGAGGCCCGTGGTGAGGCTGAGACGATCGTCGAGCAGGCCGCTGCGAGTGAGGGTCAACTTGGCACCGAGCTTGTCCGACTCGTTGCGCGACTGGTCGATCAGCGTGCCGACCGGGGCAATGGCGGGATCCTGAAACGTCGGGATGATGCTGGCGCCGCCATATTGCCCCTCGAAGCGCTGGCGATACAGCTTGGCATCCAGTTCGTTGCCGAACCAGTCGGCATGTGAATACGACAGGCTGGCCGTCGTGGATTCGTTGTAGGCGGGGTCGCCTGGCGGGCTGCCGCGGCGAGCCGTGGTGGTGATGCCGCGGCTTCGATCACCATCCACGGACTCGTAGTCGCCCTGGTTCTCCAGGTTGAAGTGATTCAGCGCAACCTCCAGGTTCTGGTCGTCATCCAGCCAGTACCCGAGTCGGGCGAAGAGGTTGTAAGAGGTGGAATCCTGGATTTCGCCTTGGGTGTTGTCGACACCGATGCGTCGCCCGTCGCCGTCACGAAATACACCTTGCTCCTGGCGTGTCACCGCGGCGAGGTAATCCCACCGGTCTCTCTGGCCGTTGATGTGATAACGGAGCTTGTGGCCGAAGCCTTCGGAGTCGAATTCATCGTCGGTGGTGAGGCTCGCCGCGGCAGACTGATTGAGTTCGCCGGGTTCTGCCCTGCGAGTCACGAAGTTGATGATGCCGCCGGTGGCGCCCAGGCCATGCTCCGCGCTGGCGCCATGCAGGACTTCGATCCTCTCGACCATATCGAGGTCGATGGTATAGCCGTCGCGCGCCCCGGGTCGGATGGGGGTCGATTGGGGGATGCCATCGATCATGTAGAGCGGAGCCCGCCCGCGGAAGGTCTCGCCGGAGTTGGTCATTTTCTGCCGGCTGGCAGAGTAGCCGGGGATCAGGTTGCCCAGGATTTGCCCGCGATCGCTGGTGAAGGCGAGCTGCTGCTCGATCTGCTCGCGGTTGATCACGGTGACCTTCTGGGGCGTCTCGCCTGCCTGGCTGCGGTTGCGGGTGGCGGTCACGACCAGCGGGGAGAGGTCCGACGAGGCGCCGGGCTCGTCGGTCCCGGCCTGGCCGAAAGCCAGCCCTGGCAGGGTGGAGCCGAGCACCACTGGCGCCAGCCAGGCGATATGCGTCTTTTGTGTCATCGGAAGTCGTTCCCTTGCTTGTGGTTGGGCTAGTGCTTCGCCCTGCGCGAGCGTGCGGATCCGTGACGAAGCGCAGCGAATGATAATTCTTATTATTTGTGATTTCAAACCAGTCGGCATGCCGAGTCATTTATTGTTGCTAAACGTAATGAGAATGATTGTAAAATGCTTCTAAGCGGCGCATCGCCATTCCGCCAACACCTAGCCAAGAGGCATCCCATGTCAGCCGTAGCTCGTACGCTCCACCCTACCGTCCTGTCCAGGGCGGTTCGTCAAACCATCGGTCTCACGCTCGGCAGTGCCCTGGTGGGTCTGCCGACCCCGGCGCTTGCCGCCGAGGATGCCGTCGAAACGGATACCCTGGTGGTGGTGGGCACGGCACTGAAGGTGGCGACGCCGTTGGTCGAGACACCGCGTCCCGTCTCGCTGGTCGATCGTGAGGAACTCGAGACGCGCAACGTGCAACAGCTCGACGAAACCTTTCGCTACCGTGCCGGTGTGCTTTCCGGCCACTACGGTTCGGACAACGACACCGACTGGCTCAAGGTGCGTGGCTTCAATCACTCCACCTATCAGGATGGCCTGCGTCTCTATCGCGAGGGCTTCTACCAGTGGTTGCCGGAGCCCTACGGGCTGGAGAGGGTAGAGGTTTTCAAGGGACCCTCGTCGATTCTCTACGGCGAGGCGCCTCCCGGTGGGTTGATCAACGCGGTGAGCAAGCGCCCCACGGACGAACCCCAGGGACGCTTCGACCTGCAGCTAGGCAACCGCGACCATCGCCAGGTCGGCGTCGACAGCTCAGGGCCCGTCAGCGAGACGGGGGACATCCGGTACCGGCTGGTTGGTACCTGGAAGGAGCGCGATGGAGATCTCGACCACACCGGCAACGAGCGCTACTACTTTGCCCCGAGCCTGGCGGTGGATATCGGCGAAGACACCACTCTGACACTGCTTTCCAGCGTGCAGAAAGACGATGGAGTGCCCGTCAACCCTTTCAAGCCACCCTACGGAACCCTTCAGGACACTCCCTTCGGCAAGATCGAGCGTCCGACCAATCTCAGCCAGCCCGACTACGATACGAACGAGCGTACTCAGTGGGCCCTGGGCTACGAACTGGAGCACTGGTTCGACGACATCTGGCGCTTCGAGCAGAACCTGCGCTACAGCGAGTTGGACTTGCTGCTGCGCAGCAGTTATGCGCTGGGCATGATCGGGGCGCGAGAAGCGGGGCAAGGCCATACGCACCGTGATGGTGACATCCACAGCTGGACGGTGGACAACCGTTTGCTCGGCAACTGGTTCGGAGATGGGTACGAGAACACGCTGCTGCTTGGCATCGACTACCAGGACCTCGAACTCAGGGGGCAGGAAGCCGACAACTTCGCTTTCGGCACCATCGACGTCTTCGACCCGGTCTATGGCAGCTTCACGCCCATCGACGACAGTCAGCGAGTTCAGCGCGATATCGACAAGCAGCAGACCGGCGTTTATCTGCAGAACCAATTGCGCTTGGACGACCGATGGGTACTGCTGGGCGGGGTGCGCTACGACCAGGCGGAGACCGAGAATGCCAACCGCACTGCCGAGCTGACGGAACGCTCTGACGACAATCACCTCTCCTGGAGCGGTGGGGTGATGTACCTGGGCGATGGGGGCATCAACACCTACCTGAGCTATACCGAATCCTTCGATCCGCTGGGGCGTGTAGACGATACGGGTGCCCTCTACGAACCCCGCGAGGGGGAGCAGTGGGAACTCGGAGTGAAATTCGCCCCGGTAGAATGGGATGGCTACATCACCGTGGCTGTGTTCGACCTCGAGGAGAGCAACGGCCTCGTGACTTCACCGGGTGGTTTCCAAGTGCAAGAGGGCGAGCAGCGCTCCCAAGGCGTCGAACTGGAGGGCCGTGTACAGTTGAGCGAGGAACTGCGCCTCACCGCCGCGTATACCTACACCGATGCGCGCACCGAGGAAGATCGGCGCAGAGATCTGGTACCACGTCACCAGGCCTCCACGTGGGTGGATTATGCGTTTACCCAGGGGGCACTCGACGGTCTACGGCTGGGAGGTGGCATTCGTCATGTGGGTTCCAGCGTGGGGGGCGAGCTTGAGGCGCCCGACTACACCCTGTTCGATGCCATGGTCGCCTACGACTTCGACGACAACTGGCGGGCGCAACTCAACGTCAACAACCTCACCGATGAAATCTACGTCGCCTCCTGTGAGGCGGATTTCTGGTGCTACTACGGCGAATCGCGCAGTGTGATCGGCAGTCTCAGCTATCGCTGGTAATTCGTCAGAACCGAAAGGAACGCGCTGCCGGCCTGTGCCGACAGCGCGTTCCGCTTTGCGGGGGCGGATCAGAAGGCGTAGCTCAGCGTGCCGAGCACGCCGCGCTCGGCGCCGAAGTAGCAGAACTCCAGCGAGTTGCACGAGGCAACATGCGTTTCATCGGTGAGGTTGGTGACGTTGAGGCGTGCGTTCATGCCGTCGAGGCCAAGACGGCCGAGGTCATAGCCCAGGGTGGCATCAACCAGGGTGTACGACGGCAGCTCGAAGGTGTTGGCGCGATCGGCCTGGATATCGGCGTAATGGCGCACGCCGAGCCCGGCATCGAGGCCGGCGAGCATGCCCGTGTCGAAGGCATAGTGTCCCCACAGGCTGGCCTGGTGGCGCGGGGCGTAGATGGCGCGGTTGCCCTCGTTGCCATCGTCGCTGCGCTTGTAGGTGATGTCGGTAAGGCTGTAGCTCGCCTGCAGGCGCAGCCTGTCGGTCAGGTGGGCATGGGCCTCGAGTTCAACGCCCTCGGACTGGATCTCGCCCACGGCACGGTAGGGATCGGTGGGCTGCTCCTTGGTCGCCACGTTCTCCTGGTTGATCTGGAACAGCGCCACGCTGTAGCGATCCCTCGACCCCGCCGGCTGATACTTCATGCCAGCCTCGATCTGCTTGCCTTCCATCGGCGGCAGCAGGTCGCCCTCGGCATCGACGAAACTGGTTGGGGTGAAGGCGGTGGAATAACTGATATATGGCGCAACCCCGTTGTCGAACAGGTAGAGCAGGCCGGCACGCCCGCTGAACTGGGTGTCGTCGAGCTCGCTGGTATCGTTGGTATCGAGGTTGGTATTGCGGATATCGACCCAGTCATGACGTCCTCCCAACGTCAGGCGCCAATTCCCTAATGCCATCTGGTCCTGCAGGTAGACACCGGTCTGGCGCAGTTCGTGATCCTCGCGAGTCGGTGCGAAGAAGGCGAGCGGCTCGGCGCCGTAGTGGGGGGCGAAGGCATCGATGTTGGGGAACCAGCCCGAGGGCCATGAAACCCGATTGTCGCGGCGCTGATAATCGGCCCCGACCAGCACGGTATGATCGATGAAGCCGGTGGCAAGGTTGGCCTCGAGCTGGTTGTCCAAGGTCCAGGCTTCCAGGGACTCGTCGGCGCCGGAGTAGTAGCGGGTCAGCTCGGTATCACTGCCGGGAGCCCAGCCGAAGGCGTAGACCTGATTGAGCACGACGTCGGAGCTGAGGTAATTGAGGCGCTGGCGGCCGGTCCAGGCCTTGCCGAAGCGGTGCTCGAGCTCGTAGCCGAGCAGGCGCTGGGTACGTTGGTACTGGTCGTGTTCCTCCTCCCCTTCGAAGAAGGTATTGGCGATACGCCGACCGTGGCGATCCACCACGGTACCCTCGTAGGGCAGCCCGGCATGGTAGCCGCCTTCCGGGTCCTGCTGCAGATAGGCCTTGAGCGTCAGGCTGGTGGCGTCCGTAACATCCCAGGTCAGCGAGGGGGCGATGGCGTAGCGCTCCTCTTCCACCGGGCCGAACTGGGTATCCGCAGCCCTGGCCAGGCCGACGAGGCGGTAGGCGACGCGCTGCTCCTCGCCCAGCGGCCCCGTCAGGTCGAAGGCGGCGCTGCGCTGGGCGTTGTTGCCTGCGGAGAGGCGCAGCTCGCCGCCTTGCTGGAATCGGGGGCGCTTGCTGGTGAGGGCGACGACGCCTCCCGGCGATGCCTGGCCATAGAGAACGGAGGCGGGCCCGCGTACCACCTCGATATTCTCCAGGAACCAGGGGTCGATGGTCATCGAGCTGTGCGAGTTGGCATCGCCCATCAGCTTGAGGCCATCGAGAAACGCGTTGCTCAGGCTGCCGTCGGAGAAACCGCGCAGCACCAGGTAGTCGAAGCGATTGGATGCGCCGATCTGGTTGGTGAAGACGCCCGGGCTGTAGTCCAGGGCACGTTGCACCGTGCGCGCACCACGACGCTCCCACTCCTCGCGTTCGAGGGTGGAAGTGGCCTGGGGCGTTTCGTTGAACGGCGTCTTGGTCTTGGTTGCCGCCTGGCCGGTAACGGTCAGGGTATCCAGCGTATCGTTATTCTCAGCCTGTGGCTGCTGAGCCTGGGCATTGGCCACGACGAGGGCGGACACAAGCGAGATGGCCAGTGCCAGGGGACGGGGTGTGAGCATGCCGGTTCCTCTGCGGATTAATATCATTGGGTAATGATAATTATTCCATATTCATTGAGGCGTCGCCCTGTGCGGCGCGCTCAACTTTCTCTTCATGGCGCTCAGGTGGCGCGCGGCAGGGCGCTCGGTGGGTAGCCGTAGCGCTGTCGAAAAGCGGTGGTGAAATTGCTGGCGTGGCGGTAGCCCGCGCACCGTGCGGCCTGCTCGACCGTATGACCTTGCAGCAGCCTGGCACGTGCGAGTTCCAGTCGTTGCTCACGCAGGTAATCGAAGACGCTGCAGCCATAGGTCGCCGGAAACTTGCGACGCAGGGTGGCCGGGCTCATCGCGGCGAGTTCGGCCAGCGCCGCCAGGCTGTGCGGGTGTCCCGGGTAGGCCTGCAGCCGTTCGCGGACCCGCTCCAGGCGCTGCCGTTCCCCAGGGGAGACACGAGAGGCTGGTTCCATGAGGCCCGGCGGCAGGCCATGGGCCAGCAGCTGCAGCGCAAGCCCCTCCCACAGCAGGCGCATGGCGATGCCGGCGAGCGGACTGCTCAAGGCATGCTCCAGCATGTGTTGAAGTCCGGCTGGCAGCGGCCAGGCATGCAGGCTGGAGTTCGCCACTGGCCGCTTGCCGCCCAGCGCATCGGTCAGGCGCGATGCGTCCAGGGCCAGGGTGAGGGCCCGGATGCGCTGGTTGGGTGGCTGCATGGCCTGCAGACCCTCGCGGTCGTTCAGCCTCACGCTCAGGGCCGTGCCGGCGGCGAGACCAAGGCGTTGGCTCCCCAGCCCGACTTCGGCGTGTCCCTCCAGCATGACGATGATCGATAGAGGCGCGGCGCGACGGGAGTGCGAATCGTAGCGCTGCAGCACCTCGATGTCCGACGCCACCACCTGCATGCCGCGCCCGGGGACGAACTCCTGGATGCGCCCGCGCAGTACCGGTACCCGGCGCAAGCCCTTGGGGGGCAGCGAAGGAAACCGGTAATCGATGCCGTAGCGCTCGCCATAGCGCCGGAGGTCACAGGGCGTGTGATGCTGGATGCCGTCGCTCGGCAGGTTCATCGGGGGCAGGTCTCGCGCGCACAGCGGGAAGCCAGCATAGCAGGCCCGGGACGAATATCAATGAGACGTATTGGCGTTTATTTGGGCGGCCTGCGCATCCTGATCAATCTGGCATGAAAACGCCCGGCACGTGGCCGGGCGTGGGGGGCGGGGTGGAATGTGGAAAAATGTCGCCTACAGCAGGAAGTCCTCGGCGCGCAGGCCGTCGACACCCAGGACATCGATCTGCAGGTCGACGACGCCGTCGCCGTTGACGTCGCCCTGGAGCAGGCCGCCTTCGCTGCGCAGCTCGCCGGCGGTGCCGCTGAAGGCGGCGCTGCCGACCCAGGCAAACGCCTGCGCGCCATCGCTGGCGAGATCCGCATCGATGCCTGAGAGGTCGATCAGGTCGCCTTCACCACGCTCGAAGTCGACGATGATGTCGCTCTCGAACGCCGTCGACTCGTAGGTCGAGAGGTAGACGAAGCGGTCTCCACCCTCGCCGCCGGTCAGGCTGTCGCCGCCCAGGCCGCCGTAGAGGACGTCGGCCTCCGCCGTGCCCAGCAGGGTGTCGTCGCCCTCGGTGCCGATCTGGCCATCCAGTTCCACTGTGGGGGTACCGGCCAGCTTGCCTTCGGCGGCAAGACCTTCGGGCAGGGCCTGGCTGTCGTCGCGGACCTTGTAGGAGATGCGCCATGTCTCGCCGGGATCCAGTGTCGTTGCACCGCCGGTCGCGGCCACGGCGTAGCCTTCCTCAGTGGCGGTATATGTTCCGTTCCACATGTCGGTGATGCTCCCCGGCAGGCTGAAGCTTACCGATGGCATCTCGATGACGACGTCCGCGGTGTTGGTGACCAGTACCTCGGACATGTAGCCACCCGACCAGGTCTTGGTGACATTGCTGGCGATGTCGAGGAAATCCGCGGCCGTGGGGGCGGGGGTCAGGGCCTCGACCAGGGCCGGGTCGGCGGCTTCTCCGGCTACCAGCGCCGTCGGGTCCAGCGTCAGCTCGGTGCCGTTCAGGGCCAGCGACGTCGGCAGCTCGCTGACCGGTGCGTAGGCCTTGAACGAGAAGCGCATCACTCCGCCGGCCTTGAGCGTGTCGCTGCCGTCATAGGCGACCCGGTAGGCATCGCCATTTTGCTCCAGCAGCGTCGCGCCATAGAAGGTGGTGATCTCCGCCGGCAAGGTGAAGGCGATCTCGGGACTGGCCACGTCGATGGCGGTGTGGTTGGCGACCTCCACACGCAACACGTAGCCGCCAGACCAACGGCTGGCAACGGTCAGGCCGAGGTCGAAACCGCTGGCATCGAGGGCCGGTTCCCCGGCTTCGGGCAGGGGCGAGTCCGGTTCCGGCGTCGACTCTTCAGGTGCCCCGGTCGCGGCCTCCTCCTCGGGCAGGGGCGTGTCGGTGCCCGTGCCCGGGGCGGGGTCGGCGAGGATCTCCTCCGGCGTGGGAACGCTCGGTGCCTCCCCCAGCGATACGGAGCGCGAGACGATGTCGAGCACGGCGCCATCGGTGAACAGTACACGCTCGACATCGATCAGCAAATCGTCCTCGCCTGCGCTGGAGAGAAGGGCACTGCCGTCGTCGTTGAAGTGGATCTCGTAGGCGCTGTAGCCCTGCTCCATATGCGCCACGTCGAAGCCGGCACCACCGTGGAGAAGGTCGTTGCCCAGGCCGCCACGCAGGACATCGTCGCCGCTGCCGCCGATCAGCGTATCGTGGCCCAGGGCGCCATCGAGATAGACGCCATTGTCGGTCCCCAGGATCAGGTCGTCACGGCGCGTGCCGATCGCGTAGTCGAAGACGATCTGATTGGCGCCCGCTTCGGTGATGGCACCGAACGTCTCGCCGCCGCTGTTGTACCACACCACGGGGGAGAGCCCATCGGCCTCGGCGTCGCGAATCGAGCGTTCGACGTGCACGGTATTGCCATGGTCCTGGCCACCGTGGAAGTTGATGTCGCGATCCGTCGCCTTCACATGGATGTCGTTGCCCACCGAGGAGCGCCAGGAGGCGAACAGCACGCTATGGCGCATGCCCGAGTCCTCGAGGTTGCTCAAGGTGCCGTCATAGCTCTCGCGCAGCTCGTAGGCGTAGCCATTGCCGCCGCCGCCCTTGTTGAAGGCGCCATGCGCGCCGAGCGAGTCGGCATGCAAGTCGAGCGAGAGGGCGAACTCGAAGGCGGTGGAGGGGCCATCGAGCACCTCGATGTCCACGACCCGGGCGCCCACCGTGCCGTTGAGCTTGATCGCCTGGTAACCGGTCAGCTCCGCCAGGCTGTTGCTGAACGATGCCTTGTCGGGCGCACCCAGCTCGTAGCCCAGCGTGAAGCCCTGCAGGGTCACGTTCTCCAGCGCGTCGAAGCGCTGCACCTTGGCCTCGCCACCGTCGAAGTCGAAGTGCAGGCCCCGGTCGAGCGTCACCGTGCCGCCGTCCACCGAGACCACCTTGGCCATGCTGGTGCGCAGGGGAGCATTGAGCTTCTGCCAGGAGGTATCGCCGATCTCGTCGAAATACGCCTGCGTGTTGTCCTGCCAGATGCGCACGGTGTCGCCGACCTGCAAGCCATGGTCGGCCCTGAGCGACAGGCGGTTGTCGCCCATCGCGGCATCCTGCCCGAGGTAGCCGGCGAAGCGCGTCGCCGTGCCTTCCACCAGGAAGCCGTGCGCATCGCCCGAGGCGAGCGCTTCGTTGCTGAAAGTGATGCGCGTCTCGCCGCGTCCCGCTCCGACGAGGGCAATATCCGCGCGGCTCACCGTGATCGTCTGATCGAAGCGATAGTCACCGGCGGCCAGGCGAAGTACGGCGCCCTCCGGGGCGGAGTCGATCAGCGCCTGCAGCTCGGTGGCGGTGATCCCGGGGCCGACGGTAGCGACTCCATCCTCGTCGAAAGGGCTGGGCTCGGGCGGTTGGGGTTCGAGGCTCTCGGCGGCCAGCAGCATTTCCGCCTGGGGGGAGAGCTCGGGAGCGACGCCATTGACCGTCAGCGAGCCGGGCATCTGGCCGCTTTCGCCGAGGGCCTTGAACTTGAAGCTCACGGTTTCACCCGGCGCGATGTCGTTGGCGATGTCATCGTCGACAATGGCGTAACGGCCAGCGTCGTGACCGGCGATCGTGCCATTCCAGACATCGGTGACGGTCGCATCGAGGGAGAATTCGACGCGATAGTCGACGATCGGTTGAGTTCCCTGATTGGTGATGAAGATCTCCATCACGAAGCCGCCGTTCCACTGGCTGCTGAGAGAGGCATCGATGAAGGGACGCATGGGACTACCGCCATGAATAGTGAAAGCAGGCCGCCGGGGCGGGCCGAATGTCGTCTGCGGCAGAAGAAGCGCACACGCGAGTGAGCGGGGCTCGGGTCGCGTGGCTGGGCAGTCAGTTGCCCCTGTGTCGTCCCTGGGGGTGTTCTATCGGGCAGGACGGCGCAAATATAGCGTTTCGTTGCGTTTCGCTTCTGAAAGAAAAGCGAACATTTCTTTACGCAATTCTCGGACCTCCCTGTCGCCGGGCATGCCCGAGGTCCGCAGGTGGCCGGCGCGACCAGTGGATTGATAACAATTATCATTAGTGGCATCATCGACGCCGCCCACCCAAGGCGACCGTTCACCCTTTCACGTCTCGGGAGTCCGCCAGTGAGATCGTTTCGACCCCCCTGCCTCATGGGCCTGCTGTGGCTGGGCCTCGTTGCCTCGGCCGTTGCCGACCCCGAGGTCCGCGAGGAGGCCAGGCAAGCCCAGCGCAGCCAGGCCGAGCTGCAGGAGCGCATCGACGCCGCCGATGACGAGTCGCGGGCCATGCTCGAGGAGCTGCGCGAGCTGGAGCGCGACGAGCGACGGCTGGCTCGGGAGAACGCCGAACTCGCGCCTCGCCTCGAGCGTCAGGCCGCTTCGCTGGAACGCCGCGAGCAGGCCCTGGATACGCTGGAGGAAACCCGCGACGCCTTGCCGGCGCTGCAGGAGCGCATGATCGACCGTCTCGAGCGCTGGGTCGAAAACGACATGCCGTTCCTGCGCGAGGAGCGCCTGGCGCGGGTGGCCAGCCTGCGCTCCCAGGCCGACGAACTGTCCGCGGCAGAGCGCTGGGAGCGCATTGTCGAGGCCTGGCGCGCCGAACTGGAGTACGGCAGCGAAGTCGATGCCTGGCGAGGTTACCTGGGCGAGGGGGACTCGCGCCGCGAGGTGGACTACCTGCGCCTGGGACGCGTGGGCTTCTACTATCTCACCCCCGATGGCCGCGCGGGCCGCGTGTGGCAGGCCGATGCGGGCAGCTGGGCCGCGCTCGACGAAACCCAGCGCCGCGAAATTCGCAACGGCTTGCGCATTGCCCGCGACCGTCGCGCACCGGAGCTGCTCAGCGTGCCGCTGTCGCAGCCGCTCGAGTCGGTGGAGGACGACACATGAAGGCGACACGATACGCCGCGGCCTTCCTGGCAGCGTTGTGGCTGAGCGTCGGGCTGGGCCAGGTGCAAGCCCAGGCCCAGTCGGAGCCGCTCGAGAGCCTGCGTGCCGAACGCGAAGCCGCGGAGAGCCGCGACCGGGCGCGACTGGCCGAGCTGGTCGAGGACCGCGAGGCGCTCGAGGCGGCCCTGGAAGAGGCGCGCGCCTCGCATGCCGAGGCCGAGACGCGAAACGAGGCGCTCAAGCGAAGGGCGCGCGAGCAGGACGCGCGGGGCGACACCCTCGAGGCGCGCCAGGACGAGCAGGACGACGATCTCGAGGCTATCCTGGCATCGCTGAAAGAGCACAGCGGCGAGCTGCGCGACAGCCTGGCGGATAGCTGGCTCGTCGTGGGCGGTGCCGGTCTGCCGCCACGCCTCGACGATGCCGAGGTGCTCGAGCTCGGGCACCTGGAGGCGTTCGCCGACAGCCTGATCGCGCTGACGGTCGACAGCGCTCGCGTGATCCGCTTCGAGGCGCCGGTGGCGGATGCCAGTGGCGACATCGCTGACCGCGAGGTCGTGCGCCTGGGCGACTTCGCCGCCTTCACCGACAGCCATCTGCTGCGGCGCGGCGCCGACGACGAAGCGCTATCGGTGGTCGAGCGCACTCCCTCCGAAGTGGTCGACAGCCTGGCGGCCTTCCATGCCGGAGAATCCCGCGAACTCACGCTGGACCCGACCCGGGGCGAAGTGATGGCGGCCCTGGCGCAGCGTCCCAGCCTGGTCGAGCGCTTTCACCAGGGGGGCGCCGTGGGCTACGTGGTGGTCGGGCTGGGCGCCATCGGCCTGCTGGTGGCCCTGCTGCAGTACGGCTACCTGCTGAAGGTCAGCCTGGCCATGCGCCGTCAGCTGCGCGACCTCGACACGCTGCGCGAAGACAACCCGCTCGGACGTGTCCTGCTGCGCTTTCGCGCGCTACAGGACGACCCCGTGCCGGAGGCGCTCGAGGCCCGCCTCGACGAAGCCGTGCTGGCCGAGCTGCCGCGCCTCGAGCGTGGCCAGCCGATCGTCAAGCTGCTGGCCGCCGTGGCGCCGCTGCTGGGGCTGCTGGGCACGGTGACCGGCATGATCGTGACCTTCCAGGCGATCACCGTGTTCGGCACCGGCGATCCCCAGCTGATGGCCGGCGGCATCAGTCAGGCGCTGGTGACCACCGTGCTGGGCTTGATCACCGCCGTGCCGCTGCTGTTCGCCCACACCGCCCTGGCGGGTCGCAGCCGGCACCTGGCCGGTCTGGTGGAGGGGCAGGCGAGCGCGGCACTGGCCGAGCAGCTCGAACAGCGTCCGCATGGACCGGGCAGCGTTACCGGGGGCACGCGCCGTGATCCCGCTCTGGCTTGAGCCGCTTGAGCGCCTGGTCGAGGCGGGCGGTGCGGTACTGGTCGTGATCGCCCTGGTGGCGATGCTGCTGTTCAGCCTGGCGCTGGAGCGGGTGTGGTATTTCCGCATTACCTATCGCCGGGCGAGGCGCGCCCTGATCGGGCGCTGGGCGGCACGCCATGATCACCTGAGCTGGAGTGCCTTGACCCTGCGCGAGGCCTGGGCGCGGGAGCTGATCGGGCGTCTGCGGCGTCCGCTGCCATGGCTCAGGCTGTTGGTGGCGCTGTGCCCGCTGCTGGGCCTGCTGGGTACCGTGACCGGCATGATTGCCGTGTTCGACAGCCTGGCGATGACCGACACCAGCCAGGCCAGGGCCATGGCCGACGGCGTCGCCCGCGCCACCCTGCCCACCCTGACCGGCATGGCAGTGGCGGTGGTGGGGCTACTCTTCACCAGCCGTCTCGAGCACATCATTCGTCGCGAGGACCAGCGGCTGCACGACCGCCTGGCTCGCGCCGTGGAGGATACCGATGCGTAGACGCCGCCTTGGCGCCGACGATGGCGAAGCCAGCGAGGTCAACCTGACGCCGATGCTGGACGTCGTCTTCATCATGCTGATCTTCTTCATCGTCACCACCAGCTTCATCAAGGAGAGCGGGGTGGAGGTCGAGCGCCCCGAATCGAGCGCCGCCTCGCCGCGGCCCGACGCCCAGGTGATGGTCGCCATCACGCCGGAGGGAGCGGTGTGGGTCGACGGTCGCGCGGTGGACCTGCATCGCGTCGGCAATGAGGTGGCCGGGTTGGTCAGTGACGACGGCTCCGTGGTGATCCAGGCCGATCGCGACTCCACCACCGGCCTGCTGATCGAAGTGATGGATCGCATCCGCGAGGCGGGTGTGGAGCAGGTGGCGGTGGCCGCCAGCCGGAGCCGGTCGTGACCCGTATTCCCTTCTCCTCGCTGGGCGGCGTGGCTCTTGCGCTGCTGCTGTTCTGGCTGCTGGCCCTGCTGGTGGCGCCGCCGGAGGAGGAGTTCGACGTGCTCGACGAGAGCATGACGATGCGCATGGCCGAGGCGCCCGAGCCAAAGCAGAGCGAGCAGGAAGAGGTGGCCGAGCCCAGTGCCGAGCCGCCGCCCCAGGCCGAGGCCGAGGCCAGCCCGCCGCCCCGGCCGGAGCCGCTGCCGCCGCTGGAGAGCGAGATCCCCATGCCCGAACCGGAGCTGCCGTCGGAGCCGGTCGAGTCGCCCGAGCTCGACACCAGCCTGCCCGAGTTGAGTGAAGCGCCGCCGGAGCCAGAACCCGAACCCGAACCCGAACCCGAACCGACCCCTGAGCCCGTAGCGGAACCCTCCCCCGCACCGGCTCCTGCGGCCGAGTCCAGTGCCGCCGCGGAGGGTGAAGAAAGCGATGAGCAGGCCGCTCCCGCCGAGCAGGGCCCGGTGGACGTCGGCGAGATCGCCCCGACCAATCGCGTGCCGCCGGAGTATCCTCCGCGTGCGCAGCGTCGCGGTCTCGAAGGGTATGTCGAGCTGCAGTTCCTGATCCGTCCCGACGGCAGCGTCGACCGCTCCTCCGTCCGCGTGGTCGAATCGCGCCCCCGCAGCGTGTTCGACTCGGCGGCCGAGAAGGCCGTGGCGCGCTGGCAGTTCGAACCGGCCGATGGGGTGCGCCGTGCGCGTCAGCGGCTCGAATTCCAGTTGAGGTGATGTCATGTCAATTCGTGCCGTGATGCGCATCGTCACTAGTCTCGGGTGGCTGCTCGCCGCCGCGGCGCAGGCCGATGCGCCAGCGCTGCCCGGCGATATCATCGCCGACCTGGAGCGGCTCCAGACCCAGCTGCAGCGGGGCGAGCCCGAAGGCGTGAGCGAGCGAGCTCGCTCGCAGGCCACCCGCCTGGAGAGCGGTAACGCCGCCGACCGCTGGGCCAGCGCGCTCTACCGACAGCTTGCGGCCGGGGCCGACTCGCGGGCCGGTCGCCATGGGGCGGCGGCCGAGCAGCTGCGTCAGGCGCGTCGCACCGAGGGGGCGCCGCAGGCGCAGCGCGACCGCTGGCTGCGAGAGGAGGCCCGACTGCGACTGGCGGCGGGGCAGACCGAGCAGGCGGCGACGCTTCTGCGCGACTGGCATCAGCGGCATGATGGCAGCCCCGATGACCGTTGGCGCCTGGCGCGCGCCCTGGCCGAGCTTGAACGCTGGGACGAGGCGGCGGATTGGGTCGAGCGGGCGCTGGCCGACGAACCCGACCCGGATGATCGCCGGCAGGCCCTGGCGATGGCCGTGTTCCAGCGGGCGGGACGCGGCGAGCAGGCGCTGGCCCACCTGGAAGCCTCGCTCGATGCACAGGCCGAGCCCGAGGCCTGGCGACGTGCCGCGGCACTGGCCCAGGGGCTCGGCGAAGCACGGCGCGCCGCGGCCATCTGGGAGGCCGGCTGGCGGCTGGGGGCGCTGGCGGGCGAAAGCGACCTGCGCCGGCGCATCGAGCTGCACCTGGCGGCGGGAACCCCGGCTCGTGCCGCGGAGATGCTCGAGGCGGCGCTGGGCGACGGGGTGCTGTCAGAGACCCTGGCCGAGCGGCGCCTGCTGGCCCGCGCCTGGGAGCAGGCCCGCGACCGCGAGCGGGCGCTGGCGGCCTGGCGCGAGGTCGCCCGGCGCAGCGGGCAAGGGGAGGACTGGCGACGCCTGGGCCTGCTGGCGCACGCCTGGGGTCGACTCGAGCTGGCGCAGGAGGCCCTGCAGCAGGCCCAGGCGCGGGGCGTCGAGATCGATGAGCGCTGGCTCTCGACCCGCTAGGGCGAGGCCAGACGCTATAGGTCGAAGTCGGTCCACACCGGGGCGTGGTCCGAAGGGCGCTGCATGGCGCGCAGCTCGTAGTCGATGCCGGCATCGCGCACACGCTCGGCCAGCGGCGGCGTGACCAGGATATGGTCGATGCGCAGCCCGCGCCTGGGGTCCCGTTCGAAGCCGCGGGAACGGTAGTCGAACCAGCTGAAGCGGTCGTTCACCGCCGGATGACGTACCCGGTAGCTGTCGGAGAGCCCCCAGGCCTTGAGCGTGCCCAGCCACTCCCGCTCGATCGGCTGGAAGCTGGTCTTGCCCTCGCGCAGCCAGCGCTTGCGGTTGGCCTCGCCGATGCCGATGTCGATGTCCTCGGGAGAGATGTTGAAGTCTCCCATCACCACCAGCCGCTCGTCGGGACGGTGCCGCTCGTGCAGCAGTTGGGTCAGCTGGGCGTAGAAGGCCCGCTTGTTGGGAAACTTGGTCGGGTGCGCGACGTTCTCGCCCTGCGGGAAGTAGCCGTTCCACACCGTCAATGCTTCGCCGTCGGCGGTGCGCAGTCGCGCGCCGATCAGGCGCCGCTGGGACTCCTCGCCGTCGCCGGGCAGGCCGAAGAAGACCTCCTCCGGCCCGCTGGGGCACAGCGTCTTGTGACACAGCAGGGCGACGCCGTAGTGCCCCTTCTGGCCGTGGAAGTGGACGTGGTAGCCCATTGCCTCGACGGCCTCGCAGGGAAACTCGTCGTCATGGACCTTGGTTTCCTGCAGGCCGATCACCAGCGGCCGGTGGGCGGCGATCAGCGCCTCGAGCTGGTGCAGGCGCGCACGCAGCCCGTTGATGTTGAACGAGACCAGGCGTATCACTCGTCGCGCTCCTCGCTGGATGTCGAGGTGGGTTCGGGGTGGATGGCGATGCCTTCGCCCTGCGCCTGGCGGGCCAGCTTGCGCGCCGCCTGCAGCTTGCGCTGCTGGCGCTTCTTCTGGGTGAAGCGGCGCGACGAGGTCACCTGGTCGGGGTTCTCGTGGCGCCACTTCTTGTAGTCCTTGCGCTTGCCGGTGCGGATGGTCACCTTGTCGGCCAGCGAGCGAGTCTTCTTGCGGCGTGTCATCGGGCCTGGCTCCAATGGGTGTCGAGTGGCAGCAAAGCGCCATTCTACCAGTCCAATGCAAGAGGCGCGCCCTCGACGCCATAGGCTGGTACAATATGCGGCTGTACAAAGTTCATCCATTGCTACGGACAAGACATACAGCCTATGAGCGAGTCGGAACAGACCACAGCCCCGGCCGAGAACCGCAAGCCCAAGCGTCGTCGTCGCAAGCCGCGCCGCCGCCAGTCGAACTGGGATCTGCGCCAGTTTCAGGTGCCTGCCGTGGCGGGCAAGTGGCGCTTTCACGACTTCGATCTGCCCCTGCCGCTGATGCGCGCCATCCATGCGCTGGGCTTCGAGTACTGCACACCGATCCAGGCGGAGGCGCTGACCCATACGCTGCTCGGTGGCGACGTGGTCGGCAAGGCCCAGACCGGTACCGGCAAGACCGCCGCCTTCCTGATCTCGATCCTGGCCTACTTCCTCGAGGAGGAAGCGCCGGAAGGGCAGAAGCCCGGCGCCCCGCGCGCGCTGATCGTCGCCCCGACCCGTGAGCTGGCGCTGCAGATCGAGAAGGACGCCAAGGCGCTGGCGCGCTTCACCGACCTCAACGTGGCCAGCGTCGTCGGCGGCATGGACTACCAGAAGCAGCGCGAGAACCTGGGCAAGAAGCTCGACATCCTGGTCGCCACTCCGGGGCGTCTGCTCGACTTCCACGAGAAGCGCGACGTCGACCTGACCCAGGTCGAGATCCTGGTGCTCGACGAGGCCGACCGCATGCTGTCGATGGGCTTCATTCCCGACGTCAAGCGCATCATCCGCCATACGCCGAAGAAGGAGGAGCGCCAGACCTTCCTGTTCTCCGCCACCTTCTCCCAGGACATCCTCAACCTGGCCAGCCAGTGGACGCACCAGCCGACCCACGTCGAGATCGAGGTCACGGTCGACAACAAGGCCAACATCGATCAGCGCGTCTACATGGTCAGCGACGAGGACAAGCCGCGCCTGCTGATCAACCTGCTCAAGCAGGAGAGCTTCGACCGGGTGATGGTGTTCGGCAACCGCCGCGACCTGGTGCGCAAGCTCGAGGGGCTGCTCAAGAAGGCCGACATCAACGTGGCGATGCTCTCCGGCGACGTGCCGCAGAACCAGCGTATCAGGACCCTCGAGCAGTTCCGCGAGGGCGAGGTGCAGGTGCTGGTGGCGACCGACGTGGCCGGCCGCGGCATCCATATCGAGGACGTCAGCCACGTGATCAACTACACCCTGCCCGAGGACCCGGAGGACTACGTCCACCGCATCGGTCGTACCGGCCGTGCCGGGGCAGCTGGGGTGTCGATCAGTTTCGTCGGCGAGGAGGATGCCTTCTCGCTGCCGGAAATCGAGCGCTATATCCAGGACAAGCTGCCCTGCGTGCATCCGCCCGAGGGGCTGCTGTAACGCTTGATGACCTCGCCGCGAATACGCCGGGGACAGGTTGAAGAGGAGATCTTTTGCCAGGGGTGAGGAGCACTGCTCCGAACGGGCTGGCCATGGATGGCCAGCACCGGCCCTGCAAGCGGAGCAGGATGCGAGAGCGCCGCAGGGCAAAAGTAGCGCCCAGGGGGCACAGCGCCTCCTCGAAAACCTGTCGACGGCGTTGAAGCCACCACCGCCAGGCGTTCCCCAGCCAGTAAGATCTCTAGAGAGTTAGGCCATGCTCGACGAGGCCCTCAAGGGCGAGATACAGGCCGCCTACCGCCGCGTGCTGGAGGCCCAGGGGCTGACGCCACGCTACGGCCAGCGACTGATGATCGCCGAGATCGCCCGCACGCTGGGCGCCATCGAGGCCGATGACGCCGGCCGGCGGCTCTCCGACGAGCATGTCTGCGTGCTCGAAGCGGGCACCGGCACCGGCAAGACCCTGGCCTACCTGCTGGCGGCGCTGCCGGTGGCCAAGGCCAAGGGCAAGCGCCTGGTGATTGCCACGGCCACCATCGCCCTGCAGGAACAGGTGCTGCTGCAGGACCTGCCTACCCTCAAGGCCCACAGCGGCCTCGACTTCGACTACGCCCTGGCCAAGGGGCGCGGCCGCTACGTCTGCCTGACCCGCCTGGAGCAGGCGCTCGATGGCGTCGAGGACAACCCCACCCTGTCGCTGTTCGAGCAGAGCCTGGCCCAGGGCGGCGGCGACCACTTCCAGGCGCTGGTTCAGGAGATGGCCGACGCCTACGGCAGCGGCCGCTGGGAAGGGGATCGCGAAAGCTGGCCGCAAGCCATCGACGACAGCGAATGGCGGCGCCTGACCATCGACCATCGCCAGTGCACCAACCGCCGCTGCGGCCACTTCGCCGCCTGCGCCTTCTTCCGCGCCCGCCGTGACCTCGAGAGCGCCGACATCATCGTCGCCAACCATGACCTGGTGCTGGCCGACCTGTCGCTGGGTGGCGGCGTGGTGCTGCCACCCCCCGGCGACTGCATCTACGTCTTCGACGAGGGCCACCATCTGCCGGACAAGGCGCTGAGCCATTTCGCTCACCGCGTGGGCATCAACGGCAGCCTGCGCTGGCTGGGCAACCTCAAGAAGTCGCTGACCGAACTCCACCAGGCGCTGGCGATACAGCCGACCCTGGCAAGGCTGCTGGCCGGCCTGCCGGAAACCATTGGCGCGCTGGAACCGCGCCTGGGCGAGGCCTTTTCGCTGGGCCATCAACTGGCCGGGCGGCAGCATGGGCTGGAGGAGGGCGAGGAGAGCCACCAGTACCGCTTCGAGATGGGCCGCGTGCCCGAGGCCCTGCGCGAACACGCCGGTGGCCTGCAGGTGGCGTTCGCCGAGCTGTCCCGCACCCTCGAGACGATGAGCGACATCCTGCGCGAGAGCCTCGACCCCGACAAGCACACCGGGCTCGAACGCGAGCAGGCCGAGGCGTGGCTGCCGCTGCTGGCACTGCTGCACGGTCGAGCGCTGGAGGCGCACGGCCTGTGGGAGGCCTATGCCGAGGCCGACGTCGACGGCGAGCCGCCACGCGCCCGCTGGCTGACGCTCGAGCGCTTCGGTGCCGACCCCGAGCTGGTCTACTCGGCGAGTCCCGTGTCGGCGGCGCCGACCCTGGCCCGAAGCCTGTGGGGTAGCTGCTTCGGTGCGGTGGTGACTTCGGCCACGCTAACGGCGCTGGGGCGCTTCGAGCGTCTTCAGGAGCGCGCCGGGCTGGCCAACCGCTACCGCTACCAGCGTCTGCCCAGCCCCTTCGACTACTCCCGCGCGGTGCTCAGCGTGCCGCGCCAGGCCGTCGACCCCGGCGATCGCGAGGCTCATGAACGGGCCATCATCGACTTCGTCACCGACCTCGGTCGCAAGGAGGCGGTGCTGATGCTGTTCTCGTCGCGGGCGCAGCTGCGCACCGTGGAGAAGGCGCTGCCGGCGCCATGGCGCGAACGGGTGCTGGCCCAGGACCGCCTGCCCAAGCGCGAGCTGATCGAGCGCCATCGGGCGCGGGTGGATGCCGGGGAGGGTAGCGTGATCTTCGGCCTGGCGAGCTTCGCCGAGGGCATCGACCTGCCGGGCGACTACCTGACCCACGTGGTGATCACTCGGCTGCCGTTCGCCGTGCCCGACGACCCTGTCGGGGCGACGCTGGCCGAGTGGATCGAGAGCCGGGGCGGCAACCCCTTCATGCGCATCAGCGTACCTGACGCCTCGATCAAGCTGGTGCAGGCCTGCGGCCGGCTGATCCGCAAGGAGGCCGACCAGGGGCGCATCACGCTGCTCGACCGGCGCGTGCTGACCCGGCGCTACGGCCAGGCGCTGCTCGACGCACTGCCGCCGTTCGCAAGAGAGATCGACGGCGGCTAGAGGGGCACACAGGAAGGCCCGCCAGTCGCGGGCCCCTGCCTGGCAGCGCGAGCGTGTCTCAGCCCTGGTGGCGCTTGGGCAGCACCGGGGCGAGCTTCTGCGCCATGCGGGTCATGCTCTCCTCGGTGGTCGGCCAGTCGATGCAGGCGTCGGTAATGGAGACGCCATACTGCATCTGGCTGTGGTCGTCGAGGATCTTCTGGCTGCCCCAGCCGATGTTGGACTCGACCATCAGCCCCATGATCGAGCGGTTGCCCTCGAGGATCTGGTTGGTGACATTGTCCAGCACCAGCGGCTGCAGCGCCGGGTCCTTGTTGGAGTTGGCGTGGGAGCAGTCGATCATGATATTGGGTTTGATGCCGGCCTTCTTCAGCTCCTGTTCGGCCAGTGCCACGCTTACGCTGTCGTAGTTGGGCTTGCCGTTGCCGCCGCGCAGCACCACGTGGGCGTAGGCGTTGCCGCGGGTGCGGATGATCGCCACCTGGCCGCTCTGGTTGATGCCGAGGAAGTTGTGCGGGTGCGAGACCGACTGCAGCGCATTGATCGCCACGTCGAGGCTGCCATCGGTGCCGTTCTTGAAGCCGACCGGGCTGGAAAGGCCGGAGGACATCTCGCGATGGGTCTGGGACTCGGTGGTGCGGGCACCGATCGCCGACCAGCTGATGCAGTCCTGCAGGTACTGGGGCGAAATGGGATCCAGCGCCTCGGTGGCCAGCGGCAGGCCGAGCTCGGACAGGTCGACCAGCAGCTTGCGGGCAATATGCAGGCCCTCCTCGATCTCGAAGGAGCCGTTGAGGTGGGGGTCGTTGATCAGTCCTTTCCAGCCCACCGTGGTGCGGGGTTTCTCGAAATAGACGCGCATCACGATGAACAGGCTGTCCTTCACGGCATCGGCCAGGCGGCGCAGGCGGCGCGCGTAGTCCAGGGCGGCATCGACGTCATGGATCGAGCAGGGGCCGATCACCACCAGCAGCCGCGGGTCGCTGCCGTCGAGGATGTTCTGGATCGTCCGGCGACCCTCGATCACCGTTCTCTCGGCGACTTCGCCGAGGGGGATCTCGTTCTTGAGGGCTTCGGGAGTGATCAGTACGTCCTGGGACAGGACGTTGAGGTTGCTGACCTGCTGATCTGACATGTTGCTACCTGTGTCGTGATGCGTTGATGGCGAGAGGATGAACTACTATACACCCGCCGAGGAAGAATTCCGCAATCGCAACGGAACCCGGCGCCTCGGGGATTGTCACAGCGCGGGCGGCATGGCGAGCGGCTTGATGCGCGGCCAAGAAACAGGAACACTTGTCGAAACGGGCGATGACGCCCCGAGACTTACAGCGGCCAACGGGCTCCAGGTTGATACCATGCATGCAGACCACCTAACGACGCCTTCGTCGCTCCTCCCGCTTCGGGGTCCCTCCCTGCCGGGGGGAGCGTGAATGGGTAACCGGGAAACCGATCAACAGCTCGTGGAGCGCGCACAGAAGGGCGATACGCGAGCCTTCGATCTACTGGTCAAGAAATACCAGCACAAGATCATCGGGCTGATTGGACGCTACATACAGGATCACGCCGAAGTGCAGGACGTGGCCCAGGAAGCCTTCATCAAGGCCTATCGCGCACTCGGCAAGTTTCGCGCCGAGAGTGCCTTCTATACGTGGATGTATCGCATCGCCATCAACACGGCGAAGAACCATCTGGTGTCGAAGGGGCGCCGGCCTCCCGGCAGCGATCTCGACATCGTCGACGCCGAGATCCTCGACCATACCGGGCGTCTGGCCGACATCGAGACGCCGGAATCGTCGCTCGCCCGGGACCAGCTCGAGGCGGCCGTGTTCGAGGCGATCGAGAACCTGCCCGACGACCTGCGCACGGCGATTACCCTGCGCGAACTCGACGGGCTCTCCTATGAGGACATCGCCAATATCATGCAGTGTCCGGTAGGCACGGTGCGTTCGCGCATCTTCCGTGCTCGCGAGGCGGTGGACCAGCACATCCAGCCGCTGGTCACGACGTCGCGCACGCGGGAATCGCTGACGGAATGACGTTTTCGACAATGATTTCGCCTCGGCGCTGAACTGTCTCGCGTCGATGGCGTCTGAAGCATTGACCGCTGTATGACAGCGACGATACGGGCCGCCGGCATTCCGGTTGGGTGTGGTCTGGAATGCCGGGAATATTGATTGCGAGGCAGGGTGCCTTGACGATGTGGGGGTGTAAGGAATGAGTCAGAATGCACGGGAATCGCTTTCTGCCCTGATGGACAGCGAAGGTGATGATCTCGAGCTTCGCCGAACTCTGAAATCGCTCGAGAGCGATCCGGATGCGGCAGAAGCCTGGCGGCGCTATCACTTGATGCGCAGCCTGATGCGGCGGGATCATGACATCGACGTCAGCACGGATCTTTCGGCCGGTATCATGGCCAGGCTGGACGCCGAACCGGCGCCGGTCCTGGAGGAGCCGCCCATCGCACCGCGCCGCTCCCACCCCCTTGCGCGCAGTGCCGGCATCGCCGCCGCCGTCACCCTGATGGTGATCACCGGGGTGCAGTTCTATCAAGGCAACGGCTTCACCGGAACGGGCAGCGACACCCAGCTGGCCGACGGAGAAGTGCCCGCCTCCTCCGGGCAATCGCAGCGCAATCTTGCGGTTCAGGCGGGCAGCGGCGGCCAGGCGACTCCCGTCGGCATGCCGCTGGCCTCCCCGGCGGCTTCGGGCGGGCAATCCGGCCTGATGCCGGTAGGGGCGAGCTTCGATTCCCCCCTGTTCATGACGCCCAACCCTCGCCAGTCGCAGCGCTCCGACCAGGACCAGGCGCGCCTGCTGCAGTCCTATCTCGATCGCCACTCCGAGGGTGCGACCTATCGCAGCGGCGATGTCTGGATGCCCCTGCTGCGGGGTTCGGGAGCGGGTAACGAGACACTGGGGCAGCGCTGATGGCGGGCAGGCGTATCGCAAGGCGCCTGGCCCTCTACAGCAGCGCTGCGCTGATTGCCTATTTGTCGCCTGCCGTCGCCGAACCCACCCAGGGACAGGCCGACGCCGAGCGATTCGACTGCCGCCAGCTGGCCGATTGGGATCAGCCCGAATCGCCGTTGGAGTGGTTCGAGCGCAGCCTGTGGGCCAACCATTGCCTCGTGTTCCAGGCGCGTGCGGTGCGCATCGGTATCGATGGGGTGCGTACGCTGGCGCTCTCGCGCGACATCCGCGACGGTGTCGAGCGCGAGGTGGCGCGCTTTCTCGATGGGCCACCGGTCATCTTCGAGCGCAGCGGCGGTATCAGCCGCATGAGCTGGTCCAGCGCCGATGACGAAGCGCCGGCCTCGCCGGAGGGCATCGCACGCCATGTCGACCAGTTCTACCGTCTCTCCCTGGGCAACGACGAGCGAATCGCCAACCGCAGCGCGGTGAGGCTGGATATCGAACCGCTCGACGGCATGCGCTTCGGCCAGCGCCTGTGGCTCGATGCCCAGACCTCGCTGCCGTTGAAGCGCGAACTCATCGATGACCGCGGGCGCGTGGTGGAGACCTTCCAGCTCACCGAGCTGCAGTCGCCGCGGCTGCACGAAGGGGGAGTGCTGCTGGACGACTATCACGAGGCGCCGGAGCCGTCCTGGCACCCCGCCTGGCTGCCCGAGGGGTTCGTCGACCAGCCGGCCGACAGCGACGCGGAAGATCCGGATCGAGCGGTCGAGCATCGCATCTACAGCGATGGCCTGTCGACGCTCAGCCTGTTCGTCGAGCCGATCGAGGAGGGGCACGAGCGTCTCATTCCCGGGCTGCATCGCCTGGGAATCTCGCTCGCCGTGGTTCGCCACGTGGTGGCCGACGAGCGACCTCACCAGGTCGTCGTCATGGGCGAGCTGCCGCCGCGCGTGCTGGTCCAGGTGGCGGAAAGCCTGACCTGGCGCGAGGCGCCCGAGTGAAGGCGGGCCGATCGGCAGGTCTCCTCGAGGGTCCTGGTCCCTTTGAATGGTGCATGAGCCACCTTGAAAATCGACGTGTGGCTCCCTAGTTACCGCTTGTGACGACGTTAAGCTGATGCAGGAGCTCTTATGATGCCATTGACGCGACAGTTCTCCCTCTGGGCGCTCATGCTGGCCGTGCTGCTGTCGTGGCAGTCAGCCTTCGCCCGCGATCTGCCCGATTTCACCGAGCTGGTGGAGCAGGCCGCGCCCGGGGTGGTCAACATTTCCACCACTCGGGTCATTCCGGATCGTTCGCAGGCTTTCGAAGGTTTCGGTGGCCAGGAGATTCCCGAGATCTTCCGGCACTTCTTCGGCGACCGCTTCCCGGCGCCGCCGGGCGGCCCCGGCCAGGGCGGGGAGCGCCAGTCTCTGGGGTCCGGTTTCGTCATCAGCGAGGACGGCTACATCCTGACCAATGCCCATGTGGTCGAGGGGGCCGACGAGATCCTCGTGCGTCTCAACGACCGCCGCGAGCTCGAGGCGGAACTGGTCGGGGCCGATAGCCAGACCGACGTGGCCCTGCTGCGGGTGGATGCCTCCGACCTGCCGACGCTGAACATGGGGGATTCCGACGACCTGCGCGTGGGGGAATGGGTAGCCGCCATCGGCTCGCCGTTCGGCTTCGATCACTCGGTGACCGCCGGTATCGTCAGTGCCATCAACCGCACCCTGCCGCGCGACACCTACGTGCCCTTCATCCAGACGGACGTGGCGATCAACCCGGGCAACTCGGGGGGACCGCTGTTCAACCTGGATGGTGAGGTGGTCGGTATCAACGCCCAGATCTTCACGCGCAGCGGCGGCTTCATGGGGGTGTCCTTCGCGATTCCCATCAACGTCGCCATGGACGTGGCCACCCAGCTGCGTGACGACGGTCGCGTACGGCGCGGCTGGCTCGGCGTGATGATCCAGCCGGTGTCGCGCGACCTGGCCGAGTCGTTCGGCATGGACAGCCCCAGCGGTGCCCTGATCGCCGACCTCGACCCCGAGGGGCCGGGGGCGCAGGCGGGCCTGCGGGCGGGTGACATCGTGCTCGAGGTCGATGGCGAAGAGGTCGAGCGTTCGCGCAACCTGCCGCGGCTGATCGGCCGGGTGAGCCCCGGCGACGAAGCCGAACTGACCATCATGCGTGACGGCGAGCGCCAGGACCTCTCCGTGACCATCGGCGACTGGCCCGATAGCGAGCAGAGCGCCCAGGCTCCTGCCGGCGAGTCGGACGCCCAGGCGCGCCTGGGAATCGCCGTGGCCGAGCTGGAGCAGGCCGAGCGTCAACGACTGGGGGTCGACAGCGGCGTGCTGGTGCGTGACGTCGACCCGCGCGGGGCGGCAGCCGAAGCCGGTATTATGCCGGGCGACGTGATCGTCAGCCTCGACCACCATGCCGTGGAGAACGGAAGGCAGCTGCGCGAGCTGATCGAATCGGCGCCCACCGATCGCGCCATACCCGTGCGACTCTATCGCGAGGGGCGCTCGCTGTTCGTGGCGCTGCGCCTGGGTCGCGGCTGATCCGACCTGGCAGCAGTCGAGCGACCGGACACCTCCCGCTCATGCGGGGGGTGTCCGCGTTCTGGGCGCCTCATGCGGCTGTGCTGTCCAACCCAAGGCCATGCCGGTACAATACCGGCCATCGAATTCTCATGACGTTAGCGGGCGCCGATGACTCCGCCGCTGCCGCGCTCGTGTCGAACACCGGATTGGGCTAGATGAGCAACGAAGCAAGCAACGAAAAACTGAAGCACATTCGGAATTTCTCGATCATTGCCCATATCGATCACGGCAAGTCGACCCTGGCGGACCGCCTGATCCAGAGCTGCGGAGGGCTTTCCGAACGCGAGTTGAAGGAGCAGGTGCTCGACTCGATGGATCTCGAGCGCGAGCGCGGCATCACCATCAAGGCGCAGTCGGTCACGCTCGACTACCAGGCCCAGGACGGCAACACCTACCAGCTCAACTTCATCGATACCCCGGGGCACGTGGATTTCTCCTACGAGGTATCGCGCTCGCTCTATGCCTGCGAAGGGGCGCTGCTGGTGGTGGACGCCGCCCAGGGCGTCGAGGCGCAGTCGGTGGCCAACTGCTACACCGCCATCGAGCAGGGGCTCGAAGTGCTGCCGGTGCTCAACAAGATGGACCTGCCCCAGGCCGACCCCGACAAGGTCTCCCACGAGATCGAGGAGATCATCGGGCTGGACGCCACCGACGCCTGCCAGGTCTCGGCCAAGAGCGGCCTGGGCATCGATGCGCTGCTCGAGCGCCTGGTGCGCGACATTCCACCGCCCAAGGGCGACCCGGGGGCACCGCTGCAGGCGCTGATCATCGATTCCTGGTTCGACAACTACCTGGGCGTCGTGTCGCTGGTGCGCATCTTCGACGGCACCCTGAAGAAGGGCGAGAAGATCCGCATCAAGTCCACCGGTCGCGACTGGCAGGCCAACGAGGTGGGCATCTTCACGCCGCTGCGCAAGGAGACCAACATCCTGCGCGCCGGCGAGGTGGGCTTCGTGGTGGCCGGCATCAAGGACATCCAGGGCGCGCCGGTGGGGGATACCATCACCCACGCCAAGACGCCCGACGTGCCGCGCCTGCCCGGCTTCCAGAAGGTCAAGCCGCAGGTCTACGCCGGCATGTTCCCGGTCAGCGCCGACGACTACGAGGACTTCCGCGACGCGCTCGAGAAACTGGCGCTCAACGACGCCTCGCTGGAGTACGAGCCCGAGAACTCCGACGCCCTGGGCTTCGGCTTCCGCGTCGGCTTCCTCGGCACGCTGCACATGGAGATCATCCAGGAGCGGCTGGAGCGCGAATACGACCTGGACCTGCTGACCACGGCGCCCACGGTGGTCTACGAGCTGGCGATGAAGAACGGCGACGTCAAGTACGTCTCCAACCCCTCCAAGCTGCCCGACATGGCCGACGTGGAGGAGATGCGCGAGCCGATCGTGCGGGCCAGCATCCTGGTGCCGCAGGAGTTCGTCGGCAACGTGATCATGGAGTGCGAGAACCGCCGCGGCAACCAGCTTGACATGCAGTTCCTCGGCAGCCAGATCCAGCTCACCTACGAACTGCCGATGTCCGAGGTGGTGATGGATTTCTTCGACCGCCTCAAGTCCATCTCCAAGGGCTACGCCTCGCTGGACTACAACTTCGAGCGTTTCGAGGCGGCCAGGCTGGTGCGCCTGGACGTGCTGATCAACGGCGACCGCGTCGATGCACTGGCGGTGATCATCCACCGCGACCACGCCCATTCGCGCGGCCGCGTACTGGTCGAGAAGATGAAGGAACTGATTCCACGGCAGATGTTCGACGTGGCGATCCAGGCCGCCATCGGTGGCCAGGTGGTGGCGCGCTCCACGGTCAAGGCGCTGCGCAAGAACGTTACCGCCAAGTGCTACGGCGGTGACGTGACGCGCAAGAAGAAGTTGCTCGAGAAGCAGAAAGCGGGCAAGAAACGCATGAAGCAGGTCGGTCGGGTGGAAATTCCCCAGGACGCCTTCCTGGCCGTGCTCAAGGTGAACGACTAGGAACGGCGACGCTATGGACTTTTCACTTCTGTTGGTGGTGGCCGTGGCCGTCACCGGCTTGATCTGGCTGCTCGACCTCGTCTGGCTGCGTCCGGCACGCCGCCAGAAGCTGGCCGCGGTGGAGGCGGGTACCACGGAAGGGCTCGACGAGTCCGCCCGCGAGCGGGCGATGAAGGAGCCCTGGCCGATCGACTACGCGCGCTCCTTCTTTCCCGTGCTGCTGGTGGTGCTGCTGCTGCGCAGCTTCCTGGTGGAGCCGTTCCAGATTCCTTCCGGCTCGATGCGCCCGACCCTCGAGGTGGGCGACTTCATCCTGGTCAACAAGTTCGCCTACGGCCTGCGCCTGCCGGTGACCCATAACCGCATCCTCGAGGTGGGGGAGCCCGAGCGCGGCGACGTGATGGTGTTCCGCTTTCCGACCGAGCCCTCGGTGAACTTCATCAAGCGCGTCGTGGGCCTGCCGGGCGACACGGTGCGCTACGAGGACAAGCAGCTCTATGTCAACGGCGAGCCGGTCCCCAAGCGGGTGCTCGACGAGGCGCCTTCCACGGCGCCGGGCGAGTGGCTGCTCGAGGAGCGACTGGGCGAGGTGAGCCATCGTATCTACAATAACCCTCGTGACCCGGGGCCCCGCGTGCGCGAGATCGTCGTGCCCGACGGCCACTATTTCACCATGGGTGACAACCGCGACCACTCCAACGACAGCCGCTACTGGGGCTTCGTGCCCGAAGAGAACGTCGTCGGCCAGGCATTCGCCGTGTGGATGCACTGGGATGGCGGCCTGCCCAGCTTCACCCAGGTTCGCCGCATCCATTGATGGACCGGAAATAACAGGAATTTCGTGAGCACATCCCTTACCGCCTTCAGCCGCCGCATCGGCCACAGCTTTCGCGACGAGTCGCTGCTGGAACTGGCCATGACCCACCGCAGCTTCGGGGGACGGAACAACGAACGGCTGGAGTTCCTCGGCGACTCCATCGTCAACTTCGTCATCGCCGAGGCCCTCTACCAGCGTTTCCCCCAGGCGCGCGAGGGGCAGCTGTCGCGCCTGCGCGCGCGCCTGGTGCGCGGCCAGACCCTGGCCGAGCTGGCCCGGGAGATGGCCTTCGGCGAATGCCTGCGCCTGGGCTCGGGCGAGATGAAGAGCGGCGGGCAGCGGCGCGACTCGATCCTGGCCGATGCCGTCGAGGCCGTGCTCGGGGCGATCTATCTCGACGCCGGCATGGACGTGGCCCGCAGCCGAGTGCTGTCCTGGTACGCCGAGCGTCTGGAGTCGATCGACCTGCAGGATACCCAGAAGGATCCCAAGACCCGGCTGCAGGAGTTCCTGCAGTCGCGCCAGTCGCCGCTGCCGCGCTACGAGGTCGTGTCGGTGGAGGGCGAAGCCCACGACCAGACCTTTACCGTGGAGTGTCACATCGAACTGCTCGATACACATACCCTGGGCAGTGGCTCCAGCCGCCGCCATGCCGAACAGCAGGCCGCCGAACTCGCGCTGCTGCAGCTGGAGAATCGCAAGGGGCAGATGGCATGAGCGAGACCTGCGGCTTCGTGGCCATCGTCGGCCGCCCCAACGTCGGCAAGTCGACCCTGATGAACCGGATTCTCGGCCAGAAGATCTCGATCACCTCGCGCCGGCCCCAGACCACGCGACACCAGGTCATGGGCATCAAGACCGTGGGCGAGGCCCAGTTCATCTACGTCGACACGCCGGGCATCCACATCCTCGGTCGCGACCGCAACAAGGCGATCAACCGCTTCATGAACCAGGCGGCGACCCAGGCCCTGCGCGATGTCGACTGCGTGGTCTTCATCGTCGACCGCACGCGCTGGACCGACGAGGACCAGGTGGTGCTGACGCGGCTCGCGCACGTCGCGGCGCCGGTGATCCTGGCCGTGAACAAGGTCGACCGGCTCGAGGACAAGAGCACGCTGCTGCCGTGGCTCGGCGAGGTCGGCGCACGCCGCGACTTCGCCGCCATCGTGCCGATCTCGGCCAAGCATGGCACCAACGTGCCCGAGCTCGAGGCGGAGGTGGCCAAGCACCTGCCCGAGGGGATCCACCATTTTCCCGACGACCAGATCACCGACCGGAGCCAGCGCTTCCTTGCCGCGGAGCTGGTGCGCGAGAAGATCATGCGTCAGCTCGGCGACGAGCTGCCGTACCAGGTGACGGTGGAGATCGAGGAGTTTCGCGACGAGGGCAGGGTGGTACACATCAGCGCCCTGATCCTGGTGGAGCGTGACGGCCAGAAGAAGATCCTCATCGGCGACAAGGGCGAACGGATCAAGAGCATCGGTCGCGAGGCGCGGCTCGACATGGAGCGTGCCCTGGACGCCAAGGTGATGCTCAACCTGTGGGTCAAGGTGAAACGCGGCTGGTCGGATGACGAGAGAGCACTCAAGAGCCTTGGCTATGATCTCGACTGACCTCGCCTGACGCCCCCGACCATGCAGCCCCAGCCGGCCTTCCTCCTGCACAAGCGCCCCTACCGCGAGACCAGCGCGCTGGTCGAGCTGCTCACCCTCGACCATGGCCGCGTGCGCGCGGTGGCCCAGGGCGTGCAGCGTCCGGGGTCGCGCTCGCGGGGGCGGCTGCAGCCCTTCGCCCCGCTTCACCTGACCTGGGTGGGCGAGGGTGAGCTCAAGCGCCTGCGCCTGATGGAGAGTCGCGGCGCGGCGGCGCTGCTGGTGGGCGAGGGCCTGCTGTGCGGGCTCTATGCCAACGAATTGCTGACGCGTACGCTGCCGGTGGAGCTGTCGGCGGCGGAAGTGTTTGCCTACTACACTGCGCTGCTGGAGGCGTTGCCTCGCCCCGATGGCCGCGCCGTGGCGCTGCGGCACCTGGAATTCGCCGTGCTCGAGGCGCTGGACGCCGCCCCCCGCTACACCACGCCGGAGGGCGGGGAGCTCGACCCCCAGCGGCGCTACCGCTTCGATACGCCCTCGCGCGCCTTCGTGCCCGGCGAGCCCGGCCTCGACGGGCGTACCCTGCGCCTGCTGGCCGGCGGCGACTGGGCAGCGCCCGGCCTGGCCGGTCCGGCCAAGGCGGTGGCCCGGGCCGCGCTGGCCCCGCTGCTCGGCACGCGGCCGCTGCGTTCGCGCGAGCTGATGCGCCAGCTTGCCGAGCGGCGCCGTTCCGCCTCACACTGAAGGCTCACCCGACCTCAGCTGGAGACCCTCATGCACCCCCCGCGCATACTGCTTGGCGTCAACATCGATCACATCGCCACGCTGCGCCAGGCGCGCGGCACGCGCTATCCCGATCCGGTCCAGGCGGCGCTGCTGGCCGAGGAGGCCGGCGCCGACGGGATCACCGTGCACCTGCGCGAGGACCGTCGGCACATCCGGGAGCGCGACGTACGCCTCCTCGCCGAGGTGCTCAACACGCGCATGAACCTGGAGATGGCGGTGACCGAGGAGATGCTCGCGCTGGCCGAGGAGCTTCGCCCGGCGCATGTCTGCCTGGTGCCCGAGAAGCGCGAGGAGCTGACCACCGAGGGCGGCCTGGACGTGGCCGGTAACTTCGACGCCATCGCCGCGGCCTGCCGGCGCCTGGCGGCAGCGGGCTGCGAGGTGTCGCTTTTCATCGACCCCGAACCCACCCAGATCGAGGCCGCCAGGCGTGCCGAGGCGCCGGTCATCGAGCTGCATACCGGGGCCTATGCCGAGTGCGCCGGCCAGGCGGCCCGCGAGGAGCATGCCCGACTGGCGGCGGCGGCAGAGATGGCCCTGGAGCTGGGGCTCACGGTCAATGCCGGGCACGGCCTGCACTACCACAACGTCGAGGCGATCGCGGCGATCCCGGGCCTGCACGAACTCAACATCGGCCATGCCATCATCGCCCGGGCGTTGTTCGTCGGGCTCAAGGAGGCCGTGGCGGAGATGAAGCGGCTGATGATCGCCGGCCAGGAGGCGGGATTCATCGCCTCGCTGGAAGAGCACGAGCACGATCACCACGGCGACCACGACCACGCATGATCCTCGGCATCGGCACCGACATCGCCCGGATAGCGCGCTTCGAGGCCGCCATGGCGCGCCACGGGGAGCGCTTCCCGGCGCGCCTGCTCGGTGAGCTGGAGCGGGAGCAGCTGGAGCGGCGCGCCGATCGGGCGGCGTTTCTCGCCAAGCGCTTCGCCGCCAAGGAGGCCTTCGTCAAGGCGCTCGGTACCGGGCTTCGGCATGGCATGCGCTGGGCCGAGATTCAGGTGGCCAGCGATGCCCTCGGCCGGCCGTCGCTGATGCTCTCGGGGCGGGCACACGAGCTGGCCACCACGGCGGGGGTACGGGCCATTCACCTGTCCCTCAGCGACGAAGCCGAGGTGGCGCTGGCAATGGTCGTGCTGGAGGGGGGCGCCTGAAGCGCGGCACGCCATTCGCCCAGGCGTCCGATGGCCTGGAACAGGTCGTCGATGAGGCTGTCGACCTCGGCCATCCCGCGCGAGCGCAGCCGGGTCTCCAGCGTCTCCGCCACCAGCGCGAGCTCGGGCGCTCCGCAGTATCGGCAGGCGCCGTTGAGCGCATGCACGGCATCCAGCAGCCGCTCCGGGTCGCCGCTGGCCAGGGCGCCGCGCAGTTCGTCGACGGTCTTCGGCAGCGACGCGACGAGTTCCTCGAGCAGCTCGCGCGCCAGGTCCTCGTTGCCGTTGGCCAGGCGCGTGCCGAGCTCCATGTCGACGACCTCCAGCTGGCTGGCCAGTCCGGCCTCCTGAGTGGCGGGCAGGCTCGGCGTCTGAGGTAGTGCCGCCAGGCCGACGTGGCGATGGAGCACGGCCTCCAGGCGGTTGGAATCCACGGGTTTGACCAGCACTTCCTGCATGCCCGCCGCCTGCAGCCGCTCGTGCTCGCTGTCGTGGGCATGGGCGGTCACCGCGATGATCGGGCAGGTCGCCCAGTGGCCGCCCAGGCGACGCAGTGCCTGGGTGGTTTCGATACCGTCCATGCCCGGCATGCGGATGTCCATCAGCACCAAGTGGAACGGGGGGGACTCGGCGAGCGCCAGGGCTTCCTCGCCGCTCGCGGCTTCGACCAGCTCCAGGCCGGGGCGCTGCAGCAGCTCGCGCAGCAGGCGGCGGTTGATGCCGTTGTCGTCGACGACCAGCACGCGAGTCGGGCGCGCCTCTGCGGTCTCGGGGCAGCGTTTTGCCTTGCTGCAGCGACGCAGGGCATCCGCCAGGGCCTGACGCGACACCGGCTTGCCGAGGATCTCGCAGCCGCTCGGCAGGTGCAGGTCGGGCATCTCGAGCGGCGCCACGTTGATCAGGAGCAGCACGGGGCAGGAACTTGCCTGCAGCCTTGCCCGCCACTCGTCGAGCACCGCCTGGTTCAGGTCGGCGGGCAGCGCGGCGACCAGCAGCGAGGGGAGGGGAGGGGTCGGCTCGGGCTGGTGGAGCTCCACCACCTGGCCGCCCCATAGCGTGAGCAGGTGGCTCAGGGCGTGGCGCGTCGGGGCGTGCGGCTCGTAGAGGGCGACCCGCTGGTTGTCGAGAATGGTCTCGGCCGCGGGTTCACCGCTGTCGATGACGTCCAGCGGCAGGGTGAAGGAGAACGTCGAGCCTCGCGACGGCTCGCTCTCGACGGTGATCTGGCCGCCCATCTGCTCGACCAGCTGGCGGCTGATCGCCAGGCCCAGCCCGGAGCCGCCGTAATGGCGGGAGTGGCTGGCGGCGGCCTGGCGGAAGGCCTGGAACAGGTTGTGCTGTTCCTGGGGGGTGAGTCCGATCCCGGTGTCGCTGACATTGACACGCAGCAGCGCGCGCCCCTGGGCGTTCTGCTCCTCCAGCATCACCCGCACGATGACCTCGCCGTGCTCGGTGAACTTGAGCGCATTGTGGATCAGGTTGGTCAGCACCTGGCGGATGCGCAGCGGATCGCCGCGCAGCAGCGTCGGCACGTCGTCATAGACCAGGCCCAGCAGGTGCAACCCCTTCTGGTGGGCCAGCGGTGCCTGCTGGCTCAGCGCCTCGTCGACCAGCGACACCATGTCCAGCTCGGCACGATCCAGCTCCAGCCGGCCAGCCTCCATGCGCGAGAAGTCGAGGACGTCGTTGACCAGGGCGAGCAGGTTGTCGCAGGCGATCTGCACCTGGTCGAGCCACTCGCGCTGGCGCGGCTCGAGGCGCGAACGCCCCAGCAGCCGGCAGAAGCCGACGATGCCGTTGAGCGGGGTACGAATCTCGTGGCTCATGCTGGCCAGGAACTCGGACTTGATCCGGTTGGCCTCCAGCGCCCTGCGGTGGGCCAGGTCGAGCTCGATGTTCTTGATCTCGATGGTCTCCATCGACTCTTCCAGGTCGCTGGTGGTCTGCTCGATCTGGCGCTGGATGTTCTCGTGCGATTGCTGCATCTCGTCGCCCAGCGCATTCACGTGGCGGGCCAGGCGTCGCAGTTCGGGGGCTCCTGCCTCCGGCAGGTGCACCTCGAAGTCGCCGCCCCGCAGCCGCCTCAGCGCTTCGGCGGCATCGCCCAGGCTGGTATCCACGCGACGGCCGAGGGCCGAGGCGATCACGAACAGCAGCAGGCCGAGGATCAGCAGGCCCAGCCCCGTGATGGCAAGGCGGCGATAGTAGCCGAGGGTGAGCGGGCGGCTGTCCACGTCGAGCTCCAGCCAGGCCCGGCTGGTCATGCTGCCCTCCAGCTCGGCCGGGGCCAGCGGCACCATCAGGCGCCACAGGTCGCTGCTGGTATCGAGGTGCACCTCGAGCGGCGGCGTCGTGGCGACCTGGGCGCGGTTGCGGCCCAGCTCCAGCTGAATCATGTCGCTGTCGGTGTAGATCCCCACGCCACGCGCCTCGTCGATTTCCAGCAGGCGCCTGGCCATGCCGTCCAGCCGCGACTGGTCGGCCTCGATGACGGCTCGGGCCATTTCCGGCGCCTGCTGCTCGACGGCGGTCACGACACGATCGCGCAGGGCCGACTTGCGCCATTCGGTATCCAGGTGCAGCGCCAGCAACGCCGCGAGCAGCAGCACCAGCAGGGGGAGACACAGTATCCACAGCGTCAGGCGATTTCCGAGTGACATCGGCTTTCCTTGGTCACGGCCTTTGTCCCAGTATGCCACATTGTCGGGGCATGCCTGTCCAGCGCTCGGCGGCACGGATATACTAGCGAAAAGACCTTAGCCGAAGGACGCTTACATGCAGTTCCCTACCATCGAGGATATCGTTGGGCATACGCCGTTGATTCGGCTCAAGCGGATCACCGCGGGGCGCAACAACACCCTGCTGGCCAAGCTCGAAGGCAACAACCCCGCCGGTTCGGTGAAGGACCGGCCGGCGCTGTCGATGCTGGAACAGGCCGAGGCCAGGGGCGAGATCGTGCCTGGCGACACCCTGATCGAGGCGACGTCGGGCAACACCGGCATCGCCCTGGCCATGGCCGCGACGATCAAGGGCTATCGCATGATCCTGATCATGCCCGAGAGCGCCTCGAGCGAGCGCAAGCAGGCCATGGCGGCCTACGGCGCCAGGCTGATCACCGTCAGCAAGGAGGGGGGCATGGAGGAGGCTCGCGACCTGGCCGAGGCGATGATCGCACGCGGCGAGGGCAAGCCGCTCAACCAGTTCGCCAATCCCGACAACCCGTTGTCCCACTACCGCGGCACCGGCCCCGAGCTGTGGGAGCAGACCGGGGGCACGATCACCCACTTCGTCAGTTCAATGGGCACCACCGGGACCATCATGGGGGTATCGGCTTACCTCAAGGAACGCAATCCCCAGGTTCAGATCGTCGGCCTGCAGCCGGAAGACGGCGCCAGCATTGCCGGCATTCGGCGCTGGCCCAAGGCGTACCTGCCGAGCATCTTCGATGCCTCCCGGGTCGATCGCGTGCTGGATATCGGCCAGTACGAAGCCGAGGAGCACATGCGCCTCCTGGCCAGGGAGGAGGGCATCCTCGCGGGGGTCTCCTCGGGCGGGGCCCTGGCCGGTGCGCTGCGCGTCGCCGAGGAGGTCGAGAATGCGGTGATCGTGTTCATCGTCTGCGATCGAGGCGATCGCTATCTCTCGACCGGGTTGTTCGCCCCGGAGGCTTGAGGTGGCCATGCTAGGCAAGCGACGACCGGCGCGCCGGCGCAGCGGCGTGTCGGGGCTGCAGCGGCGCCCGGGCGAAGGGCCTCCGGCGCCATCCGCCGACGAGGCGGCGGTGAACATCGAACGCTTGGCCCACGACGGCCGGGGCGTGGCGCGTGGCGCCGACGGCAAGACCCTGTTCGTCGATGGGGCACTGCCCGGCGAACGCGTCGAGGTGGCCGTCCACCGCACGCGCAAGCGTTTCGACGAGGCCCATGTCCGCGCGCTGCTCGAGCCGGCGGCCGAGCGTGTCGCGCCGCCCTGCGCCTACTATGGCCAGTGCGGCGGCTGCGACCTGCAGCACCTCGCCGTCGCGGCCCAGCGCGAGCACAAGCGCGAGGTGCTCGTCGAACTGCTCCAGCGTGAGGGCATCGAGCTGACCGAGCCGCCCGAAGTGCTGGTGGGAGAGCCGCTCGGCTATCGCCGCCGAGCCCGGCTGGGGGTCAAGGTGGATGCCGAGGGGCGCGTGCATCTCGGTTTTCGCGCGCGTCACGCCAGCCGGCTGGTCGACATCGAGACCTGCAAGGTGCTGCAGCCCGGACTGTCGGCGCTGCTCGAACCCCTGCGGGAGCTGCTCGGGGAACTCGAGGCGCCGCGACTGGTGGGCCATCTGGAACTGATCGCGGCCGACTCCCGGCGGGCGCTGGTGGTGCGTCAACTGCGCGACAACCGCGTCGACCTGCAGCGCTGGCGTGCCTTTGGCGAGGCCAACGACGTGGCCGTGGCCTGCCTGCTGGGCCGCGAGGCGCCGACCCTCGAGTGGCTGGGGGAGGTCCCGAGGCTCGGCTACCGGCTGCCGGCGGGCGACGCCGGGCTCGAGCTCGGCTTTGCCCCGGGGGATTTCGTCCAGGTCAACGGCGAGGTCAACCGGCAACTGGTGGCCACGGCACGGCAGTGGCTGGCCCCGGTGGCCGGCCGGCGCGTGCTCGACCTGTTTGCCGGCATCGGCAACTTCGGCCTGCCGCTGGCGTCCGACGGTGCCCGGGTCACGGCGGCGGAGGGCAACCCTGCCATGGTCAGCCGGCTCGAGATCAATGCGGGCCGCAACGGACTCGACATCGAGGCCCTGCAGCTCGATCTCAACGATCGAGCGGCCGTGGCGGAACTCCTGGCGCACCTTGCCCCGGAGGCGGTGGTGCTGGACCCGCCCCGCGACGGTGCCGATGCGGTGTGCCGTGCGCTGATCGAACGCCCCGTCCCGCGGCTGGTCTACATTGCCTGTGACCCTGCCACGCTGGCGCGCGATGCGGCACGACTCGTGCATGGCGGTTATCGCATCACTCGGGTGGCGGTGGCCGACATGTTCGTGCACACCTCGCACCTGGAGTCCCTGTTGTTGCTCGAACACGGTGCAACGCAGCCGTCATCGCAAGGAGCCTAGAGAGATGGTGAAAGTACGCGACGATCAGCCACTGACGGATAATGGTGACGTCGACATCGGTCACTGGCTGGAGCGCCTGCAGGAAGACGTCAAGCTGCGCGACCCGGGGGAAATGCGCGAGGCGTGCGATCTCGCCAGGCGACTCTCGCAGGAGGCGGATCGCCCCCACAAGGCCTGGCTGCCGCGGGACGCCACCTATCGCATGGGCCTCGAGATGGCCGACATCCTGGCCCAGCTCAAGCTCGACCAGCCGACGCTCGAGGCGGCGGTTCTCTACCGCGCGGTGCGCGAGGGCCTGATCTCAGTGGAGGCCGTGGCCCGCCGCTTCGGCAAGGAAGTGGCGCACCTGATCGAGGGCGTGCTGCAGATGGCCGCCATCAGCAACGCCCAGATCCCCAGCCAGGGGCTGGTCCAGCACGACCAGCAGGACAACCTGCGCAAGATGCTGGTGACCATGATCGACGACGTGCGCGTGGCGCTGATCAAGATCGCCGAGCGCACCTGCGCGCTGCGCCAGGTCAAGGATGCCCCGCGCGAGAAGCGCCTGCAGGTAGCGCGCGAGGTGTTCGACATCTATGCGCCGCTGGCGCATCGGCTGGGCATCGGCCAGGTCAAGTGGGAGCTCGAGGACCTCTCCTTCCGCTACCTGCATGAAGACGACTACAAGACGATCGCCCGTCAGCTGGCCGAGAAGCGCCTCGACCGCGATCGCTACATCCACGACGTGGTGGAAGTGCTCAAGGGCATGCTCGAGGCGCAGGGGATCACCCGCTACGAGGTCAACGGCCGCGCCAAGCACATCTATTCGATCTGGCGCAAGATGAAGCGCAAGCGCATCGACTTCGGCCAGGTCAACGACGTGCGCGCGGTACGCATCCTGGTGCCCGAGGTGGCCGACTGCTACACCGTGCTGGGGCTGGTCCACTCGCGCTGGCACCACGTGCCCAACGAGTTCGACGACTATATCGCCAACCCCAAGAAGAATGGCTACCAGTCGCTGCATACCGCCGTGCTGGGGCCGGAGAACAAGGTGCTGGAGATCCAGATCCGCACCTTCGCCATGCACGACGAGGCCGAGCTGGGCGTGTGCGCCCACTGGCGCTACAAGGGCCACGACACCGGCGGCAAGAGTTCCAGCTACGAGGAGAAGATCGCCTGGCTGCGCCAGGTGCTCGAATGGCAGGACGAGGTGGGCGACTTCGGCGACCTGCGCGAGGGGCTCTCCAGCGACGTGGCGCCGGACCGCATCTACGTCTTCACCCCGGACGGCCACGTCATCGACCTGCCGCGCATCGCCACGCCGATCGACTTCGCCTACCGCGTGCATACCGAAGTGGGCCACCGCTGTCGCGGGGCCAAGGTCGACGGCCGCATCGTGCCGCTCACCTACAAGCTCAGGACCGGCCAGCAGGTCGAGATCCTCACCGCCAGCAAGGGCGGCCCCAGCCGCGACTGGCTCAACCCCAGCCTCGGCTACGTGCGCACCTCGCGGGCGCGTGCCAAGATCCAGTCGTGGTTCAAGCACCAGGCCCGCGAGCAGAACGTGGAAGAGGGCAAGGCCCTGTTCGATCGCGAGATGAAGCGCCTCGACGTGGAGGACATGGACCTCGATACCCTGGCCCACAAGGTCAACTACCAGACTCCCGAGGACATGTACGCCGCGCTGGGGGCGGGGGACCTGCGCATCGGCCAGGTGCTGCACCAGGCCCAGCAGCTGTTCGGCGAGACCGACGACCAGGAACAGCTCGATCGCCTGCTGGCCAAGCCGCGGCGCGACCAGGGCAAGGGCGCCGCCAGCGACATCACCGTGCTCGGCGTGGGCAACCTCAAGACCAGCATGGCCAACTGCTGCCATCCGGTGCCCGGCGAGCCGATCGTCGGTTTCATCACCCAGGGCCGCGGCGTCACCGTGCACCGCCAGGATTGCCCCAATATCCTGCAGCTGCGCCTGGAGGAACCGCAGCGGGTCATCGAGGTGGAGTGGGGGCAGCGTGCCCGCACCCAGTATCCGGTGGACATCGAGATCCAGGCCTGGGACCGTTCCGGCCTGCTGCGCGACGTCACCGGCATCCTCGGCAACGAGAAGGTCAACGTGCTGTCGGTGAATACCCTGACCGATACCCGCGACGGCATCGCCCGCATGCGCATCACCGTAGAAGTCGACGGCCTGGAGACGCTGGGGCGGCTGTTCTCGCGCATCCAGCAGCTGTCCAACGTGATCGAGGTCCAGCGCCTGCGCACCGGGGCCAAGGGCACCAGGCACAAGGGGAGCGGCACATGAGCGAGACCCGCCACGCCATCGACGACCTGCTGACGCTGATGGCCGTGCTGCGCGACCCCGGGCAGGGCTGTCCGTGGGATCTCGAGCAGGATTGGGACAGCATCGTGCCGCACACCCTGGAGGAGGCCTACGAGGTGGCCGACGCCATCGAGCGGCGCGCCTGGGACGAGCTGCCCGGCGAGCTCGGCGACCTGCTGTTCCAGGTGGTCTACTACAGCCAGTTCGCCCGCGAGGAGGGACGCTTCGACTTTCACGACGTGGTGCAGACCCTGATCGCCAAGATGGTGCGCCGCCATCCCCACGTCTTTCCCGACGGCACCCTGGCGTCGCGCCGCCCGCCCGGGGTCAGCGCCGAGCAGGTCGAGACCCGGCAGGTCCACAGCCGCTGGGAGTCGCTCAAGGCCGCGGAGCGCGCCGGGCGCAGCGACGAGGCGCTGGGGGCGTCGGTGCTCGACGACGTGCCGCGCACCCTGCCGGCACTGTCGCGTGCCGCCAAGCTCTCCAGGCGCGCCGCCCGCGTGGGCTTCGACTGGCCCGACAGCGCCGGCGTGATCGCCAAGATCCGCGAGGAGCTCGACGAGGTCGAGCAGGCCCTGGCCGCCGACGATCGCGCCCAGGCCGCGGAGGAGGTCGGCGACCTGCTGTTCGCCGTCACCAACCTGGCGCGGACCCTCAAGGCCGACCCCGAGCGCTGCCTGCGCGAGACCAACGCCAAGTTCGAGCGCCGCTTCCGCCACGTGGAGGCGGCGCTGGCCGAGCGTGGCACGACCCCCGGCGACGTCGATCTCGACACCATGGAGCGGCATTGGCGCGAGGCCAAGCGGCGCGAACGCAGCGAATACGAAACCTCAGTTGAACATCCCGAACCGTCTTCAGGAGGAGATCGGCCATGAGCGGCGATCTGCACGAATCCCTACGCGACAACGTACGCATCCTCGGCGACAGCCTGGGCCGCACCATCGCCGATGACCTGGGCCAGGGTTTCGTCGATCGCATCGAGACCATCCGCGGGCTGGCCAAGAGCGGCCGCCAGGGGGACGGGCAGAGCAGCCGCGAGCTGATCGACTACCTGCGCAAGCTCCCCGACCGCGACCTGCTGCCGGTCACCCGCGCCTTCAACCAGTTTCTCAACCTGGCCAACATCGCCGAGCAGCACTACCGGGCTCGCTTCCGCCGCGTCGAGGATTACAAGCCGGGCTCGCAGCCGGTGCTCTCCGAGTTGCTGGAGCGGGCCCGCGGCGCCGGGCACGCGCCGCGCAAGCTGGTCGAGAGCCTGGCCAGCATGCGTGTCGAGCTGGTGCTCACCGCGCACCCCACCGAGGTCATCCGGCGTACCCTGATTCAGAAGTACGATGCCATCGACGAGTGCCTCACCGTCATCGAGTCGTCGCTGGACTACCCCGAGCGCGCCAGCCGCGCCCGCGGGCGCCTCGAGGAGCTGATCAGCCAGGCCTGGCACACCGACGAGATCCGCCACGAGCGGCCAACCCCGGTGGACGAGGCCAAGTGGGGGTTCGCCGTGATCGAGAACTCGCTGTGGCAGGCGGTGCCGGCTTTCCATCGCGATCTCGACAGCCTGCTGCTGGAATCCGCCGGCGAGCGCCTGCCGCTGGACGCCGCACCGATCGTCTTCGCCTCGTGGATGGGGGGCGACCGCGACGGCAACCCCAACGTCACCTCGAAGGTGACTCGCGAGGTGCTGCTGCTGGGGCGCTGGATGGCGGCCGATCTCTACCTGCGCGACCTCGAGCAGCTCAAGGCCGAGCTCTCCATGTGGAAGTGCAACAGCGCCCTGCGCGCCGAGGTCGGCAACGTCGCCGAGCCCTACCGCGAGCTGCTCAAGCGCCTGCTGCAGCGGGTCGAGGCGACACGTGACTGGGCCAAGGCGCAGCTCGACGGTCGCAGCTACGAGGGCGGCCCGATCATCGAGAACAGCGACCAGCTCTACGCGCCGCTGCTGACCTGCTACCGCTCGCTGTGCGACGTCGGCCTCGACACCATCGCCAACGGCGCGCTGCTCGACACCCTGCGTCGAGTGGCGGTATTCGGCGTGACCCTGACCAAGCTCGACATCCGCCAGGAGGCCAGCCGCCATGCCCAGGTCATGGAGGAGCTCACCGATGCGCTCGGGCTCGGCCACTACCGCGACTGGAGCGAGGAGCAGCGCCAGGCATTCCTGCTCGCCGAACTCGAGTCGCGTCGACCGCTGATCCCGCGGCGCTGGGAGTGTTCGGCCGAGACCCGTGAAGTGCTCGACACCTTCATGGTCATCGCCAGCGAGCAGTCCGAGGCGCTCGGCACCTACATCATCTCGATGGCGGGTCAGCCCTCCGACGTGCTCACCGTCGCGCTGTTGATGAAGGAGGTCGGCGGCGTCGTCTCGCTGCCCATCGCCCCGCTGTTCGAGACCCTCGACGATCTCAATCGCGCCGGCGACGTGATCGACCGGCTGCTGGCGCTGCCGGGCTACCGGGCGCTGGCCGGCGACCGCCAGGAGGTGATGATCGGCTATTCCGACTCGGCCAAGGATGCCGGCCAGCTGGCAGCGGCCTGGGCCCAGTACCGCGCCCAGGAGCGACTGGTGGACATCTGTCGTGGCCACGGCGTGGCCCTGACCCTGTTCCACGGCCGCGGCGGGGCGGTGGGGCGCGGCGGCGGCCCGGCCTATGCGGCGATCCTGTCGCAGCCGCCGGGCTCGGTGAACGGCAGCCTGCGTGTCACCGAGCAGGGCGAGATGATCCGCTTCAAGTTCGGCCAGCCCGACATCGCCCTGCGCTCCATGGAGATTTACGCCTGCGCGGTGCTGGAAGCGACGCTGCTGCCGCCACCGGCGCCCGAGCCGCACTGGCGCGAGGAGATGGATCGCCTGGCCGAGATCGCCCACCGCAGCTATGTCGGCGTGGTGCGCGAGGACCCCGACTTCGTGCCCTATTTCCGGGCGGTGACGCCCGAGGGTGTGCTCGGCCACCTGCCGCTGGGCTCGCGCCCGACCAAGCGTCGCCAGGATGGCGGCGTGGAGACCCTGCGCGCGATTCCCTGGATCTTTGCCTGGACCCAGATCCGCCTGATGCTGCCGGCCTGGCTGGGCAGCGGCGAGGCCTTCTCGGCGCGCATGGAGGAGGAGGGTGGGCTCGAGGTGCTGCGCGAGATGCGCGATCGCTGGCCGTTCTTCGGCACCTACCTCGACATGCTGGAGATGCTGCTGGCCAAGGCCGACGTGGGCATTGCCTCCTACTACGAGCAGCGCCTGGTCGACGAGCCGGCGCTCAAGGAGCTCGGTACCCAGCTGCGCCAGCGCTTCACCCAACTGCAGCAGGTGGTGCTGACGATCCTCGACCAGCCGCAGCTGCTGGAGCAGACGCCGCTGATCCGGCAGGCCATCGAGGTGCGCAACCCCTACATCGACCCGCTGCACGGGCTGCAGGCCGAGCTGTTGCAGCGCAATCGCGATGCCGACGGCGCCATCAGCGGGGAGCTGTCACGGGCCCTGATGGTGACGATGGCGGGGATTGCCGCGGGCCTGCGCAACACGGGCTGAAAAAGTGACGGCGCACGTGGCGTGTTCCTGTCATTGCGCCCAGACATGAATCGCCCCGGCCAGGCCGGGGCGATTCATGTGCAGTTTGCTCGAACGGTCCTACTGCGGCTGCTTGACCGTGCGCAGGTAGGGCTTGATGGTGGTGAAGCCCTCCGGATACTTCTTCTTCGCCTCCTCGTCGCTGACCGAGGGCGGGATGATCACGTCGTCGCCGGGGCGCCAGTTCACCGGCGTGGCCACGGTGTGCTTGGCGTTGAGCTGGATCGAGTCGAGCAGGCGCAGGACCTCGTTGAAGTCGCGGCCCGAGGTCATCGGGTAGACCAGCATCGCCTTGACCTTCTTGTCCGGCCCGATGATGAACACCGAGCGCACCGTGGCGTTGTCCGCGGGGGTACGGCCCTCGGCGCTGCCCGGCTCCTCGGCGGGCAGCATGTCGTAGAGCTTGGCCACCTCGAGCTTGTCGTCGCCGATCATCGGATAGTTGGGCGCGGCGCCCTGGGTCTCCTCGATGTCCTTGGCCCAGGCGGTGTGGTTGTCCACCGGATCGACCGAGAGGCCGATGATCTTGGTGTTGCGCCTGTCGAACTCGGGCTTGAGCTTGGCCATGTAGCCCAGTTCGGTGGTGCATACCGGAGTGAAGTCCTTGGGATGCGAGAAGAGAATGCACCAGCTGTCACCGATCCATTCGTGAAAGTTCAGCGTACCCTGGGTGGTTTGCGCCGTGAAATCGGGCGCGGTATCGCCGATTCTGAGACTCATCTTCGTGACTCCAGGAACAAGTTCAGGGATGGAGGCCACGGCAGTGCGTGACCAGCCAGTTCACTATAGGTCATGATGCGTAAGAACACCCGGCTATGACAACAGGGTCAGGGGCAATCTAAACGATCTATGGTTCGGCACGCCGAAGCAGGGCCGGCAACCTAGAAAGCGTAGTGGAGCGAGGCCGTGATCAGGTTCAGGTGGGCCATGCTGGGGGCATCGATCTCCTCGAACTCCAGCCGGCTCACCAGCCGGTCGCGCTGCAGCCGTGCGCCGAAACCCTGGATGCGAGCGGTGCCGTTGGTCGCCGCGTAGAGTGATTCGCTCTGGGTCACCGGGTCGCCCTCCCATTCGGCGAAGCCCGACTTGGCATAGAGCCCGAACTGGCCCATGCGCACCCCCGCGACCAGGCTGCCCCCCAGGGTGGTGGTGTCGACCAGCATGGCCTGGTCGGCTTGGCGGGTCGGCACCTCGTCGCTTTCGCGATAGGTGAATTCGGCACCGAGGTCGAGCAGCGGCAGGTTCATCGGCGAGAACCCCGCCGTCACGCGGAAGCCGGAGGTATAGCCATCGATCGTTTCCAGGTCGCCGCCTTCCAGCACCACGCCGTTGTCGAGATACATGAGATCGCTGGTTCTGCTGGCATAGGAGGGTCTGTTCAAGGGAGAGGCGTTCAGGGAGGCCAGCAGCTCGTGGGAGGCTTCGGTGTAGGCGGCCGGCTCGCTGTACAGGGGAGCGGGCTCACCCTGAGGCATGCCGGTGTCGGCCAAGGCCGAGAGTGGCAGCAGCGTCAAGCCGGCAGCCATGGTGATGGCACCTCTGCAACCCGCTTTCATGTTTCTGACCCATTTCCCTGTGCGATACGGTGCGCTTCCCCGAACGGGCAAAGCGATACACGCGCCTAGCTTGGGCGTACGGAGCTGATTACAAGAGCTTAGCAGCCCGGCCTGGCGATCGCCAGGCTGCGCCTCAACGCTGGGGCATGGCCGCTCGCGCCAGGGTGGCGTCGAGTTCGTTCAGGCAGGGAGTGGCGATGTCGTGACGGCGAGCGGCGGCCAACAGCGGGCCGAGGATGGCCTCGCGCTCCGTGGGCCTTGCCGCCAGCACGTCCTGCAGCATCGAGGCACGGTTGCTGGCGGTGTTCTCCACCACCCGCCAGACCAGTGCGCGCCAGCCGCCCGCCGGGGGTGGGATGCCCTCCGCGGCGGCGATCCGGGCCACTTCGTCGATGATGCGCTCCACCATGGGGCGAAACGGCCGGTCGCGCAGCTGGCCATTGCGGATGCGAAAGCGAGCCACCAGCGGATTGATGGCGGCGTTCACGGCCAGCTTGTGCCACAACCGGAACGCGATGTCGTCGACCGCCTCGGCGGCCAGGCCCGCCTGGCCGAGCAGGGCGGCCAGTGCGCGGCTGCGCCTGACATGGCGATTCTCGAGGTTGCCGAGGTAGGTGACGCCGCGACCGGCATGGGTCACGCCCTCGTCGCCATCGAGCCAGGCGCCTTCGGTGGTGGAGGCGCATAGCACCGGGCCCGGATGGCGGCAGGAGAGTGCGGGTTGCACCTGATAGCCGTTCTGCCACAGCACCAGCGTCGGCGTGCCCGGCAGGTGTTGCATGACGGTCGCGTAGGCGGCTTCGGCGGCATAGGCCTTGGTGGTGAGGTGCAGGAAGGCGGGCGTCACGCTCGGCAGCCGGTTCACCACATACGTGGCGAGGCGGCGTCGGCGCAGCGTGCCTTCGGGGGTGGTAAGGGTCTGCTCGCCGGGCAGCGCACGGCGCCCGGCCAGCGCCACCGGTGCGATCCCGGCCAGGTGCATGGCCAGCAGGCGGCCCAGGGCGCCGGGGCCGACGATCAGGTGGGTCTGGTCATTCATGGCGTACCTTGGTCATCGAACAGGGGCAGCATAGCGACCCTCGATAGCCGGGTGCCAGTTCGCGCCATCATGCCCTAGGGCGGGTCTTGCGCCGCGCCCGGCCCGAGGTGGCCCGGCCGCGTCGGCCCTTGCCGCTCGCCCCACGTCGTTTCGTCGTCGGCGCGGTCGCCTCGCCCTGGGCCACGGCCATCGCCTGACGCAGGCGATTCGTATCGGCGCTGCCCAGCAGGCTGCGCAGGTCCTCGACCAGGGCGGCGAGGAAGGGCGCCGGATCGTCGCCCTGTTCGGCGATCGCCGCCAGGCGCTGCTCCCACAGGGCGGTTCGCTCGGGGCGGGAGGCGGCCTCGGGCAGCGAGGCGATCAGGCCGCTGCCCAGACGCGTGGCGCGCAGGGTCTTGTGTCGGCGCAGCAGGTAGCCGCGCTCGATCAGCGTCTCGATGATGCCGGCGCGGGTCGCCTCGGTGCCCAGGCCGTCGTGCTCGCGCAGCGTGCGCTTGACCGCAGGGTCGTCGACGTAGCGAGCGATGTTCATCATCGCCTTGATCAGGCTGGCGTCGGTGAAGGGCTCCGGCGGGCGGGTCTCACGATCCTCGACCTCGCAATGCGCCACCCGGCAGCCCTCGCCCTCGCTGAGCGGCGGCAGCGGCGGGGCCTCCTCGCGGGTGGTGAACAGCGGCTTCCAGCCCGGCTGGAGGATTTCCTGGCCGCTGGCGCGAAAGCGCTCGTCCAGTATATGGAACTCCGCCTTGACCTCGCGCGCGACCAAGGGCGGGTAGAACTGGGCCAGCACGTTGCGCGCGATCAGCCGGAACACGTCGGCCTCGGCGCGCTCCAGGCGGTCGAGTTCGGCCGGCTTGCCGGTGGGTGCCAGGGCATGGTGGGCGCCCACCTTCCTGTCGTCCCAGGCCTTGGAGCGCAGCTCGAAGTCGGCCCCCGCGAGCCAGCCGCGCAGGGTCTCGTCCTGGCCGCAGGCGCGGGTCAGGCTGGCGCGCGCCTGGGCCAGATGCTCTTCGGGCAGGTAGCGGCAGTCCGAGCGCGGGTAGGTGATCAGCTTGTGGCGCTCGTAGAGTCGCTGGCAGATGTCCAGTACCGCCTGTGCCGAGAGCCCGAAGCGGCGCGCGGCATCCACCTGCAGCGCCGAGAGCGAATAGGGCAGCGGGGCCGACTGGCGTTTCTGTCGGCTGTCCAGCGAGACCAGGCGGCCCTCGGCGTCGGGCAGCCGCGCGGCCAGCGCCGCGGCCGGGGCGCGCTCGAGCAGGCGTCCCTGGTCATCGAGCCGGTGGTCCTCGCCGGGCTGCCACCAGGCACGCAGACGACCGTTGGCCACCGCCAGGTCGGCCCACAGCACGTGAAAGGGATAGGGGCGGAAATCGCGGATCTCGGCGTCGCGGCGCACCACCAGCCCGAGCACCGGTGTCTGCACCCGGCCCACCGAGAGCACGCCGTCATGGCCGGCCTGACGCCCGGTGAGGGTCCAGGCGCGAGTCAGGTTGATGCCGTACAGCCAGTCGGCGCGGGAGCGCGATTCGGCGGCACGGTAGAGCGACTGATAGCGGGCGTTGTCCTCCAGCCGCGCCAGGGCTCGCTGGACCGCCGGCCGGTTGAGATCGCTGACCAGCAGGCGCGTTACCGGGCCCTTCCAGCCGAGGTATTCGATCACCTCCTGCACCAGCAGCTGCCCCTCGCGATCCGGGTCGCCGGCATGCACCACCTCGCGGGCCTGCTTGAGCAGCTTGCGGATGGTCGCCAGCTGCCCCCTGGCCTTGGGCCGCGGTGCGAGCAGCCAGCGCGCCGGCAGGATCGGCAGGTGATCCAGCCGCCACTGCTTGAAGGCGGGATCGTAGGCATCGGGCGGGGCCTGCTCCAGCAGGTGGCCCAGGCACCAGGTCACCACGCTGTCGCCGGCGTGGATGGCGCCGTCCTCGCGGCGCATGCCGCCCGGCAGGGCTTCGGCGATGGCCCGGGCCAGGCTCGGTTTCTCGGCGATGATCAGGCGCATGTCATCTTTCCGCTGCAGTCGAGTCACGTCATTTATGGATATTCTTACAGTAATCGTTCCACAAGGCCAGGGAGCAGAGGCACCTCTAGGGGTACAATGCCGGTAGCAAATGCAAACCGACAGGCTGAGGGAGTGCCAGCATGCGAGAGCGCGGAAGGGCACGGCGTCTGCTGGGTCTCGGGGCGCGTACCGGCGGTACCCTGCTGCGCAGCCGGCTGGGCGGCGAGGCCGATTGGCGTGCGCTGGGCGAGGCGTTGTTCGAGGGGCTCTCCGAGCTCAAGGGGCCGGCCATGAAGCTGGCCCAGATCATGGCCCAGTGGGACGACCTGCTGCCGCCGGATCTCGCCGCCGAGCTGGCGCGCCTGCAGCGCCAGGCCGAGCCCATGCCCTGGGAAGGGATACGACGCACCCTGGTCGAGCAGTATGGCGACCCGGATCTCCATTTCCGCGAGATCGAACGAGTTCCCTTCGCCAGCGCCTCCATGGGGCAGGTGCATCGCGCGGTCAGCCACGCCGGCGACACCCTGGTGCTCAAGGTGCAGTACCCGGGCCTCACGCAGGTGCTGGAGGACGACCTGGCCCAGCTTCGGCGCATCATGCGGCTCGGGCGCTGGCTCAAGGTGCCCCAGGCGCGACTGGATGCGCTGTTCGAGGAGCTTGCCGCCAGCCTGCGCAGCGAGCTCGACTATCACGCCGAGGCGCGGGCGCTGGCGCGCTATCGTCAACGCTATGCGCATCTGCAGGGGCTGCTGATACCCGAGCCGCTGCCGGAACGCTCCGGGCCGCGAGTGCTGGCGATGCGCTACGTGGCCGGCACGCCGTTGCGCGAGCTGGAGGGGGCGGACGATGGCGTGCGCCAGCGCGTCGCCACGACGCTGGCCGACTGGCTCACCGAGGAGCTCTTCACTCATGGCGAGCTGCACGCGGACCCCCACGCCGGCAACTTTGCCGTCGACGCCGAGGGGCGGCTGGTGATCTACGACCTGGGAGCGGTGATCCGCGTACCCGAAGCGCACCTCCGGGCCATGCTGCAGCTGCTCGACGCGACCCTGGCCGGCGACCCCATGGCCATGGACGAGGCCCTGCGCCGGTTGGGCGGACGCCAGGGGCAGGGCGCGCCGCTGGCGCTGTATCGCGAGTCCGCCGAGGCGGTGGCGCCGCTGTTCGCGCCCGGGCCCCAGGACTTCTCGGACGTTCGAGTGCATCGCCGCCTGCGCGATCTCACGCCCCGCGTCTGGGCGGCCATGGACCGCCTGCAGCCACCGGCCGACGTGCTGCTGCTGTCGCGCACGTTGAACGGCCACTACTGGAATCTGGTGCGCCTGGGGGCTCGTCTCGACATGCACGCCCGCACCCGGCCGCTGCTGGCCTGGGCGAGGCGCTGAGCCATGTGCGACCGCTCTTGTGTGCAGCACCGAGCGGCGCTTCCCTGTTACTATATTCGCCTTTTGAACTGGCGGAGAGTGTGATGCTGGCAGTATGGGTGGAACAGCTGCTGGGCTATGCGTCGGGGGCCCTGGCAGCCATCCGTGAGGAGGAGCGCTATCCGGCCCTGATGGCGTGGGCGCGCGAGGAGGGGGCCGAGCTGATGGGCGGCGACCTGGCCATGGCCCAGGCCCTGGCGCCGATCCTGTGGAGCCAGACCCCGCTCGAACGTGCCGGCTTCACCTGCGAGCCCCTGGCACGCCCCGGCCGCAACGAACCCTGCTGGTGCGATTCCGGGCGCAAGACCAAGCACTGCTGCGGGGCCGTCGCGATGCCCGCCGAAGTGCCCGACCATCTCATGTGGATGCTCTCGCTGCGCGACTGGAAGGGGCCCACGCTCAAGGCCGCCCTGGAGAGCGGCCACGCCCCCGCCCAGGCCCTGCTCGAGGCCGGGCTGATCGCCGCCGAGACGGGCCAGCGCGGGCGTGCCCAGCAGATCCTCGAATCGCTGTTCCAGCGTGCCGACTGGTCGCGCCTGCCGGCCCAGGCCGAGCCCGCCTTCGAGCTGCTGATCGACCTCTACCAGGAGCGCGGCTTCATCCGCAAGCGCGCCGACCTGCTCGACGAGGTGCTCGAGCGTGGCCCGCTGTTCCTGCGCGGCGTGGCCCTGGAGCGGCTGTGCCTGATGCACCTGGACAACGACGACCTCGACAGCGCCCGTTCCGCCTTCGTGCGTGCCCAGCAGGCGCTGCCCGACTCGCCGACCCTGGCCTATATCGAGGCCATGCTGCTGCTCCACGAGGGGCACGAGGAGGAGGCCGCCGAGCGCGCGCGCTTCTGGTTCCGGCGCCTGGCGCGCAAGGGCGAGCTGGAGCCCGACCAGCTGCAGTTCCTGGCCGACCTGGCGGATAACCCCGGCGCCACCCTGGCCGACCAGTTGCTCAACGCCGAGGAGGACCTGGCCGAGCCGCTGGCGTCGTTGCAGGAGCTGCTCTCTGAGCTGCCCACTGCGCGCGGCCTGGACGTGCGTCGCACGCCCGACGGCGAGCTGGAGTATCACAGCAGCGCGCGGGAGGACACCCTGTTCGCCGCCTGGCAGAAGCATTTCCAGGTCGAGGTCGATGACGAGAGCGCGCTGGGCCTCAAGGGCGATCCGTGGATCCAGGCCGGCGACTGGTTGCGCGAACTCTGCGCGCATCCCGAATGGCTCGACTCGCCGCGGGTGGTGGAGTCGCTCACCCTGGCCCTGACCAGCCGCTTCGGCAGCCTGCCGTGGATGTCCCCTAGCCTGTTCGAGCCGCTCGCCGATCGCCTGGAACGCTGGCTCGAGCGGATCCGCGGCGAGGGTCAGGGCCCCTTTCTGTGGGACAGCGCCGACAACGCGGTGCTGCTGCGTACCGGCCTGGCGCTGGTGGTCGGCATGGAGCGGGGGGCCCGGGAGCGCTCCCGTCGCCTGGCCGAGCGGCTGCTCTCGCTCGACGATCAGGACAGCCTGGGCCTGCAGGAGCTGGTGCTCGACCAGCTGCTGCGCGAGGGGCGAGATCGCGAGGCGCTGGCGGTGACCGAAACCCGCCGCGACGACACCCCGGTGCTGGGCCTGCTGATGGGCCGGGCGCTGGCGCTGTTCCGGCTGGAGCGCCTCGACGAGGCCAACGAGGCGCTGCGCGAGGTGCGTCGCCACAATCCCCATGCGCTGTCCATGCTGTGCGCCGAGCAGACTCGCCCGGTGCCGTCGGGCCCGGACAGCGTCGCCGAGCCCGGCACCCGCGCCGAGGCGTGGCAATACCGTACGCTGATGCGCGACCAGTGGCGCGCCACGCCGGGGGCGCTGGCCTGGCTGCAGGAGCAGATCGACGGCTGAGCGCGGTCAGGCCGCGCGGGGGGCGGGCGGCGGCACCAGCTCCCTGTCGCGGCTGATCCAGATCGCCAGCGCGATGGCCGGCAGCCCCAGTGCCGTGGCGATGACGAAGAAGGTCGCGTAACCCTCCGCCGCCACGACCATGCCACCGAAGCCGCTCAGGAACTTGCCCGGCAGCGTCATCAGCGACGAGAACAGCGCATACTGGGTCGCGGTGTAGGCGCGCGAGGTCAGGCTCGACAGGAAGGCGATGAACACCGCGCTGGCCAGGCCATTGGCCAGGTTGTCGCCGACGATCGCCATCACCAGCATCGGCAGGCTCTGGCCGGCCAGCGCCAGGCCGGCGAAGAGCAGGTTGGTCAAGGTCGCCGCCGTCGCCCCCAGCACCAGGATCGGGCCGATCCCGTAGCGCGCCACCAGCAGCCCACCCAGGATGCCGCCGCCGATGCTCATGGCGATGCCGAACACGTTGGTGACGTTGGCGATGGTCGCCAGCGAAAAGCCCATGTCGATATAGAGCGGATTGGCCATCGAGGCCATCGCCAGGTCGCTGATGCGGAACACCGCCACGAACACCAGCAGCCACAGCGCCTTGAGCCGATGGCGGGACACGAAATCGGTGAAGGGGCACACCACCGCGCCGATCAGCCAGGCGCCCAGCCGCCGCAGCAGGCGCGGCTTGCCACGGCTGACGCGGATGAAGGCGCGTACGCGAGGCTCGTGGATCAACTGCGTGGTCAGCGACAGGCGCTCGGGCTCGGGGCGCAGCAGCACCGTGATGACGCCCACGCCGACCAGCATCGCCATGGTCAGGTAGGCCGCGTGCCAGGAGAGCCAGGAGGCCACGTAGAGGGCTCCGGCGCCGGCGGCGAGCAGGCCGCCGCGATAGCCGATGATGTAGGTCGAGGCCATGGCCGCCTGGATGTCGTCCGGCGCCGACTCGATGCGGAAGGCGTCGATGGCGATGTCCTGGGTGGCCGAGCCGAAGGCCACCAGCAGCGCGAAGCTCGCCACCAGTACCAGGTTCTGCCGCGGGTCGAGGCTCGCCAGGCCGACCAGGCCCGCGACGATCAAGGCCTGGGCGAGCAGCATCCAGCCGCGGCGCTGGCCGAAGCTGCGGGTCAACACGGGCAGGGCCAGGCGGTCCACCACCGGAGCCCAGAAGAACTTGATCGAGTAGAGCATGCCGATCCAGGAGAAGAAGCCGATGGCGGCTACCTCGACGCCGTCGCTGCGCAGCCAGGCCGACAGGGTCGAGAAGACCAGCAGGAACGGCAACCCGGCCGAGAAGCCCAGGAACAGCATGGTGATCACGGGGGCTCGCAGGTAGATCGCCAGGGCGGCTCGCCAACTGCGCTGAGCGGTGGGGGTGATCATGCGTGGCGGAACTCCTCGATGGTCGTTGGCCGGGGGGCGGCCCACGGCCGGCAAGAGTGTTAGAATGGCCCACCGCTCGGCGGAGGTGGGCGGCCCAGGAGGCCCCATCGTTCGGCCGCTCGATTGTTGCAGAGCCCCGGCATCGATGCCAGCAGGATATCCGGTAGGAGGCCTTCATGAGCCACAGCGAACGTCAGCCGATCGAAGACGAGAACGATAGCCTGCCGCGCTGGTACGTCGTTCAGTGCAAGGGCGGGGAATCCTTCCGCGCCGCGGAGCACCTCGCCAACCAGGGCTACGAACTGTTCCATCCCATCCTGCAGGTGCAGAAGAAACGCGGCGGCAAGCTGGTCTGGCTGGACGAGCCGCTGTTCCCCCACTACCTGTTCATTTGCCTCGACCGCATCGCCAGCAACTGGCGGCCGATCCGCTCGACCCGGGGCGTGCTCAAGATCGTCACCTTCGGCGACCGGCCGCTGCCGGTCGACGACGAGCTGGTGAGCATGCTGCGCGAGCAGGGCGCCCAGGGGCAGGAGAACGTGGCCAACGTCTACTTCCGCGCCGGCGAGAAGGTCGAGATCACCGAAGGGCCGTTCAAGGATCTGCAGGCGGTCTTTGCCAGCCACAAGGGCGACGAGCGGGCGATCGTCCTGCTCAACCTGCTCAATCGCCAGCAGCAGCTGGAAATGCCCGTGGCGAACCTGCGGCCGCGTACCTGAGCCCCGGGTCTGCAGGCCTCGCCATCGACAAGAGGAGACCCCATGAACATAGCCCCGCAGCGGGTCGTGACCCTGCACTACGTTCTCAGCGACGCGCAGGGACAGGTGCTCGACGACTCGCGGGCGCGCGCCACGCCCCTCGACTACCTGCATGGCCACGACAACATCATGGCCGCCCTCGAGCGTGCCCTGGCGGGGCACGCGGCCGGTGACAGGCTCGTCGTGACCCTGGCGCCGCACGAAGCCTACGGCGAGCGCAACGACGAGCTGGTGCAGCAGGTCGGTCGCGGCGCCTTTCCCCAGGACGCCTTGGCCCCCGGCATGCGCTTCCAGACCCCGGGCGACGACGGCCCGCAGATCGTCACGGTGCTCGAGGTCCGTGACGACAGCGTGGTGGTGGATACCAATCACCCGTTGGCCGGCCAGACGCTGAGCTATGCACTGGAAGTGCTCGAGGTGCGCGAGGCGACTCGCGCCGAGCTGGCCAAGGGCCACCCGCTTGCCGCCGACGTCACCCCCTCCGCAGTGGAAGATCGCAAGCTGCCCTAGGCCGCACGCGATGAAAACCTTGCCCAAAAACTGACCTGCATCAATTCGCCGCGCGTCACTCGCCACGCCCGCGGCGAAATTTGATGCAGGTCAGTTTTCCCCTGTCATCAACGGGCTAGAGTGAACCCATCGCATCAGGTGACGGGGAGAGACCACCATGTACTGGGATGACGCAGTGATTTTCGGGCTGGTAACCGTCGCGATGATGGTCGCGTTCTTGGCAGGTTGGGTCGGCTTCGTGATTCGCGATCACCGTCGCAAGCGCAAGCACTGAGCCAGCCAGCAGAGCAAGTCGTCAGGGGAGGGGGGATCTTCCCCCCAGTAGCCGGCCCAATTGGGCCGGCATTTTTTTGTGCGTCCACGTTGCCTTCAGCGCTCGACCCACCAGTGCTCGGTCCAGGTGCGCATCACCCGTTCGGGATACCAGGTCTGGCCCAAGCTGCCGTTGTAGCGGGCCAGCGCCCGGGTAAGGTCGCCGCGTTCGACGGCCAGGTAGTGGGCGAGGATGGTGCAGCCGTAGCGCAGGTTGAGCCAGGGGTCCATCAGATCGTCGGCGCTGCGGCCCAGCTCACGGATCCAGAATGGCATGATCTGCATCAGCCCCACGGCGCCGGCGGAGGAGATCGCCTGCGGCTGGAAGGCGCTCTCCACCTGGATCACGGCGAGCACGATCTCGGGCGCCAGTCCGGCCAGCCGGGCCTCGTGGTAGATGCGGGTGAGCATCTCGCCGCGCAGAGCCTCGTCGTGGACGAAGCGTGCAAGCCTGGGCTCCATCTCGCTCATCCACTGACGTGCCGCCCATACCTGGTCCGGCGAAGGCGGTGTGGTCACCAGCGTATCGAGGGTCTGGCGCAGCGACGGCGGGATGTCGGCTTCCACCCGTACCCGCTGAGCGGGTGGCGCCTCCAGGGCAACGGGCAGGGCGTCGAGAAAGCCAGCTTCCTCGGCGTGGAACTCCTCGCCATGCTCGAGCGCCGACGCTGGTACGCTGCCAAGCAGGCCGGCCGCGACCAGTAGCGCCGCGGCCGGCAGGCGTTCAGAGCGCGGTTCGTTCGCGCAGGAACTCGACGATGTGGTCGGCCGGCACCATGGTCGCTTCACTGTCACGCCGCCCCTTGTACTCCAGTTCACCGTTGTCCAGCCCGCGGTCGCCGACCACCAGGCGATGGGGAATGCCGATCAGCTCCTGATCGGCGAACTTCACCCCCGGGCGCAGGTCGCGGTCGTCCAGCAGCACGTCGATGCCGGCGGCGGTCAGGGCCTGGTAGAGCCGCTCGGACTCCTCGCGCACGCGCTGCGACTTGTGGGCGTTCATCGGCACCAGGGCGACCTGGAAGGGGGCGATGGCGTTGGGCCAGATGATGCCGCTCTCGTCGTGGTTCTGCTCGATGGCGGCGGCCACCACGCGGGTCACGCCGATGCCGTAGCAGCCCATCCAGGGGTGGGCCGCCTTGCCGTTGTCGTCGAGCACCGTGGCGTTCATCGACTCGGAGTACTTCGTGCCCAGCTGGAACACGTGGCCGACCTCGATGCCGCGCTTGATCGAGAGGGTGCCCTGGCCGTCCGGCGAGGGATCGCCCTCGACCACGTTGCGGATGTCGGCCACCTTGGGCAGCGCCACGTCGCGCTCCCAGTTGATGCCGAAGTAGTGCTTGCCGTCGACGTTGGCGCCGGCGCCGAAGTCGCTCATCAGTGCCACGCTGCGGTCGATGATGACCGGCATGTCGAGGTTCACCGGGCCCAGCGAACCGGGGCCGGCACCCACCGCGGCGCGTATCTCCGCTTCCGTGGCCATGGTCAGCGGGGCCGCCACTTCGGGCAGGTTCTCGGCCTTGACCTCGTTGAGCTCGTGGTCCCCGCGCACCAGCAGGGCGATCAGGCCGCCCTCGGTGGCGCGCACCATCAGCGTCTTGATGGTCTTCTCGATGGGCAGGCCGTGCTGTTCCACCAGCGCGGCGATGGTCCTGGCGTTGGGCGTGTCGACCAGGCGCAGCTCCTCGCTCGGTGCAGCGCGTTCGGTATGGGTGCCCTGCGGCGCGGGCAGTGCCTCGGCCTTCTCGATGTTGGCGGCGTAGTCGGACTCGGTGGAGAACGCGATATCGTCCTCGCCCGAGGCGGCAAGCACGTGGAACTCGTGGGAGCCGGTGCCGCCGATGGCGCCGTTGTCGGCCAGCACGGGACGGAAATCCAGGCCCAGGCGGGTGAAGATCCGCACGTAGGCGTCGTACATGGCCTGGTAGGTCTCCTTGAGGGAGGCCTGGTCGATGTGGAAGGAGTAGGCGTCCTTCATGATGAACTCGCGCGAGCGCATCACCCCGAAGCGCGGGCGGATCTCGTCGCGGAACTTGGTCTGGATCTGGTAGAAGTTGGCCGGCAGCTGCTTGTAGCTGGAGAGCTCGCGGCGCATCAGGTCGGTGATCACCTCTTCATGGGTGGGGCCGACGCAATAGTCGCGCTCGTGGCGGTCCTTCAGGCGCAGCAGCTCGGGGCCGTACTGCTCCCAGCGGCCGGACTCCTGCCACAGCTCGGCGGGCTGCACCGCCGGCATCAGCACTTCCTGGGCCCCGGCGCGATCCATCTCCTCGCGCACGATCCGCTCCACCTTGCGCAGCGTACGCAGGCCGACCGGCAGCCAGGTGTACAGGCCGGAGGTGAGGCGGCGGATCATGCCGGCACGCAGCATCAGCTGGTGGCTGATGACCTCGGCGTCGGCAGGCGTTTCCTTGAGAGTGGCAATCAACAGTTGAGTGGCGCGCATGGGTCCGGCGTTTCCTTCCAGCATGGGCTGACATGAGTCGAGGTGCCGCGGCGGGCGGCGTTCGGGGCATTGTACGGCCAACGGGTAACGGCGGCAAAAGCGTTGCTCAACCCGTATGCCTCGGCGCTGGTCCGTCGACCGGGCTTCAAGGAGGCGCTGTGCCCCCATCCCTGGGCGCTACATTTGCCCTGCTTCGCTCACGCATCCCGGTCCTGCGAGCGGAGCAGTGCTCCTCACCCCTGGCAAATGACCTCCTGTCCCCGGCGCCCCTCGTGTGACTGTTATCTCAATGACTTCAGCCAGAACACCATCGGCTTGTCGCTCTCCTCCGGCTCGCCGATGTCCTTCCAGCGAAAGGTGGTGGCGAGCTCCGGGTGGCGCTCGTAGCCCTGCGAGCGCCAGAAGCCATGCAGCGGCACGTAGTCGGCCGGCTTCAGCGGGTGATCGGCGGGGCGCTCCACGGCGCAGAAGGCCACGGTGGCAAAGCCGCGCTTGGCCGCGTGGCGCTCGCGCTCGGCGAGGAAGGCCTTGCCGATACCGCGACCCCGGTAGCTCGGCAGCAGTACCGATTCGCCGTAGTAGAACACGCTGTCGATATCGAAGCCGGCACGCTCGAACGGCGCACGGAATTCCTCCACGTCCTCGGCCAGCGGCATGCCGGTGGCGGCCCCCACCAGGGCATCGCCGTCCTCGGCCAGTACGAACAGGCTCTCGGGGCACTCGGCGTAGCGGCGCAGGTAGTTGGCCTCGTAGTCGAAGCTGCCGTCATACAGGTAGGGGTAATCACGGAACACGGTGATGCGCAGGGTGGCCAGTGCATCCAGTCGCGGCTCGATGGCGCTGCCCTGGCAGGTGAGCAGTCGCGTTTCGCTCATGGGTCCCTCCGTGAAAGTTTCAAACGTACGTATGAGTCGCTGTTGTGGTAATCTCCCGCCATTCTCCATGGCGGCGCCAAGGGCGGCAATCGTCCGGCGTCGGTAAGCTGACCCTCTGCGGAGCATCCGTTCCATGACGATCCGAATCCGCCGGGCCCTGGCTGGCCTGGTGCTTGGCACCTCCCTCATCGCCCTGGTGGGTTGCGGTACCGTCTTTCATCCCGAGCGCAAGGGCCAGTTGAGCGGCCGTATCGACCCGGTGGTGGCCATCGCCAACGGCGTGGGGCTGCTGTTCTTCATCGTTCCGGGAGTGATCGCCTACGCCGTGGACTTCTCCAACGGCACCATCTACCTGCCCAGCGCCCACGACAGCGCCGGCGTCGATGTCCTGCCGATGGAGGAAGGCATGGACCTGCCCGCGCTGGAGCGACTGCTCTCCGCGAGGACCGGCATGCCGGTGAGCCTCGACCGCGAACTGTTGAGGGTCGAGGAGGTGGAAAGTCTCGACGAAGCCCTGGCACTGGTGCGCATGGCCGGTATCCACGACCGCGAGCGGCTGGCGACGATGTAAACGCCGTCACTGGCCCGGCGCCGCCATCGCCCCCTCGAGCCGTTGCAGCTCGAGGGGGCGATATTTTTCCAGCAGTGACCAGAGGATGGCCGCTGTCTCGGTATCCGGCCGGCCGCGGTAGTCGGCGGGGCGAAAGCGCATCTGGAAGGCGCGCAGCACCGCGCGGGTCGTGCGGTCCGGACTGCCGTTCTCCTCGAGCGAATAGCCCCATGCCCCGAGCGCCCGCTGCAGGGTGGCAAGTGGTGGCGCCTGGGTCGCGAAGCGGGCCTGCCAGCGCGCGACGTCTTCCTCCTCCGGCCACACGCCGATGCCCGCCTGATACAGCTCGCGCCACGGGAAGCGGGGGCCGGGGTCGATCTTGCGCGTCGGTGCGATGTCGGAATGTGCCACCACGTCGGTGGGATGGATGCCATGGCGCTCGATGATGTCACGCGAAAGAGCGATCAACGCCTCGATCTGCGCCTCGGGGTAGGGCGCCCAGTGGATCTCCACAGGGGCGTCCGGGGCCTCTTCCAGCAGCCGTTCCACATCGGCATACGGGCGGTCGGGCCCGGAATTGACGATCTCGATGCCGATCGAGGTGTCGTTGATGTTGGTGCGGCCCCTCCAGGCGCTGGCGCCGGCGTGCCAGGCGCGGCGCTCCTCGTCGACCAGCTGGTAGACCAGCGGCTGGCCGCGGTGGTCTCGTGCCGGCAGCGGCAATACGTAGTGGGCGCTGACATGGGGGCCGGTGAGCACGGCCAGCGATTCGGCCTCGTCGACGTCGGTGTAGTGCAGCACCAGGTGGCGCACCCGGCTGGAGTGGGAGGCTGACACCTGACTGTGATCCACCGCGTAGCCGTCGCGCTGCTCGAGGTGTCCGGGGGCGGCGCAGCCGGCCAGCCATGCTGCCGTCATGGCCATGCTCATCAAGGTGGCCCAGCGGTGCGGCATGTTCAGCCCCCCGTCGTCGCCAGTCGAATCAGCAGGCCCAGCACCATCGCGGTCGAGACGCTGAGCAGGGTGCCCATGAGCACGTACTCGGTCAGCTTGCGATCCTGCGCCCCGCGCAGTTCGCCGAAGCGCAGCACCGATTTGGCGGCGAGCAGGAAGCCGATGGCGGTCAGCTGGTCGAGCAGCACCAGGGTCAGCACCAGCACGCGCTCGGCCATGCCGATGCGTGCCCCGGCGGCGATGAGGGTGCCCGGGTTGTCGATCTCGGCACTCCAGCGGCGCATGACCAGGGCGATCACGATCGACAGCGGCCTTGTGACGAGCAGGTACGCGACGACGACGCCGAGTACCGGTGGGGTGAACAGCCATTGCCAGAACGCGATCAACGGCTGCCAATCGCCCAGCCAGGTCAGCCAGACGCCCAGCAACACCAGCAGGTGCAGCGCCTGGTCGAGCAAGAACCAGCGCAGCCTTTGCGGGGGCAGATAGGCCTTGCCAAGGTCGATCAGGGCGTGGCTCGAACCGATGGCCAAGGCGCCACCCAGCGCCATGGACAGGGAGCCTGCGGTCGAGTGGGTGAGGGTGGCCGCGCCCAGCACCGCGAAGGTCAGCCCGGCGTGCAGCGCGGCGTGGAGGTAGAGCTGCGGCGAGCGTACCTTGCGTGTGTAGCGGGCCTCGACCCAGCGCCTTGGCTGCAGGGCGAAATCGCCGAGCAGATGGACCAGCACCAGCCCCAGCAACAGCGAGAGATCGGCGTTCATCGTGGGTTGTCCTTGAAGCGCTGTTCGAGATGGCGCAGGTAGTCGTCGAGCAGGGGCCAGCGCGCCGCCCGCAGCCGCTTGTGCACGCTGGGCTGGCTGATGCCGAGCCGCCTGGCCAGCGCCTGTTGGGGTTCCTCGTGCCACAGGCTAAGGTAGACCGCCTCGGCGGCGTAGCGCGACCAGCCGTCGATCAGGTCGTCGACGAAGCGGGTCAGCAGCGCCAGGCATTCGCTGGGGCGATCCTCGACCAGGCAGAGGTGGGCAGAACCCTCGCTCATGGCGTCGAGGGCCTGGCCGGAGTGCACGAAGACCTCGCCGCTGGCCTCGCTGACCCCCTGTCCGGGCTGCCAGCGATCCTTGCCGATGGCGACCGCAATGCGCGCGTCCCAGCGCTGTCGCTCTTCGGAATGGCGGATCAGTGCCGCACGCAGCAGCACTGCCGCGGGCATGGCCGAGGCCGGGTCGGGCAGGGCGAGCTGAAAGCCGTCGCCGCGGTAACGTTCGCTCTGGCCGCCGTAGCGGCCGGTGATCGCCTCGAGAGTGGCATCGAGCACCTCGAAGAGCCGCTTCGGGTCGCTGGCCTTGCGGGAATCGACAAGGTCGCCCGTGAGCACGGCAATGCGCTGCACCATTGGCTCGCCTGCGTGGTAAGGGTCGTGACTGGATAATAGCCCTTAAGGGTTATTTTTCAAGTTAATAACACAGAAGGGCTATCGGGAATGTCTCGCCACCGGGCCTGCCCGGCCGCTCGTTTGATTCGGCATCTCATGCAAAAAGCTGTATGAAAATACAGTATAGGGAGCCGTCGCGGGATGGGCAAGCTCATCGCCCAGTGCAGCCGCCGACGTCAGCCGTGCGCCAGCTCGCGCATGGCGTTCTCGAGCCCTTCCAGGGTCATGGGATACATGCGCTCGCCGATCAGCCGGCGGATCAACTGGGTGGAGTGGGTGTATTCCCAGGCGCGCGGCGGCATGGGGTTGAGCCAGGCCAGGCGGGGGAAGGCATCGGCCAGGCGCTTCAGCCATACGGCACCGGCCTCCTCGTTGAAGTGCTCCACGCTGCCGCCGGGATGGGTCACCTCGTAGGGCGACATGGCGGCATCGCCGACGATCACCACCTGGTAGTCGCGGCCGTAGGTGTGCAGCACGTCCATGGTGGGGATACGCTCGCTGGTGCGCCGGTAGTTGTTGCGCCACACCCCTTCGTACAAGCAGTTGTGAAAATAGTAGTGCTCCAGGTGCTTGAACTCCGAACGGGCGGCGGAGAACAGCTCCTCGCAGACGCGGATGTGATCGTCCATGGAGCCGCCCACGTCGAGGAACAGCAGCACCTTCACCGCGTTGTGGCGCTCCGGGCGCATGCGCACGTTGAGCAAGCCGGCGTCGCGGGCGGTGTCGCGGATGGTGGCATCGACGTCGAACTCCTCCGCCGCGCCCTGGCGGGCGAACTTGCGCAGCCGGCGCAGCGCCATCTTGATGTTGCGCGTGCCGAGTTCGAGGGAGTCGTCGTAGTCGCGGAAGCGGCGCTCGTCCCATACCTTCACCGCGCGGCGGTGGCGCGAGCCCTGCTGGCCGATGCGAATGCCCTCGGGGTTGTAGCCGTAGGCGCCGAAGGGGCTGGTGCCACCGGTGCCGATCCACTTGTTGCCGCCGGCGTGGCGCTCCTGCTGCTCTTCCAGGCGCTGCTTGAAGGTTTCGATCAGCTTCTCGAGCCCGCCCAGCGACTCGATCTGCGCCTTCTCCTCCTCGGAGAGTTGCTTCTCGAATTCACGGCGTAGCCAGTCGTCGGGAATCAGCGCCTCGATGGCGGCATCGAGATTTTCCAGGCCGTCGAACCAGGCGGCGAAGGCGCGATCGAAGCGGTCGAAGTGGCGCTCGTCCTTGACCAGCACGGTGCGCGCCACCTGATAGAATGCCTCCATGTCGGCGAATACCACGCCGCGCTCGACCACCGCATGCAGGTCGAGCAGTTCGCGCAGCGATACCGGTACGCCGGCGCGCTTGAGGGTTTCGAACAGGCCGATGAACATGGCTCAGCGCCTCTGTTGGCCCTGGCGGCGCATCATGAACGCCAGGCGCTCGAGCAGTTGGGTATCCTGCTCGTTCTTGACCAGGGCGCCTGCCAGCGGCGGAATCGCTTTTACGGGATCGCGGTGGTAAAGCGCTTCGCGGGCCAGTTCGTCGGCCATCAAGAGCTTCAGCCAGTCCACCAGCTCGGAGGTGGAGGGCTTCTTCTTCAGCCCTGGCGCCTGGCGCAGGTCGAAGAACACCTCCAGCGCCTGGCTGACCAGCTGTGGCGCGATGTCGGGGAAGTGCACGTCGACGATGGCGGCCATGGTCTCGCGGTCGGGAAACTCGATGTAGTGGAAGAAGCAGCGGCGCAGGAAGGCGTCGGGCAGCTCCTTCTCGTTGTTCGAGGTGATCACGATGATCGGCCGGTGGCGGGCGCGAACGGTCTCGCCGGTCTCGTAGACGTGGAATTCCATGCGATCCAGCTCCTGGAGCAGGTCGTTGGGGAACTCGATGTCGGCCTTGTCGATCTCGTCTATCAGCAGCACCACGCGCTCATCGGCGGTGAAGGCTTCCCACAGCTTGCCGGGCTTGATGTAGTTCTCGACGTTCTCCACGCCCTCGACGCCGAGCTGGGAGTCGCGGAGGCGGCTCACCGCGTCGTACTCGTAGAGGCCCTGGGCCGCCTTGGTGGTGGACTTGATGTGCCAGGTGATCAGTTGGGTGCCCAGCGAGTTCGCCAGTTCCTCGGCCAGCAGGGTCTTGCCGGTGCCCGGCTCGCCCTTGATCAGCAGCGGCCGTTCGAGGGTCACGGCGGCGTTCACCGCCTGCTTCAAGGCATCGGTAGCCACGTAGGTAGAGGTCGAATCGAAAGCCATGGTCATGCCTCGGCGTAGCATCGTGTAGGGGAGAGTCAAACAAGTGTACGGAAGGGTGGTGCAAGGGACAAATCCCGCTCGAAAGCGATACCATCAGAGCAGGGATTCGCCGGAGCCATGAACATGAGCGATATACTACTGCTTCACGAACCGCTGGTCCGGCTCGGCGCGTTTCTGCTGGTATTGGCAGCGATGGCGCTATGGGAGATCCTTGCCGCACGCCGCGAGCAGAGAATCCGGCGTCGCCAGCGCTGGCCCGGCAACCTCTCGATCGTGGTGCTGGATACCCTGGCGGTTCGCCTGGTCTTTCCCCTGGCGGCGGTGGGGGCCGCCCTGACGGCCGCCGAGCACGGCTGGGGCCTGTTTCACCTGGTCTCGGCGCCGCTGTGGCTGGCGCTGCCGCTCTCGGTGCTGCTGCTCGATGCGGCAATCTACTTCCAGCACCGGCTGTTTCATGCCGTGCCCTGGCTGTGGCGGCTGCACCGCATGCACCATGCGGACCTGGAATTCGACGTGACCACCGGGTTGCGCTTCCACCCGCTGGAGATCCTGATCTCGATGGCCATCAAGGTCGCCGTGGTGACGCTGCTGGGAGCGCCGGCCGTGGCGGTGCTGATCTTCGAGGTCCTGCTCAACGCCACTTCCCTGTTCAATCATGGCAACGTGCGCCTGCCGGAGTGGCTCGAGCGCCGGCTGCGCCTCGTCGTGGTGACGCCCGACATGCACCGCGTTCACCACTCCATCGTGCGTCGCGAGACCGACAGCAACTTCGGCTTCAACCTGCCCTGGTGGGACCGCCTGTTCGGCACCTACCGGGACCAGCCCGGCGCCGGCCACCTCGGCATGACGCTGGGCATCGAGGCGTTCCGCGATCCGCGCGAGCTGAGGCTGGACCGCATGCTGATCCAGCCCTTCCTGACCCCCGAACCGCCGGACGAAAAAGCCCGCGGACAGGCATCGCAAGGTTAGCCCTCTTTCCGGCGATACGCCTCCACCAGCGTGGCCGGGTCGTGCTCGGCGTGACCATGGCTGACGTGGACGCGCATCAGCTGGGCGGCGAGGCCGCTCATGGGCGTGGCGCTGCCGACGCGCTGGCTCTGGGCCGTGGCCAGGTCGAGATCCTTGAGCAAGGTGCGCAGGTGCCAGGCCGGGTTGGTGAACTCGCTCGCCGCCATGCGCGGAGTGAGGATCTGGAACGGCTTGGAGTCGGCGAAGCCGTCGGCCAGCGCCTCGGTCAGGCGGCCGGCGTCCACTCCGCTGGCTTCGGCCAGGGCCACCATCTCGGCGATCACCGCGGCCTGACAGCCGACGATCATCTGGTTGCATACCTTGGTGACCTGACCCGCGCCCACCGGGCCCATGTGCGTGACCCGCGCCGCGAGCGGGGCGAGCAGGGCGCGTACGGCCTCGACATCCGCTTTCGCGCCACCGCACATGATGGCCAGGCTTCCCGCCTCGGCGCCAGCCACGCCGCCGGAAACCGGCGCATCGACCCAGCGCATGCCGCACGCCTCATCCAGCTTCTCGGCAAAGGCGCGCGTGGCCGCCGGGTCGCTGCTGGAGAGATCGACCAGCCACTGCCCCGCGCGGCCGTGGGCCGCCACCCCGCCCTCGCCGAACACGACCTCTTCCACCACGGCGGTATTGGCCAGGCACAGCATCACCACATCGGCGCCCTGCACCAGTTCGGCGATCGAGCCGGCCACCCTGGCGCCGGCGTCGCGTAGCGACTGGCACTTCGCCGCGGTGCGGTTCCACACCGTCACCGCGAAGCCGGCGCCCAGCAGGCGGCGTGTCATGGGGGCTCCCATCAGGCCGATGCCGATGAAGCCGAGGCGGGGCTGCGTCATGTCGTGTCTCCGGTGAGCGAGCGGGAATGGGATTCCTAGCATGCGCGATGGAAGGGTTTTCCATCAACTGAATTGCGCGTGCCCGTCCCGGCCACACCGGCCCGGCGGCAGGCCTCAGCCCGGCGCGTTGACTCGCCGGTACACGGCCTCCAGCAGGCTGTAGAGCCCGAAAGCGAACAGGCCCAGGGCGACGAAGGCGAGCAGCCAACGGCCGAAGGCCTGACCGCGAAGGGCGTTGAGGGCCTCGGCCAGGCCGCCCGCCTCGCTGGGGTCCACCCGATAGGCGGCGATGAGGAAGAAGGTGCCGATGATCAGGAAGACCAGGCCGCGGACTACCAGGCCGAAGCGACAGATGGGGTAGGCCCAGCGCTGGGTCTGTGGCGGCATGTCGAAGTGGCGATCGAATTTCGCCTTGCCTCCCTTGATCCCGTGTGCAACCCCGGCCCCGATGATCGCCAGTCCCACGGCCGCCACCAGCCAGCGACCGTATGGCTGTTGCATCAGCCAGCTGGCCATGCCCTGTGAGCCCCCGCCGGAATCTCCCGAACCCCCGCCCAGGGTGAAGATCAGGCTGACGGCAAAGAACGCCAGCATGGCATGGGTAGCCGCGCTCACCAGCAGTCCCGCCCGGACGGTCATGCCCTTGGCATCGGTGCCGTGGTGGTCGCTGTCGTGGAAGGCCTGCACGCAACGCCACAGGGCATGCGCCAGAAGGCCCAGACTGATGGCGCCGAGCAGGATGTCGCCCCACGCGGCGCCCATCAGGCTCTCCAGTGCACCGCGGCTGTCCGTCGTCTCGCCACCCTGGCCAAGCGCTGCCAGCGCGGCCAGGCCGCCGACCAGCAGATAGACGATGCCCCGTGCGGCGTAACCCCAGCGCGCCATGATATCGAAGGCGTCCCCGCGATCCGGGGTCGGTATGCTGTTTGTCACGGCGTCCTCCTGACTGAGCCGAGCCTCGGTGGCGATTCCTTGCGTTCACTCTAGCAGCTCGGCCCGAGGCACCTGGCACGGGGTCTGAAAGCGCCCAAAGGCAGCCCATTGGCGCAGCCAGGGCTACGCAGTCAGGCGGCATCGGACTGCCGGCAGACGGTAAAAACACCCAAGCCACGGTGATTCCAAGCCTTCGCTATCACCGCTCCGGGTAATGCTTGGCGAGCGACGGAAGCGGGGACGTGCTGGCCCCGGGCGCCGTGAGGGCGGCGCCCGGGGAAAGCGCAGGTGCCGTAACGGTCACCCGGTCATTCTGCCGCTGAGTTGGTCGCGCAGGCGGTCGACCATGCCGACGCCCGCGCCGACGGTCTTGTGGAACAGCTCGGAATGGGGCGCGCTGGGGTGGGGGCGGGTCGGCGCCAGCTGCTTGGCCTTCTCCACCTTACTGCCCAGCTCGACCAGCTCCTCGCCGGAGAGGCGTGCCCGCAGCTTGGGAAACTGGTCGGCCTCCTCGTCCTTGGCGTGGTGGCGCAGCAGCTCGTCCAGCTTGTGCACGCGGTCCATGAAGGCCGGTTCGGCGGCGTCGGCGTCTTCCAGTTGCTTCATCACCTGCACGATCTCGTCGTGCTCCTCCTTGTCGTGCTCGGCTTCCTGTTCGCCGTCGGGGATGCGCTTCTCCATCGTCGGGTAGACATACATCTCCTCGGCGACGGAATGACGCATCACCTCGGCGATCAGCATGTCGGTCAGCTCGCGGCGCTGTTCGCCGTCCGGGGACTGCTGGATCTGATCGAGGAGTCCTTCCATCTCGCGGTGGTCGAGGGTGAGGATGTCGACGACATCCCGGGCGGACGTACTGGTGTGCTGGGTATCCATGAGACTCCCTCCTTTGAGTCGTTGTGCCCTTTGCTACGGGCCACTTCAACATAGTCGCAAGCGCTGGCATCAGCCAAACCTGGCGAAGCCTCACGCTGCCCGCTTATGCTGGGTCAATCCGATCGGAGCGGTATCCTTGCCGGTGCGCCGGCACACGAGGAGGTAGCCATGCGACTCAGGGTGCTTTCCGACCTGCATCTGGAACATTTCGACGAAGGGCGCGAGTTGCCGGACGTGGCGGCGGATGCGGTTATCCTCGCCGGGGACATCCACCGCCATGCGGAAGGCCTGGCCTGGGCCGCCGAGCGCTTCGCCGGGCTGCCGATCCTCTACGTGCCGGGCAACCATGAATTCTACGGCGGCTGCATGCCGCTGCTGCGCCAGGCGCTGGCCGCCGAGGCCGAGCGCCTGGGGATCCATCTGCTCGACAACCGCTCGCTCAGCCTGGGGGGCGTGCGCTTCCATGGCACCACCCTGTGGACCGACTTCGCGCTCCATGCCGACGACCCGGACCACGACCCGGCGCTGACCGAGGAGAAGGCGCGCTGGCTGATGCCGGACTTCAGCATCATCGAGCAGCCGGTGGGGGAAACGTTCAGCCCCGCGGAGAGCCAGCGATTGCACAGCGAAGCCCTGGCCTGGCTCGCGGGGGAGCTGGCCGAGCCCTGCGTCGGGCCACGGGTGGTGATCAGCCACCATGCGCCGCTCGCCGGATGCATTCCGCCGCGCTATCGGGGCGATGCGCTGTCGCCGGCCTTCGCTTCCCATCTGCCGGCGATGATGGGACGCATGGACCTGTGGATCCATGGCCACGTGCACGAGCCGGTGGATCGCGAAATCGACGGCACGCGAGTGCTGGCGAACCCCGGAGGGTACCCGGGGGAGTTCGAGCCGCCTCTGTTCGTGGCGGACCTGGTCATCGAGGTGTGAACGCCGCCCCGGTGGTAGCGTGAGCGGCATTGGCGGGGAGCGCAGGCTCTACGGCGCCATCCCTGGCGCCGGCAGCCGGGGGCGGCGGTCAGTGGAAGCTGGCGGCGTTCAGCCACAGGTGGGTGATGATGCTGGCGACGTAGCCCAGCGCAATGACCGGCGCCCAGCGCAGGTGCCCGGCAAAGGTGTAGTAACCACGCGCCTGGCCCATCAGCGCGACGCCGGCGGCGGAGCCGATGGAGAGCAGGCTGCCGCCGACCCCGGCGGTCAGCGTGATCAGTAGCCAATGGCCGTGGGACATCTCGGGCTGCATGGTCAACACCGCGAACATCACCGGAATGTTGTCCACCACCGCCGAGACCAGGCCCAGGGCGATATTGGCCCAGGTGGCGTTCCAGCCGTTATAGAGCAGTTCCGACACCAGGCTCAGGTAACCCAGGAAGCCCAGGCCCCCCACGCACATCACCACGCCGTAGAAGAACAGCAGCGTGTCCCATTCGGCCCGTGCCACGCGGTTGAAGACATCGAACGGGACCACGCTGCCGAGCTGGGCCAGGCGGCGCTCATCCCCCGCCAGGGTGTAGCGTTCGCGCTTGCGCTCCAGCGAGCGGGGCAGGGTGCGGCGCAGGTAGTAGCCGAAGAACTGCAGGTAGCCGAGGCCCGTCATCATCCCCAGCACCGGGGGCAGGTGGAGCAGGGTATGGCTGGCCACGGCGGTGGCCACGGTGAGCAGGAACAGGGCGATGATTCGCCGTGCGCCACGCTTGAGGTCGACCTCCTCATCGACCCCATCCGGGGTGCGATTGCCGAGGAACAGGCTCATGGCCACCGCCGGCACGAGGAAGTTGACCAGCGAGGGCACCAGCAGGGCGAAGAACTCGTAGAATTCCAGCATGCCGGCCTGCCACACCATCAGCGTGGTGATGTCGCCGAAAGGGCTGAAGGCGCCGCCGGCGTTGGCCGCCACCACGATGTTGATACAGGCCAGGTTGATGAAGCGCTTGTCGCCCTCGGCCACCTTGATCACGACGGCGCACATCAGCATGGCGGTGGTCAGGTTGTCGGCCACCGGCGAGATCACGAAGGCGAGACCGCCGGTGAGCCAGAACAGCTGGCGGTAGCTGAAGCCCTTGCGTGTCATCCAGGAGCGCAGTGCGTCGAAGACCCGGCGCTCCTCCATGGCGTTGATGTAGGTCATCGCCACCAGCAGGAACAGCATCAGCTCGGCGAACTCGAGCAACGTCTCGCGAAAGGCGTGTTCGGCCTCGTTGGGCATGCCGGCCTGAACGTAGACCCAGCCGATCATGGCCCAGATCAAGCCGGCGGCGACCAGTACCGGCTTGGACTTGCGCATGTGGATCTTTTCTTCGGCCATCACCAGGCCGTAGGCGAGAACGAACAGGGCCACGGCGGCGAAACCGACCAGCGAGCTCGTCAGCACGAGAGGCCCGGTGGCGGCATGGGCCAACGGGCTGGCGAGACCTAGCAGAATGACGGACAGCAGGGCGCCTGGCCGACGGAGGGACCGTGGCCTGGCAGGGGCAGGACAGCCGATGGGCATCTTGATAATTCCTGGGAAGGGAAAGGGGGAAAAGACACCGCCTGTATATCACGCCGTGTTGCGCTGCGGTATCGTCCTGAGGCCGCTCTGCCATGCCAGTTCGGCATGGGGCCTGGCAGGGCGAGTCGTGCCGTCGTGCAGAGCAGGGGTGACGGCATGTGCTAGCGTAAAGCCGGGGCGCCATCGGCATCGTAGGCAGGCCAGGAGGAAGCCATGCACATCGTCATCTTGTCACTGCAGGTCTCGCTGCCCGGCTGTGCATCGCTGAAGGAGAAGCGGCAGCGCATGGGCGGCGTGCACGAGCGCTACGGCCGCAACCCGGCGATAGCCGTATGCGAGAGTGGCCAGCAAAATCGGCTGGAAGCGAGCGAATGGACCTTCGTGGTGGTCGGCAACGAGCGGCAGAAAGTCGAGTCCCTGTGCAGCGAGATCGAGGACAGGGTGCAGCGCACGGTGGACGGCCGCGTCATGCAGGCTAGACGTGAAAGCGTGTAGCGGTCTTTCGCCGTGACGGGCGGCTTCCTATTCGCGTTCGCTGATTTTGCAGCGCGTCAAAATGCGGCAAGGCAATCCCTGAGCGACCTTTGCTGGTGCAGGGAAGGGGCGCCGGGACGAAAGGGCACAAAGCCTGCGATGCTGTTTTTCTTGCAGGGCTCTGTTTCTAAAGGAACTCTGTAATTATTGGCGCAGTAATCGCATTATACTGGGCGACTGGAAACCCATGGTGGGTATCGAGTACCGATCAACGCTGAAGGAAGGTGGGTTGCATCTTCCTCGGCAACGTCGCCACCGGCTGAACGAACGCCTGGCGATTTACCGATGTGAGCTGGCGTGCTCCACCTGACCCCCTTCGGGGGGTCTTTTTTATGTCGGGTCAGGGTGAGCGCTTGGGGCCCTGGTCACAACACGACCTTGGTCGTGTGCGGGGTCAACGCAGCCAGAGCTGCTATGGTCTAGACATGCCTCCATCGTGACATCGCCATGCCTGCCATCTTCCAGCGCCTGTTCAATGTCCGTCGCGACGAGTTCCTGCCGGTGCTGCTTGCCATCATCTTCTTCTTCTGCGTGCTGACGGCACTGATGGTGCTGCGCCCGGCACGCGAGGCCCTGGGGTTGCAGGGCGGCATCGGCGCCGTGCGCTGGCTGTTCATGGGCACGGCACTGGCTACGTTGCTGGTCAACCCGATGTTCGGCCTGCTGGTGAGCCGGCTGCCCAGGCTGCAGTTCATCTCGGCCACCTATCTCTTCTTTGCGGCCAGCCTGCTGGTCTTCTACTTCGTGATGACCCGGACCCCCGCTGTGATCGGTGTGACCACGGGGCAGGTGTTCTATGTCTGGTTCAGCGTGTTCAACCTGTTCGTGACGATGGTGTTCTGGGCGCTGATGGCCGACCGCTTTTCGCTGGCCCAGAGCAAGCGATTCTTTGGCCTGATTGCCGTGGGCGGAACCTGCGGGGCGATCTTCGGTCCGTGGCTGGCGACGAGGCTGGCCGCTCCCCTGGGCACTCCGGGCCTGCTGCTGGTCTCCACTGGCTTTCTGGCGCTGGCGTTGGCCTGTGCCTGGGGGGTGGCGCTGCTACAGCCCTCACCCGGCGAGGAGGAGAGAATCGACAGGGAAGCGCCTGCCGTCGACGAAACAGCACGCATTGGCGGTAGCGCCTGGGAGGGCTTCCGCGCGGTGTTTCGTTCGCGCTACCTGTTCGGCATTGCCGCCTACGTGATCATCCTGGCGGTCATGGCGACCTTTCTCTATTTCACCCGGCTGCAGATGGTGGCGGCGGTGGACGACGACCTGGACCTACGCACCACCCTGTTTGCCCGGATCGACCTGATTACCCAAGTGGCCACGCTGGTGCTGCAGGCGGTGGTGGCGGGCCACTTGATGCGGCGGCTTGGTGTGGCGATCACCCTGATGCTGCTGCCGTTGACCGCGGCGCTGGGTTTCGTGGGACTCGCCATCGTCGGTTCGCTGGCTGCGCTAATCGCCTTCGAGGCAGCCTTCCGTGCCGTGCAGCGGGCACTGATGCGACCGGCGCGCGAGACCCTCTACACGGTCGTCAGTCGCGAAGACAAGTACAAGGCCAAGGCCTTCATCGACACCTTCGTCTATCGCGGTGGCGATGTGGTCGGCGCCCAGGTCGAGGGGCTGCTGGCGCGGCTGGGATCCGGTCTGGCCGCGGTGGCCAGTGTTGCCGTGCCGCTGGCATTGGTATGGGCTGGGCTGGCCCTGTGGCTGGGCCGTACCCAGCAACGCATTGCCGAGGCCAGCGAGGCAGCAGCGGAAGACCGAAAGCCGCAGTACACGTAAAGGAGCCAACATGATCTCGCGTCGCGACTATCTCAAGCTGAGCCTGGCCGCAGGAGCGGCCTTGAGCGTTTCGCCCAGGCTGTTGTGGGCCGAGGACCGTCAACTCGAGCCCATTATCCGGGCGATTCCCGCTTCGGGTGAACGACTCCCCGCGGTAGGGTTGGGCAGCTCCGCCACCTTCGCCGAGGTGGCGAGAAGTGAAGACGTGGAGGCGTTGCGAGAGGTATTTCTCGCCATGCGCGAGCATGGCGGCACGGTGTTCGATACCGCACCGGCCTATGGCGCTTCCGAAGAGGTGGCCGGGCGGCTTGCGGCAGAGCTCGGCATCACCGAGGAGCTCTTCTGGGCCACCAAGGTGAACGTCGCGGGGCGTGGCGGCGGCAGTGCCGACCCAGCGGCGGCGCGCGCACAGATCGCGACCTCCTTCGAGCGCATCGGCAAGCGTCCCCTGGATCTGATTCAAGTGCACAACCTGGGTGATGTACCGGTACAACTGGGCCTGCTCAAGGAGCTGCGCGAAGCGCAAAGGGTGCGCTACATCGGAGTGACCACCACTTTCGAACGCCAGTACGATCAACTCGAGCGCATCGTGGCCGAAGAGCCGCTGGACTTCATCGGCATCGACTACGCCATCGACAATCGCGACATGGAGCAGCGCATCCTGCCCATGGCGCAGGATCGCGGCATCGGTGTGCTGGTCTACGCTCCCTTCGGGCGCACGCGCCTGTGGAATCGCGTCCGGGGGCATGAACTACCGGATTGGGCTGCGGACTTCGATGCCCACTCCTGGGGCCAGTTCTTCCTCAAGTTCGTGCTGTCTCACCCCGCCGTGACGGTGGCCACGCCGGCCACCAGCAGGCCGCGCCACATGGTCGACAATATGGGGGCTGCCTTGGGACGATTGCCCGATGACGCCATGCGCGAGCGCATGGTAGCCCACCTCGAAGGCCTGTAGAAAAAGCTGCCAGGGAGAACCCTGACAGCTTTCCTTTCAATGGCCTGTTCCGTTCCCGAGGCCTCCTCGCCTCGCTCGTTCGTCCCTGAACGCGAGAACGAAAGGGGCCTGATCAATGCCCCTGGTTCTTGCCACCCTTGCGGCCGGCTTCGGAGGCCTTCTGCGGGTCGTTGGCAAAGTTGCCACCGCTGTGCTGGCCGCCTTTCTGGCCGGCCTCGGCGGCCTTCTGCGGGTCGTTGGCAAAATTGCCGCCGCTGTGCTGGCCGCCTTTCTGGCCGGCCTCGGCGGCCCGCTGCGGATCGTTGGCGAAATTGCCACCGCTTTCGTGACCGCCTTTCTGGCCGGCCTCGGCGGCCCGCTGCGGGTCGTTGGCGAAGTTGCCGCCGCTCTGCTGGCCACCCTTGTGACCGGCCTCGGCGGCCCGCTGCGGGTCGTTGGCGAAGTTGCCGCCGCTCTGCTGGCCGCCCTTGTGGCCGGCCTCGGAAGCCCGCTGCGGATCGTTGGCGAAGTTGCCACCGCTGTGCTGGCCGCCTTTCTCGCCGGCCTGGGAAGCTTTCTGCGGATCGTTGGCAAAATTGCCCGGATTCTGGTTGCGCTGTGCCATGTTAGATCTCCTTCCTGGTTTGCCTGTCGAATCACAAGCGAGATCGTACTTCCAATCGTACTTCCATTTACCGGTTTTCCGGCACTGCTGGCGTCTGCCATCACGGTTCAACGTAGGTACGGCCAACCGGCATATCAACCAATGTCGGGTTTCCTAATGAAAAGAAAAGTTGGCGTACCTAACGAAAGTTTGCCCACAACGGCGCTAGCTGCGCCCCGGCGTGTTTTCATCCACTGTTGGTTGAGATTTCGCCAGTCAGGCCACGGGATAGGCTAGGGTAACGGGAGGAAGTCACTCGCAAGGCAAGGACAGCATCGATGGCATACTTTATTGCACTGAGCGGTCTGGTTCTGATCGGCCTGGTGGTCTACGACGCCGTCCAGACGACGCTGTCGGCAGCTCGCGCGGGGCCATTGGCCCGTCTTCTGGGGCGCTTCGTGTGGCTGTCCGTCCTGAGGTTGCACAGGCGTTTCTCGCGGCATGGCTGGCTGGAAGCCGTTGGGCCCTGGGTGACGGTCGCCTTGATGGTGACCTGGGTAGGGTTGATCTGGCTGGGCTGGTGGCTGGTCTTCTGCAGCCAGGAAGCGGCCGTGTTTCACCCCGATTCCGGCACGTTCGCCAACCCCATGGAGCGGCTCTACTTCGTCGGCTATACCATCACCACGCTGGGCTACGGCGACTTCGTTCCCGGTTCCGCCGAGTGGCAATTGCTCGCTGTGGTGGCGGCCGCCAATGGCTTCTTCCTGCTGACGCTTGCCGTGACTTATATCCTCTCGGTGATGTCCGCCGTGGTCCAGAAGCGCCAGTTGGCACTATCGATTCATGCGCTCGGCGAGACCCCGGCAAGCATCGTGGAGAACCTGGTCGGGGAGGGCGACTTCAGCGTCCTGGCCGGTCAGGTCGACGAATTGCAGCCGACCATCATCAGCGTGGGCCAGCAGCATCTTGCCTATCCGATGCTGCATTACTACCACCAGGGCGACATCGAGCGCGCCCTGCCGGTCGCTCTGTGCCGGCTCTACCAGGCGCTCGCCATCGTCTGCCATGGCAGTACGTCCCTGTCCCCTTCGGTGCGCGTCAAGCTGCAGGCGACGCTCTACGCGCTGGACAATTTCCTGTCGGTGCTGTGCCACGACTTCGTTCGGCCAGGCCGCCGCACGCCTGAGATCGCTGCCGCCTGGCTGCCCGCCACGGCGGCACTCGACGTCTCGCCGGAAGCGCTTTGCCAGCGCCTCGAGGCCTTGGAGGAGCAGCGCACCTGGCTGGCCTATGTGCACAAGGATGGCTGGGACTGGCGCGCGATGTGGGTGCATTAGTTGATACAGGTCAACAAGACTGAAGCTGTGCACAGCCAATGGTCGTAAAGCCTCTGGCGCTGCCGGGTCGCCTGAGGCTTCATGGCGCCACGTCCGTAAATGGAATCAGTGCAACTCCGACGACTCGTCGCAAAAAAAGATGACCCGAGCCATGAAAACGAACGCAATAAACGGAGGCAGGCTCGCCAGCCTCAAGCGGCTGCTGGCACCCAACCTTCAGAACAAGATCCTGCTTCTGGTGCTGGTGCCGCTGATCATCTCCTCTTCCTGCCTGTTGATCCTCGAAGGCCGCGAGCGAATCGACTCCAATCGCAGTCAACTGGAGCAGCAGCGCGAGCAGCTGCTCGAATCCCGGCGCCATGGGGTCGAGAACGTCGTCGACATGGCCAGGAGCCTGGTCGACAGCGTGGCTGAGAGTGGCGGCGATGGCGAGGCGGCCCGACAGGCCGCCATCGGTCTGCTGCGCGACCTGCGCTTCGAGGAGGACAACTATGTGTTCGTCTTCGACGACGAGGGCACCATGCTGGTCCAGCCGGCGGTTCCCGAGCAGGAGGGGCGTAACATGCTGGGTGCCCAGGATCCCAACGGCAAGCCGTTGATCCGCGACATGATCGACATCGCGCGTCGCGGTGGAGGAGCCTACCAGTACGAGTGGCCCAACCCGGCGAGCGGCGAAGTGGAGCCCAAGTACTCCTATGTCGTGGCCGTTCCCGAGTGGAACTGGGTGATCGGTGCCGGCGTGTATGCCACGGGAGTGGAAGAGGCCATGGCCGTTATCGAGCGCACGGCCAGGCAAGACCTGATCGATACCCTGCTGCGGCTGTGGTTCATGGCCTCGGCCATCAACCTGAGCATCACCCTGTTTGCCATCTGGATCACACGCCGCACGGTTCACCGGATTCGCCGTACCGCCAGCGACATGAACGAGATCGCCCAGGGTGTCGCCGAGGGCCGCGGCGACCTGACGCAGCGCCTGAGCGTGACCAGCCGTGACGAGATCGGCGAACTGGCGCGGCAGTTCAACGGCTTTCTGGCGCGCATCCAGGCGACGTTGCGCGAAGTGAGGGAGAGCGCCAACGACGTCTATGCCGCCGCCTTGAGCATCGCCCAGAGCAGCGATGAGCTGGCCGCGCGCACCGACCAGGCGGCGGCCAGCCTGCAACAGACCTCCTCGGCCATGGAGCAGATCACCTCCACCGTGCAGAACAATGCCGAACATACCCAGCAGGCAGACCAGCTGGTACGCGGCAGTGGGGAAGTGGCGCGTCAGGGCAAGGCATCGATGCAGCGGGTCGAAGCGACAATGGAGGAAATCAGCGCCTCCTCGACCCAGATCGGCGAGATCGTCTCGTTGATCGACGGCATCGCTTTCCAGACCAACATCCTGGCACTGAATGCTTCCGTGGAGGCGGCACGGGCCGGCGAGCACGGTCGAGGCTTTGCCGTGGTCGCCCAGGAGGTGCGCTCCCTGGCGCAGCGGTCGGCCGACGCCGCCCGCGAGATCAGTGGGTTGATCGAGGAATCGGTGGCGCGCACCCGGCAGGGCACCGATATCGTGCAACAGGCCGGCACCACCATGCAGGAGATCTTCGCCAGCATCGCCAAGGTCAACGACGTCATCGCCGAGATCAGCGCCGGCTCGCGCGAGCAGAGCATCGGTATCCACGAGGTCAATGCGGCGGTCAGCCAGATGGATGCCATGACCCAGCAGAATGCGGCGATGGTCGGCCACAACAGCGATACGGCCGCCGCCATGCGTGGCCAGGCGGAAAAGCTGACGCGCCTGATCAACACCTTCGTGCTTGGCGGCGAAGCAGCGCTGCCACAGCCCGCCAGCCTCGGCCAGGGACAGTCGGGACCATCGGCAGCCAGCGCGTCCAATGCCCGGGCGCTTCCACGGCAAGAGGCGAAAGCCGCCGAAACGGAATGGGAGGCCTTCTAGCCCCGCTGAACCCTTGCCCGGGAGCGGCAGAGGGGCGACGATGGATCGGTGAGCCGGAAGGGAGCCTTACCTTGGCGGAAACCCTATCGTCGAAACCTGCCATTCCAGTGGGTATCAGTGCCTGCCTGATGGGCGAACAGGTGCGCTACAACGGGGGACACAAGCGCTCCCGCTACTGCCTTGAGGTGCTGCAGGAGTGCTTCGCCTTCGAACCCTTCTGCCCCGAGCTCGAGGCCGGCCTGGGGGTGCCGCGGGAGCCGATCCGTCTGGTCGGCGCTCCCGGCGAGCCGCCGCGGGTGGTGGGCACGGTCGACCCGAGCCTGGATGTCACCGACCGGCTGCGCGAGGTCGGCGAGACGTTCGTCGCCCGCCACCGGGACCTGCGCGGCTTCATCCTGATGAAGGGCTCGCCGAGCTGCGGCCTCGAACGGGTCAAGGTCTACCATGACAACGGCATGCCCAGCCACGCCGACTCCGGCCTCTTCGTGCGCGTGCTGCGCGAATGCTTCCCCGAGCTGCCGCTGGAGGAAGAGGCGCGCATGAACGACGCCGTGCTGCGCGAGAACTTCATCACCCGCGTGTTCGCCTTCGACGACTGGAAGCGCCACGTCGAGGAGGCGGCGGAGTTCCATGCGCTGATCCAGTTTCACAGCCGCCAGAAGTACCTGCTGATGGCGCACCACGTCGAGGCCTATCGCGAGCTGGGCCGCTACCTCGGCAGCGAAGCCCATGCCCAGCCGCTGGCGAAAGTAAAGTACCGCTACCTGCAGCGGTTCATGGCGGCGCTGTCGCGCCCGGCCACGCGCAAGACGCACACCAATGCCCTGATGCATGTGCTGGGCTACCTCAAGCGTGAGCTGGAAAGCGAGGTCAAGCAGGACCTGCTGCAGGCGGTGGAGGAGTACCGGCTGGGGCACGTGCACCTGGCGGTACCGGTGCGGCTGCTCAACCACTACGTCAAGCGCCACGGCTCGGACTACATACGCCGCCAGACCTACCTCGACCCGCACCCGTACGAACTGGGCCTGCGCAACACGATCTAGCGGAGCGGCACGCGGCGATGGCGTTCTCGACCCGAGCGCGATCATGCCTGCTGGTTGTGCCGGCCGAACTGCAGCTGTGCCAGGTGACGATAGAGCGGGCTCTGTTCGAGCAGTTCGCTGTGGCGGCCGGCAGCCACCAACCGGCCCTCGTCGAACACCAGCAGGCGATCGGCGGCGGTCACCGTGGCCAGGCGATGGGCGATCACCAGGCTGGTGCGCCCGGACATCAGCCGGTCCAGCGCCTGCTGCACCAGGCGCTCGCTTTCGGCGTCGAGCGCGCTGGTGGCCTCGTCTAGCAGCAGCACGCGGGGATCCTTGAGCAGTGCCCGGGCGATGGCCAGGCGCTGTCGCTGGCCGCCGGAGAGCTGAACGCCACCGGGACCTAGCTGGCTGTCGAAGCCGCGGGGCAGGGCCTCGACGAAGCCCAGGGCGTTGGCGTCGCGGGCCGCGGCCCGCAGCTCCTCGGGCGAGGCATCCGGCTTGCCGTAGCGCAGGTTGTCGGCCACCGAGCCGGTGAACAGCAGCGGTTCCTGGGCCACCAGGCCCATGCAGGCGCGCAGTGCTTTCGGATCGAGCTCGCGCAGGTCGATGCCGTCCAGCGTCACCTGCCCCCGGTCGGGGTCGTGAAAGCGCAGCAACAGCCCGAGCAGGGTGCTCTTGCCGGCGCCGGAAGGCCCGACCAGGGCGACCCGCTCGCCGGGGCGTATCCACAGGTCGAGGGAATCCAGCGCCGGTAGCGCGCGCCCGGGATAGGCGAAACTCACCTTCTCCAGGCGGATCTCGCCGCGCAGGGGCATGGGCAGGGGCGTCGGCTCGGCCGGCGCCTGGATGCCGGGGGCGGCGTCGAGCAGCTCGAGCAGGCGTTCGGCGGCACCGGCGGCACGCTGCACGTCGCCGGCGACCTCGGCCAGGGTGGCCACGGCGCCTGCCGCGAGTACCGCATAGAAGACGAAGGCCGAGAGTTCCCCCGCGCTCATCTCGCCGGCCAGCACCGCCTGGCCGCCCTGCCACAGCATCACGCCCACGGCGGCGAATATCGCCAGCATGGCGGCAGCGGTGAGCCAGGCGCGCTGGCGCGTGCGTACCACGGCGGTGGCGAAGGCCTGCTCGACGCGCTCGCCGTAGTCGCGCCGATCGATCGCCTCGTGGTTGAACGCCTGTACCGTGCGGATGCCGCCCAGGGCCTCGCTGGCATAGCGGCCCAGCTCGGCGACCCGGTCCTGGCTATGACGCGAGAGCCGCCGGACGCGGCGGCCGAACCACAGGATCGGCAGCACCGTGGCCGGAATGCCGACCAGCACCAGCGCCGAGAGCCAGGGCTGGGTGACCAGCATCAGCCCCGTGGCGCCCACCAGCATCACCAGGTTGCGCAGCGCCAGGGAGATCGACGAGCCGAACAGCGTCTGCAGCACGCTGGTATCGGCCGTCAGTCGCGAGGCGATCTCGGCCGCGCCGTGGTCGCGGTGCTCGGCGCTCTCGAAGTAGGCCGGTTCGAGCTCGAGCAGGTGGTCGAAGACCCGGCGGCGCAGGTCGGCGGCCAGCCGCTCGCCGATCCAGCTCACCTGGTAGTAGCGCAGCGCCGAGGCCCCGGCCAGCAGTACCACCACGCCGAGCATCGCGCCGAGGGTCTGGTTGAGCCGGGCGCTGTCTTCGGCCAGGAACCCCTGGTCGATCACCAGGCGCAGCCCCTGGCCCAGCAGCAGCACGCTGGCGGAGGCCACCAGCAGTGCCAGCGCGGCCATCGCCAGGCGACCCCGGTAGGGAGCGAGCAGCGCCAGCAGGCGCAGCAGGATGCGGGGGTCGGGGCGTGGAGTCATGGAGGCGGGTCGTTCGCGGCGGGCATTGCCGACACGATACCAGCGCCGCCGCCTCAGTGCATGGAGACGAGGCGCTGGTTCGCCGCGCCTCGTCTCGTTGCACTCACCCCAGCAGCCGGCTCCAGCGGCCGTACTCGCCGCGGATCGGCCCGCGGCGCAGGCTCAGCGCGATCACCGCGGCGCCGCAGGCCAGGCTGTTGACGGTGGCGAGCATGCCGGCCCCGTTCAGGAAGGGGGTGAACAACAGCATGGCCCCCAGCGGCAGCAGCAGCCAGCGCACGGGGCGTGCCGATTCGGCCATGGCGATCACCCCCACGGTGACGATCAGCGAACCGACCAGGTGGTCCCAGTCGGCCTGGGCACCTTCGGCCCCGAAGGTGACGCGAGTGAACATCAGCCAGGCGCCGATCAGGATGCACAGCGCCAGGTTCCAAGGCAGGTTCACGCCGGTGCCGATGGCGTCGCCGAGGACCGTGGTCGGCTTGCGCCGGAAGTTCTCCTCGGTCGACTCGTTGGGCCCCTCGTCGGTGTCGCCGGTAAAGAAAATCTTGAGCACCGGGGCGCCGGCCTGGTGGCGCCGCTTGAGGAACTCGCCGGTGGCGACGAACTCGTTGAAGGCGTAGGCGATCTGCAGCAGCATCGCGCCGGCCTGGATCAGGCACAGGGTGCACCAGGTGCCGATCAGGATCGGCTGGATGATGATGAAGGTCACCGAGACCACCCCCAGCGGCACGATCAGCACGCCGAACGAGGCCACGATCCAGGGCATAGTGCGCCAGCGGTTGGTCGCGCCGATGAAGCCGAGCAGGATCTCCAGCATGTAGACGATGCCGCCCAGGCCCGCATCCGGCACCGGCCACGCCTCGGAGGCCTCCGAGGTGATGATGTCCTCGGTGCCGTTGAGCCCGCCGCGGGTGCCGTCGAAGAAGGGATCCCACACCGCGTCGATGTGGCCGAGCTGATAGGCGGCGAGGTAGCGCGAGACGAAAAAGCCGACGACCGCCAGGGCGATGATCGGCATGCGCTGGAACCAGCTCGAGGGGTTGTTGTTCCAGCCCGGCGGCAGGGTGGGGCCGGTCATGGCCGCCGCCGGCGAGATCCCCGGGGCCGGGCGCACCAGGGCCGAGAAGCCGATGGCCAGTGTGCCGACCAGGGTGCCATTGAGGTAGGCCGCCGCGCTGTCGCTCCAGAACACCAGCGGCGCGAACAGCACCCACAGCCCGACCAGGGCGCAGGTCCAGCGCGCCCAGCTGAGCTTCAGCGACAGCGAAAGGGCACCGAACAGCGCCAGCAGCAGGCCCGAGACCATGTCGCTCACGGCCAGGCCGCCGCCGTAGCCGAGCGTGGCGGGCGAGGCCACCAGCCAGGCCCCCAGGCCGACGTTGAAGAAGTGTGCCCACAGGAAGCGATAGTGCTCGCGCTGGACATGGGCCTGGTGATCCTCGAGTACCCGTTCGGGGTTGACGCCTTTCTCCTCGGCCTCCTCGATCCAGTCCGGCGGGGTGATGCCGTTGGCCCGGTACCAGCCGTGGGGATCCTCCAGCAGGCTGTCGACCATCGCCTCGAGCGTATCGTAGAGCTCGTGGCGCGGTTCCCAGCCGAGCTGCTCCCGCGCGCGGCGAATGTCGAGTTCGTAATGGTCGTCGGCCATGTCGATCATGAAAGGACGGATGAAGGGCTTTTCGCCCTTGTCGAAGTCGTCCGGCACCAGCGGCTCGCTCTTCTCCTCGAGCAACGCGCCGGTCCTGGCCAGCGGCTTGGGCATGACCACGGTCTTCCATCGCTTCTTGCCGTGGATCAGTTCGCCCAGGCGGTTCTGCAGCGCCTCGTAGCTGACGGCGTGCTCTTCGCCGATGAGGATCTCGTTGTGCTCGGGCAGTTCGCGGCGGCGGTCGATGGTGCGGCGGAAGGCATCGATCATGTCCTCCTTGTGCACGCAGGCCTGGCCGGCGTTGGTATTGCCGGAATAGAAGTGGCTCTTGAGGGTGTGCTCGTAGATGCGCGCGATCTGGTGCGACAGCGTGGGCACGCTGGTCTTCTCGTCATACATGCCGGCGAGACGCAGCAGGGTGTAGGGCATGGTGGCGTGTTCGCGGATGATCGCCTCGGTTCGCGCCTTCGACCTGGGGTAGGCCCAGGTGGGGCCGATCGGCGTCTCCTCGCTGACCCGGCGGCCGGGCACCTGCGGCTCGTGCACCAGCATGGTGCTGGAGTAGATGAAGCGCTCGACGTTCATCTCCGCCAGCCCCTCCAGCAGGTTGCGCGTGCCCTGTTCGTTGACCTTTTCGTAGAGCGGCGACTCCTCGCCGGTGAAATCGAAGTAGGCCGCGAGATGCACCACCGCGGCGATGTTGCGGCCGTGTCGCGCGGTGATCTCGTCCATCACCTCCTTGATGGAGGCGCTGTCGGTCAGGTCGAATTCGTAGCTCTCGTCCGCCTCCTCCGCTTCGTTCCGGTCGAGGGCGATGATGCGGTAGTCGTCGTTCAGGCTCTGGGTCAGGGCCGTTCCGACGCCCCCCGCAGCCCCCGTGATAATGACCAACGGTTTTCCCTGGGTTGCCACATCCTTGTCCTGCATGGCCAGGATTCCCTCCTTTGGCGGCGTTGATGCGCATCGCGCTGCTGCACACTCAAGCTAGTCGGGTTTGCGCCGACACGGCAAACGCGACTTGCCGGCCGCTGCCATTCTCAGTACAAGAATGGGAGGCATGCGCTGGCTTACCCGGCTGCGTGTCGTTTTGCCAGCACGGGAAAAGGAGCTTCTTACGCATGAAGAGTGTCGTTGCCATTCGTCATGTCGATTTCGAGGACCTGGGCATCTTCGAACCGATCCTCGAGGAGTACGGCTACCGAATCCGCTATCTCGACCCCGGCCTGCTGGGGCCCGATGCCCTCGAGTCGCTGGAGGTCGCCAGCCCGGAGCTGATGGTGATCCTGGGAGCGCCGATCGGGGCCAATGACGATGCGCTCTATCCGTTTCTCGGCGCCGAGCTGGACGCCATCCGCCACCGGCTCGACTCGGGTCGTCCACTGCTGGGTATCTGCCTGGGCGCGCAACTGATCGCGCGGGCGATGGGCGGCAGGGTGTTCCCCATGGCCGAGAAGGAAATCGGCTTTGCCGATGTCTACCTGACCCGCGAGGGCCAGGAGGGACCGCTGCGCCACCTCGGCAATCCGGACGTGGTGCTGCACTGGCACGGCGACATGTTCGAGACGCCTCCCGGCGCCACACGGCTGGCCTACAGCCATCCCTGCTCCCACCAGGCCTTTGCCGTGGGCGACCAGGTGCTCGGCCTGCAGTTCCACCTCGAGGTGGACCCCGCCAGGATCGAACCCTGGCTGATCGGCCATGCCGCCGAGCTGGCCGCAGCCGAGGTCGATCCGGTCGAACTGCGCGAGCAGGCCAAGCGACACGGCGCGAGCCTGACCTCGCGCGGTCAGCAGGTGCTGCGTGAATGGCTGGCCAACGCGGAGGCCGCGTACGGCATCGAGTAGCGCGCTACTCCTGGCGCTGCTTCAACTGTTCCTTCAACTGCTTGGGGACCTGCTTGATGATCAGCCGGTCCCGGCTCTCGTCGTACTCGATGCTCGAACCGAGCAGGTGGGAGTCGAAGCTGATCGAGACGCCCCCGGCGCGTCCGGTGAAGCGGCGGAATTGGCGCAGGGTGCGCTTGTCCGGCGGGATCTCGGGCGACAGCCCGTAGTCGGCATTGCGTATGTGATCGTAGAAGGCCCTGGGCTGCTGTTCGTCGAGCAGCTCGGAAAGCTCTTCCAGGGTGATCGGCTCGCCGCGGCTGGCCTGTTCGCTGGCGTAGTCCATCAGGGCCTCGGTCTTCTCCCGGCTCTGCTCCTCGGCCATGTCTTCCTGTTCGACGTAATCGCTGAAGGCCTTGAGCAAGGTACGGGTTTCGCCGCTGGCGTCGATGCCCTCGGTAGCGCCCAGCAGGGTGGCCAGGTCTTCGGAGAGCTTCTTGCCGCCGCGGTCGTGGATCCAGGAGAGGTAGTGGCGCGAGGCGGCGCCCTCGCGCCACTGGGTGACGTTGAGGCGCAGGCCCAGGCTCATGCGGGCCAGGTTGAGCTGGCTGGCCGGCACCACCTGCAGCGACTCGTTCACGCCGAAGCCTTCCCGCTGGTGCAGCAGCGCCATTGCGAAGTGGTGCGTCTCGCCCTGGCGATACGCCACGCACAGCAGGTGGCCCGAGGCCGACAGGTGCGCATCGACCAGCGGCAGCAGCCGTTCGGCGGCGGCGCGGGTAAAGGCGACGAAATCGCTGCTGCCCTCCAGGTAGGCCGCCAGTGCCTGGGAAAAAGCGGGCGTGGGACCGGCCTCGAGGTCGTCTTCGCCGAGGAAGTGCCCCCAGGCCTTGGTCTTGGCATGGTAGGCGTCGTGGAAGCGGGCGAGGAGCTCTTCCAGCAGCGGCGACGCCGCCAGCTCCGCGGCGGCCGGGCGCAGGCTGGCTGGCGGCTCGCTCCCGGCCTTGTCGATGTAATGGACGATGCAGTGCTGTATCGGCATGGCCTGGTATCCAGTGCGAGGAGGTGGGGCGGCGCGCACACGGGAGTCGTGCCGGGCAAGCAAGAGCGCATGATACCGGGCCCATGGGCGAGTTCAACCCGAGGCGCCGGGAACTCAGGCCCCGGCGGCAAGCGATGAGGGGGCGTCGCCGGCCACGACGACGCAATTGCGACCGCGGGATTTGCCGGCATAGAGCGCATCGTCGGCGCGCTGCAGCGCCAGTTCGAGCTTGGTCTCGTCGGGCTCCACCTGGCTGATGCCCACCGTGACCGAGAGGCGCTGGCCCGGGTCGAGCATCGGCAAGCGCAGGGAGGTGACCTTGTGGCGCAGGCGCTCGGCGATGAAGGTGGCAGTCGCCAGGTCGGCACGGGGCAGGGCGATGACGAACTCTTCGCCGCCATAGCGGCCGATGAGGTCGGTTTCGCGCAGCACCGAGGCACAACAGGCGGCGACGGTCGTCAGGACGAGGTCGCCGACGGCGTGACCGTGATGATCGTTGAGGGTCTTGAACAGGTCGATGTCGACCATGCAGATGGCCAGCGGAATGCCCTCCCGCTGGGCCCGGCGAAACTCGCGCTCCGCCTGCTCGAAGAAGTGGCGCCGGTTGGCGATGCCGGTCAGCGGATCGACACTGGCCATGTGGCGCAGCTGCGCCTCCAGCAGCTGTCGTTCCTCGATCTCCTGTTGCAGCTGGCGGTTGACGTTCCGCTCCTCCACCAGCAGGGCGAACTGCCGGCGTTGCAGCCGGTTGAGACGGCTGAAGGTGAGCCAGCCCATCAGGTTGGCGAAGCCGAGAATCAACAGGCTGCTGAGCAGCATGCCGGGGGTGAGGGGCTTCCACGCCAGCGTGATCAGCAGGAAGCCAGCGGCGAGATAGCCGTTCCAGGTCAGGATCCAGGGCAAGCGATTGGGCACCAGCAGGTAGAGGGTGAGGCTCGCCACGACCAGGCTGGAGAGATGCAGGCCGATGCTGCCCGGATGCAGGAGCAGCGAGATCAGCAGGCCGCTGAGCGTCGCCGAGTAGACCAGGTTGAGCGGCCACGGCCGGTGAGCCTGTGCCGGATGACGGCCGATGAAGTGCGCCAGCGCCAGGCAGCAGAGCGCCACGAAGGTGCGCACGAGGACCAGCGCCAGGAACGGGGTGCTGCCGCCGAGCAGCAGGTAGTCCGCCGCACAGAAGAGCAGGAAGATGCCCGCGACGATCCACAGCGCCCGGCGCAACTGCTCCGCATCCTGGAGCTGCATGCTTCGGCGAAATAGAGCTTCCAGCGCCGAGTCGTGAAACTCGTCGCGCCAGTCGAGCGAAGCCCCCACCCCAGCCTCGATCTTGCCAGCAGTCATTCGTGGTTCCCTTGAAAGACGGCACCAAGCGGATGGTGCCCGTCAACGGCTCTTCCTGATTGTTCTAGTGACACACTGGTGTTGTAACTGCTCCCAATGCACCTTTCCCTGTAATGAACAGTTAAGGTCTTTGGATGATGGTCAAGAAAGCGGATGTGCGCCAGCGGCTACTATGCCCAAATGGCAAAACGGCCAGCCGTAGAGGCTCGCGAGGGGGAGAGATGGATCAAGCCGGAGGGGCAAGTGGCTGGCAAAAAAAGAGTTTCCCGCCTGGGGGCCGGTCGGGGTGGTTCTGACCGGACCAGGCTGGCGCGCCTCAGGGCTTGAGCCGGTAGCCGGTGCGGAAGATCCAGCTGATCACCGCCAGCGCGACGCCGAGGAACAGCGTGATGATGGCGAGGCTGGCCCAGATGCTGACGTCGCCCGAGCCGTAGAAGCTCCAGCGGAACCCGCTGACCAGGTAGACCACCGGGTTGAGCAGGGTCACGGCCTGCCAGAAGGGCGGCAGCATGTCGACGGAGTAGAAGGTGCCGCCGAGGAAGGTCAGCGGCGTGACGATCAGCAGCGGCACCAGTTGCAGCTTCTCGAAGCCGTCGGCCCAGATGCCGATGATGAAGCCCAGCAGGCTGAAGGTCAGCGCGGTGAGGATCAGGAACAGCAGCATCACCAGCGGATGCTGGATCGAGAAGGGCACGAACAGGCGTGCCGTGCCGAGCACGATGAGGCCCAGGATCACCGACTTGGTGGCCGCCGCGCCGACGAAGCCGAGCACGACCTCGAAGTAGGAGATCGGTGCCGAGAGGATCTCGTAGATGGTGCCCGAGAAGCGCGGGAAGAAGATGCCGAACGAGGCGGTCGAGACGCTCTGGGTCAGCAGCATCAGCATGATCAGCCCGGGCACGATGAAGGCGCCGTAGCTGACGCCGTCGACCTCGCTGATGCGCGAGCCGATGGCCGCACCGAATACCACGAAGTAGAGCGAGGTGGACACCACCGGCGAGACGATGCTCTGCAATACGGTACGCAGGCTGCGGGCCATTTCGGCCAGGTAGATGGTCTTGACCGACTGCAGGTTCATGCGCTCTCCCTGACCAGGTTGACGAAGATCTCCTCCAGCGAGCTCTGCCGGGTGTGCAGGTCCTTGACGCGGATGCCGGTAGCCTCGAGGTCGGCCAGCAGCCCGGCGATGCCGGTCCCCTCGTCGAGACGGGTGACGTCGTAGGTGTAGACCAGCGCGTGGCCCTCCTCGGCCAGCACCAGCTCATGCCCGGCGAGGGCGGCGGGGACGGCATCCAGCGGGGAGGCGAGGTGCAGCGTCAGCTCCTTGCGCCCCAGTTGCTGCATCAGGGCGGTCTTCTCTTCCACCAGTACCAGCTCGCCACGGCGGATCACGCCGATGCGGTCGGCCATCTCCTCGGCCTCCTCGATGTAGTGCGTGGTGAGGATGATCGTCACGCCCTGGTCGCGCAGGCCGCGCACCACCTCCCACATCTCGCGCCTGAGCTCCACGTCGACCCCGGCGGTGGGTTCGTCGAGGAACAGCACCTGCGGCTGGTGGGACAGCGCCTTGGCGATCAACACCCGGCGCTTCATCCCGCCCGAGAGCTCCAGCAGGCGGTTGTCGCGCTTGTCCCAGAGGGTCAGGGCGCGCAGCACGTTCTCGATGTGCGCCGGATCCTTGGGCTTGCCGAACAACCCACGGCTGAAGCTCACCGTGTCCCACACCGTGGTGAAGGCCTCGTTGGTCAGCTCCTGGGGCACCAGGCCGATACGCTCGCGGGCCTCGCGATACTGGGTCACGTTGTCGAAGCCGTCGACCCTGACGCGGCCGCCGCTGGCGTTGACCAAGCCGCAGATCACGCTGATCAGGGTGGTCTTGCCGGCCCCGTTGGGGCCGAGCAGGGCGAAGATCTCGCCGCGGCGGATCGTCAGGTCAACCGCCTTGAGGGCCTGGAAGCCGTCGCCATAGGTCTTCGAGAGCTGCTCGACCTGGATCATGGGGGTGCCGACACCGGCATGACCACCTGCGGTGCCGCCCTGTTCCGGCATGGTGATTGGCGCGGGGTTGGCTGAGAGGTTCATGCGGCGTCCCTGTGTCGAAAGCAGATGGACTCTATCCTAACGCGTGACGGCCCCGGGCGCTGCGCCGATGCCGGATCTCAGCCGTTCAGCAGGCCCGCCATGTTCAGGAGGTAGAGCACCGCGAAGCCGAGGTAGAAAAAGCCGGCGACGGCCATGGTGACGGTCGCCGCGACGCCCGGCCGGAGCGACTCGGGCAGGCGCGTCCGATTGACGTAGAGCGCCGCCAGGGCGATGAAGGGCGTATGGGCTGCGGCAATGATGCCTGAAACGGACATCACCTGCACCGGGTCGCTGAAGGCCAGCAGGATAAGCAGTGGCGCGATGCCGGTCACGCCGACGATGTAGAGCCGCTTGAGCCAGCGACGTTCGTAAATGGGCCATGGCAACCGGCGGCCGAGGGCGTCCAGGCTTTGCAGCAACAGGCCTCCCTTCCCGGCCTCACGGCGGGTGCGGGTCACGATCAGGGTCATGTCGGCAAAGCTGCGCCCCCAGCCATCCTGATTGGCCAGGATGCTGCCGCCCAAGGCGATGACAATGGCGGCTAGCAGCACATAGCGGCCGACCTCGCCCCAAACGTCCGAAAAGATGCTCGTCAGGTCCACCGCGACCTCCGGCCCCTCGGGCATGATGCCCTCCGGCGCCAATAGCTCGGCGCCTAGCACGAGGAAGGCGAAGATCACTACCAGGCCGCCGACCACGCCGAGCGCTGCGGTAACGGTCATGGTGCGGATCCAGCCCCGGGCATGGGCGACCCGTGTCGCGTGGGGCTTGGGTGAGGTCCTGTCCATCTCCCGCCGTGAGTCGTCGGGTTGCTCGTCGTCCGGTTCGCGGCTCTGCAGGCCGCCGCCGAAGCCGCGGGTGGCGGTCCAGTAGCCGAACCAGACGATGCCCATGGAGCCGGCAAGGATGGTGCCCACCCAGGGCAGGATGACGTAGAGGTCGGGATCGTCTGGCCAGCTCGGAGCGAGACCCTGGGCGATCGGTGCCAGCCCGGGGAAGACGATCACCGCCGTGACGACGGCCATCACCATCAGCGCGAGGGCCATCACGCGGCTGAAGGTCTCGATCAACGAGTAGCGACCGGTCGCGGTGAACAGGGTGGAGGCGACCACCATGGCCATGGCATAAACCGTGTTGGGGCCGGGCAGGAATTCGCCCAGCGCACTGCCCACGACGGCGGCGAGCCCGGCGATGCCGATCGCCGCCGCCAGCAATTGCGGCACGAAGATCACCCACACGGCCCAGTTCCTGGGGCCGCTCAGGTTATGCATACCCTCCAGCATGGTCTGGCCGGTAACGATCGAGTAACGCGCCATCTCGCGAATCATGACCCACATGAACAGCACCACCACGAGCAGTATCCAGAGCAACTGATACTCGTAGGCGGAAGCCACGCGAGGGGTGAAGAGGATCGAGCCGGTGCCCACCGCGGAGAGCATCCACAGCAACCCTGGGCCGTACCATCTGACACGTTGCCGTCCCTTGGGCGGGTCGGGCACCCGATCGCGAAAGTGAGCGTCCTGCTCCTGGGGCGTCCTTGTCACATCCCTCTCCTTGCGTCCTGCATGGATGCCTAAAGGTAGCAGGCCTGGCCTCCCCCAAGCCAAGGCGATGCCGGCTGCAGAACGACAAAGCCGCCATGGCGAGGCATGGCGGCTTGGGCGGGTTTGGCCGGGCGCAGCGTGCCGGCCGGTATCAACTGCGGCTGGTGATTTCCAGCAGGTGGTAGCCGAACTGGGTCTTCACCGGGCCGTGCACCTTGTTGAGTTCGCCGGAGAACACCACCTCGTCGAACTCACGCACCATCTGCCCCGGGCCGAAGCTGCCCAGGTCGCCGCCCTGGCGGCCGGAGGGGCAGCTGGAGTGCTCGCGGGCCACTTCGGCGAAGTCGCGTCCGCCCTCGATCTCGGCCTTGAGTGCCGCGCATTTCGCTTCGTCGTCTACCAGAATATGCCGTGCGGTTGCCCTGGCCATGTGTGCTCCTGTCAAGTGGGTGGCATGAGCCGGGTATCCGCCCACACCGTGAAAAGAGGCGCAGCATAGCATGGGGCTGACGCTGCGCCGAACGCTACCCCTGGTAGGCGGCCAGGTCGACCTGGGCCGCGGCGTCGCGCAGCGGGATCAGCGCCTGGTACTCGGGCGAGGCGTACCATTGCTCCACCGAATGCATGTCGGGAAACCTCAGCACGACGATATTGGGGTGGCCCGCGCGTCCCGCCAGCGTTGCCGTGCGCTGACCGCGCAGGATGACCTCGCCGCCCCAGCCGGCCAGCGTCTCGGGAATACGCTCGACATACTCGAGCCAGCGTTCGGGATCGTTGACGGTGACGTGTCCGACGACATAGGCACTGCTCATGGGACCTCCTGGTGATTATCCGCCCACGCCGAACCTTAGCCGCAGGGCCTGCAGGCCGTCGAGCTCCATGCGCACCTCATCAGAGAAGAGCGGATGCCCCTGCAGGCGCAGGGACACCGTGGCATCGGCGCCGCGGTAGCTCACGTCGGCGCGGATCGTGGCCTGGCGGCTGACCGGCGCGAGCGGACCATACTCGATGCCTTCGACCTCCAGGGCGGTGAGCCCACGCGCGTCGAGCTGCTCGTCGATGATCTGCCGGACGACGTGGCCGTAGTAGAGGTAAAGGCCGCCATAGGCCATCGCGGCGAGCAAGAGCAGGGAGATGAATCGGCCCAAGGGGGCTCCTCCGGGTATGGGTGAGTCGGGCTAGGGGCGGCGTTCGTCGCGTGTCGATGCCAGCAGCACCCGGTCCATGCCCCGGGTGGAGAGCAGCCGCTTCAGCACGCCGAACAGGTGGGTGGGCAGGGTCACATGATAACGCGGTTTGGGCCGCCGGCTCTCCAGGGCATGGACCAGCTTGTCGACCACGGCACCGGCACCGAGGGTGAACACGCCGCCAGAAGCGCCCTTGCTGCCGGCCAGCCGGGCTTCCACGGCACGGTAGGTGTCGCGGTGGAAGCTGTTGGCGGTGTCGATGTTGGCCTTGAAGGCGCGATAGGCATTCTCGCGAAAGCGGCTGGTGATGGGGCCGGGCTCGATCAGGCTGACATGGATGCCGCTGCCGTACAGCTCCTGGCGCAGGGCATCGGTCAGGCCCTCCAGGGCGAACTTGGAGCACACGTAGGCGCCGCGATAGGGCAGGGCGGCAAACCCCAGCACCGAGCTGTTCTGCACGATGCGGCCACTGCCCTGCGCGCGCATGATCGGTATGACCTTGGTGGTGAGCTCATGGGTGCCGAGCAGGTTGGCCTCCAGCTGGGCGCGCAGTACGTCTCGGGTCAGGTCCTCCACGGCACCCGGCTGGCCGTAGGCGGCATTGTTGAACAGCGCGTCGAGCCGGCCGCCGCCGAGGGCCAGCACGTGCTCGACGCAGGCGGCGATGGAGTCGCTCGAGGCCAGTTCGAGGGGCACGGCCTCGAGCCCTTCCGCCTGAAGCCGTTCGAGATCCTCCCGGCGGCGGGCGGTGGCGAAGACCCGCCAGCCGCGCTGCGCCAGGGCATGCGCCGCGGCATGGCCGATGCCGCTGGAGCAGCCGGTGACCAGGATGCTGCGTGGCGCGGCGCCGCTGCCTGGGATGTGAGCGCGGTTCATGGCAGCGGGATCTCGTTGACCCGCTGCGGTACGTGATAGCCGCGTTGTACCGCCGGGCGGCTGGCGATCTCGACATACCAGCGCTTGACGTTGGGGTAGTCGGCGAGATCGATGCGCTGCCACTCGTAGCGCGACACCCACGGCCAGCTGGCGATATCGGCGATGGTGTACTCGTCGCCCGCGAGGTAGGCGTGGTCGGCCAGGCGGGTGTCCAGCACGCGGTAGAGACGCTGGGCCTCGCCGTGGAAGCGCTCCTCGGCATAGGGTGCCTTGCCGGGGTGGAAATGCAGGAAGTGGTGGGCCTGGCCGAGGAAAGGACCGAGGCCGCCCATCTGCCACATCAGCCACTCGAGGGTGCGATGACGCTGCTCGAACTCCGTGGGCAGCAAGCGCCCCGCCTTTTCGGCCAGGTAGATCAGGATCGCCCCCGACTCCATCAGCGCCAGGCCGGTGTCGCTGTCGCGAATGGCGGGGATCTTGTTGTTGGGACTGACCTCGAGGAAGGCCGGGGCATGCTGCTCGCCCCGGGTGATGTCGACGGCGTGGGTGCGATAGGGCAGGCCGAGCTCCTCGAGCAGGATGGAAACCTTGCGGCCGTTGGGCGTGGTCCAGGTCCAGAAGTCGATCATCGTCGTATCCTCGGGTAGTGGCTGCCAATGACCTTACCACTTCGCCGGCCGGCGAGGTAACGGGCGGGGGTGCACGCCAGGCCCGATAAGCAGCTACGCTGAGGGAACATCGACATCCGCTCAAGCGAGGCCCCATGCTCCTGCAAGGCTCCTGCCATTGCGGTGCGGTGCGGTTCGAGCTCGAATCACCGCATCCCTACCCCTACCAGCGCTGCTACTGCTCGATCTGCCGCAAGACCGCGGGAGGCGGGGGGTATGCCATCAACCTCGGCGGCGTATACGCCACCCTGAAGGTCGAGGGGGAGTCGTTCATCTCGCTCTATCATGCCGTGATCGACGGCGAGGAGAGCACCGGCGAGCGGCACTTCTGCTCGCGCTGCGGCAGCGCCCTGTGGGTCTACGATCCGAACTGGCCCGAGCTGGTGCACCCCTTCGCTTCGGCCATCGACACGCCACTGCCGGTGCCCCCCGAGCGGGTGCACCTGCTGCTCGACAGCAAGGCCAACTGGGTCGAGCCGGACGTCCGGCCCCAGGACAAGTGCTTCGACCATTACCCCGAGGAGAGCCTGGCGGAGTGGCATGCTCGCCTGGGGCTTGTCAGGTAGCCGGGTGCCCTTGAGAATGGCCGCCGAACGGCAGCAGGCGAGCCGCAACGGCGGCGAGGGGGAGAGATGAAGGCGAATCACGCGCTGTGGGGGTGGCTGGGTGCATGGGCACTGCTGGTGCTGGCCGCGCCGGCGGCGGCCGATGCCGAGGAGGAGCCCACTATCAGCGGCAGCATGGTGGGGCTGCTCGACGGCGAGGAGCGCGAGTGGTACATCGTCAGCCTGAACGCCGACTCCTACGCCACCTTCACCGAGATCGGCGATCAGGTTCAGATCGACCTGGTCGGCGTGGTCGAGCCCGACGACCGACAGGTGCGTGACTCCCTGTCGCTCAGCATCACCCTGGTGGAGGAGGAAGTGACGGAATTCGACGTGCTGCACCCCATTGGCGCCACCGCCATGCCGCCGGTGTTCACATCCGACAACGCCTCGGTGCGGCTGGACCTCAAGCGCTTCGACGTGACCGGCAGCAAGGCTCGCGTAGTGGGCAGGGTCGAGGGTGTCCTGGCCCTGCAGAAGGAGCTGGGCGAGCAGCCCAGCGAGGACGAGGGCATCGGCATATCGGTGGAGTTCGATGCCGAAGCATCCCGAATCGAGTACTGAACCACGCTTTTCCCGCCTCACCGCACTGCTGGCCGACTGGCGGCCGCTGTGGTACCCGGCGCCGTTCCAGTATCGCCGTCCGCCTTGGGGAGACGTCGGCAGCGAGCTGACTGAGTGCCTGCTGGGGCTGGACGATGCCCAGGTGGATCGGTTGCAGGCAGACCCCTGGCAGGATTCGCCGCTACGCGACTGGCTGCCGGTCGGGGAGTTGGCCGAACTGGTGCGCCTGGCGCCACTGGCTGCCGCGGAAGTGCGGCTACCACCGGCCTGGGGAGAGCACGTGGGAGGGCGCAAGTGGCAGCAGATCGAGGCCTTCGCCCGACACCTTCATGTGGCTCCCCGCGACAGCCTGCTCGACTGGTGCGCCGGCAAGGGGCATCTGGCCCGGGCACTGGCCCGGTGCCATGCGGCCGAAGTCAGTGCGCTGGAGTGGCAGCAACCGCTGTGCGAGGAGGGACGTCGTCTGGCGGCAGCGCAGCAAGCCCCGGTACACCTGCACCGACAGGACGTGATGACAGCCGAGGCCGAACGCCACTTCTCCGCCCGGACCCATGTCGTCGCCCTGCATGCCTGTGGCGACCTGCACCTGCGGCTGCTCGAGCTGGCCCTGGCAGCGCAGAGTGCGGTCACCCTGGCGCCGTGCTGCTACCACCGTACCCACGAGGAGACATACCGGCCCGTGTCCCGGCGTGGCCGTGCGCTGGCGTGCGTCCACTCGCTGCGGCTGGCGCGGGACGACCTGGCCCTGGCGGTGCAGGAGACGGTCACGGCGCCGCGCGGGGTGCGCCAACGCCGTGAGCGGGCCAACGCCTGGCGACTGGGGTTCGACGAGTTGCAGCGCGAACTGCGCGGCGAGGACAGCTACCTGCCGGTACCCAGCCTGGCCTATGGCCGCTTGCCCGAGCGCTTCGAGGGCTTCTGCCGCTGGGCGGCGCGACGCAAGGGGATGGAGCTGCCGAGTTCGCTCGACCTGACGCCCTTCGAGCGGGTGGGCTGGCAGCGCCTGGCCGAGGTCAAGCGCCTGGAGCTGGTGCGCCACCTGTTCCGCCGGCCGCTGGAGATGTGGCTGGCGCTGGATCGTGTTTCGCTGCTGGAAGAGGCCGGCTACCGGGTGGAGCTGGGGGCGTTCTGCGCTGCCACCCTGACCCCGCGGAATCTGTTAATTCGCGCGCGGAGGGCTTAATCTTGAAGTAGCAGGCGACTTCCTCATTTCAGCTCAGGCGAGGCCTGCCGATACAAAAAATAACGCATGAACGACGCCGGTTTCAGGCTTGCGGGCGGTTTCGGCCCGTTGCGGCCTGGCGGGGCGTCGATAAGCAAGGGAACCGGCTGTGAACGAAGGTAACTCGACGGCATCGACCGACGACGATCTGGGCCGTCTGCTCGAAGCGCTGCCCGTCCCGGTGCTGGTGGCTGGCGCTGGACAGCAGTGGCGCCTGCTCTATGCCAACGATGCCGCGCGCCGCTATCTGGGGCTTGGTGGGAAGGCCGAGAGCCAGCCGCTGCTGCCGCTGCTCGACGACGCCGATCGCCAGGCGCTCGAGACCGCCCTGGCGCAGCCGGAGCTCGCCGAGGGCAGCGTCGCGTGCCGGGGCGTGAACGGCCAGCCCCCCTTCGAGGCACTGCTGCGGGGCGCCACCTGGCAGGGGCGGGCGGCCTGGCAGCTGACGCTGCTGCCGCTGGCGGAGGGAGGCCGCTCGGACAGCGAGGCCTTCTACAAGCAGATGTTCAATACCAACCCGGCGATCAAGCTGCTGATCGATCCCCTCGATGGGCGCATCGTCGATGCCAATGCCGCTGCCGTGGCGTTCTACGGCTACTCCCTCGCTGCCCTCAAGGGCTTGAACATCAGCGACATCAATTGCCTGAGCCCCGCCGAGGTGCGCGCCAACATGGCCAGGGCGGAGGCCTGCCGGCAGCTCTTCTTCGAGTTCCGCCACCGCCTGGCCAGCGGCGAGATTCGCGACGTCCATGTCTACTCGGGGCCGGTGATCCTGCGGGGCCGCGAATACCTGCACTCGATCATCGTCGATGTCACCGGCGAGAAGCGCTACTACGCCCAGCTCGAGCAATACAACGACCTGTTCCACAACCTGCCGGTGGGCATCTATCGCCACGCGGCTGACCCCAGGGGGCACTTCACCGCCGCCAATCCCGCGATGCTGCGCATCTTCGAGGCGGATACCCGCCAGGCGCTGTGCGCCGCACGGGTCGGCTCGCTCTACGACTGCCCCGCCGAGATCACCCGTTTCCTGGTGGACCTCGAGCGCGACGGCGCCGTGACCCGCCGCCCGCTGCGCTTGCGCACCCTCAAGGGTCGCCTCATCCATGCCGAGGTGACCACCTATCGCCAGCGCGCGGCGGATGGCACCGTCGAATACAGCGGTATCGTCGAGGACGTCACGGAGCGCTATGCCGCCCAAGTCAATCAGGAGCGGCTGACGCACCTGCTGGACGCCTCGCCGGACATCGTCGCGATTGCCGATGCCGAGCATCGAGTCGTCTACCTCAACAGGGCCGGCCGCGAGCTGCTGGGCATCCTGCCCGAGGCGTTGTCGGACGCCCTGGCGGCGGTTCATCCGCTGTGGGCGCGCCGGCTGATCCAGGAGAAGGGCATCCCCTATGCCAACGAACACGGCCACTGGTACGCGGAAACGGCCGTGCTGGGGCGTCACGGCGAGATCCCGGTTTCGCAGCTGATCGTCACCCGCCGTGACGAGAACGGCGACATCGAGAGCATCGCGACCATCATGCGCGACATCAGTCAGGCCAAGCGCTACCAGGCGGAACTCGAGTACCATGCCGGCCACGACCCGCTGACCGGGGCGGTCAATCGCAACCGCTTCATCGACCTGCTGGCGCGCGAGCGGCAGCAGGCCCGGCGTGAGGGCCGTGCCTTGAGCCTGGTCATGTTCGACATCGACCACTTCAAGCACGTCAACGATACCTTCGGCCACAGCGTAGGCGACATGGTGCTGGGCAAGCTGGTGCACACCTGCAGTGCACTGCTGCGCGAAGTGGACGTGCTGGCGCGCTGGGGCGGCGAGGAGTTCATGCTGTTGCTGCCGGGGACGACACTGGCGGGCGCCATGACACTGGCCGAGCGTCTGCGCCGGGCGGTCGAGGAGGAGGATTTCGCACCCGTTCGCGGTCTCACCAGCAGCTTCGGTGTCGCCGAGCTGGCGCTCGACGAGCCCGAGACGCACTGCTACAAGCGCCTGGACGAGGCGCTCTACCGGGCCAAGGCCGGCGGGCGCAACCGGGTATGCCTCGCCGAGCCCGTCGGTGACCCCCTCGAGTGGCGCCGGGCGCACTAGTGCCCCCCGGACGATGCAGGCCTCTCAGCGGTTCACTTCCAGATGGATCTCGACGGTGCGCAGCAGGCGCTGACGGTCGATCCAGCCGCTCACGCGCCCGTTCTCCATCACCGGGACCTGATTGAGGCCATGCTCGTTGAGCAGCTGCAAGACCTCGTCCGCCTTGGCGCCCGGGGCCACGTGATGCAGCTTGGCGACTGGGGTCATGATCTCCGCGACTCGGGTGTCGGGCCACTGCGACTGTTCCACCCGACGCGCATCGCTGAGCGAGACCAGACCCTCGATGTGGGCGGGGTCGCTGCCGACCAGGAAGGCGCGCCGGCCTGAGGGCAGCACGTCCTGGTACAGCCACGCCTCCACCGAGCGTTGCGCCGCCACCAGCGGCACGTCGGCTTCGGCAAGGTCGCGCGCGCGCACCCCGGCCAGCCGCTCCCTCAGCAGGTACATGCGCCCCTGGGCCTGGGTCATGTTGAGCAGGAACCAGGCGATCAGCATGATCCACAGGCCGCCGACGAGGTTGCCGGCCGCCATGTTCCACACCGCCAGCGCGAACAGGCCGTAGGCGACCAGCTTGCCGCTGGCGAAGGCTGTCTCGTTTGCCTTCCTGGGGTTGCGGGTCAACTTCCAGACCACGGCCCGCAGCACTCGGCCCCCGTCGAGAGGGAAACCGGGGATCAGGTTGAAGATGGCCACCATCAGGTTGATCGTCGCCAGCCAGCCCAGGGCAACGGGAACGGGCTGATACCAGCCGCTGGTGGCTGCCGCCAGCAGGCCGAACGCACCGGCCAGAAGGAAGCTGACGATCGGCCCGGCGATGGCGATCCAGAACTCATCGTCCGCCCTGTCCGGGTCGCGGGTCATCTGGGCGACGCCGCCGAAGATGAACAGGGTGATCGCGGTGACCAGCACGCCGCGGCGGATCGCCACCAGGCTGTGCCCCAGTTCATGGGCGACGATGGAGGAAAAGAACAGCAGGGCGGTCACCAGGGCGGTGACGACGACGGTGGCGAGCGACCACTCGGGATACTGGTTGTGGAACCCTGCGCTCATGGTCGTCAGCAGCAGGGCAAAGATGATCAGCCAGCTGATATGGACTTCCAGGCGGATGCCGCGAAAATGACCGATGACCAGCACGGACTTGAACATCGAGCGCCTCCTCTTTTTAGGCTCAGTTTGGCCGCATCGGCGGTTCGAAGCCAAGCCGTGCCGGTGGCCAGCGGGATTTTTACCTGTTCAGCGATACCCCGCGCGCCTATCTTTTTCCAGGTAGGGCTGACTCCAGGGAAGGAGGGGGGAAGAATGAACGCTAACCGCTGCAACGCCTGCCAGGGTCCCGGGAGTGCCACGAGGGATGAGCGGTGAAACGCAGGCGCTCGCTCCTGCCGACACTGCTCGGGCTGCTCGTGCTCTTTGCCTTCGCCGCACTGGCGGGCGGGTACTGGCTGATGCTCTCCATGCCGGGTGCCTCGTTTCGCGGTGAGCCCGCTCCGCTGGGCGAGCGGGGAGAGGACCTCAGTGACCGCCTCCACGCCCACGTGCGTGCCTTGTCCGAGGGGATCGGTGAGCGCCACTACTGGCGACCGGAAGCGCTGCAGGCCGCCGGCGACTACATCGAAGACGCCTTTCGCGCGGCGGGGCATCGGCCACGACGCCAGGCCGTCGAGACCGGCAGCCGGGTATTCCACAATATCGAGGTGATCCTGCCCGGCGGGCGACGGGCGGACGAGGTGCTCGTGGTCGGCGCGCACTACGACACGGTGCGCGGCAGCCCGGGGGCCGATGACAACGCCTCCGGCGTGGCCGTGCTCATCGAGCTGGCGCGCCTGCTCCAGGAGGCCAGACTCGACCGCTCGCTGCACCTGGTGGCCTTCGTCAACGAGGAACTGCCGTTCTTCAGCACCCAGGCCATGGGCAGCCTGCGCTACGCCCGTCAGATCGGGAACGAGGGAAATGAGGTCGTCGGCATGCTGTCGCTGGAAATGCTCGGCTACTTCAGCGGCGAGCCCGGCAGCCAGGCCTATCCCTTTCCGCTCGACCGCTTCTATCCCGACCGGGCCGACTTCGTCGCCTTCGTCGGTAACCTGGATTCGCGTCGCCTGCTGCGCCGGGCCATCGGCGAGTTTCGCCGCCACGCCGAAGTTCCCTCCGAGGGGCTGGTCGCTCCACCGCTGTTGGGCGACATCCGCCGCTCCGACCACTGGGCCTTCTGGAAGATGGGAATGCCCGCGCTGATGCTGACGGACACCGCCAATTTCCGTAACCCCTATTACCACGGCCCCAGCGACACCCACGAGCGCCTCGACTACCCCACCATGGCCCGGCTGACCGAGGCGTTGGCGGCCACGCTCGAAGCCTTGGCCAGGCATTGAGCAGGGCCGCTACCCGGAAGCGGGCCTCGCCGCTGGCGAGGCCCGGGGAGAGGAGGGCGGGGCAGGGCGCAGGCGGCTCCTGTCGCGCTCAGTGGTGGCGGCTGAACTGGCCGTGCGGACTGTCGCCCATCAGCTTCTCGAATTCGTTGCCGCTCATGTGCAGCAGCGTTTCGTGATCGCCGGCATCGAAATAGATGTCCGGCTGGTGGCGCAGCATGTCATCGACGTAGACCTGCAGGCCGTACGCCTGTCCAACGGGGGTGGTGGCGCCGGGGTCGCAGTCGCGGAAGCGGCTGACGATCTCGTCTTCCGTGGCCAGCTCCACCGGTTCGTTGAAGAGCTGGGAAAGGCTGTCGAGGTCGGCATCGCAGGTGCTGGGCAGAACGGCGATCCGGTAGCCCGAACTGCTATGCAGCATGATGGCCTTGGCGAGCTGCTCGCCGGTGATGTGGGATTGCTGGGCAACGCGGCTGGCGCTGACTTCACGGGTGTGCTTGACCTCCTCGTAATCGATATCACAGGCTCTCAAGTACTCCCGTAGGGTTGCCGGGATAGCCATGACTCTGTCTCCCTCGGCACGGGGCCGACGTGCGCTGGTGGTGTGCCTCCCTGCGGCGGTGTGTGTCCTCGCATCATCAGCATAGCGCGCCAGCGGGCAGGCATCCCGTGCGGTGCGCACGTCGGGCAGCGTTGATCGCCCGCCGGGCGTGGCGCCGCTCGCCTGGCCATACTGTCGGCATGTGCTGAACGTCACCAGGCGGAAGGGATCGGAGTGAAAGCGAAGCGACAGGGCGTCATGGCCGGCGTGGCCCTGCTGGTCCTCGTGGCCTGCTCGGATTCGGCGGGCGAGGTACGGCAGGTGAGCCTGCCGGTGCTGATCAACCAGGCCGAGCAGCTCGATGGTTCCCGGGTGGCCACGCGAGGAACGGTGCGGCATTTCGAGGACCCGCTGCACTACTGGATCGAGGACGAGGACCTGAATCGAGTGGAGGTATTCCCTCACGAGCAAATCGCTCCCCATCTGGGCGAGACGGTGCGCGTCGTGGGCGATTTCGAGTACTCTCGCCGCAGAGGGCGTCGCTTGACCCTGGAGAGCATCGAGCCGGTCGATGAACGCTAGGGCTGGGACAAGGATACAGATCGCCGCGAGGGAACCGCCATGATTCGGCTCAGCCAGAAGCCGCAGCTGCCGCCATTGCCCGCCCGGGTCGATGCCATCGACCTGGCGCGTGGCTTTGCCATCGCCCTGATGATCCTCAGCCACACCGTCAGCGGTCTGCTGGGCATCGATCAGGTGCCCGACTGGGGCATGGTGCCGGTCCACCTCATCACCAAGTTCTCCTCCTCGCTGTTCATCCTGGTGTTCGGTATTGCCCTGGCGGTGGCCTTCCTGCCCAAGGCCGGCACTCCCGACTGGCCGGGTCGACGGCGCAAGCTGATGCTGCGCGGGATCGAGGTGCTGTTCTGGTACAAGGCGCTGACCGTGGTCGAGATGCTGCCCATGTTCACGCCGCAGGATATCGTCGCCACGCTGCTCTACCAGCGCTTCGCCATCTGGGTCGAGATCCTCGGTTTCTACGCCCTGGCGCTGCTCTGGCTACCGTGGGTACTGCCACTGTGGCGTCGCCTGCCGCTGTGGTCGCGCCTGCTCGCCCCGGTGGCGGTGGGGGCGAGCTCGGTGCTGCTGGAGCGTCACTTCCACTTCTGGGGCAGCGAGACGCTCAAGGCGCTGCTGGTCGAGGACCTGGACCACTACACCTGGGGCCAGCTCGCGCGGCTGCCGCTGGTGATGATGGGCCTGCTGATCGGCGAAGCCGTTCTGCGCTGGTATGGCGAGCCGTCCAGCCGCCGGCGCCTGGTGGCGTGCCTGGCCGGCATGGGAGCGGCATGCCTGGCGGGGTTCGCCGCGCTCTCGATGGGCGAGCCCTACCCGGCGCTGCAGGCCGTGGCCCAGAACGTCGGCAAGCACCCGCCGGAGGTGCCCTTCATGCTCTTCAGCGTCGGCGGGGCGCTGGTGATCATGGCGCTGTGCCTGCTGGGCGGCCGGCGAGCCGCCACCTGGCTCAAGCCGATCACGCTGATCGGTGGCGATGCCCTGCGCGCCTTCATCTTCCATATCGTGGCGATCTTCCTGGTGCTGCGCTTGCTGTTCGGGGCCTGGCAGGTCTACAGCTATCCTCAGGTGCTGGGCATTGGCCTGGGCCTGATCCTGCTCACCTCGGGCTGGATCGTCCTGATGCGCCGATTCAGGGAGCTGAGTCGATGAAAGGCACAAGAGGCTTGCGCGCGTTGCTGCTGCTGGCCATGGCGATACCGTCGCTGGCCATCGCCCATTCCGGCTGGGCGGAGCAGGTCGAGACCTGGGCAGAGCCGCCCTGGGCCGCGCGCCTGGAAGCCAGGCTGGCACTGCTCGAAGCCGGTTTCGACGGCGAGCTTGGCGTGCACGTGCGAGATCTCGAGACGGGCGCACGGCACGGTTGGCGAGACGCCGAACCCTGGTACCTGGCCTCGCTGGTCAAGGTGCCGGTGGCGATCGAGCTGATGAGCCGGGTCGAAGCCGGGGAGTTGAGGCTGGAGGAGCGCCTGACGCTCGCGCGCGGCGACTACGTCGATGGTGCCGGTCCCACCAACTGGTCGGCGCCGGGTAGCGCTCTAAGGCTGCGCCAGCTGCTGGAGTCGATGCTGATCGTCAGCGACAACACCGCCAGCGACATGCTGATCCGTCGAGTCGGGCTGGATGCGGTCAACGACCGCGTGCGCCGTCTCGCCCCCTCCGGCGGCGTGGGGCCGATCACCACGCTGGTCGACGTGCGTCGCCACGCCTACTCCCACCTGCATCCGGCGGCCTTCGACATGAGCGGCATGGATTTCATCGAGCTGCGCAAGCATCAGGGGGAACGCGCACGGCTGGCCTGGTTCCGCCGCCGCCTCGACCTGAACTCGCAGGAGCTGCTGTCGCCGAGCATCGACGAGGCATTTCGGCGCTATTACGCCACCGACCTCAACAGCGGCCGGCTCGACGCCTACGCCGAGCTGCTCGCGGCGCTGGCCCAGGGGCGTGCTCTTGGGCCGGACGCCACGGCCGAGCTGCTGGCGGTGATGTCACGTACCACCAGTGGTGCGCGGCGGCTCAAGGCCGGCTTCGGGGGGGAGGTTCGCTTCGCCCACAAGACCGGCACCCAGCACCGGCTGGCCTGCGATGCGGGCATCGCTACCCGCGGGGCGGGTGCCGAAGCGCGCCGCCTGGTGATCGTGGCCTGCGTGCGCGGCGAGCTCGATCTCGGCCGCAACGAGCAGATGCTGGCCGCGGTGGGACGCGCCGTGAGGGAAGCCGGGGCGTTCGAAGGCTGAGTGGAATGCGGCGCGGGCCTTGGTGGGGCCAGGCATGCGACGAACGTCTAACCCTCGCCGTTCGGTTCGTGATTGACAGCCAAACGGCGGATGGCTAGCCTTCAAAGCATCGGATGTTACCGGTAACAATTTGCCGGCATTCGACTCCCCGCGAGCTACTCGGCCCGCGGGGGGACGCAACGATGTGCCAACTCACAACGATAATTCGACTGGAGTCCGCCATGACCACCATCTGGCGCAACACCCTCACGCTCGCCGGTGCTGCCACCCTGTCCCTGGGCATTGCCTATGCCCAGAGCCCGGACCTCTCCGACCCGCCCGAGATCGAAGGCGATACGGTGGGCGACCACGGTAGCCACACCCTGCGCATGGGCATCGGCCTGGCCGAGAGTTCGCCGCAGTATCTCTCCGTGAAATACTTTGCCGACATCCTCGACCAGCGCAGCGAAGGCCGCATCAGCGTCGACATCTTCCCCAACAGCCAGTTGGGCGATGACGTACAGATGATGGAAATGCTGCAGACCGGCTCGCTGGACATGACCTATCCCTCCTCGTCGCCGGCGACCACCTACGTCGAGGAGCTGGCGGTGTTCGACCTGCCGTTCCTGCTGCCCAACCGCGAGGCGGCCGTCGCCGTCATGCAGAGCGATGCCGCCCAGGAGATGCTGGACGCCTTCGAGGGCAGCGGCATCAAGGCACTGGCCTTCTCCGAGAACGGCTATCGCCAGCTCACCAACAGCGATCGCCCGGTGGAGTCGCCCGATGATGTCGCCGGCCTGGACGTGCGGGGCCTGACCGTGCGCACCATGGAGAACCCGGTACACCTGGCGATCTGGGAGGCGCTAGGCGCCAACCCCACGCCGATGGCGTTCGGTGAGCTTTTCTCCGCCATGGAGCAGGGCGTGGTCGATGGCCAGGAGAATCCGTGGAGCACCATCCTGACCTCCAACTTCTACGAGGTACAGGACTACGGTTCCGAGACCCGCCACGTCTACACCCCGTTCATCCTGATGATCTCCGAGCGCACCTGGGAGAACCTGGCGCCGGAATACCAGGAGCTGGTCCAGGAGGCCGCGCGGCAGTCGGCCGAGTACGAGATACAGCTGGCCACGGAGTACGACGACTGGTCTCGCGAACAGCTGGAAGAGCGCGGCATGGAGATCACCCGCCTCGACGACGACCAGGTCGCCGCCTTCCAGGAGGCCGTGCAGCCGGTCTATGACGAGTGGGGCCCGCGCATCGGCGAGGACCTGATCGCCGAGATCCAGGAGATCGTCGAGTCCTCCTCCGCCGAGTAATCCTTCCATCGACTGACTTGGCAGGGCAGGGGGCGCTCCCCCCTCGCCCTGCACGGAGCGCCGCATGACTTCGCCCACCCTGCCGCCGGCCGACCCTGGCTCCTATCTCGACGACCCCAACCGCGAACCGCTCGAGATCGACACCGAACAGCGTCGCGGGCCGGCGGTCTTCCGCCTGCTGACCCTGGCCATGGAACACCTGATCGCGACGATCCTGGTGGCGCTGATCGTCTCCGTCTCGGCCAACGTTCTCGGTCGCTCGCTGCTCAATCGCTCGCTGCCCTGGGCCGACGAGCTGGCACGCATGCTGTTCATCTGGCTGATCTTCGTCGGCGCCGCGGCGGCCTTCGCCCGCTACGAGCACATCGCCGTGGATTTCCTGGTGCGCCGGCTCAAGCCGCGCGCCGCCTATACGCTCTTCCTGCTCCAGCACCTGATCATCGCCTCGCTGATGGGGATCCTGGTCTGGGGCGGCTACCTGGTCATGTCACGCTCCACCGGCCGGACCGCCATCCTCGGCGTGCCATGGAACCTGATCAACGTCTCCCTGGTGCTGTGTTCGCTGTTCATCGTCGCGGTGGCCCTGTGGCGTGCCTGGCTGTGCCTGCGCTTCATCCGCGACCCCCAGGCCGCCATCCGGCAGACAGGAGACTGACCCATGCTGTGGATCTTCCTTTTCATCCTGTTCGCCTCCATCGTCCTGGGGCTGCCTATCGCCTTCGGCCTCGGCATCGCCGCCGTGGTGATGGCCTTTCTTTCGGACATCCCGCTGTCGATCCTGATCGAGCAGTCGATTCGCGGGGTCAACAACTTCCCGCTGCTGGCGATCCCGTTCTTCATCCTGGTCGGCGAGGTGATGAGCAACGGCGGCATCGCCCGCAGGCTGATGGAACTCGCCGGCGCGCTGGTCGGTTTCGTGCGCGGCGGGCTCGGGCAGGTGGCGATCACCGGCTCGATGTTCTTCGGCGGCATCAGCGGCTCGGCGGTGGCCGACACCGCGGCCACCGGGGCGATGATGATCCCGTCGATGAAGCAGCAGGGCTATTCCGCCCCGCACGCCACGGCGATCAACACCGTCTCCTCGGTGATCGGCATCATCATCCCGCCCTCCATTCCGCTGATCCTGTTCGGCATCGTCACCGAGACCTCGATCAGCCGCCTGTTCATCGCCGGGATCGTGCCGGGCCTGCTGATCGGCTTCGCGCTGATGGTGACCACCTTCATCATGGCCAGCATCGAGCACGCCGGACAGACCCGTAAATTCGAGCTGGCCCGCCTGTGGCAGGCGTTCAAGGCGGCCTGGCTGGCGCTGGTGCTGCCGGTGATCGTGATCGGCGGCATCCTCGGCGGGGTCTTTACCGCCACCGAGGCCGCCGTGGTGGCGCTGCTCTATTCGCTGTTCATTTCGCTCGCGGTGTATCGCGAATTCCACCCCCGCGAGCTGTGGGGGATGCTGATCCGCACCGCGCGGCTGACCGGGATGGTGCTGCTGCTGCTGGCCTTCGCCACCGTGATCGCCTGGTTCCTGACCATCAACATGGTGCCGCAGACCCTGGTGCGCCAGGTGCAGGCGATCACCCAGGAGCCGTTCTGGCTGCTGCTGATCGTCGCCGGGCTGCTGCTGCTGGTGGGCTTCGTGATGGACCTGACCCCGGCGATGGTGATCATGGCGCCGATGCTGACGCCGATCGTCACCTCGGTGGGGGTCGACCCGGTCTACTTCGGCGTGCTGATGGCGTTCATCCTTGGCATCGGCCTGCTGACGCCGCCGGTGGGCACCTGCCTCTACGTGGGCTGCGGCGTCGGGCGGGTCAGCATGGAGCAACTGGTCAGGGCGATGCTGCCCTATTACGCGGCGCTGCTGGTGGTGCTGGTAGTGTTGATCGCCTTCCCCGGGATCGTGACCTGGCTGCCCGACATGGCCGCCGTGCGCGGCAACTGACGACCGGGAGGTCTCGTGAAGGATGACACCTACCGCATCGTGGTGATGGGCGTGTCGGGCTCGGGCAAGTCGTGTATCGGCGCCTTGCTCGCCAGCCGCCTGGGCGTCGCCTTCGTCGATGGCGACGACTACCACTCGCCGGCCAATGTCGACAAGATGGCCAACGGCATTCCGCTCGACGACGAGGATCGCCGCGAGTGGCTGGAGACCCTGGCGGGGCTGATCGGCGACCATCGCCGCCGCGATGCCTCGCTGGTCCTGGCCTGCTCGGCGCTGAAGCAGCGCTACCGCGACCTGCTTCGGCGCGGCGACCCCGGGCTCGCCTTCCTGTTTCTCGACGGGCGGCGCGAGCAGCTGCGTGAGCGCCTGGCCGCACGGGAGGAGCACTTCTTTCGCGGCGAGGCGATGCTCGACAGCCAGCTCCACGACCTGGAGCCCCCGACGGAAGCCGAGGCCGTGGTGTGCAGCATCGGCGAAACTCCCGAGACGATCGTCGAGACATTCCTGGAAGCCTTGCCTCACGTGCACCGCGCTCCCTGAGGGGATTGGCTCGAGTCAGCGGCGGGACCGGGGCGACTCCGGTATGATGCCGCTCGTGCCGGCGGCGGGTGCCGCTCGGCGCCGGCCAGGACCAACAGCAGCCAGCGGGGCACCGTGAAGAAGAAGCGACCGACACTGCAGGACATTGCCGACCGGGTCGGGGCGACCAAGATGACCGTGAGTCGCTGCCTGCGCGATCCCACCACCGTCTCGGAGGGCCTGCGCGAGCGGATCTTCCGGGCGGCGGAACAGGTCGGCTACATTCCCAACCGGGCGCCCGACCTGCTCTCGCGTGCCACCAGCCACTCCATCGGCGTGCTGGTGCCCTCGCTGACCAACCAGGTATTCGCCGACGTGCTGGTGGGCATCGAGGAGGTCACCGAGCCGCTCGGCTACCACCTGATGCTTTCCCACTACGGCTACAGCCAGGAGCTGGAGGAGCGCAGCCTCGCCTCGCTGCTCTCCTACAACGTCGATGGCGTGATCCTCTCCGACAGCCACCACACCGCGCGCACCTGCCGGATGCTAGAGACGGCAGGCATCCCCATCGTGGAGATCATGGATTCGCTGACCCCGCCGCTGCAGCAGTCGATCGGCTTCGACAACGTGCGTGCCGCCGATGACATGGTCAGCGAGATGATCCGTCATGGCCGGCGTCGGATCGTCTACCTCGCCGTGCGCCTCGACTCGCGGACGCGCCAGCGCGAGCAGGGTTACCGCCAGGCCATGGAGCGGCACGGGTTCACGCCGCTGACGCTGCAGCGCAGCCAGCGCTCCTCGTACAGCGTGGGGGCGGCACTGCTCGACGAGATCCTCGCCGAGCATCCCGAGACCGACGGCATCTTCTGCACCAACGACGACGTCGCGGTGGGGGCCTATTTCGAGTGCCTGCGGCGTGGCGTCGAGGTGCCGGCACGCATGGCCATCGCCGGTTTCCATGGCCACGACGTGGGCCAGGTGATGACGCCGCGGCTAGCCAGCGTGATCACCCCGCGCCAGGCGATCGGCAAGCGTGCCGCCACCGAGCTGCTGCGGCGTATCCAGGGCGGTGAACTCGAGTACCAGACCATCGACATGGGGTATTCCATCGAACCGGGCATGACGCTTTGATTGGCTGACAAGGAAGACTGATGGAACCTGTCACCGACCGGCCCACGGCCGGCATCCTGTTAAGATTGCTGTCGGGCCTGTTGTTCGCCGCCATGCTGGTCAGCATCAAGGCGGTGAGCAGTGAGGTCCCCGTGGGACAAGCCGTGTTCTTCCGCTCGGCCTTCGCCCTGTTACCCATCGTGGTGTTTCTCGCGGCAAGAGGGGAGTTCCCGGCTGGCCTGGCCACTCGGCGCCCCGCGGGGCATTTGCTGCGCTCGGGCCTGGGGGCAACGGCCATGTTCGCCTCCTTTGCCTCGCTCGCCCTGTTGCCGGTGGCGGAAGCCACGCTGCTGATGCAACTGACACCGGTGCTGATGGCATTCGGCGGCGTCGCTCTGCTGGGCGAATCCTTCACCCCTCAGCGTGGGGCAGCGATGCTGCTGGCGGTGTCGGGTATCGCCGTGCTGATCCTGCCCAGTCTTGAAGCGGGCACGAGTAGCGTTCGTTTCGAGGGTTATCTCCTCGGCCTGCTCGCGGCGCTGCTGTCCGCCGGAGCGCTGCTCACCGTGCGGCGTATCTCACGCACCGAGACGGCTGCCTCGATTGCCTTCTACTTCGTGTTGATCTCGACCCTGGCGGGGCTGGCTACGCTGCCCTGGGGATGGACGGCGCTGACATGGGCGGAGTTGTGGTTGTTGATACTGTCGGGGCTCTTCGGCGGAGCGGCGCATATCGCCATGACCCTGGCGCTACGCTACGCCGAGGCCTCACGGTTGGCGCCGTTCGAGTACGTCGCGATGATCTGGCCGGTGCTGGCCGACCTGCTGATCTTCGGCTTGCCGCTATCGAGCGGGTTTCTGCTGGCCCTGCCACTGATTCTGGGTGGGGCAGGGCTGGCGGCGCTGGAGGGGCGCGGCTTCAGACGCTTGCTTCGACGATGAGCTGGGGCTGACCCCTCGAGCAGGGCTCGATACGGGCCTCGACCCGGTAGACCCGGTGCAACAGCTCCGGCGTGACCACATCGCAGGTCTTGCCGCAGGTGACCAACCGGCCATTTTCCAGCACCATGGCCTCATCGGTGAAGCGCAGCGCATGGCCCAGGTCGTGAAGGGCCACCATGATCAGCATCTGGCGTTCCCGGGCCAGGCGGCGCAGGATCGAGAGCAGACCGATCTGGCGGTTGAGGTCCAGTGCCGAGGTGGGCTCGTCGAGCAGCAGGATCTCCGGTTCCTGCACCAGGGCCTGGGCGGCGCTGACGAGCTGGCGCTGTCCGCCGCTGATGTCGCCGATGTCGCGTTCGACGAGTGCCGTTATGCCCAGTTCTTCCAGGGCCTGATCGACCTTTGCCAGATCTTCCGGCCGTACCTTCAGGGCGCGCCCCTGCATACGCGCCAGCAGCACCGACTCGTAAACCGTCAGCACGGCATTGACGCCGGTGTCCTGGGGCATGTAGGCCACCGGTCTTGCGGAACTGGCCCCGCTGATGCGGACCTCGCCGCCGCCCTTGAGCACGCCGAAGATGCGCCGGAACAGGGTGGACTTGCCGGCCGCGTTGGGGCCAAGCAACGCCACCACGCGACCGCCCTCGAAGCGGGGCGTGGAAATTTCCGCCAGGATCTGGCGGCGACCGTAGCGAGCCGACAGGCGGTCGAGCTGGAGCGTTACCATGAGGCCTTCTTGTGATTGAGGATCAGAAACAGGAAGAAGGGAATGCCCACCAGCGAGGTGATGATACCGATGGGAATGACGGTGCCGGGCAGGATGATCTTCGACAGCACCGAGCCGATCGACAGGATCAGTGCGCCGCACAGCGCCGAACCGGGCAGGAAGAAACGCTGATCCTCACCCACCAGCATGCGCGCGATATGCGGCCCGACCAGGCCGATGAAGCCGATGGTACCGACGAAGGCCACGGCAATGGCGGCCAGCAGCGAGACCAGCACCATCACCTCCAGGCGCAGGGCGCGTGGATTGACCCCCATGCTCTCGGCCTTGGTATCGCCCAGGCGCATGGCGGTCAGTGCCCAGCCATGACGTGCCAGCAGCGGCAGCACGGCGCAGAGAATGACGAAAGATATCCAGAACTTCGGCCAGGTTGCCTTGGTCAGGCTGCCCATGGTCCAGAACACCACGGCTGCTACCGCCTGCTGGCTGGAGAAGAACTGGATCAGCGCCATCAGCGAATTGAAGATGAACACCATGGCGATGCCCAGCAGCACGATGGTCTCGATCGTGACCCCGCGTCTCAGGCTCATGGCATGGATCATGAAGGCGGTCACCATGGCCATGATGAAGGCGTTGATCGGTACCACGTACTCCACCGCGGCGGGAATGATCACCACGCCGAAGGCCAGTGCCAGCGCCGCACCAAAGCTGGCGCCTGCCGAGATCCCCAGGGTGAAGGGGCTGGCCAGCGGATTGCTGAGGATGGTCTGCATCTGGGCGCCGGCGATCGACAGGCTGGCACCCACGACCAGCGCCATCAGTGCCACCGGCATGCGGATCTCCCACAGGATGACCCGGGCCTGCTGGCTCACGGCATCGGGTGTCGCCAGTGCGGCCAGTACCTCACCGAGGCTGAAGCGAGCCGGGCCCAGCGCCAGGTCGACACAGAAACTCAGCGCCAGGCCAAGCGTGAGCGCCAGCAGGATGAGCTGGCGCCGCAGCACGAGGGCACGGTAGAAACCGTGCTCCTCGGCCGTGCCGGTTGGCTGGGCAATCTCATTGCTCATCCAGCGAGACCCAATAGCCGGGTTCATACCCCACGGGGAGGAAGCGCTCGTGCAGCTCCTGCATCGTCGCCTCGGGGTCGAGATCGGCGAACAGCTCCGGATGGAACCACTTGGCCAACTGCTGAACGGCGACGAAATAGTAGGGGTTGTTGTAGAACTGGTGCCAGATGGCGTGGAAATTATCCTTCTCGACGGCCTCGATGCCGCTCATGGCGGTACGCTCGGTCAACGCCTCGAGCTTCGCATGGGCGCTATCCAGGTCGGCACCGGGTCCTACACCGACCCAGGCGCCACCGGGCACATAGGCGTCCCAGCTGCCGCCGGTGACGACCACGTGCTCGGGGTTGGCGGCGATGATCTGCTCGGGGTTCAGCGTGCCGAAGGTGGTCGGAATGATGTCCTTGGCAATGTTGTCACCGCCGGCGAGCTCGACGTACTCGCCGAAATTGCCGGGGCCGAAGCTCATGCAGCAGTCGTCGGAATAACCGCCCGCCCGGTCGATAAACACGCTCGGACGCTCGTCGGCGTCGATTTCGCTTTCGATTACCTCGGTGACTCGCGCCATCTGCGCCTCGGAGAATTCGATGAACGCCTCGGCGTCCTCTTCCTCGCCCAGCAACTGGCCCAGCAGGCGCATGGAGGGAATCGTATGCCTGAGCGGATCCTCGCGAAAGTCCACATAGACAATGGGAATGCCGAGCTCCTCCAGCTTCTTGTCATAGGCGGCATCCTCGGTGGCTGCCTTGGCCTCGAGGTTCATTAAGATGACATCGGGGGCGAGGGATGCCGCCTGCTCGACGTCGAAGGTGCCATCCTTGAAGCCGCCGAAGGTTGGCAGATCCTCGAGCTGCGGGAATTGGGCGGCGTAGCGGGCATAGCTATCCGGATCGGCCTGCGAGAAATCCTCGCGCCAGCCCACCACGCCGGCAAAGGGGTCTTCCGGCTGCAGGGCCCCGAGCAGGTAGACCTGGCGCCCTTCGCCGAGAATCATGCGCTCGACGGGAACCTCGAGTGTGACCTCGCGGCCAGCGATATCGGTAACGGTGATCTGTTCGGCCTGCACGGCGGTGCAGCCCAAAGTCAGCGCCGTGACGCAGAGTACCCTAGAAAGATTGCTGTTCATGTTCTGGAGTTTCATCGCTCTGGGGGGCCGAGCCGAATGCCGATATGCCTGGCAACTGCCATCACCCCCGATATGGAAAACTAAAAGAGTGGCTGTTGCGTATCATTCCCAATCGCAAGCGCGGGCAGTATGGTCGAATGCTCGGCTCTTGTCGAGATGGCCAGCAGGGAGGTGGCGTCACTCCTCGTGGTCGGCTTCGCCCTTGCAATGAGAGGAGGTCGACGGCTGGCGAGCCATCAGCGTGATCTCCACGTTGGCGCCGCCGCTCAGGCGTGACGATTCGGTGCAGGTGCGGGCCGGATAGCTGTGGTTCTCGAAGAACTCGGCGTAGGCCGCATCCATGGTGTGGATGGTATCCAGGTTGGTCAGGTGGATGTCGACCCGCACCACATGGGCCAGCGAGGCGCCGGCGTACTCCAGCATGCGCGACAGCCGTCGCATCACCCAGCGCGTCTCCTCGGCGATGTCGCCGACCACGGCCTCGCCGCCCTGGATGTCGGTCACCGTGAGTCCGGAAAGAAAGAGGTAGTGGCCATCCATCGCGATGTGGCTGCCGGGGAAGACCGGCACGGCGAGCGTCGGATCGTTGAGGAAGCGATGCATGGCGGCTGGGCCTCGTCGGGTTATCGTTCCATTCATTGTGGCGCTTCGCGCCTTGGGTGCAAGGCGCTTGCCTTCACCATGAGCGTGGTCGATGCTATCGACTGAGACTTGCTGCGTTGCAGTATTCGACGCGCCCGTGGCCCCCTTTCCGATCAAGGCGTAGCGTATGGACAGTCAGGTTCAGTGGACCGAAAACGGCCAAATCGAGAATCGCACCTTCGACGAGATCCAGGTCGGCGATTCGGCATCGCTCGAGAAGCGCCTGACCCTCGACGACATCAAGCTCTTCGCGATCATGTCGGGGGACATCAACCCGGCGCATCTCGATGACGACTTCGCCCGGAGCACGCGCTTCCAGGAAGTGGTCGCCCACGGCATGTGGGGCGGGGCGCTGATCTCCACCGTGCTCGGCACCGAGCTGCCAGGGCCGGGCACCATCTACCTGGGCCAGACCCTGCGCTTTCGCCAGCCGGTGCGCCTCGGCGACGTGCTGCGGGTGAGCGTGCGCGCCCAGGCCAAGGACGCGCGCCACAAGCGCGTCACCTTCGAATGCCTTTGCACCAACCAGAACGGCGAGACCGTCATCGAGGGCGAGGCGGAGGTCCAGGCGCCCACCGAGAAGGTGCGTCGCTCTCGCACCGCGCTGCCGCGGGTACGCCTGGCCGAGCGGGCGCGCCTGCACGAGATGCTCAGCGCCGCCGAGCACCCCGCGCCGGTGAGCATGGCGGTGGTGCACCCGGTGGACGAGGTGTCGATCCGCGGCGCCTATGAGTCGGCGCGCCAGGGGCTGATCCTCCCGGTGCTGGTGGGGCCCAAGGCCAAGGTGCATGCCGCCGCCGAATCCGCCGGCATCGAGATCGGCGAGTTCGAGCTGGTCGACGTGCCGCACAGCCATGCCGCGGCGGCCGAGGCGGTGGCGATGACCCGGGCGGGGCGGGTGCAGGCGCTGATGAAGGGGGCGCTGCACACCGAGGAGCTGCTTCATGAAGTGGTCAAGCGCGACACCGGCTTGCGCACCGAGCGCTGCCTGAGCCACGTGATGGCCTTCGACGTGCCCACCTATCCGCGACCGCTGTTCATCACCGACGCGGCGATCAACATCTACCCGACGCTGGCCGACAAGCAGGATATCGTGCAGAACGCCATCGATCTGGCCCACGCGGTCGGCAACGAGTTGCCCAAGGTGGCCATTCTCTCGGCGGTGGAAACGGTCAACCCCAAGATCGCCTCCACGCTGGAGGCGGCGGCGCTGTGCAAGATGGCCGAGCGCGGCCAGATACGCGGCGGCGTGCTCGACGGGCCGCTGGCCTTCGACAACGCCGTTTCCGAAGCGGCCGCCGCGGCCAAGGGCATCGTCTCGCCGGTGGCGGGGCGCGCCGACATCCTGGTGGCGCCGGACCTCGAATCGGCCAACATGCTGATGAAGCAGCTCACCTACCTGGCCGACGCCTCCGGCGCCGGGCTGGTCATGGGCGCCCGGGTGCCCATCGTTCTCACCAGCCGCGCCGACGATGCCATCACCCGCCTGGCCTCCTGCGCGCTGGCGCTGCTGGTGACGGAGCAGCGCAAGAAGGCCGGGCCATGAGCGGCGAGATACTGGCGATCAACAGCGGCTCCTCCAGCCTCAAGTTCGCCCTGTTCGAGGCCGCGCATGCGGAAACCCCCATGGGCCTGACGCTGCGCTGCCGCGGCCAGTTCTCGGGCCTGGGCGATCAGGCGCGCCTCGAACTGGGGGCGGGATTCGACGAGGCCGCGGACGAAGCGTGCACCGCCGCGCTGCGGAACGTGCCACCCCTGCTAGGCCACCCGGGCGCGCTGGCCCGCCTGCTCGAGTGGATCGAGGCAAACCCGGCCCTGGGCGACCTGCGCGCCGTGGGCCACCGCGTCGTTCACGGCGGCTCGCGCTACCGCGAGCCGCTGCGCCTCGACCAGGCAAATCTTTCTCAGCTCGAGGCGCTGGTATCGCTGGCCCCGCTGCACCAGCCCCATGGCCTGGCACCGGTGCGGGCGCTGGCCGGCCTGCGCCCGACGCTACCCCAGATCGCCTGCTTCGACACCGCCTTTCATGCCACCCAGCCGACGGTGGCCCAGACCTTCCCCTTGCCGCGCCGCTTTCGTGAACGGGGGGTGATTCGCTACGGCTTCCACGGGCTCTCCTTCGATTACGTCAGCCGTGCCCTGACCGAGCAGGTGCTGCCGAGCTACCGCCAGGCGATGCCGAGCGGGCGCGTGATCATTGCCCACCTGGGCAACGGCGCGAGCCTGTGTGCGCTGCGCGACGGTCGCAGCGTGGCCGCCACCACCGGTTTCACTGCGCTGGAGGGGCTGATGATGGGCACCCGCAGCGGCAGCCTCGATCCCGGCCTGGTGCTGCACCTGATCCTGCAGGAGAACCTGCCCGCCGCGGCGCTGCAGCGCATGCTCTACCAGGAGTCGGGCCTGCTTGGCGTGTCGGGCATCAGCGGCGACATGCGCGAACTGCTGGCCAGCCGAGCGCCCGAGGCGGCGGAGGCCATCGAGCTCTACGTCTACCGCATCGTGCGCGAGATCGGCAGCCTCGCGGCGGCGCTGGGCGGGCTCGACCACCTGGTCTTCACCGCCGGCATCGGCGAGCACGCCGCCCCGGTGCGCGCCGCCGTGGCCAAGGGCTGCGAGTGGCTTGGCGCGCGGCTCGACGCCGCGGCCAACGCCGCCCATGCCACCGACATCGCCGCTGCCGACAGCGGGCTCGGGCTGTGGGTCATTCCCACCGACGAGGAGCGCATGATCGCCTGGTACACCGCCGCCGCGCTGCCGCTGCGCCCGGATTCTCAGGGGCGGCAGACGAAGTAGTCGTTCTGGATGTCGTGCTCGAGCTGGTGCACCGCGATGTCGCCGAAGCCGGCCTCCTCCAGGTAGGCCAGCGCGCGCTCGCGCCCCCACATGGTACCCAGCCCTTCGCCGCCCTGGGCCAGGGATACCGTCATGCAGTGGCTCACCGAGACCGCGTAGAGCATGGTTCCCAGCGGGTGTTCGCGGTCGAGATGGTGGTGGCTCGAGGCGTGGATGTCCTGCACCAGGTAGACGCCGCCCGGCGCCAGGCTGCGACGAATGCCCCTGAGCAGACGGCGCGGCCGCGCCTGGTCGTGGATGCCGTCGAAGGTGGTAACCAGGTCGAAGGCCTCGGGCTCGGCGGTCTCGTCGAAGTCGCTCAGGTCACGCACCTCGAAGGTGAGATTGGCTAGCCCGGCGTGTTCGGCTTCACGCCGGGCCCAGTCGATGGCCTCCTGCGACAGGTCGTAGCCAACGAAGCGGCTGGCAGGGTAGCGCTGGGCCATGGCCATCAGCGCCCGGCCGCGACCGCAGGCGCAGTCGAGCACCCGGATGCCACGCTCGAGCCGCTCGGTTAGGCCCTCGACCAGCGGCAGGATGGCATCGAACAGGGCCGGCAGCACGGTCTGGCCGCTGTCGCTGGCCATCACTTCGTGGAAGCGCGGATAGCGCGAGTAGGGCACGCCGCCGCCTTCATGGAAGCAGCGCACCACGTCGTCCTCCACGCTGCCCAGGATGGCGATAAACTGCGAGTAGACCGCCAGGTTGACCGGGCCCTTGTCCGTCAGCAGCAGGGCATGCTCCTGCGGCATCCAGTAGGTGCCGGCCGACGGATCGGTCTCGATCACGCCGCCGGCGACCATGCCGCCCAGCCATTCGCGTACGTAGCGCTCGTGGAGACCGGTTCGCGTGGCCAGGGTCTTGCTGGTTTCGGGGGGCGCCTCGGCCATGGCCGCCAGCAGGCCGGTGCGATGGCCGAGCGAGAGCAGCAGCATCAGGCCGCTTGCGTTGAGCGCTTCGACCAGGCGCTCCTCGAAGGCTTCGGTCGTGGTGGCAGCGCCAGTGTTGGTTTGCTTGGTGCCAAGAGTGGGAACATCACACATGGTGGCTCTCCTTCGTGTTGTCGTTGGCGTTGTCGTACAGGATCACGTTACGACGAACGGCGTGCCGCCACGCAGGCGCAATGCGACGTAAACAGGAGTTTTCTGCCATGGGGAACGATGTCGAAACCGATGAGCCGCTGACCATGGCGTTGCTGGCCACACCCGAGGCGACCGCCTCGACGCTGTACGGCATGTTCGACCTGTTCGGCTCGGCGGGGCGGGATTGGAATTTCCTGATCCATGGGCAAATGGGCGAGCCACTGTTGCGCCCGCTGATCGTCTCGCGTAGTGGCGAAGGCTTCCGCGCCCCCAACGGCGCCTGGGTCCAGCCCGACAGCAGCCTGGAGGAGTGCCCGCCGATCACCGCGGCCTGCATTCCGGATCTCTTCATCGCCCCCGATGACTCCTTGGCGGGCCGCTACGACGCCGAGATCGCCTGGCTACGCGATCGTCATGCCCAGGGGGCGCTGCTGGCGGCAGCCTGCACCGGGGCCATGCTGCTGGCCGAGTCGGGAATGCTGGAGGGGCAGGAGGCCACCACCCACTGGGCCTACTGCGAGGCCTTGGCGCGACGCTATCCCGGGGTGCGCGTGCATCCGCACCGCATCCTGGTCGCCAGCGGGGAAGGGCAACGCTTGATCATGGCCGGCGGCGGCACCAGCTGGTTCGATCTTGCCCTCTACCTGGTGGCCCGCCTGCTCGGCACCGACGAGGCAATGCGCCTGGCGCGTATCCATCTGATCGACTGGCACCAGGATGGGCAGCAGCCCTATGCCGTGCTGAGCAGCTCGCGCCAGGTGGCGGACGCCTGCATCGCGCGCTGCCAGGTATGGGTCGCCCAGCACTACGACGATCACTCGCCGGTGGCCGGCATGGTGGAGGTCAGCGGCCTGTCGGAACGCGCCTTCAAGCGCCGCTTCAAGGCGGCGACCGGCATGACGCCGATGGACTACGTGCACACCCTGCGCCTGGAGGAGGCGAAGCAGCTGCTGGAGCAGGGCGACGAGCCGATCGAGGCGATCGCCGAGCAGCTCGGCTATGCCGACCCCAGCTTCTTTCGCCGCCTGTTCGGTCGTCGCGTGGGGCTGACGCCCAGCCGCTACCGGCGACGCTTCCGCGGGCTGCGGTTGCGCCTGTCCTGAGGCGGCCCGTTGCGCTACAGGGTCTGCCAGGGTGCCGCGGGGGGCTCGGCGAGCAGCTCGGCCAGGGCCTCCAGGGCCTGGGCCAGCGCCTCGCGCGAGGGCGCGGCGCTCAGGCACAGCCGCAGCGCCTGGGGCGCGGGCTCGCTGCCCACGCAGAAGGGCTCGGCGCTGCTGACGAGGACCCGGCGCTGCGCCAGCGCCTCCACGAACACGGCGCTGCGCAGCCCCTCCGGCAGCGGCAGCCAGAGGTTGTTGCCATGCGGACGTCCGCTCACCGCGTAGCCGGCCAGGCGCTGCCGCGCCATGTGCTGGCGCTCGCCCAGCTCCTCGATCAGCCACGCGAGCAGGGCGTCGCTCTCCTCGCTTGCCACCCAGCGGCACACCGCCTCAACCATCAGCGGCGGCACCATCCAGCTCTGGGCGCGCAGCGCCGTCCCCAGCCGCTCGCGCAGCGCCGGTGGTGACAGCAGGGTGCCGATGCGCAGGCCGCCGGCCAGCACCTTGGCGGTACTGAAGAGAAACAGCGTGCGCTCCGGTGCCAGGCGGTAGACCGGCGTGCCGCGCTCCGCCTCGGGCAGGTACTGCACGCCATCCTCGACGATCCAGAAGTCGTGGCGGCGGGCCAGGGCCACCAGGCGTTCACGGCGCGCTTCGCTCATGGGCGTGCCGGTGGGGTTGTTCTGGTCGGGGGTGACGTAGACGAGGCGAGGTGGCTGCTGCGCGCAGAGCCGCGCCAGGGCGTCCATGTCCATGCCCTCGGCGTCCATCGGCACGCCCAGCAGCTTGAGGTGCGCCTGGCTGGCGGCGGTGATCAGGCCAGGGTAGGTGAGCACGTCGGCGGCGATGCGCTCGCCCGGCCGCGTCAGTGTCTGCAGCGCCAGGTGGATGCCGTGCTGTCCGCCCTGGGTGACGGTCAGCGGTTCAGGCTCGGCGGGCATGCCCAGCCGGGTCATCCAGGCGGCGAGCTGTTCGCGATGGGCGGCTACGCCGCGATCCGGCTGGTACTCCACGGCGCGATGGAGCACCGCGGGCTGCTCGGCGATCTCTTGCAGCACGCGCCCCAGGCTGGCGACTCGCATCGGGTGCGGCGGCGGCAGGCTCAGGCTGAGGTCGATGATGCCATCTTCGACAGGGCGACTGGCGAGGAAATCCTGGCCCGAACACGCCTCGGCGCCACGCACGTAGGTACCGCTGCCTACCCGGGCCACCACCCAGCCCTGGCGCTCGGCTTCGGCGTAGGCGCGGGTCACGGTCCCCACGGTGACTCCCAGGCGGTCGGCCAGGCGGCGCTGCGGCGGGAGTTTCTGCCCCGGCAGGAGCTCACCGGCCTGCACCGCCACGGCGATGGACTCGGCGATGGCTCGGTAGCGCACGCCCGTTTCGGCAAGCTGTGGAACCCACATTGTCATGGTGACAATAAAACCTTTGACGGCGGAATTAGCCTCATTATGCTAACAATTGTAGGCGTTTTCCAATCCTGACGATAAATTGTATGGGTACAAAGACATGGAAGCTCTGGCGTTTCTCGGCCCGGCAGCCCTCTACATGATCTCGATGACCATCACCCCGGGGCCCAACAACATGATGCTCACGGCCTCGGGGGCCAACTACGGTTTCATGCGTACCTTGCCACACATCTTCGGCATCCTGGGCGGCTGCTTCCTGCTGTTTGCCGCCATCGCCCTGGGGCTGGGGTTGATCTTCGAACGCTACCCCGCGGTGCAGATGACCCTGCGCGTGGTCGGCAGCGCCTACCTGCTCTACCTGGCCTGGAAGATCGCCACGGCACCGCCGCCCGACCTGCGCCTCAAGGGCCAGGGGCGGCCACTCAGCTTCTGGCAGGCGGCGGCCTTCCAGTTCGCCAACCCCAAGGCCTGGGTGATGGGCCTGGCGCTGATGGCGGGCTTTCTGCCCGAGGGGGGCGACACCGTCGTCAACGCGCTGCTGCTGGCCGGGTTCGCCGAGCTGGTGGGCCTGCCCTGCATCGCGCTGTGGGCCGGCTTCGGCACCGCCATCGGCCACTGGCTCGACACCCCGCGTGCCTGGCGCATCTTCAACGGGACCATGGGTGGGCTCACCGCGGCCTGCGTCTACTTCATCCTGGCCTGATGTGCCAGGCGGTAAGGCGGCTGGCGTCACAGGAATGGTTCCAGCTCCTCCCGGCTCATGTTGCCGCCGGTGATCACCACCACCACGTCGCCTTCGGGCGGCAGCGCGACGGCTTCCTCCAGCAGCGCGGCGACGCCCACCGCGGCGCCCGGTTCGGCCATCAGCTTGGCCTGGTAGAGCAGGTGGCGCATGGCGCCGGCGATCGCCGCCTCGTCGACCTCTGCCAGGGCCCGTGTCGTCTCGCGACACAGCGGATAGGTACGCTCGCCGACGATGGCCGCGCCCAGGCTCTTGGCGCAGGTCTCGACCCTCTCCAGCCGCGAGGGAGCGTTCCGGGCCCAGGCGTGGGCCATGCTGGCGGCGCCGCTCGGTTCCACACCGAACAGCGCCAGCCCGGGGCGCAGCGCGGCGGTGGCCGAGCCGATGCCGGCGATCAGCCCGCCGCCGCCTACCGGGCAGAGGATGGCCGTGGCCTCCGGCGCCTGCTCGAGGATCTCGAGCCCGACCGTGCCCTGGCCGGCAATGATGCGTTCATCGTCGTAGGGGTGCACCAGGGTCAGCCCGCGCTCGGCCACCAGCTCATGCATGCGCTCCCAGGCGGCGTTGATGTCGCCGTGCAGGATGACCTCGGCACCCAGCTCTCGGCTGCCCTCCACCTTGAACCGGCTGGCGTTCTCCGGCATCACGATGGTCACCGGCACGCCGGCCTGGCCCGCCGCCCAGGCGAGCCCCAGGGCATGGTTGCCCGCCGACACCGCCCCCAGGCCGCCGGCCAGCTCCTCCTGGCTGGCGGTGCGTACCCAGTGCAGACCGCCGCGCGGCTTGAACGAGCCGGTGCGCTGGAACAGCTCGCCCTTGAGCCAGACGCGTCGGCCGAGACGGTCCGACAGGCCGTGGTCGAGCAGCAGGGGAGTGGGCGGGAGGGTGTCGGCAATGAGCCGCTGGGCTGACTGCAGGCGTTCGAGTGCGATCATGGGCCACTCCTACAGCAGGTTGTACAGGATGACGAACAGGCTCGTGCCGGTAATGAGGAAGGCCAGGATAGAGAGCAGGCCGTCGCGCGCCATGATCGCCAGGCCGAAGAAGGTCAGGGCCACGCCGGCGATGTTGACCGTCAGCGGGATCAGCTCCATGGGAGGCATGGCCAGGGCCAGCATGAAGCACGCCAGGGCGGTGAGCTGGATGCCGCATGGGCCGGTCATGAACGAGATGCGCGGGTGCAGCAGTCGATCGATCCACTCAGCCGGCTTGTACATCCATTTGAGTCCCTTGTGCACCTTGTCGCTGGGCAGCGTGCGGTTGCGCAGCCAGCCGGGCAGCCAGAAGGTGCGCCGGCCGATCAGCAGCTGCGCGCAGACCAGCAGCGTGAACAGGGCCATGAGCGTCGGCACGCCGGGGATACCGCTGACGATGGGCATCAGCGTCACCAGCCCGGCCAGCAGCAGCAGCGGGCCGAAGGCGCGCCGGCCGATGGCGTCCAGCACCTCGTCGAAGCGGATCCGCCCAGAAGGCGTATCGATCGATTCAATGGCACGCATCAGCTCGACCAGGCTATGCGGTTCCGTGGTGGAAACCCCCGGCCCGGTGTCTCTCGGGGCCTGCATCCGTTCTCCCATTCGCATGTCCCTTGGCTGGCACAAGAATTCCCGTGGCTCACAGCATAGCGTCAATGGGCCGAGATGCCTGCCGCTACTGAATGGGCTCGCCAGCCCTCGGCCGACCGCCTGCTACCTCGTGCAGCGGAGAGCGGGTGCCCTGCTTATTCCGTTGATCTATATCCATAAAAGAATGCAATTAGCCGATGGTCGTCTTTTTTCTGTCCCGTTGGCTCAACTTCTCGACCCGCATGCCGATGTTTATAGGACAGACAGTACCCACAAGAACCAGACAGCGTCATGCAAGGGGCTAGCGATGAAGAATCTATCCATCAAATGGAGCCTGACGGCAGCACTGGCGTTGCTGGTGCTGATGATCGGCTTGATCAGCGCGTTGGGGTTCTACTCCAACGCCAACGGCGAAGCGGCCCTGCACGAGCTGGCGGAAACCAACATGAAGCTGGCCGATACTGCCAACCGGGCGCAGGTGAACGTGCTGCGCGCGCAGACCTTCCTGGACCGCTACGCCAGCCTGAGCACCCAGGGCAACCCGGACAAGGCCGGCGAGAGTCAGCAGCTGGCGGTAACGGCGATCGAAGCGGCACAGCAGAGCTTTGCGCAGTTCCGTGAAGTGCCACTCGACCCCGCAGACCCCCGTGCGCCGCACGTCGCGGCCATCACCGAGGCCTATGAGGCGTTCGTCATCGAGGGCCTGGTACCGCTGCTGGATGCCGCGCCGTTCCAGGTCCAGCGCAGCCAGGAGCAGCTGACCGAACAGGGTGCGGCACTGGATGAGGCCATGGATAACTTCATCCATTACATTGAGGAGCGCTCCATCCACGCCATTGAACAGGTCGAGGCGGTGGACCGCAACGTGACGATCGTCGGCGCGACGCTGCTCGTGGTGGCTCTGGTGGGTACCCTCCTCATTCGCATGGCCCTGATGCGTGTGGTGGTGACCCCGTTGCAGGAGGCCATTGCCCACTTCGAGCGCATCGCCGACGGCGACCTGACCGCGCGTATCGAGGAGCGCGGCCGCAACGAGATCGGCCAGCTATACGGCGCGCTGGGACGCATGCAGCAGAAGCTCAGGACGCTGGTCGTATCGCTGCGCGAGAGCAGCGAGAACGTCTTTGTCGGCGCCGGCGAGATTGCCACGGGTAGCCAGGACCTCTCCTCGCGCACCGAGCAGCAGGCCTCCGCCCTTCAGGAAACCGCCTCCAGCATGGAGGAGATGGCCTCCACGGTGAGCAAGAATACCGACACGGCGATCGAAGCCGACCGGCTTTCCGCGTCTGCCTCGCAGAACGCCGAGGCCGGCGGTCAGGAGGTCGAGCGCACCGTGAAACTGATGCGCGAGATCGCCGATAGCGCCAAGCGCATCAACGATATCATCGGCGTGATCGACTCCATCGCCTTCCAGACCAACATCCTGGCGCTGAACGCCTCGGTGGAGGCGGCCAGGGCAGGGGAGCAGGGCCGCGGCTTCGCCGTGGTGGCCAGCGAAGTGCGCTCCCTGGCCAGCCGCAGCGCGGAGTCGGCCAAGGAGATCCGCGGCCTGATCGAGGAGACCACCACGCGCATCAGCAGCGGCGCCGAGCAGGCCGAGCGCAGCGGCCAGACCATCAACGATACCGTCGACTCGATCCGTCAGGTGAGCGCCCTGATGGCCGAGATCTCCACCGCGACGCGGGAGCAGAACAGCGGCATCGAGCAGATCAACACCGCACTGACCGAGATGGATTCGGTGACCCAGCAGAACGCCTCCCTGGTACAGCAGACCAGCGCCGCGGCGGCCTCGCTGGAGGAACAGGCCAGCAACCTCGCCGCGCTCATCGCCACCTTCCGCGTCGACGAGCACGCCGCGCCGGCAACGGGACGCAGCGAGCGCGCGACCAGCGGCCAGCACGGCACACGCAGCAGCAAGGTGGAGCGCCAGGCTGACCGGCATCAGCTGGTACGCCTGACAGACCCCAAGCCGACGAGCGCTCGCCAGCGCTCCACCGCGGAAGAGGACTGGAGCGAGTTCTAGGCAGCGACTCCGCCGGGCTCGATCCGGTACGCCATGATTGGCTTCAAGGCCCCGATGCCATATGGCTCGGGGCTTTCGTCTGGCCGCGGCAAGTCGACACCCCACGCCGATATCGGCGAAGGCCCTGGTGGCGGCAACCCTCCTGGCCGCGGGGAGGCATGTAAGTTTTTGTAGGAACAAGCGCTTACGGGTAGTGTCGCGACTAGACTGCCAGCAGGAAGGCAATCGAAGGAGCGCAGCATGACTAGGGATTCGGTTCAGGGCGCGTTGCCGCAAGCGAGTGTGGCGGAATCGCTCGCCGTGTTGACTGATGTCTTGATCCCCAACGTGGCGAAGGGCGTACTCATCCGTCGCCCCAGGATCGTCGGGATGGCGGAGCGGCTCGGACTGGACCGGCGAGCCGTGCAGCGCCTGCAGCAGCTCAACGAGAAGTACGGTCGCGGTCCGCTGATGCTGCAGGTGCCGGGCGAGAAGACGATGGCCCTGGTACTCGACCCCGATCACGTCAACCGCGTACTCGATCAGTCGCCGGCACCGTTCGCCACCGCGGAGCAGGCCAAGCGCAGCGCGCTGGCGCACTTCGAACCCGATATGGCACTGGTCTCGCATGGCCGGGAGCGCGCCGAGCGTCGTCGCTTCAATGAGGCCGTGCTGCACAGCGAGTGTCCGGTGCACGGCCTGGGCGAGCGCTTCGTGACGGTGGCCAGGGAGGAGGTCGATGAGCTGCTTCACGCCACGCGTCAGCAGGGTGACACGCTGGACTGGGCGGCCTTCTTCGAGACCTGGTCGCGCGTGGTGCGCCGCGTGGTGCTGGGCGACACCGCTCGCGACGACCACGCCCTGACCGAGGCGCTGGGCAAACTGCGCGCCGCCGGCAACTGGGGCTTCATGCACCCGGGGCGCGACCGCCTGCGGGACGCCTTGCACGAACGGCTGCGCCGCTACCTGAAACGGGCGGAGCCTGGCAGCCTGGCCGCCGAGGTCGCGCGCGTGCCCATCAGCGAGACCACGCAGCCCGGCCACCAGGTAACGCAGTGGCTGTTCGCCTTCGATCCGGCGGGCATGGCCACGTTCCGCACCCTGGCGCTGCTGGCGGCGCACCCCGAAGCTGCCCGGCGGGCACGGCGGGAGGCCGCCAGCCTGGAACGGCAGACCACCCCCGAGCTTCCCTACCTGCGCGCATGCGTGCTGGAATCGCTGCGCCTGTGGCCCACCACGCCCATGTTGCTGCGCCAGAGCACCGAGACGACCCTGTGGGAGAACGGCGCCATGCCGGCGGACACCTCGTTGCTGATCCTGGCGCCCTACTTCCATCGCGACGAGCGCCATCTCGCCTCCGCCAACCGATTCGACCCGGACCTCTGGCTGAAGCCGGAAGCGGCGGGGGCGTGGCCGCTCATCCCGTTCAGTGGCGGTAGCGGCATCTGCCCGGGGCGGCGTCTGGTGCTGCTGGTGACCAGCACGGTGCTGGCGAGCTGCCTCTCTCGACGGGAGTTCCGCCTGGACCCGCCCAGCCGGCTGCTCAGCAGCAAGCCGATGCCGCCGCTGCTCGACAACTACGCTCTCAGGTTCAGGCTCGACCCGCACTGAGGCCGGTGCGCGGCCGGCAGCGATGGCGCCATGCGGGATTGCCAGGCAAGCCGTGGTCCGGCGGCCCAGGCCTCAGCCAAGCGCTCTTGCCTTGCGCCGCTGGGTCTTGTCGTCGTACATGCGATTGTCCGCCAGGGTCAGCACCTCCTGGGCCGGGGCTTCGGTGGAGCTGGCGCTTCCCATGCTCACGCGAAGTTCCACTTGCAGCGGTTCGCCGCGGGCCGAGGTAATGGAGCAGTATCGGCCTTCCAGGTTCGTGCGGATCAGTTCGCAGACGCGATTGGGCGCCGACAGGTCGGCGGAAGGGAACAGAATGACGAATTCGTCTCCGCCGTAGCGTGCGAGGATGTCGCCCTCCCGGCACTGGAGCTTGAGGTGGTCGGCGACCGTGGTGATGAGCTGATCGCCCGCCACGTGACCATACCGATCGTTCACCTCCTTGAGCCCGTCGACGTCCATCATCAGCACGGCGAAGTCCAGTCCCGGTGGCTGAGTCTTGCCCTGTATGCTCAGCTGTAGCGCCGATTCGAAGAAGCCGCGGTTGTAGAGCCCCGTCAGCCCGTCACGCTCCGCCGTCTTCTTCAGCGCCAGATGCAGCAGCTTGTTCTCGGTGGCAACCGCCAATTGGTCGGCGAACAGGGTCAGAATGCGCTCCAGGCGAGCGTCGAGGCTGGGCGCACGTACGATCAGCCAGCCTTCGTAAATACTCAGCCGTTCCGCCATGGGCGTGGCATAGAGCTGCTCGCCGATGGCCTTGTCGCGCAGCTTGATCGTACTCTCCTGGCGCTCATGGAGCGCGGCCAGCAGGCTGCCCAGGCGGCGCTCGTCCTCCGGTCCGAGCCGCAGGCCGGCCACGGCCGCATAGCGCGTCACCTCGGGGCGTTGCCGCTCCTGCAGGAACACGGCAAAGCCGTACTCGGGAAAGTCGGCACGCAGATGCCTAAGCGAATCGTCCAGCAGGGTATGGATGTTCGTGGCGCGATTGGCGACGACCCCGAGCTGGAGCAGGGCATGAAACGCCCGATTCTGGAACTTGATCTCGGCGATGCTGCGGCCGATCTTGCGATTCTGCCCGTACATCACCTGGGCGATGCCGAGGAAGTAGAGCACGGCGCCGATACCCTGGTAGATGTCCAGCCCGACGCTGACATGCGGCCGAAAGCTGAAGCCGGTCAGGGCGCTCCAGCCCAGTGCGCCACCGACGAACAGGGCCATGGAGGAGGCCATTCGGCGCGGACCGCCGACCACCATGTTGTTCATGAAGCAGGCCAGGCCGATGGACAGGGTGGCCCAAACATAGAAGTCCAGTACGCTGCACCAGATGCCGAACACCAGGCTGTCGAAGTAGAGGTTCCTGAACTCGGCGCGCTTCGAGTCCTGTGCCAGCATGGCATGGCCGTAGGCCAGCGCCGGCCACAACAGCAGGAGCAAGCCCGGGCCGATCAAGCTCCAGCCGCTACCCTCTACCAGGGCAATCCACAGCGTGAGCCCGAAGGTGTGGCAGTAGGCGAAGGCGCGGGGGACCAGTGTCGCCAGGGCGAGACGGTGAGGGCGCTTGAGTCTGGGCTGAGCCCGAGCTGAAAGAGTCTTGAAATCTAGCATGCCCGCCTGGGTCGTCTTGTCTGCTGGGAGCCGGCAAGGCGACATCGATTCGTTAGAGTTATGTCGATTAACACGAACGTACCAGTAGCCTAACACTGGCGGGTATGGCTGGCATCAACCTGCTTCGTCGCCGACAGCCGGCGAGGTGGGCGCCTGCTGCCGATTCGCACGCTTTCCCCCGGCCCGGATCGGCTGGCAGTCGGTTGCCTTCTGGTGGGTGCGAAGCTCGCAAGATATCTGGCACCTCCTGTGCTGGGCGTGTCGCGACAAGCCTCCTTCACTCTGGTTAGCAGAGAGGCGCCGAGCCTGCAATGAGGGTACGGCTGGCGGCGGCCACCCACGAGCGCTATCTTGGATCTCGACGCACTCCGGAAGCCCGCCATGTCGGACACCAACAAGCCCCTGTTCTGGCGCGACCCGCGCATGCCGCACGTGGAACTGCGCAAGGTCGATGACGGCCGCAGGGTCTGCTACGCCCCGCACAGCCATGCCCATTGGTCGCTGGGCGCCATTACCGCCGGGGAGAGCACCTTCCGCTACCGGGAGGATTGCTACCACGTGCATGCCGGCACCCTGGTGCTGATGAATCCCGACTGGCTGCACGCCTGCCGCGCCATCGACGACCGGCCCTGGGCCTACCTGATGCTCTACGTCGATACCGACTGGCTGACCGAGCTGCGCCATCGGGCCGGGTTGCTGGCATCGCCGCGCTGGCAGGATCTGGCCACCGCCGTGATCCGAGAGCCCTGGTGGTATGCAGGCTATTGCCGGATGACCGCCTGCCTGCTCGACCCCGACCGCGACCTGCTCGACAAGCAGACCGAAGTGATCGAGTACCTCTCCGCCCTGATGCACGAGCTGGCCGGTCAGCCGGCTCGGCCAGTGGCCAGGGCGCCGGCCGTGCTGAAGGGAGCTGGCGGCCTACCTGGATGCGCATGCGTCGGAGGAGATCTCGCTGGACGACCTGTGCGAGCGTTCCGGCTACAGCCCGGGCCACCTGATACGCGCCTTCAAGCAGCACTTCGGCTTCACGCCCCACGCCTACCTGATCAACCGGCGCATCCAGCTGGGCCAGCGCGATCTGAAGCGTGGCACGCCGATTGCCGAGGCGGCGCTGAATGCCGGTTTCGCCGACCAGCCGCACTTCCAGCGCACCTTCAAGCGCCTGGTGGCGGCCACGCCCAACCAGTACCGGCAGCCCTCAGTCGAGAAGTAGGTACAAGCAGCTAGCGGCGAGCAGCACCGCCAGCGTGCGATTGACGGTGGTCAGCACGGCAGGCCTGTGCACGTAGCGGCGCAGGAAGGCCCCGGCATAGACCCAACTCCCCAGCGACAGCCAGCAGATCGGCAGGTAGAGCCCGGCGAACAGCAACACCTGATTCAGATCGCTGCCGCTGGTGTAGGCGCCGATGCCCGAGGCCGACGCCAGCCACGCCTTGGGGTTGAGCCACTGCATCAGCGCCCCGGTCAGGAAACCCGGTGCCCGCGGGGCCTCGCTCTCGGGAACGCGGCCATCGTCGCGGAACAGTCGCCAGCTCAGGGTAAGCAGAAACGCCACGCCGGCCCAGCGCAGTGCCTGGTTCAGCCCCGGCACGACCGCCAGCACCGAGTAGAGCCCCAGCCCCACGGCAATGAACAGCACGACGAAGCCCAGCGTTGCGCCGGTCACGAACACCATGCCCTGGGAAAGGGGGTAGCGCGTGCCGCTGCAAAGGCACACCAGGTTCACCGGCCCCGGCGAGATCGAAGCCGCAAGGGCAAATGCCGACATCGGCAGAATCATGGCAAGGCTCATCGTCATCCTCCTGGGTGGCAATGAGCCAAGCCTGCCTCGTCGCTAGGGCGCGGTATTGAACGAAATTGAGGTGCTACCTGCCGAGTGCCGCCAGTAGCAGCCTGGCCGTGGGCTCGGAGGAGGGTGGGTTCTGCCCGGTGATCAGCAGGCCGTCCTGCCGGGTGTAGGGCGTGAAGACCTCGGCCTTGGAGTAGTGGGCGCCGGCCTCCTTGAGGGCGTTCTCCACCAGATGCGGAACGACTTTGGTGAGGCCTACGGCTTCCTCCTCCTCATTGGTGAAGCCGGTGACCTGTCGACCCCGAATGATCGGATTGCCGTCGGCATCGCGGGTGTGCACCAGCACGATAGGCGCGTGGCACACGGCGGCCACCGGCTTCTGCTGGGCCCAGAAGGTCTCGATCAGGCGGATGGAGTCCTTGTCTTCCACCAGGTCCCAGAGCGGGCCGTGGCCGCCCGGGTAGAAGATGGCATCGAAGTCGTCGGCGCTGACCTCGCTCAGTTTGTGCGTATTGGCCAGCGCCTGCTGGGCCTGGTCGTCCTGCTGGAAGCGGCGGGTCGCCTCGGTCTGGCTCTCCTCGGCGTCGCTCTTGGGGTCCAGCGGCGGCTTGCCGCCCTTGGGCGAGGCGAGGACGACCTCGGCGCCGGCGTCCAGGCAGGCGTAGTAGGGTGCCGCCAGCTCTTCCAGCCAGAACCCGGTGGGCTCGCCGGTATCGCCGAGACGGTCATGGGAGGTAAGGACCATCAGAATGCGTGAACTCATGGGAACTCCTGTCATGGCGGTTGGCTAGGGTAAACCCTCAGCTAGCGGGGCCGCCGCTGTGAGAAAATTCGGTTCACTTGCCTTTCAGGTTGTCGATGGGGCCCGTCCCCAGCATTTTCAACAGCCCGCTCCGTACCGCCTTGAACAGCGGATAGAGCCGAGTCGTGCGTTGAGGGCTAGAGAAGAGTCGGTACATCAAACGGTTGAACCCACCATTGCGGGTACCGAGCAGGGTGAGCCGGTGCAGGGCTTCGCTGCCGTGGTACCAGCGCTCGCCCACCTGCAGGGCGAAGCCCTCATCCAGGTCAATGCCCAGGTCCGTGAGCTCCCGGCGTGCTGCGCTGTTCTGCCTGGCGTCGATCAGCTCCAGTTCGCCGACCTCCTGGCGGATGCGCTGCCAGCGTACGTAGCGCCGGCACATCGGGCAGGCGCCGTCGTAAACCAGGCGAAGACGACGGTCTGAGGGTTCGTGCTCGCGGAAATGGCTCGCTGCCGTCATTTGCTACCCTGGATGTCGGAATATCAAGCTTCCCGACACTCGATTCTAGCAGGTGGCGGGTGGCTGCGTGGGGCCGAAGCGCTGCAGGCCAGCCCGGCTGTGGAAGCCACAGCCAGCGCTTGACCGCGCAATTGCCAGCCTTGCTGGGCTGGTATCCTTGCCCCGGCCTTGTGCCAAGGGCACCCTTGACCTATGCCTGAAGATGGCGTTTATGAAGCGTCCTGCAATTCAATCGACGGCGGGTATACGGCTCAATAGGCGTATAAGCACAACAAGGACTCAATGGAATGAAATTCGGCAAGACGACACCGATCCTGCGCATCTTCGATGAAGCCAAGGCCAGGGAGTTCTACATCGAATTCCTCGGTTTTCAGGTGGACTGGGAGCATCGCTTCGCGGAAGGCATGCCGCTGTACATGCAGGTATCCAAGGATGGCTGCGTACTGCATCTCTCCGAGCATCATGGCGACTGCAGTCCGGGCGCGGCGCTGCGGATCGAGGCCGACGAACTCGAGGCGTTTCACCAGCAGCTGCATGCTGCCGATTACAAGTACGCCAAGCCGGGGCTGGAAGTGATGCCCTGGGGTAGCCAGGACATGACCATAGCCGACCCGTTCGGCAACCGGCTGACCTTCACCGATGCGATAAGCACCTGAACGCCGGGTGACGTCACCGCTGTCTCGAAAGGAGCACTTCATGGACGAATCGACGAAGCGTGATCTGATAGAGCGCTACATCACCGCGTATAACCACTTCGACATTGACGGGATGCTGGCCGTGCTGGAGCCGGACGTCATCTTCGAGAACTACTCTGGCGATGAGCTCACCACCTCGGCCAATGGCATCGACGAGTTTCGTCAGCTTGCCGAACATGCCAAGGGATTCTTCTCCGAGCGCGTACAACGCGTCAGCAGCCTGACCTTCAGTGAGGCGGGGGCCACCGCCGAGATCGACTACCACGGCCGCCTGGCGCAGGATATCCCTGGCGGGCCGAAGGCCGGAAGCCTGATCGAACTGAATGGCGTCTCCGAGTTCAGCTTCGGCAGCGAGCGGATCACCAGGATCGTCGATCGCAGCTGATTCCGATAGGGTGGGGCATCCTTACCCAGCTTTCGGGCAACAGGAGGAAACTCATTGAAGAAGGTACTGGTGGTTACTGGCGGCAGTCGAGGCATCGGCGCGGCAACGGCGCGCCTGGGCGCCGCTAGCGGTTACGCCGTGTGCATCAACTATCGGCATAACGAAGCCGCGGCGCTCGCCGTGGTCGAGGAGATCACCCGTGCCGGCGGCGAGGCGATCGCCGTGGCGGGCGATGTCGGCTCCGAGGCCGACGTGGTGAGACTCTTCGAGCAGGTCGACGAGAAGCTCGGCCCGGTCACGGCGCTGGTCAACAACGCCGGGATCCTGGAAGCGCAGATGCGCGTCGAGCAGATGGATGCCGCACGCCTGAGCCGTGTTCTCTCGATCAACGTCGTCGGCAGCATCCTTTGTACTCGCGAGGCCATTAGACGCATGTCGACCCGGCACGGCGGGCAGGGCGGGGCCATCGTCAACGTCTCCTCCATTGCCTCCCGGCTCGGTGCGCCCAACGAGTACGTCGACTACGCCGCCGCCAAGGGCGCCATCGACAGTTTCACCACCGGCCTGGCCAAGGAAGTCGCGGGCGAAGGCATTCGCGTCAACGCCGTGCGCCCGGGCGTGATCTACACCGAGATCCACGCCAGCGGCGGCGAGCCCGACCGCGTGGAGCGGGTGAAAGCCTCCGTGCCCATGCAGCGCGGCGGCCAGGCCGAGGAGGTTGCCCGCGCCATTCTCTGGCTGCTCTCCGACGAAGCCTCCTACTCCACCGGGGCGCTGCTGGACGTCACGGGCGGGCGGTAGTCGTCATCCTTTCGAGGCGACGGCCCAGCCTGACAGGAGTATGCCTCTAAACCTTTTGTCTACGTTGCGCTAACCGTTACTCAGCGTTAAATTGGGTAACGAAAGTCGCTGAGACGGCTCTGACGAAAAAGACACAAGTACGCAGGGAACTACCCGGTAACGCGTTTACCGGGTAGATTCTTGTTTGCCTCCAGCCAGGCTCTTCTGCTCCCAACGGTCCGCCCCGTATCTTGCTCTCCCAAGTCTTCCTATCTCGCCGCGAGGTTGCCGAAAGGGCCCGGGCGGTGTGTTAGACTGCGCGCCTCGGCCTGCGCCAGCAACACTTCCCCATCGGTAGCCCGTCATGGAAATCAAAGTCAATTTTCTTGAAAATCTCAGGCTTGAAGCCAAGTTTGACGATTTCACCGTCATCACCGACCAGCCCATTCGCTACAAGGGCGACGGCTCGGCGCCAAGCCCCTTCGACTACTTCCTGGCGTCCTCCGCGCTGTGCGCGGCCTACTTCGTGCGGGTGTACTGCAAGGCGCGCGACATCCCCACCGAGAACATTCGGCTCTCGCAGAACAACATCGTCGATCCCGAGAACCGCTACAACCAGATCTTCAAGATCCAGGTCGAGCTGCCGGAAGACATCTCCGAGAAGGATCGCGAGGGCATCCTGCGCTCCATCGACCGCTGCACCGTCAAGAAAGTGGTGCAGACCGGCCCCGACTTCCAGATCGAGACGGTGGAGAACCTCGACGAGGACGCCCAGGCGCTCCTGATGGTGCAGCCCGACGAGGAGGCCTACACCTGGATCGAGGGCAAGGACCTGCCGCTGGAGCAGACCATCGCCAACATGTCCGGCATCCTCGCGGAGCTGGGCATGAAGATCGAGATCGCCTCCTGGCGCAACATCGTGCCCCACGTGTGGTCGCTGCACATCCGCGATGCCGCCTCGCCGATGTGCTTCACCAACGGCAAGGGCGCCACCAAGGAGAGCGCGCTGTGCTCGGCGCTGGGCGAGTTCATCGAACGCCTGAGCTGCAACTTCTTCTACAACGACCAGTTCTTCGGCGAGGAGATCGCCAACAGCGCCTTCGTCCACTACCCCAACGAGGAGTGGTTCAAGCCCGGGCCCAACGACGCGCTGCCCGAAGGCATCCTCGACGACACCACCCGCGAGATCTACGACCCCGAAGGCGAGCTGCGTGGCTCGCACCTGATCGATACCAATTCCGGCAAGCGGGAGCGGGGCATCGTCGCCTTGCCCTTCGTGCGCCAGTCGGACGGCGAGACGGTCTACTTCCCCTCCAACCTGATCGAGAACCTCTACCTCAGCAACGGCATGAGCGCCGGCAACACGCTGCAGGAAGCCCAAGTACAGTGCCTCTCGGAGATTTTCGAGCGGGCGGTGAAGCGCGAGATCCTCGAGCAGGAGCTGGCGCTGCCCGACGTGCCCATGGCAGTGCTCGAGCGCTACCCGGCCATCCTCGAAGGCATCCAGGCGCTGGAGGCCCAGGGCTTCCCGGTGCTGGTCAAGGACGCCTCGCTCGGCGGCCAGTTCCCGGTGATGTGCGTGACCCTGATGAACCCGCGTACCGGCGGCGTGTTCGCCTCCTTCGGCGCCCACCCCAGCTTCGAGGTCGCGCTGGAGCGCAGCCTCACCGAGCTGCTGCAGGGCCGCAGCTTCGAGGGGCTGAACGACTTCCTGCCGCCGACCTTCAACTCCCAGGCCGTCGCCGAGCCGAACAACTTCGTCGAACACTTCATCGACTCCTCGGGGCTGGTCTCGTGGCGCTTCTTCAGCGCGAAAAGCGACGTCGAATTCAGCGACTGGGACTTCTCCGGCACCAACGCGGAGGAAGCGGCAACCCTGTTCGGTATCCTTGAAGAGATGGGCAAGGAGGTGTACGTGGCCGTCCACGAGGACCTGGGCGCACCGGTGTGCCGCATCCTGGTGCCGGGCTATTCCGAGGTCTACCCGGTGGACGACCTGATCTGGGACAACACCAACATGGCGTTGGATTATCGCGAGGACATCCTCAACCTCCACGCCCTGAGCGACGAACAACTGGCCGACCTGCTGGCGCGCCTGGAGGAGAGCCAGCTCGACGAGCACATGGACATCATCACCCTGATCGGCATCGAGTTCGACGAGAATACCGTGTGGGGGCAGTTGACCATCCTCGAATTGAAGCTGCTGATCCACCTGGCGCTGGGGCAGCACGAAGAGGCGCTGGAGCGGGTCGAGATGTTCCAGCAGTACAACGACAACACCGTGGAGCGCGGGCTGTTCTACCAGGCCATGGCCGCGGTGCTGGAGATCGTGCTCGACGACGAGCTGGAGCTCGACGACTACCGGCACAACCTCACCCGAATGTTCGGCGAAGAGACCATGGCCGCGGTGGTCGGTTCGGTGACTGGCGAGGTGCGCTTCCACGGGCTCACGCCCACCAGCATGCAGCTCGAAGGCCTGGAGAAGCACCAGCGGTTGATCGAGAGCTACAAGAAGCTGCACGCCCACCGCGCGAGGCGGGCAGGGCTTTCCGTGTAGGCCGGCTGAGTTTCCCTCCCAACATCGCCGCGCCCCGGGTCAGTTCATGCTGGCCCGGGGCGCGGCATGGCGGCATGTCCCTTGTCTCATTCCGCCATGTGCTGACCGGATCCGCCTATTTCCGCGGGTACGTCGCGGAATTTATCGATGCCGTCGCGAATCGGCAGCACGCTTTCCTGATAATGCACGTGAAGGCCCGGGGAAAACCGAAGGCTGGGCAGGATCGCGGCATAGACATCCGTCAACCCAAGCTCTGGGTGCTCGGTGAGAACGTGGCCGCCACAGATCTTGCACCATTTGCGATAGCTCTGCGGCGTCTTGTGATAAGTGCCCACGTTCTCCTCCCCTTGGGTGATGCGAACCGCCTCCGGCTTCCATAAGGTGAAAGCATTGATGGGGGCCGCGGACCAATGCCTGCACGAATCGCAATGGCAGTAGCCCATGGCCTGCGGTTCACCGCTGGCGGTGACTTGTACGGCACCACAAAAGCAGCTTCCCTTGTAAGTGGTGTAGTCGCTCATGCTTCGTCTCCTCTGTGTGCCTGGCCCCGGCACGTCGAGTGGCCTGCCTTCGGCTCGCCTCAACGCGTCCCGTCAGTCTTTACCAGGCGCCACCTGTCGAATAGTGGCGAGAACGACACAAAGCGGGGGCGATTCGGCCATCGAGGAGGAACGGATGATCGATGTGACCGTGGTGCTGGTGGAGGGAGGCATGCCCTCGACGGCAGTGGCGCCGGTGGAAGTGTTCAGCATGGCCGGCGTGCTATGGAACAGCATGCGCGGAAAGCCGGTCGAGCCGCCTTTCCGGGTGCGAACGGCGTCACAAGATGGTCGGCGGGTATCCACCGCCGTGGACCTGAGCCTGGAGCCAAGCTTTGCCCTCGAGGATGTGGAGAAGACCGACCTGATCGTCGTCTCGGCTGTGGGCGCTGACCTGGACGCCGCCTGTCCAGCCAACACGGCGCTCTATCCGTGGCTGCGCAAGTGGCACGCGCGTGGTGTGACGGTGGCCGGTGTCTGCGCAGGTGTCGCTCTGCTCGCCGAAGCAGGCCTCCTGAATGGCCGGACCGCGACGACCCACTGGGGCGTGGTGGAGGCATGCCGGCGCCGCTACCCACAAGTGCACTGGCAGCCCGAGCGATTCCTGACGGAAAGCGACAACGTGCTATGCAGTGGTGGCGTGTATGCCGCCGTCGATCTTAGCCTTTACCTGGTCGAGAAGCTTTGCGGTCATCGAGTCGCCATGGAGACGGCCAGGGCGCTGCTGCTGGAGACGCCACGCGTGTGGCAGGCCGGATACGCGGCGGAACCTCCCGACGCGACGCATGAGGACAGGCAGATCCGGCGGGCTCAGGAGTGGCTTTTCCACCACTTCACCGAACCGGTCCGGATAGAGGCCCTGGCCGATCAGGTCGGCATGAGCTCGCGGAACTTCATCCGCCGCTTCAAGCTGGCCACGGGGGAAACGCCCACCGGCTACCTGCATCGCTTGAGAGTCAATGCCGCCCGCCATCTGCTGGAAAACGAGCAGCAGACCATCCAGCAGATCAGTCGTGCCGTCGGCTACGACGACCTGGCCTTCTTCAGGCGCTTGTTCAAGCGCTATACGGGGCTCTCGCCACAGCGGTATCGTGAGTGCTTCGGCCAACCGCACGAGAGCATTGCCATTGCCGGCCGCGCACCGCACCGTTGATGCGGGATGACGGAAGTTGGGGGCTCACAGGTAAACAGGCAGGGGCGTCACCCATTTCGACACTGGCGCGGCTCTCTGCGCAGCCATCTTCGCTTACGTCTGGTTCGGCGCCGCGCCCCGGGTCAGTTCATGCTGGCCCGGGGCGCGGCGTTTGGTGCCATTATTCAACAAAAATGAGTACATCAGATGGAGAAAGTTGCGATTTTCGTAGACGTCCAGAACGTCTACTACACGGTACGGGATGCGTATCAGCGCCATTTCGACTACAACGCGTTCTGGGCCGAGGCCACGGCTGGCAGAGAGGTCATCAGGGCCATCGCCTATGCCATCGACCGGGGCGACCGGAAGCAGCGCGAGTTTCAGGCTATCCTTCGCGCTATTGGATTCGAGGTGAAGCTGAAGCCATTCATCCAGAGATCGGACGGCTCGGCAAAGGGCGATTGGGATGTCGGCATCACGCTGGATGCCATCGAATACGCCGAGCAGGCGGATATCATCGTGCTGGTTTCGGGTGACGGCGATTTTGACCTGCTGGCGGACAAGATTCGTGAAGTGCACGGCAAGAGGGTTGAGGTCTATGGCGTGCCGCAGTTAACGGCAGCTTCGATAAAGCGAGCCGCGACCGAGTTCAAGCCAATCGGGGAAGAGCTTCTGTTGTGAAATGACTCTTCGTCCTACGGCGTCACTACAGGAATGTATCGCATGCAGGAGGCAACGTGCCGGAATTGGTAAAAGCGGTGGCAGAGTGGGGGGTAACGATCACCGAGATCGTCGGCATCCTGATTATCGTCGGATTTGCCTTATATGCCCTGGTCGTTGTACCGCTCCTACGGTTGAAGCAGCACCAACCCGAGGAGATCTATACTCAGGTCCGTCAGCGTCTAGGCCGGGGGATTCTGCTTGGCCTGGAATTTCTCGTCGCCGCAGACATCATCCATACCGTGGCGGTGGAGCTGACCTTCGAAACGGTAGGCATCCTCGCCATTATCGTGCTGATACGTACCTTCCTCAGCTTCACGCTGGAGGTCGAGCTGTCCGGACGCTGGCCCTGGCAGAGGAAGGAGTAATGGCGTTGTCACTCATGCCGTCCGGACGCTCCGCAGCGATGCGTGGGAGAGCCGAGCCATGGAAACGACGATACGCAAGGCCAGGGTAGAAGATGCCCCGACGCTGGCCGAGCTCATGAACCTGGCGGGCGAGGGAATCCCTGCCTACCTCTGGGAGCGCATGGCCGAGCCGGGCGAGGATGTCATGGCGTTCGGCGCGTGCCGGGTGGCCCGGCCGGAAGGAGGGTTCAGCTACGCGAACGCGCACGTCGCGGAAGTCGACACCGGCATTGCCGGCATGTTGCTCGGCTACCGTCTGGACGATCCCTATGATACCGGCCCGATGGACGAGCTTCCCGCCGTTGTCCGGCCGCTTGTCGAGCTGGAGGCGTTGGTTCCGGGCTCCTGGTACGTCAACGCCGTGGCGACCGTTTCGGCATATCGCGGCCAGGGGGTGGGGCGCAGGCTCATGGCACAGGCGGAACGCCTTGCCGCCGAGTCGCACGCCAGGACGATGAGCTTGATCGTGGCAGAACAGAATGACCGCGCACGACGGCTATACGAAGAACTTGGCTATCAGGCGCACGCCCGTCGACCGATTGTCCCGTTCCCCCGCTGCCCTCACCGCGGCAATTGGCTGCTGATGACGAAGCCGATGGCGTCGTCTTAGGGGTACCGGCTGGGCACCGGCGACGCTCAGTCCGGTCAAGGCGCACATCAGGCAGGCTCATGCTCGCGTATGGGTCCCATAGTCATATTTTGCTCCGTTTCTCCGCCTCGCTGTGTCAGAGTCGTGAAGCAAGGTTAGTTCATGCATGGACGCGCATGACACATTTGCGGAGGCCATGAATCCATGAATGACGTTGTCGTAGAGATGAACATGGACACCGCCGTCTACAAGACGCTGCTGGAGTCTACCCAGGCCATCCCCTGGAAGATCGATTGGGCAGCGATGCGCTTTGCCTATATCGGACCGCAGATCGAGCGCTTGCTGGGCTGGCCCCAAGGCAGTTGGGTCGGTATCGACGACTGGGTCGAGCGCATGCATCCCGAGGACCGCGAGCGGGTCGTCAACTTCTGCGTGGCGCAATCCAGGGCAGGGGTCGACCACGAGGCGGACTACCGGGCACTGAAGGCCGATGGCAGCTACGTGTGGATTCGCGATGTCGTGCACGTGGTACGCAACGACGCGGGCGAGGTGGAAGCGCTGATCGGCTTCATGTTCGACATCAGCGAGCGCAAGGAGAACGAGGAGAAGCTGCTGCGGCTGCAACGGGAGCTGGAGGAGCTCTCGTATCAGGACGGCCTGACCGGTGTCGCCAACCGGCGCCTGCTGGATTCGGTGCTGGAGACAGAGTGGGCCAGCGCTCGGCGTTCCGGCCAGCCGCTTTCGTTCATCATGCTCGATATCGACTGCTTCAAGCAGTACAACGACCATTACGGCCATCTCGCCGGTGACGACTGCCTGCGCCGTGTGGCGCAGATACTGGGTTCATCGATCGTGCGACCACGCGACTTGCTGGCCCGCTTCGGCGGCGAGGAGTTCGCCCTCGTGCTGCCCGAGACGGATCAGGAAGCCGCCTGTCAGGTAGCGGAGCGCTGCCGCTCAGCCATCGGTGACGCGGCCATTCCTCACCGTGCTTCCGATGTCTCTCACCTCGTCACCGTCAGCATGGGGGTCGCCACCGCCCATCCGACGGACGGCGGCGGTCAGGCCTCGCTGATCGAAAAGGCGGATAGGCTGCTTTACCGGGCCAAGCAGGGTGGGCGGGATCGTATCGTTGCGGAGTGATGTGTTCCAGCCGTTACAGAGAACACGTTCGCTGCGATGCTAGCGGGCTGCGCCCAGGACGATATTCCGGTTCTTAGGGGGCACTAACCAGACCTGCCGGCCTTCTCGCCGGATCCTTCCTTCGCGCTGAAGCTGTGCCAGCGCGCGATAGACCGTTTCGTGCGTCAGCCCTATCTCGCCCGCCAGGGCCTTCCAGCTGCCGGCTAGCGTAAGCTCCGCGTGCTCAGCGCTGGCGTGCGCCTGCAGATAGGCGAGCAGGCGTTCCTGAGCGGTTGGGATATTGAGGATCTCGATGCGCAGGCGCGCTTCATGCAGCCGCCGGGCCAGATCGGTCATGAGCTCGGTCGCCAGCGCAGGTTGCCGCTGCATGCCTTCGACCACGGCTGCCTTGGGGAAGCTGAGCAGGCAGGCCGTTGCATCAGCCATCGCATCGCAATGGTAGCGTTCCGCGAACAGCGATGCTTCGGCCAACCAGCGGGTGGGGCCTACGCGGTCGACGGTCACTTCAGCGCCCGCCTGACTCACCCGCATCAGCCGAACCTGGCCGGACACGATCACGTACACCGAAGTGACCGCCTCCCCGGCGTGAAACAGCATCTCCCCCGCGGCAAGTCGCCGCCGATGGCCTGGGCGGCCGGCTAGCGTCTCCAGGGTCGAGGCGATGCCCGGTGGTTGACTGGATATGATCTCGCTCATACCCAAATGATGCTGCCGGGCCCACTCTAGGTGCAACCGAAACCGAGAGAGGGCTCTCCAATGACACGTCTGCTGGCTTTTGTGCTGTTAGTTCTGACCACCGGGGCGGCCCAGGGCGAAGCGGCAGGGCATGGCTCCTACGCCGGGTTTCATTCACGCGAGATCAAGGCGCTCTCCGCCAGCGTCATGGAAGGGCTTCGGCTGGGCAGGGGGATGGCGCAAGCCCTGCCGGCGGAGTTGAACGGCTATCCAGGTCCCATGCACGTGCTGGAACTGGCCGATGCACTGAACCTGACCGAAGAGCAGCGGGAGCGAACCGAACAGGCCTACGAGAACATGCGCGCCCGATCCATCGGACTCGGTGAGCAGGTGATCGAGAGCGAGCGCGAACTCGACCGGCTCTTTGCAGAGCAACGTGCAACGCTGGATGAGATCGAACGCCTTTCCGAACAGACGGCTCGGCGCTGGGGCCAGCTGCGGGCGGTACACCTCGAATATCACCTGCGCATGCTCGCGGTGCTCGATGAGGAACAGGTTCGGCTTTACAGTCACCTGCGAAACTACGGAAGTAGCGGCCAAGGTTACTAGGGCTCGGCCATTCATCCATCGTTTGCTTGCTTTATCTGTTAGCCGCTACTTTCGTCACCTTGACCGAATAGGACGCGCGTCCTATGCTTTGCTTGGTGTTAGGACGAACGTCCTAATTAGTGCGAAGCGACTGGCTGCAAGAGGTCTCGATGCGGGAAAACTCGACGCGTGAGCAGATCATCACGGCAGCGGACGATTTGTTTTATCGGCAAGGGTTCGAACAGACTACCTTCGCGGACATAGCGGAGGCTGTTGGCATATCCCGGGGTAATTTCTATTACCACTTCAAGACGAAAGGCGAGATCCTGGAGGCCGTGATCAAGCGGCGGCTTGCCAACACACAAGACATGCTCGACCAGTGGGAAGCCGAGAGCAGTGAGCCTTTAGAGCGCATCCGCAGCTTCGTCCGCATCCTGATCGGCAACCGGGGCAAGATCATGCGCCACGGCTGCCCGGTCGGCACGCTCTGTGCCGAGCTTGCAAAGCTCGAGCATCTTCAGCGCGATGCGGCGAACGAGGTCATGACCTTGTTCCGGAACTGGCTACGCCGGCAGTTCGCTGCCTTGCGGCATGAAGCCGATGCCGATGTACTCGCGATGCACCTGCTGGCGCGCAGCCAAGGGATCGCCCTAGTGGCGAATGCCTATCAGGAGGAGAACTTCGTCGATGCGGAGGTCGAGCAGTTGCTCGATTGGCTAGACGCATGCGCGTCACAGCGCACGCACGCCGAATAACCACAAGAAGAGGGCTTCATGATGCACCTGGTATTTCTACGCTTCTCGGAAAAGATGAGTGAGGCAGGCCGTTTCATGGAGGGCCATAAGCAATGGCTCGAGCGCGGCTTCGATGAAGGTGTGTTTCTCGTTTCGGGCAGCATCCAGCCGAAGCAGGGCGGTGCCATCCTGGCGCATAATGTCACTCTTGATGACCTTCACCGGCGTGTCAACGAGGATCCGTTCGTGGCAGAGGGTGTCGTGAGCGCGGAAATCATCGAAGTGGCTCCCTCCAAGGCGGATGAGCGGCTAGCGTTTCTGCTCTCCTAGCATTCCGGCCTGTTTCACTCAGGACGACAAAATGACGAATCTGATTCCTGGCCCCGACGGCCACCAACGTTGCCGCTGGTGTAGCGCTGCCCCTGAGTTTCTTGCCTATCACGACACCGAGTGGGGGTTCCCGGTCAGCGATGATCGGCGCCTGTTCGAAAAGCTGTGTCTCGAGGGATTTCAGTCGGGTCTGAGCTGGCGCACGATCCTCGCGAAGCGAGAGAACTTTCGCGCCGCTTTCTGCGGCTTCGACTTCACCCGCATCGCACGGTTTGACGAGCACGACGTCGAGCGCCTGCTAGGCGATCCGGGAATCGTGCGACACCGAGGCAAGATCATAGCCGTCATCAACAATGCGCGCCGTGCCATGGAGCTCGTCGAGCGGGAAGGCTCTCTTGCGGCCTTCTTCTGGCGCCATGAGCCAGCCCCGCAGCGGGACGTTGAGCCACAGAGCGCATCGACGTCGGCGGAGTCGATTGCACTGTCAAAGGCACTCAAGAAGCAAGGCTGGAAGTTCGTTGGGCCGACGACGGTTTACGCTTTCATGCAGGCCATGGGATTGATCAACGACCACGCGATCGGCTGCGTCGTCCGTGACGAGGTCGAACGTGCCCGTCTGGGCTTCGAGCGGCCTGCCGCTGCGTAGCCACGTAGCCAACGCGCCACTAGGGCACCCCGAGCCAGCCCACAGGCTCGGGGTGTTGTCGTTTATGGCAATCAGTGGAAGGGCTACCCCTACACCTTGCTCACGATCAGCGCCGCATTCACTCCACCGAAGCCGAAGCCGTTGCACAGCACGTGCTGGGTCGCGTGCTGGCGCGCCTCGCCCGAGACGATGTCCAGGTCGTGCAGGTCCTCGTCGCGGTGCTCCAGGTTCAGGGTCGGGGGCAGGCGGTCGTGCATGGCGGAAAGCACGGAGAAGATGCTCTCCACGCCCCCGGCAGCACCCAGCAGGTGGCCGGTCGAGGCTTTGGTGGCGGAGATCGGGATGCCGCCGAGGGCGTCGCCGAAGGCGTTGCGCAGGGCGGCGATCTCGGCGCGGTCGCCGACCGGCGTCGAGGTGGCGTGGGCGTTGATATGGTCGATATCGGTGGGCGTCATGCCCGCCATTCGCAGCGCCGCGCGAATGGCCGCCGCGGCACCGCCACCGTCTTCCGGGCCGGCGGTGATGTGATGGGCATCGGCACTGGTGCCGTAGCCGCTGAGGATGGCCAGCGGCGTGGCGCCGCGTGCCTCGGCGTGGGCCAGGGTTTCGATCACCAGCAGCCCCGCGCCTTCTCCCATGACGAAGCCGTTGCGTGCCTGGTCGAAGGGGCGCGAGGCCCTGGTGGGGTCGTCCTGCTCGGTGGAGAGCGCCTTCATGGCGTGGAAGCTGGCCAGCGAGAGCGGGTCGATGCAGGCCTCGGCGCCGCCCACCAGGGCCACCTCGGCTTCGCCGCTGCGGATCATGCGCATGCCGTCGCCGATGGCCTGCACGCCGGCCGCACAGGCCGTGACCGGGCAGCCGATCGGCCCGCGCAAGCCGTAGCGGATCGAGACGTTGCCCGCCGCCAGGTTGGCCAGGAAGGCCGGCACGGTGAACGGGGAGAGCCGGCGGTAGCCGCGCGTGGAGAGGGTGTTCTGCGCCTGGGTGATCGTGGGGAAACCGCCGATGCCGGACCCCACGATGGTGGCCGTGGACAGCCGGTCCGCGTCGCTTTCGGGGAACCAGTTGGCCTGGCGCAGCGCTTCCTCGGCGGCGGCCATGGCGTAGAGGCTGAACAGCTCCATCTTGCGACGCTCCTTGGCGTCGACCACGCGATCCGGATCGAGGCCGGCCTCGGGGTCGTCCTCGATGCCGGGCACCGAGCCTGCGACCTTGATCGGCAGCTCGCCGGTATCGAAACGCGAGATCGATGAGACGCCGGAACGGCCGGCAAGTAGGCGCTCCCAGCCTGCCTTGACGCCGCAGCCGAGGGGGCTGATCATGCCCATGCCGGTGATGACGAGCGGTGATTGCATGGTAATTTCCTGAACAGCTTGGGGTTGTGCCACGCTAACACCGAGCTTGATATGATCAAGATAATATTCAGCGCAGTGTGAGGTCGCCATGCCCTACCCGACGAGCCACAAGGCCAAATCGAGGGAGCGCATTCTCAAGTCGGCCATCGAGCTGTTCAGCCGCCAAGGCTTCGAGAAGGTCTCCATCGGCCAGATCATGAAGCTGGCCAAGATGACCCACGGTGCCTTCTACGCCCACTTCGCCTCGAAGGAAGCGCTCTACCACGCCTCGGTGCGCGAAACCCTTGAGAGCAGCCGTGCGGCCCGGTTGGTCAAGGGGCCCCTCTCAGTGAAGCACCTGACGGAGCTGGTCGCCAACTGCTGGAACCTGCAGGAGCTGGAGCGCAAGCGCAAGCCGGGCCCCGAGTCGGTGCTGTTCAACGAGATCGGCAACGAGAACGCCGAGATCCGTACGCTCTTCGAAGCGTCCTACCTGCGCATGAAGAAGATGCTGGAAACCCGGCTCATCGCCCTGAGCCGCCTGAAGAAGCTGCCTTTCGAGCCCGACCGCGAGGTCATCGCCGACAAGTCCCGGGTGATTCTCGCCTCCCTGGTCGGTGCCGTGGCCATCGCCAAGAGCCTGCCCAGCGAGCAGGAGCGCCAGCACATCCTCGACGCCGCCCAGCGCAACATCCTGCAGATGCTCGGCGTCGACGAGAGCGAACTGGACGGCATGACGGGGGCTGCGGGGCAGGGCGGCGCGTGAGCGTACTCGATCGGCCCTGAAGACCCCAGCGGGGTGGCGCCCTCGGGGCCGTCAGGTCCTCCAGTGCACCGGCGCGCGAGGATCGGGCTCGTAGGTGAAGTAGGTGCCGGTGCGGATCGTCCGTTCCAGGTGCTCGCCGAGGCTCGGATGATGCTGCGAGATGCGCCTGAGGGCGTAGCGCAGCGAGCGGGTGGTACTGGTGCGAGCGCGTTCCAGGCCGTCACCGACGGTTCGGGCGCGACCGTTCAGGCCGACACCGCGGCGAAGCTCATCGATCAGGAACTGACGGTCGGCACGCGCCAGCTCGGCGCGGTGGAAGTCATTGTTGGCCTCGGCCTCGGCAATGTCCTCTTCGGTCTCGGCGAGCCGCTGCCGGTAGGCCTCACGCGCCTTCGAGTCGAACACCTCCAGCCCCGCCTGGCACAAACCGGCATGGGCATCGAGCCTGGTGGCATCCGAAGTGTCACCGACCGGGAGTGAGCCACGCTCCACTGCCACCAGGTCGAGCACGTGGAATTCCCGGCCGGGCTCCGTCAGCAGGCGTTCCAGGTAGTGCATGCCCTTCAGATCCTTCAGGTACACGGTGAGGCCGTCGAACGTCACCGTGCGCATGTTCCCCTCGCAGCAGAAGACACACTGCTCGGGTTCGGCATCTGGCAGCGAAGCGGTGACCGGCAGGCGTTCGCGGGCCAGTTCCGCCCAAGGCAGGGCGTTGAGGGACTCGAAGGCACGACACGCCGCCTCGAGCTCCAGCTCGGCCGTGATGTCGTCGCCCGCCGCGCGGTGCGCCGCCGCCAGTTCGACCCGCAGTTGCGCGGCCTCGAACGGCATTCGCAGCGAGACCCACTCCATGACGGCCTCGCTGAGAAGCCGTATCGCATCGTTAGCCTGCCCGTCGAACAGCGCCAGGCGCCCCTGCGCGGCGAGCGCCGAGTTCCGCAGCGTGCGGCTGCGGTACGTCCCGGCAATCTCCGCGAGGTCGGCTGCGGCGGTGCGGGCCGTGTCGGCGTCTCCGGCCGCCAGCGCAATGACCACCTGGGCATCGCGCAACGGCGCCCGCTGCAGCCCTCCCGAAGGCGGGCGCTCCTTCGAGGGGATGTCGAACGGATGGTCGAGGGCGCCGTTGATCATGGAGAGCGCTTCCTCGACCCGGCCCTGGGCCAACCGCAGCAGCGCCAGGCCCGGCTGTGGCAGCCAGGCGTTCTGATGTGCCGCCAGGAACGCCTCCTCGGCACCGGTGAAGTCGCCCTTGCGCAGCCGCACATTGCCGAGTTCGGTCAACGGCCAGCCGTACTCCCGCCGCATCCACGGGCGCAGCTCCTCGCAGGCCAGCAGCGCCTCCTGCTCGGCGGCGTCGCAAGGCCCGCGCAGGCGCATGATCTCCGCGCGGTGCACCCGGCAGCGGCCGTTGAGCCCACCGAACGCCGCCCCATGGCGCCAGCGTTCCATCGCCTCGGTCCACTCCTCGGCGCGGTCGTGCTGGCCGATCCACTGCATGGCGCAGATGACCTCGCACCACATCTGCCCCGTGGTGAGGGGGTCGAGATGGCCGGAACTCAGCTCCACGGCGACGTCGTCCAGCGCACTCAGCCCTTCATCCAGCTCGCCGTCATGGATGCGCACCCGCGCCATGGCCACCTGGCCGATGATCGTCGGCGGCGCCAGACCGTGCCGTTGGCCTTCGTCCATGGCCCGTTGCGCCCACTGCGCCGTGCCCGGCATGTCACCGCACATCAGGCGCTCGTAGGTGCGCACGGCGGCGAGCCACGCCCAGACGGGATCGCCCGGCGCGTCCTGTACCAGGCGCTCCGCCCGTGACAGCCAGGCGCGCACCGTGGCCATCAGGCCCGTATCCATCATCAGGTACATGCCGACCATCACGGCGGCGAAGGCAGCCTCGTGGGGGCGGCCCGCTTCGAGGTGCAGGTGGTAGAGCTCGCCATAGGCGGCCAGCGTGCCTTCCAGGTCGCCGGTGCCGTAAGCCGCCTGGGCCTGGAGCGCCAGCAGCTCGGCTGAAGGCGGCATCGAAAGCCCTTCGAGCAGTTGCTGTGCCCGGGCGAAGTCGCCGGCGTCGAGGGCGGTGCGAATCGACGACAGGTGCGCTTTCGTCATCGCTCAATTGCCTTTTGTTGCGGTTGTAACAAGGAATGTTACGCCCTTTATGTAGGTGCCCTGGCACCGAACCGAAACCGCATCCAAGAAAGGAGCATCTCGCCATGAACGAAACCCTTTATGACAGACTCGGCGGTCGCGACGGTATTGACAAGCTCTGCGACCGCATCGTCGAACTCCACCTGCAGAACGACGTCGCCGGCCCACGCTACCAGGCCCTCGACCAGGAGGCGCTGGAGCGGGCCCGCATCAAGGTCAAGGAGTTCATCGCGGCCGGTACCGGCGGGCCGGTGGAGTACACCGGGCGCTCGATGCTCGAGACCCACACCGGCATGAACGTCAGCGCGGCCGAATACGTGGCCGTGATGGACGACATCATGCAAGCCATGAACGAGATGGAGTATCCGCGCCCGGTCTGCGACGAAGTGCTGGGCATCGCCTATTCGCTCAAGGGGGAGATCATCCACAAATGAGCGCGGCACTGTCGCTTGGCCATGCCCGCCCACGGTCGATTGCACCGGCCGCTGGGCCGGGTGTGTCTTATCCTCCCAATGACGGATAGAGCGCGCCATCAAGCGATGGCCGGTATGAATGGCCCGTTCTGCCAGGCTTTGAACGGCGAGCCCAGTATCTGAGGAGAGCGCAGATGACCAAGCCCGAACTATCGAACGTCTATCGAGACTACATCGCCTGCTTGAACAGGCAGGATTGGCCAGCGCTGGGGCGCTTCGTTCATGAAGACGTCAAGCATAACGGCGAGCGGCTCGGGGTATCTGGCTACCGGCGCATGCTGGAGAGAGACTTTTCCGAGATCCCTGACCTATCCTTCCATGTTGAGCTACTGGTGTCGGACCCGCCCTACATAGCCAGCCGACTCCGCTTCAATTGCACACCGAAGGGAGAGTTTCTCGGCCTGGCGGTCTGCGGAAGAAGGGTCTCCTTTGCCGAGAACGTGTTCTATGAGTTCCGCGGCGAGAAGATCGCGGAGGTGTGGTCCGTCATCGACAAAGCGGCTATCGAGGCGCAGCTAGCCCCCCATCAGATTGATCAGGAGGAAAGCGGTGATGCCACGCGACAAGGCCAAGCCAACGGCAGAAGCGAAACCGACGCTGCTGTCGGGAGGCAACCCGCAGATCCCCAAGGCTGACGGCGACGCCCCCGTACAGGCCTACATCGCCGCCATGCCGGAGTGGAAGCAGGACGTCGGGCGCCGTCTCGACGAGCTCATCGTGCGTACGCTGCCCGAGGTGCGCAAGGCCGTGAGATGGAACTCCCCCTTCTATGGCATCGAGGGCCAGGGCTGGTTTCTGACCTTTCACTGCTTCACCAAGTACATCAAGGTGGCGTTTCTCAACGGCGCTTCGCTGGAGCCACCGCCGCCTGTCGCCTCCAAGGACCCCAACACGCGCTACCTGCATATCCACCAGGACGAACCGATCGACGAAGCCCAACTGGAAGCGTGGCTTCGCCAGGCAGCCCGGCTGCCTGGGGAGCGTATGTTCTAGCGAGCGACCGGGCCAATGTCACCTGGATCTCAACGAAATCTGAATGAATGTCTTCCAGCCGAGTAAGCTGGTGGTGATCTGCTCCCGCTCAATGCCAGGCCTCAGGAGGGTGTCGACATGCATGCGCAACAGGCAAGAGATCTAGCCAGCTACAACCGATGGATGAACGAGCGTCTCTACGCCGTGTGCGCCGAGCTTTCGGAGGCCGAGCGGCATGAGGATCGTGGAGTCTTCTTCAAGTCCGTTCATGGCACCCTGAACCACCTGCTGCTGGCGGACAAGATCTGGCTAGGGAGATTCACCGGGAAGGCATTTCACGTCAGCGGCCTGGACCAGGAGCTTCACCCTGCATTCGATGCGCTGAGCGATGACCGGAAAGCCACCGATGAAGAGATCGTGCAGTGGGCCGAATCGCTCACGGAAGACCAGCTTTCAGCCACGCTGGCGTATACGAGTATCAGCAATCCCGAGCCTCGCTCCCTCGAGATGTGGTTCGCGGTCACGCACTTCTTCAATCACCAGACCCATCATCGGGGCCAGCTGACGGCGTTGCTGAGCCAATGCGGCAAGGACTATGGCGTGACGGATTTGATCGCGCTACCGCAGGTGCTAGTGCGCCATGCAACCTGACCTCGAGGCCAGATTGAGGATTGTGCGTCCATCCGCCGCCTGATCCGTCTCCTGTTGGGAAGGCCTCGCAAAGGGCGAGCGCAGATGACCAAGTCCGAGCTAGCGAACGTCTATCGAGACTACAGCGACGTCCAGGCCGATACGGGGCCGGAGGACGAGGCGGCCATTGCCCTGTATTCGAAGCTGGGCCTCAGGGAGAGCGTCCTGCATTTCGATATCCCCGTCAGGCGCAGCTGAGCCTCCTCATAGCCTGCCCCTATCGAGCCGAAAGCCTTCCTGCAGCTTGACGGTTTCGCTCTCTAATCCTTGACTGATACTTGACGGCTTACGGGACGCTCGATGCCTGCGGCGAAGAGCTGCAAGGCGTTTACAACAACATGAGGCGATGCGGCGTTATCGGCTCAGATACCCTGTAGGCCACCATCCAGTCGAGGAGAAGACCGTGTCCGATCAAAAGCCTACACGCCGGGAGTACGGGGCGCGCACCACGTCCCGTCTGCAGGGCAACGAGCACTGGTGGCCCGACCAGCTCAACCTCAACATCCTGCACCAGAAACACCCCGACGCCAGCCCGTTCGGGGCCGACTTCAGCTACGCCGAGGCGTTCTCGCAGCTCGACGTCGACGAACTCTGCGCCGATCTCGATGCCTTGATGACCGATTCGCAAGACTGGTGGCCTGCTGATTGGGGCCACTACGGCCCGTTCTTCATTCGCATGTCGTGGCACGCCGCCGGCACCTACCGTGCGCTCGACGGCCGCGGTGGCGGCGGTACCGGCGCCCAGCGCTTCGCCCCGCTCAACAGCTGGCCCGACAACGGCAACCTGGACAAGGCGCGCCGCCTGCTGTGGCCGATCAAGCAGAAGTACGGCGAGAAGATCTCCTGGGCCGACCTGCTGGTACTCGCCGGCAACCGCGCGCTGGAGACCATGGGTTTCCGCACCTTCGGCTTCGGCTACGGCCGCGCCGACATCTGGGCGCCGGAGGACGACATCTACTGGGGCCCCGAGACCGAGTGGCTCGCCACCAACGACGAGCGCTACACCGGCAGCTGGGAAGACGGCAGCCGCGTGCTCGACAACCCCCTTGCCGCGGTGCAGATGGGGCTGATCTACGTCAACCCGGAAGGCCCCAACGGCATTCCCGACGCGATGAAGTCCGCCCAGGACGTGCGCGAGACCTTCGCCCGCATGGGCATGAACGACCGCGAGACCGTCGCGCTGACGGTGGGTGGCCACACCTTCGGCAAGATGCACGGCAACGGCTCGCCGGATGCCGTGGGCGAGGCCCCCGAAGGCGCCAAGATCCACCAGCAGGGCTTCGGCTGGGCCAACACTCATGAAACCGGCCTCGGCGAATACACCGTGACCTCCGGCCTCGAAGGCGCCTGGACCCCGACGCCGACCAAGTGGGACAACGCCTACCTCAACACCATCTTCGCCCACCAGTGGGAGGTGAAGAAGTCGCCCGCCGGCGCCAACCAGTGGCAGCCGGTGGAGGTCAAGGAGGGCTACTGGGTGCCCGACGCCCACGTCGAAGGCAAGAAGAACCCGCCGGTGATGAACACCGCCGACATGGCGATGATCACCGACCCCATCTACCTCGAGATCGCCAAGGACTTCCACCAGAACCCCGACAAGCTCGCCGACGAGTTCGCCCGCGCCTGGTACAAGCTGCTGCATCGCGACATGGGCCCGCGCGCCCGCTACCTCGGTCCGCAGGTGCCCGACGAAGAGCTCATCTGGCAGGACCCGGTGCCCGAGCACCAGGGGCCGCTGGTCAACGACCAGCAGATCGCTACCCTCAAGCAGCAGATCGCCGACTCCGGCCTCACCGCCAAGCAGCTGGTGAGCACCGCCTGGGCCTCGGCCTGCACCTACCGCCAGACCGACCACCGCGGCGGTGCCAACGGCGCGCGCATCTGTCTCGAGCCGCAGACCGGCTGGGACATCAACCAGCGCTCCGGCGTGTATGACGTGATCGACAAGCTCGAGCAGATCAAGGACGCCTCGGACGCCAACATCTCGCTGGCGGACATGATCGTGCTGGGCGGCAGCGTCGGCGTCGAGATGGCGGCCAAGGCAGCCGGGCACAACGTCACCGTGCCGTTCACCCCGGGCCGCACCGACGCCACCCAGGAGATGACCGAGGTGGATACCATCGCCTACCTGGAGCCTAGGCACGACGCCTTCCGCAACTACATGCAGCCCCAGGTGACCTCCATCCCGGCCGAACACCTGATGGTGGACCGCGCCTTCATGCTCAACCTCAGCGTGCCGCAGATGACCGCACTGCTCGGCGGCATGCGCGCCATCGGCGTCAACGTGGGAGACAACAACGACGGCATCCTCACCGACCGCCCCGGCCAGCTGACCAACGACTTCTTCGTCAACCTCGTCGACATGGGCACCGTGTGGGAGCCCCTCGACGACAGCGAAGAGCGCTTCGAAGGCCGCCACCGCAAGACGGGCGAGAAGAAGTGGACCGCCACCCGCGTCGACCTCGTGTACGGCTCCAACTCCCAGCTACGCGCCATCGCCGAGGAGTACGCCGCCAACGGCGGTGAGGAGCGCATGATCGACCGCTTCGTGAAAGGGTGGGTCAAGGTCATGGAGAACGACCGCTTCGACCTGCACCGCTGAACGACAGGTCCGCGGCAGTAACGCGGACCTGGTGTAAATAATTGACCCCGTAGGTGGGATATCTGCCTTCGGGGTTTTTTATGTCCCGACTCAGATCAAGAGAAGCGGCACTAGCCGCGCCTCATGCTTTCGTTGACGTTGCCCTTAACGTTTCTGTTGGTTACGGTTAGTAAAAAGTCACAGAAGATGACGAAGTAACCAAGACGTACTCAGGGACTGCCGCATTAGGATGATGCGAATCATCATCCATTCTGCCAGCAGGGGCGGTAGCGTGCCCCGACTCCCCAACTCCCCGCCAGACGAAATCAAGTCTTATTTACATTCCTTAATAACTTACTGAATTCAAACAGATTCGACCGCGCATGGTATTCTCTGACAATTGATTGATTCAGAAGAGATAACCCATGCGCCATGAAGGTAAACTCACCGAGTGGAACGACGCCAAGGGCTTCGGGTTCATCACGCCAGCCGCAGGCGGCCCTCGCGTGTTCGTCCACATCAGCGCTTTTCCCCGCGATGGGCGCCGCCCAACAATCAACGAGCCGATTACCTACCAGCTGACACGAGATAGCCAGGACAGACCGAAAGCCCAGAAGGCGGGCTACCTGACAAAAGCATCACGCCATACATCCCCGCGCTCCAAAGGGCTGACCTTGGCATGCGCCATCGCCGCTGCGTTCTTCGCACTCCTGGCAGCCCTGAGCGCTCTAGGCAACACACCATGGCAGCTCATGGCGGCATACGCGCTGCTGAGCGTAGTCACCTTCGCCATGTACGGCATCGACAAAGCCGCAGCAGGGAAGGGCAGAAGGCGCACACCCGAAGCCACACTGCTCTTCGCAGGTTTGATCGGTGGCTGGCCCGGCGCGCTGCCAGCGCAGCGACTATTTCGGCACAAAACCAGGAAGCAGCCATTTCAGACCATATTTTGGTGTGGGGTGGTGGTGAATTGTGGGGTGGTTGGGTGGCTTGTTTATACGGGTGATGCTGTGACCGTGTGGGCTGGTTTGGGGATCGGTTAATAGTAACTAGGGCGGCGTCTCGTCGTGATCTCATCTGTATATCTCAATTTCATCAGTTATCATGCATACAGTATATTGGAACCGGAAAAACGAGCATGCGGGCGAATTCTGAATAGGTAGTCGAGCTATACTTAAATCAATAACTTGTAATAAATGAGGCGCGTTAAATAATATTATTGAACGCGCAGGATGTTCATTGAATATCAGGACGTGCAGTCCAATCACTGTTAAGCGGTAGCAAGGAACTAGTATCGTGCTACTTGAAAAACCGAATCTAAAAAGGCCTATATCGCTTGATCTAGTCGGGATGGTTTGTATCGTTGTGATAACTACAGCGTATGTCACCTATGGCGCCTGCGTTATATTCGGAGTTTTGAGTGGGTACGACTCCAGTCCCCAGATAACGTTTTTAGACCTCATCAATGGCATCGCACAAATAGCTACTGCATTAGCTTTTATTTTGGCTTATGTTCAATTTCGAAAAAACAGGATTCAGCAGAGGCAGGCAATAATTGCCAAAGAGGCGGAATCACAGCTAGAGAAAATGATCTCGGTTATTTGTGACATGGAGGTTGGTGAGAATTCGGACTTAAAGAATCTCAATAAGTCATTAGCTCTTCTTTCTAATTTAGCCACCAATTTTGATGAACTATTTAAAGCCATGAATGAAGATATTCAAAAAGGCATCGTCAGGATGCAGTGGCAAGATATGTATTTCAACTATTTAACTCATGCGCTGAGTGACATAGATCCAGTGGCAATCTTGAAAAAGGAAGCGTCAATTGATGAGGCTGTTTTAGAGGAGGCAGTTTCTGAAGCTAAAAGGGAGTCTGAATCAGAGAATATTTTGCCCGTATTCAAGGATTATGTATTTACCGAAAAGCTCCTCAATCACCCAGATATAAAAGAAGCATATAGCCTTATCGGTAAAATAGATTCTCTCGATATGTTTGTATCGCACTATCTAAATGATCATAATTTAAACGACCTCTTGTATGGTCTGCTGTCTAGGATCGATATTAGAGTCCGCGCTCCTCTATTGGCAGTCTCTGGGCCAAGCGATTGGGCATTGGAGAAGTCGGCATGAATCGCTTAACAAACGCGTCAATTAGGACGCTCGTAAGCTCGCGCCTATTACGCGGGCGTTAGGCTAAAAATGAGGCGAGAAAGATGAATGAAGTTAAGGATCTGATTTATCTCGACATGGATAAAGTTATCTCGCTTTATAGCCAGATAACTGGGGGAATAATTCAGCAGTTTGAAACATCAACTTCCTCCAATCAAACGGATAAAAATCTACGAAACTATGATCTCAAGCTGTTCAAGCATGAGGCGGGTGGTGTCGGTACTGATTCGGAGTCATTTAAGGAGACGAGAGTTAGTCACCATGAATTGTATAATGAATTAGAAGATCAGCTTTTTAAATTAGGGTATGCAGCAGAAATAGGTGTTGACGTAAGCAAAGAACAGCTGGCTTCGGGTGAGGCAATATCGATATTCGAAAACACGCTATGTATTAAAGCGACAGGATGGGTCGTTCTCGAAGATTATGAGCGTATATGTCGAATATCAGCTAACTACAAAGATATTGCGGCCCTTATAAATCGAAGTATAGAGTCTTCGCTAAGAGAGTCAGATGAGTGTAAAGAGATACTAAAAAAGATCGAGTCCCAGAAAAATGAAATCCGATTGATGAAAAATGGACAGCAAAAGACCAAGCGAAAAAATGAATTAGAGGGGTTAGAGCGTCACATAGAGCTTCTTATCAAAGCAAAGTCAATTGGCGAGGTTGAAGACTGGATCATTGAAGGAATGCAAAACTGGATAAGGGTATTTCTTCCCGGAGTAATTAATTTCCGGTTATATCCCTTTGATGATATGCCTGAATTTCATATATTGTCGAATTTAAAACGAGAGTCTTTTCTGGAGAGCAGTACTGAATCGGTACATTTTCTTTATGGATCAAAACCAACCGTTAAGCTTGATATTCTTGGCGTAATTACGGCGATTCCAAAAGAAGGAAGCGAGCAGTTTGATCCAATGATCGAGTTCAATGAAGAAGAGTTAAATCAGGAAGGACGTGAATCGGAATCAATAGAGAGAGCTTTCAGAGGTGTTTTTCGTGGCTTCGATGGGTTTGAAGAAATGATTCGAACGTGTAGGTATCCTCGAATTATGATTCAACCAATTGCAATTTACCGATCTATCAAGCCTAACAAAGCATTGCAGCGGACAGGCCGCTGAATGCGGCGTTAGATTTCTCAGGGGGAGAATGTGAGACTTCATAAGCTAAAAATAGAAGGGTTGAGAAGGCTTCAATCTGTGATAGTTGAATTCGGCGATGCTAGCTTTTGCATTGGTCCGAATAACGCTGGAAAAAGCTCCGTTTTGATTGCTGTTGAGTATCTTCTTTCGGCCAACAAACGAATTTCTGAAGCAGACTACTATTCGGAAGTGGATGAGGATACAGGAGAGGTAAAGGTTGTTACGGACTGCATAACACTTGAAGCGGAATTTCGTAATGTTCCGATTGAATCAAACAGCTGGCGTGGATTCAAAGGAAGAACATTCAGTTACGAGCTGCCGGAGGGTTCGGGTGAGACGGGAGTCTCTATTCATTATCGAAAAAGATTCCCCCTAGGCAAGGATGTCATTGTCGAGCTGAAGTCGAAGCAACGGTCTATTGCTACACAATTCGAAAAATGCAAGAGTCCGCAAGACTTTATTGATGCCGGTGCAAGTGAAGAAGTATTTAAAGAGTTATTTTCTGATTTGAACAAGGCAATTCCGGCAAAGGAAAATATCAAGCTGGAGGCTATTGATGAGCTCTGGGAGTTGGGACAGGAAGAGGAATGGTTTCAGAATCCAGGCGGAATACCTGGAAACGTTCTGAGTCGTTTGCCTACATTTCTTAGAATTCCCGCGGAAGCGGCATCTTATGAAATCGATGATCCCAAGAAGGGAGTGTTAGGAAAGACGCTAACCGAGTTATTCGAAGACGTTCGCGATGAATCAGATAATTATAAAGCTGCACAGAAACACCTCGACGAACTCACTAAGGAGCTAGATCCAACAGACGAAAAGTCTGAGTTTGGAAAGATGATGATTGAACTCAACAAGGTTCTTTCAAGTGTATTTCCGGATTCCGCGCTACATGCGACTGCGGACCTTAGTGACCCGAAAAAGGCTCTTGTCCCCTCATTCGAGATCGCTATGTCTAGCAATATACAGACGCCCGTGAGTCATCAAGGTACTGGAATGGTGCGGTCAGCCGTTTTTGGAATGCTTCGCTTCCGGCAACGTTGGTTATCACAGCGTGATGACAACTCTGATAGAAGTCTGATCATCGGCTTCGAAGAGCCAGAAATTTATCTTCATCCCAGCGCAGCCAACCAAATGCGGGACACTATATACGAGCTTTCCGGGAGGCAATCGCAAATTGTTGCTACTACTCATTCTCCATACATGATTGATCTTTCTCGCAAACCTAGGCAGGTCTTAAACAGGTTTCGTTGTGATGGCGCGTATACAGAAAGTGTGGCATTTAACGTATCTGATGAGTTCATTGCATTAGGTGAGGATGATAAAACATATGTAAAAATGCTACTTCGAATTGATGATTATATTGCAAGAGCATTTTTTACTAAGACTGTAATTTTGGTTGAAGGGGATACCGAAGATATTGTGTTAAGGGAAGCCTTGAAAAGGCTTCCTTCCGACAAAAGAGCTAAGATTCATTCCGATTTCGAAGTGGTTAAGGCAAGAGGTAAAGCATCCATCATTGGTATAGCGAAGTATTTTCACGCACTGTCTATTAATTTTAGAGTTATGCATGACCGTGACGCAGGCGTAGATGGTGCCGAGAAATTCAACCAGCCTATTCTGGAAGCAGTGGGTGACGCTGATAAAATTGTAGTTCTTGAGGAATGTGTTGAAGATTTGCTCGGCTATGATGCACCAAGCTCAGAGAAGCCTTTCAAAGCGTATCAGTTCGTCAACACTTGGGGTGATGATTGGGAAGATGTTCCAGAAAATCTAAGAGTGGTTATGGCAAATCTATTTCGTGGTTATGTTGAAGCCGAAATCTAACAGGCGCTTGCAGTCTGACGCCAAAACCGCCGCGTTTTTGTGCTACTCGCTGCGCTCAAACAGTAACACAAAAACACTCTAGTTTCAGCGCAGCTGAAGCGGGCGTTAGGCTCAGATATTAAGGGAGTCATTTTGGCCATATCAGAAACTGTTTTAGAAATGCATTACCATCGCCCAATCATGGACGCCATCAGGGATACAATCGGTGTGGGGCCGCAAGGTGCTGTTAGTTTCTATAAGTACTCTCCTCAACGAGAGTGTTTTGTTGGGTTTGATCAAGCTTATGCTATATCAGAATTAAGTGAGAGCGAATTTTTTAATCTGGTAAAAGATGCAGCGAAAAGCAAAAGCCCCCACCTCAATGATCAATTTTTTGGCTACTTTCTTCAGTTTAAGGTGGTAAAAAAGATGGAGAAATTTAATAGATATACGCCGAAAATGATCACGAATAAGCCGCATTATCGAGTTTCGCTGGATACCACGAAAAATGCTAACACCGGCTTATCTCAGCATGAGCTATTGTTCAATCTCAACCAGAACGCCGGAGCTTTAGTCTACTACGCTTGTCCTATGATTTTTGATAAGGCATCGCTCTATGAAATAGATGTGGATCTCGACTCTCTGCGGCTGGCTGACTTTAATGATTGTCCGTCTTCTTACCTCGATAACGACAATCACTTTATTTTTTTTAATGACAAAACAGACGATTCGATTTGGTGTAGCGAACCAGTTAGAGGTAAAGCGATCTCAGCAAGAGAGTTCGCTACCAAAATTGTAGAGCGAGAGGTGTCGTTGGATCGAGCTGCCGAGACCAGCAGGAAGCTTTTCGATGTATTAACGGATTTCGAATCTGCCGGCCTTAGCAGAGAGTCAAAACTGTTTCGAGATATGTTCAAGCCATCTTTTGTGCCAATGCTTGCAGATGCACTGACAATTGTTCGAGTCTCAAGGCATGCAGAGAGTGCCTAACAAATTGCTGCACGCGGAAAAATTACTCGCTGCGCTCCCAAACTTCTGGTGAGCAAAGCGTTAAATTTTGGGAGTAGAAATGCAAGTCCGAGAATGTCGATCATGTGGAGATTTGACGCCAGAAGACGCATTCCGGAAGGGCCGTGCTGATTGTGTTTGGTGTCAATACGAAGATATGGAAAAACGGGCGAAAGCTCGTTTCGCGGACAAACAAAAGGGTGCTAAGCAGCGACTTCACATTGGAAAAAACGAGTTCGTCTCTTGGTATACCGATCAGAGTGATGAATGTGCATATTGCGGCCTGACATATTCAGAGCTTAAAGAGCTGAAGCTGAAAAAAGGTAAGGGCTATTTCGTGTCTTGGGACATAGATTGCGTCGAACCGAAGAAAGGCTACGCCCTAGGAAATCTTGCCTTGTCCTGCTTCGTCTGCAATATGGCGAAAGGTAATGCGTTGACTGTGCAGGAAATGAGAATTATTGGTCCTGCTATTCTTGAGGTCTGGCATACTCGTCTCGACGCCACCAACTGAATTTAACCAGGTGGTCAACAGGACGCCAACTACGCGTTGCTCCGTTGACGCCCATTACCACGGCATTAATCAACCAACCCCTCTTATATTCCCCATAAACGCAGGAAAAACATTTAACAGTGTTCATCCCCCAAGACGGGCGCTTGCGGCTGGATCGTGAGCGCTTGAAGCAGCATCGCAAGCGGCTGGGCCTGAGTCAGGAGGCGCTGGCCGAGTATTGTTTTGATCGGCGTTTGTGCGTCTCCATCGCTTCCATCAAGCGGGCGGAGAGTGGCAAGGCGGTGCTGTATCGTACCGCGCGCCACCTGGCCGAGATCTATGAGGTCGAGGTCGAGGCGTTGTCGGCGGAGGCCGAGGAGGCTGCCGTTGTCGCTTCCGATATCGAGGAGATGGAGAGCGCCCGCGTACTGATCCAGCTGCACGCCGTGGCGGCCGATCCCTCGGCGCTGGCGAGCTGGGTGCAGCATTTCGGCGGCAGCCTGGAGGAAGGAGGCACGGCACTATTCGGCCTGCCTCGGGCTTACCGCAGCGATGCCCAGCGCGGCCTGTTGTGTGCCGCTACCCTGGTGGAGCAGGGGGTGGCCCGCGGCGTGTATCTTCAGGCCGGCCATTGGCCTACGGCTGCGCCGCTTTCCATGTCGGGTGGGCAGAGCGGCGTGTGGGTCGAGCGTGGCGTAGCGGTGCAGCTGGCGGAGCGCTTCGTTTTCGATGACGAAGGTGGCGAGTGGCTGCGCTATCGCCAACCCCGGGACGAGGCTCATGACGCTCGCTTCGAACTGGTGGGGCGCCGGGTGCAGTTGGGCCAGCTGCAAGCCATCCTGGAGAGCACCCAGGCTTACCAGGCCGGTCATTTGATCTATATCCGCGGTGTGGCGGGTATCGGCAAGACGCGCCTGAGCGCCGAGTTTGCCGAGATGGCTGCGGCCCATGCCGATCATCACCAGGCCGAGGTGCTGGATTTCGGTACTCGCGCCGATGAAGGGCCGCTGATGCAGCTCACGCGCTCGCTGTTGAAAGCGTCCGCCGAGGCGAAAGCGGAAATTCTGGACGAGGCTCTCCTACCGGCCCGTCTCTCGGCGCTGCGCCTGCCCATGGATCACGCCATGCTGCTGCGTCCGCTGCTGGGCTTGCCTCAGCCGGAGCAGGCGCAGTCGCTCTATGCCGCCATGACTCCCGCGACCCGCAGCCAGCGCTTGGTGCTGGCACTGCGCGATCTGCTCCTGGCGCGCTCCATTCATCGCCCGCAGCTGGTGGTGGTGGAGGACCTGCACTGGGCCGACGAGGCGCTGCTGGCCACGCTCACCGGGCTGCTGCAGGGTACCCAGGAAGCGCCGGTGATCTGGCTGTTCACCTCGCGCCTGGAGCAGGACCCGCTGGAGACCCGCCTGCGCCCGCAGCTGCCGGAGCTGCCGCTCACTCTGATCGAGCTGCCGCCGCTGCGCCCCCAGGAGGCCGAGGCCCTGGTGGCCAGCTTCGCCACGGTGCCCGCCGAGCACGCCGCCCGCTGCGTGACCCAGGCCCAGGGCAACCCGCTGTTCCTGACCCAACTGCTGCTGTTCCATCCTCATCGCAGCCTGCCGGCCAGCCTCGCCAATCTGGTACAGAGCAAGCTGGATCAGCTCACCGATCTGGATCGTCGGGCCATGTGCATCGCCGCGGTGATGGGGCAGCGCTTCTCCCTGGCCTCGCTGCAGGAGGTGCTGGGGCAGGCCGATTATCAGCCCGAGCTTCCTCAGCGCTACAGCCTGGTGCGCCCGCTGGAAGAGGACAGCTACCGCTTCGTGCACGACCTGATCCTGCAAGGCATCTACGAGGGGATTCCCAAGATCCAGCGCGACCGCCTGCATTTGCGCCTGGCCGCGCTCTACGGCGAGGCGGAACCGGGCTTGCGGGCGCGCCACCTGCACCGCGCGCGCTCGCTGGAGGCGCCGAATGCCTTCCTGCAGGCGGTGGCGGCGGAAATGGCCCGCTATCGGCACGAGGAGGCCATGGCGCTGCTGCGGGATTGCCGCGCCATCGACTATGCGCCGAAGGATGAGTACCACCTGATGCTGCTGCAGGGCCAGGTGGCGATGGCCACCGGTCAGGTCCAGGCGGCGCGGGAGCACTTCGAGGCGGCGCGTGCGTTCGCCCGGGAGGAGTGTCAGCGCATCAGCGCCGACCTGTGGCTGGCCCGGGTGCTGAACATGCTCGATGCACTGGCGGCGGAGGAGGCGATACTCGACGGCCTGCTGCCCCTGGCCGAGGCGCTGGAGGACCCTTTGCCCCTGGCCGAGGCGCTCTATCTCAAGGGCAATCTCTATTTCCCCCGGGGCGACTTTGCCACCAGCCGCGCCTATCACACCCGCGCCCTGGAGCAGGCCCGCCGTGGCGGCGACGTGCGCACCGAGATCCAGGCCCTGAGCGGGCTGGGCGATGCCCACTATGCCGAGGGGCAGATGCTCAGCACCCTCGAGCTGTTCGATCACTGCGTCACGCTGTGCCGAACCCATGGCCACGCCGACCTGGAGGCCTCCAACCTCTTCATGCTGGGTACCGCCCGTATCTACGCCAACCAGACCGAAGCGGCGCTGGCCGACTGTTTCGATGCCGCCAAGCTGGGCAAGCGGGTCGGCAACCGGCGTGCCGAGGTGGTGGCGCGGCTCACGGCAGGGTGGATTCTGCTCTCCCAGGGCGAGCCTTATGCGGCGGACGAGCAGATCGAGCAGGCGCTGACGGTGGCGCGTGGCCTGGGCTCCGGTCGCTTCGAGGCATTCCTGCTGGAGAGTTGCGCCCGGGTCGAGCTGATCACCGGGCGGCTGGCCGAGGCGCGGGCCAGCATCGAGCGTGCCTGGCAACTGGTCGAACAGCACGGCCTGAAGGCCTTTATCGGCCCCTGGGTATTGGGCACCCGGGCGTTGCTGGAAGAGGAGCCGGAAGCCCGCCTGGCGACGCTACAACAGGGCGAAGCGCTGCTGGATGCCGGCTGTGTGGGGCACAACGGTTATCGTTTTCTGATCGCCGCGGCAGAAGTCAGCCTGCTCGACGGGCGCCCCGAGGCGGCCCGCCACTATGCCCGGCGCCTGACCCAACTGATGGGGGCGGAGCCCTGTGCCTGGGGTGAGCACCATTGCGCCCTGATCGAAGCCCATGCCGATTGGCTGGAGAACGGCCAAGCGGAGGGCGAGAAGGGCGGTAAGGCACACGCCCTGGAAGCCTTACGAGCGTGTTGGCACCGAGGCGAAGCCGCCGGCGTGCGGATGACGCTGCCCCGCCTTGCTGCCAGTCGGCGCTAACCGCGTGGGACCATCGATCCGACGCTCTTTCTTCGTGGTACGTGGTCCATGATGAAGCTCCTAGGCAACATGATCCAAGGATCGAGATGCTACCAAGGGGGGATTTGGTGATGCCGAAGTAATTTGTTGCGGTTGGTGCTGTTACTAACTTGGATAAGTCCTTCTTCGACATGATAGTCTGCCACTTCCTTTGATACTAGCTAGTGGTCAGTCATCTAAAAACTATAAAGGGGCGGGGAATGATCGTTGAATGTCCGAGCTGTTCCAAGGATAAGGAAATCAAGTGCGCTGAAAATATAGTCTGTGACGAGTGCGAATCAAGCTTTTTAGGCCATACCTATAGAAAGTACAAGAAGCCTCTGATCTCCGCTACTACCGCATTGTTTATCGGTGCGTTCGGAGGCTACAAGGCGGAGGGTTATGTTTCCTCCTCAGACCGATATCCATTACGGGCAGAATATCAATTGGTTGACTCTTGCGTCAATTCTAGTGCCCTGCCTTTGGCTCGGGAGAGCTACGCTAGGAAGCAAGAAATCTGCCTGTGCGCGGTAGGGGAAACCACTGCTGAGATAAGTGTTTCGTCAATGAGTAAAGACCCGGATGGCTTTCTTAAAGCTATGAGAACCAATATTGCAAGTTGCAGGTGAAGAGGCCGCTTTCGCGGCCTCAGGGTATTAACGCTTAGGTGGGTTGTTTCCCCTTCCTTTGCCAGAGGGTTCACCGGTTTTGCTGGGGCCATTGGGTGGGGTAGTCTTTGAGGCAGTGCTTTGTGCACGCGCTGCAAACGAACCCTTGGGTACCGCACCACCATGCTGCTTTGCGGTGGCTGACTGAATTCTGGAAGCAGCGGCTTTGGTCATAGACTTAGACATAACGTACTCCTTGTGTGGTTGGTTGTCCCCGCTGGGACAAGGACCATACTAGAGACATCCAAGGGGACAAATGGGGACATTTGAGAAAATGGGTGCTAGGGATGAGCTAAGAAAGGCGATGAGGCAGCTTGGATGGTCCACACCGCGCCTGGCTGAGGTGGTCTATGTCGCTCGAAATGACGATGACGACCTTGAAGGGATAGCAAGGTTGGCCGAGAGGATTAAGAAGGAGTTTCAGCGAGAGTCAACAAGCGCCGATAAATTTTATGGATACTTAAAGATTCTTCAGGCTCACCCGGAGTACTCGAAGCTGGGTGAAGTTGTGCCGGTTTACCATTCAGGAACAGCTTTAAGTCCTCAGGTTGAGCGTGGTATGAAAAAAATTTCTGAGCAATTGTCGAAGGATCTACTTGATGAAGAGAAGGGGCGAAGTTTTGAAGAATAGCGCTATAGGCTGTGCAGTAACGGTAATCACCTGACACAAAGCCTCTGGGCCAGTCATCTGACCCAGGGATTTCGTTTCTGCTGTTTGCTTACTTCGCGGCCAGCACTAGGCAATCTTTGAGAGATTTGGACGGCAGATGGCTTGGGGATCCAGGTGCCGCTCTCGGCGGGCTTGCCGAAATCAATGTCGGTGTCGTCGCCCAGGCCTTATATCAGCGTCTGGGTGCTGGCACCGAGGCGAAGCCGCCGGCATGCGGATGACGCTGCCCCGCCTGGCTGCCAGTCGGCACTAGCCGCAGGACTTTGTCATCCCGGCGCTCTGCCGTGCCCAGCAGCAGCTCGACGAGATGCGCCGATTGCTCCAGGCACTGCTCCTGCAGGCCGGCACCGCGGGTCCAGCCGCCGGCGAACAGCAGCGGGCAACCCTCCTGGCCCTCGGCGCTCCGTCGGGCGGTGGCCTGGTTGTAGCGCTCGATCTCCGCCTGCGCCTCCAGGCAATTGGCATCCAGCACGTTGTGCTTGAACAGGGTCCAGGCCTTGGATTCCAGGGCGCTGTCCAGCGGCGGCAGCCGGTCGCGATAGCCGCCCTCGCCGGGAGCGGCGGTTATCGGTACGGGCTCGTCCAGGGGAGGGGACTGCCGCTCGAGCATCTCGCTGCGGGGAATCCGGTTGAGGTCGTCCACCAGGGAGACGAAGTACTGCGGCAGGCCCGCCTGGTTGTAGGCGGGGTTCTCCGCATCGTTCTGGTGGCGATTGGCCACGTAGTCGATGCGGTAGGGGAAGAAGGTGTCCTCGGGGTTGCGCACCTCGATGTTGTAGGTGCGCCACAGGTTGCGATCGGGCGGCAGGCGAGCGGCGGCGGTGTGGCAGACGCCGAAGCTGCGGGTGTAGCGCACCTTGCCGAGGATATGCCGCAGCTCCCGCTGGGTGTCGCTCAGGCCGTCGCCGAAGGTCAGCAGCGGCAGGGCGTCTTCGGCGTGGGTGGCCATGAACAGCAGGTCGGCTTTCCAGCGGCGTTCGCCGGGGGCTCGCTCCGTCAGTGTCACACCCTGGGGCGAGAGGCTGGCTTCCACCTCGATGCCGCGCAGGATCTGAACGCGGGGGCCCGGCGTATTGGGGTTGACGATGTGCGCGGCCAGCGCTTCCAGCCAGTGCTGGGCGCCGTGCTCGAAATAGCGGCGGTCCGGCGGCGAGCCGCCCTCCTGGATACGGTAGTACTCGAAGGGGGCCTGGAGCGGCATGCCGCCCGGGCCGCGATCGTCGGCGAAGTACATGGCCGAGATGCGCGGGTAATAGATGGTGCGGCGGATGCGCTCCAGCCGCGCCGGTAGCTCCGGATCCTGCCAGTCGATGGTGACGCTCAAACGCTCCGCCGCCGCGGCCAGCATGTCGGCGGGGGCGGCAGCGCAGGCGTCGAAGAAGTCGTCCACCGTATAGCGCGGCGTAACGCGGTGACTCTCCACCAGGGCGATGGCACTTTGGTGAACCACGGGGATCAGCAGCGCCAGCCGGCCTCCATCGACCTTGCACAACTCGCGGGCCGGGTCGCTGACGCCACGGAACAGCTCCTTGTCGTCGGTCAGGGCGATGCTGCCGTCGCGGCTGAAGTAGCTCTCGGTGTTCTCCAGCGGCTTCATGCGCTCCAACTCGCCGATCTCGCCGAGTATCGTGCGCAGGCGGTGGTAGGTCGCCAGGTTGACGTCATTCACGCCCAGGTCGGCCCAGCGGCGATAGGGCGTCTCGGGCTTGCCAGGGTACCGCCGCACGCCCAGGTCGACCCACACCGTCTCGGCGTTGCCGCCCAGGCTGGCCTTGCGCTCGAAGATCGTGACCTCGATCTGCCGGGCCGTCTCGTGCCCCAGCTTCTGGCAGCCGAGTTTTTGCAGATAGTAGGCCAGCGACAGGCCGGAAACCCCGCCGCCGATGATGGCAACCCGTAGCGGTGCATGGTCCATGGTGGCGCCCCCCGTCGTTGTTTTCACAAGAATCCACCAGGAGGGTGTTGCGTCCAAGAGGCTCAGATGAGGTGATACCGAAGTGATCCGTTGCGCTTGGCAGCGCTGATACCGGCGTTCGTGGTGATACTGAGCTGATGCGGTCGGTATGAGAGTTCTGAACTGGAATGCTTAGTGCAGTAAGCCGGTCGGTTTCCGACCGCCATTTCCAGAACGATCGTACGAGGTATCGACCGATGAATGCTCCGCAAACCATCGACAAGCAGCTGATCGCCCACGACTTCCGTGTCGCCATGCATGGCAAGCTCGAGCCCGAGAAGATCGACGAGGCCGCCCAGGCACTGGCCGCCTCCCAGAAGGCCTATCCTGCCAATGGCAGCGTAGCCAGCATGATCTTCTACCTGAAGTTCCAGGTGAATATCACCGATGGCAAGACCTTCGACGGCCATGCCGGCGGCGCCTCCTCACCGGGCGGTGGCGCCCTGTTCGGGCACGTCTATACCGATGACCTCGACCGGCTCTACCGCGATACCGTGAGCTTCGAGTTCCAGGCCACGCCGGTCTACCTGAGCATCCTGTTCTTCGACAGCCACAGCAACCTGCTGGGCCACTTCCAGTCGGGGGCAGTCTCCATCGTCACCGGCGTCGGCGGAGGCAAGGGTAGCTGGAGCTGAGCGGATAAATTGTCAATAGCTTGGCTATATACGGGGGCGCTTCGGCGCCCCTGTTCATTTGAGAGGGCATCGTCGCCTTAAGCTTTCATTGGCGTTGTCACGGAAGGGGGAGGCGCTGCCTGCCAGATGGGAGGTGCCTTGCGCTTTACCCATATCTCACCGAAGGTTGGATAGATACCTGGCTAACCTGGCGTCGTAACCGACGCGCCTACTTCGCGCCGCCGAGCTAGAGCGTTACCCGTAGGGTAGCGCCGCCGAGCTAGAGCGTTACCCGTAGGGTGCATGGAGGAGTAGAAACCATGTCCAAGCCGATCCTGTATATCGATATATCAGACATCCGACCGGGCAAGCTTGAAGCCGTCAAGGTGTTGATGGAGGATCTTGTCGCCTTCGTCGATGCACACGAACCACAGCTTCTCACCTACGAATTCTTCATCGACGAGACGGAAAGCAGGATGACGTGCGTCGCACTGCACCCCGATTCCGCATCGATGGAGTTCCATATGGATGTCGGGTGGGAGAAATTCCGGGCCTTCCGCGAACTCATTGATCAGCGATCCATTGACGTCTACGGAGATGCGAGCGAGAGGGTCATGGCACGGCTACAGAAAAAGATCGAGATGCTGGGAAAAGGGACAGTCATCGCACATCACCTACAGGCAGGTTTTGCGCGACTTGGCAGGGAAGCAACTCCTGGCATGACTTGAACTTTGCACCCTCATCAGGCGTCGCTTAGGCTCAGTAGGGTGCTGCCGGAGGAGGGCCAGCGGGGAGGCCGCCACACTTGATGAAGGCGGCAGGCCAGTTTCGGCTGGCCCGGGATGGCGGCGGTTGCCTGCCATGAATCCGTGGAATCCACAGGAGACAACTGAATCCGCGATGAGCTTCGTTCAGAACATCTTCATGCGAGCCTTCGGTCGCCCGGCGGGCCTATTGGGTAGAGTCGGCGGTACCATCATGGCCCGCATGAATCGTCGGATCGCCCAGCGGGTCATCGAATTGCTCGAGATCCAGCCGAGCGACAGCGTACTTGAGGTTGGTTTCGGTCCAGGCGTCGGAGTTCAACTCCTTGCCGATTGCGTTCCATCGGGATGCGTCGCCGGCATCGATGCTTCGGGGGAGATGGTCCAGCAAGCCAAGGCTCGCAACGCCAAGGGAATTCGTGCTGGCAGGGTTGAGCTTCGGCAGCATTCGGTAGAAGACCTGCCTTACCGGAACGCCACCTTCGACAAGGCCCTGGCGATCAATTCGCTGCAGGCCTGGCCCGATGCCGCGGCAGGGCTGCGGGAGATTCGGCGCGTGATGAGCCCGGGGGGTGTAATGGCGCTCGGTTTCACTCCCCACTCCGGCCAAGTGAAAGAGGGGCTGGCCGAAGTGCTCGCGGCTGCTGGATTCGCCGATGTCCGGCTGGTGGATGTGGATGAGGGGTTCTGTGTACTGGCGACGGCACCCGGCGAATAGAGCGCCGTTGCCGCCTGCGCTCGCGTTGCACTCGTTGGGGCTGCATGGGAGAGAGTCGCCACTCCGCCTTGTGCCACGCATTCCAGAGGAACAAGAAATGCTCAAGACCTACCAAGGCAGCTGCCATTGCGGCGCCGTACGCTTCGAGGCGGACCTGGACCTTGCCCAGGGCTCCTTCCGCTGCAACTGCTCTATCTGTCGACGAACTCGGTTCTGGCCCGCCGTTGCGAAAGAAGGCGGGTTTCGTCTCGTCTCGGGAGAGCATATGCTCACCGAGTACCTATTCAATTCCACGAAGAACCAGCACTTCTTCTGCAAGGTCTGCGGTGTCCGGCCATTCGGCGTCGGCAACGAGACGCCTATCGGGAAGATGTACGGGGTCAATATCGGTTGCCTGGAAGGCATTAGCGAAGAAGAGCTATCAGGCATTTCGATTACCTATGTGGACGGCATGAACGACCAGTGGCAGCAATTCCCCCAGTTCTTCGCTCATTTGTAACGGAGGACGATCGAGGAGCCGCCTATGCGCTGGAAATTCGCGTATGCCATCGGCTTTCATCCCTGGGAAGATACCGACCAGGCGTTCCATCGTACGCTTGCGTCGCTGCTCGAGCGCGAGGAAGAGGGCCGTGAGCCACCCTATGGGCGTGCCCTGGATGTCGGCACGGGTAGCGCCATCTGGGGCATCGAGCTGGCGAAGCGGGGCTGGGAGGTGACCGGGGTCGACTTCGTGCCAAAGGCCCTCGAGCGGGGGCGCGAACGGGTCCGGGCTGCCGGCGTGGAGATGAACCTGGTGCGCGGTGACGTTACCCGCCTGACCGCGGCTGAAGTGGGTTCCGGCTTCCGGCTCATCCTCGACACCGGCACCTTCCATGACTTCGATATCGAGCGGCAGCGGGGTATGGCCCGCAGCCTGGATGCCCTGGCCAGCGACGACGCGACAGTGCTCCTGCTTTGCTGGCCGCGGCGCCTCCGTCCGTTGATCCGTGGGGTAAGCCGCGAAGAGGTCGAGGCCGCCTTCACCGGTTGGCAGGTCACCGACGTGAAGCCATCTTGCTTCAAGCTGCCGCCACCGCTGGAATGGGTGCTGCGCCCGGATGAGCACTGGTATCGCCTGCGCCGTGCTTGATCCGCCCGCCTTGGCGACAGCCACCCCCAGGAGGACGAGGCGCCGTCTCGTACTCAGTTCACGATACCGATGCCCCCGGGCCAGATACCTGGCTCGGGGGCTCTGCATTCTGTTGCCGGATGATTTCGCCGCCAGCGCCGCAATCACCTTGGAACGGTTCAACTTCGACGGCCTGGGTGAGCTTGTCCAGGGCGATGCCGGTATCGATGCCCAGTCTCTCATGTAAGCCCCTTCCTACACGTTTATCGGCGAAGTGCCACAGATACCCACTGCCACGATTGATAAGCTTTGCGCGCGAGGGACTGCGATTCCCTAATTAACCAATAAGAGCGGCATCTTCCGGATGCAGGGAGGCATCATGGCCAACGAGAGCGGATGGCAATTCACCCTGGCCCTGGCCGGGGCCGACGACCTGGCGGTGGTCGAGTTCACTCACAAGGAAGCGCTCTCCCAGCCCTTCGAACTGTCGGTGCGCTTCGCCAGCCGCGATGGCAGCCTCTCCGCCGCCGACATTCTCGATCGCGAAGCCACCCTGACGATCTGGCAGGCGGGCGAGGCGCTGCGCCACGTGCACGGCATCGTCAGCGAGTTCGGCCGCGGCGATCGCGGCCACCGCCGCACCTTCTACCGCGTCGAGATTCGCCCCGCGCTGTGGCGCCTTTCGCTGCGCCACAACTCGCGCATCTTCCAGGAGGTCTCGCCGCTCACCGTGCTCAACACCCTGTGCGACGAGCATGGCCTGACCGATCTCGCCTTCGCCGCCACCCGCGAACCCGAAACGCGCGAGTACTGCGTTCAGTACCGGGAGCATGACCTCGCCTTCGTCGAGCGCCTGGCCGCCGAAGAGGGCCTGTTCTACTTCCACGAGTTTCATGACGGGCACCGCCTGGTGTTCGCCGACGCCCCTCAGGTGCTGCCCCACCTGGGCGAGCGCACCTACCACGGACGCGCCGGCGGCACGCCGCCCACGCGCCACGTGCGCAAGCTGCACCAGCACGCCCGGGTTGCCCCGGCTTCGGCCACGCTCAAGGACTACTCCTTCAAGAACCCGGCCTACGGTCAACTGCACGAGCACCTCGCCGACGGGCTGGAGGAGCACGCCCAGCGCGTCGACTACGAACACTACGACTACCCCGGCCGCTACAAGGCCGACGCCTCCGGCCAGGCCTTCACTCGCATCCGCCTCGAATCGCTGCGTCGCAGCGCCAACACCGCCGACGCCGAGAGCGACCTGCCCGAACTCGCCCCGGGCACGCGCTTCACCCTCACCGACCACGACCTCGATGAGCTCAACCAGGACTGGCAGGTGCTCGGCGTGGTCCATTACGGCAAGCAGCCCCAGGCGCTGGAAGAGGACGGCATCGTTCAAGATCATAACGGGGGCAGCGCTGCCAGCCTGCAGGGTCGGGCAGGCTCGGAAGCCATGACCAAGTACCACAACGAACTGGTGCTCATGCCCGCCGATCTGGCCTGGCGCCCCGAGCCCAACCCCAGGCCCCGGGTCGACGGCCCCCAGGTCGCCTTCGTCGTCGGCCCCGAAGGCGAGGAGATCCATTGCGACGAACACGGCCGGGTCAAGGTGCAGTTCCCCTGGGATCGCTACGCCGAACCCAACGAAACCGCCAGTGCCTGGCTGCGGGTCAGCCAGGACTGGGCCGGCGGTGGCTACGGCAGCATGGCGATTCCCCGGATCGGCCACGAGGTCCTCGTCAGCTACCTGGAGGGCGACCCCGACCAGCCGCTGATCACCGGGCGGGTCTACAACGCCATCAACACGCCGCCCTACGAACTTCCGGCGCACAAGACCCGCACCGTCATCCGCACCCAGAGTCACCAGGGCGAAGGCTTCAACGAACTGCGCCTGGAGGACCAGGCCGGCCAGGAGCAGATCTGGCTCCACGCCCAGAAAGACCTGGAACTGCTGACCAACAACGACCGCACCGAAGAGATCGGCAACGACAGTCATCTCAGCGTGCACCATCACCGCATCAGCGAGATCCACAACCACGACCACCTCACCGTGCACGGTCAGCGGCATACCCAGGTCGATGGCGACGACCACCTCATCGTCGGCGCCACCCGCCACGAAAAGACCGCCCGCGCCCAGCTCGTCGAAGCCGGGCAGGAGATTCACCACCAGGCCGGCAGCAAGACCGTGATCGATGCCGGCGCCGAGATCACCCTCAAGGCCGGCGGCAGCTTCCTCAAGCTCGACCCCAGCGGCATCACCATCGTCGGCGCCCAGGTCAGGATCAACTCCGGCGGCAGCCCCGGCTCGGGAAGTGGGCAGGGGGCCCAGCCCCCTGAACTACCCCAGCGCGCTGAGCGAGAGGAACATACCCAAGTCGCCTTCTCAGGCCATGGACCCAGCCAGCGGGCACAGCTGGTCGAGGCGGAAGGGCTGGGCGAGCGGGAGTTTCTCGTCGACGTCACCAGCGGTAGCCAGGACGGTCAGCAGGTTCGTCTGCGCAAGGGGCGGGCTCGGACGAATGGAGGACAGAACGGATGAGCGAAGCCGATCTCAAGGAACTGCAGGACGAAGATGTCGACCTGGGCGTGCGGCGCCGTGTCGAGTACGAAGACGAGGAAGATGGCACTTTGGCGCTGGTCATTCCCAAGCGTGAAGGCGGCGGTGAAATCGAGATACCGCTGCTGGAACATGCCAGAACCGTTTTCGAGCGCACCGATGGCAACCTGCAGGACAACACCATGCTGGCCGTTCGCCCCCTGGCGGAAGTCGGGCGCAATCGTCCCGTTCAGCGGAGTGGGGTAACGACCAATACCGGCATCGCTACTGCCATGCTGCGCCCGGGATACCTCTATGTCTTTTTCGACAACCGCCTGTGGCGCGAACTCGAGGTCGGCCCCGATGGCAAGCTCAGCGATGTAGACGTCGAACACTATCGCGAGCAGGCCGAGGGCGGCGATACCCCCAACGAGCGCGACAGCGCAGGTGAATGGCTCGATAACATCCTGCTGCCTGCGATGCTGCAAGGGCAGGCCACTTTGCACCGAGTGCGCCTCGCCTACAGCGAGATCGCCTGGAGCTGGCCCTATATCACCTGGCTCGAAGCCAATCCTGGCCGGCTCGAAACGCGCACCACCGCCGTCGGTCACGCCCATGCCGTCGTCCTCGACATGGAAGGCTGGCTCTCCATGCAGACCGGCTTTCCTGCCGGGCGCGTGGCTGACCAGCCGGAACTGCGCGAGCGTGATCTCGGTATCGAACTGATGCTACAGGCGCCGGAGTCTTTCACTCCCGACTTTACCGCGCCGCCAGGAAGCGAACTGTGCGCCAAGCTCAAGACCTTGTGGGAGCAGGCAGGGGAGACCGATCGCGCTGCCACCCTGGCGCTGGAGTGCGAGGCAAGTGAAGACCTCTTGGCTGCCATTCGGGAAAACGCTGGTATCGTTGCCGTGGCACTGCCGGACCCCCCGTTTACGTTGCGCCATGCCCTGGCACAGATCCACCTCGCCGAACACTATCTGGATGGCCTCGACAGCCGGCTGGCCGACAATCCCTTGGGACATTCGGCCAAGCTGATTCGCCAGGCTCTCTTCACCGCGCCGAGCGGTGGCGAGGCGAATCCGCTTGCCGAGTTTCGGGGTACCATCGACACGACAAAGCTCGATGCCACCCTGGAGCAGGCCGAACGCAACGCCGCGCTTGCGGTAGTGCGCTCACAGCTCGACGCCCTTGAGCGGCTGGCCAGCCAGGGCCAGCTCACTGCCGTGCTGCGTGATTTCACCAGCCACGATGAACTGGGCATCTGCGAAGGCTACGCCCTGTGTGGTGATCTCTACGGCGTACTGCAACAGCTTCCCGGTGTGCTCCACGACCAGGGCGACACCCGCCAGGAGGCCCGTACCCGGCAACTGCTCAAGACGCTGCTGACCGACCGGGAGTTGCAAGCGCTTTGGAGTGCCGACGAGAACGAGGCCACCGATGAATCGGCGGATGACGACACCAATGATGGCAGTGGCAATTTCCGGCCTGCCTTCCTGCGCCGGCTTGCCCAGGATGACCGCGACATCGACGAGGCCCTAGCCGAAAGCCTTGGGCTGGAGACCTTGGGGCTGGTCGCCCAAAACCAGTCCGAGCAGGAACAAACCCAGCAGGCCGGTGTGCTCAGCGTGGCCAACGCCATCAAGGTTGGCGGCTTGGTCAACACGGTAGTGGGGCAGTGGAGCCAGGCCGTGCTGCGAGTCGCGGAGCGGGTCGGCGACGACGTGGAAGTGGTTCACATGCGGCGTGTGTTCACCGCCGTTGGTGCCCATGCCAATCTGGTCGATGGCTCCCTGAGGGGCGAGCTACAAGTCATGCAGCGTGGCGAGGTCGACCTGAGCCGCTACGTCATCATCGGCGTGCATGGCGATGGTATCGAATGGGGCCTGACCGACCGCGACCGTACCAGCGGTGTGCTCCAGACCCAACGAGACTACCTCTACGCTGAGCAGGTGGATCCCAGGGGCAATGCGCAAGCCTCGACCAGCCCGAAGCGCATGTCGTCTGAAGTAGACGATGCTATCCGTCAGGCTGCCGGCCATGTCCTGGTGTACGTACTTCCCGCCGGCCACCCCGAAGCCGCGAAGGTTGCTCAACTGCGTCTGACCAAGCTTGCCGGTCAGGTGAAAGTGGTGATGGATGGCCCTTCAGTGTCGAGATTGTTGGTGGGGTTTGCGATATATAATCTTGGTAAAGAATTATCTAGTGCTGCGAAAGCGTATCAAGATGGCATGCTTGAAGGGCTTCAAGTTTCTAAGGTGGTGAGTGGTTTGGTTGATCTTAGTGCTGCCTCAATGAAGTTGCATTCAGTGTTATATCCGGAGCCTGTATCAGTAATCGGGCGTATTTCTCAAAGGCCTTTAGTTGATATGAAGAGCTGGCCTATTATTGGCAAAAGGTTGGCTAAAGTAGGAGCCTCTACACTGGTTCGTACTATTGGGCTATTTAACTTCTTCGCTGGTGTGATAACAGTGGGGGTTAGCAGTTGGGAGTTGCGCAATAGTTTGCAGCAAGGGGATCGCGATGCAGCTATTGGCCATGGTGTGGCGATTGCAGGAGGAGCACTGTTTCTTGCCGCTCCGCTAATGGCCGGGCTGATAATGGTTCCCGGCTGGGGCTGGGCGTTGCTGGGCCTTGGGCTTGCCATCGGCGGGTCCAGCTATGCCGCCATGAACCAGGATACCCCCTTCGAGCAATTGCTTAGGCAAGGCCCCCTGGGTACCCATCCTGCCAGTACAGTGACATCGGCCGACGATACCGTTTACTACCCGCAGCTGTTGACGCAGTTGAGCCCGGCTCAGATCGAGGTGTCGCGCTACGGCAGTTTGGGGGCGGAGGAGCGCCAGGCACTGCTGGAAAGTGTTTGGGAATCAAGCACTGATGCCCCCAGTAGCCGCGACTATGTGGTAACGATCAGCACGCCGCTGATCAGCCGCTACAAGATTGGCGAGACATTGAACCTGGCCGTGCAGGAGCTGGAGCAGACCGATACCGGTACCATCACCCCGCTTGGCACCTATGAGCAGCTCTCTCATATCACAAGGGCGCCGGAGCCGTTCGAGATTGGTAAACGGCAATTGCTGCCGCAGCAAAGTGCGGTACGCTTTCTGGTCAAGCGCAAGGTGGCGGAGGAGAGCTTCGAGATGGGCGGTACCAGCGTGACCTCCACGGCTCGCCTGCGTGTCGCCCTGCAGGCGAGAATCGAATGGGAGTTGGGCGAGATGGTGCTGCCTACCCCCATGCTCAAGGAGTACGAGCCCTTTGTGGAAGGGCAGCATGATGCGCTTCCGGCTCGGTCGTATCGCACGGTGAACAACCCTATCGTCGATTTCATCAGATCCTTTACAGGGCGTTCACAGGACCCCCGTTACTGGTACATCAAGGAATTTCAGGTATGAAAGAGGCAAGCTCCTCCCACTATGGTTCCGGTGCCTACCGTGCTAGTGCTATTCCTGCGATGCCGGCAGCGCCGAAGAAGCGAGAGCGTATTGGTGAGGAGCTGCTGCCTTTTGGGGATTATGCCAGTATCGACCCCTATCAGCAGCTCTGCGAGGATGCCGAGTTCGTTCAGCATTTGGATTGTGAGGACAAGGCGTTCTTCAAGACGGATGATTGGTGGTGGGATCACCAGCGCATTCGTTTTCTAAAAAGCAAGCTAGGGCTTTCTGTCATATTGATGGCCTTTCCCTTTTTTTATTTCTGTCTTTTGGTTTTAGCTCCATTTTATCTCTCGGGAGTGATTGTTTTTTATATGCAGGAGCGTGGTTATAGTGTTATGTTGGCCATGTTTTTGTTTTTGCTGGTGGCTGGAGGGGGGCTGGTATTCGCTATCGCGATTGCGGCATATACAACTCAACCTGTTTTTAATTGGCTGATCAAGTTTTTTGCATTGATTTTACGTCCCTTTAGTCGATGGTCTGCCAATCGAGCTAATCGCTATATGGAAAACCGCTGCAGCGAATTCAACCGCCAAACCGGAATGGTGAGTTTCGCCCAAGGCAAGAAGAAGCCACCGCTGAAGGCACCTTTCGTCGAGTTCGACGGCTATGTGGAGCGCGTGGTACAGCGGGGCGGTATCTTCTACCGCTTGATGTTCGTGCACCGCTATACCGGCAAGCAGTTCAACCAGACCTCGCTCAGCGCCATCGTCGACCACAAGCACGAGGTGCATGCCACGTGGGACATGCTGCAGCGTTACATGGACGTGAGCCAACCCATGCCCGACGTGCCGCGTTTGGAGCCGTTCCGGCATCTCGACCCCACCACCGCCGAGCACGACCGACAAACCGGGCGCGACCCGCGCTACTGGCGCGACCTGGACCTAGAGGCATGGAAGAAGGGCGAGGGCGCCGCCCACCTCAAGGCGCAGATCGAATATCCTTGGTCTCGCCAGCGTTGCCAGCTCACCCCGCAGCTTGGGAAGGTAGAGATGGCTGCCTACAAGGAACAGCTGAAAGCCGCGATGGCATGAGGAGAGACAGCTCCGCTTGCTGTGGTTCAGGTGCCCTTGCCTGAAGTGCGACGGTACTCACCTGACAAAAAGCCCCTGAGCCAGCTACCTGGCTCAGGGGCTTTTCGTTTCCACCGCTAAATCACTTCGCCGCCAGCGCCACACCTACCTTCGAACGGTTCGGCCGGCCGATGGTTTGGGTGATCCAGGTGCCGGTTTCGGCGAGCTTGTCGAGGTCGATGCCGGTTTCGATGCCGAGGCCGTTGAGCAGGTAGACGACGTCTTCACTCGCCACGTTGCCGGAGGCACCTTTGGCGTAGGGGCAGCCGCCGAGGCCGGCGACGGAGCTGTCCACCACGCCGATGCCTTCTTCCAGCACGGCATAGAGATTGGCGAGCGCCTGGCCGTAGGTGTCGTGGAAGTGGGCGGCGAGCCTTTCCATGGGGATGTCGCGGCTCACGGCTTCGATCATGCGCTTGGCGGCGAGCGGGGTGCCGACACCGATGGTGTCGCCGAGCGAGACTTCGTAGCAGCCCATCTCATACAGCGCCTTTGAGACTTCGGCCACCTTGGCCGGGGCGATTTCGCCTTCGTAGGGGCAGCCGAGCACGCAGGAGACGTAGCCGCGCACGCGCACGTTGGCCTCTCTGGCTCGCTCCAGCACCGGGGCGAAGCGCTCCAGGGATTCGGCGACGGAGCAGTTGATGTTCTTCTGCGAGAAGGCTTCGCTGGCCGCGCCGAATACCGCCACTTCTTCCACGCCGCACTCCAGCGCCGCTTCCAGCCCCTTGAGGTTGGGGGTGAGGGCGGCGTAGGTCACGCCCTGGCGGCGCATGAGGCCGGTCATCACTTCACGGTGGTCGGCCATCTGTGGCACCCACTTGGGCGAGACGAAGCTGGCGGCTTCGATGTAGCGGATGCCGGCGGCGCCCAGGCGGTCGATCAGTTCCAGCTTGGTGGCCGTGTGGATCGGGTTGGGCTCGTTCTGCAGCCCGTCGCGTGGGCCGACCTCGACCAGGCGCACGCGCTTGGGAAATGCCATATTTACACTCCTTCCTGTCCTCGGCCGTGGCCATGAACCGCGGCTGATCCGTCGACAGGGCTACGCGGAGGCGCTGTAAATCCTTCCCTGGACGCTACATTTGCCATCCATGGCAAATGACCTCCGCTTCGCCCTGTCCCCGGCGCCGCTCGGCTTGCTGCCTTCCGCCTTGACGCTTTCGTTTCCACTCCAATCTTACTCGGCGGGAGCAAACTCGAGCAGCACGTCTCCCTGGCCCACCGTATCGCCGGCGTTGAAGTGGAAGCTCTCCACGTGGCCGTCGGCGGGGGCGGTCATGGTGTGTTCCATCTTCATGGCTTCCATGACCATCAGCGGCATGCCTTTCTCCACCTTCTGGCCGGCTTCCACCAGCAGCGCGACCACGGTGCCGTGCATCGGCGCGGTGAGGGTCGACTCGGCTTCGTGGTGGCCGTGGTCGATGGCGTCGATGCGGCGCCAGAACAGGCGGGTTTCGCCGCGTGGGTCCACCATCACCACGACGTTGCCGTCGCGGCGGGCCTGCAGGCGGCGGCGGTGGCCGTTGAGGGTGACGGCCACGGCGTCGCCTTCCAGGTGCTGCAGGCGGGCGGTGAGGGTTTCGCCGCCGATGGTCAAATCCCACGGATCGGCGCCGCTGGCCCGGGTGCCTTCCACGACGACGACGCTCGCTTCATCCTGCACATGGGCCGGGTCGCAAAGCGAGATGCGGATGGTGTGCGGGGCGTTGAGGCGGAAGCCGTCGTGGCGGTCCCACGGCGAGTCGCTCTCGCACTCGCGGGCGAGCTGGTTCAGGCCGATCAGCGCGGCGCCGGCGTACTCTTCGATGCTGTACTGCTTGGGCGCGAAGAGGGTGGCTTCGTTCTTCTCGATGAAGCGGGTATCCAGCTCCGCGTTGCGAAACGCCGGATGCGTGGCCAGCCGTTGCAGGAAGGCGCGGTTGGTCACCACGCCCTGCACGTCCAGCGCCGCCAGTGCGCGGTTGAGGGTGGAGAGCGCCTGCTCGCGGTCGTCGCCGTGGACGATCAGCTTGGCCAGCATGGGGTCGTAGTGCATGGAGACCACGTCGCCGGTTTCCACGCCGCTGTCCAGGCGTACCTGGCGCGGGTCGAGTCCGGCACCCTTGAGGTCCATGGCGAAGCGCTCGAGCTTGCCGGTGGCGGGCAGGAAGTCCTGCTCCGGGTCTTCGGCGTAGAGGCGCGCCTCGAAGCTGTGGCCGGTGATGGTCAGCTCGTCCTGCTTGAGCGGAAGCGGTTCGCCCATGGCCACGCGCAGCTGCCACTCGACCAGGTCCTGGCCGGTGATCATCTCGGTGACGGGGTGCTCTACCTGCAGGCGGGTGTTCATTTCCATGAAATAGAACGAGCCATCTTTGTCGAGCAGGAACTCGACGGTGCCTGCGCCGACGTAGCCGATCTCCTTGGCGGCGCGCACGGCGGCTTCGCCCATCTCGCGGCGCAGTTCGGCGGTCATGCCGGGGGCGGGGGCTTCCTCGAGGACCTTCTGGTGGCGGCGCTGCACGGAGCAGTCGCGCTCGAACAGGTAGACGCCGTTGCCATGGGAATCGCAGAAAACCTGCACCTCGACGTGACGCGGCTGGGTCAGGTACTTCTCGATCAGCATGCGGGTGTCGCCGAAGGCGGCCTGGGACTCGCGGCGGCAGCCGTCCAGCGCGGCCTGGAACTGCTCCGGGGCTTCGACCACGCGCATACCCTTGCCGCCGCCGCCGGCGCTGGCCTTGAGCAACACCGGGTAGCCGATCTTGTCGGCTTCGGCCTTGAGCAGGGCGTCGTCTTGGTCGTCGCCATGGTAGCCCGGCACCAGCGGCACACCGGCGTTGGCCATGCGCGCCTTGGCGGCGGACTTGTCGCCCATGGCGGCAATCGCCGAGGCGGGCGGGCCGACGAAGGTGATGCCGGCGGCGTCCAGTGCCTCGACGAAGGGGCCGTTCTCGGAGAGGAAGCCGTAGCCGGGGTGGATGGCGCCGGCGCCTGTGCGCTTGGCGGCTTCCACCACCGCTTCCACCTTCAGGTAGCTCTCGCGGGCGGCGGCCGGGCCCAGGCGCACGGCTTCGTCGGCCTCGCGCACGTGGCGGGCGTTGGCGTCGGCGTCGGAGTAGACAGCCACGGTGCGCAGGCCCATGGCGCGGGCGGTGCGCATCACGCGGCAGGCGATCTCGCCGCGGTTGGCCACCAGCAGGGTGTCGAAGGGCGTGGTGCGGGAATCGGTCTGGCTCATGAGCGGCGCTCCGAGGAGTTCGTGTTGTCGTCGGCCCAGGCGGGGCGGCGCTTCTCGAAGAAGCTGGTCAGGCCTTCCTGCCCTTCGGCGCTCACGCGCAGCTCGCTGATCACGCGGCAGGTGTGCTCGCGGGTGGCCTTGCTGTCGGAGTCACGGGCCACTTCGGCGAGCAGCGACTTGGTGGCGCGCTGGGCCTGGGGCGAGCCGGCCAGCAGCGTGGCGATCATCGCTTCGACCGCCTCGTCGATATGGTCGTGGCCGACGATCTGGTGGGCCAGGCCCAGCTCCAGTGCCTGGTCGGCGTCGATAACCTCGGCGGTGAGCGCGTAGCGGCGCATCTGGCGCGAGCCCAGGGCGCGCTGCACGTAGGGGCTGATCACCGCCGGGGAGAGGCCGATCTTGACCTCGGAGAGGCAGAACCTGGCCTTCTCGCTGGCGATCACCACGTCGCAGCAGGCGGCCAGGCCCACGGCACCGCCAAACGCCGCACCCTGCACGCGACACACGGTGGGGCAGGGCAGGGTGTCCAGGCCGTGCATCAGCTGCGAGAGCTTGCGCGAGTCGGCCAGGTTACCTTCGAAGTCGTACTCCACCATACGCTTCATCCAGCCGAGATCGGCCCCGGCGGAGAAGCTCTTGCCCTCGGAGCCCAGCACCACCACGCGTACCTCGCCGTGGCGGGCGGCGTCGTGGAGCTTGACGAGGTGCTCGTTGAGCTCGGCGATCAGGCTGTCGTCGAAGGCGTTGTGCACCGCGGGGCGGTTCAGCGTCAGCCGGGCGACGCCGCGCTCGTCGATGTTCAGGTTCGAATATGTCTGTGTCATGGCGACCTCACATCCGGAATACGCCGAACTTGGTTTGCTGGACTTCCGCGTTCATCGCCGCGGCGAGCGACAGCCCCAGCACGTCGCGGGTCTGGGCCGGGTCGATCACGCCGTCGTCCCAAAGCCGGGCGCTGGCGTAGTAGGGGTGGCCCTGGCGCTCGTACTGCTCGCGGGTGGGCTGCTTGAAGGCTTCCTCCTCCTCCTTGCTCCACTCGCGGCCTTCGCGCTCGTACTGCTCGCGCTTGACCTGGGCCAGCACGCCGGCAGCCTGTTCGCCACCCATTACCGAAATACGCGCGTTGGGCCACATGAACAGCAGGTTGGGGTCGTAGGCGCGGCCGCACATGCCGTAGTTGCCGGCGCCGAAGCTGCCGCCGATCAGCACGGTGAACTTGGGCACCTTGGCGCAGGCCACGGCGGTGACGAGCTTGGCGCCGTGCTTGGCGATGCCTTCGTGCTCGTACCGGGAGCCGACCATGAAGCCGGTGATGTTCTGCAGGAACACCAGCGGGATCTTGCGTTGGGCGCACAGCTCGATGAAGTGGGCACCCTTCACCGCGGATTCGGAGAACAACACGCCGTTGTTGGCGACGATACCCACCGGGTAGCCGTGGATGTGGGCGAAGCCGGTGACCAGGGTGTCGCCGTAGTAGCGCTTGAATTCGTCGAAGTCGGAGTCGTCGACGATGCGGCCGATCACCTCGCGCACGTCGAACGGCTTCTTCAGGTCGGTGCCGACGATGCCGTAGAGCTCGCTGGGGTCCAGCCGCGGGGGCTTGGGCTCCTGCATCTTGAGCTGGCCGCGCTTCTGCCAGTTCAGCCGCGACACGCAGGCGCGGGCGAGCTGTAGGGCGTGGGCGTCGTTCTCGGCGTAGTGGTCGGCCACGCCGCTGATCTTGGCGTGCACGTCGGCGCCGCCCAGGTCCTCGGCGCTGATGCTCTCGCCGGTGGCGGCCTTCACCAGCGGCGGGCCGCCGAGGAAGATGGTGCCCTGCTGCTTGACGATGATCGACTCGTCGGCCATGGCCGGCACGTAGGCGCCGCCGGCGGTGCACGAGCCCATCACCACGGCGATCTGCGGGATGCCTTCGGCGGAGAGGGTGGCCTGGTTGTAGAAGATGCGCCCGAAGTGGTCGCGGTCGGGGAACACTTCGTCCTGGCGGGGCAGGAAGGCGCCGCCGGAGTCGACCAGGTAGATGCACGGCAGGCGGTGCTTGCGGGCAATCTCCTGGGCGCGGATGTGCTTCTTCACCGTGAGCGGGTAGTAGGTACCGCCCTTGACGGTGGCGTCGTTGGCGACGATCACACACTCCACGCCGGAAACGCGACCGATACCGGTGACCACGCCGGCGGCGGGCACGTCGCTTTCGTAGACCTCATGGGCGGCCAGCGCCGAGAACTCGAGGAAGGGCGAGCCTTCATCGATCAGGTGGTCGATGCGGTCGCGCACGAACAGCTTGCCGCGGGACTCGTGCCGCGCGCGGGCCTTCTCGCCGCCGCCCTGGCTGATCGCCGCGGTCAGCTCGCGCAGCTTCATTACCTCGTGGCGCATGGCCTTTTCGTTGGCCTGGAAGCCATCGCTGCGCGGATTGATTTGTGTCGTTAGGGTAGCCATAGGAGTCTCTTTTTCTCTTCAAGTATGAAAATAAGCGAGCGATATTCAGCCAAGGCAAAAATTGACGAAAAAGCGGAGTTTACTGTTGTAAATGAGCCTTTTGAGTCAAGTTTTAACGCCGTATGAATGAGCGCAGCTATTTTCACTTGGACTCGTTGAAGAGTTCACGGCCGATAAGCATCCGGCGAATCTCGCTGGTGCCGGCGCCGATCTCGTAGAGCTTGGCGTCGCGCAGCAGGCGCCCGGTGGGGTACTCGTTGATGTAGCCGTTGCCGCCGAGCAACTGGATGGCGTCCAGCGCCACCTGGGTGGCCTTCTCCGCACAGTAGAGGATCACGCCGGCAGCGTCCTTGCGGGTGGTCTGGCCGCGATCGCAGGCGGCCGCCACGGTGTAGAGGTAGGCGCGGCAGGCGTTCAGGGTGGTGTACATGTCGGCGACTTTGCCCTGCACCAGCTGGAACTCGCCGATGGACTGGTCGAACTGCTTGCGCTCGTGGATGTAGGGCATCACCACGTCCATGGCCGCCTGCATGATGCCGATGGGGCCGGCGGCGAGCACGGTGCGCTCGTAGTCGAGGCCGCTCATCAGCACGCGGACGCCCTTGCCTTCGTCGCCGAGCACGTTCTCGACCGGCACCTCGCAGTCCTGGAACACCAGCTCGCAGGTGTTGGAGCCGCGCATGCCCAGCTTGTCGAGCTTCTGGGCGGTGGAGAAGCCGGCAAAGCCCTTCTCGATGATGAAGGCGGTGATGCCCTTGGAGCCGGCGTCCGGGTCGGTCTTGGCGTAGACCACCAGCACATCGGCGTCGGGGCCGTTGGTGATCCACATCTTGTTGCCGTTGAGCACGTAGTGGTCGCCTTCGCGGCGCGCGCGCAGCTTCATCGAGACCACATCGGAACCGGCGCCCGGCTCCGACATGGCCAGGGCGCCGACGTGTTCACCGCTGATCAGCTTGGGCAGGTACTTGGCCTTCTGCTCGCGCGAGGCGTTGATCTTGAGCTGGTTCACGCACAGGTTGGAGTGGGCGCCGTAGGAGAGGCCCACCGAGGCGCTGGCCCGGGAGATCTCCTCCATGGCAATGCAGTGCGCCAGGTAGCCCATGCCGCTACCGCCGTCCTCTTCCGGCACGGTGATGCCGAGCAGGCCCATGTCGCCGAACTTGCGCCACAGGTCGTTGGGGAACTCGTTCTTCTCGTCGATCTCGGCGGCGCGCGGCGCGATCTCGTCGCGGGCGAAGGCGTTCACCTGATCGCGCAGCATGTTGAGTTCGTCATCGAGGCCGAAGTCGAGGGGCTTGTAGGACGTGAACATGGCGGCGGAACTCCCTAGTGTCAGTGGTAGACCGGCTGTCGGCTGATGCGGGCACGCAGCCGCGCCTCAGTGTATTCAGGATGCTACAAGACTAGGCGAGGTTGACGTTAACGTAAAGTGCAGCTTTGTGGCGTTCTACGAATGTCGAAGGAAGCGAGCCATCGGCACGTGCCGACGGCCCGCGGGCGGCCGGCTCGCGCTAGCCGGCCAGCCACTGAATGAGCTGATGGTAGAGCGGTATGCCGATGATCACGTTCAGCGGGAAAGTAAAGCCCAGGGAGGCGAGCATGGCCAGCCCGATATTGGCTTCGGGGATCGCGGTGCGCATTGCCGCGGGCGCCGCAATGTAGGAGGCGCTGGCGGCGAGCGCGGTGAGGATCAGCACCGAGCCGGTCGGCAGGCCCAGGGCCAGGCCGGCCAGCATTCCCACCAGGGAGAGCAGCGGCGGGGCCACCAGGGCGAAGGTAAGCAGCCGCCAGTGGCGCCAGGGGATCGGGCGCAGGGTCTCCGCCGCGGTCAGGCCCATCTCGAGCAGGAACAGCGCCAGCACCGCGTGGAAGGCGCCGGTCAGCAGGTCGGTGACGTTGGCGCCCTCCGCCGGGCCGTACATGGCGCCGATCACCACGCCGCCGGCGAGCAGGATCACGCCGCGGTTGGTCAGGGTCTCGTGCCACAGGCCCTGCATCGCCTCGCCGGCTTCACTGCCGCGATAGCGTCGGTAGAGAGCGATGGCGATCATGATCGCCGGAAGCTCCATCATCACCAGGTAGAGGGTGACCTCGGCGCCGATGGCCAGGTCGCGCCCCTCGGCGAAGGCCAGCGCCACGGCGAAGGTACCGGCGCTGACCGAACCGTAGTGCGCGGCCAGGCTGGCGCTGTCGGCCGGCGAGAGGCGTACCAGCCGCCGCAGGATCGGCATCAGCGCCAACGGTATCAGGGCGCCGAGAGCCGCCACCGTCAGCAACTCCGGTATCAGCGACCAGCCCAGGTTGCCGTAGAGTGCCATGCCGCCCTTGAGGCCGATGGTCAGCATCAACAGCAGGCTCAGGGTGTCGTAGGCGGCCTTGGGAATGGTCAGGTCGGACTTCACCACGCCGGCCAGCAGGCCGAGCAGGAAGAACATCACCACGATATCGGGCATGAAACGCTCTCTTCTCGTTCAGGAGGCAGGGTAGACGCGGATTGTGAAGAGTGCGTTATATTGATTCCAATAAATTGTTAGAGGTAGCTAGATAGATGATCAGCTATGGATCATTGGCCAGGGTGGTGACATGAACGTTCGGCACCTGACTTTTCGGCTCCTTCAGGTGTTTACCGCAGTGGTGCGTACCGGCTCGGTCAGCGAAGCGGCGCGCCAGCTCCACCTGACCCAGCCGACGGTGTCGCAGCAGCTGCGGCGCCTCACCGAGGCGGTCGGCGAGCCGCTGTTGCAGAGCGGCCATGGGCGGCTGACCACCACCGAGGCGGGACACGAGCTGTACCGTGCCAGCCGTGAAGTGCTCGGCCGCTTCGACGACTTCCAGGACTACCTGGCCGCCCTGCGCGGCGGTGAGCGGGGCCGCTTCAGCATCGCCCTGGTCAACACCGCCCAGTACGTGCTGCCGCGCCTGCTCGGCCCTTTCAGCCAGGCCTTCCCCGACATCGACGTGACCCTGCACATCGGCAACCGTCGCCAGGTGCTGACGCGCTTCGAACGCCAGGACGACGATCTCTACGTGTTCAGCCATCCACCTTCGCTGGCCCATGCCTTGGCCGGCCGCTTCCTGCGCAACCCGCTGGTGGTGGTGGCGCCACAGGGGCATCCGTTGGCGCACCGCGAAAGCATTTCCCTGGGAGAGCTGCTGCGTGAACGCTTCCTGCTGCGCGAACCGGGCTCGGCGACGCGCATGATGTTCGAGAGCTGGCTGCAGGAACACGGCCTGTCGCTGGGCCCCACGCTGCAGATGGCCAGCAACGAGGCGATCCGCGTCGGAGTGGCGGCCGGGCTTGGGCTTGCCGTGCTCTCCGAGCATGTGCTGCCGCAGGAGCACCCCGACCTTGTGATCCTGCCGGTGCGCGATTTTCCCATCGAGAGCCACTGGCAGTTCATCGTGCGCCGTGACCGACGCCTGCCCCATGCCGCGCTGGGCTTCCTGCGCTTCGCCGCGGGGCATCTCGACGAGTGCGTCGAGCCACGCTTCGTGGCCAACGAGCTGGAGGCGATGCTAGGGCGGTTGGAAGACTCCTCATGAAGGTCTCAGGCAGCTTGATCCTGCGACTGGCGACGATGGCGCAGCGTCTTCCACAGCTGAGAGAGCAGCACCACGGCCAGCAGAGCGACGATGCCTAGCGAGATGGGGCGGGTGAACAGCACCGTCCAGTCGTTCTGGGCAATCAGCATGGTCAGGCGGAAGTTCTGTTCCGCCATGGGACCCAGCAGCACCCCCAGTACCACGGGCGCCAGCGGGAAACCGAGTCGATTGAGCAGGTAACCGGTCAGGCCGAAGGCCAGCATGACATAGAGATCCGTGACGTTACCGTTTACGGTGTACACCCCCACCGCCATCAGCACCAGGGTGGTGGGTACCAGCAAGGCGGAGGGCATGCGCAGCACCTGGGCGAACAGGCGTGTGGCGACCATGCCGCCGAGCAGCAACAGCAGCATGGCCGTCAGCAACATCTGCCACATGAAGCCGAACACCACGTCGGGAGCGCGGGTGAACAGCTGCGGACCGGGCTGCAGCCCGTGGATCATCAGCGCGCCCAAAACCAGCGCCGCAACCAGGTTGCCAGGAATGCCGAGCGTCAGCGAAGGAATCATGGCCGCCGCGTTGTCGGCGCTGTTGCCGGACTCCGCCGCGGCGACGCCGACCGGATTGCCGCTGCCGAAGGTCTCGGGGTCCGGCGCCTTGCGCTTGGCCTCGTTGTAGCTGAGCAGGGCGGCCAGGTTGCCGCCGGCGCCAGGCAGGATGCCCACGGCCACACCGATCAGCGATGAACGGCTCCAGGTGCGCCAATGTCGACGCAGCAGGCCCAGGCTGCCGCCGCTCGGCTTGGCACGGAAACTGTCGCTGTTGAAGTAGGATTCGTTGCGCCTTTCCGCCATCTCGAGCACGGGAGGCACGGCATACAGCCCGATCAGCACGATGAGCAGCTCGAAGCCGCCTGACAGGTAGAGCGAATCGAAGGTGAAGCGCTCTTCGCCGCTGATGGCATCGACGCCCACCAGGCCGATGATGACGCCGAGCAGGGCGCTGAGCATGCCCTTGCTGACATCCTTGCCGACCAGCACTGCAATGCTGACGAGGCCGAACACGGCCACCCAGAAGTACTCCGCCGGGCCGAACGCCAGGGTCACCTTGGCCAGCATGGGGGCCAGCGTCATCAGGGCCAGGGCGCTGACGATACCGCCGATAGCGGACGACCAGCAGGCCGTCTTCAGGGCAAGCCCTCCCTCACCCTTGCGCGTCATCGGGTAGCCGTCGAAGGTGGTGGCGATGGCGGCAGGCGTGCCGGGGATGTTGAGCAGGATGGCGGGAATGGCGCCGCCATACATGGAGCCGTTGTAGATCCCGGCGACCAGCCCCAGGGCAATGATGGGGTCGAAGCCGTAGGTCAGCGGCAGCATCAAGGCGATGGCCATGACCGGGTTCAAGCCGGGCAGCGCACCGATCAGGATGCCGATCAGCGTGCCGACGAACAGGCTGATCAGCGAGCCGAACTGCAGGGCCACCGGGAGCGCATTCAGGAGCGATTCGAACATGAGCTGGAGCCTATCTAGGAAGCGAGAAAGAACTCGACGGGCAAGGGGCGCTTGAGCACCACGGCGAACAGGGCGTACAGCAGCGTGATGAAGCCAACGGTGATGCCCGCTATCACGGCGGGTCGCCGTTCTCCCAGCAGCACGGCCAACAGCGTGATGAACAGGGCGCTGGTGGTATAGAAGCCGACGATCGGCAGGGCCGTGTAGTACACCAGACAGCATCCGAGGGTCGTGGTGAAGCGCGCCGGATGATCGACCAGGGCGGGCGCCGGGTGGGTTGTCATGTTGTGGCCGGTGGTGGAGTCGGTCATTGCGCGTGTGGTCAGCACGCTCTTCATGCCTCGCCAGATCAAGGGCAGGGAGAACGCGCCCATCAGGGTGCCTACCCCGATGGGAACGTAGGCGGCATCGGCAAAGAAGTCATTCCCCATCCAGACGGTGGTGACGCCAATGATGAGGAAGGCAATGCCAGAGAAGAGATCTCTGTAGTTCATGGTCTTATCGCTGCCCTTGCGAGTCACTGTTGCTTGAGGCCGAGGTTTTCCAGGGTCTCGCCGATGGCCTGGGTTTCCTGTTTCAGGCGCTCGCGCAGTTCTTCGCCACGCACCAGGTTGAGGGTTTCGCCCTGGGCGGCGAGAAACTCCTGGAACTCGGGATGTTCCACGGCGCGGGCCACGGCGTCGGCGACCGCTTCCGCGCGCTCTTCCTCCATGCCTTCGGGGCCCAGCATCATGCGCCAGAGCACGGTCTCGAGCTCGGGATGGCCAAGGGCGGCGAGGCCGGACGCCTGTGGCAAGGCCTCGTTGTCATCGGCGGAGGTCACCAGCAGGCACTTGGCCTGGTCCTCCTCGACATAGGGCAGCACCGGCGTGATGGAACCGCCGTAGATGTCGACGTGGCCACCGAGGAAATTCTGCAGGGTCTCGCCGGCACCGCCGAAGGGAATTGGGCGGGCATTGATGTCGTAGGCTTCGAAGATCCGCTCCGCCGCCAGACGCATGGTGCCGCCGACGCCGTCGTTGCCATAGGTGTACTTGCCGGGGTTGGCTTGCAGCTCGGCCAGGAACTCCTCGCCATTATCGGCCGGAAAATCGGGCGCGACACAAAGTGTGTAGGCGCTCTGCGAGGTGCTGGTGATGGGGGTCAGCGTCTCGTAGGAGTACTGTACGCGCTGCAAGTGCGGCACCGTGGTGATGGGACTGTTCCAGGTGGAGAGCAAGGTATAACCATCGGGCTTCGCTCGGGAAAACTGATTGACGCCGACGGCGCCGCCGCCGCCCGCCACGTTGAGTACGGCGACGGGCTGGCCCAGCTCCTCCTCGAGGTACTGGTTGAGCATGCGCGCCACGTTGTCGGTGCCGCCGCCCGCCGGTGCCGGCACGATGAGCTCGATGGGTCGGTCGGGATAATCGCTGGCCATCGACGGAGTGAAGGCAAGGGCTGACACGGTGGCGGTGGTGAGAAGCAGGGTGGTTTTCATTTGTCGTACCTGTCGTTGGAATCGTGAGGACATGGGGCGGGCATCGAGGCCCGCTTCAGGCGTTTTGTTCGCCGAGGGTGACGCGATAGCGGAAGCGCTCGGGGCGGCCATGCACGCGGCGATACTCGATGACGCGGCCCACGGGATTGCGCGCGATGCGCTCGATGACGGCAACCGGCGAATTGGCAGGCAGTCCCAGGTACCTGGCGCTTGCCTGGGTGGCGGTGCCGAACGAAAGCTCATCCGTCGCCGACGAGATGAGAATCCCGAATTCCTGAAGGAAAACGGGGTAGAGCAGCGGTCCCATGTCCTTGGGGTCGAGCGCCAGCAGCCCTTCGAAATCGGGCAGGCGCAGGTAAACCTCCTCGAACAGCATCGGTTCGCCGGACCACAGGCGAACGCGCTCGAGCTTGATGCAATTCGTCGCGACCGGCTCGCCGAAGGCCAGCCGGACCTCGGCGGGCGTTTCGACCTCCTCACGACGGAGAATACGGCTCTCCGGAATCATGGAGCCGTCGGGATCCTCGGCGTCGTGAACATGGAAGAAGCGGAACAGGTCGGCGCGAAAAGCCGGCTGCTTGACGAAGGTGCCGGTGCCCCGGCGCCGCTCCAGCAGGCCTTCGTCCACGAGTTGTTTCAGCGCCATGCGCATGGTGGCCAGCGCCACACCGTACTCCTCGGCCAGGCGATTCTCCGAGGGGATCGTGTCGCCCGGCGACCACTCCCCATTGGCGATCCGCGACGCCAACTGATCGCGCAGCCGGGCATAGAGGGGAAGGCGCCCGTCGGCTTGGGGCATGCGCAATGCACACATGGGTTCGATCTCCTGGATTCGCTGTCTTGTTGCTGTCACTAAAGACCAGTGTATACTTCTAGTCAACCGGTTCTCTAGAGAACTAGACTTAAGTCTTAACAAGAGGCCTTGGCTTCAGCCGCCAAGGGCCAGGCGATGAGGAGGCCAGGGTGAGGGAGCCAACGTGAAGCAAGGATTCGACTGTCATGCCCACGTCTATCCGCAGGTGGATGAGGTCAAGGGCTCCAACTATCGCCCGTCGCGGCCGGCGCCTCTGCATGAATGGCAGGCACATCTGTCGTCATGCGAGCTTCGCGGTGGCGTGCTGGTACAGCCGAGCTTTCTCGGTCACGACAATCGTGAGTTGTTGCGTATCCTCGCCGATCTGGGTGAGAACTACCGCGGAGTGGTGCAGCTTCCCAAGGAGGCCGGCCTGACGGAGATGCGTCAGCTCGATGCGGCCGGCATCGTCGGCGTGCGCTGGAACCTGATCGAACGGCGCCGCGAGCTTCCCGACCTCAACGATCCGGAGTGGATCGGTTTTCTCAACCGGCTGAAGGTGCTGGGCTGGCACCTGGAGCTGCACCTCGAAGGGGATCGCCTGCCCGAAATCTTCCCCGCGCTGCACGAGCACGGGGTCACACTGGTGATCGATCACCTGGGGCTGCCCGTCGAGGCCGACCCCGCCGCCGATGCCGGTTTTCGCCTGCTGCTGGAAGCCGGCCGCTACGGTCGCACCTGGGTCAAGCTGTCGGCGCCGTATCGATCGCCCGTGGCTGATCTGCGACCTCATGTCCGAGCGCTACTGGAAGCGTTGGGGCGTGAACGACTGGTGTGGGGCAGTGACTGGCCCTGGACCCGCCATGAAGGCAAGCACAGTTACCGGGACACCTTCGACTGGCTGGCCGGTTGGATCGGCGATGAAGACGACCGTCGTTATATCCTGGAGAAATCGCCACAAGCTCTCTTTCGACTGGGCGAAATCGACTGACAGGAGAAGACCGAACGATTAGCAAGACCCGGCCGCTCAGGGCGAGCGGCCGGGTCTTTCTTGCTTCCGCACATCCGTCTGCACCTGAGCCGCCGTCAGGCGAAGGAGTCGCGACGCCGCCGCGCCCCGGCCAGCCAGCCGGCGAGATGGAGGCTGAGATCGCGGGCGTCGTCGTCGGCGCCGTGGATGGCGCCCGACTTGCGTCGGCGCATGAACGGCAGGCCCATGGCGTAGAGGCCGGGTGCCACCATGCCGCCGTCGTGGCGCAGGCCTCCGCGGGCGTCGAACACCGGCACCTCGAGCCAGCTAAAATCGGGGCGAAAGCCGGTGGCCCACAGCACCGTCTTGATCTCGCCGGCGGCCAGGTCGAGCCCAAGGCAGGGCCGCTGCGGTACTCGCGTGGAGGGTAGGCGCTGCGGGGCGGGCAGGGCGTCGTGCCAGCCATGGGTGCTGGCCCAGGCGTCCAGATTGTCTAGCAGCCGGGCGAGCTTGAGATCCGCCGTCGTGCAGTGCACCGCAAGTGAGCCCGAGAACTGCAACCGGGTACCGGACAGGCCCGCCAGGCGGCCGACCAGGCGCACGCCGCGATCGCTCAGGGCGTTGAGGTCCAGGTCCTGCGGCACGGCGCTGCCCAGCAGTTGAGGCGAGGGCTGGCGCCGGGCGCGGGCCAGGTCCTCCACCTCGTCGAAGCGCTGGTCGAGCATCCCGGCGCGCTCCAGCCACCACTGGATGTCGCGGTCGCGGTAGCTCCGCGGCAAGCGCAGGTGCTGGCCCACGGCAAGCGTCACGGGGCGGCCGCTGCGCTGGATCTCGTCGGCCAGTTGCACACCGGTGGCCGAGGCGCCGACCACCAGCACGCCGCCCGGCGGCAACTGCTCCGGGCGACGATATTCGTGGGGCGTCAGGCTTTCGATCCAGGGCGGAAGGGCGGCGGCCATGGCGGGCACAATGGGAAGCTGGCAGGCGCCGGTGGCGATCACCACCGCCCGGCAGCGCCAGTCGCCCCGGTGGGTCACCACCCGGTAGCCGTCCTCGGCCTGGCGCACCGAGACCACCTCGGTGTCGGTATGCAGCGGGGCCGAGAGGCTCCGCGCATAGTGGTCGAGAAAGGCGATCAGCTCCGCCATGCCCATGAAGCCTTGCGGCTCCGGCCCGCTGTAAACCTGGCCGGGCAGCCGCGTCTGCCAGTTGGGCGTGAGCAGGCGCAGCGAGTCCCAGCGCTGGTGCCGCCAGGCATTGGCCACCTCGCCGCGTTCCAGGAGCACGTGGTCGATGGCGTGCCGGGCCAGGTGGTGGCTCATGGCGAGCCCCGCGTGCCCGGCGCCGACGACCACGGCGGTCACGGTCTTCACTTTACCTCGACCTTGACGTGGGTCGGGTTGGTGAGCAGGTCGTAGACCGCCGAGCGTTTCTGCGACTGGGCGACCAGCGCCTCGATGTCGGCACGGCTGGCATCGGCGTCGATCTCGAACGTCACGCGGATGTCGTCGAAGCCGTTGCGCACCTCCGGGTCCATGCCGAGGATGCCCTGGATGTCCATGTCGCCCTCCACAACGGCCTTGACCGAGCGCAGCTGGATGCCGCGATGCTGGGCCACGGCGGCGACGCCGGCGGTGAGGCAGGCGGCCAGGCCCAACAGCACGTACTCCACCGGGGTGGGGCCGTTGTCCTCGGCGGCGAACACCTCGGGGTGGTCGGCCTCGAAGGTGTAGCGCGAGCGGTGCCGCTGGGTTTCGCCGAGGCCGTGGAACTCCTCGATGGCGATGCGGCTGTGTGTGCCGCGGACCCAGGCGCAGTGCGCGCGCCAGGTGAAGCGGGCGGCGGCGGGGGCCTGGGCCAGCGCCTCGCGGGCGCCCAGCAGGGCGGTGACGTTGACGCCGTTGTCGATCGGTTGGGTGGCGGTGTGCATTGACGCTCTCCTCGTGTCGTTGTGTCTCGTCGGGGTTGACCGTCAGCGGTCAACGGCGAGATTCGACGCGCTTGGTGTGAGTCAGCGTGGGAGAGGGCGTGGTTTTTCAGGTGGGTGGCGTGGAATTCACTGCCGGGGCGATACGCTGGAAGGTCCAGATGCGGGTGACCGGCATGCCGGCCTGATACTGGGCCAGGCGGACCGATTCGGCGTCCGGAGCTTGGTAGAGGCAGAACATGCGTCGCCGGTCGAGCGAGAAGAAGGTGCGCAGGAACCTCACCCGATGGTTTTGCAGGCACGCGCCCCCGGCGTCTTCCAGCGCCTGGATCGCCTCGAAGGTCACCGGGGCGGCGAAGTGGCGTTCCACGATGACGTTGGCGGCAGCCAGCTCGGACGACCCCAGGCCGGGGGCATCGATGACGCTGCCGCCCCACAGCGAGCTGACATCGGCGCCGGCCTGGCGCAGGCCGATGCGTGCCGATTCCGCGTCGGGAGCCTGGAAATGGCAGACCAGGCGGCGTCCGTCCCGTGCCAGCAGGCTCTCGTGCCAGCAAATCCGGTGCAGGTCGAAACAAGGCAGAGCCGCTTCGGTCAGAGAGCGCACCAGCCATGGTTCGAGGGGGCGGTCGAAGCCGCGTTCGAGGATGACATCGATCATGTTCCGTCCTCGGTGGGCTGGTCCCGCAGCGCCTGCCAGCGTCGCCGGGCCCAGCCGGCAACGGGCTCCTGCGCCAGCGCTTCGGCGGCCTGGGCATGCAGGCGCCAGGCTGGCGTGTCGCCTAGGCGCCGGGCACATTCGGCCAGCAGGGCGTGGGCCAGCAGCTGCTCGCTGCGGCGTTCCAGCACCCGCGCGTGCTCGAGGGCTTCGCTGGCGCGCTGTCGTGCCGTTTCGGTTCTTGCGCGAGCGAGGTCGAGCCGTGCCGCCTGCAGCAGCAGCACCGCCAGGCGGTGGCGGGCATCGGCGTGGCGCAGGGGCACGAGTGCCACGCCGAAGGGGTCGGAGTCGTCCTCCAGGGCGTAGTGGCACAAGGCGTCGGCGCTGGCGGCATAGGGCGCCTCGCTGCCGTCGCGCAGCCGTTCGGCGAGTTCGCGAAGTTGGGCGCAGCGTTCCCGGGCGCGGGCGTAATCGTCCCGCTCGAAGTCCATCAGCAGCAGCGTCTCCTGGGCCTGGAACTCGCCCAGCCTGTCCCCCATGGCCTTGCACAGGGTGCGGGCCTCCTTGAAGTAGCTTTCCGCACTGTCGAAACGATCCTCGTGCAGGCTGAGCAGTCCCTGGGCCAGCGGAATGGCCGGGTGCCCGATATTCTGCTGGATGGCCAGTTCGCGCGCCTGGGCGAGCAGTGCCTTCGCCTGGTTCAGGTCGCGCTCCAGCATGGCCAGGCAGCGCGCGGTTTCGGCCATGGCGATGACCTGTTCGCGGCCTTCGCCGCAGCGGGTCGCGCGCTCCGCCTGCAGGGTCTGTTCGTGAGCATCGCGCCATTGGCCGTGGGCCCAGCGAATATGGCTGGCCAACTGGAAGCCGAGCCGCGCATGGGCCAGGGCGCCGTGCTCCAGGGCCTGCTCGGCAAGCGCGACCACTTCGCCGGCACCGGCCTCCCAATCGGCCAAGGGGGCGGCACTGTACAGCAGCTCGTGGAGTTCGAGCGCCAGGCAGACACGCCGCGAGCCGGTCATGGCGTCGGCCAATGCCAGGCCCCGCTGGGCAAAGTGCTGGGCTTGCTGGTTGGCGAAGATGCGCAGGCAGAAGCGGCCGGCTTCGATCATCGCCCGGACGGCCAGCTCGAGGTCGCCGCTGGCATGGGCGTGGTGCGCCAGGCTGGTGGCTTGGCGCATGTCGTTGAGGGGACTTTCGGCCAGCCATTCGGCAATACGCCGATGCATGGCCTGGCGCCGTGCCGGCGAAATCGCCTGGTAGAGCTCGGCAGCCACTTCGATTCGCGAAAAACGCAACCCCTCGGCGCCGAACGTGAGCCACCCGTGCCGTTCGGCCACCTCCAGGGCCAGGCCGATACGATTGGTGTCGAGCCCCGAGACCCGGCCCAGGGTGGCCGGATCGGGATCAGGAGCCAGCAGCGCCGCCCAGCGCATCACTTCCAGGGTATCGCCTGCATGGGCGAGGGGGGCGTCAGCGGCGGAGAGAGGCGGCATGCCTGTGCCGGCACTCACCATGGAGCCCTGAACCTGACGGGTCTCCCGCCAGGCGCGCAGCAGCTGGCCGTTGAGCGGCAGGCCCGCTTCACGAATGAGGCGCACGCCCAGTTGCAGCTGCTGTTCGGCTTCGCGCGGACGGTGCAGGGCCAGCAGCAGACGCACCAGCCAGGCACGAGCCGCTTCGTCGAAGGGGACGAGGCGTACCCAGGCGTGGGCGTGGGGCAGCGCGCGTTCCGGTGTATCGGCAAGGCGCTGGACCAGCGTCGTCAGCAGGGTCGTCTGGGCTCGCATGGCGGCTTCTCGCTCGGCCAGGTACCAGCCGTGAAAATCGGCAAAGCGGTCCAGTTCCAGGCCCTCGAGGAAATGGCCCCGATAGCGGCTGGCGGTGCGCTCGAGCTGGTCGATGTCGGCTGCGGCCAAGCCGTCACGGCACAGCGCATGCAGGCCGACCACATCGATGTCGATATCGGAAGTGTCCAGCAGCACGCCGTGCCGGTCGGCCCTGAGGCGGGGCCGACCCGCAGCGTCCACCACACGGCGCAGCTTCGACAGGCTCCAGCGCAGCGAGCCTCGTGGATCGTCGGGCAGTTCCCAAAGCAGGTCGCACAAGTGCTCGCGGCTCAAGGGGCGCGAGTGTCGCGCCAGGTAGCCGAGCAGAGCACGGGTTTTCCTGGAAGGAGGCAGCACCAACACCTGTCCGTCCCGGATCACTTCGAGATCGCCAAGCAGGTTGAGGGTCAGCGCGTGCATGTCAGGACCCGGTGGGATAACCCTAGCAGTATAGTTCGCGCCTCCCTCGGCCTGGTCGCCCATTTTTCTACTCACTTGGCAGCAAAAAACCACGCTGGTTTCCACGCCCGCTTCCTCGGCCCGGGCCGACCCTGTGGACCTGTCTACCCGAGGAGAATCACCATGGCCCGCTACGCCAGCATCCTGGAAACCATCGGCCGCACCCCGTTGGTGCGACTCGCTCGGCTCGCCCCGCCGGACGTCAATCTTCACGTGAAGGTGGAGGCCTTCAACCCCATGGGTTCGGTCAAGGACCGTATGGCACTGGCGGTGATCGAGGCGGCCGAACGCAGCGGTGACCTGCGCCCGGGCCAGACGGTGATCGAGGCCACCAGTGGCAATACCGGGATCGGCCTGGCCATGGTGTGCGCGCGCAAGGGCTACCCGCTGGTCGTGACCATGGCCGAGAGCTTCAGCCTAGAGCGCCGGCGGCTGCTGCGCTTCCTCGGCGCACGGGTGGTCCTGACGCCGGCCTCGGAGAAGGGCAGCGGCATGCTGGCCAAGGCGGTCGAGCTGGCCGAGACCCACGGCTACTTTCTGTGCCGACAGTTCGAGAACGAGGCCAACGCCGAGGTGCATAGCCGCACCACGGCGCGGGAGATTCTCGACGACATGCAGGGCGAGCCGATCCATGCCTGGGTGACTGGCTTCGGCACCGGCGGCACGCTCAAGGGCGTCTCCCGGGTACTCAAGGCGGCCGATGCCCGGACGCGCATCGTCGTGGCCGAGCCCGACAATGCGCCGCTGCTGGGCAGCGGCGAAGTCCAGCCGCAAGGCGTCAGCCACCCGCGCTTCCGTCCGCACCTGATGCAGGGCTGGAGCCCCGATTTCATCTCGCCCCTGACCCAGCAGGCGGTGGCCGCCGGGATGGTCGACGAGGTGGTGCCGGTGGCGGGAGAAGAGGCGCTGCGGCTGGCCCGCGAGCTGGCGCGCAAGGAGGGTATCTTCGTCGGCATCTCCGCCGGCGCGACCCTGGCGGCGGCCCTGGAGGTGGCGCGGCGGGCACCGGCCGGCAGTCATGTCGTCTGCATGCTGCCGGATACCGGCGAGCGCTATCAGACCACGCCGCTGTTCGCGGGCATCGAGGACGAGATGAACGAGGAGGAGCTGGCGCTGTCCCGTTCCACGCCCGGTTTCCGCTTCGACACGCCCGCGGCAGCGCCGGCCCCCCAGCCTTCTGCCACGCCCGCGGTGCGTGTCGCCGCGGCGCAGGAAGCGACAAGCGACGCCGAGGCCGAGCAACGGCTCGACGACTACCTGGCCCAGGCGCCGGTGGTCATGTTCGCCCTGGCCTGGTGCGAGTTCTGCTGGGCCGCGCGCAAGCTGTTCGACCGCCTGGGCGTCGACGTGCTGAGCGTCGAACTCGATTCGCCTGCCTGCCAGGTCGGCGACATGGGCGTGCGCCTGCGCCCGGTGCTGGCCCGGCGCACCGGGGCGCCCACCATTCCGCAGATCTTCATCGGCGGCGAGCCGCTGGGCGGCTGCGGCGAGCTGTTCGAGGCGTGGGAGAACGGCAGCCTGGGCGAGCGCCTCGCGGCGTGCGGCGTTGCCCATGACAGCACGGCGCGGATCGACTCAAGGCTGCTGTTGCCGGCCTGGCTGCATCCGCGCTCCGCCGAAGCCTGACACGGGAGAGGACCCACATGAGCTATATCGAGACGATTGCCCCGGAACTGGCCGAGGGCGAGGTCAGCGAGATGTACCAGCGCCAGCAGGCCCACTTCGGCTTTCTTCCCAACTATGCCCGGCTGTTCTGCCATCGCCCCGAGGTGATGAAATGCTGGGCGGCACTGATCGCGACGATCCGCCGCCCCATGGATGCGCGCCGCTACGAGCTGGTGACCCTCGCCGCCGCCCGCGCCCTGGGCAACAGCTACTGCTCGCTGGCGCATGCCAAGGCCCTCGCGGAGCTGCTCGGCATGGAGGGGACGCAGGCCATGGTGGCGGGCGAGGCGGGGCCGCTCAGCGAGGCCGAGCGCAGCATGATGGCCTTCGCCGCCAAGGTGGCGTGTCGCGCCCAGGAGGTCGGCGCCGAGGATATCGACGCGCTGCGGGCGCACGGCCTCGGCGATGCCGAGATCTTCGACATCGTCGCGGTGGTGGCCGGCCGCGCCTTCTTCACTCGCCTTCTCGACGGCCTCGGGGCCGAGGCCGACGCGGCCTTTCGCGAGCTCCCGCCGGGGCTGGTGTCGGCGCTCTGCGTGGGCCGGCCGATCGCCTCGGCCTGACGCCGCCTCGCTACTCCTCGGACAGGTCGGGCATGTTGCGGGTGCGCGCCACCCCCGGCAGGCGTCGGCGCAGAGCCGCCTTGCCCATCATGTGGGCGCTGACCGGCGCGGTGGCGAACAGGAAGATCGTCACCAGCGCCTCCTGGAACGAGACGCCACCCTGCTGGTGGCTGAAGAAGAGCAGCGAGCCGATCAGGATGCAGCCGACTCCCAGGGTGCTGGCCTTGGTCGGGCCGTGCAGGCGCGTGTAGAAGTCGGGCAGCTTGGCCAGCCCCCAGGAGCCGATCAGTGCCACCAGCGCGCCGAACAGCAGGAAGGCGGCGACGATGAACTCGAGGTAACCCGGCATGGCGATGGCGTTCATTCGATCACGTCCCCCCGCAGCAGGTACTTGCTCATGGCAACGGTGCTGACGAAGCCCATCAGCGCGATCAGCAGGGCCAGCTCGAAGAGCACGCCCAGCCCCATGCGGATGTCTGCCAGCACGATCAGCGCGATGCTGTTGATCATCAGGGTGTCCAGCGCCAGGATGCGGTCGACGATGTCCGGCCCGACGGCCAGGCGGTAGAGATTCAGCAGGGCGGCAACGGCGAATAGCGTCATGGCGATCGTTACGACGGCGTCGATCATCGGAAGATCTCCTCGAGCGGCTGCTCGTAGCGTTGGCGAATGGTGGCGATGACCTCGGCCTCGTCCTCCAGATGCAGGGCGTGGACCAGCAGCGTATTGGCCTTGGCGTCGTGGTGGATCGAGACGGTACCGGGCGTCAGCGAGATGGTGCTGGCCAGGATGGTGATGGCGAAGTCGTCGTCCAGGGCCAGCGGATAGACGAAGAACCCCGGCTGCAGGTGCCGGGCGGGGCGCAGGATGCGCAGCGCCACCACCAGGTTGGAGCGCAGGATGTCCACCAGCAGCACCAGCAGATAGCGCAGCAGCGGCAGGGGGCGCTTGATCCTGGCCTCCTCGGGCCAGAAGGCGTGGGTGACGAAGGGGATGGCCACGCCCAGGGCCAGCCCCAGCAGGGCGTGGGCCACGCTGAAGTCGTTGACCATCAGCAGCCACAGCAGCGCCAGGAACAGCGAGAACAGCGGATGCGGCAGCCAGAACTGCCAGGAGCGGAACGACGGCGTCATGGTGCCACCTCCGGCGTCGCCGTGCCGGCTTCCGGCAGCACGGCGGCGATGTAGGCCCTGGGATCGAGCAGCTGCTCGGCGGTCAGTTCGAGATACCCCATCACCGGCTCGCCGAACACCGCCAGCAGGCCGTTGAGGCCGACCATGGTCGAGACCAGCGCCAGCGGGCCGCGCTCCAGCGGATACGGCTTGGCCATGTCGCCGGGGCGCCAGAACCAGCTGCTGCCGGTGCGGCTCAGGGCGATGACGGTCAGCAGCGCGGCGCCCAGCAGCACGCCCCACAGCCACATGCCCTGGGGCTCCCGGGCGCTCGCCTGGAGGATCCACGCCTTGCTGACGAAGCCACCGAACGGGGGCAGGCCCGCCATGGCGATGGCCGCGACGAAGAACAGCGTGCCCAGCAGCCAGCGATGGCCGATGGGGCCGATCGCCGAGAAGCGGTCGTAGCCCGCCTCGCGCTGCTGGCCCAGCAGGTCGGCGAGCAGGAAGAAGACGGCGGCCATGCCGGTGCTGTGGATCAGGTAGAAGAGCGCGGCGCCCAGGGCCGCCGGGGTGACGAAGCTGATGGTGGCCAGCAGGGTGCCCACCGAGAGGATCACCAGGTAGGCCGTCAGCGTGCGCAGGCTGTTCGAGCCCAGCACCCCGATGCCGCCCAGCGCCAGGGTCAGCAGCGCCAGCGGCCACAGCCAGACCCAGGCGGTGGCGTTGATCGGCGCTTCGCCCAGCGCGAAGACCAGCAGGAAGACGCGCAGGATGGCATAGATGCCGACCTTGGTCATGATGGCGAAGAGCGCGGCCACCGGCGCGGTGGAGGCCGAATAGGCGCGGGGCAGCCAGAACAGCAGCGGCAGGATGGCGGCCTTGATGCCGAACACCACCAGCAGGATCAGGCTGGCGGCGGCGAGCAGCGGGGCATCCTCCGGTGGCGCCTGCGCCACACGCAGGGCCAGGTCGGCCATGTTGAGGGTGCCGGTGAGGCCATAGAGGGTGCCCAGGGCGATCAGGAACAGTGCGGAACCCGCCAGGTTGATGACCACGTAGTGCAGCCCGGCGCGGCTGCGGGCGCGGCCGCCGCCATGCAGCAGCAGGGCATAGGAGGCGATCAGCAGGATTTCGAAGAACACGAAGAGGTTGAACAGGTCGCCGGTCAGGAAGGCGCCGTTCAGGCCGGCCAGCTGGAACTGGAAGAGGGCGTGGAAGTGCGGACCGCGCCGGTCGGCACCGCTGCTGGCATAGAGCAGGCAGCAGAAGCCCAGGACGGCGGTCAGCGCCAGCATGATGGCGGAGAGCCGGTCGAGCACCAGCACGATGCCGAAGGGCGCGGGCCAGTCGCCGGCGTGGTAGAGGTGGTGCTCCCCCGAGCCGGCCATGGCCAGGCCCCATACGCCCAGCACGACCAGGCCCAGGGTGCTGGCGATGCCCACCAGGCGCTGCACGGCGAAGGGCAGCCGGTAGAGCAGCAGCTGGCCCGCCCCGGTGACCAGCGGCAACAGGATCGGCAGGATCAGGGCGTGGTTCATGCCAGGTCCTCGTCGGGGTTCTCGCCGTCGACGTGGTCGTTGCGCAGTTCCACCGCCGCCTTGAGCGCCAGCACCACCACGAAAGCGGTCATGGCGAAGCCGATGACGATGGCGGTCAACACCAGGGCCTGGGGCAGCGGGTCCGCCGAGCGTTCGCTGAGGCCGACGATGGCCGGCGCGCCGGCGACCAGTCGGCCCGAGGCGAAGAGGTAGAGGTTGACAGCGTGCGAGAGCAGGGTGAGCCCGAGGATGACCGTGAAGGTGCGTGCCCGTAGCAGCAGGTAGATGCCGCAGGTCGTCAGCACGCCGAGGGTGATCGCATAGAGCAGTTCCATCAACCGATCTCCTTGCCGGGGCCGGCCACGGTCATCAGCTTGCCGAGGTTGGCCAGGATGAGCAGGGTCGCCCCGACCACGGTGGCATAGACCCCGAGGTCGAAGAGCATGGCGGTGGCCAGCTCGACGTCGCCCGCCAGGGGCAGGTGGAGGTGGCCGTGGGCCGAGGTGAGGAACGGGTAGCCGAACAGCCAGCTGCCTATGCCCGTGAGCACGGCGATCAGGATCCCGGCGCCGATCAGCGGCCGGAAGGCGGTCAGCATGCGCTCCTGGGCCCATACCAGCCCGCCCGCCATGTACTGCAGTGTCAGCGCCACGGCGGTGATCAGCCCCGCAATGAACCCGCCGCCGGGCAGGTTGTGTCCGCGCAGGAAGATATAGGCCGAGACCAGCAGGGCGATCGGCAGCACCAGCCTGGCCACGGTGCCGAGCATGATCGGGTGCGGTTCGGCGACCCAGTGCGCGGGGTTGGTGTCGACCACCCGCTCCTTGAGCTGCAGGTCGCGGGTGAAGGCGAACACTGCCACCGCCGCGATGCCCAGCACGGTGATCTCGCCCAGGGTGTCGAAGCCGCGGAAGTCGACCAGTATCACATTGACCACGTTGGTGCCGCCGCCGCCGGGCAGGCTGTTGGCGAGGAAGAAGTCGGAGATGGTCCGCTGCGGCCGGGTCAGGATGGCGAAGCTGAAGGCGGCCACGCCGCCGCCCATCAACCCGGCAATGGCGAGGTCGCGTGCCATGCGCCGGCGCGAGGACTCGCGGGGCGACTGCTGGGGCAGGAAGGAGAGCGCCAGCATCATGATCACCACGGCCATCACCTCCACCATCAGCTGGGTCAGGGCCAGGTCCGGCGCCGAGAAGCGTGCGAAGGCGACGGTGACGAACAGCCCCGTCACCCCTAGCAACAGCAGGGCCGGTAGGCGCAAGTGGTGGAACACCACCACGCCGATGGCCGCCAGGCAGAGCAGGATGGCGGCCAGTACGGTCAGCGGGTCGAGCGGAGCCAGTGCCACGCCGCCGTTCCAGCGTGCCACGCTGAGCAGCTCCACGCCGACCAGCACGACTACGGTGATCATGATGAAGGTCAGGTAGCGCTGCTGCGAGCCATTCTCGAGCTGGAACACGCGCTGCTGGGAGAGGTCGATGGCGCGGCGCATGATCCAGTCGAAGATCTCCTTGGCATCCACCTCGGGCAGCCGCGCGTGAAGGCGGAAGAGCGGGTCGCGGATATGGTAGAAGAGTGCGCCGCCGACAAGCGCGACGAGGCTCATGAGCATCGGCAGGGTGCCGCCTAGCGCCGCGAAGTCGTAGGCCGGCAGGCTCGCCTGGCGCGAAGCCTCGAACGCCGGCTGGACCAGCAGCGCGTTGAGCCCCGCCGGTGCCAGGCCCACATAGAGCGTGGCCAGGGCCAGCAGCGCGATCGGAGTCAGCGCCGCCAGGCGCGGCTCCCGGGGGGGCCAGACAGGCAGGTCGATGGGCCGGCCGTTGAAGTAGACGTTGTGGAAGATGCGAATCGAGTAGGCCACCGAGAACAGCCCGGCCAGGGTCACCCAGGCGGGTATGACCGCGGCCGCCCAGCTGGGCGTCGTGACCAGCAGGCTCTCGCCGAACAGCATCTTCTTGCTCAGGTAGCCGCTCATCAGCGGCAGGCCGGCCATGGCGGCGGCGGGGATCGCCGAGAGCCCCATCAGCACCGGCATGAAGCGCCACATGCCGTTGATGCGGCGCATGTCGCGAGTGCCGGTGGCGCGGTCGACATAGCCCGCCATCATGAACAGCGGGGCCTTGAACAGGGCATGGCACACCAGGTGGAAGAGCGCCGCCGCCACCGCCATGGGCGTGCCAAGGCCGAGCAGCAGCATGATCAGCCCCAGATGCGAGACCGTGGAGTAGGCCAGCAGCCCCTTCATGTCGTGCATGAACATGGCGACGAAGGCGCCTGTCATCAGCGTCGCCATGCCGGTCAGGGCGACCAGGTGGAACCACAGTTCGGATTCCGCCAGGGCCGGATGCAGCCGGGCGAGCAGGAACAGCCCCGCCTTGACCATGGTGGCACTGTGCAGGTAGGCGGAGACCGGCGTCGGCGCCGTCATGGCATGGGGCAGCCAGAGGTGGAAGGGGAACTGTGCCGACTTGGTGAAGGCCCCGAGCAGGACCAGGTTGAGCATCAGGGCATGATGTTCGTAGGCGCGGATTCGCTCGCCCGCCTCGAGCACCGCCGAGAGTTCGTAGCTGCCGGCGGCCTGGCCCAGCAGCACGATGCCGCCCAGCAGCGCCAGCCCGCCGCCGCCGGTGATCACCAGCGACATCCGCGCGCCGAGCCTGGCGGCCTGGCGGTCGCTGTTGAAGCCGATCAACAGGAAGGAGACCAGGCTTGTCAGCTCCCAGAACACCAGCATGAAGAGCAGGTTCTCGGACAGCACGATACCCAGCATGGCCGCCATGAACAGCAGCATCAGGATGTAGAAGCGTGCGGCCGAGGCGTTGCCCTCGAAGTAGTAGCGAGCGTAGAGCAGGATCAGGCAGCCGATGCCGGTGATCAGCAGGGCGAACAGCAGGCCCAGGGCATCGAGTCGCAGCGCCATGTCGAGCCCCAGCGAGGGCAGCCAGCGCAGTTCGTGAACGACGGTTTCGCCGTCCGAGACCCGCGGCAGCCAGCTCAGCAGCAGGGCGAAGCTCGAAACGGCGGGCAGGGCGGCGAGAGAGGCGAGCTGGCGTGGTGTGCCGCGCCGGTGGAGCGCGGGCAGCAGGGCACCCAGCAGCGGCAGCAGGAGGACGAGGGCAAGGGCCATGCGGGCGCTTGCGGCTAACGTCGTGAAGCGGGCTGGCGGCTGGGATCCTCCAGGCGCCGACAGGAAGACAAAGGTTGACTCGGGAATGGGTGTGGATACGGGTGGATGATTCCTCGCATGACGCCCCCTGAAGCCGTGAAGATCTTCATCGCATCGCCGCGGCGTCGCCAGTGACGTGCCTGGCGTCGCCTGCCGAAAGATTGCCGTCAACGGCCTTCACTATAGTGGGCTTTGCCGGGCCGTTCCTTGGCTCGTGTCAACGCTGGGCGAGGTTTCCGATGTTCGCGGGCGAGCGCTTGGCCAGCTTCGTCTCGGCGCGCTGTGGGCTTCCTGCCCCGGGGGTCAACTGGTGGCCTGCTGGTTCGGCGGCACGATGCCCAGCCGCTTCATGATCTCGTCCTGCCACCGCGGTGGCAGGGGTGTAACGTCATAGACTCGTTCTCTGGGTGGCTAAAGGCACCCGTTCAGTATCCAAGAAGTCTAGGGAGCCAAGTTACGATTGCGGGCACAAAGGTAATAATCAATAGCACCAGTATCTGTACCAGGAGCAGTGGCAGCACTCTTCGTGACAGCCGCGCCAGTCCCACCTTGGCCACCGAATCCGCCACGAACAGGCAGAGCCCCATGGGCGGGGTGATCAAACCGATCATCAGATTAAAGATCACCACGATACCGAAGTGCACCGGGTCGATCCCCAGACTCATGGCGATGGGGTGAAGAATCGGCACCAGCACCAGCATGGCGGCGATTCCTTCCAGGAAGAGCCCAACTATCAGGAACAGCACAATGATCGCCAGCAGAAAGGTCCATTCCACACTGATGTAGGCGAGCACCATGTCGGTGATCAAATTGGGGATGCGATTGTAGGTCAACAGCCAGTTGGCTGCCGCCACTGCGCCGATGATGATCATGATCACCGCACTGTCGACCATGGTGCGCGAAAAGATCGAAGGCAGGTCTCGCCAGCCTAGCTCGCGAAAGTAGAGCATCCCGGCGAGCAGGGCATAGGCGACGGCGAAGGCCGCCGCCTCGGTGGGCGTGACGATGCCCAGCAGGATGGAGCCCACCACGAACACCGGCATAAACAGCGGTACAATGCCGTCCAGCAGGATCTTTCGCTTCTCTCCGGCGGGCTTTGGCGCGGCCTGTTTCTGGTACGTGCCGGCGAAGATCATCACGTAGCCGGAAAGGAAGAGGGCCAGCAGTATCCCCGGCACGATACCCGCCAGAAAGAGGGCAGGTACCGAGACACCAGAGACGATCAGTGCATAGATGATAACCGGAATACTCGGCGGAATGATCGGGCCGATGACTGAAGAGGCTGCGGTCAGCGCCGCTGCGAAATCGCGAGGGTAACCTTCCTTCTCCATCTCGGGAATGAACACACGCCCCAGCGCCGAGGTGTCGGCTACCGCCGAACCAGACAGGCCTGCGAAGACCACCGAGGCCCAGATGTTGACGTGAGCCAGCCCCCCTCTGAGCCTGCCAACCATCAGCTTCGAGAAAGCGATGATACGACTGGTGATGCCGCTGGCATTCATCAGCTCGCCGGCCAGGATGAACAGCGGGATTGCCAGCAACGGAAAGGAGTTCATGCCCGAGAACATCTGGGTGGCCACCGCACGCAGATGATAGGGCGGCTCGCCGGTTGCCATGAAGAACAGCAAGGCGGCCAGGATCGCCAAGGCGATCGGCAAGCCAATGATCAGCCCGCCGACCAGAATTACATAGGCCATGTCACACACCCTCCGGTACGCTGCTCTGCGCGTTGTGCAGCAAGGCAAGCCGTTCGATGAATTTAAGCACCGCCGCCAAGGTCAGCATGGCGCCGCCTAGACACAGGGCGAACTGATAGGGCGCCATGGTGGCGAAGAGGCTTAGATCCAGAACGGTCAATTGACTAAGTTCACGCATTGCACCGTGCAACCCCGAAACACGCATGCCACCGCGCTGCTGCATGAAGAGGTAGCCAGACCAGGAGAGCAATACGCCAATCACTACGACCGACAGGTCGACGATCAGAAAGAGAATTTCTCGGAAGCGCTCAGGCAGGAAGTCCACCAGCAGGCCGAGGCGCACATGGCGATCCTGTAAATAGCCCAGCGACAAACCAAACATCACGCCATAGATACCCAGGAAGACAGGCACCTGATCCCCCCAGGCCAGCGAGCTACCTAGCGCATAGCGCAGCAGAGCATTACAGAAGACGACCAGGAAAATGATGGCCATGCATAGCCCGGCGCCAATAGCCAGTAGTCGTGACACCAGGAAAGTCAGGGATCGGAAGAGTGCAGACATGGTGTGCGCGTCTCAGCCAGTGAAGAGTCGGAGTATCACCCTGCCGGCTGGGCCGGCAGGGGGTATTCGCATACGCCAGGGGTCAGCGGCTGGCCGCGTCGACGGCGGCTTCCAGCTTGTCGATCCACTCGGCATCGGGGCCCAGGTCGTCGGCCAACCACTCGAGGACACGAGGCTGAGCGCGTTCACGGAACTGCTCGAGTTCCTCCGCAGAGGGAGTGTAGACCTGCATGCCCGCCTCTTGCACCGCGATCACCCCCTCGGCGGTGGTGAACTGCTGAATCGCCCGTCCCATCACCCCGGCGATGACCCCAGCGCGTTTGACCACGGCCTGGTCCTGGGGCGATAGCGACTGGTAGAAGTCGTCATTGATCAGCAGGAAGTCAGTGGCATAGACGTGTCCATCCAGGGTCAGATAGTCCTGCAACTCATGAATGTTGTTGTTGTAGATGGTCCCCACCGGATTCTCATGGCCATCCACCACGCCAGTGGCCAATGCGGTGGGCACTTCCGACCAGGCAATCGGGGTCGGTTCGCCGCCCAGCCCGCGTACCATCTCCACATAGAGGGGGATGTCCTGGACCCTGAAGCGCAGCCCGGCCATGTCATCCGGGCTCTGAATCTCGCGCACGCTATTGGTGAAGTGACGTACGCCTGTCTCGCCGTACCCCAGGGTGCGCAGTCCTGTCTGGTTCAGGCAGTGTTCGGCAAGCTCCTGGCCGAACTCTCCGTCCAGCACCCGCCAGGCGGTCACTGGCGAATCGAAGGTATAGGGAATGTCGAGTACTCCGGCCGCCGGGCAGATCTGCGCCATGGCGCCAGAAACCATCACCACCTGAGTCGTGCCGTCAACGGCCTGTTCCACCAGCTCGGGTTCGTTGCCCAGCGAAGCGGCAGGAAAGAGCTCGACGCTGAGGTCGGTCTCACCCTCGACGATCTTCTTGAAAATATGCGCTGCCGCGCCCTTCTTGGAGCCCTGCCAGTCGTCGGGGTCGACGTGGGCAAAGCGGATAGTCTGAGCCTGGACCATGGTGCTTACGCCGAAGACCAGGGCGGTACCGAGCAGGGCGCTCTTCAAGTTTATCGTTGTCATTGTCGTTGCCTCGTTGTCGTTATGGGTGCCTGGGTCCCGGGCTCTCGCCTTACTGCCCTGGAAGCACCGCTGCATGAAGTGAGGGGGTCTTGACGGCATTTTGCATGCAGAAACATTATTGCCGACAAAATACAACCTAGGGCGCTGCAGGTCCCGGGTCAATATAGCCTCGACTAACGTCTAATATCGATCCAGTGTTGCTGACATTGGCCCTCAGTCTGAAAGTGCTTATTTCGCTTGTCCACCTACCGAATAATGGACACAGCCGATCTCTAGGTACGACTTTGGTCTCAACTCTTCTCATCTTGCTTGACGCCTGGGGGAGAGATGAATAGCTTGCATTCAATATAGACTTTGCATGCAAAACATATTTTGTCTCTTATCTTGATACCCGAAGGAGCTCTATCCATGTCGTCACCCCGACTCGACCTGGACGCTGTCGGTCAGGCCATGGGCCTGGCAAGCACTGCACAGAGGAGCGCCATCAGCGCCCACCAGCAGCCCTATCTTGATTTGCTTGGTTTCGTGCCACCGCGTATCGAGGCCCGCTTGTGCACCACCGGTGTCATGGATCCCACCATGGTCGAACTGCAGGAGAAGACTCGCAGCTACGCCATGGACACTCCGCACCTGGAACCCAAGATGGTGCAGATGATGCTCTTCGGCATGCTCTTGATGGCAGGTAACGATGCCGCCCAAACCCATTGCATCGCTGCCCGCCGCTGTGGCGCAAGCTGGGAGGAGCTCCAAGCCACCATCAATCTTTGCTTCCTGTTCCGCGGCCTGCCCGCCGCCAATCGTGGAGCCCACATGCTGGCTAGCGTCGCCGCCCGCGAGGCCGAGCAGGCCGATGGCTCCGCCAACGAACAATGAATCGGGAAATCATCATGAAGCCGGAATCCCTGCAACTGGCAGCCCAGCAACTGCGCGATGCCGCCACCAGCGGCGACTTCATCGCTCCGCTGCGCGAGCGGTTCGAGGGCCTCGACATCGAAGCCGCCTACGCCATCCAGCAGCACAACACCGAGGCACGGCTGGCGGCTGGTCACCGCATCGTCGGCCGCAAGATCGGACTCACGTCACGAGTGGTCCAAGCCCAGCTAGGCGTCGATCAACCCGATTACGGTGCTCTGTTCGACGACATGGGCTACGGCAACGGCGAACCGATCCCCTGGGCACGGCTGCAGCAGCCCAAGGTGGAGGCTGAGGTTGCCTTCGTTCTGGGCCAGGACCTGGCCATGGTCAACCCTACGCAGGTGGACGTGCTCCGTGCCATCGATCATGCGGTAGCCGCCCTCGAGGTGGTTGGAAGCCGCATCGCCGACTGGAACATCGGCATCATCGACACAATTGCCGATAACGCCTCGTCCGGCGTCTATGTGCTGGGCAGCACCCCGCGACGCCTCGAAGACCTCGACCTGGATCTGTGCGGCATGGTGATGGAGCGGCGCGGTGAACCGGTTTCGGTCGGCGTGGGCCGCGCCTGTCTTGGCAACCCCCTCAATGCCGTGGTGTGGCTGGCCCGCAAGATGGCCAAACTCGGTCAGCCGCTGAAGGCCGGTGACCTCGTGCTCTCCGGCGCCCTCGGCCCCATGGTGCCGGTGCAGCCCGGTGACGTGATCGAGGCACGCATCAACGGCCTAGGCAGCGTCCAGGCTGTCTTCCAACTGTCAGCGAATGACGAGGTGAGCGCATGAGCACTATTCAGCAGCACGCCCTCCGGCTCGACGAGGCGGCCCGCTCAGCCACCGCCGTGGAGCAGCTCGACCCCGAGTCGCGGATGTCGCTGGAAGAGGCCTACGCCATCCAGATGGCCTCCATACAACAGCGCCTGCGGCGCGGCGAGGCCCGAGTGGGCATGAAGATGGGGTTCACCAGTCGCGCCAAGATGAGCCAGATGGGCATCGACGATGTGATCTGGGGGCGCCTGACCAGTGGCATGCGCATCGAGGAGAACTCGACCATCAGTCTCGCCAGCTATGTGCACCCGCGGGTGGAGCCGGAACTGGCCTTCCTGCTCGGTCGCGACCTGCCCGAGCAGGTCACTTCTGCCGAGGCCTTGACGGCCATTGAGGCCATCGCCCCCGCACTGGAGATCATCGATTCGCGCTACCGCGACTTCAAATTCTCACTGCCCGACGTAATCGCCGACAACGCCTCCTCCACGGGCTTCGTGGTCGGTAACTGGGGCGACCCCAGAATCGATTACACCAACCTGGGGCTGGCCATGAGCTTCAACGGCCAGACGCGTCATGTCGGTTCAACCGCTGCCATTCTCGGCAACCCCATCCGTTCACTGGTCGCAGCCGCACGCCTGGCCGCCCAGGCCGGCGAGCCACTGCGCGCCGGTGACATCGTGCTGGCCGGCGGCGCTACCGCCGCCGAATGGCTAGAGCCCGGACAATACGTGCGCCTGGAAATGCAGCAGCTGGGCAGCCTCGGTTTCCATGTGGAGGAGTGACCATGCCGATCGCCACCATCAACATCATCGAAGGCCGTGATGCCGAGAAGAAGCAGAGGCTTATCGAGAATGTCGCCCGCGCCATCAGCGAGAGCCTGGACGCCCCTCTGGAGAGCGTTCGGGTGCTGGTCCAGGAGTACCCCGCCACCCATTGGGGGGTAGGTGGGGAAACCATGCAGCAACGCCGCGCACGGCAGCAGTGAGGACTCCAGCATGAGCCAGAAAGTCAAAGTCGCCATCATCGGCTCCGGCAACATCGGCACCGACCTGATGATCAAGATCCTGCGTCACGGCCAATACCTGGAGATGGGCGCCATGGTGGGCATCGATCCCGCCTCCGACGGCCTGGCCAGGGCACGGCGCTTTGGTGTGCCCACCACCGCCGAGGGCATCGACGGGCTGCTGGCCATGGACCACATCGACGAGATCAAGATCGTCTTCGATGCCACCTCCGCCGGCGCCCACCGGCGCCACAGCGAGCTGCTCACGGCCCGCGGCATCAGGGTGGTCGACCTGACCCCCGCGGCCATCGGCCCCTACGTGATTCCTCCCATCAATCTGGATGAGCACCTGGACGCCCCCAACATCAACATGGTCACCTGCGGCGGCCAGGCTACCATCCCCATGGTGGCAGCGGTTTCCCGGGTCGCCAAGGTGCATTACGGCGAGATCGTCGCTTCCATTTCCAGCAAGTCCGCCGGCCCCGGCACCCGCGCCAATATCGACGAATTCACCGAAACCACCTCGAAGGCCATCGAGGTTTGCGGCGGGGCCGAACGCGGCAAGGCGATCATCATCCTCAATCCCGCCGAGCCGCCACTATTGATGCGTGACAGCGTCTTCGTGCTCTCCGAGTCCGCTGACCGAGCCGCCATCGAGGCTTCCATCGAGGAGATGGTCCGCATGGTCCAGCAGTATGTACCCGGCTATCGCCTCAAGCAGCGGGTGCAATTCGAGGAGATTTCGGTCGAGGCGCCGCTGAACGTTCCCGGCATCGGCAAGGTCAGCGGCCTCAAGACCTCCATCTTCCTGGAAGTGGAGGGCGCCGCCCACTACCTGCCTGCCTATGCCGGCAACCTGGACATCATGACCTCCGCCGCCAAGGCTTGCGCCGAGCGTCTGGCCGAGACCCGCCTGTTGGCCGCCACCGCTTGAGGAGCCTCATCATGAGCAAGAAACTCTACATCTCCGACGTTACCCTGCGCGATGGCAGCCATGCGGTGCGCCACCAGTACAGCCTGGACGATGCCCGGCGCATCGCTCGTGCCCTCGACGCCGCCCGAGTCGACTCCATCGAGGTGGCCCACGGCGACGGCCTGCAAGGCTCCAGCTTCAACTACGGCTTCGGCGCCCACCGCGACGAGGAGTGGATCGCCGCAGTGGCCGAGGTAGTGGAGCACGCCATGATCACCACCCTGCTACTACCCGGCATTGGCACCGTCCACGACCTGGACGCCGCCTATGCCGCCGGTGCCAGGGGGGCTCGCATCGCCACCCATTGCACCGAGGCCGATGTCTCCCGCCAGCATATCGAGCATGCTCGCAAGCTCGGCATGGATACCGTGGGCTTCCTGATGATGAGCCATATGCAGACGCCCAGGGGGCTCGCCGAACAGGCCAAGCTGATGGAGTGTTACGGCGCCCAGACCCTCTATGTAGTGGACTCCGGTGGTGCCCTGACCATGGAGGGGGTGCGCGAGCGCTTCCGGGCGCTCAAGGATGCGCTCGACCCGAGCACCCAGACCGGCATCCATGCTCACCACAACCTGAGCCTGGGTGTGGCCAACTCCATCGTCGCGGTGGAGGAGGGCTGCGACCGGGTCGATGCCAGCCTGGCCGGGATGGGCGCCGGCGCCGGCAATGCTCCGCTCGAGGTGTTCATCGCCGTCGCCGAGCGCCTGGGCTGGGATCACGGCTGCGACCTCTACACCCTGATGGACGCCGCCGACGACATCGTTCGCCCGCTACAGGACCGGCCGGTTCGCGTCGATCGCGAGACCCTGGCACTGGGTTATGCCGGCGTCTACTCCAGCTTTCTGCGTCACGCCGAGGCCGCTGCAGAGCGCTATGGCCTGAAGACCATGGATATCCTGGTGGAGCTGGGCCGCCGCCAGATGGTCGGCGGCCAGGAGGACATGATCGTCGACGTCGCGCTGGATATGACGCATCGATGACCCCGGGTGATTTCGCCATCCCAAACACAACAGCAGCAGTGACCTGCCAATTCAACGGGAGTACAAGAGATGTCCTACCAGGAACCGATCTACGACATCGCCAAGCTGGGCCATGCCGAACTGCTCACGCCCAAATTCGACGAGAGCCTGAGCTTTTTCACCGAAGTCTACGGTCTCGATGTCGTGGCTACCGAGGGTGACAGCGCCTATCTGCGCGCCTGGGGCGACCATGATCTCACCTCGCTGAAGCTCACCGCCTCCCACCAGGCCGGGCTTGGTCATGTGGGCTGGCGAGCCATGAGCCCCCAGGCTCTGGAGCGTCGCGTCGCCGCCCTCGAAGCCTACGGTATTCAGGGCCGCTGGATCGATGGCGACGTGGGCCACGGCAAGGCCTATCGCTTCACCGGCATCGGCGGCCACGAGATGGAACTCTACTTCGAGTCCGAGAAATATCGGGCACCCGAGGGTAAGCAAGCCTATCTCCCCAATCAGCCGCAGAAGTACCATGGCCGAGGCGTGGCCGTGGAACGCATCGACCATATCAATCTGCTGACCCGGGACGTGGTGGAGATGCGTACCTTCGCCGCCGAGACCTTGGGCTTCAAACTGCGCGAGCACCTGATCCCCGGCGGCCAGGGCGAAGAAGTGGGCGCCTGGATGAGCCTGATGAACAAGGCCCACGACCTGGCGATCACCAAGGAGCCGGCGGCGGGTGTCAGCGGTCGTCTGCATCACCTGGCCTACTACGCCAGCACCCGCGAGGAGGTGTTGCGAGCCGCCGAGATCTTCATGGAGAACGACGTCTTCATCGAGTTCGGGCCGGCCAAACACTCGCGCACCCAGGGCTTCTTTCTCTATGTCTATGAGCCGGGCGGCAATCGCATCGAGGTGTTTGCCGGCGGTTTTCATATCTTCGAACCGGACTGGGAGCCGGTAACCTGGGGCACCGAGGTCAAGGGCCGCTCCACCGCCTGGGGCCTGGAGTGCCCGCCGAGTTTTCATGAACACGCCACGCCGCTGCTGTAAGGCTCACCCAGGCCCCTTGCTTGCAGAGGAGCCCTGAAGGCCAAGGGGTAGGCGCGGTATACTGAACACACTGATCTCTTGCTACCCGATAGGCGTCACGACGCCGGTAACACTGGAGGCTCTGAAGATGAACAGGATGATGGAAAGTCTCGTCCCCGAGAGCGGGGAGGGTGGTATCACCCTGGCCACCTCCTTGGTTCAGCGCCTGCGTCGCGCCATTCTCAGTGGTGAACTCCCCCCGGGGGCCAAGCTTCGTCTGGAGGCCCTTCGAGAGCAGTTGAACCTGTCGATCAGCCGCAGCCCCCTGCGCGAGGCGCTGTCGCGCCTGGGTGCTGAGGGTTTGGTGCTGATCGAGGACAAGCGTGGCTACCGTGTCATGCCCGTATCGGAGAAGAATCTCAGGGAGATCGCCAAGTTGCGCATCCACTTCGAGGGGTTGGCGTTGCGTGAGGCGATCGCCGAGGGCGGTCGGCGCTGGGAAGCCGGAATCATTGCCGCCCAGTACGAGCTGGACAGCATCAAGCGTACCGATGGCATGACCCTGGAGCAGCAGGAGGTGTGGGAAGAGGCCCACCGCCAGTTCCATCTCAAGCTGCTCGAGGCCTGTGACATGCCGCTGCTCCTCAACTACTGTCGCACGCTCCACGACCTCAACGATCGCTACCGCCGCCTCTACCTCCAGAAAAATCCTTTCGACCGGGATACCCGCAGCGAGCACGCCGCCATTGTCGAGGCCACGCTGGAACGCAACGCCGACCTGGCCTGTGTACTACTGGCTCAGCATACCCAGCGAACCACGGACAACATTCGCACCATGCTGGCGCGCGAGCGGGAAGAGGAGCTCAACGTCCAGCCGGACTGAGCCCTGCCGCCAGGCGGCACCCCCCCGATCACTATTCATGATGCGGACGGGCTTTGACCCGCCTGCAGGGAGGCACTCATGCGCCACGCTATCGCAACCCTGTCGCTCTCCGGCAGCCTGCCGGAGAAACTCCAGGCCATCGCCGCCGCCGGCTTCGATGGCTGTGAGTTGTTCGAGACTGATTTGCTGAGCTACCCGGGCCGCCCAGACGAGATTCGCCGGATGGCCGAGAACCTGGGGCTGACCATCGAAATTTTTCAGCCGTTCCGCGACTTCGAGGGCGTCCACCCCGAACAGCTGGAGCGCAACTTGGTGCGCGCCGAGCACAAGTTCGACCTGATGGAACAGCTTGGTGTGGAGCTGATGCTGGTCTGCTCCAATGCCCAGCCCGATATCTCCGGCGACCCGGCCCTCGTCGCCGAGCAGCTCCATCGCCTGGCCGAGCGAGCGGCGGCCCGCGGGCTGAGAGTGGGCTTCGAGGCACTCTCCTGGGGCACGCAAATCAATCGCTACGCCCAGGCCTGGGCGGCGGTTGAGGCCGCCGACCATCCCAGCCTTGGGCTCATCCTCGACAGCTACCACACCCTGGCACTGGACGACGCCATCAGCCCCATTACCCAGTTGCCCGGCGAGAAGATCTTCTTCCTGCAGCTCTCCGACGCCCCGCGAGAGAGCACTCGCCCCCCGAGGTACAGCCGCACCCTGCGCTCGTTCCCCGGCCTCGGCGAATACGACATGACGGGCTTCGTCGCCGCCGTGCTCAAGGCCGGATACGCCGGCCCACTGTCGCTGGAGATGTTCAACGACGAGTTTCGCGCCGCTCCGGCCGGCCCCACCGCGATGGCCGCCCGCCAATCGCTGCTATGGCTGGAGGAGCGCCTGCAAGCCGACGTCCAGCTGCCGAGCCAGGCCGAGCGCCCGCTGTTTCAACCGCCCAGGGCTCCGGCCCTCAACGGTTTCGCCAGCCTCGAGCTAGCCATGCCGCCCGTCCACCGGCAGGCCGTGGAACAGCTGCTTGGTAGCCTGGGCCTGGTCGAGCAGGGCCGGCATCGCCGAGCGCCAATCACCCGCTTTGCTGGCCAGGCCTTCGATGTTTATCTACGTGAGACCCACGACAACGCGGCCGTCACGGTGCATAGCCTGGGCCTCGCATGCACCGATTCTCAGGCCTTGCTGATGCGTCTGGAGGGGTATGGTCAAGCCACCCGCGACGATGATGATCTGGGTGGTCGCCTGCTGACCACCCCGGCGGCCCTGGCGCTACGCATCGGCCCCGACGCCAACCTCGACGGACGCTTCGAGTCCGGCCAGCATCCGGCGCCCTCGGACTGCCGGCTGAGCGGAGTCGCCTTCGCCCTGCCGTGTGGCCTGCTGGAGAGCGAGTCAGGCGTCTGGCGTCACCTGCTAGGACTGCCTGCGGCGAGCACGGGCGTTCGCCACGAGTCCCAGGGCGTGGTAAGGCGTCGCTGCTGGCAGTCGACCGACGGTGGGGGGGAGATCGTCCTGGAGACCTCGACCCATGCCGGCACTTCGGTCGGTCGCGCCTTGTCACCTTCAGCGGGTCTTGATCAGCCCGCCACTTGTGTGGCACTGCGCCTCGAGGTCGACGATGTGGTGGCCACCGCCCAGCGCCTGAGTGCCGCCGGCCTTGCCGTGGAACCGGTACCGGCCAACTACTACCACGACCTGGCGGCCCACCAGGCCCTATCCGAGCGCGACCGGACCCTCTTCCAGGCCCATGCCCTGCGTTATGAACGCCGTGGGAACCGTGACTATGCCTTCCTTCAACTGACGGTTCCCGGCAACGAACATCTCATGCTCGAGGTCGGTGAATACCGCACCTCCGAGGCGTGACGCCTCTATGGCTACTGCTAACTGGAGAGCCCCATGACCGCCACCCTTCTGGTCCTCAACGGCCCCAATCTCAATATGCTCGGCACCCGTCAGCCAGACCTCTATGGTCACGAGACGCTAGCCGATGTGGAGTCTATCTGCTTGCGTCGAGGCGAAGTTTATGGCCTGGCCATCGATTTCCGCCAGACCAATCACGAAGGAGAGCTGATCGGCTGGCTCCACCAAGCCCGCGGCAAGGTGGCTGGCGTGGTGCTCAACCCGGCGGCCTGGACCCATACCTCGGTGGCGATCCGAGACGCCATTCTGGCCTCTGAGCTACCGGTCATCGAGGTGCACATCTCCAACGTGCATCAGCGCGAAGCCTTTCGCCACCGCTCCTATGTCTCCGACGTCGCCGTTGGAGTGATCTGCGGGCTGGGCACCCACGGCTACGCGTTGGCAATCGATGGTTTCGCACAGCGACTGGGAGGCGGGGCTCGATGAGTGCCGTCAACGATCATTCAGTGCTGGTGGGCTTGATCGGCGCCAGCATCCAGCGGTCCAAAACCCCCGAGCTGCACATGGAAGAGGGGCGCAGCCAAGGGCTCGCCTATGTCTACAAGCTGATCGACCTGGACAGCCTGGGATTCGGCGCCGAAGCGCTGCCGGAGCTGCTGCAGGCCGTTCGCCTGACGGCTTTCGACGGCCTCAACATTACCTTTCCTTGCAAGCAGTCGATTATTCCCCACCTCGATGAGCTCTCCGACGAAGCCAGTGCCATCGGCGCGGTGAACACCGTAGTGATTCGTGGGGGAAGGCTGGTTGGCCACAACACCGACTGCACCGGCTTCGGCGAAGCCTTCCGACGCAACCTGAGCCAACAATCACGCCGGCGAGTAGTGCAAATGGGGGCCGGCGGCGCCGGTGCCGCCGTGGCCAATGCCCTGCTGGAGCAGGGCGTCGAAACACTCGTGGTATTCGATACCGATGCCAGCAGGGCAGGGAAGCTGGTCGAAACTCTGAAGGGGCGCTTCGGCACGGGGCGCGCCCAACTTGGCAGTGACCTGGCGGGAGAAATAGCTGCCGCCGATGGCCTGGTCAATACCACCCCAGTGGGCATGGACAAGCTGCCTGGCATGCCGGTTCCCGAATCGCTGCTTCGCTCTGAGCTCTGGGTCGCCGATATCATCTACTTTCCAAGGGAAACCGAGCTGCTGCGCAAGGCCAAGGCGTTGGGCTGCACCACCATGGACGGCACCAACATGGCAGTGTTCCAGGCTGTCAAGGCCTTCGAGCTGATCAGCGGACGGCCCGCCGATGCCGATCGCATGATGGCGCACTTCCAGCGGCTCGCCGCAGTGGGAGACTGACCGCGATACCCCGAGAGGTGCCCATGCGGTTTCGCGATGCATGGGGCTTCAAGCGTCGGGCGGCCCCTTGAGTTCGACGGTGTTGCCTTCGGGGTCTTCGAGGTAGAGCGAGGGGCCCGAACCCTCGGCGCCGTAGCGTTGCACGAGTTCGCCGGCCTCGATGTCGTGAGCGGCGAGGTGTCGGCGAATCGCCGCCTCGTCGAAGGGCTCCAGGCGCAGGCAGAAGTGGTCGAGGTTGCGTCCCTCGCGGCCCGGGGCGGCGCCGCCACGCTGTCCCAGCGGGCCTGCCACGGGCACCAGGTCGATCAGGCTGCGTCCGGCGCGCAGTTGGATCAGGCCGATCTCTTCCTGATGCTTCTCCACTGTGCAGCCCAATACATCGCGATAGAAGGCGAGCATGAGTTCGGTGTCGCGGATGCGAAGCACCAGATGGTCGATTCCCTGGATGGGCAGCATGGCGTTCCCGGTTCACGGTCGTTCCTCGATACTATGGGCCACCGAGGCATCCTTCACCACCTGCCGCGCCCGCGCTCCGGCACCAGGCGGCCGAAGTAGAGCAGGCCGAAGGCCAGCCAGGCCACGGTGAACGCTAGTGTCATGCCGAGAATCGTGAGCGGGCCGAACTGGGCGATGAGCGGCAGCGAGGCGGCGGTGAACAGCCCGCCGCCGACCACCGGCTCGAACATCAGCTGCTTGTAGCCGAAGCTCTCGAAGGCCCCGGAACGGTTCTTGGGGTCGGCCATGCGCATCAGCAGCAGGCCGGTGACGGTGACCCCCATGGACTGGCCGAAGTCGCCGATGCCGCGTTCGAACCAGTTCTCGGGGATGACACGCGGCGCGATCACGATCAGCACGAACAGGCACCAGCCGATACCGGCCGCGGCCAGCAGCAGGAAGGGCAGGAAATACTCGCCCAGGGTAGTGAGCGACAGCGTGGCCAGTGCCGCGACGATGGTGAAGTCCAGTGCGGTACCGGCGATGCGCGCCATGGTGCGGCTCGAGACATGGGGTTCGAGTCCGAAGCGGGTCACGATGAGTTGCACGATCACGCCGCCGATCATGGCGATGGGGAACAGCGGGACGTGGGCGAGTACCTCCAGACCGCCGTCCCGCGCCCAGGTCTGTCGCTCGATCCACTGCAACGCGCTGAGGACCAGCCAGCCAATGACGATGGCGATGCCCACCAGGCCGATGTGCAGGCTCAGGGGGTCGGCCGTTTCCTCCTCCTGGGCCAGATCCTTCTTGAACTCGCTGTACTCTTCGGTGGGAGGCCGCGCATTCTCTTCAACGAGGGGCATGGCCGGGGCTTCGTCCCGGGCGTCTGGTGTCTTGCGCGGCTTGTCGAGCTGGATGACCCCTCGCCGGGCCGCAATGTTGATCATCAGCGTTCCGATCAACACCCCCGAGACGATGCCCACGGTGGCCAGGCCCAGGGCCAGGTCGGCGCCTTCCTCGAAGCCGAGGTCCTCGAAGGTGCCCGCCATGCCCGCCGCCGTGCCGTGGCCGCCTTCGAAGCCGATCTCGATCAGGGCCCCGGCCATGGGGTTCATGCCGAACACCGGCGCCAGCACCAGCAGGGCCAGCGTCAGCCCGACCACATACTGGCCCCAGGCCATGGTCTGGCCGACCACCACCTGCGGACCGGCACGCAGCCAGATGGTACGCAGCCCGGGAATGGGGCGGCCGATGAACAGCGCCGCGAACACCACGTTGATCAACAGGCCGGGCAGCGCGCCCCAGCTCTCGTAGACGAATTCCGGGAACAGCCCCGCGGGCTCCTCGATGGGCAGGGACACGGCGCGACCCAGTACCTCCGGACCCAGCAGCAGCAGCAGCAGGCCGCCGATCACGGAACTGGGCAAGAACAGCCGCTGCAGTGCGGCGGAGTGGGATAGGATGACATGGCTTGCCAGCAATGCCAGTGAGATGAACATCAGGGCGACGAAAAGCTCGCCTACGGAAAACGACATGGCCGGCTCCTTCCTTGGAATGTCTGGGTGCCACTCGGGCAACTTGTCTCAGCGTAGACGCTGCGACCCAGCCGCAAGCATGTCGTGAGCGAGCGCCGGATGCGCGGCAGGCGCCGGGCATGCCAGTATGGGGCCTGGTCGTTCATGCCCAGGAAGCCATTCCATGACCCGACTGTTCCAGAAACACTATCATCCGGCCGGCACGGCGCCCGGTACCCTGCGTAACCTTTCGCTCGAGCAGGCTGCCCTGCAGGGGCCGGCGACGTTCCTGCTGGCGCGACGCGATGCCGGCCGCTGGGGCGAGGTGGAGGAGATCGTGCCCGAGGCGATTCCCTGCGCTTCGGAGGAGGGGCCGCTGTGCTGGCTGCACGTGCAGGGCATGCCTACAGCGGAGGAGCTAGAACTGCTCGGCGAGCGGGTGGGGCTGCACCCGCTGGCCCAGGAGGACATCCTCAACGGTGGCCAGCGGCCCAAGGTCGAGCGCTTCGAGGGGGCGCTGGTGGTCACCCTCGGCATACCCGAGGTTGACGACGAAGGTAGCCTGCATCTCTTCCAGCTGACCCTGTTCATGGGCGGCAACATCGTCGCCAGCGTGATAGCCGAGATGCTCGACCCCTTCGTCGAGGTGCGTCGGCGGCTCAAGGAGCGCGGTGGTCGCGCCCTGGGGGAACCGGACGACCTGCTCTACGGCCTGCTCGATGCCGCCGTGGACCACGCCTTTCCGGTGCTGGACGGCGTGGGCGAGCGCATCGAGGAGCTCGAGATGGAGATCCTCAACCATCCCGACAGCTCGACGCTGGAGCGCCTGCATGGGCTGAAGCGGGAGCTGATCATGCTGCGCCGCTACCTGTGGCCCACCCGGGAGGTGATCAATCAGCTGCTGCGCGACCACGATGATCTGTTCACGCCGGACACACGCATGTGGATGCGCGATGTCTACGACCACACCGTGCAGGTGATGGACCTGGTGGAGAGCTATCGCGACATGACGGCGAGCATGCTCGACGTCTATCTCTCCAGCATGAGCAACCGGCTCAACGAGAGCATGCGTACCCTGACCATCATCGCCACCATCTTCATGCCGCTGACATTCATCGTCGGCATCTACGGCATGAACTTCTCCCACCCCACCAGCCCCTTCGCCATGCCCGAGCTCGGCTGGTACTGGGGCTATCCTGGGGTATGGACGCTGATGGCCGTCGTCGCCATCGGCATGGTGGTGTGGTTCAAGCGCAAGCGCTGGTTCTAGGCGCCATACGGGAAGTAGCGACATGCATGAGCCCTCGTCCACCCTGGGCATGCTGATCGGCAGCGGGTGTTAGCCCGGCGCAACGGCAAGCGACGAGACAGCGTGCCCGCCGTTCCTGCCTGACGCTCACGCCTCGCCGTCCCCCTGCGCCTTGGAGGCGCGGCGAGCCTCGGCGCCGGCGATCGGGCGCAGGCTCTCGCCGAACACGGCGTTGAGGTCGAAGGTGGAGTGCCTGCCGATGGCATCGAAGTGCTCCTCGAGCCAGAGCTCGGCCCAGCCGCGCCCTTGGCGGTGGAGCCGCGAGACGAAATCCCACTGGGCGTTGAACTTGCTCGAAGCGGAGAGCTCCTCGACCTCCTGCTCGGCGTGGATCAGGTGCAGGCGCATGGAACGGTAGCGCTCGACGTCGAGGTCCTCGGCATCGATCAGCTGCTGCAGCAGCTGGATGCTGCGCAGCTCCTTGATCAGGCTGCTGTTGAAGGTGATTTCGTTGATGCGATTGACGATGTCACGGGCGCTGTCGGGGAGGCCTTGGCGTACCAGCGGATTGACCTGCACGACCACCAGGTCCTGGCAATCCATGTCGTCCACCAGCGGAAACAGCGCCGGGTTGCCGCTGTAGCCGCCGTCCCAGTAGGCCTCGCCGTCGATCTCCACCGCCGGGAACATGAACGGCAGGCAGGCCGATGCCATCACCGTATCCACCGAGATTTCGGGCTGGCGGAACACCTTGGCTCGCCCGGTGCGGACGTTGGTGGCGGTGACGTAGATCTTGGCCCGGCGGCAGGCGTTGACCCGCTCGAAATCGACCAGCTCGCAGATCAGGTCGCGCAGGGGGTTGATCTTCAGCGGGTTGAGCTTGGCGGGGGCGACGAGCTGGGTGAGGCCTTCGAACGCCAGGTAGCCGGGGGAGTGATCGAGGCTGCCGCTCGACCAGTCCCAGGGCGCCGGCTGAATGGGCGAGAAGCGCGCCGCATCGCTGACCCCGCGCCAGAACGCCTGGAGCCGCTCGCGTGCCCCCTCGCGGCCCCCGCGCTGCAGGCCGTCTGCCAGCACCACGGCGTTCATTGCCCCCGCGCTGGTGCCGCTGACGCCGTCGATCTTCAGGCGTTCCTCTTCCAGCAGCCGATCGAGTACGCCCCAGGTCAGTGCGCCGTGGGAGCCGCCGCCCTGCAGGGCGAGGTCGATGTGCTTGCGTGCGTCCTTGGGCATGCCAACTCCGGTGTCGTCGATATTGCGCTGCAGTGTAGGACGCCCTGGTCCGCCTGTCTTGCATGGGGGCGTGAACGAAAGGACGCAGGGCTTGTACTAAAGTCTAAGTCGTAGGAGAATATGAAAAATCCTTCCACAAATTTAACGGAGGCGGTTCGACAGGAACCGTGACGAAGCCATGACGACACTGCGTTTCTCTACCATCTGGGACGTCTCCACCTCGCGCGCCCGCCACGACGAGCCCGGCGCCAACGGCCGCTACCTGACCATCTGGGACAGCGCCCTGCCGAGACGCCGCAAGCGCCGGTCGCAGGCCCGTCCCGCCCGCACGCTCCCCAGGTTCTATCTGTGAGGAGAGCGGGTTACGCAGAGCAAGGCACCCATCACGGCATCGGCCCCTTCCCGGTGTGGACCAGACGCTGACGCAGCCGCGTACTTCATGAGCCCACCGCCGGATCGCCGGCCTGCAGCTTGGCGAGTGTCGCCACCAGCCGTTGGCACAGTGCGTCGAGCCGCTGCTGCTGACTCTCGTCCGCCAATTCGCCGCCCTCGCCGAAGGCCTGGGCGGCGCGGGGAACGGCCAGTGGGTTGGGCAGCACGGTCACCCCGAGGTTGCCGAGCAGTTGGCGGATCAGGGCGAGGCTGCGCATGCCGCCCAGCGCCCCCGGCGAGGCGGACACCACGGCGGCCAGCTTGTCGGCGAACAGTGCCAGGCCGCTGCGATCGCCATCCGAACGCGACAGCCAGTCGAGGGTGTTCTTCATCAGCGGCGTGATGAATCCGTTGTACTCCGGCGAGGCCAGCAGCAGGCCCTGATGTTCGGCGAGCAGCGCCTGCAGGCTGCGGGCGCTGGCTGGCAGCCCCTCACGGGTTTCCAGGTCGCCATCGTAGAGAGGAAGCGGATAGTCGCGCAGGTCGATGAAGGTCGCCTCGCCGCCCAGCCGATCGAGTCGCTCGGCGGCCAGGCGGGCGAGACGCTTGTTGAAGGAACCCTCCCGGGCACTGCCGGCGAACACCAGGATGCGCGGTGGCGTATAGGTTGTCATGGATGAGTGTCTCTCTCTTCAGGGGTTCGGTTGCCCACTTTCAGGCCTGCCAGGGCAGAGGCGGCGGCTCCAGGCGTTTGCCGTCGAACTGGGGAATGTTGCCGAAGCGTTCGCTGCCGGCTTCCCAGTCGCGCTGGGCCTCGATGATCTCGGCCTTGCTGTGACCGACGAAGTTCCACCAGATCAGGATCTCCTCGCCCAGCGGTTCGCCGCCGACCAGGATCGCGCGCCCGCCCGCCGGCAGCTCGAGGGAGGCCTGGCGGCGCCCACGGCCCAGATAGGCCAGCTCGTTGGCAGTGAAGCGTTCGCCTTCGATGGCGACTTCGCCTTCCAGCGGCAGCAGGCCGTACTCGAAATCCTCGCGTAGCGGAAGCACCAGCGTGCCGTCCGAAGCGGCCATCAGGTCCAGGCCTACCAGCGGCGAAAAGGCCAGTGTCGGTGCGCGATGGCCGCCGAATTCCCCGGTCAGCAGGGTCATCTCGACGTCCCCTTCGTGCCACTGCGGCAGCGTCGGGTAGTGGTCGAAGCGTGGGTCGGTGCGACGGTGAGCTTCGGGCAGCGCGATCCACAGCTGGGCGGCATGCAGGTGCGACTCGCCGGGTACCGACTCCTCGGTATGGCTGATACCTCGGCCGGCGGTCATCAGATTGACCTGGCCGGGGCGGATCACCTGCTCGTTGCCCAGGCTGTCGCGATGCAGCACCTGCCCCTCGATCATCCAGGTGAAGGTCTGCAGGCCGATATGCGGGTGGGGGCCGACGCGCAGGCCGCGTGAGTCGCCCTTGAACACCGCCGGGCCGGCATGGTCGAGGAAGCACCAGGCGCCGACCAGACGGCGCTGGCGCGAAGGCAGTACCCGGTTGACCGGAATGCCGCCGACGTCGGCGGTGCGCGGCGCGATGTGCTGCACCTGCCGCCTGCCGTCGACAATGGGGCAGTCGAGGGAGGAGGAAAGCTCCGCTTCGTTGACGAGGTTGCTCATGACGGGGGTCTCGATGAGGCCAGGGCAGCCTGGCAAGTTGGTTACAGCATAGGCGCTTGCTTCGCTGCCTGCCGATATGGAGCCGAGCCGGCGAAGGCTCAGCGGAACAGCCAGGGTGCCACCCGCCTCACCACCCGCGGCATGATGACGTAGACCACCAGGCCGACGATGGTGACTGCCACCAGGCCATGGCGGACGCCCCAGGTATGCAGCAGCGGCAGCAGGTCGAAGAGCGGTTGCCACAGCAGCGGCACGATCATGGTCAGGGGCCAGATCACCGCCGAGGTCACCAGCCACTGCTTCCAGCGGGTCGGTTGCGGGCTGGTGGGGGTGGGCGGGGTGAACCAGTAGTCGATGCCGCTGACGATCTCCACTCGCTCGGCCTGCTGCAGGTCGGGCTGGATGCCGGTCATCAGTTCGCGCCGCTCCGAGGATTCCCGCCAGCGCCGGGCGTCGTCATCGCTGGCGAAGCGTACGGCGATCTCGTAGTCGTGGTGGCCTGCCGGCGGGCGCAGGATGTGCACCCCCTGATGGCCGGGAAAGCGCCCGGCGGTCATGATGATCTGGCGCAGCCAGGTCTCGTAGCGATCCACGGCCTCGGGCCTGACCCGGTGGTGGATCTGGATGGTAGCCCCTTCGCAGTGGGCCGAGGGGGCGGGGTCGGAGACGGACATGGAAAGCCTCCATGGCGATTGGATGGCCGGTGGGGCGGAGCCCGGCATCCGCCGGGCCCGTACCCATCAGCCCTTCTGGGCGGTGTAGCTCTGGATCAGGTTGGCGTAGGCCGGCAGGTGGCCGGCCAGCAGGCCGCCGAAGCCCTCGATGTCGTTGCGCCAGTCGCGGTGCAGTTCGCAGCCGACGCCGAACCAGGTCATCAGCTGGGCGCCGGCTTGCGACATGCGCTCCCAGGCGGCGTCCCGGGTGGTCGGGTTGAAGGTGCCGGAGGCGTCGGTGACCACGAACACCTCGAAGCCTTCCTCCAGCGCCGAGAGGGCGGGGAAGGCGACGCACACCTCGGTGACCACGCCGGCGATCAGCAGCTGCCTCTTGCCGGTGGCCTTGACCGCCGCGACGAACTCCTCGTTGTCCCAGGCGTTGATCTGCCCGGGGCGGGCGAAGTAGGGCGCGTCGGGGAACATCTCCTTCAGTTCCGGCACCATGGGCCCGTTGGGGCCGTTCTCGAAGCTGGTGGTGAGAAGGGTGGGGATCTCGAAGAACTTGGCGATGTCGGCCAGGGCCAGCACGTTGTTCTTGAAGTCGTCGGGGCTGAAGTCGCGCACCAGCGAGAGCAGGCCGGCTTGATGATCGACCATCAGCAGGGCCACGTCGTTCTTGTCGAGACGGTGGTAGGTAAAGGACATGGTGTCTTTCCTCCAGGGTGAGTGAAAACGCCCGGTCAGGGGCAGCCGGGCGCGGTTGGGCGCGGCGTAGCCGCTAGCCCGCCAGGCGGCCGAACTTGCCGGCCTGTAAATCGGCGAAAGCCTGATGTATCTCGGCTTCGCTGTTCATCACGAAGGGGCCGTAGCCCGCCACCGGCTCGCCCAGGGGGTCCCCGGCGAGCAGCAGCAGCCTGGCATCGTTGTTGGCCTCCAGGCGTATCCCGTCGCCCTGGCGCTCGAAGCACACCAGGCCGGCATCACGTACCACGGCCTCGCCGTTGACCTGTATCGTTCCCTCCAGCACCACCAGCAGCGTGGTGTGCCCCTCGGGCACCCGCAGGGTCGTCTCCGCGCCCGATTCCAGGCGCAGATCCCACACCTCGATCGGGGTGAAGGTATGGGCCGGCCCCGCATGCCCCTGGTATTCACCGGCGATCACCCTGAGCTCACCGGCTCGCCGAGGCAGTGTCACCCGCGGGATGTCGGCGTCGAGCAGGGTCTGGTAGGCCGCCGGCGTCGACTTGTGTCGGGCCGGCAGGTTGACCCACAGCTGGACCATTTCCAGCGTGCCGCCCCGTTCGGTAAAGGCCTGCGAGTGGAACTCCTCGTGCACGATGCCGGCCCCCGCGGTCATCCACTGCACGTCGCCCTCGCCGATGCGCCCGCCGCTGCCGGTGGAGTCGCGATGCTCCAGCTCGCCGCGATAGACCAGGGTCACGGTCTCGAAGCCGCGATGCGGGTGGGCACCCACGCCGCGGGGGCGGCTCGCCGGCGCGAAGTCATGGGGGCCGGCATGGTCGAGCAGTAGAAACGGGCTGAGGTGATCGGCGCCAAGGCGGTCATAGCTGAACAGCGAGCGCACGGGGAAACCGTCGCCGACCCAGTGACCGCGAGGGGCGCCATAGATGCCTTGGATTCTCTTCATGGTCTGGCTCCTGCATGGATTGGGATTATGCCGATACAGGAAGCTTATGAGAGGAACGCAATGGTCAGTAGAGGGTATAATTCACACTCACCGTTCCATCAGCAGAACGACAAGGGCGGCATGCCATGCAGGATCTCAACGACCTCTACTACTTCGTCCAGGTGGTGGATCACGGGGGCTTCGCTCCGGCCGGCCGTGCCCTGGGCATTCCCAAGTCGAAGCTGAGCCGGCGCATCGCGCAACTGGAGGAGCGCCTGGGAACCCGGCTGATCCATCGCTCGACCCGTCAGCTGTCGGTTACCGAACTGGGCCAGGCGTACTACCGCCACTGCGTGGCGATGCTGGTCGAGGCCGAAGCGGCCGAGGCGCTGATCAAGACCAATCTGCAGCAGCCGCGGGGGACGGTGCGCCTGAGTTGCCCGCCGAGCCTGCTGCACTACCTCATCACGCCGCTGCTGGTGCGTTTCATGGCGCAGTGCCCCGACGTGGAGGTGCAGGTGGAAGCCACCAGCCGCCGGGTGGACGTGATCAAGGAGGGATTCGACATGGCCATCCGGGTGCGCTTCCCGCCGCTCGAGGATAGCGATCTTTCGATGAAGGTGCTGTCGCGCAGCCCCCAGCGCCTGGTGGCCTCGCCAGCGCTACTCGCGCAGCGCCCGCTGCCGCGGGCGCCGGGGGATTTGGCGGGTCTGCCCAGCCTGGACTTCGATCAGGTCGACCGGCAGCACCACTGGGTACTCGACGGACCGGAGGGCGCGAGCGCCCGGATTCGCCACCAACCACGGCTGGTCACGGACAATGCCGAGACGCTGCATCAGGCTGCGCTTGCGGGCCTGGGCGTGGTCAAGCTGGCACTGCTGGTGGCAGGACAAGACTTGAAGGCGGGGCGACTCGTCGACGTGCTGCCTGGCTGGGAGCCGCGCGGCGGCATCCTGCATGCCGTCTTTCCCTCGCGTCGCGGCGTGCTGCCGGCCGTGCGTGCGTTGCTCGACTTCCTGGCCGGGAATATCGACGAGATCGATTTCACCAGCCAAACCGCCTGGGCATTGTGGCACGGGGAGCACGAGGCGCGGGAGGCAACGGCCACCCAGCCACGCAACTGACCTCCTGCCTGACCGACGACGGGCCGCCTGTCTCAACACAAGCGAGTGCCGAGCAGCAGCAGCGAGGCGTCGACCGCGTGCCAGCCCCACCACACCAGCGCCAGGGCGCCGCCGAGGGCCAGCAGCGCCGCGAGTTTCACCCGTCGGGCCCGGTTCATGCCTGAGCCCGAGCGGGGACGGAGCGCTTGATCGGGGCCTCGCTGATGAACCAATGCAGCAGCGCCGCGACCACCGAGAGCAGGATGGCGAGCTTCCAGACCACGTCGTAATCGCCATGCAGGTCGTAGAGCAGGCCGCCCAGCCACACGCCGGTGAACGAGCCGACCTGGTGGAACAGGAAGACGATGCCGCCGAGCATGGAGAGATGGCGCACGCCGAACACCGCGGCCACGATGCCGTTGGTCAGGGGTACCGTGGAGAGCCACAGCAGGCCGATGGCGATGCCGAACAGGTAGGCGCTGGCGGGGCTCAGCGGCAGGAAGACGAACGCCATGATCACCGCGCCACGAGCGAGATAGAGCCAGCTTAGCAGGCGCGGCTTGGAGTAGAGCCCGCCCAGCCATCCGGCGGTGTAGGTGCCGAAGATGTTGAACAGGCCGACCAGGGCCAGCGTGGTGCTGCCCACCTTGACGGCCAGGCCGTTGTCGAACAGGTAGCCGGGAAGGTGCACGCCGATGAACACTACCTGGAAGCCGCAGACGAAGAAGCCCAGGCACAGCAGCCAGAAGCCGCGATGCCCGGCGGCCTCGTCCAGCGCCGCGCGCAGCGAGAGATCCGTGGCCTGGCGCGCCGAGGGGCGGTCCTTCAGCATGGCGCCGAGCGGCACCATCATGGCGGCCAGGGCGCCCATGGCCAGCAGGGCCGCCGACCAGCCGAGCCAGCCGAGCAGACCCAGGGTGCCCGGCAGCATGGCGAACTGGCCGAACGACCCCGCCGCGCTGACGATGCCCATGGCCATGCTGCGTTTCTCGGGGGCCACGGCGCGCCCCACGGCGCCGAGAATGACCGAGAACGTGGTGCCCGAAAGACCCAGGCCGATCAGCAGCCCCGCCGCGAGCGACATGCCCAGCGCCGATTCCGAAAGGCCCATGAACAGCAGGCCCAGGGCATAGAGGACGCCGCCGACCGCGACCACCCGGGCGGCGCCGTAGCGGTCCGCCAGCGCCCCGGTGAAGGGCTGGGCGAAGCCCCAGATGAGGTTCTGCAGCGCCAGGGCGAAGGCGAAGACCTCGCGCCCCCAGCCCAGCTCGCTGCTCATCGGCTCGAGGAACAGGCCGAAACCATGACGCAGCCCCATGGCCAGCGAGATGACCAGGCTGCCGAGCAGGATCAGCAGCAACGAGTGGCGGCGAAGAGCGTCCATGATGGCGAGCATTCCCGTTTGCAGACTAACGAGACAGCACTATCGCGCTTTCTTCCCGGACTGGCAATGTCGCACTCTGGCGACTGGCTTGTTGCCGCTTCGCCACATGTGTAAATACGCCGTAATTCGCTATCATGAACACTGTTCGTCAACCTGGAGATACGTCATGTCACGGCGTCTGTTGTTTCCTTTCATCCTGGTCCTGGCCGCCTTGCTGGTGGCTGGATGCAGCTACCAGCCGGCACGTATCAAGTCCGAACCGCTGATCGTCATCGACGATGACCGCGGCGGGCATCATGGCGGTGGCTTCTGCCCCCCGGGGCAGGCGAAGAAGGGCCGCTGCTGAGAACGCCACCTGCCAAGGCGCGCTAGACTGACAGGTGTATCCATAAAGACTCCGAACGGGAACCGAAGGGGGGCGTCTGGAGCTCTTGCCCTGAGAGGTAAATGCCATGAAAACGTCCCTGCGCTTGCTCACCCTGGCCTTCGTGCCCCTCATGCTGTTGCTGGCCGGCTGCAGCTATTCGCCGGCGCGCATCACGCCCGAGCCTCTGGTGGTGGTCGATGGCTCCCATGGCCACTACCACGGTGACAAGTATCGTCATCGCCACCGGGATCGCCATGTCGAGCGCCGCTACTACTACGACGGTCATCGTCATGACGGTCGCCGTTATCGCGATCGCTACCGTCCCCGCGGGGGGTTCTGCCCGCCTGGGCAGGCCATGAAGGGCCGCTGCTGATCGCAGGCACGCCGGTTTCGCGAAGCCGCTCGGCAGGGTAGGGTAGTAGCTTTCCTGGCCGAGCAGGCATCAAGAAGCCGTCATGTCTCTACTCGACTTGCGCACCTGCAACCTGGGGCACGAGCACGTCTCCCATGACCATGCGCACCATCAGCTGATCCTGGCGACCTGCGGCACCACCGAGCTCGACGTCGAGGGGCTGGGTGGCCGCGTCCACGAGGCGCGCGGCTGCCTGATTCCCTGCGCTTCCCATCACGAGTACGAAGGCGACGGATGCAACCGCACCTTCGTGCTCGACGTTCCCCTGGCCGCGCTGGGGGCCATGCGCGATGGCGAGGGGCTCAAGCGGCTGTTCGAGCGGCCGCGCTTCTTTCACGTGCCGCAACGTCTCCACCGGCTCGCCGCCACGCTGATGGCGCAGCTGGAGCATTTTCCCGCACTGCACAGCGAAATCGCCGCGCTGCTGCTGCGAGCGCTCTACCTGCACTTCCGGGAGGACGCGCCCGGCCGGGTCTCCCGCTCTGCGCCAGCCAGGCGGCCCGCGGCGCGCATCGATCTCGAGCGCCTCGACGACTGGATCGACCGGCATCTGGCCGACGAGATCCGGGTCGAGCGGCTGGCGGCTCTCTGCGCCCTCAGTCCCGGGCATTTCCACGCCCTGTTTCGTGAACTCACCGGCATCACGCCGCTGGCGCATGTCCAGCGGCGGCGGCTGGGCCATGCCCGCACGCTGGTGCTGCGCAGCGGCCTGAGCCTGGGACAGATCGCGGCCCTGGTCGGCTTTCGCGACCAGGGTAGCTTCAGCCGCGCCTATCGGCGTCACTTCGCCGCCACCCCCTCCGCCGAGCGGCGTGAGGCCGAGGCATTTCCCGAGCCTGGGGCAAGCCTTGATGACTTCCGGGCAAGCACCGTCGGCGCACGCGTTCTAATCTGACAGTAGCACCGCCTTGTCCGTGGTCCGCCCGTGTGCCGCGAGCGGGCGTGTGTGCGGCCATCAACATCGCTTCGCCAAGGACCCGTGATGAAGCTCTTCTACCACCCCGACCAGGAGCACCATGCGCCTGCCAGCTTCCTGGTGCGTGGCCAGCTCACGTCTTCCCCGGAGGGCCCGGTGCGGGCCGAGCTGCTGGCCAGGGGATTGGCCGCGGCGGGTTTGACGCTGCACGCGCCGGAGGACGTCGACACCCCGCGCCTGCGCAGCCGCCTGGCGCAGATCCACACGCCGCGCTACCTGAGTTTTCTCGAGACGATTCATTCCCGCTGGCGTGAGCTGCCGGGTGCCGCCGAACTGGTGATGCCCAACATTCATCCATGCGGCGGCGGGCACCACTATCCGCGCCATCCGGTAGGGCAGGCGGGCTGGCACATGCACGACATGGCGTGCCCCATGGGCGCCGACAGCTTCCGCGGCATCCTGGCCAGTGCGGCCACGGCCGAGGCCGCGGCGGAGGCGCTGCTCGGCGGCCACGGCACCACCTACGCGCTGTGCCGTCCGCCCGGTCATCACGCCGGGCCGGATCGGGCGGGCGGCTTCTGCTTTCTCAACAACTCGGCGTTGGCGGCGACGGTGCTGCGCGAGCAGTTCTCACGGGTCGCGATCGTCGACGTCGACCTGCACCACGGCAACGGCACCCAGGACATCTTCTACTACCGGGGTGACGTCTGGACGGGGTCGCTGCATGTCGATCCCGCCGACTTCTATCCGTTCTTCTGGGGCGGCGCCAACGAGGAGGGCATGGGCGAGGGGCTGGGTGCCAACGTCAACCTGCCGCTTCCCTTGGGCAGCGACGGTGCCGTCTTCCTCGACGCGCTGGAAACGCTGCTGGAACGCATGCAGGCCTTTCGTCCCGAGGCGATGATCGTCGCCCTGGGGCTCGACGCCCATCGTGACGACCCGCTGGCGGGCATGACGCTGGAGACCGAGGATTTCATCGCGGTCGGCCGCCAGTTGCGTCGGTTGGGCTTGCCCACCGTGCTGGTGCAGGAGGGCGGCTATCCGACCGAGCACCTGGGGCACAACCTGGCTGCCTTCATGGAAGGCTTCAGCGATGCCTGAACGGCGGCCCCACCCCATCATCGCCGCAACACCACGACAACACGACGAGGAGTCCCAGGCATGACGATCGAGTACCAGGACAGCAACGCCCGCATGAGCCAGGTCGCCATACACAACGCCACGGTCTACCTGGCCGGCCAGGTGCCGAGCGACACTCGCGCCGACATGCGCGGCCAGACCGAGCAGGTGCTTTCGCGTATCGACGAGCTGCTGGCCCAGGCCGGTACCTCCAAGCAGCACCTGCTGTCGGCCCAGGTCTGGGTCACCGACATGGCGGAGTTCGGCCAGATGAACGAGGCCTGGGAGGCCTGGGTGGTGCCGGGGCGCCCGCCGGTGCGTGCCGCCCTCGAGGCCAAGCTGGCCAGGCCCGAGTGGAAGGTCGAGATCATGGTGGTCGCGGCCCTGCCGGAGGCCTGACCATGCGCATCGTCACCGCCGAGGAAGTGGCCGCGGCGCTGCCCTGGCCGGCGCTGGTGGAGCGCCTGGCGCGGACCTTTCGCGAGGGCGTGGAATCGCCGCCGCGCCACCACCACGCCATGCAGCGGCCCGATGGCGAGGCCACCCTGCTGCTGATGCCGGCCTGGGAGCGGGCCGGCTACATCGGCGTGAAGATGGTCAACGTCTTCCCGCAGAATGCCGATCACGGCCTGCCGGCCATCGCCGGCGTCTACCTGCTCAGCGAGGGCGCCCATGGCCGCCCGCTGGCCTGTCTCGACGGTAGCGAGCTGACCCGGCGCCGCACCGCGGCGGCCTCGGCGCTGGCCGCTCGCGAGCTGGCCCGGGAGGATGCGGCATCGCTGCTGGTGGTGGGCACCGGCAAGCTGGCGCCGATGGTGATCGAGGCCCACGCCGCCGTGCGGCCGATCAGGCGGGTGCGCGTCTGGGGCCGCCACCCGGAGAAGGCCCGCCAGGTAGCCGCCGAGTATGCCGATCGCTTCGACTGTGCGGCGGTCGAGGATCTCGAGGCGGCGGCCCGCGAGGCCGACCTGATCAGCTGCGTGACGCTCTCCGCCGAGCCGCTGATTCACGGCGAGTGGCTGATGCCGGGCACCCATCTGGACCTGATCGGCGCGTTCCGGCCGACCATGCGCGAGACCGACGCCGAGTGCCTGCGGCGCGGCGAGGTATTCGTCGATACCTATGCCGGTGCTCGCGGCGAGGCGGGTGACATCCTCCAGGCCATCGACGAGGGCGCCTTCGCCTTCGACGCCATCGCCGCCGAACTGGCGGAACTGCTGCGCGGCGACAAGCCCGGGCGCAGCAGCGCCGAGGCGATCACCGTGTTCAAGTCGGTCGGCGCCTCGCTGGAGGACCTGGGCGCCGCCATCGAAGTCTGGGAGCAGTTGGAGAAGCGCTCATGAGGGAGAGTCGCAGGACGGGGTTCTTCTGGCACGAGCGCTGTTTCTGGCACGACCCCGGCGCCATCGGCGTGTTCTCGGCACCGGGGGAGTTCCTGCAGCCGCAGCCTGCCTCGGAAAGCCCCGAGAGCAAGCGTCGGCTGAAGAACCTGCTCGAGGTGTCGGGCCTGATCGACGAGCTCGAGGTGCGCAAGGCGACGCCGGCCAGTCGCGAGGATCTGGCGCGGTTTCATACCGGCCGCTACCTCGACGAACTCGAGGCCGGCGACATGACGCGCGGCGGCGACGCCGGCGAGTGCGCCCCCTACACCCCGGGCAGCCTGGCCGCGGCGCGGCAGTCGGCGGGCCTGGCGATCGCCGCCGTGGAGGCGGTGGCGACGGGCGAACTGGCCAATGCCTACGCCCTGTGCCGCCCGCCGGGACACCATGCCGAAGCCGATCGAGGTCGCGGGTTCTGCCTGTTCGGCAACGTTCCGGTGGCGGTGATGCGCGCGCGGGCGCTGGGGCAGGCGAGGCGAGTGGCGATCCTCGACTGGGACGTGCACCACGGCAATGGCCAGCAGGCCGCCTTCTATGACGATCCCGACGTGCTCACCGTGTCGATCCACCAGGCCGGCAACTACCCGCTGGACAGCGGCGACTTCGAGGAGCTGGGCGAGGGGGCGGGGCATGGCGCCAACCTCAACCTGCCGCTGCCGCCCGGGTGCGGTATCGGGGCCTATCGCTACGCCATGCAGGAGCTGGTGCTGCCCGCCATCGGTGGCTTCGCCCCCGACCTGATCGTGGTGGCGTGCGGCTATGACGCCTGCGGCAAGGATCCGCTGGGCAAGATGATGCTCAACAGCGCCGCCTTCGCCGCCATGACCCAGCAGCTCAAGGCCCTGGCCGAGCGCATCAGCGACGGCAAGCTGGTGATGATCCACGAGGGCGGCTACTCCGAAGGCTACGTGCCGCTGTGCGGGCATGCGGTGATCCAGGCCCTGGCGGGCAGCCGCACCGCGGTGCCGGACCCGCAGAACGACGAGATCGCCGCCTGGGCCTACCAGTCGCTGCAGCCCCACCAGCGGGCCCTGATCGACGGCTGGTGCGACGAATGGCGGCGTATGGCACTGCTGTGAACCGACGAGGACGACATGACACCGCTCTACGATAGAGATGGCTGGATCTGGCTGGACGGTGAGTGGCTGGCTTGGCGCGAGGCCCAGACGCACCTGCTGACCCATACCCTGCACTACGGCATGGGCTGCTTCGAGGGCGTGCGGGCCTACGCCGGCGAGCGCGGCACGCACCTGTTCCGCGTCGCCGAGCACACCCGGCGGTTGCTCGACAGCGCCCACGCGCTGGACATGCCGGTTGCCCACGGCGAGGAGGCGCTGATCGAGGCGCAGCGCCAGAGCTTGGAGCGCAACGCGCTGGGCAACGCCTACCTCAAGCCGACGATCTTCTTCGGCGCCGAGGGGCTCGGCCTGCGCGCCAAGGGACTGACGGTGCATGTGATGATCGCGTCCTGGGACCTGGGCGACTATATCTCCGCCGAGGCCGCCTCGCTCGGCCTGCGCGCGCTGACCTCCTCGTGGGCGCGCCACCACGTCAACATCAGCCTGTGCCGGGCCAAGACCAACGGCCACTACGTCAACTCCATGCTGGCGCTGAACACGGCGGTCAAGGCGGGCTTCGACGAGGCGATCATGCTCGACCCCGAGGGCTACGTGGCCGAAGCCTCCGCGGCCAATGTCTTCCTGCTGCGCGATGGCGTACTGCACACCCCCGAGATCACCTCCTGCCTGCAGGGCATCACCCGCGACAGCGTGATCCGCCTGGCGCGTGACGTGCTGGGCATCGAGGTGCGCGAGCGACGCATCACCCGCGACGAGCTCTATACCGCCGACGAAGCCTTCGTCACCGGCACCGCCGCGGAGATCCTGCCGCTGCGCGAACTCGACGGGCGCCACATCGGTGCGCGTGCCGGTGCGCCGCGCCCCGGGCAGCCGATCGCCGAGGACTCGGTGACGGCCCGGCTGCAGCGGCTCTATCGCCGGCTCACCCGAGCGCAACTGGAAGACGACCTGGCTGGCTTCCGCCCCTGGCTGACCCCGGTCTAAGCCGATTGTCCTAGCCCGCCTTCCTGCTGCGAGACGCGCATCGCCATATCGAGGCTGCTAATATGGCCCCACGTCGAGAATAGTGGGGTGCAATGACTCAGGCAATCGCAGGCTTTCTGGTCAGTGTCGTGCTGGCCGTGGTCATGCTGTGGGGCGCTGCCGCGCTGTGGTTCCGCCTGCCCGGCTCGCGAAGACGTCGACGGCTGGCCGTGACGTGCTGGACGGCGCTGGCCCTGGCGCTGCTGGCGCTGGGCTTGCGCGGGCAGTGGCTGGCGAACCTGGTCCAGCTGCTGCTGCTGATGGCGCTGTTCAACTGGTGTTTTCGGCTGCAGCCGGCCCATGATCGCCCCTGGTCGGACGACGTCGCCTACCTCGCCACCGGCGAGGTGCGGGACAACCGCCTGACGCTGCACCACGTGCGCGACTTCGACTGGCGAACCCGCGACGACGCCGCCATTTGCTGGGAGGCACGCAGCTACGACCTGGAGCGCCTCGACTCGGTCGACATGATCGTCTCCAGTTGGGGGCGGCCGGGCGTCGCCCACGTGATGGTCTCGTTCGGCTTCGAGGGCGAGACCTTCGTGGTGTTCTCGGTGGAGGTTCGTCGCCTCAGGGGCGAGCGCTTCTCGGAGATAGGCGGCTTCTTCCGCCAATACGAACTGGCCATCGTGGCCGCCGACGAACGCGATGCGATAGGTCTGCGCGCCAAGGTGCGCGGCGAGCGGGTCTCGCTGTTCCGCCTGCGCATGCCGCAGGGCGCCATGCGTTCACTGCTGCTGGCCTATGTCGAGGAGGCCAATGCGCTGGCCAGGGCGCCGCGCTTCTACAACACCGTCACCGCCAACTGCACCACGCTGATCTTCGCCATGGCGCGGGGCATCGGGGCGCGCCTGCCGCTCGACTACCGCCTGCTGGTGACCGACAGGCTGCCGGGCTACGCCTTCAAGGTCGGTGGCCTGTGGCCCGGGCACACGCTGCCCGAGCTGGAAGAGCGCGGGCGCATCGACCCGCGGGCGCGCCAAGTGCATCGCGCCCCCGACTTTTCCCAGCGCATCCGCCAGGGGGTACCGGGCTGGGAGTCCCTGGCAGGACAAGGGGAGCCGGAGTGTGGCGCGCAACAAAGAGCGCCACGGGCCTGAGGCCACGTGGCGCATGTCTCCCTGGGCATGATCCCTCATGCCGACTTTCCTGCACCGGCTTCCTGCCCGGTCGCATCCGTGTCGCAGCTCGACAGTATCCCTTGTCTTTTCTGCCCTGGCGGGGCATGGGCCTTTATCCCATAGGCGGATGACATTGCCATGACGGCACGGTGAAAACGGTCGGATAAAGGCTAATCGAAGCCTAGCCGCCCCCGGCCGATTCTTCCAGCGACCGAAGCAGGCCGCGAAGCAGGGAGAGTTCCTTGCGGCTGGGCCGAGCCCGGGCGAACAGGGCCTGCAGCTGGGCCTCGGTGCGGGCGTGAGGCTGGGTCAGGAAACCGCTGGCCTGCATCACGCGGCCCAGGTGCGCGTGAAAATGCTCGAGCTGTTCGCGGGTCGGCTGGCGCTCCTCGGCGGGGCGGGGCTGGCGGTGGTCGCTCTCGGGCCGCCGGCGCCACGCCTTGAACGTCTCGTAGGCGAGCACCTGTACCGCCTGGGAGAGGTTGAGAATGCCATAGTCGGGATTGGACGGGATGCTGACCTGATGGCTGCAGCAGCGGATCTCGTCATTGGTCAGCCCGAAGCGCTCGCGACCGAATACCAGCGCCACCGGATCGTCCGCCGCATGGGCGACGAGCTCACGGGCCATCGCCTCGGGTTCATCGAAGTGGGGTAGCGGCAGGCTGCGCAGCCGGGCGCTGGCGCCCACCACCTGTACGCAGTCGGCGATGGCCTCCTCAAGTGAGCCGACCACGCGCGCACTGTCGATCACATCCTCGGCGCCGGCGGCCAGGCGCGTGGCCTCGCTGTCGGGAAAGCGGCGCGGCTTGACCAGCACCAGGTCGGTCAGGCCCATGGTCTTCATGGCCCGCGCCGAGGCGCCGATGTTGCCGGGGTGGTAGGTCTGGACGAGGACGATACGGATATTGGCGAGCATGGGGCAGGCTTGCTGTCGGAGAAAAGGCGATGGTAGCCCAAAAAGCACAAGCCCCGCACGAGGCGGGGCTTGCGTAGGGCTCGGGTTATGGCCGGCTTACATCATGCCGCCCATGCCACCCATTCCACCCATGCCGCCCATGTCCGGGCCGCCTTCCTTCTCTTCCGGATCGTCGGCGATCATGCACTCGGTGGTGATCATGAGGCCAGCCACGGAACCGGCGGACTGCAGCGCGGTACGGGTTACCTTGGCCGGGTCCAGCACGCCCATCTCGAACAGGTCGCCGAACTCGCCGGTCTGGGCGTTGTAGCCGAAGTTGCCCTGGCCTGCCTTGACCTCGTTGAGGATCACGGAGGCTTCCTGACCGGCGTTGGTCACGATCTGGCGCAGCGGAGACTCCATGGCGCGCAGCGCGATGGCGATGCCGTGGGTCTGGTCCTCGTTCTCGCCCTTGAGGTCCTTGATCTTGGTCAGCACGCGGACCAGGGCGGTACCACCGCCAGGCACCACGCCTTCCTCGACGGCGGCGCGAGTGGAGTGCAGGGCGTCCTCGACGCGAGCCTTCTTCTCCTTCATCTCCACCTCGGTGGCGGCACCGACGCGGATGACGGCAACGCCGCCGGCCAGCTTGGCGACACGCTCCTGCAGCTTCTCGCGGTCGTAGTCGGAAGAGGTCTCCTCGATCTGCGCGCGGATTTGGTTGACGCGGGCCTCGATGTCGCCCTCGTTACCGGCGCCGTCGATGATGGTGGTGTTCTCCTTGGACATGGTGATGCGCTTGGCGCTGCCCAGGTGATCCAGGTTGGCCTGCTCCAGGGTCAGACCCACTTCCTCGGAGATCACGGTGCCGTTGGTCAGGATGGCGATATCCTGCAGCATGGCCTTGCGACGATCGCCGAAGCCGGGGGCCTTGGCGGCTGCCACCTTGACGATGCCGCGCATGTTGTTGACCACCAGCGTGGCCAGCGCTTCGCCTTCGATGTCCTCGGCGATGATCGCCAGCGGCTTGCCGGACTTGGCGACGGCTTCCAGCACCGGCAGCAGTTCGCGGATGTTGGAGATCTTCTTGTCGACCAGCAGCAGGTAGGGGTCTTCGAGCTCGACCGCCATGGTGTCCTGGTTGGTCACGAAGTAGGGCGACAGGTAGCCGCGGTCGAACTGCATGCCTTCCACGACTTCCAGCTCGTCCTCGAAGCCACGGCCCTCGTCGACGGTAATGACGCCTTCCTTGCCGACTTTCTGCATGGCTTCGGCGATGATCTCGCCGATGCGCTTGTCGCCGTTGGCGGAGATGGTGCCGACCTGGGCGATGGCCTTGGAGTCGGTGCAGGGCACGGCCAGGGCCTCGATCTCCTTGACCGCGGCGATGACGGCCTGGTCGATGCCGCGCTTCAGGTCCATCGGGTTCATGCCGGCGGTCACGCCCTTCATGCCCTCGGTGACGATGGACTGGGCCAGCACGGTGGCGGTAGTGGTGCCGTCACCGGCGACGTCGGAGGTCTTGGAGGCGACTTCCTTGACCATCTGCGCGCCCATGTTCTCGAACTTGTCCTTGAGTTCGATCTCCTTGGCGACGGAGACGCCGTCCTTGGTCACGGTCGGGGCGCCGAAGGACTTTTCCAGTACCACGTTGCGGCCTTTCGGGCCCAGGGTGGCCTTGACGGCGTTGGCCAGAACGTCAACGCCACGGGCCATGCGCTTGCGGGCGTCATCGGAGAATTTGACTTGTTTCGCTGCCATTTTTCGTTACTTCCTGTGAGTTCGTGAACGTCTTATGGGAACGGAGTAGGTGCGCTGGCTCAGCCTTCGACCACGGCGAGAATGTCGGACTCGCTCATGATCAGGACTTCCTCGCCATCGATCTTCTGCTTCTCGACGCCAAAGCCTTCCTTGAAAATCACGGTGTCGCCGACCTTGACGTCCAGCGGGCGAACGTCACCGTTGTCGAGAATCCGGCCGTTACCGACGGCGAGCACTTCGCCACGAGTCGGCTTTTCCTGGGCGTTGCCCGGAAGCACGATGCCGCCAGCAGTTTTTTGCTCTTCTTCAACGCGACGGATGACGACGCGATCGTGCAAGGGACGGATGTTCATTGCTCACGTTCTCCTGATGGTCAGTGGTGCCATGCATGGCATGGCGGTTCATCATTCCCTTCCAGTGACCCGGAAGGTGGAGGCGAGGACGCCTTCCTTGTCAAAGATGCCGAGTTCCACTCGGCACCGTAGCCTGGTGCTGACCGTGAAATGGGGCCGGGCAAACTCCTTTCAAGGCCTTGCGATAAAAAATTTTCGCCTTGGGCGGCGGTGCGGTCGCTGCCTAGCGGCGCGGCTCGTTGCGACTGATGAAGTCGCCTTCCAGCGGCTGCCCGTCGTCCCCGCTGGGCTCTCCTTCTTCCCGAGTGGCGCGCGCGCGGGGTTCGCCCTCGGGGCGCTGCCAACCCTCGCCGTGCCCCGAGGGGCCAGACGCGCTGCGCTGGGCCGCGCCATGCAGGCGAAGGTTGGCCAGCGCCAGCAGACGGGCGACCTGGCGTCGCGCACCGGGCACGACACAGAGCAGGCCGAGCGCATCGGACAGGAAGCCGGGGGCGAGCATCAGCGCGCCGCCGAAGATCAGTGCCGCACCGGTGAGCAGTTCGCTGGAGGGCAGTTCGCCCTGGGCCAGGCGCTGGCGTGCACGGGCGAGGGTGGCGGTACCCTGGCGGCGAATCAGGTGGAGCCCGATGAAACCGGTGGCCAGCACCATGACGAGGGTGGGCAGCAGGCCGATCTGGCTGCCCACGGAGAACAGCACGATGAAGTCGAGCAGGGCGAAGAGCGTAAAGAAGATGAGTAACGGCATGTTGTCTCCGGGGGTGGCGATGTGAGGGACATGGGGGCTGAGAAGGGGATTTCAAGCGCACCGGGTGTGTGACGGGAGATCATGATATTCTTGTGCTGCAACGCACAATCAACGTTTCACCGCTCAAGTCGATCGAGCCTTCTGCCGAAATGAGTGCAAGGCGAGAGCAGCATGACGACAACAGCGGGACGGGATGCCTGGCTCCCGAGCGAGCAGGCATCGACCGGTTCACTATCTATAGGGGACAGCGAATGAAACTGGACAAGAGCGTGATAGCCATCACCGGCGGTGCCCGGGGCCTTGGCTTCGCCATGGCGCGTCGCCTGGGTCGTCAGGGGGCCGCCCTGGCGCTGATGGACATGGATGCGGAGGCGTTGGACCAGGCCGTGTCCGCCCTGCTTGCGGAAGGCATCGAGGCGGGCGCATTCCGTGTCAATGTGGCCGACGAGGCCTCGGTGAAGCAGGCCTTCGGCGATGTGGCGGCCACCCTGGGGCCTGTCCGCGGGCTGGTCAACAATGCCGGTATCCTGCGCGACGCCCTGCTGGTCAAGGCGAAGGACGGCAGGGTCGAGAAGACCATGTCGCTGGCGCAGTGGCAGTCGGTGATCGACGTCAACCTCACCGGTGTGTTCCTGTGCGGCCGCGAGGCGGCCACCCAGATGGTCGAGGCTGGTCATGACGGGGTGATCGTCAATATCTCCAGCATTTCGCGCGCCGGCAACATGGGGCAGAGCAACTATGCCGCCGCCAAGGCTGCCGTGGTGGCGCTGACCACCACCTGGGCGAGGGAGCTTTCACGCTACGGGATCCGCGTGGGGGCGGTGGCGCCGGGCTTCATCGAGACCGACATGACCGCCTCGATGCGCGAGGAGATGCTCGACAAGCTGACCGCGGGGGTGCCGCTCAAGCGACTGGGCGATCCCGACCATATCGCCCAGAGCGTGGCCTTCATCTTCGAGAACGACTACTTCACCGGCCGCGTGATCGAGTGCGACGGCGGCCTTCGGCTATAACAACCGCCCTGCCCGGAACGACGGCGAGGCCGGCAACTGCCGGCCTCGTCGCGTTTTCGTGCAAGCCGCTCCAGCGCTCTAGAAAGCCACCTGGTCGCGGAAGCCATCCACGGTGGCCGATCCGATGCCGCTGACCCGGGTCAGGTCGTCGGCGCTTTCGAAGTTCCCGTTGGCCTCGCGATCCTCGATGATCGCCTGTGCCCGGCTCGGGCCGACGCCCGGCAGTTCGGCGAGCAGTTCCGCATCGGCGGTGTTGACGTTGATCGGCGCCACGTCCTGGGCCATGGCCAGCGAGGTGAAGCTCAGCGCCAGCGCCAGCAGGGTTGCCTGTACGACTCCCTTCATCGTGTTTTCCTCTTCGTGAAGTGTTTTTCTTCTGGAAATGCCTGAGACACGGATGGCCTCGTGCTCCAAGCTAAACGAACCCGGTGGGGGAGAAGAGAGGCATATCGCCATTTGCCATGTAAGCAAAAGACGATAGATGGCGGGAGAGATTGCCCCGCAGCGCTGTGCGACATCGTGCAAGGAGGTGAAGAGGGGGCGCTGGCAGCGGCCTCGCCCGACGCGGAGAGCGCCGGGCGAGGCCAGGCGCCTCAGCCCTCGGCGGCGACCTTGTCGGTACGCGCGGCGAGAATGAAGTCGTTCTTGTGCAGCCCTTTCATCTCATGCGACCACCAGGTCACGGTGACCTTGCCCCATTCCGTCAGCAGGGCGGGGTGATGGCCCGCTTCCTCGGCGATCTCGCCGACCCGGTTGGTAAAGGCCAGCGCCTGCTTGAAGTTGCGAAACTTGAATACCCGCTCGAGCTGCTTGATGCCGTCGCGCTCCACCACACTCCACTCGGGAATGTCGCGCTTGAGCGTGTCGATCTCGGCATCGCTGACGTGGGGGGCGTCCCAGCTGCAGGCTTCGCACTGCTGTTCGGACAGTTGGCTCATGTTGGTTCCTCGTCTTCGTGGCGAAAAGGGGGATTGTCGCAGGGCTGGCATCACGCCTTGGCGGCCTTGGGCGCCGGCTCGAAGCGCGGCGTGTGCAGGCCGAGCTCCATGGCCCGGTGCACCATGCCCATGATGTCCTGCTGTGAAAGCTCGTGCAGGGTAGAGAGATCGTCAAGCACGTAGTAGAGCGGCTGCAGGATGTCGATGCGGTAAGGGGTGCGCAGGGCCTCGATGGGGTCGAAGGGCAGATGCACGGGGGCGTCGGACAGTGCGTGCAGGGTCTCCTTGGGCGAGGAGATGATGCCGCCGCCGTAGATGCGCCGGCCGGCCGGCGTGTCGACCAGGCCGAACTCCACCGTCATCCAGTACAGTCGTGCCAGGTAGACCCGCTCCTTGGGTTCGGCGGCGAGCCCGAGGCGGCCATAGGTGGCGGTGAATTCGGCAAAGGCCGGGTTGGTGAGCATCGGGCAGTGGCCGAAGATCTCGTGGAAGATGTCCGGTTCCTTGAGGTAATCGAGTTCCTCCGGGGTGCGGATGAAGGTGGCCACCGGAAAGCGCCGGTTGGCCAGCAGCTCGAAGAAGGTATCGAAGGGGATCAGCGCCGGCACCTGGGCCGTGCGCCAGCCGGTGCTGGCTTCGAGTACCCGGTCGATGTCGCCGAGCTGGGGAATCCGGTCCACGGGCAGGGCGAGCCGTTCCAGGCCGTCGAGGTACTCCTGGCAGACGCGTCCCTCCAGCATGCCGAGCTGGCGCTGCATCAGGGTCTGCCAGGTGGCGTTGTCCTCGTCGGGCCACTGGATGAAGCCGCTGGCGTCGGGCAGTCGCGCGCGATAGCCGGTCTTGCTGGCCACATCGCTGAGGGTCGGGTTGGCTGACGTCATGGGGAACTCCGGTCGGCAGGTCTTGTGGTTGTCTCGCGAACCTCTTGCCTCGAGTGTAGGGCCGGCGCGCCACGGCTTTCCCAGCGCCGTGAGGGTATGTCGAGGCGTCGAAACGGGGCTGGCGTAAAGAAATCCTGACGTCGCGTGCCGCCGCTCCGTCGACCTTCCGCAGCTCGGCCTGGCTTCGGGTTTGTACTGCCTCGGGTGTCACGTTATCTTTACAGGTGAGTCACGTCCGCTTGACGTCTCTTTTCGGCTTCGCCTGTGCCCGCCGTTCCCTCTCTGCTGTAAGGCGCCAGCTCCATGAGATTGAGATTTCACTGCCAGAATCGCATCGGCATCCTGCGCGACATCGTCTCCCACTTCGTCGATTACGGCCTCAACGTGGCGCGTGGCGAAGTGGGAGGCGAGCACGGCAACGCCATTTACCTGCACATTCCCAACCTGCTCAACGCCCAGCTGGCCACGCTCAAGCCGGAACTCGAGGCGGTGCCCGGCGTGTTCGGGGTGCGCCGGGTCAGCCTGATGCCGAGCGAACGGCGTCACCTGGAGCTCGACGCGCTGTTGTCGTCGCTCTCCGACCCGGTGATGTCGATCGACATGGAAGGGCACATCGTCGCCGCCAACCGCGCCGCCGGGCAGCTGCTCGGGGTGCGCATCGACGAGGTGCCGGGGCTTTCGCTCAACCGCTACCTGCCCGACGTGGATCTGCCGGCGCTGATCCGGCGCAACAACGCGCGGGTCAACGGCCTGCGCATCAAGCTGCGCGACGCCACCTTCCTCGCCGACATCGCCCCGCTGCACCGCGAGCATCATGACGACGTGGCCTCCCTGGCCGGCGCCGTGGTGACCCTGCACAGCGCCGACCGCATCGGCGAGCGCATCTACCAGGTCCAGCGGCAGGAGCTGCGCGGCTTCGATGCGCTGTTTCAGGCGAGCCCCAGGCTCGCCGCACTGATCCGCGAGGCGCGGCGCATGGCGCCGCTGGATGCGCCGCTCTTGATCCACGGCGAGACCGGCACCGGCAAGGAGCTGCTGGCGCGCGCCTGCCACCTGGCCAGCGCGCGCGGGCAGGCGCCGTTCATGGCGCTCAACTGTGCCGGGCTGCCGGAGTCGATGGCCGAGACTGAGCTGTTCGGCTATGCGCCGGGCGCCTTCGAGGGCGCGCGCCCCGAGGGCAAGCTCGGCCTGCTGGAGATGACCGCGGGGGGGACCATCTTCCTCGACGAGGTGGGCGAGATGAGCCCACGGTTGCAGGTCAAGCTGCTGCGCTTCCTGCAGGATGGCGGATTCCGCCGGGTGGGCAGCGACGAGGAGACCTACCTCGACGTGCGGGTGATCTGCGCCACCCAGCAGGACCTGCCCAAGCTGTGCGCCGAGGGCCACTTCCGCCACGACCTCTACCATCGCCTCAACGTGCTGTCGCTGGCGGTGCCGCCGCTGCGCGACTGCCTCGACGGCATCGAGGCCATGGCGCGGCACTTCATCGACCGAGCGGCGCGCCAGATCGGCTGTCGCATGCCCGGGCTGTCGGCGGCGGCGCTGGCTCGGCTCTCCACCTACCACTGGCCGGGCAACGTCCGTCAGCTGGAGAACGTGCTGTTCCAGGCGGTGTCGCTGTGCGAGGGCGACGCCATCGAGCCGGGACACCTGCGGCTGCCCGACGTGGGCGCGGCACCGGGGCTCTCCGGCATCGACCTCGACGGCAGCCTGGCCGACATCATGGGCGACGTGGAGCGGCGCGTGCTGGCCGCCCTCTACCCGCAGTACCCCTCCAGCCGCCAGCTGGCCAGGCGCCTAGGGGTGTCGCACACCACCATAGCCAACAAGCTCAAGCGCCATGGCCTCGGCGACGACGAGCCCTGAACGACAGGCTGCTAGAGTAAAGGCACACGGACAAGGAGGGCTTCGATGGCTCACGGCGTGCCTCGGCATCTCCACCAGCCTCGTCTGCCTCTCTGGCTGAAGCTGGCGTTCAGCGCCTGGATCCTCGTCTGGGCGCCGACCTACTGGGCGCTGCTGGGGCCGCAGAACTACTTCTGGTTGTGCAACCTGGCCAACTTCCTGATTCTGGTAGGGCTATGGTGCGAGAGCCGGCGGTTGATCTCGATGCAGCTGCTGTCGGTGCTGCTGGTGGGCAGCCTGTGGGCGGTGGACGTCGGCACCGCCTGGCTCACCGGCGTGCATCCCATCGGTGGCACCGAGTACATGTTCGATGCCGAACAGCCGCCGGTGACTCGGCTGCTGTCCCTCTACCACCTGGTGCTGCCGGTGGTGGCGGGCGTGGCCGTCTGCTGGCTGGGCTATGACCGCCGGGCGCTGCCGTGGCAGGCGGCGCTGACCTGGGTCGTGGTGCCGCTTAGCTATGTGGCGACCGAGCCCGAGCGCAACATCAACTGGGTGCACGGGCCTTTCGGCCAGCCCCAGGAAACGCTTGACCCGCTGCTCTATCTCACGGGCCTGACGCTGCTCTGGCCGGTGGCGGTCTACCTGCCGGTGCATCTGCTGATGATCGCGCTCCAGCGCCTGGGTTGGCTGCGCTGATCTTGCCCCTCAGCGCCGGTTCAGCCACTCACGCACCTCCGCGTAGCGATAGGCCTCCAGTGTCCCGAAGCCTGCCAGGCGGCGTGCCTTGAGGCGGGTCAGCAGGGGGCCGCTCAGGCCGCATAGGAAGCGTGCCAGCAGGTCGGGCGTGACGGGGTGGGCCTCGTCGCTGCTGGCCAATTGCTGCACCAGCTCGTCCGCGAGCTGCCCGGCGTCGCTCTCCTCCAGCGGTGCCAGCGGCGCGGGGGCGGGCAATCGGGCGACCTGGCCGCGGCAGGCCGAGCAGTGGCCGCACTGCTCGGGCGCGCGTTCGTCACCGAACCATTCCGCGAGGCGGCGGCTGAGACACGAGGCGCTCTCGAACAGGGCCAGCATCGCATGAAGGCGCTCGACCTCGGCACGCTCCTTGTCGCGGAAATAGGCGTGCAGCTCCTCGGTCAGGGCGGCGGGGTCGATGTCGTCGCGCAGCACCTCATAGACCTCGGTCATCTGCTTGCTCTCGAGCACCATCCAGCCCTGGGCGACGAAGTAGTCCAGCGCGGTGAGCACGCGAGCGCGATCGACGTTGAGGCCGCGTTCCTCGCCCAGCCGCTCGAGGGCCGCGAAGTCGAGGCTGAACCAGGTACGGGCGCGCTGCGAGGCGTCGAGGACCGCCTGGACGAAGGCGCCGCGTTCGCCCTCGAAGCGGGCCACCAGCGCCTCGGGCTCGTCGTGCAGGCGGAAGCGGTATTCGGCGAAGTAGCTGTAGCGCGGCGCGATGATGCCGCGCAGTTCGAGCTGCACCAGCAGGGTCTTGAGCGGCAGCGGGCGGATGTTGCTGTACTGGGAGAGCGAGTTGAGCACCAGTTGCCATTGTCGCGTGGCGCCGGCGGCAAGGGTCATTTCATCGAGCACGCGGCGGATGCCGTGGGGCTCCGGGGTGTCGCCGTAGACGAAATTCTCCAGCACGTTGACGTGATCGCGACCGGCCAGCATCAGGCAGTCGGAAGGCTGGCCGTCGCGGCCGGCACGGCCGATCTCCTGGCTGTAGTTCTCGACCGACTTGGGCAGGTCGAAGTGCACCACGTTGCGGATGTCGGCCTTGTCGATGCCCATGCCGAAGGCGATGGTGGCGACGATGCAGGCGGTGTGCCCGGCCATGAAGTCGTGCTGGATGCGCTCGCGGGTCTCGCCGTCGAGTCCGGCGTGGTAGGCGGTGGCGGCCAGCCCCGCCTTGGTCAGGTAGGCCGCCAGGCGCTCGGCGGTCTGCTGCAGGGTGACGTAGACGATGGTGGGCTGGGGCGGGGCGTCGCCCAGCCTGGGTCGCAGCCACTCAACCAGCCGGCGGGGACGCATCTCGGCCGGCACCGGCGCCACCTCCAGGTTGAGGTTGGGGCGGTAGAAGCCGGTGGCGGTGACGTCGCTCTCGGCGATATCGAAGCGCTCGCGCATGTCGGCGATCACCCGCGGCGTGGCCGTGGCAGTCAGCAGCAGCACCTGGGGGATGCCGAACTCGTGGCGATACTGGGGCAGCTTGAGGTAGTCGGGGCGGAAGTTGTGGCCCCACTCGGAAATGCAGTGGGCCTCGTCGACCACCAGCAGCGAGATCGGCACGCGGCGGATGAAGGCGCGAAAGCGCTCGTTCTTGAGCCGCTCCACCGAGACCATCAGGATGCGGATCTCGCCGCGCTTGACGCCCTCCATCACCGCGGCCGCCTCCTCGCGGCTCTGGCCCGAGTCGATGCTGGCGGCGGCGATGCCGTGGCGGGCGAGGAAGGCGAGCTGGTCCTGCATCAGCGCCAGCAGCGGCGAGATCACCAGGGTGAGGTGGGGCAGGTGCAGGGCCGGCAACTGGTAGCACAGCGACTTGCCCGAGCCGGTGGGGAAGATCGCCGCCGCGGAGCGCCCCGCGGTTATCGCTTCGATGACCGGGCGCTGGCCGGGGCGGAAGTCGCCATAGCCGAAGACCCGCTGTAACGTCTGTTCGATCATGTAGGCACTCCCTGCTCTGTTGTTCTACTCGCAAGATGCTATCGACTCGAGGCGGAAGCCATGGCAAGCACCGCGCGTCAGCGCACATTCTCGCATATCGTCGGCTTCGACGATTGTCCGTTCCCGCGACGCCACCGCGGCGACGTGGCCATCGTCGGCACGGTCTACTCGGGGCAGCGCCTGGAGGGGGTGCTCTCCGGCAGGGTGCGCCGCGACGGCGTCAACAGCACCCGCGAGTTGATCCGCCTGGTCGGCGGCTCGCGTTTTGCCGCCCACCTGCAGCTCGTCATGCTGCAGGGCGTGGCGCTGGCCGGCTTCAACGTGGTCGACGCAGTACGGCTTCACGCCGAGCTGGAGCTGCCGGTGCTGGTGGTGGCAAGGCGGGCTCCACGCCAGGGAGCCATGCGCCGGGCGCTGCTCGAGCGCATTCCCGGCGGGGTGCGCAAGTGGGCGCTGGTCGAGCGCCTGGGCGAGATGGAGCCGCTCGAGGGCGTCTACGTGCAGCGCGTGGGGCTGAGCCTGGCGGAGGCGGCCGCGACCCTGCGCGCCACCACGCCTCACGGCAGCGTGCCCGAACCGCTGCGCGTGGCGCACCTGATCGCCGGCGGCATGGCCACCGGGGAAAGCAGCGGACGCGTGTAGCGAGCGCATTGAGAGGCCTACACTTGTTCTGAACGAGAAAACGCAGGAGGTAGCCGTATGGCGACCACACCCAGGCGTGTCGTGATCGATGCCGACGGCGTTGCTCTGGAAGGGGACCTGATCCTGCCCCAAGGGGCGACCGGCATCGTCGTCTTTGCCCATGGCAGCGGCAGTAGCCGCTTCAGTTCGCGCAATCGCCGGGTAGCGCAGCACCTGGCCGAGCAGGGGCTGGCCACGCTGCTGTTCGACCTGCTGACAGCGGAGGAGCACGTGATCGACGAGCATACGCGGCAGCTGCGCTTCGACATTCCCCTGATCGGCTCGCGAATGACCGCGGCGGTGGGCTGGGTGGCGACGGCCGACCCGACCCGGCACCTCTCGATCGGCCTGTTCGGCGCCAGCACGGGGGCAGCAGCGGCGCTGATCGCCGCTGCCGAGCGGCCCGAGCAGGTGCGCGCGGTGGTGTCCCGCGGAGGGCGGCCTGACCTGGCCGGCCGGCACCTGGCGGAGGTAAAGGCGCCCACGCTGTTGCTGGTGGGTGGGCTGGACGAGCCTGTCATCGGCCTCAACCAGCAGGCCAAGGAGCAAATGACCGCGGCCAGCGAATGCGAGCTGGTCATCGTGCCCGGTGCCTCACATCTTTTCGAGGAACCGGGCAAGCTCGAGGAGGTGGAGGCGTTGGCGACCCGCTTCTTCCAGCAACAACTCTAGCAGGCCGGCCTCAAGCGCTGCGGCCGGCGTGGTCGAACGCCGGGCCGTGAGCGTAGAAAGACAGGGGCCACCACGTCATGACCCGGACGGCCGAGCTTGGCATAATGCCCCTCTTTTCTTCGTCCGCAGGGAAGACCCCATGACCGCCTGGAGCAAGCTGCTGATCGCCACGACGCGGCTGATCGACCTGCACGACAGCGCCCACGAGCCCGGTTCGCCCTTCGTCCAGGTGAGCCAGGAGCATCGCCGCGGCCTGCGCGACGGCTACTGGCTCGACCTCGGCTGCCTGCTGCTCGACTACCTGCTCGACGAGGACTTCGCCACCAACAGCGCTTTCGTCTCTCAGGCCCGCTGTCTCAACCACCTGCGCGAGGTGTACCCGGGCCTGCCCCACGATGACCTGAGCTTCGTCATCAATCTGCTCGCCACCCCCAGCGAGATCCACTTCCGGCAGCCATCGCCGACGACGGTCGACGACGCGACGGCAGAGGAGCGTAACCGGCGCAGCACCAAGCGCACCGCGCTGATCGAGAAACAGGGCCAGACCGGCCAGGTGCGCCTCACCCCGAGCGGCCGCCAGGCGGTGACCCTGGCCAGTCAGGTGGAGGACCTGCTCTATTCCGAATACGACGCCGCCAAGGTGCTGGCGGCGCTGGCGCGGGGCGATTTCGCCCGCATTCCCGACATCACCAACCAGATCCTGCTGGCGATCCGCGCCCTGACCCAGGAGCTGCGGCGGGTGCGCGAGAATCCCACTCGCGAGGGCAAGCTCTCCGCGCTGCTCGACAACGAGCGCCACTACCACAATGCGCTGACCAACATTCAGCAGACCCTGCTCGACGCCCGCTCCCAGCTCGCCACGCCGCGCCTGATGGAGCGCTTCGAGAGCTGGCGCGAGGCGCAGTCCGACGACTGGGACCTGCGTGTGCTCGCAAGCGCCATCGGCCGGGTGCTCACCGCCATCGAGAACCTCTCGCGGCGACTCTCGGAGTTGCTGGGTGACATCGCCGAGGGGCGCATCCAGGCCATGGGCGTGATCGACTTCCAGGACATGGCGCGCCAGCTGCTCGAGGCGCCGCCCGCGCCCGCGCTGCGCGATGCCGTGGTGGCGCGCATGATGCCGCTGCACGTGCAAGCCACCTTCCCGCGCCTGGCGCCGCTGGTGCCGCTGCTCGAGAGCCGCCGCGCCGAGGTCAGCCCGGTGGCGCTGGTGTTCGACGAGGCGCGCGACGCCGCCCCCGGGGACCCGCTGCTGGCGCGTTTCCTCGAGGCGCGGGGCCCGGCGTTGCGGAAGCGTATCCAGCGCGCGCCGCTGTCGCTGCCCGAGGCGCTGTCCGAGGGCTGGCACCGCTTCGAGGAGGGCGACTGCCTGGCGCAACTGCTCAACACCTTCGTCGATACCGAACTGCTGGCCCCGGGGCTGACGGTGGGCATCGACGCGACGCCGTTCGAGCTCGAACTCGACGACGGCCGCCGCATCGAGGGGGCCGTGACGCCTTCTCTCGGTTTCTTCTCTCTACAGGCGCCCGGGACCGCGCCGCATTCCTTACAGGCGCCCGAAGCTGCGCCGCATTCCTTACAGGCGCACGGGGCCGCCCCGAACTCCTTACAGGCGCCCGCCGCCGCGCCGCATTCCTTGCAGGCGCCCGCTGCCGCGCCCAACGACATATCGCGCATCGATCAGGACGAGCCAGTATGAACATGACCGAGATGGGCGAAGTGGTCGCCTACCTGCTGCGCTACCGCAGGGCCGAACGCACCCCGGGCGGCGGGCGCAAGCGCCGCGCCGCTCGCGAGGGCCAGCTCTCCGAGCGCGACGTCTGCGCGCTGATCGACGACGCCAGCGAGGCCGAGCGCGAGGCGCTGCGCGACTTCCTGGCCGGGCAAGGCTTGCGGCTGAAGGCCTTCGAGTCCGGCGACTATCCCGGCATCGCGCCCGGCTCGCGCTACTACGCGCTGCTGCCCGATCCGGAGCTGGAGCAGCCGCCGCTCTACACCCGCGAGCCGGTGTTCGAGGCGCTCAAGCTGCGCCAGGAGAGCCGCGCCGAGCTGGCCCAGTGGTACCTGCAGCTGTGGCTGCTGATGCACACGCTGCTCTATACCCGCTACAACCGCGCGCTCTCCGACGTCAGCCGCTACCAGGAGGCCACCTTCGCCGGAGCCGAGCTCGCCGAGCTGATGCGCGAGCAGCTCGAATCGCTGCGCGCCCTGGGCGAGGAGGCCCCGGAAGCCAGCCGCGTGCTGCTGGAGGAGCGCGGTGAGGACATCAGCCGCCGGGTGCGCGCCTTCATCGACCTGCAGGTGCGCGCCGGGCTGCTCGAAGGCCTGCGCGACGCCGAAGCGAGTGCCGGCACCGAGGAGAGCGTCGGCGAGGTGTGGCAGCAGACCCTGCTCGGCGCGCTGGAGAGCGAGCAGATCGGCATTCATCAGCTCGGCCACCTGCAGGCGTTGGCTCAGGGCCGTGCCCAGGGCCGCTATCGGGACGAAGCGTACGAAGCCGACATCGACGAGCACGAGGAGACCCAGGCATGAGCGTGATCAACCGCATCGAGGTCGCCAACCTGCTCAACAAGCACGGCGACGTGGCCTCGCCCTGGGACGCCAAGATGCGTCACCTGCTGCTTGACCTGCGCGGCCAGTCGAGCGCCATCAGCATGGAGAACGGCTTCGGCAAGACCACGCTCTCCGAAGCGCTGATCGGCCTGCTGTCGCGGGATCGCACGCTGCTCTCGCGTACCCGGCGCAAGTGCTCGCCCTCGGCGGTGGGTGGCAGCGCACGTAGCTGGAGCCACCTGCGCGTGGAGTTCCGCTCGCGCAGCGGGCTCGAGCGCCAGGACGACATGCTCGCCGTGGCGGGTGAGGAGGTGGCCGGCGAGACCTTCGTGTTCGGCTTCTACGGCTACAGCGACGGCAGCGGGCTCTCCTTCTACCACTATGCCGGGCGCCTCGAGGACGTGCCGGTGCACCACCTGACCCTGGACGGCAAGCTGGCGCTCTACGCCAACCGCGACGTCAAGGCGGCCATGGCCGAGCGCGGCGTGCGCCTGACCCACAACCGCGAGGAGTGGCTGGAGGCGGTGGGCGCCCACGTCTCCCGTCGCGAGCTGGCCCAGCTCGCCGCCTTCCAGAAGGAGGGCGGCGCCGACAAGAGTCAGATCTTCAACGCCATCAAGCCCCGCGCCGGCGAGAAGGCCGACCAGGCGTTCTTCTTCGAGGTGCTGGCCCCCGAGATCCTCTCCGGCGCCACCCGCGGCGAGACCGACGAGAGCGAGGAGCTGATCGAGGAGGTGATCCTCAACTCCGGCACCAACATCACCGAGCTGCGCCACCGGCTGGAGGAGGCCGAGAGCGACCAGCGCCGCGCCAGCGACAAGGTGGTGCGCCTGGCCGAGCTGCGTGAGCAGGGCGAGTCGCTGCGCGACGCCCGCACCCGGCTGATGGAGCTCGACCAGGGCCTGGCGGCCAGCGAAGCCTTGCTGGGCGGCCAGGCACTGCTGGGCCTGCCCGGGCTGCCCCGCGCCGCTGCCGAGGTGGACGTCGAGGATGACGCCGAAGCGCGTGGCGCCGCTCCGCTGGATGGCTTCGCCTGGATCGCCGGCGATACCTCGCGGCCGCGGGTCTCCACCTCGCTGCTGGCGACGCTCTCGGGGCTTTCCGAGCGGGCCGTGCGCCAGGCGCTCTCCGAACGCGGCGCCCGGGTCGACGTGCACCGGCGGCTGATTCATCTGCCCCAGGCCGAGTGGCCGCTCAACCGCGACGTCGGCCACGTCAGCTTCAAGGCCGCCCGCGAGTGGCTGGCCGAAAGCCACGCCCTGGCCGACGATACGGCACGCGACCGCGCCCTGAGCGCGCTGGACGAGGGCGCCGACGCCTTCGAGGCCGCCGATGGCAACCGTTTCCGCGAGGAGGTGATCGGCGACGGGGTCTATCTCGAGGAGCTGACCCGCGAACTCGCCGAGCTGGACGAGCGCCGCGACGAGATGGAGCACGAGCGCGAGCGGCTGGAGTCCCAGCAGCGCGACTTCGTCGACAACCAGAGCTTCTACACCCAGGCGCTGGCCGAGGGGCTGTTCAGCGAGGCCGAGCTGGAGACCCCCGAAGCCAGCGCCGAGGCGGCCAAGGCCCAGGCATCGGACGCGCGCCGTGCCCTCAACGCGCACCTGGGCCGCGTCGGCGAGCTCAAGCAGGTTGCCGCCTGGCATGAGGCCTACCGCCGCGAGTGCCCGGGCATCGCACCGGCCGAGCGGCTCGAGGAGAAGCTGGAGCGCGAGGCCGAGCTGGCCGAGTCCCTCGACGAGCTGACCCGGCGTCGCGACGAGGCGCTCGGCGCCTTCGAGACCGCCCGCGGCGAGCGTGAGCGGCTAAACGGCGAGCGGGAGCGTCTGACCGGCGAGCAGGGCCTGCTGGCCCGCGGCCAGGCGCCCTGGCGTGCCTTCGTCGAGGGCTGGCCGGGTGAAGAGGTGAGCGGCTTCTGGACGCGGCGCAAGACCGCGCTGGCCGAGCTGGAATCGAACTGTCGCGAGGCCGAGCAGCGCCGTCAGGAGGCCGAACGCACCCTGGCCCGGCTGGCACCGCTGGCCGAGGCCGCCCGTCGTTACGCTGAGCTGCACGGCGATGACGAGCCGGTGCACCTGCGCTCACGCCTGCGCGAGCGGGAGCGAGAGCTGGGCGACGAGTGCAAGCGGCTGCTCGACGAAGAGCACCACCTGCGCACGCTGCACCGGGCGCGGCTCGACTTCGCCGAGCGCAGCGAGCTGACCCCGGAGAAGTGGCTGGCCGACGCCCGGCGCCGCTATCCGCGGCTGCTGCGCGAAGCGGAGACGCTGGAAGCCGACATCGCCGCCCGCGAGCGCTACCTGGAGAGCCTTGCCGGCGATCCGCTGGAGCGGCGCGTGGTGGAGGCCGAGGCCCATCGCCACCTCGACGACGCCGGCATCGCCTGGCAGCCGCTGCATGCGGTGCTCAACGTCGACACCCATACCCCCGAGCAGCGCCGCGAGTGGCTGGTGCAGGCCGCCGGGGTGCTGTTCGCCCCGGTGGTGGCCGGGCGCGAGGCGGCCGAGGCTGCCGCCGCCACGCTGATCGAGGCGGGCCTGGCGCTGCCGGTGTTCGAGGCCGAGGCGCTGGCCGTGCTGCTGGCCCGGGGCGAGCCGCCCCTGGGCGCGGTGGCCGGGGTCGAGACCCTGGCGGTAAAGGCGGCGCTCGACCCGAGCTACCTGGAAGCGCTGCGCGAGGCCACCGAGAAGCGGCTGGTCGCCGACCGCGAGCGGCAGAAGGCGCTGGCCGTGGAATGCGAGCGGCTCGATCCCCATGGCGAGATCTTCGCTCTGGCGCTGCGCGCCCGCGAGGCCGACGAGGCGGACGTCGAGATGGCCCTGGAGGCGTTGGCCGAGCGCCAGGCCGCGCTGGCCGAGCGCGAGGCGGCGCTGGCGCCGCGGCTCACCGACGCCGCGCTTGCCTGTATCGACGACTACCAGCGCTACCTGCAGGAGGGCGGCGAGTTCGCTCAGCAGGAGGCCGCCGAGGCGCGGCTCGAAGCCGAGACGGCGCTGGCCGAGTTCGCACCGTTGCGTGAAGCGGCGGCCCGCGAGCTGGAGGCTCACGGCCAGACCTGGCTCGCCGCCGAGCAGTTCAGCGATGCCGGCGGCGTCGAGCGGCTACAGGCGCTGGAGGCGCGCCTCGCCGAACTCGAACGCCACCTGAGCGAGGCGAGCGTGCGACTGGCCGCCGCCGAGGAGCAGCGCGAGACGCTCAAGCGCCAGGTGGAAGAGACCGAGGCCCAGCTGCGCGGCATCTTCAGCGACGGCGAGCGCGACCGGCTGCGTGCCCTGGCGCGCTTCGAAGCGGAGGGCGGCGTCGACTTCATGGCCACTGCCGCCGAGGTGCAGGAGGAGCTGGAAGCCGCCCAGGCCCGGGCGACCCGCCGCGCCGACTTCGACTTCACCCGCATTCGCGCCTACCTGGAGGTACGCGACGCCGCCGGCGGCAGCCAGAAGCTCGAGCGCGAGATCGCCCGGGTGCGGCGCGAGCTGGGCGAGCTGCGCGAGACGCGCAAGGCGCGGGGAGAGGAGCGCGACGCCCTGGAGGCGCGCCTGGCCGAGCAGCGCCGGGCGCTGGCCTGCATCGATCAGCTGGCGGTGGAGTGGCTGCGGGTGCTACGCGAGCTGCCCGAGGGCTGGCCGCGGCGCCTGGCAGCGCTGGTCGATCTCGCCGAGGCCAGCCGCTGGCCCGGGGAGGCGGACGAGCACGCGGCGCGCAACGCCGCCCTCGAGGCCTGGCACGACATGGCCGCAAGCGAGGGGCAGGACGAGTTCGACATCGAAGCGCTGGAGGCCTGTCAGCAGACCCTGGTCGATGCCCTGGGCGAACTCAACCTGGGCGAGCAGGCGCGCAACCGCGAGCGTCAGGCACGCCAGGTCGAGGGCGGCGAGCGCAAGCTGGCCGAGGCCCTGGCCGAAGCGGCCCACAGCCGCATGTTCAGCGACACCGAGCGTGCCCGCCTGGCCGGGCTGACGCACGCCAGCGCCGAGGCGCTGGACGACCTCTCGCACCTGCACGACCAGCTTGCCGGCCAGCTCGACGACCACAAGATACGGGTCGAGCGGCTGCACGCCTCGCGCGAGCAGATCGAAGGCACCCTGGTGGAGCGCCTCAGCTCGATCATCTCGGATGCCGCCGGCAACCTCGACATCCTCAAGCGCGTGGCCAGGAGCAGCGGCGAGGGCGGCGCCTTCTTCGAGGTCAAGGCCTCGCTGATCGGCCCCGACCAGCTGCGCGAGCTGATCAGTACGCTGCTGGCCGACATCGACGAGCACCAGGCGGCCATGCGCCGTCGCGCCGAGCGCGACGGCGGCATGGTCGACGGCGAGTCGCGCCGCCGCGACGACGACCTGCTGCGGCAGATCCGCCGGCGCATCTACCGCGGGCTGTTCCACGACGTGGCGATCCGCCTCAAGCACGACGCCATTCGCCCGCATGGGCGGCTGTTCTCGCTCAACGAGGAGATGTCGGAAGGCCAGCGCGAGGCGGTGTCGCTGATGTGGCTGGTCAAGCTCTCCGAGTTCGCCATCGAGCGCGAGCTGCGCGAACTGCCGGGGCACCACCGCCGCCGCGCCCGCACCAGCCGCGAGAGCGTGATCCTGCTCGACGGCCTGTTCTCCAAGCTCTCGCACCGCCGCCTGATCCAGGACTCGCTGGAGTCGCTGCGCAACACCCGCGGACGCTTCCAGATGATCGGCCTGATCCACAACCCCAACTACGAGAACGACCCCGACATCTTCCCCACCTACCTGGTGGGCAGCGTGATCGGCGGCGCCCAGGGGCAGGGCGGCCACGTGATGGTGCGCGACGGCCGCATCGCCGCGCCGGAATCGCTGGGCCGCAGCGCCGGCGAGGCCAGCCTGTTCGGCATTCACGTCAGCGAGCCGGCGACTCAGGAGTAAGCGATGCGCGATGCCACTCTTATACTGGGCGAGTCGGCCAGGGAGTCCCTGGCCTGGCTCGAAGAAGAGTGGCAGCGCGTCTACTCACGAGCCGGAAAAGGTAAAGGGTGGCGCTCATTTACCCTGATCAGGCTACTTCAGCAAAAGGGCATCTGCCAGACGGAACTGCACGCCTGGCAGGTACTGGAGGAGTTGGGGCGAGCCGAGCTCATCGCTCTTCCGGCGGGTGTCCTGCTCTCGCCTCGTGCGAAGTTGCCGGTGAAAGTCGAGTTGTCGGTTGCGCGCAGGGAAGCCCTGATGTCGGCGTCTCCCGCATTGGACCCTCGGCTTGGTTTGGAGTCTGGGCAGCACTCGGTGTGGCGGCGGGCGCAGGAAGGGCCGCTCGGTGACTGGAGCATCGAGGATCAACTGGCCTTGGCCGATGGCCTCAGGCGGTTGGCCGACGATCTGCCGGGCGCTTATCAACTGAGCCCCTACGTAGCCAGCGCGCGCTACCTGCTGGGAAGCAGCAAGCTGCTCGAGACGCTGCCCACCGAGCTGGTACGCTCGTTCGGTATCGAGCCGGACAGCTTCCAGGCGGCCGAGACCTGGCTGCTGGCCAGCGTGCCCGAGCAGCCCGAGGGACTCTTGCTGATCGAGAACGCGCAGAGTTTCAGTCAGGCCTGCCGCGTGGGGTGTGGCAAGCGCCTGGCCTTGATCTGCACGTTCGGTTACGGCCTCTCACTGGCTAACGCCTTGAATAATAATGAAGACAGGGTGCAGTTGGTCGGTCAGGGAACGGCCGGTGTCACCCTGGCTGACCTGCTGCGCCTACCTTGCCCCACTTACTGGGGCGATCTCGACCCTGAAGGGCTGCGTATCTATCGGCGATTGCGTCACTTCCTGCCTGAGCTGGCGCTTTCCGCACTGTTCGGTCCCATGCTCGCTGCCCTGGAATCGGGTACTTGTCATCCCCTCGATGCCTTGACGGGAAAGGCAGGGCAGCGCACCGCTGGAGATTGGCAACATGGGCTCGATCAGGAGTGGCTCGCTGACGACGAGGTTCAGGCATTGGCTGGCAAAGCGCTTGCACCATCAGTGCAGGGCGAACTCATGGAGCGCATCTCACAGTAAACCGATGGCATCCCTTGCACCTTCTGGCAATAATTGATGTCCGGGCTCCTCTTATGTAGGGAGCAACCCACGTTCGATTGGACACCTCTCACTGCATGTCTCCTATCCCAATGAACATGACCGAGCGGTAGCGCGCGAGCTTGATGTCGACCCCGGCGGCAACATCATGATTCACGGCATACTCAACGGCTGGGGTTGGCTGGGAAGGCTGCACCGCTACTGGGATTGGACGGATGGCTGCATAGCGGTTACCAATCAGGAGATGCGGGAAATATGGTCACTCGTCCCCAATGGTACTCCGATAAGCATAAAGTGAAGCGCTCCGGCAACTGGAAGAGCTCTTGGTTCGAATTCTAAGGAGACGCTGAACAAATCGGCGAGCGAGATGAAGAGGCTAGGTTCGTTCCCGACGAACCAACGCACTTCCACATCCCGGCAGTTCGCCTGCATAGGCATTTTGCCGTACACTGAAGGCACATTGCCGCATCGGGAGGGCTGATCATGCAGGCGCTGACAAAAGAACGCGAGCACGAGCGCGACATTGAAGAGGAGGTCCTGGAACTCCTTGGAGGGCACGAAGGTGACACTCTGGACGCGCTGATCCGGTCTGGCATCCCTCTCTCGGTTCTGGATAAGCTTGCCCAACATGGCATCGATGCCGGCCGGCTGGGCATCATCAACCCTCGTACACTGCGTCACCGCCGGCAGAAGTCTGAACCGTTGAACAGCGATGAAGGCGATCGGCTTTATCGCGTGAGCCGCATCGTCGTGCTGGCTGAGGATGTTTTCGGTAACCAGGAAAAAGCGGCCACCTGGCTGAACAAGCCGCGCAGAGCCCTTGGCGGGCGAAATGCTTTCGAGGCCGCCAAGACGACCCCTGGCTACCTGGCAGTAGAGGAGCTACTGGAGCAGCTGCGCCATGGGTACGTCGCATGACCAAGGAAAGTCTCTGGCGGATCTCACAGTTTCAGGATCTCTCGGGTGTTGGCGGTACCAAGGTGGCTGGGCGTTGGCACAACAAGGGCAGACCCATCGTCTACCTCGGCGATTGCCCGGCCATCTGCCTGCTGGAAATCCTGGTGCATATGGAAGGGGAGCCAGACGAACTTCCCGAGGCATTCACCCTGCTACGAGTGGAGCTTCCTTCCGAGGCCGTGAGTCGCGCACCCACGGTCGACCTGGATGCGACATGGCGTGATGACCTGAACATCACACGGCGCCTTGGGGACGCTTGGCTTGAAGCGGGAGAGTCGCTTCTGCTGCGAGTGCCCTCCGCCATCGTTCCCCACAACATGAACTTTCTCCTCAACCCTCTTCATCCAGATGCAAGCAAGGCAGCATTGACTAGTGAGTCATTCCCGGCTGACCGACGGCTTTATCCTCAGGTTTGACGGCGATTGGCGTGCTCTGCGTTACCATGGATGTCGTTTTGTCTGATGCTGTCGAAGGGGGGTAACCATCATGCACGTCATCATCGATCTCTGCGTCGTCCCGCTGGGGGTGGGGGTATCGGTCTCGCCGCAGATCGCCGCCTGCCAGCGGGTGATCGAGGCCTCGGGCCTCGAGTACCGGATGCACGCCTACGGAACCAATATCGAGGGGCCATGGGACGAGGTGATGGCGGTGGTCAAGCGCTGCCACGAGGTGGTCCACGAGATGGGCGCGCCGCGCATTACCACCACCATCAAGCTGGGCACGCGCACCGACCGCGAACAGTCCATGGCCGACAAGGTCACGAGCGTGCAGGACAAACTGCGCAACACTTGATCCGCCGCAGCGCAACGCCGTTCAAGTCGGCAGCGGCGCCAGCCAGGCATCGCCCAGGCGCAGCAGGTGGTCGGTGAGGGCGTCGAGCACCTTGCCGCCCTGGCGCCAGTGGTGCCAGTAGAGCGATACGTCGATGACACGGCCCGGCGAGAGATCGACCAGCCGGCCTTCGGCCAGGTGAGGGCCGGCGTCGATCTCCAGCAGGCGTCCTTCGCTCAATTCCCTCTCGGCCTGGCGCTCCGGCACCATGCCATAGCCGAGCCCGGCTAGCGCCAGGCCGACGAAGCCTTCCGAGGAAGGGCAGAGGTGGTGGGGGAAGGGCGGTTCGACCCCGTGCATGGCCAGGTAGCGATGTTGCAGCCGATCGTCGGGACCGAAGACGATGGCCGGTGCCCGGCGCAGCGCCTCCGGCGTCACGCCCTCGGCAAAATGACGTGCCACGAAGGCGGGGCTGGCCAGGGCGCGATAGCGCATGCTGCCCAGCGGATAACTGCGTGCGCCCTGAACCGGCGTCGGCGAGTCGCAGATGCAGCCGGCCACGTCACCGTCGCGCATGCGCTTGAGCGCCACCTCCTGATCCTCCACCACCAGCTCGAACAGTACGGTGTGGCGTTCGCAGAAGCGGCCGATCGCCTCCGGCCACCACGTCGCCAGGCTATCGGCGTTGATCGCCAGGCGCAGGCGCTGCTCGCCGCTGCCCAGTGCCGGGATGTCGTCCAGCAGGTCGCTCTCGAGCAGGCGAACCTGCTGGGCGTGGTTGAGCAGCTTGCGCCCCAGCGGCGTGGGCGTAAGACGTGGGCTACGCACCAGCACCGGCTGGCCCAGGCGCGCCTCGAGCAGCTTGATGCGTTGGGATACCGCCGATTGTGTCAGGCCCAGATGGCGAGCGGCGCGCTCGAAGCCGCCCTGATCGGTGACCGCCACCAGCGCTTCGAGCAGCTTGTAATCGAGCATTAGCTTAGCTTATCCCCTAGTCGATCAATTCATTTCTCTTATTGTTGCGCCGAGCTTAGCCTTGTCTGCATCGATTCGCCAAGGAGAAGTCCCCCATGTGGTTGTCCTGGTTCAATGGGCTGCTGGTTTGCGCCGGTCTGATCGTCGCTATCGGTGCGCAGAACGCCTTCGTACTGCAGCAGGGGCTGCGGCGCCAGCATGCCTGGCTGGTGGCCGCGGTCTGTGCGCTGTGTGACTGGTTGCTAGTGGGGCTGGGGGTGCTGGGTCTGGGCGCGCTGATCGCCGAGCAAGGGACGCTGATGGAGGTGGCGCGATGGGCCGGCACTGCCTTTCTCGCCTGGCAATCGTGGCTGGCGCTGCGCCGGGCATCCACATGCAATGCACTGGTGGCCGAGGAGCGCGCCCAGGCGTCGTGGCGCGGCGCCCTGGCCGCGACCTTGGCCGTGACGCTGTTCAATCCCCAGGTCTATCTGGAAACCGTGGTGCTGCTTGGCGCCATCGGTGCGGTACAGCCAAGCCCGTGGGGCTTCTTCATCGGCGCGGCAATGGCCTCGTTCGGCTGGTTCTTCGGCCTGGTGGCGGCGGCGGGCTGGCTGGCGCCGCGGCTGGCGAGCGAGCGGGTGTGGCGCGCCATCGACCTGATGATTGCCGCTATTCTGGCCTGGGTGGCGTGGAGGTTGGCCAGTGGCGCCATGATGCCGTAATGGGGACGAGAGTCGTAAAGCATTCTTTACGCCGTGTCAGGGTTTTGAGCCACAACAAAGGCCGATCTTATGGAGTTCGAAGGGCTGTAAGGTTTTTCTTACGATAAGGGAGAGGGCGGAGCTCCGCCGCCCACGCTCCAGGCCGTAAAGGGGCGTTTCGAGGGGGAAGCGTGGGCACTAGGCTGGGGGCACCAGTTCGGCATCCATGACTGCACGAAATAACAACGGCAAATCCCCCTGGAGGTCAGCATGAACGCACCCGCCAAGACCGTGTCACCGATCAGCCAAGAGAACCCCATCGGTACCAACGGCTTCGAGTTCGTCGAGTACAGCGCACCCACGGCCGAGGGCATCGAGGCGCTGCGTGCCCTTTTCAGCCGCATGGGCTTCACCGAGACGCGCAGGCACCGCTCCAAGCAGGTGTTCCTGTTCCAGCAGGAGAACGTCAACTTCGTGCTCAACGCCGAGCCCGGCAGCCACGCCGCCAAGTTCGCCGAAGTGCACGGCCCCTGCGCCTGCGCCATGGCCTGGAAGGTGGCCGACGCCAAACAGGCCTTCGACTATGCCCTGGCCCACGGTGCCGAGGCGGTGGAGAACCCGGTGGGCCCTGGCGAGGTGGGCATCCCCGCAGTGCGTGGCATCGGCGGCTCGCTGCTCTACTTCGTCGACGAGAAGGTCGACAGCGACGGACGCACCATCTATGACATCGACTTCGAGCCGATCCCCGGCCGTTCGCGCAACGACAACAGCGTGGGGCTCAAGGTGCTCGACCACCTGACCCACAACGTCGACCGCGGCCAGATGGACAAGTGGGCGGACTTCTACACCGAGATCGCCAACTTCCGCGAGAACCGCTACTTCGACATCAAGGGCAAGAAGACCGGCCTGCACTCCCGTGCCATGACCGCGCCGTGCGGCAAGATGCACATCCCTATCAACGAGTCGGCCGACGACGCCTCGCAGATCGCCGAATTCCTGCGCGAGTACAACGGCGAGGGCATCCAGCACCTGGCCATGGCCACCGACGACATCTACGCCACGGTGCGGGCGCTGCGCGACAACGGCGTGACGTTCCTCTCCACGCCGGATACCTATTACGAGAAGGTCGACGCGCGCGTGCCCAACCACGAGGAGAACGTCGAGGAGCTGCGCGAGCTGAACCTGCTGATCGACGGCGGGCCCGATGAAGGGGTGCTGCTGCAGATCTTCACCGAGACCGTGATCGGCCCGATCTTCTTCGAGATCATCCAGCGCAAGGGCAACGACGGCTTCGGCGAGGGCAACTTCAAGGCCCTGTTCGAATCGATCGAGGAAGATCAGATGCGCCGCGGCGTACTCTAGGAAAGCATGATGTATTGCTGCGCTCGCGCACTTGATGAAAATAGCTGGCCGCCGGCGGTGCCGATGCGTCGGACCGTCGCTGTCCTCATGCAGCAGGCTACACTCCGGCAGCTCCGCTCCGGCGGCGGCCAGCCTATCTTCGCTCGCGACATAAATCATGGCTTTCCTACTGTCATGTAGGAACCATTAGAATAAAAAGTCGCTTCGCTCCCATTTTCCAGCAAATTCCTTCACAATACTCCTATTTTCCTGGGTATTGTGAAGGTGGATAACAATTCCATTCCTCTGGTGACCTAATGACGACCGAGCAACAACCTCGCGTCCAGTGGCTCAGCCGCTGGGGCTTCGTGCTGGCGGCGACGGGTTCCGCCGTCGGCCTGGGCAATATCTGGAAGTTCCCCTACATGACCGGCGAGCACGGCGGGGGCGCCTTCGTGCTGGTCTACCTGGTGTGCATCCTGGCGGTGGGTGTGCCGGTCATGATGACCGAGATCGCCTTCGGCCGGCGCGGCCGCGGCAGCCCCATCGATGCGGTGCGCCGCGTGGTCCGCGAATCTGGGCGCTCCTCGGCGTGGTCGCTGCTGGGCTGGATGGCGATGCTGTGCGGCTTCATGATCCTGTGCTTCTACGTGGTGGTGGCGGGCTGGTCGTTCGCCTACCTGGGGAAGATGCTGACCGGTGGCCTGGCCGGGTCGGGTGTCGATGACATGGCGGCGATCTTCGTCGCCAACAACGAGAACCCGTTCAACCTCGGCTTCTGGAGCACCCTGGTGACGCTCGCCACCATGCTGATCGTCGGCAAGGGCGTGCAGGCGGGCATCGAGAAGAGCGTGAGCTGGATGATGCCGGGCATGGTCATCATGCTGCTGATCCTGATCGGTTACGGCGTGTTCTCGGGCGGCTTCGGCGAGGCGTGGCGCTTTCTGTTCTCGTTCAACGCCGGCAGCCTCTCCAGCGAGGGCATGCTGGCCGCGCTGGGCCACGCCTTCTTCACTCTGTCGCTGGCTTCCGGTGCCATTCTCACCTACGGCAGCTACCTGCCGGCGGGCGCTTCCATCGCCCGTACCACCCTCGGCGTGGCGGCGGCCGATACGCTGGTGGCGTTGATGGCCGGCCTGGCGATCTTCCCGGTGATCTTCGCCAACGGCATGAGCCCCGAGGGGGGGCCGGGGTTGCTGTTCATGAGCCTGCCGCTGGCGTTCCAGGCGATGCCGCTGGGCACGCTGTTCGGCATCCTGTTCTTCGTCATGCTCTCGATGGCAGCGCTGACCTCGTCGATCTCCATGGTCGAGGCCACCGTCTCCTGGCTGGTCGACAACAAGGGCATCACCCGGCGCACCGCGGCGTGGGGTACCGGGATCGTGCTGTGGCTGGTGAGCACCCTGGCGATGCTGTCATTCAACGTCGGCGCCGACTGGACCCTGGCCGGCCGGCACTTCTTCGATTGGCTCGACTATCTCACCTCGCGCTGGATGATGCCGCTGGGCGGCCTGGGCATGGTGCTGCTGGCCGGCTTCGTGCTGAAGAGCGAGACTTTCCGCGAGGAGCTGGGCCTGGCACCGTCCTGGCACGCGCTGTGGCTGTTCATGGTGCGCTACGTGAGCCCGCTGGGCATCCTGGTGATATTCGTCGATGCGCTGGGCATCGCACGGCTCGAATTCGGCGTGCACTGGCCGTGGTTGCTGGGCGTGTTGGTCCTGGTCACCCTGATCGGCGAACTGGCCAGCCCGAGGCTGCGACGCACGCTGGCGGGCTGAACGCTTGCCTGCCGCAAGGCTTGGCGCTAATGTCGGGCCGGTCCGATGGGGACGCCTACATCGAGGTGACAGGGATGAGCGTTCGTTGCATGTTCGGTGCCGGAACTTCCGCCCCGCGCTCGGCGCGGGCAATGCTGGTCCTGCTGCTGCTCGCATTGACGGTTGGCTGTGCTGGACGCGACGGCCGGCAGGTCGAGCGTGCCTCGACGCCATCCGGCTGGCATGGCGAGCAGGGGCAGGCCTCGTTCTATGCCGACCGTTACCATGGCCGGCGCACCGCCAGTGGCGAAGCCCACGATCGCAACGCGCTCACGGCGGCGCACCGCAGCTTGCCATTCGGCACCCGGGTCCGGGTGACGCGGCTGGACAACGGCCGCGAGACGGTGGTGCGCATCAACGACCGTGGGCCCTTCGTACGCGGCCGTGTCATCGATCTCTCGCGTCGTGCGGCCGAAGAGCTCGGGATGCTCGGGCAGGGCGTGACGGAGGTGCGGCTGTCGCCTGAATGAAGCGACCTCCTAGCGCTGCGAAGGCACCTCGCGCTGGAACTCGCGTCGCCAGCGCGCCAGTAGGGCTTCGCGCTTGAGCCGGTCGAGCGTCGCCAACAGGCCCGGGCCGATCGCGATCGGGCGCAGCGCGTCACCGACTTCCTCGCGCAGGGCATCGGCGGTACCCGGGCCGGACAGGGTGGGGTGCATGGCGCCGAGATGGGTCTGCTCGGCAATTACCCGCTGGCCCTCTTCGCTGAGCAGGAATTCCATGAACAGCGCGCCCGCTTCAGGATGCGGCGCCTGGCGCGGGATGAAGGCAAGACGCTGGGTGACCAGCGCGTAGTCGTCGGGAACCACCATTATCAGGTCCGACTTGTCGGCCACCGCGTCGCGGACGTAGCTGCCGAGCAGGTTGTAGCCCAGCAGGTAGCGTCCCTGTTCGAGCCCTTCGAGCATCTCCCCGGTGGTGTCGACGAGCACCGTGCGTGCGCGTCCCAGGGCCGAGACCAGATCCCAGTAGCGCGGCGAGAGTCGCGACTCCTCGATGGCGTAGGTGTATCCGGCGCCGCTGCGTACCGGATCGTAGGTGACGATGCGGCCGGCCAACGCCTCGGCGTGATCGTCCAGCAGCGCGAGCAGGTCGCCGTGGCTGCGTACCTCGCCGAAGCGCTCGATCAGCTCGCGATGCACCACCATCACGATGGGCTCGAAGGTGAAGGCGAACAGCTCGCCGCGCCACTGCGCCCAGGCCGGCCAGCGTCGCGCGGCGTCGCTCTCGAGGGGCAGGGCGTGGCCGTCGTTGGCCAGGTGATACTGCCAGGGCATGGCGGAAGAGAGCACCACGTCGGCATCATCCGGGGCATCGAGGAAGCGCTGGTGCAGCTCGAGGGTCGTCAGGTTGCGGTAGGACAGCTCGAGCCGCGGGTGACGGCGATGGAACGCCTCGAGCAGCGGGCGTGCCTGCGGCAGGTCCAGGGCGGCGTGGATCACCAGCTGCTGAGGCGTCCCGGCCTCGGGGTCGGCAGGGTAGTGCAGGGTCTCCTCGGCCGTGGCGGCCAGGCTCCACAGGCCAAGCAGCAACCAGGACAGGGGCCGTATCATGGGTTCTCCTCGCTGAAGCGCAGGCGCACGACAAGGCCGTGACCGTTCGCTCCCTGGCTCAGCTCGAGCCGGGCGCCATGGGCGCGGGCGATGCTGTCGACGATGGCCAGGCCGAGCCCGGAGCCTTCGCCCCCCTCCTCGCCGCGGTGGAAGGGGCGCAGCACCAGCAGGCGGCGCGACTCGGGAATGCCGGGACCGTCGTCCTCGACTTCGAGGAGGGGTGGCCGCGCCTGGGTGCGCAACGTGATGTGCCGGCCGCCGTAGCGACAGGCGTTGTCGATCAGGTTGCTCAGCGCTTCCTGCAGCTGCCAGTCGATGCCCTGGGCCCGGACGGGGTGCGGGGCACACTCCACGCCGAGATCGATGCCGCGACGGTGACAGCTCGCCCAGTGGTCGCGCACCGCCTGGCGAGCGATATCGTTGAGGTCCAGTGGTGCCGGTTCGGGGCGGTACTCGGGGTTGTCGAGCCGCGTCAGCGAGAGCAGCTGCATGGCCAGCCGCGCGGTGCGCGCGCTGGTTGCCTGCATGGCGCTGAGGGCGTCGCGCCAGCGCGCCGGATCGTCCTGGCGCAGGGCCAGCTCGGCCCGCGCCGAGAGTCCCGCCAGCGGCGTGCGTAGCTGGTGCGAGGCGTCGCCGATGAAGCGCTCCTGATTGGCGCGTACCCGCCTCATGCGCGCCAGCAGTTCGTTGAGGGTCTCGCGCAGTTCGGCCAGTTCCCGCGGCAATGGCAGGTCGAGGGGGGCCAGGGTGCGCGGGTCACGAGCGCGAATGGCGCGCCGCAGCCGGGTGAGCGGTGCCAGGGCGGAGCGAATCGCCACCACCAGGACCGCGATGGCGACCAGGGCCATCGCCAGGATGTAGGCGAGATTGGCGCGCAGCAGTTCGTAGGTCAGCGTATCGCGCCCCTCGCGGCTATGGGCCACGCGAACCTCGAAGCGCTCCCGCAGGCGCCAGTCCTCCAGGCGTGAGCGGCGTACGCCCTGGCGCAGCGTCATGCCGTGCCAGTCGACATCGCGAAACAGCAGCGTATCGCCGGCTTCGGCATCGGCGCGTTCGTCGCCGGGGAGTTCGGCATTGCCGGTGATGAAGCGCCCTTCGCGGTCGACCAGGCTGTAGAACACGCGCTCATCGGCATCGGTGGCGAGCATGTCCAGCGCCGCCGGGGGGAGGTCGAGCCACAGTCGGTCGTCCTGCCACTGGACCTGCTCGGCGATCGCCAGGCTGGCCGCCTCGAGCAGCCGGTCGAAGGCGCGATCGGCGGTACGCCGCGCATCCACCCAGGCCTGGAGCACCATCAGGCCGCCCAGGGCCAGCAGCGGGATCAGCAGCCAGGCCAGCAGCCGGCGGTAGAGGCTGTCGCCGCGCTTCACGTCGCCTCCAGCAGGTAGCCGAGCCCACGCACCGTGCGCAGGGCGACGTCGCTACCGTCCAGCCGCTTGCGCAGCCGATGCACGTAGACCTCGATGGCGTTGTCGCCCATGGCTTCTCCCTGGAAGGCCTCTTCGGCGAGGCGTGCCTTGTCGACGGGCTGGCCGGCGTGGCGCATCAGGCAGCCGAGCAGGCGCTGCTCCCGGGGTGGCAGCGGCAAGGTCTCGCCGTCCAGCGTGAACCGCTGTGCCAGGCCGTCGAAGTGCAGGGCGCCGACGCGAAGCTCCTGGCCGCGCACGCGTCGTCTCAGCAGCGCGCGCACGCGGGCCTCGAGCTCCTCGAGCGAGAAGGGCTTGGCCAGGTAGTCGTCGGCGCCCAGGTCGAGGCCTCGCACGCGATCCTCCACCGCGCCACGGGCGGTGAGGATCAGCACCGGCGTGTCGCGGTCATGGCGGCGCAGCGTCTCCAGTACCTCGAGCCCGCCGGCACCGGGAAGGTTGAGGTCGAGCAGGATCAGCGCGTGATCGTGATGAGGGGACTCCAGGTGGCGGCGGGCGATCTCGCCGTCGGCCAGGTGCGTCACGCCGTAGCCCTCGAGCGCCAGGGCGTCCTGGAGGGTCTCGGCCAGCAGGTGATCGTCCTCGACGAGCAGCAGGTTCATGTCGTGGCCTCCGCCTCCCCCACGGCGGTCAACTCCTGTCGCGCCGCTTCGAGCGCGGCCTCGCTTCGCGCATCGAGGCGGCTCGACGGACCGGAGAGGCTCAACCAGCGCCTGGGCTCGCCGGGAACGCCGGGCAGGGCCTGCAACAGCATCTTGCCGCCAGGCAGCTCGGGACGGGGGTCGTCGGCAGTGGCCAGCGGCCACTGGCTACCCGGCCGCAGCTCGTGGCGCAACGCCACGCTGGGCATGGCCGATAGCCGGCATTCGACCTGGCGCCCGTGGTTCTCGAGCAGGGCAGCGGTCTCGCCGGTTGCGGCGGCCAGTCGCTCGAGCAGCGGCTGGATACGAGCGGTCAGCTGACGGCTTGGGGGGTGGCGCCGGGCTAGGCGAAGGGGAGCGCTGCCCAGGCTCCAGCGACCGTCGTGGGCGCGCTGCACGTAGTCATAGCGGGCCAGCGACCCCAGCAGGCGCAGCAGGGTGCTCTTGTAGAAGCCGGTTGCCTGGGCGAGTTCGGCGAGCGAAAGGGCTTCCCGATCGACATCGAACGCTTCCAGTACGGTGAGCGCCCGCTCGACGGCCTCGACGCGATCCTGGGCCATGCGTGATCTCCTGAGCCTGGATGCATGCAACTTTGGTCGCAATTGCGACCGCGTGCATTGACGCTGCCTGCCGGCGCGCCTAGTTTCTATTCTGAAGAACGTTGTTCTACCTTACAGAATTGTAAGGTAGCCAACGACACACCGCAACCCGCTTTTGCGCCATTCGCCAATATCGGAGGGACAACAACAATGTCCACCAAGACGCCGCTCAAACTTATCGCCGTCGCCGCTGTTACCTTGAGCGCCGGCAGCGCCATGGCCTTCGAGCCGTCCAAGTCCGTCGAGTTTATCGCTCCGGCCAACCCCGGCGGTGGCTGGGATACGCTCGTGCGCACCGTGTCCCGCGTGCTTCAGGAGGAAGAGCTGGCCGAGCAGAACTTCGCGCCCATCAACACCCCGGGCGGCGGCGGTGCCGTGGCGTGGGCGGAGGTCGCCAAGGACGAGGGTAACGATCACATGCTCTTCGCCACCAGTCCGCCCATCATCCTGGTCCCGCTGACCGGCTCGTCGCGCTATGACCACAGCGACTTCACCCCGGTGGCCCGGCTGAGCACCGACTACATCACCCTGCTGGTCGACGCCGACTCCGACTATGAAGACATCGACGACCTGATGGAGGCGATTCGCGAAAATCCCGGGCTCAGCATCGGCGGTGGCAGCGCCCCGGGTTCCATGGACCATATCGCCGTGGCCGGCCTGGCGGGCGAGGCCGGCATCGAGCCGGGCAGCATCAACTACGTGGCCTTCTCCGGTGGCGGCGAGGCCATGACGAACCTGATGGGTGGTCATATCGAGGCCGTGGTCAGCGGCGCGAGCGAGGCCGTGGGCCTGATCCAGGAGGAGGAGGGGGAACTGCGTGCCCTGGGCGTCTCCTCAACCGAGCGCCTCGGCGGCGAGCTTGCCAATGTGCCCACCTTCGAGGAACAGGGGCTGGACTATACCTTCGATATCTGGCGCGGCGTGATGGGCCCCCCGGGGATGTCCGACGAGGCCGTGGCCTACTACGAGTCGCTGTTCGAGGAGATGCTCGAGACCGACGGCTGGGCCGATGCCCGCGACCGCCTCGGCTGGATCGACGCCTATCAGGGCAGCGAGGAGTTCGGCGAATTCCTCGATGCCCAGGCCGATGAGTTCAGCGACATCCTGCGCGAACTCGGCATGGTCGAGTGAAACCCCGGCCCCGCGCCGCCGGATGGCGGCGTGGGGCTGCCACGCTCGACCCTGACGTCCGCCGCTTCCTTCATCCTCACGACTTGAGCGAAATGCGCTCAGGATTGATTCCCATGACCCGACTCAACGTCAATCAAGTGCTGGGCCTGGTGCTGGCGACCTTTGCGGTCCTGTACCTGGTACTGGCCTTCCAGATTCCCCAGTTCGCCTTGCCGCGGCCGATCGACTCCGACCACTTCCCCAAGGTGCTGGGCACCTCGCTGCTGGTGCTGTCGCTGATGCTGTTCTTGGAGAAGCCCCAGGCGCGCGACATTCCCGACCCGGTCCAATCCAGGGAGGAGGCCGCACTGCCCGCCTGGCAGCGGCCCTGGGCGCGCGTGATCATCACCTTCCTGGCCATCGCCGCCTATGCCGCGCTGCTGGTACCGCTGGGCTTCGTGCTCGCCTCCATGCTGTTGGCCGTGGGGCTGACCGTCTACTACGGCTACCGGCGTCACGGTATCACCCTGATTGCCACCCTGGGGGTGGTGCTGGGGCTCTACCTGATCATGACTCGAGTGATGGACGTCTATCTGCCCACCGGGCTGCTGCCGCTGTGAGGCGGCCACGTCATCTCCGTTCCCCAGCGAGGCTGCCATGGAATCCCTCAACAACCTGATCTACGGCTTCGGCATCGCGCTGAGCCCGATGAACATCCTCTACGTCTTCACCGGCGTGTTCGCCGGTACCATCATTGGCATGCTGCCGGGCCTGGGGCCGATCAGCGCCCTGGCGCTGATGATCCCCATCACCTTCGCCATGGATCCTTCTTCGGGCCTGATCCTGATGGCGGGTGTCTATTACGGCGCCATCTTCGGCGGCTCGACCTCCTCGATCCTGCTCAACGCCCCCGGGGTTGCCGGCACCGTGGCGACCTCATTCGACGGCTATCCGATGGCCAAGAAGGGCCAGGCCGGCAAGGCCCTGGCCATCGCCGCCTATTCCTCGTTCGTCGGTGGCACCCTGTCGGTGGTCGGTCTCATGCTGGTGGCGCCGCTGTTGTCCAAGGTCGCGGTGAGCTTCGGCCCCGCCGAGTACTTCTCGCTGATGGTGCTGGGCCTGACCGCCGTGGTCAGCCTCTCCGACAAGTCGCTGATCAAGGGGCTGATCGCCGCGGTGGTGGGCATCATGGTGTCGATCATCGGCATCGACCGCCAGACCGGCACCGAGCGCTTCACCTTCGGCTCGGCCCACCTGCTCGACGGGGTCGACTTCCTGGTCATGGCGCTGGGCATCTTCGCCCTGGCCGAGGTCTTCTACATGCTGCTGCGCGGCGGCGGCGGCAAGGAGCAGCCGCGCAACGCCATCGGCTCGCTGAAGCTCACCCGCGGCGAGGTCAAGGAGATCGCCGGGCCGATGACCCGGGGCTCGATCCTCGGATTCTTCACCGGGGTACTGCCCGGGGCCGGTGCGACCATCGGCTCGTTTCTCGGCTACAGCATGGAGAAGCGCCTGGCCAAGGACGGCGATACCTTCGGCCAGGGCAACATCAAGGGCGTTGCCGCGCCGGAGTCGGCCAACAATGCCGCCTGTACCGGCTCCTTCGTGCCGCTGCTGACCCTCGGCGTGCCCGGCTCCGGCACCACTGCGGTGCTGCTCGGTGCCCTGCTGGTGATGGGGGTGACCCCCGGGCCGGCGATGCTCCAGGATCGCCCGGACGTGTTCTGGGGCGTGATCGCCAGCATGTACATCGGCAACATCTTCCTGCTGGTACTGAACCTGCCGCTGATTCCGCTGATCGCCAAGATCCTCGACATGCCGCGCGCGCTGTTGCTGTCGATGATCCTGATCTTCTGCATGATCGGCGTCTACGGGCTCAACTTCAGCGTCATCGACCTCTACCTGCTGCTGGCGTTTGGCCTGTTGGGGCTGGCGATGCGGCTGTTCGGCTTCCCGGCGGCGCCAATGATCCTGGGCATGATCCTTGGCGGGGTGATGGAGGAGTCGATGCGCCGCGCCTTGCAGATTGCCGGCGGCGACTGGTCGGTGTTCGTCGACAAGCCGATCTCCCTCTGGCTGCTGGTGATCGCGGCGCTCTCGGTATTCCTGCCGCTGATCAAGAAAGCCATCAAGGGGCTGCGCCTCAGGCACGCGTGAGCCTAACCGGCGCCATACCCACGGGGGGAGCCAATCGGCTCCCCCCGTGCGTCGAGGGTCGCGTGCCTTATGCGGGTGCCTGGCGCTGGTGCAAGCACGCGCCGGGTTGCCTTGCCATGGTGCAACAGGCCCGTGGCGATGAACCAGATCGAGGCATCGGGGCGTGAATCGCCTCGTACGAGCCTCTGCACGCTTCTGAATTGCAATGAAAAGTTTCGATTGAACAGGTACTGGTACATCCCTTGCTCAGGCTTTGTGCTCGGTCCGGTGACGACGCTACCGCCGGCTGACGACATAACAACGCACACCGCAAGGAGATCCCATGTCCCCGTTCCGCTCGTCCCGAACCTCCCACTGGCTGGCTGCCTCCCTGCTTGGCCTGGCCGTCGTCACACCCGCGCTGGCCCAGGAAGAGCCCATCAAGGTGGGCATCCTGCACTCGCTGTCCGGCACCATGGCGATCAGCGAATCGACCCTCAAGGACACCGTCGAGATGCTGATCGAGCAGCAGAACGAGCAGGGCGGCCTGCTGGGGCGACAGCTCGAGGCGGTGGTGGTCGACCCGGCGTCCAACTGGCCGCTGTTCGCCGAGCGCGCCCGCGAACTGCTCGAGCAGGAAGAGGTCGACGTGGTCTTCGGCAACTGGACCTCGGTCTCGCGCAAGGCGGTGCTGCCGGTATTCGAGGAGCTCAACGGCCTGCTCTTCTATCCGGTGCAGTACGAGGGCGAGGAGTCCTCGGAGAACGTCTTCTACACCGGGGCGGCGCCCAATCAGCAGGCGATCCCGGCGGTGGAGTACCTGATCAACGAAGTGGGCGTGGAGCGCTTCGCCCTGCTCGGCACCGACTATGTCTATCCGCGTACCACCAACCGCATCCTCGAGGCCTTCCTCAAGGAGGAGCACGGCGTCGCCGACGAGGACATATTGATCGACTACACCCCCTTCGGTCACGCCGACTGGCAGAACATCGTTGCCGAGGTGCGCCGCTTCGGCAGCGAGGGCAAGAAGACGGCGGTGGTCTCGACCATCAATGGCGACGCCAACGTTCCGTTCTACCGCGAGCTGGCCAACCAGGGCATCGATGCCGCCGACATCCCGGTCATCGCCTTCTCGGTGGGCGAACAGGAACTCTCCGGCATCGACACCGGGCCGCTGGTCGGCCACCTGGCGGCGTGGAACTACTTCATGAGCGTCGATACCGACGCCAACTACGACTTCATCGACGCCTGGATCGACTATAACGGCGACGAGGAGGCCGTCACCAACGATCCCATGGAAGCGCACTACATCGGCTTCAACATGTGGGCGGAAGCCGTGCGCAAGGCGGGCACCACCGAGGTGGACGCGGTCAAGGACGCGATCATCGGGGTGACCGTGCCCAATCTCTCCGGCGGCTATGCAGCGATGATGCCCAATCACCACATCACCAAGCCGGTGCTGATCGGCGAGGTTCAGGACAACGGCCAGTTCGACATCGTCTGGCAGACTCCCTCGACCGTGGCCGGCGATGCCTGGTCCGACTATCTCTCGGGTTCGCGCGATCTGATCGCCGACTGGCAGGCGCCGATGCGCTGCGGCAACTTCAACGTGGCCAACGGTCGCTGTGGCGGCAGCACCGCCGCGGAAGAGGCCGAAGCGGCACTGGCCGAGTAAGTCCCACACCCGCCCCGCTGCGGTGCAGCGGGGAAGCACGCCTTCTCCACCGTCAGCAAGGACATTCGCCATGAGATATCCCCCCATGCGCGGGCCGACGTCGGCCCGAGCGAGGGCCGGAGCTGCCGCCGGGGGCGATCGTGCCTCCACCACCCGAGGCGCCTGGCTGCGGCTTCTCGTACTGGCCCTCGCGCTGGCACTCGGCCTCTCCGTGGCGACCCCCGGCGCCGCGCAGGATGGCGACCCCGGCGGCGAGGCGGCGGCAACGGCGCTGCTCGAGGCGCTCGATGTGTCCTCCTTTCCCGCCAAGGGCGAGGCCATCGAGGCGATCGTGCGCAGCGACGATCCGCGCGCCCGCGACTGGCTGCAGGCGCTGCTCGACGGCCGCCTGCAGCGTACCGACGAGGGCCGCTTCGTGGTGGTGCTCGACAATGCCGGCCGGGAGTGGCCGGTCGAGGACGCCCTGAACGGCGAGGCGCTGGGCGAGATGTCGCGCCGCGACCTGGACCGTATCGGCATCAACAACGCACTGCGCAGCCAGCTGCGCAGTGCGATTGCCGTTGTCGATCTCTATGCCGCCGACGTCGACCTGAGGCGCGCCTCGGCCGAGCGTCTGCTGGGCGAGGTCGACGGCGAGCTGGCCGAACCGCTGGTCGAGGTGATCGAAGCGGAACAGGATGCCCGGGTCCGCCAACGCCTGGTCCAGGCGCTGGCCATTCATCGGCTCGAACAGGGCGAGATCGAGGCGATAGCCGACCTGCGCGGCAGCCTGCATCCCCGCGTGCGGGTCGCTCTCAACCGCGCCATGAGCGGCGATGATCCGTTGGTGGCCGATGCCGCCCGCGAGGCGTTGAACAGTATCGAGCAGATGCTCAAGGTCAACCGCGCCGTGGAGACGCTCTACTTTGGCCTGTCGCTGGGGTCGGTGCTGGTGCTGGCCGCCATCGGCCTGGCCATCACCTTTGGTGTGATGGGCGTGATCAACATGGCCCATGGCGAGCTGATCATGCTCGGTGCCTACACTGCCTGGGCCATGCAGCAGCTACTGCCCGGCCAGCCGGGCCTGGCGCTGATGCTGGCGATTCCCGCTGGCTTCCTGGTGGCGGCACTGGTAGGGGTTGCCATCGAGCGCGGCGTGATCCAGTTCCTCAAGGGGCGCCCGCTGGAGACGCTGCTGGCTACCTTCGGCATCAGCCTGATTCTCCAGCAACTGGTGCGTACCGTGATCTCGCCGCTCAACCGTACTGTGGTCACGCCGGAGTGGATGAGCGGCTCCATTGCCATCAACGATGCGCTCTCTCTCACCCTTAATCGGATGTACGTACTCGGCTTCGCCCTGGTGGTGTTCGCCGTACTGATGCTGATCATGCGCCGCACCCGGCTAGGGCTCGAGGTGCGGGCGGTGACCCAGAACCGTGCCATGGCGCGCTCCATGGGCATTCGCGCCACCCGAGTCGACATCATGACCTTTGCCCTGGGCTCCGGGGTGGCGGGGCTGGCCGGCGTGGCCCTCAGCCAGCTCACCAACGTCGGCCCCAACCTGGGCCAGAACTACATCATCGACTCCTTCATGGTGGTGGTGTTCGGCGGTGTGGGCAACCTGTGGGGCACCTTGGTGGCGGGCCTCTCGCTGGGTGTGATCAATCAGGTGCTGGAGCCCTGGGCCGGTGCCGTGATGGCCAAGATCATCGTGCTGGTGTTCATCATCCTGTTCATTCAAAAGCGCCCCCGCGGACTCTTCCCGCAGAAGGGCCGGGCGGCGGAGGGCTGATCCATGGATTCATCTCGACTCTGGCTGCTGCGGCCGTTCGGTGAGCGCTCGACGCTGATCTTTCTCGGCGTGTTGCTTGCCGCCATGGCGTTGGTAACGCTGCTGCACGTGGCGGTACCGCCTGGTCACCCGCTCTACGTCAGTGCTTATACCGTTAACTTGTTCGGCAAGTACCTGAGCTATGCGCTGCTGGCGGTGGCGGTGGATCTGGTATGGGGCTATCTCGGTATCCTCAGCTTGGGCCATGGCGCCTTCTTCGCCCTGGGCGGCTATGCCATGGGCATGTACCTGATGCGCCAGATCGGTGACCGTGGCGTTTATGGCCACCCGGTGCTGCCCGACTTCATGGTGTTCCTCAACTGGGACAGCCTGCCGTGGTACTGGCATGGCTTCGACATGGCCGGGTTCGCCTTCCTGATGGTGCTGCTGGCACCAGGGGCACTGGCGCTGGTGTTCGGCTTCCTGGCGTTCCGCTCGCGGGTCACCGGGGTGTATCTGTCGATCATCACCCAGGCGCTCACCTTCGCCCTGATGCTGGCCTTCTTCCGCAACGAGATGGGCTTCGGCGGCAACAACGGGCTGACCGATTTCCGCGAGATCCTCGGCTTCAACCTGCGCAGCAGCGAGACCCGGCTGGGCCTCTTCCTGGCCACCGGCGTGGCCCTGGCGCTGGGTTACGTGCTGTGCCGGGCCATCGTTACCAGCAAGCTGGGCCGGGTGTGCGTGGCCACCCGCGACGCCGAGGCGCGCACGCGCTTCCTCGGCTATCGGGTCGAGCGCTTCCAACTGTTCGTGTTCACGGTCTCGGCCATGCTGGCGGGGCTCGCGGGCGCACTCTACGTGCCCCAGGTCGGCATCATCAACCCCAGCGAATTCTCGCCGCTGTTCTCCATCGAGATCGTGCTGTGGGTGGCGCTGGGCGGCCGCGCGACGCTCTATGGAGCGGTGATCGGGGCGATACTGGTCAATTACGCCAAGACGGTGTTCACCGGTGTCATGCCCGACGCCTGGCTGTTCGCCCTGGGCGGGCTCTTCGTGCTGGTCACGGTCTTCCTGCCCAAGGGGGTCGCCGGCCTGTTGGCACTGAGATACCGGCGTCGTGCCGTGGGCTCGGGTGCATTCTCCGGCAAGGAGGCATCGGCATGAGCATTTTGAGTTCATTGGCCAATCGTGACCGGGTCTTCGATTTCCTGGTGCCGGCCGAGTCGCCGGTCGACGTGCGCCACGGGCCGATTCTCTACCTCGAAGATGTCACGGTCAGCTTCGACGGCTTCAAGGCGATCAACGACCTGAACCTGACCATCGACGACGGCGAGCTGCGCTGCATCATCGGACCCAACGGCGCCGGCAAGACCACCATGATGGATATCATCACCGGCAAGACCCGACCCGACAGCGGCAAGGTATGGTTCGGCAGTCGCCACGACCTGCTGACCATGAACGAGCCGCAGATCGCCAGCCTCGGCATCGGCCGCAAGTTCCAGAAGCCCACGGTGTTCGAGGCGCTCACGGTATTCGAGAACCTGGAGCTGGCGATGGCCGCCGACAAGCGCATCCTGCCCACGCTGACGGCACGCATGAACGGCGAGATTCGCGACCGCATCGACGAGGTGCTGCTGACCATCGGCCTGGCCGAGCTGCGTGAGCGCCCGGCGGGCATCCTCTCCCACGGCCAGAAGCAGTGGCTGGAGATCGGCATGCTGCTGATGCAGCGGCCGCGGCTTCTGCTGGTGGACGAGCCGGTGGCCGGCATGACCGAGCAGGAGATGGAGCGCACCGCCGAATTGCTCACCGGCCTTGCCGGCAAGCAGTCGGTCGTGGTGGTGGAGCACGACATGGGCTTCGTGCGTTCCATCGCGCGCAAGGTGACGGTGCTGCATCAGGGTAGTGTGCTGGCGGAGGGCAGCATGGACCAGGTGTCGTGCGACCCGCGGGTGGTCGAGGTCTACCTGGGCGCCGAAGCCGAGGAGGAGGCGGTTTGATGCTCGAAATCGACAAACTCAATCAGTTCTATGGCGAGAGCCACACCCTGTGGGACCTCGACCTGAGCGTGCCGTCGGGCCAGTGCACCTGCGTGATGGGACGAAACGGGGTGGGCAAGACCACCCTGATGAAAGCGATCATGGGTGAGGTGGCGGTGGCCTCCGGCAGCATTCGCTATGCCGACGATGTCGAGTTGACCCGGCGGCGGGTGGAGGATCGTTCGCGGCTGGGGATCGGCTACGTGCCCCAGGGGCGGCAGATCTTTCCGCTGCTCACCGTGGAGGAGAACCTGCGTACCGGCCTGGCGGCTCGCGGCGACGGTCGGCGCACCATTCCGGAGCGCATCTTTGAACTCTTCCCGGTGCTCGATGAGATGAAGCAGCGCCGGGGTGGCGATCTCTCGGGCGGCCAGCAGCAGCAGCTGGCCATCGGTCGGGCGCTGGTGATCGAGCCACGCCTGCTGATCCTCGACGAGCCGGGGGAGGGGATCCAGCCCAATATCGTCACCCTGATCGGCGAGGTGATTCGCAAGCTGATCGCCGAGGATGGCCTGACGGTACTGCTGGTGGAGCAGAAACTGCCCTTCGCACGACGCTTTGCCGACCGCTTCGCGATCATGGATCGTGGCCGATCGGTGGCCAGGGGGGCGATCGGCGAACTGTCCGATGGGCTGATCAAGGAGCACCTGACGGTGTAGGGCGCGCAGGCGCCGCACCGGAAGGGTGCCGACAGGACCCGAGGTGCACAGGACAGGTGCGTACTCCCTGGTCGGAGGCACCAGAATGAGTCGGCGGGCCGTGATCACCGACTCGCCGATTTTTTGATAAGGCACTGTTTGCCAATGCCTGTGTGGGCGATTCACCAAGCTGGTACGGCTCTTGCTCAAGGATTGTTCAGACATGCTTCCACGAGCCGCCCATGACCTATTTCGAGTCAGCTTCTTTCGCGACAGCCACCCTCGATACGGCCGCCTTCGCCGAGCCGTCGCCGGATTCCGGCCATCGCTTCGACGTTGAGCGCCGCTGGGCGGCGTCGCTCGAACTCGGCTTCGGCGTGCGTGACGGTGCCACGCGCATGCAGCAGGCTCGCCACCGCGGCCCGCTGCGGGTACAGCGGCCCTTCTATCCGGAGGGCCGTCAAGGCGCCTGCCACGTCTACCTGCTGCATCCCCCGGGTGGTCTGGTCAGTGGCGATGCGCTGAGCATCTCGGCACGGGCCGAAGCGGGCGCGCGGGTACTGCTCACGACTCCGGCGGCCAACAAGCTCTACCGCGCCGACAGCCACGGCGTGGCCTGGTCGCAGCGGACCAGACTGTCGGTGGCTCCGGGGGGGCTGCTCGAATGGTTGCCCCAGGAGACCCTCGCCTTCGATGGCTCCCGTGGCGAGCAGGGCACCGAGATCAGCCTGGCCGGCGACGCTCGCTGCCTGGGCTGGGAAGTGCTGGCGCTGGGCCGCCCGGCGAGCAGGCTGCCCTACGTGTCGGGCCGCATCGAGCAGCGCTTTCGGCTGCTGCGCGACGGCCAGCCGCTGTGGCTGGAGCGCCAGCCGCTGGACCCGGCGCACCCGCGCTTCACCGGTCGCTGGGGGCAGGGCGGCGCCAGCGTTCAGGCCACCCTGTGGGCCGTGGGGCTTGGCGAGGAAATCGCCGCTATCGAGGCGCTGCGTGGGGCGATCCCGCCGAGCCCGCGCTGGGCGGTGACCGTTCGTCATGGCGTGCTGCTGCTGCGCTACCTGGGGCATGAGCGTAACGAAGCCTGGGAGATCTGCCGTCAGGCCTGGGCTTGCCTGAGGCCCCGGCTTGCCGGTGTGCCGGCCCATCCTCCCCGAATCTGGTTCACCTGACTTGCCAGGAGACACGCATGGAACTGACCCCGCGAGACAAGGACAAGCTGCTGTTGTTCTCCGCCGCGCAGCTGGCCGAGCGACGCCGGGCACGCGGCCTCAAGCTCAACTATCCCGAGGCCGTGGCGCTGATCAGCTTCGAGATCATGGAAGGGGCGAGAGACGGTCGCAGCGTGGCCGAGCTGATGAGCTACGGGCGCGCGATTCTCGGTCGCGACGAGGTCATGGAGGGAGTGGCCGAAATGGTGCACGAGGTGCAGGTGGAGGCCACCTTTCCCGATGGCACCAAGCTGGTCACGGTCCACACGCCCATCGTCTAGCGGAGGTCGAAATGGCTGCGCTCGGCCATACCGCGTTGAACATCGGCTCGCCGTGCTCATTGAGCACCCAGTCAACTCCGCTGGCTCGCCTCTGTTCGCCTTGTCTGGCCGTCGCTCGCTCATTTCCGCAACGTTGTTAAGGAGGCGTCATGATTCCTGGTGAGTACCAATTGCAGGACGGCGAGATCGAGCTCTGCGCCGGACGTGAGCGGATCACGATCGAGGTGGCCAATACCGGCGACCGGCCGATCCAGGTCGGCTCTCACTATCACTTCGCCGAAACCAATCCGGCGCTGGTCTTCGACCGCGCCAGGGCGCGTGGCTTTCGCCTCGATGTGGCGGCGGGCACGGCGATTCGCTTCGAGCCGGGCCAGACCCGTGAAGTCACGCTGATCGCCTATGCCGGCAGCCGACACATCTACGGTTTCCGCGGCGACGTGATGGGAAAGCTGGAAGGAGGTAGCGCATGAGCACCCGCTCTCATAACAGCTCTCCCAATACCTCTCCCAACAAGATCGGCCGGCAGACCTATGCCGACATGTTCGGCCCCACCGTGGGCGACCGGGTGCGCCTGGGCGACACCGAACTGTGGATCGAGGTGGAGCGCGACGCCACCCACTACGGCGAGGAGGTTAAATTCGGCGGCGGCAAGGTGATCCGCGACGGCATGGGCCAGAGTCAGCGCGCCGACAGCACGGTGATGGATACCGTGATCACCAATGCCCTGATCCTCGACTGGTGGGGCATCGTCAAGGCCGACGTGGGCATCCAGGCGGGACGCATCGCGGCCATCGGCAAGGCGGGTAACCCCGATACACAGCCCGACGTCGAGATCGTCATCGGCCCGGGCACCGAGGTGATCGCCGGCGAGGGCAAGATTCTCACCGCCGGCGGCATCGATGCCCACATCCACTTCATCTGCCCCCAGCAGGTGGAGGAGGCGCTGATGAGCGGCATCACCACCATGCTCGGCGGCGGCACGGGACCTGCCACCGGCAGCAACGCCACCACCTGCACGCCGGGCGCCTGGCACATCGGCAGGATGCTGCAGGCGGTGGACGCGCTGCCGATGAATATCGGCCTGCTCGGCAAGGGCAACGCCAGCCTGCCCGAGGCGTTGGAAGCCCAGCTCGAGGCGGGGGCCATGGGGCTCAAGCTGCACGAGGACTGGGGCACCACGCCGGCGTCGATCGACACCTGCCTGAGCGTGGCCGAGCGCTACGACGTGCAGATCGCCATCCACACCGACACGCTCAACGAATCGGGCTTCGTCGAGGACACCCTGGCCGCCTTCAAGGAGCGCGGCATCCACACCTACCACACCGAGGGCGCCGGGGGCGGCCACGCGCCGGATATCCTCACCGCCTGCTCGAAGCCCTACGTGCTGCCGTCCTCGACCAACCCGACGCGCCCCTACACGGTCAACACCATCGACGAGCACCTCGACATGCTGATGGTGTGCCACCACCTCGACCCCAATATTGCCGAGGACGTGGCCTTCGCCGATTCGCGCATTCGCCGCGAGACCATTGCCGCCGAGGACATCCTGCAGGACCTGGGGGTGATCTCGATGATCGCCTCGGACTCCCAGGCCATGGGCCGGGTCGGCGAGGTGGTGTGCCGCACCTGGCAGACCGCCCACAAGATGAAGGTCCAGCGCGGCCTGCTGCCGCAGGACGAGGCGCTCGGCGCCGACAACTTCCGCGCCCGGCGCTACATCGCCAAGTACACCATCAACCCGGCGATCACCCACGGCATCGGTCATGAGGTGGGTTCCATCGAGGTGGGCAAGTTGGCCGACCTGGTGCTGTGGAGTCCGGCCTTCTTCGGCGTGAAGCCGGCGCTGATCCTCAAGGCGGGGATGATCGCGGCGGCGCCCATGGGCGACCCCAACGCCTCGATCCCCACGCCGCAGCCGGTGCACTACCGCCCCATGTTCGGCGCCTTCGGCCGCGCGGCGAGCGCCACGCGGCTGACCTTCGTCAGCCAGGCGGCGCTGGACGCCGGCATCAGGGAGCGGCTGGGCCTGCAGAGCGGGCTGGCGGCATGCAGGAACGTGCGCGAGGTGCGCAAGAGCGACATGAAGCTCAACGATGCCTGCCCCGAGCTCAGCGTCGACCCGCAGACCTATGAGGTGCACTGCGACGGGGAGCTGCTGAGCTGTGAGCCGGCCACCGAGCTGCCATTGGCGCAGCGCTACCACCTGTTCTGAAGCCTTCGAGGATGGCGCCATGCTCGCAACCCCGCGCTCACCACGCCACGCGCCCGAAACCCTGGCATTCCGGTCGGACTCCTGCGGTCGCGCGAGGTGGTTCGGCGGGGTGCGGCCTGGCGCTGGCCTGGCCCAGGACCTGAATTCAACGAGGCAATAGCGATGCTGAAACTGATCGAACGCCTGGGCCCCATCGAGGGGCGCCAGGCCGGCGATACCCTGACCCTGGCCTATGAGCTGCGCATTCGCGGTCGGCTCAAGGCGGTGAGCGACGCCGGTCGCGAGCTGGGCCTGTTCCTCGACCGCGGCCCGGTGCTGCGCGACGGCGAGGGCCTGCGCGCCGAGGGTGGCGAGATCGTGCGGGTCAGGGCGGCCATCGAACCCGTCGTCACGGCCCGTGTGGCTACCGGTCTGCCGCTGGCGCGGCTCGCCTATCACCTGGGAAACCGTCATGTACAGCTGGCGCTGGGCGAGGACGCCAAGGGCGGCTACGTGCGCTTCCCGCCGGACCACGTTCTGGAAGAGCTGGCCGAGCTGCTGGGGGCGAGCCTGGAGCGGCACGAGGCGCCCTTCGACCCCGAGCCGGGCGCCTACCACCAGCTCGGCCATTCGCCTGCGCATGACCACGAGCATGACCGTGCGCACGGCCACGATCACAGTCACCACGGCCAAGGCCATCACCATGCCCATTGAGGCGACCCAGGGGATGGCGCAGGGCGACGACCTGGCGCTGCTGGGCTTGCTGCAGCTGGTCAGCCCGGCGCTGCCGATCGGGGCCTTCGCCTTCTCCCAGGGGCTCGAGAGCGCCTTCGAGCTGGGCTGGGTAAAAGACGAGACGAGCCTCGGCGACTGGCTTGCCGGCGTGCTCGAGGACGGCCCGACGCGCTGCGAGCTGCCGGCGCTGGCGCGCCTGCAGCAGGCCTGGACCGCCGGCGATGGTGCGGCGGTGGCTCAGTGGGACCGTTGGCTCGCCGCCAACCGCGAGACCGCCGAGCTGGCCGCCGAGGATACTCGCCTGGGCGCATCGCTGGCCCGGTTGCTGGGTAGCCTCGACCTGCTTCCCGCCGGCGAGTCCGCGCTGCCGATGGGGGCGGGCTACGTGACCGTCTTCGCCTGGGCCGCCCGAGTGCGCGGCGTCGCCCCGCGCCAGGCCATGCTCGGCTTCGCCTGGGCGTGGCTCGAGAACCAGCTGGCTGTGGCCTGCAAGGCCCTGCCGCTGGGGCATACCGCCGCCCAGCGCCTGGTCGAACGGCTGCGCCCGGCGCTGGTGGCCGCGGTGGATGAAGCGCTCGCGCTGGAAGACGACGAACTCGGCCCGGCGCTGCCTGGCCTGGCCCTGGCCAGCGCGCTGCACGAGACCCAGTATTCACGGCTTTTCAGGAGTTAGGAGAACGACATGACAGATTGCCTACGCGTCGGCGTCGGCGGCCCGGTGGGTTCCGGCAAGACGGCCCTGCTCAAGCAGCTCTGCCTGGCGCTGCGCGACCATTACGACATCGCCGTGGTCACCAACGATATCTATACCCGCGAGGATGCCGACTTCCTGCTGCGCCACGAGGCGCTGCCGGCCGACCGCATCCTCGGCGTGGAAACCGGCGGCTGCCCGCACACGGCGATCCGCGAGGACGCCTCGATGAACCTGGCCGCCATCGACGAGCTGCAGGGGCGCCACCCGGGCCTCGAGCTGGTGCTGGTGGAGTCGGGCGGCGACAACCTCTCGGCCACCTTCAGCCCCGAGCTCTCCGATCTCACCCTCTACGTGATCGACGTTTCCGCCGGCGACAAGATCCCGCGCAAGGGCGGGCCCGGCATCACCAAGTCGGACCTGCTGATCATCAACAAGATCGACATCGCCGAGCAGGTGCATGCCTCGCTCGAGGTGATGGAGCGCGACTCGAAGAAGATGCGCGGCGAGCGTCCGTTTGTCTTCACCAATCTCTACGACGGCGTCGGCCTCGAGGCGATCATCCGCTTCATTCTCGACCGCGGCATGCTACCGGAGCGCCGGCCCCAGGCCCAGCCGGCCAGCGCCTGAGCCCAACCCCAACCCCGTTTCCCTCATCGGCAAGGAGATCGCCAACATGACAACGACCGTACCGACATCCTCGCGACTGGCCCTTCTGACGGTGCCGGTGATGCTGCTGCTTTCCGGACTCGCCGTGGCCCACCCGGGGCATGCGCCTGACCATGGCGCCGGTCTTGTTGCCGGCCTGTCCCACCCGCTGCTGGGACTCGACCACCTGCTGGCGATGCTGGCCGTCGGGCTGTGGGGGTTGCGCCAGGGACACGCCTTCGGCCGCGTTGCGCCGATACTGGCCGCGGTCGGCATGCTGCTGGGGGCGGGCCTGGCCTGGGCCGGCGTGGCACTGCCGGGCGTGGAACTCGGCATCGCCCTGTCGGTGCTGCTGGCGGGAGTGCTGGTCGCCGCACTGGTCAGGGTCCCGGCCGGCATCGGGGCAGGCGTGCTGGTGCTGTTCATGCTCCTCCACGGCCAGGCCCACGGCAGCGAAATGCCCCCCGGGGCGTCGATGTTCGCCTACCTGGCCGGCTTCACCCTGGCCACGCTGGCGATCGGCTATGCGGGCCGGCAGGCGGGCCATTACCTCCTCGTGCGCGAGAAGCGCCTCGTGCGGGCGCTCGGCCTGATGATCGCCGCCGCCGGTGCGTTGTTCGCCATGGGCTGATTTCCCCTCTAGCTGACCCTGCGCCCGGTTTCGGTCGGGCGTGGCGTATTAGCAAAAGTTGACAAGGCCAGCCCCGCCACCCAGCTTGAAGGCATACGGTTTTGGGAGGGGTGCATGGATACGTTACTGCTGGCCGTCAAGATCCTGGTCACGCTGCTGGTCGCGATTCTCTTCGTGCAGAATATCGCGTTGGTGGAGGTGCGCTTCCTCACCTGGAGCATGCAGTTGCCGCTGGCGCTGCTGCTGCTGGTGATCTACGTGCTGGGCATGGTCAGCGGCAAGGCGTTGTTGCATTTGCTGAGTCGATTGCGCGGCCGAGGTTCCCGTCGCTGAGCGCCGCCTCAATCAACATGAGTCACCGCTTCACGCCGAGGGTCGACATACCACGGCAGGCCACGGCGGGCGTTGTACTCCAGCTCGGCGATCACCTGGGCGCCGAGCAGCACGATCATGGCGCCGACCTCGAGGGTGAGCAGGACCACGATCAGCGTGGCGAACGAGCCGTAGACGACGTTCACCAGCGAGACGTTGAGGAAATAGAACATCAGCAGGGAACGCACCCCTTCCCATAGCAGCGCCGCGACGAAACCGCCCACCAATGCTCTCTTCAGCGCGATTCGCACCACCGGCAGGACCTTGTAGATGGCGCTGAAGAGCAGGAAGACGCCGAGGAAGCTGAACAGGTTGAGCAGGGGGTCGGAGAGCCCGGCCAACGGCATGTCGCGCCCGGCTATCGCCTGCCACAGGCTGCCGATCGCCTCGGCCAGCGCCACCATCAGCGTCAGCGCCAGGAGCCCGGCGCCCAGTACCAGCATGAACAGGTAGGGCAAAAGCACCGAGACCCAGACGCTGCGCTTGGGGTGGACCTCCGGCGTATGGAAGATGATGGCCAGCGCATCTTCCAGCATGCGAAAGGCGAAGGAACTGAATACCAGCAGCACGAGAATGCCGAACAGCCCGATCACGTCGCGGGAGGCGAGCAGGGTGCGCACGGCTTCCATCAGCACCTCGGCATGGGCGGGCGCGAGATGGGCGGCCTGGACGCTGAGCACGTCTAGCAACACGACTTCATCGACGACCTGGGTCAACAGTACCGCAAGCAGGGCGAAGAGGGGCACGATGGAGAGCAGGATGTTGTAGCCCACACCGCCCGCCAGCAGAATGCCTCGGTTGCGCAGGAAGGCGGCCAGCACTCGCCATAGAAAAGCACCGCTGCGAGGGATCAGCACGACCATGGCCCACTGCGACCTGTGATCTCGAGACATGGCAAGGTCGCTCCTTGTGCCGTTATCGGGGTCCTGCCCGTTAAGGTATTCGCGCCGGTCGCTGGCGACAAGCATGCCGCTCCACTGGATGCCTGGCTCAGGTCCGCTACACTGGGGCTGACGGTGCCCGGTGGCTGGCGTGCCGTTCCTCCGAATCGAACAGCAAGGAGAGCTGTATGCGCAATATCATCTATATCATCGGCCTGATCGTGGTGGTGCTGTTTATCCTGTCGCTGCTCGGGTTGCGCTAGCCCGGCCGCACACGCCGGCAATCCGTATCGCCTGGCGTGCATGGGCGCACCCTGGCAGGGACGTGGTCGTCGAATGGCGGCGCACTCCTGTCGGGGCCTCGGAACGGCCACTCCACCGGACCTTCGACGGCTGCCTCAGTCAACCCGAACGAGGCGGACATGCGGCATCCTGGCTATCTGCGGTGCTGGTTGGTTACCCTCCTGTGCGCGCTGACGCTGACCGGCTGCGTCGGTCGTGTGCTGCCGCCAGAAGCCGATTCGATCGCCCGCCCCGTCGATGTCTACCTGCTCGATCATGGTCGTCACTCGAGCCTTGTGCTGCCGCGCGAGGAGGGGGGCGTCACTCGCTACAGCTATGGCGAATGGCGCTGGTACGTCGAAGGTCGACGCCATCTGGCGGCCGGCGCTGCCGCCATGCTGTGGCCGACGGCGTCCGGGTTGGGGCGCGCCGAGCATCCCGGGATTACGTCACCGCAACAGTTCCATCGGCTGGCCCCGGAGGGCCTCGTCAAGGCCTATCGGCTTCGCGTCGACGCGTGGCGCGTCCAGGCCCTGCGGCGACGTCTCGACGCGCACTTCGAGGACGCCGCGGTCGAGCCGGTGGCGAGTGAAGAGTTCGGGCTGGCCTTCGTCCCTTATCCGCGGAAATATTCCGCTGTCCACCAGTCGAACCTGGTCGTGGCACGTTGGCTGCGTGCCCTCGACGTCGAAGTCCGAGGGACACCCTGGCTTTCCCGTTGGCGCGTGGCTTCGCCTTGAGCATGGGCCGGCTTCGCGTGACATCGCCGGAGTCGCGAGCGGTAGTGGCGGATGGCTTCCTTTCGCCGGTGGCCATGGCTATGTATGCTGAGGAAGGAGCGGTTGTCAGCATTCCCGAGACACAGCTGTCGCCGGCCGGCGGCGGCAAATACGGACCATCTGGAGGGTCTAGCCAATGTCGGAGACACCCGAAAGCCCACTCTACAAGGACAGGCGCGTCATGGCCCTGGTCGCCGTGGCCGTACTCGCCATCATCTGGGCAATCATGGCTCACAACAGTGCCAGCGGACATCGAGAGCGCAGCCAAGCGCTGGAGGAGCAGCTGGAGACCGTCGAAGGTGAGCATCAGGAGCTGCTTGCGGAGCTCAACGAGCGCAATCAGGCCGGAGAAGATATCGAGACGCAGCAGCAGCGGCTGGCCGAGCTCGAGGAGGAGCGCCAATCGGTAGAGGCTGCCATGGGCGAGGAGCAGCAGGCCGCACGTGGCGAGATCGAGCGAATCGAGGAACAGGCCGCTGAGGCCCGGTCCCGCCTCGAAGCGCTGCAGGAGGAACTGGCGGCGCAGGAGAGCGAGCTGGAGGCGCGCCGCGGCGAGCAGGCCGAGGTGGAGGAGAGCCTCACCGCATTGCGCGAGGACTATGAGAGTGTGGACCAGGCGCGCGCCGATGCCGAAGCGGCACGTCAGGACGCCGAAAACGCGCGCCAGGAGGCGGAAGAGTCACGCCAGGCCGCCGAGGATGAGCGTCAGCAGGCGGAGGAGGCGCGCCAGGAGGCGGAAACCGAGCTCGAGCAGCTTGCCGACAAGCTCAGCCAGTCGCGCGAAGAGGCCGAGAGCGCCGAAGAGCGACTCGCCAAGCTCAACGAGGCGATTGAGGAGCGCCAGCAGAGCCTCGACACGCTGGAGAGCGATATCGAGGCCCTAGAGGAACGGCGTGGCGAGCTCGAGAGCGAGGTGGGCGACATGCGTGAGCAGCGTGACGAAGCCGGTTCCGAGCTCGAGTCGATGCGTGAGGAGCGTGACCGGCTGAGCGAAGAGATCGAATCCGGTCGCAGCGACCTCGACGAGACCGAGGCCCAGTTGGAGCGGCGGCAGCGGCAGCTGCAGCAGCTCGAAGCCGAGCTGGCGCAGTGGCGCGACACCCTGGCCGGCTTCGAACTCGATAGTGAACCGAGCCAGGACCAGGACACGGGCCAGGACCAGGAAGAGCAACAGGAAGAGCAACAGGAAGACCAACAGCAAGACCAACAGGAAAAGCCTGCCGATGCCGAGCGCGGTTGAGCGCCTGGACATCTGACGATGCGGCGGGCCTCGGCTCGCCGCAAATCGTTCCGCGGCGTGTCGTCACGCTCATGCCAGCCAGCGGGATCGGCGCGTATACTGTCGGAACAGACTGAGACGTGCTGCCGTGTGCAACCAAGCAAGGAGTGAGTCGTGATCGAAGGGGTCAAGCATATCGTGGCCGTGGCATCCGGCAAGGGCGGAGTGGGTAAGTCCACCGTCACCGTCAACCTGGCGCTGGCGATGGTGGCCGAAGGCTATCGGGTGGGCATCCTCGATGCCGACATCCATGGCCCGAGTCAGGCCCAGATGCTGGGCGTGCCGGAAGGCGTCAGGCCCCAGCAGGCCGGCGAAAACAGGTTCCGGCCGTTGGAAACGCACGGCGTGCAGGCCATGTCGATGGCCTTCATGGTGGATACGCGGGAGCCCATGGTGTGGCGCGGGCCGATGGTGGCCGGGGCCTTCCAGCAGCTGCTGACCCAGACCGCCTGGCAGGACCTCGACGTGCTGTTCATCGACATGCCGCCGGGTACCGGCGACATCCAGTTGACGCTGGCGCAGAAGGTGCCGGTGGACGGCGCGGTGATCGTGACCACGCCCCAGGACATCGCCCTGCTGGACGCCCGCAAGGGGATCGAGATGTTCCGCAAGGTCAACGTGCCAGTGCTCGGCGTGGTGGAGAACATGAGCCTTCACGTGTGTTCCCGGTGCGGCCATGCCGAACCGATCTTCGGCGAGGGGGGCGGCGAGCGTATCGCCACTGAGTACCAGACCCGCGTGCTGGGCAGGCTGCCGCTGGCGCTGTCGATCCGCGAGCAGGTGGATGGTGGGCGACCGACGGTGGTCGCCGAGCCGGAGGGGGAGGTGACCGCCACCTTCCGCGCCATGGCGCGCGACATCGCGGAGGCGCTCCAGGGGCACGCGCCGGACGAAGGGCCGAGCATTTCGTTCAGCGACTGAGGTCGCGCTGCGCCGGGGTGTTGACCCCGGGTCGTGACGCCTGCTGTCAGGGCCGCTATGATAGCGGCCCTACTTCATGTTCCGGCACAACATCAGGACGTCCCATGAGCATCAAGCCCGACAGTTGGATCCGCCGCATGGCCGAGCGGGAAGGCATGATCGAACCCTTCGAAGCCGACCAGGTACGTTACGTGAACGATCAGCGGGTGATCTCGTTCGGGACTTCCAGCTACGGCTACGATGTGCGCTGTGCCGACGAGTTCAAGGTGTTCACCAACATCCACTCGGCCGTGGTCGATCCCAAGGCCTTCGACGAGAAGAGCTTCGTCGACATCAAGGGCGACGTCTGCATCATCCCGCCCAACTCCTTTGCCCTGGCGCGGACCGTGGAGTACTTTCGCATTCCGCGCAGCGTGCTAACCATCTGTCTGGGCAAGTCGACCTACGCCCGCTGCGGCATCATCGTCAATGTCACACCGCTGGAGCCGGAGTGGGAGGGACACGTGACCCTGGAGTTCTCCAACACCACCAACCTGCCGGCCAAGATCTACGCCAACGAGGGCGTGGCGCAGATGCTGTTCCTGGAGTCGGACGAGGTGTGCGACACCTCCTACAAGGATCGGGGCGGCAAGTACATGGGGCAGAGGGGGGTCACCTTGCCCCGTACTTGATGGCTACTCTTCATCCAATTCTTCGGCGGCGTCGGCGTGGGAGAGGCGTAGCCCTTGGGGCGGCAGCGGAGTGCCATCGAGCACGGCGGTGTCGCCCTCGAGGCGCAGTCGGCCTTCCAGAAACCACTTCACCGCGATGGGGTAGATCAGGTGCTCGCGGGCATGCACCTTCTCCTTGAGGCTGGCCTCGGTCTCACCCTCGCTCACCGCCACCACGGCCTGGATCGCTACCGGTCCGCCGTCGAGCTCCTCGGTGACGAAGTGCACGCTGCAGCCGTGCTCGGCCACACCGTCGGCCAGCGCCTTGGCGTGGGTGTCGAGGCCGCGGTAGGCGGGCAGCAGTGAGGGGTGGATGTTGAGCATGCGGCCGTGGAAGCGCTGCACGAAGCGCGAGCTGAGGATGCGCATGAAGCCGGCGAGCACCACCAGGTCGGGTTCGTGGCGCTCGATCACCTTGATCAGCGCGCCGTCGTAGGCCTCACGGCTGTCGTACTCGCCGTGCGGCAGTACCACGGCATCGATGCCGGCGTCGCGCGCGCGCTGCAGGCCGTAGGCGTCCGCCACGTTGGAGATCACGGCGACGATCTCGCCGCCCAGCCGGTCGTGGGTCTGCTCGTCGATCAGCGCCTGCAGGTTGCTGCCGTTGCCGGAGATCAGCACCACCACGCGGCGTGCGCCGGTCGGCTCGGGCGTCAGGTCGTTGAGGGTATCGCCGGGATAGGTCTCGCTCATGCCTCGAGGTTCTCCAGTTGCACGGCCGACCCGCCTTCGTCGCGGGCGACGATTTCGCCGATGCGATAGACCGTCTCGCCCTGGGCCTGCAGGTGGGCGCGGGCCTGGTCGGCCTGGTCGGCGGGCACCACGATGACCATGCCGATGCCGCAGTTGAGCACGCGGTACATTTCTTCCTCCGCCACGTTGCCCTGTTCCTGCAGCCAGTCGAACAGCGCCGGACGGCTCCAGCTCTTGACGTCGATACGAGCGCCCAGCGTCTCCGGCAGCACGCGCGGCACGTTCTCCAGCAGGCCGCCGCCGGTGATGTGCGACAGGGCGTGCACCGTGACGCCGCTCTCCTTGATCAGCGAGAGCAGCGGCTTGACGTAGATGCGCGTCGGCGCGAGCAGGGCATCGCCCAGCGACTGACCGTCGACGGCGGTATCCAGCGATGCGCCGCTGACCTCGAGGATCTTGCGAATCAGCGAATAGCCATTGGAGTGTGCGCCGCTGGAGGCCATGCCCAGCAGCACGTCGCCCTCGCCGACCTTGCTGCCGTCGAGAATCTCGGATTTCTCCACCACGCCGACGCAGAAGCCGGCCAGATCGTAGTCGCTGCCCTCGTACATGCCCGGCATCTCGGCGGTCTCGCCGCCGACCAGCGCACAGCCGGCGCGCTCGCAGCCTTCGCCGATGCCGGCGACGACGTCGGCGGCGATGTCCACCTCGAGCCTGCCCGTGGCATAGTAGTCGAGGAAGAACAGCGGTTCGGCGCCGGCCACCACCAGGTCGTTGACGCACATGGCGACCAGGTCGATGCCGATGGTGTCGTGGCGACCCAGGTCCATGGCCAGGCGCAGCTTGGTACCCACGCCGTCGGTCCCGGAGACCAGTACCGGTTCGCGATAGCCGGAGGGCAGCTGGCACAGGGCGCCGAAGCCTCCCAGCCCACCCATCACCTCGGGGCGCATGGTGCGCTTCGCGACGCCCTTGATGCGATCGACCAGGGCATTGCCGGCATCGATGTCCACGCCGGCATCCTTGTAGCTCAGCGAAGCCTTGGCGTTGTCGTGAGAGGTGGAGTCGGTCATGGCCTGTCCTGTAGGAAGAATCGCGGTTGATGGTCCGTTGGCTGCACCAGGCGAAGCGTTGCCTGATGGCCAAAGCAGTGGGCAAGATCGGGCCGGAATTGTAGCATCACGAAACACGGCTCGCATCGCCGTGAACGACTAACGCAGGGAGGTGTGATGCGCAGAGAATGGTGGATTCTGCTCGGCGTAGTAGCGCTGGTCTGGCTGCTGTTCCAGCTGGAAACGATGCTCATGCCGTTCATCGCCGGCATGATCCTGGCCTACCTGAGCGATCCCCTGGCCGATCGTCTCGAGCGCCTGGGCCTGTCGCGCATGCTGGCGGTGTGTGCGGTATTTCTCATCATGTCGATCCTGCTGGCGGTCGCCCTGCTGATCCTGATTCCGCTGATCATGCAGCAGATCCGCCAGTTCAACCAGATGATCCCGGGAATCTTCGCCTGGGTACAGACCGTGCTGGCCCCGCAGCTGCAGGACTGGGTCGGGCTCGACGTGACCGCCGATCTCGATGCCATCCAGCAGACGCTGGCGGAGAACTGGCAGAATGCCGGAGAGTACGCCGCCCAGCTGCTGGGCCAGGTGGGTCGCTCGGGCATGGCCTTCCTCTCCTGGGTCACCTACGTGGCGCTGATCCCGGTGGTGACCTTCTACCTGTTGCTCGACTGGGACAGGATGATTGCCAACCTGCATGACATGCTCCCGCGTCGCTGGGAGCCCGACGTGGTGCGCCTGAGCCGCCGCTGCGACGAGGTGCTCTCGGCTTTCCTGCGTGGGCAGCTGCTGGTCATGCTGTCGCTGGGCGTCATCTATGCGCTCGGCCTGACGCTCGTCGGTGTACGCTTCGGCCTGTTGATCGGCATGATCGCGGGGCTGGCCAGCATCGTGCCGTTCCTGGGGTTCATCCTCGGCATCAGCGTGGCGCTGCTGGTGGCGTTCTTCCAGTTCGGTACCTGGCTCGCCCTGGTCGGGGTGGTGGTGGTCTTCTCCATCGGCCAGGTCCTGGAGAGCACGCTGCTGCAGCCCAAGCTGCTGGGGGATCGCATCGGCCTGCATCCGGTGGCGGTCATCTTCGCCGTGCTGGCGGGAGGCAACCTGTTCGGCTTCACCGGGGTACTGCTGGCGCTGCCGGTGGCCGCGGTGATCATGGTACTCTTGCGTGAGCTCCACGAGCGTTACAAGCGAAGCACCCTGTACGATGTCGACAGACCGGAGCATCGCAACGAGGATTCACCATGAGCCGAGTGCCTGCGCAGCTGCCATTGGGGGTGGGGCTGCGCGACGATGCGACCTTCGACAGCTTCCTGCCGGCAGCCAATGCCAGCCTGGTGGAGCACCTCTCGCGGCAGCTCGATGATGGCGGTGAGCCGTTCCTCTACGTGTGGGGAGCGTCCGGCAGCGGCCGCAGCCACTTGCTCCAGGCGGCCTGCCATGCGGCCTCGGATCGTGACCTGCGCGCCCTCTACCTGCCGCTTCAGGACCTCGGCCACTTTCCCCCCTTGATGCTCGAGGATGCCGAGCGCCTCGACCTGGTGGCCATCGACGACGTGGATAGCGTCATCGGCCGGCGGCGCTGGGAAGAGGGGCTGTTCCATGCCTTCAATCGCCTGCGCGATGCCGGCAAGCGGCTGGTGGTGTCGGCCGCCGTGGCGCCCCGGCAGCTGCCGGTGAAGCTCCCCGACCTGGCCTCGCGGCTTACCTGGGGGGTGACCTTTCATCTCCAGCGGCTGGACGACGGCGAACGGCTGCAGGCTCTGCAGCTGCGTGCCCGCGTGCGGGGCATGCAGCTGCCGGACGAGGTGGCGCGCTATATTCTGCATCGTGGCCCCAGGCGCCTGGACGAGCTGTTCGAGGCGCTGTCTCTCCTCGATCGTGCTTCGCTTTCCGCCCAGCGCAAGCTGACCATTCCTTTCGTCAAGCAGGCACTGGGCTGGTAGCACTCGTCAGCGGCTCAGGTTGACCTCGAGGCGCTGACCGTCACGTAGCGACACCTGGCGCAGCATGACCTGGCGCCGTCCGTTGGCGGGGTTGACCGCGCTACCCGAGACGTAGAACTCGCCGGCGGGAAGGCCTTGCAGGGTAAAGTTGCCGTTGCCGTCGGTGCGGGTCGTGTGGGTGTACTCGCGCGCCCTAGGGTCGGCCGGCTCGACCGCTCGCCCGGCCAGCGCATGTTCCGCGGCTTCGGCCGAATAGGTGGTCACGGGGGCGACGGAAACGGTCTCGCCGGCACCCGGGCTGCCGTTGAGGCTGAGCCGGCCGGAGATGGAGGCGGTACCTGATTTCGGCAGTGCGGCGTACTCGTCGGCGGGGAAGGCCACCTGGCGTGCAACGCGGGAAGGTGCCGTGGGGCGTTGCTCGTCGCGACGCTCGGCATCGGGACGCTGGGGCTCGCCGATCTCGATGATTTCGACACGCTCGGGGGGCGGGCCCGGCTCCATCATCTGGCAACCGGCAAGAATCAGGCCCACCAGGGCCAGGGGAATCCAGGCTTTCATTCGTTCGCTTCCTCCCTGCCATGCCCATGGGTATCGAGCATATACGATGAGGGGAGGCGGGGGACAGCTCCACAGACGAGTGAAAGGCCCATCGAAGCGGGTTCGATGAGCCTTCGGGTCGTGAGCCTACGGCAATATCACGACTTCGCGGATGCGGCCTGCTGTGTCTGCTTGAGGCTGCTCTCGGCGAGTTTCTGGCTCTGCTGCAGGAAATCCTGGTTCAGGGAGACGACCTTCTCGGCATCGCCCTTGAAGCGCTCGGCCATGTTCTTGGCGAACTGCTGCTGACCTTCGATATAGCTGCGCAGGCCATCGGCATCGCGCACGTCAAGCAGTTCGCGGGCCTGGGCCAGGCCGGTATCGGTGTAGGCCTTGGCGGTGTCCAGTTGAGCGGCGAGCAGCTTCTCGGTGTAGTCGATGCTCAGGGCGGCATAGGCGCGGGCCGGGCCGATAAGCATGGCTTCGAACGGCTTGGTATCGAAGCTGAATGTCTTCATCATTTCCTGTGAACCTCCGGGTTCGCGATGGATAACGAACGAGTATTCGTCCTGCTGCACTGCAGCATAACAGGATTGCTTGTGCATCGCAATATACGCTTCGGCAATCCTCTTTCAGCCGGCGCACTCGATGCGATTGCGGCCGTTGCGCTTGGCCTGCAACAGCATGGTGTCGGCGCGATGAATCAGGTCGACGACGAATTGATCGTCCGGTTCCAGGCTGGCAATACCGACGCTGATCGTGAACCGAGTCGACTGGGACAGCGTGCGGCACAGGCGCTCGGCGATCTCCCGCGCGCCGTCGGCCGTGGTTTCCGGCATCAGGATCAGGAACTCGTCGCCGCCGTAGCGACCGACGAGGTCACACTCCCTGACCGTGGCCAGTATCGTGCGGGCGACGCTGCGCAGGGCCTCGTCGCCGACGAGGTGCCCCTCGAGGTCGTTGATTCCCTTGAAATGATCGATGTCGAGCATCATCAGACAGAGCGATTGGTCATAGCGAGAGACGCGGCGAAGCTCGAGTTCGGCGAGTTCCATCAGGTAGCGTCGATTGTAGAGGTCGGTGAGGTAGTCGTGCGTTGCCAGGTGGGTCAACTGCTCGTTGGCAGCGACGAGTTCGGCCGTTCGCTCGTGTACCCGCCGTTCGAACTCCTTGCTCTCGGGGCTGGCGCCGAGAGGCTGCTCGGGCAGCAACGACATGTCGCGGGACACGCCGAACAGGTGGGTGACGGCCCCTTCCTGGTTGGTGATCGGCACCAGCAGAGTCTGCCAGTGCCCTTGCTGACGAATCCCGTTGCGGTCGATGTAGCCCCCTTTCTCTTCGTAGCGGATCGGGCTGCCGCACTCGACGCAGCGGCTCAGGTTGGCGATCACCCCGTGGCACATGGGGTGAGGCAGTAACTGTTCGATGCGCTTGCCGACGAAGGAGGACTCATCCCCCAGCATGGCGCGACGGGTCGGGTTCATCGCTTCGATCACGAACTCGGCGGGGCCCTCGACGCGAACGATGAACATGTGCTCGGGGCAGTAATCCCAGAGGCTGCGCACCAGTAGCATGCCTGCGTTGGCGTTGAGCCGGCTGAGAATGTCAGACGTCATCCAGGATGTCTTGTACATGACTTAGTTCCCTCGAGGCGCGTTCCTCTTTGTCCCAGAGGTAACGCTGTGCCTGCGGCGTTGCAGCATTAACACTAGGTCGCGGTCACTCTTCGTGCAGCATGGATTTTTTCATCCCATGCCTGAGGCATGTCACAAGCCTGTCCGTCGATGGCATGAGGGAACTCAAACTGCAGAGCGCAGGCGGGCTCCTATACTTATTCCTGTGTCCAAAGGACGAGGGCTGCCGCATGTCGAACCAGGGCAACAAGGTTCATGATTCATTGGCATCTCAGTGCCTATCCTGCTACTTGAAGGCGCTTTGCCTGCCTCCTGACCTGACGCCCGAGCAATTTGACAGCATCATTCCGATTCTCGACGCCCCGATCAGGCTTGATAAGCGCGATCACCTGGTACAGCAAGGGGTCGCCTTTCGATACCTGTTTGCAGTGCGAACCGGCAGCCTCAAGCAGGTCACCGCCGATACCAATAGCGACACTCTCCTGACCGCAGTCTACCTCCCGGGAGACCTCATCGGTTTCGATGCCATCGGTCCCGGGCACTATCCCGGCTCGATCGTTGCCCTGGAACTGTCGTCGGTGTGCCGCTTGCCCTTTGAGCGCCTGGATGAGCTGGGCACGCGAATGCCGATCCTGCGCCGGCATCTGCAACGCAACATCAGCCGCACGATGCAGGAAGAGCGGCTGCGGCTTCATCAACTGTTGTCACGCACAGCGGAAGCCCGCCTGGCCTATTTTCTGATGTCCTTATCGGAATGCTTCCGTCGGCGCGGCTACTCCTCGCGGCATTTTCGCCTTGCCATGTCGCGCAGCGACATCGGCAGCTATCTGGGGCTGACCCACGAAACGGTGGGCAGGACCCTGGCTACCTTCCAGGCCCAGCAGCTGCTTGATGTGAAAGCGCGTGATTATCACTTGCTCGACATGGCCGGCCTGGAACGCTTGGCCTCTTCCACCGGCAGGCGGCAGAAGAGGGCATGAACCGCGCAGCCTAGGCATGGCGCAAGACAGCCGGAGCCGTCTGGTGCTCTCGAAACTCGAGCAGCACGTGGCACTCGGCCTCCTTTTCCCTGACGAAGTCGACAAACGTCCGGTGGAGTTCCGGCGTGGCATTGGTCTCCAGCAGCCAGGCAAAGAAGCGCTTCGTCTCCACCGCTATGTGTATGGCCTGGTCGAGCAGTTGAACGGCCATGCCATCCTCCTCGACAAAGAAGTGCCGGGGCGCCGATGCGAAGCTAGCAGTGATCGCGGCGGGGCTGGTGACGCAGGCCTCCAGCTCCAGCCTGCTGGCGACCCCGCGCAAGGTGTCGAGTCGCTTCTCGCACTGCAAGCCCAGGCAGGACATCAGTCGGCTGACCTGGGGGGCCCTGGGCAGGAAGCTGAGAGACAGCCGACGATAGCGCTGGAGTTCCGCCACTTCATGGGTACTGGCGAGGGTCAACTGCTCCTGGGGAAGCAGCAGCAGGGAAGCTTGCATGTCCAACATGTCATCTGGCTCCACGAGATCTTTCGCTGTTTACGAGTCGTTGTTTTGTGCCTTCCATTTGGCTGGCGAAGTCATCTTAGGGAGGAGGGGGAAGGCGAAACAACGATAACTGTCATAAAAGCGAGCGATACTGCAGCGATCAAAAGCGTTCTCGAGACTGTCAGTTCGCCAGGGCCGGACGGCCACTCGCCGCGCCCGTCTTCCCACGCCTTGCATGCGGCTGCTCGTGGACCCATGGTGAAGGAAGGATTCGACCAGCGAGGGAGTGACATGAGCGAGCATCGTATCGAGCGCGACAGCATGGGCGAGCTGCGGGTGCCGGCAGCAGCGCTCTATGGCGCCCAGACCCAGCGCGCGGTGGAAAACTTTCCCGTCTCTGGCCAGGCGCTGCCGGTGGCGTTCATCCATGCCATCGCCCGCATCAAGCTGGCCGCGGCCAGGGTGAACCGGGAACTGGGGCTGCTCGACGGCGAGCGGGCCGAGGCCATCGTGGCGGCGGCCCAGGCGGTCGTCGACGGCCGCCACGACGATCAGTTTCCGGTGGATGTGTTCCAGACCGGTTCGGGCACCTCCAGCAACATGAACGTCAACGAGGTCATCGCCCATCTCGCCAGACGCGATGGCCTTGAGATTGGCCCCAACGACCACGTCAACATGGGCCAGTCGAGCAACGACGTGATTCCCACCGCCATCCACCTCTCCGCGGCGCTGGAGGTGGCCTCGCGGCTGCGCCCCGCGCTGGTGCAGCTGCGCGCGACCATCGACGACCGGGCCCGGGAACTGGATGGCGTGGTCAAGACAGGACGCACCCACCTGATGGATGCCATGCCGCTGCGCCTGGGTCAGGAGCTGGGCGGCTGGTCGAGCCAGGTCGGCCAGGCGATCGAGCGGATCGACAGCGCCATGCTGCGGCTGTCGCGCCTGGCCCAGGGAGGCACGGCGGTGGGTACCGGCATCAATGCGCATCCGGAGTTCGCCGAACGCATGGCACGCGAGCTCAGCGCACAGACCGGCCTGTCGCTGAGCCCCAACGATAGCTTCTTTGCCAGCCTGGGCTCCCAGGATGCCGCCGTGGAGCTTTCCGGACAGCTCAGGGGCCTGGCCTGCGTGGTCATGAAGATCGCCAACGACCTGCGCTGGATGAACTCCGGCCCCCTGGCGGGGCTCGGCGAGATCGAGCTCGAGGCGCTGCAACCCGGCAGCTCGATCATGCCGGGCAAGGTCAATCCGGTTATTCCCGAATCCGCCGCCCAGGCCGCCGCCCAGGTGATCGGCCTGGATACCGCCGTGACGGTGGCGGGGCAGAGCGGCAACTTCCAGCTCAACGTGATGATGCCCTTGATCGCCAACAACCTGCTGACCTCGATCGGCTTGATGAGCAACACGGCGCGGCTGCTCGGCGAACGCGCCATCGCGACCTTCCGCGTGCGCGAGGATCGGCTGGCCGAGCCGCTGGCGCGCAATCCCATCCTGGTGACGGCGCTGAACGGGGTGATCGGCTACGATGCCGCCGCGGCCATTGCCAAGCAGGCTTACCAGGCGGGGCGGCCGATTATCGAGGTGGCGGCGGAGCAGACCGACCTGAGCCGCGAGGAGCTCGAGCGCCTGCTCGATCCGGCCCGGCTGACCCAGGGCGGCATTCCGGAATGAGGGGCTCCATCATGTCTCCTGTTCGCGCGACAGGGCCTCGCGGATCGTCTGGCGCGCCCATTCGCGTTCGTCGCCATCGGCGTCGGGGTTGTCGTGTTCGCCACTTCGGTCAGGGCGAAAGCAGAGCGTGGCCAGGATGGGGAAGTGATCCGAACCAAAGGCCGGCAGTACCTTGAGCGACTTGAGGGTGAAGTGCTCGCTGGTGAAGACATGGTCGAGGGGCCAGCGCAGCAGGGGGTAGCGGGCGTGGAAGGTGCTGTACCTCCCTCGCCCTCGGCGGGGGTCGAGCATGCCGCTGATGCGGCAGAACAGGCGGGTGGTGCGCGACCAGGCCACGTCGTTGAGGTCGCCGGCAACGATGGTGGGAACGGGATGGCGATGGATCTTGCGCCCGACCAGGAGCAGCTCGGCATCGCGCCACAGGGATTCCTCGCTCTCGTTGGGCGCCGGTGGGCGGGGATGCAGTGCATGAAAGATCAGCCTGTCGCCGCTTTCGAGCGTCACCTGGGTATGAATCGAGGGGATATCGTCCTGGATCAGCCACTCCACGCGGGGGGAGTCCAGCGGCAGGCGTGAATAGAGGTGCATGCCGTAGAGATTGTCCAGCGGGACCTTGACGGCATGGGGCCAGTGCGGCTCGAGGGACTCGTCTAGCCGCTCCTGCCACCAGGCGTCGGATTCCAGCGTGAGGATGAGGTCCGGGTCGTGCTGGCGAACGATCTCGACGAAACGCGCGGCCTGGCGGTTGGGAGTCAGCACATTGGCGATCAGCAGCGTGATGCAGCGTTTTGCCTGGCCCGGTTCGGCGGCCTGGACCTGGACCGGCCACAGGCGGGTCCAGGGCAGGATGAAGCGGGCCTGGAGGGCGACCACGAGCAGGCTCGATGCGAGCAGGCTCCAGCGCCACGGCGGCTCCAGCGGCAGCGATAGCAGCGCCGTGATCACCGCCAGGAAGGCGAGCTGCATGCGCGGGAATTCGCAGGCCCGTATCCACCACCAGCGAAGGGGCAGCTTGGCGACGACGGTGGCCGCGAGCAGCAGCGCCACCACCGCGGCGAGCGCGGCTGTAGGAAGGGTCATAGGCTCCTGCCCGGGTGAAGTGAGACGAGGGAAGCGCTTCCTCCTTCAGAGCCTAAGCGATGGGGGCCTCATGCGGCCAGCCCGTGGCGGTGCTTTTCGATGTGACGCTTCAGTACGTCCACCTGCCTCGGCGTGAGGCGCAGGCCCAGTTTCGTCCGTCGCCACAGGATGTCCTCGACGTTGAGCGCCCACTCATGATCGACGAGGTAGTCGGCTTCGGCGGCGGTCAAGCCGGCGCCGAAGTGCTCGCCCAGCTCCTCCTCGCTCCTGGCGCCCTGGAGAAAGCGCAGGCAGAGGCTGCCGTAGCTGCGCGCGAAGCGCCGTGCACGCGTCTCGCCGAGCCAGGGATAATCATGAAGCAGCTGGGCCATGAAGTCCGCCTGGCTGTCGATGTCGCCCCCCGGCAGCGTGGCTGTTGCGGTCCAGCTCGCTCCCATGCCGGGCAGGGCGGGGGCCAGCAGCTTCAGGGCGGCCTCCGCCAGCTTGCGGTAGGTGGTGATCTTGCCGCCGAAGACCGAGAGCAGCGGGGCGCCATTGTCGTCCAGGGCCAGGGTGTAGTCGCGGGTCATGGCCGAGGGGTCGGCCGACTCGTCGTCGCAGAGCGGGCGCACGCCCGAAAAGCTGGAAATCACGTCGCGTCGGTCGAGCTGGCGACGGAAGTGCTCGTTGACCACGCCGAGCAGGTAGTCGGTCTCCTGCTCGCTGATGGCGGCCTGGGCCGGATCGCCATGAAAGCGCTGATCGGTGGTGCCGACCAGGCTGAAGTCGTCCTCGTAGGGCAGCACGAAGACGATGCGCCGGTCGCTGTTCTGCAGGATGTAGGCGCGGTCGTCGGTGTTGAGGCGAGGCACGACGATGTGGCTTCCCTGGATCATGCGGATACAGTAGCGCGAGGGGCGCGCCGCCTGTTCACGCACCACTCGCTCGACCCAGGGGCCGGCGGCGTTGACCAGTGTTCGCGCATGGCGCTCGAAACGCTCCCCGCTGTGCATGTCTTCCAGCTCGATGCGCCAGATCCCGTTCTCCTCCCGAGCCCCCGTGCAGCGCGTGCGCACCAGGATTTCGGCACCGCCTTCCCGCGCCTGGAGGGCGTTGAGCACCACGAGCCGGGCATCATCTACCCAGCAATCCGAATATTCGAAACCGCGCATTATTTCCGGTTTCAGCGGGGAATCGGTGTGGAAGCGAATGCCGCGGGAGCCAGGCAGCCGCTTGCGCCTTCCCAGGTGATCGTAGAGGAACAGCCCGGCACGGATCATCCACGCCGGGCGCAGGTGGGAGCGGTGGGGCAGAATGAAGCGCAGCGGCCAGATGATATGGGGAGCCTTGTGCAGCAGGACCTCACGCTCGCGCAGGGCCTCTCCGACCAGACGGAACTCGTGATGTTCGAGATAGCGCAGGCCACCGTGAATCAGCTTGCTGCTGGCCGAGGAGGTGGCGCCGGCCAGGTCGCCCTGTTCGCACAGGGCGACCGCCAGCCCGCGGCCGGCCGCGTCGTTGGCGATGCCGGTACCGTTGATGCCGCCGCCGATGATGAACATGTCGAGTGGCTTGCGAGGCGTCTGCGTCATGGGAGGGAGGGCTCCGAGCTTGGGCCCGCGGGAGCGGTGCCGTTTCCACAGTCTATGTTTGAAAGCGAACATAGAACAATCGAAAGCGAACATCAAGGGGGCAGGCAACGCTGTGCCGACACCTGGATGCCGGCGAGGCGTCTGCTGGGCGGGCCGGGGTCAGGCGATATGCAGGGCGACGTCGTTGACCTGCATGAGGTGGACGATGCGCTCGGGGGGCTGGCGGTCGGTGAAGAGGGCGTCCAGCTGGGCAATGTTGCCTTGGCGCACCACGGGGTTGCGATGAAACTTCGAATGGTCGGCGGTCAGGTAGACCTGGCGGGAGTTGAGGATGATGGCCTGGGCGACGCGTGCCTCCTGATAGTCGAACTCCAGCAGCGAACCGTCTTCGTCGATGCCGCTGATGCCGATGATGCCGAAGTCCACCTTGAACTGATTGATGAAGTCGATCGTCGCCTCGCCGATGATGCCGCCGTCCCGCGAGCGCACCTGGCCACCGGCGATGATCACGTTGAAGTCCTCCTTGTGCTGGAGGATGGCCGCCACGTTGAGATTGTTGGTAATCACCTCGAGCCCCTGGTGATCGAGCAGGGCTTCCGCTACCACTTCGTTGCTGGTGCCGATGTTGATGAACAGCGAGGCGTGGTCGGGAATGTGCCGCGCCAGCAGGTCGGCGATGCGCCGCTTGGCGTCGAGATTGAGGTTCTTGCGCGTGCTGTAGGCGGTATTGACGGTGCTCGATTCGAGCCCCGCCCCGCCATGCACGCGGCGAATCATGCCTTCCTCCGCCAGCGCATTGAGGTCGCGACGTATGGTCTGGGGGGTGACGGAGAAGTGCTCGGTAAGCTGCTCGATGCTGGCGTAGCCCTGGCGGCGCACCAGGTCAACGATGGCGTCTTGTCGTTGTTGCTGGTTCATGTCGGCTCCCTTTCGATCACGCGAGTGTAAGCGATTCGGCACGCTGCCGGCAGGCGATCACTGCATTATTCTACGAAAGTCGTAAAGCATTGCGAACATTCTCCAGTACTCTTGATGATCATAAACGAACATACAACGACGGGACGTAACATGGCCGACTATCTCCTCGCCATCGACCAGGGCACCACCAGTTCACGAGCCATCCTCTTCGACCGTGGCGCCCATGTAGTGCGTGTGGCACAACGGGAATTTCCTCAGCATTTCCCCCATGACGGCTGGGTCGAGCACGATCCGCAGGATATCTGGGACACGGTGCTGGCCACCTGCCGGGAGGTGGTGAAGGAGTCGGGCGTGGCGCTGGACGCCATCGCCGGGATCGGCATCACCAACCAGCGCGAGACCACCCTGCTGTGGGACCGGGCCACGGGGCGCCCGCTCTACAATGCCATCGTCTGGCAGGACCGGCGAACCGCCGACATGTGCCAGCGATTGCGCGATGCGGGCCACGGCGACCTCGTCCAGGCGCGCACCGGGCTGCTGATCGACCCCTACTTCTCCGCCACCAAGCTGGGCTGGCTGCTGGATAATGTGGAAGGGGCCCGGGAGCGCGCCGAGCGCGGCGAACTCGCCTTCGGCACGGTGGACAGCTACCTGCTATGGCAATTGACCGGTGGCCGCGTCCACGCCACCGACGCCACCAACGCCTCGCGCACGATGCTGTTCAACATCCATACCCAGCAGTGGGACGAGGAGCTGCTCGCGCTGTTCGGCATCCCCCGGGGACTGATGCCACAGGTGCGCGACAGCAGTGACGACTTCGGTACCGCCCAGGCCCAGTGGCTGGGCACCGAACTGCCCATCGGCGGAGTGGTCGGCGACCAGCAGGCCGCGCTGGTGGGGCAGGCCTGCTTCGAGCCGGGCATGGGCAAGAGCACCTACGGCACCGGCTGCTTCATGATCGTCAACACCGGCGACAAGCCGGCGACCTCGCGCAACCGGCTGTTGACCACCGTGGCCTACCGCCTTGGCGGCACGCCCACCTACGCCATGGAGGGGAGCATCTTCGTCGCCGGTGCGGCCGTGCAGTGGCTGCGTGATGGGCTCAAGCTGTTCAAGGATGCCGCCGAGACCGAGGCCCTGGCCAAGCAGACCCGTGACGGCCACAGCGTTTACCTGGTACCCGCCTTCACCGGGCTGGGCGCGCCGCACTGGGACCCCAAGGCCCGAGGTGCGATCCTCGGCCTGACCCGGGATACCGGCATCGCCGAGATCGTCGCCGCGGGGCTGCAGGCGGTCTGCTACCAGACCCGCGACCTGCAGGCCTGCATGAGCGACGACATGGGAGTCCCGCCGGGCACGCTGCGCGTCGATGGCGGCATGGCGGCCAATTCCTGGCTGGTGCAGTTCCTGGCCGACATGCTGGGGGTGCAGGTCGACCGGCCCACGGTACTCGAGACGACGGCGCTGGGGGCGGCCTACATGGCGGGGCTGCGCTTCGCCTGGTACCGCGACCTGGAGGAGATCGCCGAACTCTGGCGCTGCGAACGCAGCTTTACGCCGAGCATGCCGGAAGCCGAGCGTGAGCGGCTTTATAGTGGCTGGCTCGAGGCGGTGCGGCGTGTAAAAAGCACTGCCTGAAGCTTGCAAAAGGCAGCGATATCGGTAAGATATGCATCCGTTGCCGCAGCGAAGATAGGGCGGTGACGCGCGGTTCGTCTCCTCGAGCAGGTGGCAGCCGCAGAAAGCCGGAAGCAGGACCATAGCTCAGTTGGTTAGAGCGCCACGTTGACATCGTGGAGGTCGGCGGTTCAAATCCGCCTGGTCCTACCAGCTTTCCCCATCGACTTCAGGACCATAGCTCAGTTGGTTAGAGCGCCACGTTGACATCGTGGAGGTCAGCGGTTCAAATCCGCTTGGTCCTACCAGACTTCCGCAACGCCTCGTGGCCAGTGCCACGGGGCGTTGCTGCTGTTGCGCTGTCCCACGCTACCGCTCTCCTCGCTGCCAGCCGTCGCTTGGTGACGGCGAAGCGAGGAACTCCGGCAACCGGGTGCGGGCGACGAATACCGCGACCAGCCGCTCGATGCCGGCCTGATCCTCGGCGCTGAAGCGGGCCTCGCGCGGGCTGTCCAGATCGAGCACGCCCCATAGCGTTCCCTGCCGCACGATCGGTATCACCAGTTCCGCCCTCGACGCCGCGTCGCACGCGATATGGTCGGCGATGGCGTGCACGTCGTCGATGCGCTGGACCTTGAGGCTGCGGGCAGCAGCGCCGCACACGCCCTTGGCGAACGGAATCGGGTTGCAGGCGGGCTTGCCCTGGAAGGGGCCGAGGGTAAGCAGCCCAGGCTGCCGCTGCAGATAGAATCCCGCCCAGTTGAGTTCCGGCAGCTCCTGCCAGAGGAAGGCACAGAACTGGGCGCTGTTGACCAGCCAGTCGTCACCGTCGAGCAGCGCCTCGAGCTGGCGGGCGAGTCGGACATAGTCGGTTGCGGCGATCGCCATGGAATCTCCTCTCAGGTTTGAAGTATGCGGATGGCGCCACTAGGTTGCGGGTAAGGATACCCGATGGTCGATCAGGAGGATTGAGTATGCATGTGGTTGCCGATGTCAGCGTGACCCCGATCGGGGCCGGAGCCTCGCTGTCGTCCCATATCGCCGCCTGCGAGGAGGTGATCGAGGAGGCCGGGCTCAAGTATCGCCTGCATGCCCATGGCACCAACCTGGAGGGGTCGTGGGAGAACGTGATGCGCGTCGTGCAGCGTTGCCACGAGGTGCTGCACGAGCGTGGCGCGCCGCGGGTGGACAGTGCGATCCGCATTGCCACCGCGAGCGACAAGGATCAGAGCCTCGAGGGGCGGATCGAAAAGGTCGAGCGCAAGGTCGGCTGAACGCCAGGCGACTGCACGCTGCCAACGGGCCGACGCCATGCGTCGGCCCGTTGCCGTCGGCACCTCGTGCCGGCGCGATCACTCCCAGCCGGGCACGGCGCCGCCGTCGAACAGCTCCAGCGCCTTGTCGGCAACTTCCTCGCTCTGGTAGGCCGAGACCAGTTGCTGGATCTCCTCGCGCTCCTCGTCGCCGGCGCGCACCGCGATCAGGTTGACGTAGGGCGATTCGGGCCCCTCCTTGAGCAGCGCGTCATCCAGGTGCAGGCCGGCCGGCTGGGCGAAGGTGTTGTTGATGAACGCCAAGTCGACGTCCTCCAGGACGCGCGGCAGCTGGGCCGCCTCGATCTCGCGGAACTGGAAATCGTGCGGGTTCTCGACCACGTCGACCGGTGTCGCCTCGAGGTTCTCGGGATCGTCGAGTTCCACCAGGCCGGCATTGTGCATCAGGATCATCGCGCGGCCACCGTTGGTGGGGTCGTTGGGCAGGGCGATGGTGGCGCCGTCGGGCAGCTCGTCGAGGCTCTCGTGCTTCTCGGAGTAGGCGCCGATGGGATAGACGAAGGTGTGCCCGGCCACGGCCAGGTCGTAGCCGCGATCGTCGATCATGCTCTGCAGGTAGGGTTCGTGCTGGAAGGCGTTGGCGTCGAGGCTGCCGTCGGCCAGCGCGGCGTTGGGCGAGACGTAGTCGGTGAACTCGACGATCTCGACCTCGAGATCGTAGCGCTCCTTGGCGATCTGGACCGCCACCTCCATCACTTCCGACTCGGGGCCGGACATGGTGCCGACCTTGATCGAGCGCGTCTCGGCGTCGTCGCCGTTGCCGCAGCCGGCGATCAGGCTGGCAGTGGCGAGAGTGCCGACGAGGGTGGCGGCGCCGAGCAGGCGGGGCAGGCTTGCTTGCATTGGGTCATTCTCCTTGGGTGTGGCGTCACTTGCGATCCGACTTGCGTACCAGATAATCCCCCAGGCTCTGGAAGCCCTGTACCATGACCACCAGGATGGCCACGGTGACCAGCATGATGGTGGGGTTGAAGCGGTTGTAGCCGTAGCGGATGCCCAGGTCGCCCAGGCCGCCGCCGCCTACCGCGCCGGCCATCGCCGAGTAGCTCACCAGGGTGACCACGGTAATGGTGAGCCCTGTGATGATGCCGCCGCGGGCCTCGGGCAGGAGCACCTTGGTGATGATCTGGTGCGGCGTGGCCCCCATCGACTGGGCGGCCTCGACGAGGCCCGGCGGTATCTCGTTGAGCGCGCCTTCCACCAGCCGCGCGACGAAAGGGATGGCGGCGAGGGTCAGTGGCACGACGGCCGCGTTGGTGCCGATCGAAGTGCCGACGATCATCCGCGTGAAAGGGATAATCGCCACCATCAGGATGATGAAGGGTATCGAGCGGCCGACGTTGGTCACCATGCCCAGTGCCTGGTTGAGTGCCGGGCGCGCGAGGATCTGGCGCGGGCGCGTGACGTAGAGCAGCACGCCCAGCGGGACACCGAACAGGGCAGAGATCACGCCGGACACGGCGACCATGTAGAGGGTGTCGAGGGTCGCCTGGAGGATCAGGTCAATCATCGCGCTGGACATGGCCGAGCACCTCCACGTGAAGATCATGGGTTTCGAGGTAGTCGATGGCGCGGCGGGTCTGCGCCGGCGAGCCGAGCAGCTCGGCGATCATCAGCCCCAGGGTGCGCTCCTGGATCGACTCGACCTTGGCCTGCAGGATGCTCACGTCGACACCGCACTCCCGCGCCAGGCGCGAGATGAGCGGCGTGGAGACCGCATCGCCCGAGAACGCCAGGCGCACTACCGGGTGGGTGCGCTCGCCCGGCGCCTCCTCGAGCCTCTCGACCAGCGCCTTGGGTGGCTCGAGCTGGAGAAAGTCGTTGAGGAACTCACGGCCGAGGCGTGTCCGCGGGGCGGTGAAGAAGTCGCCGACCTCGGCTTCCTCGACCAGTTCGCCGTCGGAGATCAGGCCGACCCGGTGGCAGATCGACTTGACCACCTCCATCTCGTGAGTGATCAGCAGGATGGTCAGGCCGAGCTTCTGGTTGATCTCGCGCAGCAGGGCGAGGATCGAGCCGGTGGTCTGCGGGTCCAGCGCCGAGGTTGCCTCGTCGCACAGCAGCACGCGGGGTTCGCTGGCCAGCGCCCGGGCGATGGCCACGCGCTGCTTCTGGCCGCCGGAGAGCTGGGCCGGGTACTGGCGCGCCTTGTCGGTCAAGCCGGTCAGCTCGAGCAGCGGCCGCACGCGCTCGCGGATGGCGCTGCGCCTCATGCCCATCAGCTCCAGCGGCAGGGCGACGTTGTCGAACACGCTGCGCGTGGTCAGCAGGTTGAAGTGCTGAAAGATCATGCCGATACGGTGGCGTGCCTGGTTGAGCTCGGCGGCCGAGAGGTCGGTCATCTCTTGCCCGTCGACCACGACGCTGCCACTGGAGGGGCGCTCGAGCAGGTTGACGCAGCGAATCAGGGTCGACTTGCCGGCGCCGGAGAGGCCGATGACGCCGTGGATGCTGCCCTGGGGGACGTGCAGGTCGACATTCTTCAGCGCCTCGATCGTCCTGGGCGGCTGGTCGCGCCGACGCGCAGCGAACGGCAGCCGGCCTGATGGGCTGGTGAGATGGTAGGTCTTGGAGACGTTGCGTAGCGTGATCATCTGGCTTCCTGAGAGGCCGTCCCGGAGGGGCGGGCGCAGCGGTCGCCGGGGCGGATGGCCGAAACGAAAAAAAGGCCACCCTGACGGGTGGCCATCAACGCTGGACACACCCTTTTAGCTGCACTTCACGTCGCGGGGCATGGAGTGTTCCATTTCCCATCGGCGTGGGCGCCCGCAATCCGGGTACAAATCGGCGCCTGAAATGTGATGGCGAATACTAGGACCAAAGCAGCATGCTGTCAATCCGCTGGTGTATGTTTGCATCCTTCGCGCCAGTTATCAGCAAGATTTCCTGAATTCTCTGTGCCGTGCATGGCTTCGTTCTGTCCAGCTGGCGCCACGCACTGCGCTGCCGATGGACGTTGCGGCCGCGTATTCTTACACTGCGAGCCCAATCCTTTCTCACCGCTGTCGCAACGGCCCAGGAGGCGTGATGTTCACAGGCATCGTACAGGGGACGGCCGAGGTCGTCGCCATCCAGGAAGCGGAGGCCTTCCGCACCCATGTGGTGAGCCTGCCCGAGCACTTGCGCGAAGGGCTCGCGCCCGGGGCCTCGGTGGCGCACAACGGCGTCTGCCTGACCGTCACCGCCATCGACGGCGAACGGGTCAGCTTCGACCTGATGCGCGAGACGCTGCGGGTGACCAATCTCGGTGCGCTGCGCGAGGGCGATCGCGTCAATATCGAGCGGGCGGCGCGTTTCGGTGACGAGATCGGCGGGCATGCCATGTCCGGGCACATCATGGCCATGGCCGAGCTGGTGGAGCTGGATCAGGCGCCCAACAACCGCCGGCTCTGGTTCGAGGTGCCCCATGCGCTGGGGCGCTTCCTGTTCGACAAGGGCTACATCGGGGTCGACGGTATCAGCCTGACCATCGGCGAGGTGCGGCGGGCCACGGCCGACCATGGCCCGCGCTTCTGCGTGGACCTCATACCCGAGACGCTGGAGCGCACCATTCTGGTCGATCGCGTGCCGGGCGAGCGGGTCAACATCGAAATCGATCCGCAGACCCAGGCCATCGTCGAGACGGTCGAGCGCGTGCTCGCCGCGCGCGGCGCTTGAGTCGCGGTTCAAATGACCGTTTCGTCAAGCCTGCGTTGGCGGCCGCGCTGGCGCTTGGCGCAGAGTTTGCTTATACAGAGCGAACCGTGCCGCGGCATGGCGTTCAGGGGCGGCCTCGCATCGTCGGCGGCCTTTGGGTACCATGTGCGGCTTTTCTCGCTCCCTGGCCGAATACCAGCCCTTGTGCGCAGGAATGCCAAAAATGAAGAACATGCTCGATAGACACTTCAAGCTGACCGAACACCACACCAGCGTGAAGACCGAGGTCATTGCCGGGATCACCACCTTCCTGACCATGGCCTACATCATCTTCGTCAACCCCAGCATTCTCTCCGAGGCGGGCATGGATTACGGCGCGGTATTCGTCGCCACCTGCCTGGCGGCCGCCATCGGCTGTCTGGTCATGGGCCTGTGGGCCAACTATCCGATCGCCCAGGCGCCCGGCATGGGGCTCAACGCCTTCTTCACCTATGGCGTGGTGCTCGGCATGGGCTATAGCTGGGAGGCGGCGCTGGGGGCGGTGTTCTTCTCCGGCCTGTGCTTCTTCCTGCTCAGCATCTTCAAGGTGCGCGAGTGGATCATCCACTCCATCCCGCTCTCCCTGCGCCTGGGCATCGCCGCCGGCATCGGCCTGTTCCTGGCCATGATCGCACTCAAGAACGCCGGCATCGTGGTGTCGGATCCGGCCACCTACGTGGCGTTGGGCGACCTCTCCGAACCCGCCGCGATCTACGCGCTGCTGGGCTTCTTTGCCATCACCGCGATGGCCTACCTCAACGTCACCGGCGCGGTGATGATCGGTATCCTCGGGGTCACGGTGGTCGCCATTATCCTGGGCCACAACGAGTACGGCGGGCTGATGTCGATGCCGCCCTCCATCGCCCCGACGTTCATGGCGCTCGACCTGGCCGGTGCGCTCGACGTGGCCATGCTCAGCGTGATATTCGCCTTTCTCTTCGTCGACCTGTTCGACACCTCCGGCACCCTGGTGGGCGTGGCGCACAAGGGCGGGCTGCTCGACAAGGAGGGCAAGCTGCCGCGCCTCGGCCGCGCCATGATGGCCGACAGCGGCGCCTCGATGGCCGGCGCCGTGCTGGGGACCTCGACCACGACCAGCTACATCGAGTCGACCGCGGGCATCGCCTCGGGCGGCCGTACCGGCCTCACCGCCGTGGTGGTGGCCGTGCTGTTCCTGGTCAGCCTGTTCTTCGCCCCGCTGGCCGGCTCGATCCCGGCCTATGCCACCGCCGGTGCATTGCTCTACGTCGCGGTGCTGATGGCCGGCAGCCTGTCCCACGCCAACTGGGACGACCCGACCGATGCCGCCCCCGTGCTGATCGCCGCGCTGGCCATGCCGCTGACCTTCTCCATCGCCGAGGGCATTGCGCTGGGCTTCATCAGCTACGCTGCTATCAAGACCCTCTCCGGCCGTTTCCGCGACCTCAACCCGGCGGTGGTCATACTGGCGATCCTGTTCGTATTGAAGTTCCTGTTCCTTGACTGACACTTCCGCACCGAGACCCGCGATGAGCATATACGGCGACTACATCAAGTCCGTGATCCGAACCGTCCCCGACTGGCCGCAGCAGGGGGTCAACTTTCGCGATATCACGCCGCTGCTGCAGAACAGCTCGGCCTTTCGCAAGCTGATCGACAGCTTCGTGCATCGCTACCAGGACATGGAGCTCGATGCGATCGCCGCCATCGACGCGCGCGGCTTCATCATCGGTGCGCCCGTCGCCTACGAGCTGGGCTGCAGCTTCGTGCCGGTGCGCAAGAAGGGCAAGCTGCCGTTTCGCACCATCAGCGAGACCTACACGCTGGAGTACGGACAGGCCGAGGTGGAACTGCACTCCGATGCGTTCCGCCAGGGCGACCGGATCCTGATCATGGACGACCTGATCGCCACCGGCGGCACCATGCTGGCCGCCGCCAAGCTCATCACGCGTACCGGCGGGCAGGTGGTGGAGACCGCCACCATCATCGACCTGCCGGAAATCGGCGGCTCGGCCAGGATTCGCGAGGCCGGCTTCGGGGTCTTCGCGGTCTGCTCCTTCAATGAGGACGAGTGACACCACCATGAGCAACGCCCGCTATCACCAGCACTTCACCGTCTCCTGGGACCAGTTGCATCGCGACGTGCGCGAACTCTGTCACCGTCTCGTCGAGCGCGACTTCAAGGGCATCGTCGCGATTACCCGCGGCGGCCTGATCCCGGCGGCGCTGATCGCCCGCGAGCTGAACGTGCGCCTGATCGACACCGTATGCATCAAGAGCTACGACCACATGGACCAGGGCGGGCTGGATGTCATGAAGGGAGTCGATCACGATGGCGACGGCTGGCTGCTGGTCGACGACCTGGTCGATACCGGCAAGACCGCGCGCAAGGTGCGCGAGATGCTGCCCAGGGCGCATTTCGTCACCGTGTATGCCAAGCCGGAAGGGCGGCCGCTGGTGGACCAGTACCTGACCGAGGTGGCACAGGACTGCTGGATCCAGTTCCCTTGGGACATGGGCGTGGCCTACGTCGAGCCACTGGTCGACCAGGTCAAGCGATAAGCGGGGCGGCTGCGCATGAGCTGTCCATTGACGGAGAGCTGGCAGCGCTGGCTGGGGAGCGAGTTCGACGCCCCCTACATGCGCGAGCTGCGCAATTTCCTGGCCGCCGAGAAGGCCGCCAGGAAGGTGATCTACCCGCACTCATCCAACTGGTTCCGGGCGTTCGACCTGACCCCGCTGGAGCGGGTCAAGGTGGTGATACTGGGGCAGGACCCCTACCACGGCCCCGACCAGGCCCATGGCCTGTGCTTCTCGGTGCGTCCCGGCGTGCCGACGCCGCCGTCGCTGGTCAACATCTACAAGGAGCTGGCCGCCGACGTCGGCTGCCAGCCGGTCGCCCATGGCAACCTGGAGTATTGGGCGCGGCAGGGCGTGCTGCTGCTCAACACCTCGCTCACGGTGGAGCAGGGCAATGCCGGCTCGCACCGCGGCAGGGGCTGGGAGGCCTTCACCGATCGCGCCATCGAGGTCGTCAGCGCCCACGCCGAACCCTCGGTGTTCCTGCTCTGGGGCAGCCATGCCCGGCAGAAGAAGGCGCTGATCGACACGGCGCGACATCGAGTGCTGGAATCCCCGCACCCGTCGCCGCTCTCGGCGCATCGCGGCTTCTTCGGCAATCGGCATTTCTCGCAGGCCAATGCCTTCCTCGTGGCAAACGGTCGCGAGCCGATCGACTGGCAACTGCCCGCCAGCCCTTGAGTCGTCGTGGCCAAGTGGCGGACATGCCTTAACCTGATCGCGGGTTGCAGGTAAAATGCGCGCGACTCGTCCATGCGACCAGGGTCGCCACTTTCATCCCACGCCGAGAGGTCCGTCATGAGCGTCCATGCCATTCAACATCCGCTGGTCCAGCACAAGCTGGGTCTGATGCGCGAAGCCGGCATCAGCACCAAGAGCTTTCGCGAGCTGGCCGGTGAGCTGGCCAAGCTGCTCACCTACGAGGCGACCAAGGACCTGGAGCTCGAGGAGCAGGATATCGACGGCTGGAGCGGCAAGCCGATTCCGGTGAAGCTGCTCAAGGGCAAGAAAGTGACCATCGTGCCGATCCTGCGTGCCGGCCTCGGCATGCTCGACGGGGTGACCGACCTGATACCGAGCGCCCGGATCAGCGTGGTGGGGCTCTATCGTGACGAGGAGACGCTGCAGCCGGTCCCCTATTTCGCCAAGTTCGCGGGCGACCTCGACGAGCGCCTGGCGATCGTCATCGATCCGATGCTGGCCACCGGGGGCACCATGGTGGCTACGCTGGACATGCTGCGTGAGCGGGGCTGCCAGCAGATGAAGGTGATCGTGCTGGTGGCGGCTCCCGAGGGCATCAAGCGAGTGCAGGACGCCTACCCCGACATCGAGATCTATACCGCCGCCATCGATGACCACCTGGACGAAAATGGCTACATCGTCCCTGGCCTCGGTGATGCGGGGGACAAGATCTTCGGCACCCGGTAGGCCGCAGGATACGGACGAGACGCCCCTGAGATTGCGATCCAGGGGCGTTTTTCTGGGCAGGATGCCTTCATTCGCACTTAACGACACAAGAGAAGGATGGCTTCCCATGAGCGAACACGTGGCGGCTGCGCAGGCGCCGACCGAATCCCTTGCCAGGGTGATCCTGACCGGGGCGCAGATGCTCTTCGTCGCCTTCGGTGCCCTGGTGCTGGTACCGCTGCTGACCGGGCTCGACCCCAGCGTGGCGCTGTTTACCGCCGGGCTCGGCACGCTGGTGTTTCACGGCGTGACCCGGGTGACCGTACCGGTCTTCCTGGCGTCGTCGTTTGCCTTCATCGCGCCGATCCAGGGCTCGGTGGCCAACTTCGGCGTACCCGCCACCATGGGCGGCCTGATGGCCGCTGGGCTGGTCTACGTGGCGATCTCGCAGGCGGTGCGCATGCAGGGCACCGCCTGGCTGCATCGCCTGCTTCCGCCGGTGGTGGTGGGGCCGGTCATCATGGTGATCGGCCTGGCGCTGGCGCCGGTGGCAGTGAGCATGGCCAGCGGCGAGACCAGCGACCACATCGACTACGGGCCGGCGATACTGCTGTCCATGGCCAGCCTGCTGGTGACGCTGGTGCTGGCGGTATTCGGCCGTGGCCTGCTGCGGCTGGTGCCGATCATGGGCGGCATCCTGGTGGGCTATGGCATGGCGTTGATGATGGGCCTGGTCGACTTCACGCCGGTGCGCGAAGCGGACTGGCTGGCCATGCCCTCGTTCACCGCGCCGAGCTTCCACTGGGCGGCGATCCTGTTCATGATCCCGGTGGCCATCGCGCCGGCCGTCGAGCATATCGGCGACATGATCGCCATCGGTTCGGTCACGCGCCGTAACTACCTGGAAAAGCCGGGGCTACATCGCACCCTGCTGGGCGACGGCCTGGCGACCTCCGCCGCGGCGCTGTTCGGTGGGCCGCCCAACACCACCTATTCGGAGGTGACCGGGGCGGTGACGCTGACCCGGGCGTTCAACCCGAAGATCATGGTGGTGGCCGCCTGCTTCGCCATCGGACTGGCCTTCGTGGCCAAGCTCGGGGCACTGCTGCAGACCATTCCCGGCCCGGTGATGGGCGGCATCATGACGTTGCTGTTCGGCTCCATCGCGGTGGTCGGCATGAACACCCTGGTGCGCGCCGGCCACTCGCTGACCGCACCGCGCAACCTCGTTGTCGTTTCGCTGATCCTGGTGTTCGGCATCGGCGGCATGCAGTTCGGCGGCGGCCAGTTCACCCTGCAGGGCGTGAGCCTGGCGGCCCTGGTGGGCATCGTGCTGAACTGGGTATTGCCCACCGCCGATGAGGAGTGACGTGACGCATAGCCTTGAGGGTTGTTTGAAACATCGGCAAGCGCAGCCAGTTTGCGGGCAAGCTCAGGCGTGATGCAGCTCCCTGCCGCCCTCGGAAAAGGTCGGCGGGGAGTTGGCGCTGACGATCACGCACTCCGCGTCGCTCACGTTGCGAAAGCGGTGGGGCAGGCGGGAGTCGAAGTAGTAGGCATCGCCGCTGCGCAGCAGCCGCGCTTCGCCGGCCACGGTGAGCTCGATCTCGCCGGCGACCACCACGCCGCCTTCCTCGCCGTCGTGCTCGAGCATCTCCTCGCCGGTATCGGCCCCGGGCGGGTAGCGCTCATGGATGATCGACATGCTGCGATCGGGGCGGCGTGCCGCCACCAGGCGCCACGACAGGTGGCCGTCGCCGATCTCGGTGAGCTCCTCGGCAGGGTAGAAGGCGCGTGGCGGGGAGGGTTCGTCGCCGGCGAAGAAGGCGCTGATCGATACCGGCAAGGCATCGAGGATCTTTTTCAGCGAACTCACCGAAGGACTGACGCTGTTCTGCTCGATCAGCGAGATGGTGCTGTTGGTGACGCCGGCTCGCTTGGCCAGTTCGCGTTGGGACAGCTTGCGTGTCTTGCGCAGCTCGCGCAGACGCGTCCCCACATCAAATCCTTCCATTGTCAGGTCCAGGTCGTTCGATTTGTTTGACGCATGATACCCGCTGCGGCCGTCATGCATAAGGTGACCCGGATCACGACAGCGGGCGATGGGCTCGCGGGCAATGGCACCGGCGTGCCGGCTGAGGCATCATGGAGGCTATGTCCGTTTCCCCCCTCAGCCGCGTTCCAAACCCGGCAACCGAGATCACCGGCCTGATCCTGGCCGGCGGGCGAGGTCGTCGCATGGGCGGGCGCGACAAGGGCCTGGAGCGGCTGGGCGGGCTGGCGCTGGTGGAGCACGTCCGGGCGCGTCTGGCGGGCAGGGTGGGCGAAGTGCTGGTCAGTGCCAATCGTCACCTCGAGAGCTATCGCCGCCTTGGCGATCGTGTCGTGAGCGATGCCGAGAGTGGCTTTCAGGGCCCGCTGATGGGCATCTACAGCGGGCTCCGTGCGGCCACCACTCCCTGGGTGCTGGTCGTGCCCTGCGACACGCCGGCGCTGCCAGCGGACCTGGTGGTTCGGATGGCGGCCGGCATCGACGATTGCCGCATCGCCGTGGCCCATGACGGCGAGCGCCTGCATCCGGTGGTGATGCTGCTGGAGCGTGCGCTGGCGGACGACCTGCGCGCCGCCCTCGCGGAGGGGGAGCGCAAGGTCGGGCGCTGGCTCGAGCGCCATGCCTGGGCCAGCGTGGACTTCAGCGATTGCCCCGCCGCCTTCGGCAATCTCAACACCGTACAGGACAAGCAGCGCCTGGAGAGGCGCCTGAACGAGGAGAGTCGACCCTGATGCCATCACCGCAGCATGCCCCGCTGACCCTTGACGAGGCGCTGCCGCTGCTCGGCATCGCCGCCTGGAGCGGGACCGGCAAGACAACGCTGCTCGAGGGGCTGTTACCGCGGCTGGCGGCGCGTGGGCTGCGTACGGCCGTGATCAAGCACGCGCATCACGCTTTCGACGTCGATCAGCCGGGCAAGGACAGCCACCGCCTGCGCCAGGCAGGAGCCGCGCCGATGCTGGTTGCCTCGCGGGCCAGGTGGGCCATGATGAGGGAAACGCCCGACCAGGAGGAGGCCGACCTGGCTCAGCTGATCGAGGTGCTGCGGCCGCAGCGTCCGGACCTGGTGCTGGTGGAGGGCTTCAAGGCCTGGCCCCTGCCCAAGCTCGAGCTGTACCGCGAGGCGTTGGGCAAGACGCTGCGCGTGGCCGAGGACCCGTGGATCCGGGCAGTGGCCAGCCAGCCCCCGGTGGCGGTGCCGGACGATGTCGATTGGCTCGACCTGGACGACGTGGAAGCCATCGCCGACTGGGTCGCCGCCTGGCCGTCGCGGTGGCCGGCCGAACGCGCACCCCGGGGCCCGTTCCCGACATGACCTTTCCTGACCACAGGACGCCGTGGCTCAACCGATTTCGAGGCTGCTTCACATGAATCTGACCCATCTCAACCAGCGCGGCGAGGCCCATATGGTCGACGTCGCCGACAAGGCCGAAACTCGCCGTGAGGCGACCGCTTCCGGTCATATCTTGATGAAGCCGGACACGCTGGCACTGCTGATCGATGGCGGCCTGCCCAAGGGTGACGTGCTGGCCACAGCGCGTATTGCCGGCATCCAGGCCGCCAAGCGCACCCATGAGCTGATTCCGCTGTGCCATGCGTTGCCGCTGTCGAAGGTGACGGTCGACTTTCATCTGGACGAGCAGAACTCCCGGGTCGAAGTGATCGCGACCTGCCGCCTCAAGGGGCGAACCGGCGTGGAGATGGAGGCATTGACGGCGGTCTCGGTGGCGTGCCTGACGCTCTATGACATGTGCAAGGCGGTGGACAAGGACATGGAGATCGGTGCCATCCACCTCGATGCCAAGCGTGGCGGTAAATCCGGTGACTACCAGCGCCAGCCAGGCGCCGCGATGACGCCGATCGTCACCGGCGAGGGTGCGGCGGGCCAGGTTTCGGTGGGCACTCGATGCGACATCGATTCACCCTGCGTCAGGGTCAAGTTTCTCGCCGAATTGCGTGAGCGGCTCGGGGTCAGCGACCTCACCCTGCCGCTGGACACCTTGCCGAGCACCGATGTCGGGGGGTTGAAGAGCGCCCTGGCAAAACGCGATGCTCGCTTTACGCGACTCGGCGAGGGGCGGGTGCTGTGCGCGGTGAATCAGGTCATGGCGCTGGACGCGACGCCGATCACCAACGACGATGAAGTGGCGTTCTTCCCACCGGTAACGGGAGGCTGAGCGGCATGATCCGGGTACAGGAGAGCGCCTTCGACCCAGGCAGCGAACAGCGGCAGCTGCTGGAGGGGCGTTCCGACATCGGGGCGGTGGTCAGTTTCACCGGGCTGGTGCGCGACTTCAACGAACGCCCCGACGTCAGCGCGCTGACGCTCGAACACTATCCAGGCATGACGGAAACCGCGCTGGGCGAGATCGTGGCGGAGGCGCAGGCGCGTTGGCCACTCCAGGGGGTTCGCCTCATTCACCGGGTTGGACGCCTCTCTCCGGGGGATCCTATCGTGTTGGTGGTGGTCGCCAGTGCGCACCGTCGCGCGGCCTTCGAGGCGTGCGACTTCATCATGGACTACCTCAAGACCCGCGCACCTTTCTGGAAAAAGGAGCATAGCAACACCGGGGACTACTGGGTTGCCGAACGGGAATCGGACCACCGGGATGCCAGCCGCTGGGAGAGCGAAAATGACTAAATCCCCTGAGACCCTGCCCACTGAATTGATCGATGGCTTCGGCAGGCGTGTACGCTATGTGCGGATCTCCGTGACCGATCGCTGCGATTTTCGCTGCGTCTACTGCATGAGCGAGGAGATGACCTTCCTGCCGCGGGCGCAGATCCTTACGCTCGAGGAATTGGGCATGGTGGCGCGTGCGTTCGTCGAGATGGGCGTGGAGAAGATTCGCCTGACCGGCGGGGAGCCTCTGGTTAGGCGTGGCATCGAGCAACTGGTCGAGCAGACCAGCGCGCTGCCCGGGCTGCGCGACCTGGCCATGACCACCAATGGGGCAGGGTTGGTCAAGCACGCCAGGCGCCTGCGCGAGGCAGGCCTGGGGCGACTCAACATCAGCCTGGACACGCTCGACGCCGAGCGCTTTCGCCAGCTGACGCGAACCGGCAGCCTTGACAAGGTGCTCGACGGGCTGCGGGCAGCACGCGAAGCCGGCTTCGAGCGGATCAAGCTCAACGCGGTGATCCTCAAGGGACGCAACGACGACGAGGTGCTCGACCTGGTCGACTTTGCGCGCTCCGAGGGCGTCGACCTGAGCTTCATCGAGGAGATGCCGCTGGGTGACGTTTCCGATCACTCTCGCGCCGAGACCTTCTGCTCGAGCGATGACGTGAAGGGCATCATCGAGCGGCGCCACGCGTTGATACCCACCGCCGAATCGACCCTCGGGCCTTCGCGCTATTACCGCATGAGCGACAGCGACAGTCGCATCGGTTTCATTTCGCCTCACAGCCATAACTTCTGCGCCAGCTGCAATCGCGTACGGGTCACGGCGGAAGGACGGCTATTGCTCTGCCTCGGCAACGAACACTCCGTCGATTTGCGCGCCGTGCTGCGGCAGCATCCGGGCGACCTCGAGGCTTTGAAGCGTGCCATCGTCGCTGCCTTGCCGCTCAAGCCCGAGCGCCACCATTTCACGACCGATGGCGATGTCCAGATCGTCCGCTTCATGAACATGACCGGCGGTTGATCGCCAACGAATAGGCCGCTATTGGTCGTACACTTCCTCGTAAAACGCCCTTGCGTTGATACGGACTTTTCTTGCCAATTCGGCAAATCGGCATATACTTTCGACGAGTGAGCCTCAAGGCTGACTCGTCGTTTTCTTGCATGGAGGAGGCCAATGTCCAGCGAAACCCTGGAGCGCATCGCCCGTAACAAGAACGTGGCCCGTGCCGCGGCTCGCCAGCTGAGCATGGAGCAGCTGCACAAGCTGTCCGATGTGATCGGCGAGGTTATCGAGCAGAAAAACGAAGAGGAGAAGCTCCGCAAACAGGAAGAAGCGGACAAGGAAAAGAAGCTGGCAGAGATCCGCGAGGCCATGAGTGATGCCGGCCTTTCCGTGGAAGATCTCGTGGGAGAACAGCCTCGCCGTCGGCGTGGTCGTCCGCCCAAGAATGCCAGCGGTTCGTGATCCCGCAGGGCACGAATCGTCTGCTCGCGCAACTCGGGTCGGGGCTGATGCACGATGTGTCACCCCCGACTCGCTAATGCCGGTTTTCCCGATATCGCTCCGGTGATGCTCATTGGGGCCTCAGCGGAAGGCCGGCACTTCCACGGCAATCAGCTGGAGATGAACGTCAGGTAATTGGCGCAGATGCTGCCCCAGCCAGGAAGTGATGAGGGGCTGCAGGGCGGTACGAAGCTCGGCCAGGGTTTCCGCCTCGACTTCCTCCAGACGCTCGTCGAGCCACTCGGTGAAGCTGTCTTCATCCATGGCGCTGACCCGATGCGCATCCATCATCAGGCGTCCGATGCGCGTCCAGCCGGTTCCTGTCGAGGCTACCGACAGGGCGAGATGCAGGATGCCATGGCGCGGCGATCCGCGCTCCGCGGTTAGCCCCGGCAGTGGCGTGACGGCGTCCTGACTGACGATGCAGGGTCGCTGAGGATGGCGCGACTCCAGCGTCAGCCCCTCACCATCGAGGCGAATCAGGTCGCCATTGACCGGCGCCAGCGGCGCCTCGATGCCCATCGACTCCGCCAGCTCCCGATGGGCCTGCTGGTGTCGCCGTTCGCCGTGGACCGGCAGCAGCTGACGCGGCCTGATCCAGCCATAGAAGGTGCGCAGCTCGTCCTGGGCGGGGTGGCCGGAGGCATGGAGTTCGGGGTGGTTGAATTCGTCCCATACCGCAACGTCGAGACGCCTCAGGGCATGCTTGAGGCGCTCGATCTGGTGCTCATTGCCGGGAATTGCCTTGGCCGAGAAGAGCACGGTGTCGCCGGCCATCAGCTCGAAACTGTGGTGCCTGCCATTGGCCAGGCGCGTCAGCGCCGCGCGTGGTTCGCCCTGGCTGCCGGTGGCAATCACCAGGACCTCCGCCGGTGGCAGGTAGCCGAGATCGCTGACCGGTACCAGCGCCGGCATGTCGTCCAGATACCCCAGGCCCCGGGCTACGGCGACCATGCGCTCCATGGCCCGTCCCATCAGGCTGACCCGTCGACCGCAGCGTTCGGCGGCGCGGGCCACGGCCAGGACCCGCGCCAGGTTGCTGGCGAAGCAGGTCACCACGACCCGACCCTCGCACTGGGCGAGGCGCTGCTCGAGCGCCCGGGCTACATCCCCTTCGCTGCGCGAGTGGCCCGGCATGGGGGCGTTGGTGGAGTCGCCGACCACCAGGTCCACCGGGGCCAGGGCACGAAACAGCGAACTCTGGACCGGCGGGCCTATCAGGGGCTCCGGATCGAGCTTCCAGTCGCCGGTATGCAGCACGCGGAAGTCGCCGACGGCAATCAGCAGGGCGCAGCTCTCCGGTATGGAGTGCGTCAGCGGCAGGTAGCGCAGGGTAAAAGGGCCGCTCTCCAGCGCTTCGCCAGGCTCGATCACGCGGATGGCGCCATCGGCGAGGCCACGTTCGAGGAACTTGGCCCGCAGCAGGCCGGCGGCCAGCGGCGTGGCGTACACCGGACATTGCCACCTCGGCCATAACCAGGCGACGGCGCCGATGTGGTCCTCGTGGCCGTGGGTGATGACCAGCGCCTGGGGGCGGATGCCAAGCGCCTCGGGGGTCTCGAGGCTGGGCACCTGCAGTGGCGCGTCGGGCAGGTCCTGGCGAATCATCATGCCGCAGTCGACGGCTATCCATGCATCCTCGTGCCCGTAGAGCCCCAGATTCATGCCGATCTCGCCGCACCCCCCCAGAGGCAGGAAGTGAAGCGGGGGGCGGCGGCGGGGGCGTATGGTGGCGTGAGTCGAATGCATCGGCAAATCATGACCAGACAATGGAAACTTCACTATACGGGAACGTCGCGACCCTTAACAACGCGATGCCGGCCGCGAGGGCGTGGGCGGGCGTGTCCCGGCTCGGCCGAGTTCGCTACAATGCGTGCTTCGCGTACACCGTTCCGCACCAGGTTGGCACATGTCCCACTATTATCGTCTCGTCGTTTCCTGCCCCGACCGCCGGGGCATCGTGGCCCGCGTTTCCGGCTTCATCGCCGGCCATGGCGGTTCCATCACCGAAGCCAGCCAGCACTCCGATCTCGAGGCCGGGCGCTTCTTCATGCGTTACGAGATCCTGGCCGACTCGATCGGCATGACCGCCGCCGAGCTGAAGGAATCCTTCGAGCCCGTGGCCCGCGAGTTCGACATGGACTGGGCGCTGCGCGACACCCGCCGCAGGCCACGCGTGGTGATTCTGGTCTCGCGCGAGTCGCACTGCCTGGTCGACCTGCTGTATCGCTGGACCGCCGGCGAACTGGAGGGCGACGTCGTCGGGGTGATCTCGAATCACGACGACATGCGCAGCATGGTCGAATGGCATGGTCTTCCCTACCACCACGTGCCCGTCGCCGCTGACGACAAGGGTGCGGCATTCGACGAGGTCGAGCGGCATGTCGAGGCGCTGGGGGCCGATACCGTGGTGCTGGCCCGCTACATGCAGATCCTGCCGCCGCGGCTGTGCCAGCGCTATGCGGGCAGGGTGATCAATATCCACCACAGCTTCCTGCCGTCGTTCGCCGGCGCGCGTCCCTATCATCAGGCCCATTCGCGGGGCGTCAAGCTGATCGGTGCCACCTGTCACTACGTGACCGAGGAACTGGATGCCGGGCCGATCATCGAACAGGACATACACCGCGTGAGCCACTGCCATACCCCGCAGGATCTGGTCCGCTTCGGGCGTGACGTGGAGAAGGCGGTCCTGGCGCGCGGCTTGCGCTGGCATCTCGAGGACCGGGTGCTGATCCATGGCAACAAGACCGTTGTCTTTGCCTGACTTCTCAGGGTAGGGCGGTAATGAGCTTCTCCGAGCCGATCCTGGCGCCTTGGCTGCTGGTCGTCTGCGGGCTCATCTCGCTGACGGTAATGGCGCTGGCGCTGGCGCAACGCCCCTGGCGGCCCCTGTTGGCCGACACGGGCTTGCAGCACCGCTGGCTGGCGGCGAGCTTGGCGGTCGTGCTGCTGTGGCAACTCCGGGCCCAGTCGGTCGACTGGTTGACCCTGCATCTGATGCTGACGGCATTGATGACGCTGATCTTCAAGGCGCCGCTGGCCCTGTTGACCAACCTGCTGGCCAATCTCTCGCTGGTCGTCCTGGGCAAGGCAGGCTGGCCTCTGCTCGGTGTCAATGTGTTGATCACCGGGCTGGTGCCGGTGATGGTCATGGTGGCGATATGGCGCATCGTCGATCGTTACCTGCCCGACAACCTGATGATCTTCCTCTTCGTGTGCGGTTTCTTCGGTGCGGCGCTGGCGACCCTGGGGACGGGGCTTGCAGGCCTGGGGCTGGTCATCATGGCGGCCACCGATCCCGAGGCAGTCTACCTGGCCAAGGAGTACGCCCTGTTCCTGCCGTTGCTGATGCCCTCGGAAGCCTTCATCACCGGCATGCTGCTCAGCGTGCTGATGGTCTACCACCCGGGCTGGGTCGCGACCTTCAACGACCACCGCTACATCGATACCAAGTGAGGCTAGAGGGGCAGGCTGAGCTGTCGCCTGGCGTCGTCCGGCACCAGGCGAACCCCGACCCCCAGCAGGCGCACCGGCCGCCGGCGCCTGGCCCAGGCCTGCCCCAACAGTGAGGTGAAGGTGGCGAGCGTGGGCAAGCCGCCACGGGCGTCGAGGGTGGTGAGAGAGAAGTCGTCGAAGCGCACCTTGACGAAGGTGCCGGCGACGGGCGGCTGGCCATGGCGGGACAGGCGTGCCTCGAGGCGCTCGCACAGCGGCGCCAACTGGGTATGGCAGTGGGCGATATCGGGCAGGTCGCTGGCGAAAGTGGTCTCCACGCTCACCGACTTGCGCTCGCGCTCGATGCGAACGGGGCGGTCGTCGATGCCGCGCGCCAGCTCGTACAGGCGCTTGCCGAACTTGCCGAACTCCTGCAGCAAACGCTCCAGTGGCAGACGCTGCAGGTCATCGCAGGTGGCGATCTCAAGTGCCTGCAGGCGCTTGGCCGTGGCCGGCCCGACCCCGTGCAGCTTGGTCACCGGGAGTGCGCGCAGGAAGGCGTCCACCTGGGAGGGGGCGATGACGGTGAGGCCGTCGGGCTTCTCCCAGTCGCTGGCAATCTTGGCCAGGAACTTCGCCGGGGCAGCGCCCACCGAGACGGTGATGCCCACGCGCTTGAGGCTCTCCTCCTTGAGCCAGCGCGCCATCCAGGTGGCGCTGCCGGAGAAGCGGCTCACGTCGGTGACGTCGAGAAAAGCTTCGTCCAGCGACAGCGGCTCCACCAGCGGCGTCAGTTCGTGGAAGATGGCGAGCAGCTGCCGCGAGGCCTCGCGATAGCGGTCGAAGTCGCCGGGCAGCAGGGTGAGGTGGGGGCACAGGCGCAGCGCCCGTGCCGTCGGCATGGCGGAGTGTATGCCGTAGGCGCGGGCCGGGTAGTTGCAGGTGGCGATGACGCCGCGGCCCTCGGCGCTGCCGCCTATCGCCAGCGGCACCTCGCGAAGCGCCGGGTTGTCGCGCATCTCCACCGCGGCGTAGAAACAATCGCAATCGGCATGCAGAATCTTGCGGCTCATGGTGAAACGCCAGCTGTTATCCCAAAGCCTGGCCGTTGCCGCCACGTATGACACCCACTCCGATCCCCTCGATCTCGAGCGCCTGGTGGCGGAGGTCCACCTCGATCGGGGCGAAGTCGATATTCTCGGCCTCCAGCACCACGCGATGCCCCTGGCGGTGGAAGCGCTTGACCGTGACATCGTCCTCGAGCCGTGCCACCACGATCTGTCCGTCGCGCACGCGATCGGTGCGATGCACGGCCAGCAGGTCGCCCTCGAGGATGCCGGCATCCTTCATCGACAGGCCGCGAACCTTGAGCAGGTAATCGGCGCGCGGAGTGAAGAAGTCCGGGGGCAGGGGACAGTAGCGGTCGATATGCTCGGCGGCGAGGATGGGGCTGCCGGCGGCCACTTCGCCGATGATGGGCAAGCCTTCGGCGCTCGGCTCGCTGACGACGCTGTCGGCTTCCTGGGCCGGCAGTCGAATGCCGCGCGAAGTACCGCGAATCACCCGTATCACGCCCTTGCGCTCCAGCGCGCGCAGGTGTTCCTCGGCGGCATTGGGCGAGCGGAAGCCCAGCGCCCGGGCGATCTCGGCACGCGTGGGCGGGTAGCCGAGTTCGTGCATGGTCTTGACGATGAAGTCGAAAACGTTCTGCTGTCGCGAGGTGAGGGGGCGTGTCATGACGAACTCCAGTGGCGAGACGGCCGTATTGGTCAAGTATACAGCATGGAAGCCCATACAGTAAAAGCGTGACCTGCAGCACCCGCGTCGCCCTGCATGCCGTTTAAAACGCTCTCAGGTTGCATTACGTTGTGGGATGAAGCGTAATAGCGTAGACTTTTGTAATGTTTTAAACAGATGTTTTCAGTGGATCCGATCATGGCCCAGACCGATACCGTCACGCGTATCCTCGATACCGCCGAGGTGCTGTTCGCCGAGCGCGGCTTCGCCGAGACCTCGCTGCGCACCATCACCAGCAAGGCGCGCGTCAACCTCGCCGCGGTCAACTACCACTTCGGCTCGAAGAAGGCGCTGATCCAGGCGGTATTCTCGCGCTACCTCGATCCCTTCACCGTACGTTTCCATCATGCCCTCGACGAACTCGAGGCGCGTCACGCCGGGGGCGTCATTCCCCTGGAGGAACTGCTCGAGACCATGGCGCGCACCGTGCTCGAGGTGCCCGCCGAGAAGCACAGCCTGAAGGTCTTCATGAAGCTGCTGGGGCTGGCCTACAGCCAGGCCCAGGGGCACCTGAGGCGACACATCCAGGAAGAGTACGGCAGCGTCTTCACCCGTTTCACCGAGCTGGTGCGGCGGGCCACCCCGGAGCTGCCCGATGCCGAACGGTTCTGGCGGCTGCATTTCGTCCTCGGCACGGTGATCTTCACCCTGTCCGGGCTCGATGCGCTGCGCGACATCGCCGAGAAGGACTACCACGAGCACGTCTCGGTGCGCGACCTGATCCGGCGCCTACGCCCCGTGGTGGTCGCCGCCATGAACGCGCCTCTGCCGCCGCCTCCTGCCGTGCAGGCGGCCAGGGCGAGCTGAGATGCGCACCCCTCGATTGGAGACGTTACCGCCCCGCGACGGATGCTGGTTCGAAGTTGACATCGGGCGCCAGTGCCTGGCCCAGTGGCAGGGTGACAGACGCCTGCTGGAGTGGCCCGTATCGACGGCCCTGGCGGGAACCGGCCAGCGAGAGGGGAGCGGCCGTACGCCGCTGGGCTGGCACTATGTGCGGGCGGCGATCGGCGCCGGGCAGCCAAGCGGTGCCGTGTTTCGCGGTCGTCGCCCCACCGGCGAGGTCTACAGCGAGGCGCTGGCCGAGGCCCATCCGGGGCGCGACTGGATCCTGACCCGCATCCTGTGGCTGTGTGGACTCGAGCGCGACGTCAATCGTGGCGGCGACGTCGATTCCCAAAGACGCTATATCTATGTACACGGCACGCCGCCGGATCAGCCGATGGGCGAGCCTCGTTCACACGGCTGCATTCGCATGCGCGACGCGGCGCTGCTCGAAGTCTTCGCGCTGGCGCCGCCGGGAACTCCCGTCTGGCTGCACGAATGACGCCGTAGGGCGCATACGACGCGAGTAGAATGCGCTGTGACATGGGTGGCTGTTGCCGTAGGCGGCTTTGGTCTAGAATCAGCTCCCTTTCATGCCCCAAGGACACCGACCATGACCCAGACCCTCGGCCCGGTGATGCTCGATCTGGAAGGCACCGCGTTACGTAAGGAAGAGCGCGCGCTGCTCGAGCGCCCCGAAGTGGGGGGCGTCATCCTGTTTGGCCGCAACGTCGAGCATGCCCGACAGGTGCGCGAGCTTTGCGACGCCATTCGGCGCGTTCGCCCCGAGCTGCTGCTGGCCATCGATCAGGAAGGCGGTCGTGTACAGCGGCTGCGCCAAGGGGTGACACGCCTGCCCGCCATGGGGCGGATCGGCCGCGACTACGCAGCCACGCCGGAAGTGACCCTGAGGCTGTGCCTGGATGCCGGCTGGCTACTCGGCATGGAGATGGCCGCCTGCGGGCTTGATCTCAGCTTCGCCCCGGTGCTCGATGTCGATACCGGCATCTCCAGCGTGATCGGAGACCGCAGCTTCTCCTCCGACCCGCGCGCGGTGGCGGCCATGGCCGGTGCCTTCATCAGCGGCCTGCACGAGGCCGGCATGGCAGCGGTGGGCAAGCACTTCCCCGGCCACGGCAGCGTGGCGGCGGATTCCCACCTGGAGCTGCCGATCGACGAGCGTCCCCTCGAGGCGTTGCGCCAGCACGACCTGATACCCTTCGCCGAACTCGCCTCCCGGCTCGACGGGGTGATGCCGGCCCACGTCATCTATTCCGCCTTCGATTCGCGCCCGGCGGGTTTCTCCGGTAGCTGGCTGGGCCTGCTGCGTGAATCGCTGGGCTTCAAGGGGACCATCTTCTCCGACGATCTCGGCATGGCGGGTGCCGGCTTTGCCGGTGCCCCGGGGGAGCGTGCGCTGGCGGCGCTGAATGCCGGCTGCGACATGGTGCTGGTGTGCAACGACCGCGCCGCCGCGCTCGAGGCGCTGGAGGCCTGCCAGGGTCGGAGCACACGCCCGACGGCGCGCCTGCGCTATGGTCGGGCACGCCCCGACATCGATGCGCTCGAGGCACTGGGGCGTTGGCGGCGTGTGCACGCACGGCTCGAAGCCATGGCTTCGCTCTGACCTGTCTGTCGATTTCCCTTTTCTTTTACCTGCGTTGACACGAGTCCTTCATGCCCAAACTCGAAGCCGATTTCCACGACTCCCTGGCCACCATGCGCGACGTCATGGAGAGCGCCGACTGCCTGATCAGCCACGCCGAGGTCGAACGCGCACTGGACCGCATGGCCGAGCAGATCACCGCCGACCTGGGTGACAAGCTGCCGGTGTTCTACTGCGTGATGAACGGCGGTCTGATCACCACCGGCCATCTGTTGACCCGCCTGGGCTTTCCGTTGGAGGTCGACTACCTCCACGCGACCCGTTACCGTGGCGGCCTGCGCGGCGGGGAGCTGTTCTGGCGGGTGTCGCCCGAGATACCCATGGCCGACCGCCACGTGGTGATCGTCGACGACATTCTCGACGAGGGCGCGACGCTCGCCGCCATTCTCGCTTACTGCCGCGAGGCGGGAGCGGCGAGCATCTCCACCGCGGTACTGGTGGACAAGCGCCACGACCGCAAGGCGGTACCCGGCCTCAAGGCCGACTACTGCAGCCTCGAAGTGGTCGACCGCTACGTGTTCGGCTTCGGCATGGACTACAAGGGCTACTGGCGCAATGCGCCGGGGATATTCGCGCCCAAGGGCCTCTAGGAACCCTGATGCCTGCGCGAGCGTATCGCTGCGCCTCGCGCTTCAGCCCGCACGACGATTCGTGCAGCTTCGCGCCGACGGCTGGATGGCCTCGAGTGAACGCGCCAGGCGCCCAGCGCCTGGCGCGTTGCCCGGCGGCGCTCAGTCGAGCTCGGCAATGGCTTCGCCGAGCACGTTGACGAGCCGATCGATCTCGTCGCGCTCGACGATGAAGGGCAGGCCGAGCTGGATGGTGTCGCCCCCGTAGCGCACGTAGAAGCCCTTCTCCCAGCACTTCATGGCGATCTCGAAGGGACGCCGCGCCGGTTCGCCCGGATAGCTTTCGATCTGCAGAGCCCCGGCGAGTCCGTAATTTCGGATATCGCTGATATAGCGGGTGCCCCCGAGGCCGTGCAGCGATGCCTCGAAGACCGGACTTATCTCGCGTACGCGGTCGATCAGGCGGTCGTTCTCGAGCACGTCCAGGGCCGCCAGCGCCGCGGCACAGGCCACCGGGTGTCCCGAGTAGGTGTAGCCGTGGGGCAGCTCGAGCATGTAGTCGGGCCCGCCCTGTTCCATGAAGGTCTGGTAGATCTCGCCCTGCACGATCACAGCACCCATCGGCACGGCACCGTTGGTCAGCTGCTTGGCCACGTTCATGATGTCCGGCACCACGCCGAAGGCCTCGGCGCCGGTCATGGCGCCCATGCGGCCGAAACCGGTGATGACCTCGTCGAAGATCAGCAGGATGTCGTGCGCATCGCAGATCTGGCGCAGCCGTTGCAGGTAGCCTTTGGGCGGCGGGATCACGCCGGCCGAGCCGGCCAGGGGCTCGACGATCACCGCGGCGATGTTGGAGGCATCGTGCAGGGCGATCAGGTCAAGCAGCTCCTCGGCACGCTCGGCACCACGCTCGGGCATGCCCCTGGTGAAGGCATTCTCCGCGAGCAGGGTATGGGGGAGGTGGTCGGCATCGACGCCCTGGCCGAACAGGACACGGTTGGCGCCGATGCCGCCCAGGCTGATGCCACCGAAGTTGACGCCATGATAGCCCTTGGCCCGGCCGATCAGCTTGGTCTTGGTCGGCTGGCCCTTCTTGCGCCAGTAGGCGCGTGCGATCTTCAACGCAGTGTCGGCGCTCTCCGACCCGGAGCCGGTGAAGAACACGTAGTCGAGCCCCTGGGGAGTCAGGCCGCGTATGCGATGGGCCAGCTCGAAGGCCTTGGGGTGGCCGAACTGGAACGCCGGGGCGTAGTCCAGCTCGGCTAGCTGGCGGGTCACCGCCTCGCTGATCTCGGGGCGACAGTGACCGGCCCCGCAGGTCCAGAGCCCCGATAGACCGTCGAAGACGCGACGACCCTCGGCGTCGGTGAAGTAGCTGCCCTCGGCGCCCACGATGATGCGTGGGTCGCGCTTGAACTGGCGGTTGCCGGTGTAGGGCATCCAGTAGGCGTCCAACTGCGCCTGGCTCAGGCCAGCGTGCAGGGTCTCTCGAGCTGTCATCTCAGCACCCTCTGTCGGCGTTGAAGTCAAGGCCATGAGAGCAGGCTAGCCCGGCTCGCTGCTAAGTTACATCTCGATTTTTTGAATCTCATGCAAGTGATTGCTTAACTTTCTTTCTGGACGGCGCTACCCTCGAAGCCGAACGCACTGCTGCAAGGAACACGCCCATGTCCCGCCGCAAGGAGGGGCTGTCGGCCCCGCCCGGCGACGCCGATCTGCGCCTGCTGAAGATCTACCGCAAGGTGGTGGAGTGCGGCGGCTTTTCCGCCGCCGAGGTGGAGCTGAACATCAGCCGCGCCGCCATCAGCATGGCGATGAACGATCTCGAGACCCGCCTCGGCCTGCGACTCTGTCAGCGCGGGCGCAGCGGCTTCTCGCTGACCGACGAGGGCGCCGAGGTCTACCAGGCCACGCTTCAGCTGCTGGCCGCGGTGGAGGGGTTTCGCACTCGCGTCAACGGGCTGCATGCCTGGCTCAAGGGCGAACTCAACATCGGCATCACCGACAACCTGGTGACCATGCCGCAGATGCACATCACCAACGCCCTCAGCGCACTCAAGGAGCGCGGCCCCGACGTGCGCATCAACATCCGCATGGTGCCGCCCAGCGACATCGAGCTGGCGGTGCTCGACGGCCGCCTGCATACCGGGGTGATTCCTGCGCTCAAGACCTTGCTGGGGCTAGACTACCTGGCGCTCTACGGGGAGACGTCGCGGCTCTACTGTGCCTCCGGCCATGCCCTGTTCGATAGCGTCGCGGTGTCCGAGCGGCAGCTGGCTGACTGCGACGCCGTGGTGCCGGCCTATGCCCAGACACCCGAGGTCAAGGCGCTGCATGAACCCCTCCGGGCCGCTGCCTCGGCCACCGACCGCGAAGGCATCGCCTTTCTCATCCTCTCCAACCGCTACATCGGCTACCTGCCGACTCACTATGCCGAACGCTGGGTGGCCAGCGGCCGGATGCGGGCGCTCGACCCCGAGCGCTGGCACTACGTCACTCGCTACAGTGCCATCACCCGCAAGGGGGCCCCGCCCAACCTGGTGCTGGAAACCTATCTCGAGGAGCTGCGGCGGCTGGTCGGTCGTTGAGACCTGACCCGGCAGGCATGGTCCGCCGGGTCGAGGGGGAGTGGCCCCGGCGACGCCGGGGCTCTGAGTCAGCTCGCCCGAGGCGCAGGAGTGGTGCCTGCTGCCGCCTCGCCGGCGGCGCCCAGGTCGGTCGCGATGGCCTCGCCCTGCTCCTGCCAGAGCTGGCGCTCCTCGTCGCTGGCGCGCGGTGAGAACAGGCCGGTCTGTGCATAGACCAGGCCGATCACCGGCGACAGCCAGCAGGCGAAGGCCAGCGGGATGTAGAGCAGGTTCTCGACGTTGCCGTCGCTGATGCCGAGGGCCAGGGCGCTGATCACGAAGGCGCCGCCGGCATTCCAGGGTATCAGGGGCGAGATGAGGGTGCCGCCTTCCTCGATGGCGCGCGACAGGTTCAGGGTCGAATAGCCCATGCCGCGATAGGTGGGGGCGTACATGCGGCCGGGCAAGGCGATCGAGAGGTAGGGGTCGCCGGCGACCAGGTTGGTGGAAACCGAGGTCAGCACCGCCGAGGTCTGCAGGCCGGCAAAGCTGCGCACCTTGGTCATGATGGCGCGGATGATCGCCTCCAGGCAGCCGGTCTTTTCCAGCGCGCCGCCGAAACCCAGCGCGATGAGCACCAGCGAGATGGTCCACATCATCGACTGGATGCCGCCGCGGTTGAGCAGGCTGTCGATAGCGGAGACGCCGGTGTCGATCGAATAGCCGCTGTTGGCATAGGTCAGCACGTCGTGCACGCCGACTCCCTGCACGACGATGGCGGTGACCGCACCGGCCAGGGCGCCGGCGAAGAGCGACGGAATGGGCGGCATGCGCTTGACCGCCAGCACGATGACCAGCACCGCCGGCAGCAGCAGCCAGGCAGAGATGGTGAAGTTCGCCTGCAGCGCAGAAGTGATGGCATCGATCCGCTCGAAGGAGGCGGAACCATCGTCGATCAGAGTGAAGCCGGCGCCGAGGTAGATGGCGAAGGCGATCAGCATGGCGGGGATCGTCGTCGGCATCATGTTCCGGATGTGGGAGAAGAGATCCGTGCCGGTGACCGCCGGGGCGAGGTTGGTGGTATCCGACAGCGGCGAGACCTTGTCGCCGAAGAAGGCACCCGAGACCACCGCACCGGCGGTCCAGTACATGGGGATGTCGAAACCGGCGCCGATGCCCATCAGGGCCAGGCCCACCGTGCCGACGGTACCCCAGGAGGTGCCCAGCGCTAGCGACACGATCGAACACAGCAGCATGGCGGCGGCCAGGAAGATGGTCGGCGAGAGGATCGTCAAGCCGTAGTAGATGAGGGTCGGCACGGTGCCGCTGGCGATCCATACGCCGATGATCATGCCGACGCAGATCAGTACCGAGACGGAGGGCAGGGAGACGTGGATGACGTGGAAGACGCCCTCCTCGATCTGTTTCCAGCGGAAGCCGAGCTTGACGCCGACGAGCGCCGTGATGGCCAGGCCGATAGCGAGGGGGATATGCGGGGTGAAGTCACCGAAATAGAACAGTTGCACCGCCAATACCAGCAGTGTCAGGACGACGGGAGTCAGTGCCAGCGGCAAGCTTGGCTGCTGGTACTCGATGGAGGTTGGACTTTTCATGTCAGTTTTACCTTGGGACGAATTGGCATTGTTCTTGGTTGGCTTGAGGATCAAGCACTGCAGTGACCGACGCTGGTTGTCATGCTCTGGACGTCGGGATACCGGTTTCGCTACGGGACTCGAGTCTCCTCCTCTCGGTTGATCGTCGCGGGTCATCCAGGAAGCACCTGGCTACAAGCCTCATTGTTGGCCAGATTCGATAGGAATTGGCTCTAAATAACGCTAGATTGGTTTACCTTTGTCCTTGATAAAGAAAAAAGGTAGGCAAAATGGCTAACAAGCTGGATCGTATCGATCGCCGTATCCTCAACCAGCTGCAGGAGAACGGGCGGCTTTCCATCGTCGAGCTGGCCAGCCGGGTCAACCTGACCAAGACGCCTTGCGCGCAGCGCGTGCGCCGGCTGGAGCAGGCCGGCATCATCCGCGGCTACCGCGCCGACCTCGACCCGCAGCAGTTGGGGGCAGGGCATGTGCTGGTGGTGCTGGTGACCATGGAGAAGACCAGCGAAGACGCCCTGGATCGTTTCAACGAAGCCGTGCGTCTCATTCCGGAAGTGCAGGGTTGTTACATGGTGGCGGGAAATTTCGACTACCTGCTCAAGGTGAGAACCCACGATATTGCCCATTACCGGGCCGTGCTGGTCCAGCAGATCGGCCGCTTGCCGAATGTCCACCAGACGCATTCCTTCGTCGTGATGGAGCTGGTGAAGGACGAAGTGACGGTACCGGTACCGGTGGATTTCGGCGCCTGAACGGAGACCCGCGGTGTCGCCATGCTCCCCGTCCGCTCAGGGCCCGGCCTTGGCGGACCCCGACGCCGGTGGTCAGGGTAGCTGGTCGGCTTCTTGTACAGGCTGCCGAGGTCGAAACGATAGCGCCCCTGGCGAAGCAGGGGCGCAGTGACGGCGAGGCCGGTCGGAAGTCGATGGGCGTTCAGGCCAGGCCCAGCTCGTGGGTGGCTTCCTCGCGCATCTTGAACTTCTGGATCTTGCCGGTGACGGTCATCGGGAACTCGTCGACGAACTTCACGTAGCGCGGGATCTTGTAGTGGGCGATCTTGCCCTTGCAGAACTCCTTGAGCTCGTCGGCGGTGAGCTGCTGGCCGTCGCCCAGCTTGACCCAGGCCATCACCTCCTCGCCGTACTTCTCGTCGGGCACGCCGATCACCTGCACGTCGGAGATGGCGGGGTGGGTGTAGAGGAAGTCCTCGATCTCGCGCGGGTAGATGTTCTCGCCGCCGCGGATGATCATGTCCTTGATGCGCCCGACGATGGCCACATAACCTTCCTCGTCCATGGTCGCCAGGTCGCCGGTGTGCATCCAGCCGGCGCCGTCGATCGACTTGGCGGTGGCTTCCTCGTTGTTCCAGTAGCCGAGCATCACGCTGTAGCCGCGGGTGCACAGCTCGCCGGTCTCGCCGCGCGGTACCACGGCGCCGGTCTCGGGGCTGACCAGCTTCACCTCGAGGTGGGGGTGGATCGTGCCCACGGTGGTCACGCGTTTCTCCAGCGGGGCGTCGGTCTGGGTCTGGAAGCTGACCGGGCTGGTCTCGGTCATGCCGTAGCAGATGGTGACGTCCTGCATGTTCATCTTGTCGATGACCTTGCGCATCACCTCGATCGGGCAGATCGAGCCCGCCATGATGCCGGTGCGCAGGCTGGAGAGGTCGTACCGGGCGAAGTCGGGATGCTCCAGTTCGGCGATGAACATGGTCGGCACGCCGTAGAGCGCCGTGGCCTTCTCGTCCGAGACCGCCCTGAGGGTGGCCTCCGGGTCGAAGCCGTCGCCCGGGTAGATCATGGTGGCGCCGTGGGTCATGCAGCCGAGGTTGCCCATCACCATGCCGAAGCAGTGATAGAGCGGTACCGGGATCACCAGACGATCCTTCTCGCTGAAGCCCATGGTGCGGGCGACGAAGAAGCCGTTGTTGAGGATGTTGTGGTGGGACAGGGTGGCGCCCTTGGGCGCCCCGGTGGTGCCCGAGGTGTACTGGATGTTGATCGGCTCGTCGAACTGCAGCGTGGCCTGGATCTCGGCCAGGTGCGCGGCGGAAACCTCGTCGGCATGGGCCAGCATGCTCTGCCAGCTGAACATGCCGGTCAGGGCGCGATCGGCGTCGAGGCAGACCACGCGCTTGAGGTCGGGCAGCCGGGCACTGGCGAAGGTGGAGGGGGCGCCGTCGCGCAGTTCCGGTGCCAGCTCGGCCAGGGTGGCCACGTAGTCGGAAGTCTTGAACTTGCCCTGCAGGATGAGCGTGGACGTGCCGGACTGCTTTAGCGCGTACTCCAGCTCGTGGGTGCGATAGCTGGGGTTGATGTTGACCAGGATGGCGCCGATCTTGGCCGTGGCGAACTGGGTGATGGTCCACTCGGCGCAGTTGGGCGACCAGATGCCCACGCGGTCGCCTTTCTTGACCCCCAGGGCGAGCATGGCCCGGGCGGCCTGGTCGACCGCCTGCTGCAGCTCCTTCCAGGTGTAGCGCAGCCCCTGGTGCAGGCTGAGCAGGGCCTCGCCATCGGCGAAGCGCGCCACGGTCGCATCGAAGCAGTCGCCGATGGTCTCGCCCTTCAAGGGCGTATCGCTGATGCCGCTGACGTAGCTGTTCGTGACGCGTTCTTGAAGTGCTTGGCGTGTCATCGTGATACCCGTCTTGTTGTGCAGTTGGCTGCGGTAGTCGATTGCCGATGGGCGCCGTGACCGGGCCCACCCGTTGTGCGGCGTGGCAAGGACGTCGCGTCGCCTTGGTGGGACGCTAGGGCTGGCCGAGGCGTTCGAGCACCTCGCGGGCGCGCATCTCCACGTCATCGAGCTCGCGCTGCATCAGGCGGATGTCCTCCAACTGGCGCTCCATGTTGCTGCGCTTGTCGGCGAGGATCTCCAGCAGCCGCTTGAGCTGTCGCGCATTGCCGTCGGGCATGGCGTCGTACATCTCGATGACCTCGCGGATCTCGGCCAGCGAGAAGCCCAGCCGCTTGCCGCGCAGGGTCAGCTTGAGGCGAACGCGGTCCTTCTCGTGGTAGATGCGGGTCTGGCCTCGGCGCTCCGGTGCCAGCAGGCCCTCCTGCTCATAGAAACGGATGGTGCGCGGCGTGACCTCGAACATTCGGGCCAACTCGCCTATGGAATAGGTACGACGTTGCCGAGGCAGGCTGCTGCCGTTGACCGAGTCGGTGGCTTCCGCTTTGGATATGCGCATCGCTGAATTGTCCTATGAGTTGGGCGGGGCCGTCTGGCGGTGTCCCTCCACTAACCGCAACACTAGACGACGTTGACGTTAACGTAAAGTAGTTGTCGACCAAGGGAGGTATGCGATAAAACCTAGCAAGTGCTAGGTTGGTTGGCGATGGGGCGCGGCCTCGCCGAACCTGCCGGCCCGATTCTGCCGGACGAACGGTCCGCCAAATTTCTTGAGGACAGCGCAATGGATTTCTCCCTGACCGATGACCAGAAGGCGCTCGTGCAGGCCGCCGCAGACTTCTCGCGGGCGGAGCTGGCCGATCATGCCGCCGAATGGGACGCCACCTCGCACTTTCCGGTCGACGTCATCCGTCGCGCCGGGGAGGCGGGCTTCCTCGGCATCTACATTCCCGAGGAGCGTGGTGGCCTGGGGCTGTCGCGGCTCGACGCCTCGTTGATCTTTGAGCAGCTCTCGCAGGGCTGCATCGCGACGACCGCCTATCTTACCATCCACAACATGGTGGCCTGGATGGTGGCCAGCTGGGGCAGCGAGGCGCTGCGACGGACCTGGGTCGAGCGGCTGATCGGCGGCGAGTGCCTGGGCTGCTACTGCCTGACCGAGCCGGGCTCCGGTTCGGATGCCGCCAGCCTGCGGACCAGGGCCGTGCGCGAAGGGGACGAGTATGTCATCAGCGGCTCCAAGATGTTCATCTCCGGCGCCGGCGCCAACGACGTGATGGTGGTGATGGCGCGCACCGGGGCGCCCGACAGCGGCGCGGGCGGCGTCTCGGCGATCCTGGTGCCGGCCGATGCCGCGGGCATCGAATACGGCAAGAACGAGGAGAAGATGGGCTGGAAGAGCCAGCCCACCCGGCTTGTCAGCTTCGACGGCGTGCGGGTGCCGGTGGCCAACCGCCTGGGCGAGGAGGGCGAAGGCTTCAAGCTGGCGATGAAGGGCCTCGACGGGGGCCGACTGAACATCGCCAGCTGCTCGCTGGGGGCCGCCCAGCATGCGCTGACCCTGGCGCGCAACTACCTCGGCGAGCGCAAGCAGTTCGGCCGCGAGCTGGCGCAGTTCCAGGCGCTGCAGTTCAAGCTGGCCGACATGGCCACCGAGCTGACCGCGGCCCGGCTGATGGTGCGCCATGCCGCCTGGCGGCTCGATCACGACGACCCGGAGGCGACTGCCTACTGCGCCATGGCCAAGCGCCATGCCACCGACATGGGCTTCAACGTCTGCAACGAGGCGCTGCAGCTGCACGGCGGTTATGGTTACCTGAGGGAGTTCCCCCTCGAGCGCATGGTGCGCGATACGCGGGTGCACCAGATCCTCGAGGGAACCAACGAGATCATGCGCGTGATCGTGGCCCGCCGCCTGCTGGCGGACGGCGTGATCGAAGCGCTGCAATCATCATGAGGAGAACAGTGGCATGACGGAACTTGCGGTCATCTTCGATGAGCTGCCGACCCGCGACGGCGGCAGGATCGGCGTCGCCACGCTCAACGCACCGAAGTCGCTCAATGCGCTGTCGCTTGAGATGGCGCGACAGCTCGACGCCAAGCTCGAGGCCTGGGCGGTGGATCGCAGTGTCGTCGCGGTGTGGCTGGAGGGGGCCGGGGAGAAGGCCTTCTGCGCCGGTGGCGACGTGGTGGCGCTGTACCGCTCCATGACCGAGGAGGGCGACGATCCCGGCGCCGGGCGCGACAGCCTCTTCGCCGAGGCCTATTTCACCACGGAATACCGCCTCGACTACCGCATTCACACCTACCCCAAGCCCATCCTGGTATGGGGCGACGGCATCGTCATGGGCGGCGGCCTGGGCCTGCTGGCCGGGGCGTCGCGTCGCCTGGTCACCGAGACCACGCTGATCGCCATGCCCGAGATCACCATCGGCCTCTACCCCGACATCGGCGCCAGCTGGTTCCTCAACCGCATGCCACCGGGGGTTGGCGCCTACCTCGGCATCACCGGGGCCCAGCTCAACGCCCGCGATGCGCTCGACCTGGGGCTGGCGGACCACTTCGTGCCGCGCGAGCGCCGCGACGCGCTGCTCACGGCCCTGGGCGGAGCCGACTACGGCTCGCGCACCCCTCGCGAGCTGCAGGCCGGCGTGCAGCGGGTCCTCGACGAGCTCGAGGCTCGCAGCGAGGCGCCCTCGGCGCGGGTCTGGCCGCTGCTCGACCATCTCCAGGCGCTCGTCGGCCAGGTCGATGCCGCCGCGGCGGTCGGGCGTATCCTGAAGGACGACCGCGACGATGCCTGGCTGGTCGCCAACCGCAAGCGGCTCGCGGCCGGCAGTCCGCTGAGCGCGCACCTGGTCTGGCGCATGCTCGAGCGGCATCGCTGCACCAGCCTGGCGGATGCCTTCCGCGACGAGCTCAATCTCTCGGTGCAGTGCTGCCGCCAGGGCGACATCGCCGAGGGGGTTCGGGCATTGTTGATCGACAAGGACAAGAACCCCAGGTGGCGGCATGCGAGCGTCGAGAGCGTGCCCGAGGCGGACCTGCAGGCGCTGCTGGCCCCCCTCTGGAGCGCGGAGGAGCACCCGCTGCGCGATCTCGGCGCCGGGCACCGCGTCGGCTGAGCCGGGAGGCGACCGGCGTTGCGCCGTGGCGACGCCAACAACACACACAATTCAAGCAACGATCAGGAGCTGCTCGCATGAAAATCGCCTTCATCGGACTCGGCAACATGGGCGCCCCGATGGCCCTCAATCTGGTCAAGGCCGGCCACGAGGTGAGCGTCTTCGACCTCGTCGACGCCGCCATGCAACGCCTCGCGGAGGCGGGCGCCCAGGCCTGCGCCAGCGCCCAGAGCGCGGCCAGCGGGGCCGAAGTGGTCATCTCGATGCTGCCGGCCGGCCAGCACGTGCGCCGGCTCTATCTCGGTCGCGACGACTCCCCGGGGCTGTTCGAGGCGCTGAACGACAAGCCGTTGATCATCGATGCTTCGACGATCTCGCCGGAGGATGCCCGGGTGTTCGGCGAAGCCGCCCGGACGCGCGGCCTGACCTATCTCGATGCGCCGGTTTCCGGTGGCGTGGGCGGTGCCCAGGCCGGCACCCTGACCTTCATCGTCGGGGGCAGCCAGGCCGGCTTCGAGCAGGCCAGGCCGGTGCTCGAGGGCATGGGCAAGAACATCTTCCATGCCGGCGAGGTGGGGGCCGGCCAGGTCGCCAAGATCTGCAACAACATGCTGCTCGGCATTCTCATGAGCGGCACCGCCGAGGCCCTGGCGCTGGGGGTCAAGAACGGGCTCGACCCGGCCGTGCTGTCCGAGATCATAAAGCAGAGCAGCGGCGGCAACTGGGCACTCAACGTCTACAACCCCTGGCCCGGCGTGATGGAGAACTCCGCCGCCTCGCGCGACTACCAGGGTGGCTTCTTGACCGACCTGATGGCCAAGGACCTGGGGCTGGCCTGGGAACTGGCGCTGGGGTGCAAGGCCACGGTGCCGATGGGCTCCCAGGCGCGCAACCTGTTCGCCCTGCACGCGGCCCAGGGCAACGGCGGGCTGGATTTCTCCAGCATCCAGAAGCTCTATCGCGCCGGAGAATGACGCCTCGTCCGCTTTGGCGATTTGCCGTGGAACGGGCACAATCCTGTGCCCGTTCCCCGTAGCGAGATGTCATGTCCCCGCCACCCTCTCCCGCAGCGCGCCCCATGCGCCGTGAGCTGCTCGAAGGGCCCATCGCCCTGACCCTGCTGCGCAAGTGCCTGCCCGTGGTGGGCGGCATGATCGCCATGATGAGCTTCAACCTGGTCGACACCTGGTTCGTCTCGCGGCTGGGGCCGCAGCCGCTGGCGGCGGTGTCGTTCACCTTCCCGGTGGTGTTCGCGGTGATCAGTCTGGCCATCGGGCTGGGCATCGGCACCTCGGCGGTCGTGGCGCGTAGGCTGGGGCAGGGCGACTTCGCGACGGTCAGGCGACGCGCCACCGATGCCGCGCTGCTGGCACTGGCGGTCGGCGTGCTGCTGAGCGTGCTGGGCCTGGCCACCCTCGAACCGCTGTTTGGCCTGCTGGGGGCCGATGCCGCTCTGCTGCCGCACATCCGTGACTACATGGGCACCTGGTACCTCGGGGCGGCCGCGGTGATCGTGCCGCGCGTCCTCAACAGCGTGCTGCGCGCTCAGGGCAACACGCTGGTACCCGGCTTGATGATGGCGCTGGCCGCGCTGCTCAACGGATTGCTCGACTGGCTGCTGATCTTCGGCGTGGGACCGCTGCCGGCACTCGGCGTACAGGGGGCCGCGCTGGCCACGGTGCTGAGCTGGGCCGCCATGACCGCGGCGCTGTTCTGGCAGCGTGAACTGCGCGACTGCCTCGACCTGCGCCGGCTCACGCCGAGCGGCCTGATGGCGTCGTGGCGCGAGCTCTCGCGGATTGCCGTGCCGGCGGCGATCACCAGCGTCTTCACGCCGCTGGCGCTGGCTCTCGTCACGCGTATCGTCGCCGGTCACGGGCATCAGGCCGTGGCCGGCTACGGCGTCGGCACCCGGATCGAGGCCATCGCCCAGATCGGCGTGCTGGCGCTCTCCATGACGCTGCCGCCCATGGTCAGCCAGAACGCCGGGGCCGGACAGCACGACCGCGTGCGTCGCGCCATCCTCGGCTGCTTCGCCTTCGTGCTGGCGTGGCAGCTCGGCGTCTGGCTGCTGCTGCAACTGCTCGCCCCCTGGCTGATGGCCAGCTATGCCACAAGCGCCGAGATGGCCGAGGTACTGCGCAGCTTCCTGTGGTGGGTGCCGCTGGGCCTCGGCGCCCAGGGCGTTGTGATTCTCGCGGTATCCTCGTTCAACGCCCTGCACGAACCCACCCGCGCCATGCGCCTCTCGGTGATCCGGCTGTTCCTGCTCACGGTGCCGCTGGCCTGGCTGGGCGGTGTGGTGGCCGGTACCCAGGGCATCTTCATCGGGCTGTTCCTGGCCAATGCGCTGGTGGGGCTGGTGGCGTGGCGCAGCCTGAGCCGACGGCTGGATGTCGCGCGCGCGGATACGCCGAGTGCGGCCCCCATGCACTGAGAAAAAAGCACGGCGGGGGTTGGCAGTGCGTCCTGTTTGGTCTACATTTGTATAAAATGTAGAAATTTCTTCAGGAGTCCGCCATGAGCCAGATTACCCCCGTGACGTGGGAAGACCCGTTCCGTCTGATCGACCAGCTCGACGAAGACGAGCGCATGGTCCTGCAGACCGCTCACGACTACTGCCAGGACAAGCTGATGCCGCGGGTGCTCGAGGCCAACCGCCACGAGCGCTTCGACCGTGAGATCATGAGCGAGATGGGCGAGCTGGGCCTGCTCGGCGCCACCATCGACGGTTACGGCTGCGCCGGCATGAACTACGTCAGCTACGGCCTGATCGCCCGCGAGGTGGAGCGGGTCGACTCCGGCTACCGCAGCGCCATGAGCGTGCAGTCGAGCCTGGTGATGTACCCCATCCATGCCTTCGGCAGTGAAGCCCAGCGCGAGAAGTACCTGCCCAAGCTGGCCAGTGGCGAATGGGTGGGCTGCTTCGGCCTCACCGAGCCCGACCACGGCTCCGACCCGGGCGGCATGTCGACCCGCGCCGTGCGCACCGAGAACGGCTGGCGCCTCAACGGCACCAAGACCTGGATCACCAACTCGCCCATCGCCGACGTGTTCGTGGTGTGGGCGCGTGACGAGGAGGGCGTGGTCAACGGCTTCATCCTCGAGCAGGGGATGAAGGGGCTCTCGGCGCCCAAGATCGAGGGCAAGTTCAGCCTGCGTGCTTCCATCACCGGGCAGATCGCCATCCAGGACGTGGAAGTCTCCGATGAGCAGCGCCTGCCGGGCGTGACCGGTCTCAAGGGGCCGTTCTCGTGCCTGAACCGCGCTCGCTACGGCATCGCCTGGGGCAGCATGGGCGCCGCCGAGGCGTGCTGGCACGCCGCCCGCCAGTACACCCTGGACCGCAAGCAGTTCGGCCGCCCGCTGGCCGCCAACCAGCTCATCCAGAAGAAGCTCGCCGACATGCAGACCGAGATCGCCCTGGGCCTGCAGGCGGCGCTGCGCGTGGGCCGCATGATCGATGCCGGCCAGCTGGTGCCGGAGGCGATCTCGCTGATCAAGCGCAACAACTGCGGCAAGGCGCTCGACATCGCCCGGGTGGCCCGCGACATGCACGGCGGCAACGGCATCGCCGACGAATACCACGTGATTCGCCACGTGATGAACCTCGAGGCGGTCAATACCTACGAGGGCACTCACGATGTCCACGCGCTGATCCTGGGGCGCGCTCAGACAGGCATCCAAGCCTTCGCCAACTAATTCGCCAAGCTCCAAACGCTACCTCTGACGAGGAGCGCCGGGGGGAAGTCGAAGAGGAGGTCCGATGGATGGCATCGGTAGCGTACAGGGAAGTATTCACAGCGCCTCCTCGATGGTCCGACACTTCGGGGCTTGCCCACCGCAGCGACGAGTGTGGAAGGAGTCAAGATGAGTCGACCGCTGGAAGGCATCACGGTGCTCGACATGTCGCGTGTGTTGGCCGGCCCATGGGCCGGCCAACTGCTCGCCGACCTCGGGGCGCGCGTGATCAAGATCGAGCACCCCGAGCGCGGCGACGACACCCGCGGCTGGGGGCCTCCTTGGCTGGCCGCCGAGGATGAGGTCGAGCGCATGGCGGCCTATTTCCTGTGCGCCAACCGCGGCAAGCAGTCGCTGGCGGTGGATATCGCTAGCGACAGGGGCCAGGCGCTGGTTCGCCGGCTCGCGGTGGGCGCCGACATCGTGCTGGAGAACTTCAAGGTCGGCGGCCTGGCCAAGTACGGCCTCGACTACGCCAGCCTCAAGGCGCTCAACCCGCGGCTGATCGGCTGCTCGATCACCGGCTTCGGCCAGGACGGCCCCTATGCCCATCGTGCCGGCTACGACTTCATGATCCAGGCCATGGGCGGGCTGATGAGCATCGGCGGCGAGCCCGATGGCATGCCGATGAAGACCGGCGTGGCGATCACCGACGTGATGACCGGGCTCTACGCCACCATCGGCGTGCTTTCCGCGCTGCACGAGCGCGAGCGCACCGGGGAGGGGCGGCACGTCGACGTGGCGCTGCTCGACGTGCAGGTGGCCGCGCTCGCCAACCAGGCGCTCAACGCCCTGGTCAGCGGTGTCTCGCCCGAGCGCCACGGCAACGCCCATCCCAACATCGTGCCGTACCAGGCCTTCGCCTGTGCCGACGGTCACCTGGTGCTCACCGTGGGCAACGACGGCCAGTTCGCCCGCCTGGCCGAACTGCTGGGCCATCCCGAGTGGGCCGATGAGCCAGCCTATGCCACCAATGCCGCGCGGGTGGGCAGCCGCGAGGAACTGGTGCCGCGCATCCAGGCGATCCTGATGACCCGCGGCCGCGATGCGTGGCTGGCCCAGTTCGAGGCGCGCGGCATTCCCGCCGGGCCGATCAACACCATCGCCGAGGTCTTCGACGACCCGCAGGTGAAGCACCGTGGCATGCGGCGAACGCTCAGGCGCGGCCAGCTCGAGGTGCCCCAGGTGGCCTGTCCGCTGCGCTTCGACGGCGAGTCCGTCGTCAGCGAAATGGCGCCGCCCCGGCTGGGCCAGGACAGCGACGCGATACTCGCCGAGATGGGCCTGACCGAGGACGACATCGCGCGGCTGCGGCGCGAGGGCATCGTGCGCTAGCCTACCGGCACGTGCGCTAGGCTCATTCGGCCGCGGGGGGGCGGGCACTGCTCCGTGCCCAGGCCGTGGGCGGAAGACAGCAGGCCCAGGGTACCGACACCGGGCAGCTTGACACCGAGTGCCGCAGGTTCGAGGCCCACTACCAGGCCGGCGAGATTGAGCTCGACCCCCTCTCGCCAACCGATGGCAGCACCCAGCACGCCGGCCAGCGAAAACTGGACTCCCGTGCCGCTCGGGGTAGGGGCGAAAACTCCCTCGGCCAGGTAGTCCTTGCCGATGGCGCTGGAAGGCAGGGCCACGTCCAGCTCGGGCACCTCGCGGATCAGCCAGGCCACGAAGGTGTTGCTGTTGGGTCCTGGCCAGGCGCGGTAACGGTCGCGATAGGGGTAGTCCGGCAGCAGGGTTTCGATGCGCGCGATGGCGCGCTCGGCCGTGCTGCCGCAGAGTGTGGCATGCAGGGTGGGCGAGCTGCCGAACCAGGCGCGGTCGGGCGTGCCGCGGCGCGAGGAGAGCGCGGGACGTCCCCAGCCCGTCACCTGATGCAGCGTATAGCTTGCGGCTCCTTCCGGCTTGGTGGCCACCCAGGCGTGGACGGCAAAGATACCGCGCCAGTTGAAGGCCCGGGCCGAGTAGACCTGGACCACCGCTTCCTGGGTCCGGCTCGGGTCGGGCGCCAGTCCCATACTGCTGCGGTCGGCGCTGCGCCAGTCGCCGTGGATGTCGATACCCCCGAAACCCCACATGTAGAGAGGCCCGCCGGCCAGCAGCGATACCAGGATCAGCACGCCCGCGAGCCGCTTGAGCATGGCGTGGCTCTCTCGTCAGCGCGGCGAGAAACGCCGCGTCAGCCCCGTCTCGGCGATCATGCGGGTCGAGATCTCCTCGATCGAGAAGCGCGTGGTGTCGATGTAGGGGATATGCATCTGGCGGTAGAGCCCCTCGGCCTGCTCGACTTCCTGGGTGCACTGGTCCAGCGAGCTGTAGCGGCTGTTGGGCCGCCGCTCGTGGCGAATGGCCGCCAGCCGGCGCGGGTCGATGGTCAGGCCGAACAGCTTGTGGCGGTGCTGGGCCAGGGCGCGCGGCAGCTTGAGGCTGCCGTCCTCGTCGAGGTCGTCCTCGGTGAGCGGGTAGTTGGCGGCGCGGATGCCGAACTGCAGCGCCAGGTAGAGCGAGGTCGGCGTCTTGCCGCAGCGCGACACCCCGACCAGGATCACGTCGGCCTGATGGTACTGGTGGGTGCGCGCACCGTCATCGTTGTCCAGGGCGAAATGCACCGAGTGGATGCGGTCCATGTAGACCTCGTCCTGGCCGATCGAGTGGGTGCGGCCGACGGTATAGCTCGAGTGGGTGCCGAGCTCCTTTTCCAGCGGCTTGAGGAAGGTCGAGAAGATGTCGATCTTGAAGCCCGGGGCACTGCGTATCACTTCGCGAATCGACTCGTCGACGATGGTGTCGATGATGATCGGTTCCTCGCCATCGCGTGCCGCGCTGTCCGTGATGATCTCGACCAGGGTGCGTGCCTTGTCGATGGTGTCGATGTAGGGCTTGGTCAGCATGCGCAAGTCGACGTTCTCGAACTGCGCCAGCAGGCTGCGGCCCAGGCTTTCGGCGGTGATGCCGGTGCCGTCGGAAATGAAGAAGGCGGTGCGGGACATGGCGTCGGCGGTATCCGTGGGGGTTCGGAGCCCCATTGTCGGGGCTCGTGGCGCCGGCGGCAAGGCATCGTTCCGCCTGCCTCCGGCGCACCCTGACTACAGGAAGGGCGAAAATCGCCGCGTTGTTGTAAAAAACCTCCAGTGACTTCGATGTTAGACCAATGGCGAATATGGCCGCTTCTGTTTAAGGTGGGCAGCATTGCGATTTTCGCCTGAAGCCTAGGCAACGAAGACATAAGGGGGTTATGTGGAAGACTACATCCTGTGGTTCGATCAGCTCGGCATGGATGACGTGGAGCGGGTAGGCGGCAAGAACGCCTCGCTCGGCGAGATGATCTCCAACCTGTCGGGCGCCGGCGTCACCGTCCCCGGCGGTTTTGCCACCACTGCCCATGCCTACCGCGAATTCCTGGCCCACGAGGGTCTCAACGAGCGCATCAACCAGGCGCTGGCACGGCTCGATGTCGACGATGTCGCCGAGCTCTCTCGCGTCGGCGCCGAAATTCGCCAGTGGGTGATCGACACCCCGTTGCCGCCGACCTTCGAGGCGCACCTGCGCACGGCCTACGACGAACTCGCCAGCCGGCACCCCAGCCTCAAGGTGGCGGTGCGCAGCTCGGCCACCGCCGAGGACCTGCCCGACGCCTCCTTCGCCGGCCAGCAGGAGACCTTTCTCAACATCGAGGGCTTCGACAACGTCAAGCGTGCCGTGCACGAGGTATTCGCCTCGCTGTTCAACGACCGTGCCATCTCCTATCGCGTGCATCGCGGCTACGCCCACGAGAACGTTGCGCTGTCGGCGGGTATCCAGAAGATGGTGCGCTCCGAGACCGGCGCCTCGGGGGTGATGTTCACCCTCGATACCGAATCGGGCTATCGCGAGGCGGTGTTCGTCACCGCCTCCTGGGGCCTCGGCGAGACGGTGGTCCAGGGTTCGGTCAACCCCGACGAGTTCTATGTCCACAAGCCCACCCTGGCGGCCGGCCGGCCGGCGGTGCTGCGTCGCAACCTCGGTTCCAAGCTGATCAAGATGGTCTACGGCGACGACGCCAGCGCCGGCAAGTCGGTCGCCACCGTCGACGTACCGCTCAAGGATCGTGCGCGGTTCTGCATCGGCGACGACCAGGTCATGGCGCTGGCACGCCAGGCGGTCACCATCGAGCAGCACTACGGCCGACCGATGGACATCGAGTGGGCGCTGGACGGCGACGACGGCGAGCTCTACATCGTCCAGGCCCGCCCGGAGACGGTGGTCTCCCAGCAGGAGGGCGGCAAGCTCGAGCGTTTCCACCTGCGGGAGAAGGGGCGCACCCTGGTGAGCGGCCGCGCCATCGGCCAGCGCATCGGCCGCGGCGCGGTGAAGATCGTCTTCACTCCCGAGGAGATGGACAAGGTCAACGCCGGCGACGTGCTGGTCACCGACATGACCGACCCCGACTGGGAGCCGATCATGAAGCGCGCCTCGGCGATCGTCACCAACCGCGGCGGCCGTACCTGCCACGCGGCGATCATCGCCCGCGAGCTGGGCATTCCCGCCGTGGTCGGCTGCGGCGATGCCACCGAGATCCTCGAGGAAGGCCGCGACGTCACCGTCTCCTGCGCCGAGGGCGATACCGGCCACGTCTACGAGGGCCTGCTGGACTACGACCGTCGCGTCACCAGCGTCGACGCGATGCCCGAGATCCCGTTCAAGATCATGATGAACGTGGGCAACCCGGATCGCGCCTTCAGCTTCGCCAGCCTGCCGCATGCCGGCGTCGGCCTGGCGCGCCTGGAATTCATCATCAACCGCATGATCGGCGTGCACCCCAAGGCCCTGCTCGAGTACGACACCCTGCCGCTGGAGCTGCAACAGACCATCAACCTGCGTACCGCCGGCTATGCCAGCCCCGTGGACTTCTACGTCGACAAGCTGGTCGAGGGCATCTCCACCCTGGCGGCGGCGTTTCATCCGCAGCGGGTGATCGTGCGCCTCTCCGACTTCAAGTCGAACGAATATGAGAACCTGATCGGCGGCAAGCTCTACGAGCCGGGCGAGGAGAACCCCATGCTCGGCTTCCGCGGCGCCTCGCGCTACATCTCGGATGCCTTCCGCCCCTGCTTCGAGCTGGAGTGCAAGGCGCTCAAGCGCGTGCGCGACGAGATGGGGCTCGACAACGTCGAGATCATGGTGCCCTTCGTGCGCACCACCGAGGAGGCCCGCGAGGTGGTGGAACTGATGGCCGCCAATGGGCTCAAGCGGGGCGACAACGGGCTCAAGGTGATCATGATGTGCGAGCTGCCGGCCAACGCGCTGCTCGCCGATGAGTTCCTCGAGCACTTCGACGGCTTCTCGATCGGTTCCAACGACCTGACCCAGTTGACGCTGGGCCTGGATCGCGACTCGGGCATCGTGGCGCACCTCTTCGACGAGCGTAACCCGGCGGTCAAGCGCCTGCTGGCCATGGCCATCCAGGCGTGCAAGGCCAAGGGCAAGTACGTCGGCATCTGTGGCCAGGGGCCGTCCGACCACCCCGACCTGGCCAAATGGCTAATGGAGCAGGGCATCGATTCCGTGTCGCTCAACCCAGACGCGGTGCTCGAGACCTGGTTCATGCTGGCGGGGGAGACCCTGGGGTAGTTAATTCCGCTTAACATTACAAACTTGCCCGATTGATGACTCTCAATCGGGCTTTTTTTCGCCTATGCTGTACAGCTCTTACATGGAGTTACCGAGGGGCCTCTCAATGGACTTCCGATCAGTTTCCTTGGGTCGATACTGGTTAGTCACCGTTACCTCAGCTTGCCTGCTGGGCACGCCGCTGCTGGCGACTTCCGAGGCGGCCTTTCAGTACGAAGCCCCGGCCATCGAGCCGGAGGCGGCGTCCGGCTACAACGAAAAGCCGGGCTGGAGCACCGAGAGCTTCGCCGTGGCGGCGGCCAACCCGCTGGCCACCGATGCCGGCTACCAGGTCCTCCAGGCGGGCGGTTCGGCAGTCGATGCCGCCATTGCCGTGCAGATGGTCCTGACGCTGGTGGAACCCCAGTCGAGCGGGATCGGCGGCGGTGCCTTCCTGGTGCACTACGACGGCAGCGAGGTGAAGGCCTATGACGGCCGCGAGACCGCGCCGCGTGCCTCCAGCGAGTCGCTGTTCCTCAACGGCGAAGGCGAGCCCCTCGAGTTCATGGACGCGGCGGCCAGTGGCCTCTCGGTCGGCGTGCCGGGGACCGTGCGCATGCTGGAAATGGCTCACGAAAAGCATGGCAAGCTGCCCTGGGCGCAGCTGTTCGCGCCCGCCATCAGCCTGGCGGAGGAGGGGTTCGAGGTCAGCCCGCGCCTGCACGCCAGCCTCGCCGCCGAGGAAAGACTGCGCGACGACCCGCTGGCCAGCACCTTCTACTACACCGAGGAGGGCGAACCGCTGCCGCAAGGCCACCACCTGAAGAATCCCGCCCTCGGGGCGATCCTGCGGGAGATCGCCGAGAACGGCAGCAAGGCGCTGCACACCGGATCGGTTGCCGAGGACCTGGTGTTCCGGGTTCAGGATCATCCGGTTCGCCCCGGGGCGATCAGCCTGGAAGACATGGCCACCTACGTGGCCAAGGAGCGCGACCCGCTGTGCACCGCCTGGCAGGAGTACCGGGTATGCGGTTTTCCCCCGCCGTCGTCGGGTCACCTCACCATCATGCAGATGCTCGGCATCATGGAGCAGTTGCCCGCGCTGGACGAGCCGCTGGAGGAGGATCGTCCCGGCACCGAGTGGCTGCACCGCTTCCTCGAGGCGTCGCGGCTGGCCTTCGCCGATCGTGACAAGTTCATCGCCGACCCCGATTTCGTCAACCCCCCGGGCGGCGACTGGAACAGCATGCTCGACGAAGAGTACCTGGCCGAGCGCGCCGAGCTGATCGGCGAGCAGAGCGTGGGGGCCGACGGCGCCGAGCCGGGCAACCCCGGCGAAGTGGAAACGGCGTGGGCCATCCAGCCACTCCAGCCCGAATACGGCACCAGCCACATCAGCATCATCGACGAGGAGGGCAATGCGGTGGCCATGACCACGACCATCGAGTCCGCCTTCGGCTCTCGTATCATGGCCAATGGCGGCACCGGCCTGCCGGGCGGCTACCTGCTCAACAACGAGCTGACCGACTTCTCGTTCCGGCCGCTGGACTCCGACGGTTCGCCGATCGCCAACCGCGTCGAGGCCGGCAAGCGGCCGCGCTCCAGCATGAGCCCGACGCTGGTGTTCGACCGCGACAGCGGCGAGCTGCTCGCCAGTCTCGGCTCGCCGGGCGGCGCCGCCATCATCCACTACACCGCCAAGGCGCTGGTGGCGATGTTCGACTGGGGACTGGATGCCCAGGAGGCGCTCAACCTGCCGCATGCGATTACCCTGGGCGGCGCGGCCTACCTGGAGGAAGGACGCTTCCCGGCCGAGGTGATCGACGCCCTCAACGAACTCGGCCACGAGGCCAGCGAGCGCGAACTGGTCAGCGGTCTGCAGGCGATCCAGCGTACCGAGGAGGGCTTCTTCGGCGGCGCCGACCCGCGTCGTGAAGGCGTGGTGATGGGAGACTGAAGCGCTCCGGGCGGCGAGCGTCAAGACGCCGCCATCAACGCCTTAGCCAGTTGCGCATCTTGACCAGCAGGATCGCACCGTCGCTCAGTTCACGTCGGTCCCGAATGAGTTCGGCGAGGCGGTCCGGGTGGTCGGTGATGATGGCGTCCACCCCCAGGTCGATCATCTGCGACATGCGCGCCCGGTCGTTGACCGTCCAGGCGTGAACCTCGTAGCCCAGCTCGCGCGCCAGCCGGATCTCGTTGTCGGTGATGCGGTTGTGGCGCAGCCCCAGGGCATCGAAACTGCGCCGGTCGAGGGTGCCCGGCATCACCAGCTGGGCCAGCAGGGTGACGCGCAGGTCCGGCTCCCGCTCCTTGATCATCTCCAGTACGTTGGCGGACATCACCGCCAGCCTCGTCTCTCCGTTGACGTCCGGGTTGCCGCAGCGCGCGGCCTGGGCCGGCGTCACGTGGGCCAGACATTCGCGTCGCGCCTCGGTTTCCTGTTGCAGCGCGTCGAGCACGGCATCGACCAGGGGAGCTTCCTCCCCCGGGTCCGGCTTCATGTCGATCATCAGGGCGCTCTTGCCGCGCACCGCGGCGAAGGCTTCGGCGAGGGTGGGGATGCGCTCGCCGACGAAGGCGTCGCCGAACCAGCTGCCGACGTCGAAGCGGCGCAGTTCCTCGAGGGTCATCTCGTTCAGGATGCGCGGATCGCCGGCCAGCCGTTGCAGGCTGCGATCATGGAACAGCACGACTTCGCCGTCGGCCGTCAGGCGCACGTCGATCTCGACGTAGTTGGCGCGATCCTCGTTCGCCCGCTCGATGGCCGAGAGGGTATTCTCGGGCGCGGCCACCGAGCTGCCGCGGTGGGCGATGATGGCGACATCGTCGCGCAGCTCGAAGCTGTTGACGATCCACCAGGCCTGGACCAGGGCGAACAGCAGCACGGCCAGCTCCACGCCCCAGGCGAGCCGCCCCGGGTGAGCGTCGGGCGGGGGTGGGGCGGGGCGGGGTTCACGGTGGGCCAGGCGCAGGTAGAGGCAGGCCGAGAGCAGCGAGTTCGCCGCGATGCCGATGAAGGTGATGGCCAGCGTCGTCAGCACGTAGCCGGTGACGTAGGCCAGCATGGCGGGGATCAGTATCGCATTGCGCTCCGGCAGCCACCACAGCAAGGGGGTGAACACATGGTCGAACAGCGCGCTGGCCATGAAGGGCAGGGCAACGATGACCAGCAGTACGGCGATCACGACCACGGCGACCTTGCCGCGATGGCCCCGGGTCAGTTCACGGCTGCGCCTGAGGGTGGCGAGCGGCGACAGGTTCTCCAGCGTGGCGATAGGCAGCGCCAGGATCCAGCGCACGTAGAGCCAGGCCGCGACGATGGCCCAGGCGAACGCCAGCGGCGCGGCGGTCGCCAGGAAGTGCCACAGAGCGGGCGGGCGCATGCGCAGCACGTAGTAGGGGTCGAGCCCGCCGATGATCGTCTCGTAGAGCCAGCCGAGCAGCAGCGCGACGGGGACCAGCAGGAGCAGGTGAGTGCCCACCTGCAGCACCACCAGTCCGGCCAGGGTGGGCAGCCGGCGCAGGGTCTGCCACAGGGCGATGAAGGCCAGCTGGTAGTGGTTGTCGCGGCGCTTGACCGCCACCAGGATCATGCCCGCCTGCTGCAGGTAGAGCACCAGGAAGGTGAGGCCGATGGCCGCCAGCAGCCACAGCATGCCGCCCGGGCTGAGCAACAGGTCGAGCAGGGCGGCATTGGTGACGACCGGCCGGTCGAAGCGCCGCAGCAGCGCGGTGAGGCTCCAGGCCACGCCCGGCAGCAGCAGGCTGGAGGCGAGCACGGTGAAGAAGAGATGGTACGCCACCAGCGGCCGCAGGTGCTCTCGCAGGCTGCGCAGCACATCCACGCCGAGTGACGTCATCGATGCACGGGCTCTCGGGGCAGGTTCATGTCCCTAGCGTGACACCGCGGCAGGCGTCTGGGCAAGTGCCGCCGCGAGGTCGCCGGGCTCAGGTGTCGAGAGGCAGGCGCGCTTCGGCCACCACGATGCCGTTGTTGTCGGCATACAGCCACTGGCCCGGGTGCAGGGTGACGCCGGCGAAGGTCACCGGAATGTCGCGGCTGCCCTCGCCGCGCTTCTCGCTCCTGCGCGGGTGCGCGCCGAGCGCCTGGACGCCCAGGTCGGTCTCGGCCAGGACGTCGACATCGCGTACGCAGCCATACATGACGACGCCCGCCCAGCCGTTGTCCACGGCCTGCTCGGCGAGCATGTCGCCAAGCATGGCGCAACGGTGTGATCCACCCGCATCGACCACCAGCACGGCGCCATCGCCGGCTTCGCCGACGGCCTGCTTGACCAGCGAGTTGTCCTCGAAGCACTTGACCGTGCGCACCGGCCCGCAGAAGGCCTCGCGGCCGCCGAAGCTGACGAAGATCGGATCGAGTACCTGCACCTCCGGGTGGGCATCGCAGATGTCGGGCGTGATGATTGCGCTCATCGAGGTTTCCTTGCCTGGCGGGGAGTGATGCACCGGATGATGCCATGGTTCGCGGGAGGCGGCCCTCGTCGATTCGTCGCAGCCTGGAGCGGCACCGGGCGCCGGCCCGGTACCGCTGGTCGAGGCAGGGAGGGGCGGGCTAGAAGCGCAAACCAACCGAGGCGGTGAAGGTGTCGAGGGTGTAGTCGCTGTCGAAATCGTAGCGTTCGTATTCGGCGCGGATCAGCACCGGGTTGAAGTTGAACTGGGCGCCGAGACCGTAGACCGGGTCGAAGCCGTCGTTGTCCTCCAGGTCGACGCTGGCATCGCCGAGGTTGCCGTCGACATCGGTCTCCCAGCTGGCCGCCCCGACCTTGGCATAGGGGGTGAACCAGCTCGTGATCGGCAGCTGACCGACCAGGCTGGCGCCGTAGGCGCTGGACTCCAGGTCGGTGTTGGCGCCGTCGTTGCCCCTCAGGCGAACGCGGCCGAGATCGGTATAGAAGGCCTCGGCGGCCAGGTAGCGGTTGAACTGGTAGCCGGCGAAGCCCTTCCAGACGTTGTCGTCGTCGTCGAGGTCGAAATCGCTGGTGCCGCTCTCGACGAAGTTGTCCACGTCGTCGCGATCGTTCTCCAGCGAGCTGAAGCCGGTGCCGAGGCCCAGATAGGCGTACTGCTCGTGGGGCTGGCCGGCCTGGGCCTGGGCCCCGGTGGCGGCGAGCAACGACGTGGAAGCGAGTGCAATGGTGAGGAGCGTTCTGTTCGGCATGTTCTTTCTCCTTGGATCCCTTGGGCTTTGCCCGACGTCTCGAACAAGACCTGGCCTGCTATTCCCTCTTTTTTCTGTACGCCGAGACGCCAGCGCGTGGAGGCTGGTATCGGCGTCTACAGGCTTATTAAACGTAGTCTCGGGCCTGACCGCGCTCAAGGCGAGCAGGGTAAAGAAACGTAGCGAGGCGTCGCTTCTAGGCGACATGAAAGGCAACGAGTTCAAATACCTAAAAAAAGCGCCCCTGGTGGGGCGCTTCGTTCATCGGCTCAGGTACCGGGTACCGTCGATGTTGCGAGCATCGGAGTCGAGCCTGATGCTGTTCCGAACCGGGTATCAGGCTTCCTGGGCGACCGGAATCACGTTGGAAGCGGCGTTCTGATACTCCTCGATCTCATGGAAGTTCATGTAACGATAGATCTCGCCGGCCATGGCGTCGAATTCGCCCATGTAGCGCTGGTACTCCTCGACGCTGGGCAGGCGTCCTTCCACCGCGGCGACCGCCGCCAGTTCCGCCGAGGCCAGGTAGACATTGGCGCCGTCGCCCAGGCGATTGGGGAAGTTGCGGGTGGAGGTGGAAACCACCGTGCTCCTGGCCGCCACGCGGGCCTGGTTGCCCATGCACAGCGAACAGCCCGGCATCTCCATGCGTGCGCCGGCGCGGCCGTAGATGCCGTAGTAGCCCTCTTCGGTGAGCTGGTGCTGGTCCATCTTGGTCGGCGGGGCCAGCCACAGGCGGGTCTTCAGGCTGCCGGCGGGCTGCTTCTCGAGCAGCTTGCCGGCGGCACGGAAGTGGCCGATGTTGGTCATGCACGAGCCGATGAAGACCTCGTCGATCTTCTCGCCGGCGACCTCGGAGAGCAGGCGGGCGTCGTCCGGGTCGTTCGGCGCGCACAGCACCGGTTCCTTGAGTTCGGCCAGGTCGATCTCGATCACCGCGGTGTACTCGGCGTCCTTGTCGGCGCGCATCAGGCTCGGGTTGGCCAGCCACTCCTCCATCGCCAGGATGCGGCGCTCGATGGTGCGCCTGTCACCGTAGCCGTTGGCGATCATCCACTTGAGCAGGGTGATGTTGGACTTCAGGTACTCGGTGACGCTTTCCTCGCCCAGGGTGATGGTGCAGCCGGCGGCGGAGCGCTCGGCGGAGGCGTCGGAGAGTTCGAAGGCCTGCTCGACGGTGAGATCCTCGAGGCCCTCGATCTCCAGCACGCGGCCGGAGAAGATGTTCTTCTTGCCCGACTTCTCGACGGTCAGCAGCCCTTCCTGGATGGCGTAGTAGGGGATGGCGTGGACCAGGTCGCGCAGGGTGACGCCGGGCTGGCGCTTGCCCTTGAAGCGCACCAGCACCGATTCCGGCATGTCCAGCGGCATCACGCCGGTAGCGGCGGCGAAGGCGACCAGGCCCGAGCCGGCCGGGAACGAGATGCCCAGCGGGAAACGGGTGTGCGAGTCGCCGCCGGTGCCTACGGTGTCGGGCAGCAGCATGCGGTTGAGCCAGCTGTGGATGATGCCGTCGCCCGGGCGCAGCGAGACGCCGCCGCGGTTCATGATGAAGTCGGGCAGGGTGTGGTGGGTCTCGACGTCGACCGGCTTCGGATAGGCGGCGGTGTGGCAGAAGGACTGCATCACCAGGTCGGCCTGGAAGCCGAGGCAGGCGAGGTCCTTGAGCTCGTCGCGGGTCATCGGGCCGGTGGTGTCCTGGGAGCCCACGGTGGTCATCTTCGGCTCGCAGTACATGCCCGGGCGCACGCCCTCCATGCCACAGGCCTTGCCGACCATCTTCTGCGCCAGGGTGAAGCCCTTGCCGGTGTCCCTGGGCTGCTCGGGCAGGCGGAACACGTCGGACTGGGGCAGGCCCAGCGACTCGCGCGCCTTGCCGGTCAGGCCGCGGCCGATGATCAGCGGAATGCGGCCGCCGGCACGCACCTCGTCGAGGATCACCTGGGTCTTGAGCTCGAAGGTCGAGACCACTTCATCGGTGCCGTGCCTGCACACCTTGCCCTCGTAGGGGTAGACGTCGATGACGTCGCCCATGCCGAGCTTGGAGACGTCCATCTCGACCGGCAGGGCACCGGCGTCTTCCATGGTGTTGAAGAAGATGGGGGCGATCTTGCCGCCGAAGCAGAAGCCACCGGCGCGCTTGTTGGGCACGTTGGGAATGTCGTCGCCGAAGAACCACAGCACCGAGTTGGTGGCCGACTTGCGCGAGGAGCCGGTGCCGACCACGTCGCCGACGTAGGCGACCGGGAAGCCCTTGGCCTTCACTTCCTCGATCTGCTTGAGCGGGCCGATGGTGCCGGGTACTTCCGGCACGATGCCTTCGCGCTCGTTCTTGAGCATGGCGTTGGCGTGCAGCGGGATGTCGGGACGCGACCAGGCATCCGGGGCGGGGGAGAGATCGTCGGTATTGGTCTCGCCCGGCACCTTGAACACGGTGAGGGTGATCTTCTCGGCCAGCGCCGGCTTGGACAGGAACCACTCGGCATCGGCCCATGACTGCAGCACGTCCTTGGCTACGGCGTTGCCATTCTTGGCGCGCTCTTCCACGTCATGGAAGGCATCGAACATCAGCAGGGTGTGCTTGAGCTGCTCGCCGGCTTCCTTGGCCAGCTCGCCGTCGTCCAGCAATTCGACCAGGGTGGCGATGTTGTAGCCGCCCTGCATGGTCCCCAGCAGCTTGACGGCGTGCACCTTGTCGACCAGCGGCGACTGCGCCTCGCCCTTGACGATGGCGGTGAGGAAGCCGGCCTTGACGTAGGCGGCCTCGTCGACCCCCGGCGGAACGCGATGGGTCAGCAGGTCGAGGATGAACTCTTCTTCGCCAGCGGGCGGGTTCTTCAGCAGCTCGACCAGCGCGGCAACCTGCTCGGCATTCAGGGGCTTCGGCGGGACGCCCTCGGCGGCGCGTTCTTCGACATGGTGGCGATAGGCTTCAAGCACGTTGGGGCCCTCATCTGGTGTGTTGCCCAAGGCAGTCCGACACGGCGATGAAGATCGGCGAAATGACTGCCCTGGCGGGAGAAACAACCGTAGTCACTGGGTGGCGCGATTCTACGGGAAACTGTCGACAATGTTAAGTTGGCCCGGCCGGGCGGGGCCTAGACTTTGGTCGTCGCGATGTTTGCCGAACTACAGCGTGCCAGCCACGGCGGGGGTGCGTTACCATTGACCGAACGACCAGAGGGGAGAGTGGGATGTGCGCTCGTATCGCCTCGCCCTGCGTGGGGCTCTGTTCGACGACGCTGGGCGATCCGGTGTGCCGGGGCTGTCAGCGAACGGACGACGAGATCTGCGCGTGGATGGCCCTTTCCACCGAACAACGGAGTCATCGCATCGCGCAGCTGGATGCCCTGCGCGAGCGGGTCGCCGCGCGCTTTCTGCGTGTCACTGACGAAGCCCGCCTCGAAGCGCAGTTGCGTCATCACCGTATTCGCTTTCGCCCCGAGCAGCCGCCGTTGTCACGCGCGGTGGAGCTGCTGCGGGTCGGTCGCGACCGTATCCGCGAGCTGCCTCGCTACGGCCTGGCACCGCAGGAGGGTGTGGCGGGGCTCGGCGCTGCCGAGCTGCATGCGCGACTCAGCGAGCAGCTGCTGGCGGCGGCGAGTGAACGTCGACACACGGACCCTCTGCCGCTCCCCGGCCGTTGACTGCACGATACCGAATGCCGAGCCTGAACCATGCCTGAAACCATCGAAGCGACCCGCCACGACGTCGAGCTGCCCCCAGACCTGCTCGCCTTTCTCGCCTGCCCCACGCCCGACGCCTGGGTCGAATGGGCCCTGGACAACCCCGAACTGCTGTTGATCGATCACGCCCAGTGCGAGAAGAAGGCCGCCTCGACCGCCATGAGCCTGCTCTATCGCTACGTCGACCAGCCGCTGCTGTTGACCAAGATGTCGCAGCTGGCGCGCGAGGAGCTGCTGCACTTCGAACAGGTGGTCAAGCTGATGGAGGCGAGGGGCATCGAATACCGCCACCTAACCGCCTCGCGCTATGCCGAAGGGCTTCGCCGCCACCTTCGCCCTCAAGATCCCGAGCGACTTGTCGATATTCTCATCATAGGGGCCTTCATCGAGGCGAGAAGCTGCGAACGCTTCGCCAGGCTGATTCCGCACCTGGACGCCGAACTGGCCCGCTTCTATCGCTCGCTGGTGAAGTCGGAAGGCCGGCACTACGAAGACTACCTCATGCTGGCGCGGTATCTTTCGTCGGAAGCCATTGACAAGCGAGTGGATTTCTTTGCCGAATGCGAAGCACAACTAATAGTCACGCCGGACACGGCGTTTCGTTTCCATAGTGGCGTGCCAGCCTGACGCCGCCACTTGCCATGCAGGGTTCCGTCATGCAGGACGCTTCAGTAACCGAGCATAACAGTGACGAAGGGGATCACCTGGCGCTGTTCGGCCAGTTTTCGCTGGCTCTGGGCGATGATGTACTGACCCAGTTCAGCTATGACAAGGTCAAGGCGCTGCTGGTCTACCTGCTGTTGCATCATCAGCCGGTCAACCGAGCGAGTCTCGCCGAGCTGCTCTGGCCCGACCAGGGGCTCTCCTCGGGGCGCACCAACCTGCGCCATGCGCTTCACTGCCTGCGCCAGTCGCTGGGCGAGGAGGCCGAGCGCGTGCTGGTCGTGTCACGCCAGACCATCGCCTTCCGCCGCCCCGAGCGCTGGCGCTTCGACCTGCACGAGCTCCAGCAACTGCTGGAGGGCACACAGGACGTCACGACGCTCGAACAGCTGCTGCGACGCTATCGAGGCGACCTGGTGGAGGAGCTGCAGCTGCCCGCCTGCACCGAATTCCAGCGCTGGCTGGTACAGCTGCGCAATGAATGGCGCCAGCGGGTGATCCGCTTCGCCGAGGGCGTCCTGGAACGCAACGAGGACGTGCCCGACACGCTGCTGCAGACCCTGGTCAGCCGCTTCTCGGGCTACGGGCCGTTCCACGAGCGGCTGGTGCGCCAGCTCGCCGAGCAGGGCCAGCTGGCCGCCGCCCACGAGCAGTACAACGCCTACCTGCAGCTGCTGGCGCTCTCGGGCCAGCAGCCCGAGCCGAACTTCCTGCAACTGGCACGCTACTGGTCGGACGGTGCGCCCGATCTGCAGAGCCTGTCGCCCCAGGGGGCTTTCTCGCGCACGCTGGCGGCGGGCAGCTCGCCGCTGCGCGAGGACGAGATCGAGCAGCGCCAGCTTTCGGTGATGGCGATCCGTCTGCGCGTCAAGGGGGAGTTCTCGGCCCGCGACGAGATCCGCGCCTGCCTGGCCCTGCAGATCGAGCTGATGCGCTGGCTGGAGCAGCAGTGCCATCACCTGGGCGGTTTCTGGCTACCCGGGGCCACCGGTGGCCTGGGCCTGGCCTGCTTCGGCACCCACGGCCCGGCCCATCAGCTGGCCGAGCTGGTGGCGCTGTACGAACACTGCCGGCGCGTGCTCCCCGACGAGGTGGCGCGGCACTGGAGCGGCGAGGAGGAAGCGCCGAGCATCGAGCTGGCAGCGGGCCTCAACAGCGGCCGGGTGGTCTATCTGCCCGAGCGCCAGTTGGTCGACCCGCTGGGCCAGGTGACCCAGGGCGCGCTTGACCTGATGAGTGCCGCCGAAGGCAGCGAGCTGGTCATCTCGCAGGAGGCCAGCCAGCACATGCCGCCGGCGCTGGACCTGCAGCCGCGGCTCTCCTCGCGGCTGGTGGCGAGCGACGGCCGGGTGCGGCTGCGCGCCCTGGTGCTGGGCCACAACGAGGGCGGTCGAGACGCCATGCCGCCGAGCCTGGTCGGCCGCGAGGCGTCGCTGCGTGTACTCCGCGACGCGCTGGCGCGAGCCGGCATCGGCCTGCGCCAGAGCGTGCTGGTCAGGGGCGCCTCGGGCATGGGCAAGTCGGCGCTGATGGTCGGCTTCCGCCAGCTCGAGCTGAGCCGAGACGCCGCCATCTGCTGGCAGCCCACCACGCGGTTGTCGGTACTGGAGCCCTACGGGGTCGCCCGCACGCTGCTGCGCTGGCGGCTCGACGGCAAGCTAGACAAGCCGGGCCTCGAGGAGCTGCTCAAGCGCTGTGAGCTCGCGCTGAGCCCGGAGCAGCTGGGGCTGCTGGAGGAGGCGCTGGGCGTCAGGGAATCGCCCGAGGTGGCGCAGCTGGCCAAGAGCGGCGAGGCGGTCGACCTGGTCGTGGCGCTGCTGTGTCGTGCCATCGAGCGCCAGGCCGTCGAGCGTACCCAGGTGCTGATGATCGACGACCTGCAGTGGCTCGACGAGCCGTCTTTCCGGGTGCTGGCGGGACTTCAGGCGCGCCTGCCGATCAACTGCGCCTTCCTGCTGGTGGCCAGCCACCATGGCCGCGAGACCCTGCCCACGCGCCTGCACTGGGACCAGCAGGTCACCCTGAGCCATCTCGATGCGATGCAGTCGTCACGGCTGCTGTCGCAGCTTGCCAGGCGCTACCGGCTGCACCTCAGCCCGCGCCTGCGGGGCCAGATCATCGAGCGCTGCGATGGCGTACCGCTCTACATGCAGGAGATCTGCCGGCGTCTGGAGATGGATCGGCGCGAAGGGCGCAGCGTTCACCTTGATGAGTTGCCCCGTGGCCTGCTCGGCCTGCTCGCCGGACGCATCGACCAGCTCGACGGCGATCGCGAGGTCGCGCACGTGGCGGCCGTGCTGGGGCGTCGCTTCCGCCTCGACTTCCTCGCCGAGTGCAGCGGCTGGGAGATGGCCCAGCTCAACCGTGCCCTGGAGCAGATGCGCCGTCTCGAGATCATCGAGACCGCCGGAGGCGAGGGGGGCTGTCGCGAGTACCAGTTCAGCCATCAGCTGCTGCAGGAGGCTGCCTATCTTTCCTGTCCCCGCGACGTGCGCGTGCGCATCCATCGTCAGGTCGTCAGCCTGATCGAGGAGCGCTTCCCGATGTGGATCGGCCGGCATCCGGGCGATTTCGCCACCCACCTGCGGCGCAGCGGCCACTACGCTCGCGGGGCGCGCTACTTCGAACTGGCGGCGCGCGAGGCGCTGAAGGTCAGCGCCAACCGTACCGCACTGAAGATGGCCGACTTCGGCCTGGCCAGCCTGCGCCACGTGGAAGGCCAGGAGGAGCGCGAGATCAGCCTGCTGACCGTGCGCGGCCAGGCCGCCTTCGCGCTCGAGGGCCACGGTTCGCCGACCGCCCACGAGAGCTTCGTGCGCGCCCGCGAGCTACTGGTGGAGCATGGTGGCTGCCATGCCGAGGACGCCGAGGACCTCGAACAGGCCTTCCTGGTCAAGTGGGGGCTGTGGGTAGGCTGCAGCCAGCGCCACGCCCATGCCGACGCCTTCTCGCTCGCCGCCAGCCTGGCTTCCATCGCCGGGCGCCTCGAGGACCCGCGCTATCAGCGCCTCGCCGACTATGCCAGGGCCAACTGCGAGTACTGGGCGGGGCGTATCCGGCAGGCATTCGAGCACCTCGACGAGATCGCGCCGCTGGAGCAGCCGATGCTCATCGAGTGGCTGCCGTTCTCCGAGCACCCCCAGGTGGCCGCGGCCTGCTTCCAGGGCTGGGCGATCTGCCTGCGCGGCGACTATCGCCGTGCCGAGCAGCAGGTCGAGGCGGCGATTCGCCTCGCCGAGCGTATCGGTCATCCCAGTTCGCTGGCCATGGCGCTGCTGTTCGCCGCGGCGCTCTACCGTCAGCTCGGCCACGTGCACCTGGCGGCGCGCCGAGCCGAACAGGCGGTGGCCATGACCGAGACGCCCGACCTGCACCTGTGGCAGGTGTCGGCACAGGCCATCCTGGGTTGGCGCCAGGCGCTGTCAGGCGATCGGGACGGCCTGACGAAGATGGAACTGGCCCAGGAGGAGCTGGGCGAGATCACCGGCCGTGACCGCTACCATCGCCCCACCCTGTGGTACAGCGACGCCTGCCTGGCACTGGACGAACTGCCGCGTGCCGAGGATTACCTGGACCAGTGCCTGATGATCGCCCGCGAGCGCAGCACCCTGTTCGTCTCCGAGCTGGCGGTGCAGCTGGCACGCGTGCGCCATCGCCTCGGGCGCCCGGCAGGCGAGGTTCGGCTGCTGGTCGAGCAGTCGCTGGAGTGCGCCCGCCTGCACGAGAACCGTCATCAGGAACTGGGCGCCCTCGAGGCCTGGCTGACGCTGGTCGACCCCCAGGACGAGAGCGTGCGCGACCAGTTCCGTATTCTGCTCGACAGCGTGAGCCACAGCGACGCCCCGGTGCTGATCCGCTGGCGCATGCTGCTCGATCGCCAGCTGACGGTGGTGAGCACGGCGACAGGCCGCATCGCCGTCGGCAACGGCTGAGCCGCTCAGGCGCAGGTGCCGCGCTCGAGGAGCGCGATGCGCTCCAGCGCCTGGCGGCGGTCCTCGCCGCACAGTTCGCGGTCGAAGGCGAAGCGCTCGCAAACCGCGGGACGGCGGGGGTCGCCGAACAGGCGGCAGAGGTTGTTCCCATCGAGCTGTACGCAGCGGACGCCGGCCGGCTTGCCGCGAGGCATGCCGGGGATCGGCGAGCTGATCGAAGGGGCGATGCAACAGGCGCCGCAGCCGGGGCGGCAGCCTTCCCGCTCGAGCAACGGAGGGCCTGCCTTGCCATCCCGTGCCCCCTTGGGATTCATGGCCGCGCCTCCGCAATCGCCCCCTTGTCGATGCCCTCGAAGGCTTGCACCCGGGTAGGCTTGCCCGTTTCCTCGGCGATGCGCTGTGCCAGCCAGCGGGCGATGTGCTCGACCGTGGTCGGTGAATCGAGCGCGACGCAGCGCTCCAGCGGCAGCCGTAGCTGGAAACGCCCCTGTTCGGCGCGGTAGCGGCTGGTCAGGCTGGGAACGAACTCGGGTTCGGCCTGCTCGACGATGTCGGCCCGGTCGACCAGGTAGCGATCATTCAGGTAGTCGGCCCACTGGGCCTCCAGCGCCGGGCAGCGCTCGCCGCGCTGCCAGATATGCAGGCGCGAGCGATGGCCATGGGCGATGCGCTGGCAGTTGCCGCTGTGGTGCCTGAGGCCGTGGCTGTAGGTGTAGGCGGCACCGTCGATGGCTTCCCGGCGCAGGCGCAGACGAATGTCGCTGACGCGGGGCGGCGGGCGCTTCATCAGCTCGCGGGCCAGGGATTCGGCCAGCCGCTCGGGGGTGATCTCGGCCCAGGGCAGCAGGGTGAAGGCCTGGCGCGGGGCGCGCACCTCGAGAGTGTAGGGCAGCGACGTGCGGACGCAGATCCCCTCGCTGCATTCCGCGACAGAGACGCCGGCAGCCCGCGTCGGGACCAGCAGCGTGTGGTCGGCGCCGGCATCCAGCCGCGACTTGATCCACGGCTTGACCTCGCCGAAGTCGAACAGCATGCCATCCTCACCGAGCTCCCCATCGAGTTCGGCGTCGACCAACCAACTGACGCCGACCAGGCCGCGCTGCGGGCACCAGAGGGAGGCGTCGAGCTGGGTCAGCCGGTTGACGAAAAGGGTCATCAGTCGATTCCCGTGATCTTGTGGGTTTGCAGCGACAGGCGCCAGCGCGGGTGGGCCAGGCAGTAAGCCACGGTCGCTTCCAGGTGTTGGGCGTCATCGGCCAGCGCCGTGGTGTCCATGGGCTGCAGGAAGAAGTAGCGGAAGTCGAGCCCGGTGAAACGCTCCGGCGGCGCCTCCGCCTGCGGATAGACCAGCTTGAGCTCGTCACCGCGGGTCAGCGCCAGCGACGCGGCGGCCTTGGGGCTGACGCACAGCCAGTCGATGCCGGCGGGAGCGGGCAGGGTGCCGTTGGTCTCCACCGCCACCTCGAAGCCCCGTGCGTGCATGGCGTCGATCAGCGCCTCGTCGAGCTGCAGCAGCGGCTCGCCGCCGGTGAACACGACGTAGGGCGCCGCACCGTCACTCTCCCCGGGCCACAGCCCCTCCAGGTGAGCGGCCAGGTCGGCGGCGGCACCGAAGCGTCCGCCGTGCTGCCCGTCGGTGCCGACGAAATCGGTATCGCAGAATCGACAGGCGGCGCTGTCTCGATCCCGTTCGCGGCCCGACCAGAGGTTGCAGCCGCTGAAGCGACAGAAGACGCTGGCGCGTCCGGCCCGCGCGCCTTCGCCCTGCAGCGAGTAGAAGGCTTCCTTGACGTGATACATCACGCCCCTCCACGAGTCGACAGGTCGGGACGCGGGGCATCGTCGGCATAGGCCAGCGGGTCGCACACGCCGTTGGCGGCGAAGGCGGCGAGGCGTTCGCGGCAACTGCCGCAGCGGCCGCAGGCCAGCCGCTCGCCGCGGTAGCAGGTCCAGGTGTCGGCGTAGTCGAGGCCCATGGCGAGGCCGTCGGCGAGGATCTCGGCCTTGCTCGAGCGTAGGTAGGGCGCATGGAGCTCGACCGGCGCGAAGTTGGCGATACCGGCCACCCTGTTCATGGCCTCGACGAACTCGGGGCGACAGTCGGGGTAGAGCACGTGGTCGCCACCGTGGGCGCCGTAGTCGACCCTGCCTGCGCCGATGTTCACCGCCTTGGCGATGGCCAGCGAGAGCAGGATCATGTTGCGGTTGGGCACGACTGTGGCGGCCAGGTTCTCCTCGCCGTAGTTGCCTTCGGGCATGTCGCGGCCGGCGTCGGTCAGCGCCGAGTTGTCGATCAGGCCATGAATGGCGCGGATGTCGGCCACCTGGTGGGTTACGCCGTGCGTGCGGCAGACCCTGGCGGCCACTTCGAGCTCGCGGGCATGGCGCTGGCCGTAGTCGAAGGAGAGGGCGACGACCTCGATCCCCTCGCGCAGGGCGCGGTGAAGGACGGTGTAGGAATCCATGCCGCCGGAGTAGATCACCACGGTGGCAGTGGGAGAAACATTGGACATGTTGGCACTCTGGGTCGGAGAATTTGTCTTTCCCGCCTGGGGCGGGCGCCGGGATCCGGTCCGGCGCGCGCCATTCTACTTGACCGGAAAGACAAGTGCACGTGGCCTGGTGGTGCTGGCGAGGTGCCCGTGCTGTTATAATACGGCCCCATATCAGCGCCCAGGCGCTGTCTGAAACGTCGGCGAGCGACGGCCGGGCAAGGCAAACATCGACGAAAGGACGGAGTTTACGGGACGTAAACGAGTGCCTTGAGTCGATTTTCAACGCCTCATGGCCGAGCACAGCCAGTTTTCAGGCAGTGACTCGCCATCGTCCTGAAAACGGTGACTCCAAATGAAAGCTCCCGAACTGCTCTCCCCGGCGGGGACGTTCAAGAACATGCGCTATGCGTTCGCCTACGGCGCCGACGCGGTCTATGCCGGCCAGCCGCGCTATTCGCTGCGCGTGCGCAACAACGACTTCAAGCTCGATAACCTGCATCGCGGGATCGCCTACGCCCACGAGCGGGGCAGGCAGTTCTACGTGGCCTCCAACATCGCGCCGCACAACAGCAAGCTCAAGACCTACCTGCGCGACATGGAGCCGGTCATCGAGGCCGGCCCCGATGCGCTGATCATGTCGGACCCTGGGCTGATCATGATGATCCGCGAGCGCTGGCCCGAGCAGGTGATCCACCTCTCGGTGCAGTCCAACGTGGTCAACTGGGCGGCGGCGAAGTTCTGGTACAGGCAGGGCATCAGCCGCATCATCCTGTCGCGGGAGTTGTCGCTGGAGGAGATCGCCGAGATCCGCGCCGAGTGCCCCGAGCTGGAGATCGAGACCTTTGTCCACGGCGCGCTGTGCATCGCCTATTCGGGGCGCTGCCTGCTTTCCGGTTACTTCAACCACCGCGATCCCAACCAGGGCACCTGCACCAACGCCTGCCGCTGGCAATACAACACCGTGGCCGCGGCCCGGGACGAGACCGGCGACCTGGTGCCGGCCAACTCGGCGGCGGCCCACGCGGCGAGCGGCGTGTGGACGCCCGGCCAGGGCGGGCTGATCGCGTCGGGTGGCGGCAGTACCACCCACAGCACGGCCACCGCCGGCGGCGTCGAGGGGCAGGACGAGCTCTCTGCGCTGATCGAGGACGCCACCCGGCCGGGCGAGCTGATGCCGATCTTCGAGGACGAGCACGGCACCTACATCATGAACTCCAAGGACCTGCGCGCCGTGCAGCACGTGCCCAGGCTCACCGAAATGGGCGTCACCTCGCTCAAGATCGAGGGGCGCACCAAGTCGCACTACTACGTCGCGCGCACCGCCCAGGTCTATCGCCGTGCCATCGACGACGCCGTGGCCGGACGCCCCTTCGACATGCGCCTGATGGACGAGCTCGACAACCTGGCCAACCGCGGCTACACCGAGGGCTTCTATCGCCGTCACGTGCACGACGAATACCAGAACTACGAGCGCGGCAACTCGGTCGGCGTGCACCAGCAGTTCGTCGGCGAGGTGATCGGCTACGACCCGGATAGCGGCGTGCTGGAAGTGGACGTCAAGAATCGCTTCGAGACCGGCAACGGCATGGAACTGATGCTGCCCGGCGGCAACCGGCGCTTCACCCTCGAGCACATCGAGAACAAGCGCGGCGAGTCGGTATCGGCAGCGCCCGGGTCGGGGCATGTGGTACGGATCCCGGTGCCGGGCGAGAGCATCGCGCCGGAGCGCATCGAGTTTGCGCTGCTGATGCGCGACCTCCACGGCTAGCTCGGCTAGGCGGTGGGGTCCGGCTCCTGGTAGTGCGCCACGCCGTCACGCCCAGCGTGCTTGACGCGGTACATGGCCTGGTCGGCGGCGTCGACCAGGCCGGTGGCATCCGCGAAGTCGCCGTCCTCCAGGTCGGCGATGCCGATGGAGGCGGTCACGTGGAGCGGCTGGCCGTCTGCCTGGGCCAGGGGCTGGGTGGCCAGGTACTCGCGGATGCGATCGGCCAGGATGCCGGCATGCTGACGGCGCGTGTTGGGCATGATCACCAGGAATTCCTCGCCGCCGTAGCGCCCGGCGATATCGCTCTCGCGGACCATGTTGTTGAGGGCGGCGGCGAAGTGGATCAGTACCTCGTCACCGAATCGATGCCCGAAGCGGTCGTTGATCCGCTTGAAATGGTCGAGGTCGATGAACATGACCGACAGCGGCTGCCGGGCGCGCCTGGCACATTCGAAGTGCTGGTCGAGCCGCTTCTCCAGCCAGGGTCGATTGGCCAGCTGGGTGAGGTGGTCGGTGCGGTGCTGCTCGTCCAGCACCACGTGGCTGGCGTGCAGCGCTTCCAGCTCCCGCTGCTGCTCGGCCAGCCGGATTGTCATCTTCAGGTTCTGCTCGAACAGCAGCTCCTTGGCCTCGGCCAGCAGGAGCGTGCTGTTGATCGCCGGCGGGCAGGTGATCTCGAACAGGCGCGCCAGCGAGGGCAGGCGGTGCTGCAGCTCCTGCATCACCGTCATCAGCATGACGATGTCCAGCGAGGCGATCGAGCCGAGCTGGCGCAGCAGGGCGCTGAAGGCGGAGGCCGAGTCGGCGGCGAGCCAGCAGTCGGCGATGCGGCAGGCGAGGCGCAGGCAGAGCTTGCGCGCATCGCCGTCGGCCAGCGGGCCATGGCTGTCGATGATGCCGGCCGCGATGGGGCCCGGCACACCCCAGCTGGCCGCCAGCCAGGCGCCCACCAGGGCGTGGTCGCAGCCGTAGCGCTCGTGCTCGGCCTCGCTCAGCTGCTGGTGGTGGCGAAGGTCGGGGAGATGCGTGGCGTAGGCTTCGCCATCCAGCGCCTCGAAGGCCAGAATGCCGATGTCCTGCAGCAGCGCCGTGGTGAACAGCAGCGGGGCCTCGTGCGGGCAGAGATGCTGGGCCAGCTCCTGGGTGGCGGTGGCGGCGATGATGGCGCGCTGGCACAGGTACTCGTGGTCGAGCACGGCGCTGGCATCGGGACGGGGAAGGCCGAAGCTCAAGGCGATCGCCAGGGTTGCGTCCAGGCCGATGCGCGAGACGCCGTCCAGGCAGGTGGAGACCGGGTTCCCGCCCCGAGAATAGGCGGCGCTGTTGGCCATGGAGAGGAGTCGCAGGGTGAGGGCGGGGTCCTGGCCGATGGTGCGGGCGTAGTCGGCCAGGCACGGGTCGGGGGAGCGCGCGATGGCGATCACGCGCGCCGCGGCGGCCGGCAGGCTGGGCAGCGCGCGGCACTCCGCCAGGCGCATGCGCAGGTTGTCGGGCAAGGGTGGGAGTTCGGTGAGACCGGCGACGCCAGAAGATTCCGCTATCGATATCCTATCGATCGGCATATTTTTTCCCGCCCTTGCTGATTCTTGTTGTCCCCGGCCAAGCCTAGCAGAACGGAATTCAACCAAGCGTTTGAGGCGCTACCGTTTCCTCAACGATGCGTCGAGATGGTCGACGACCTCGGCCCAGTCGGCGTCCTCCTCCAGCGCCTCCTCGAGAAATTTCGCCTGTGCAGGGCTCCAGAAGGGCGCCTCGTGGAGCGCCATGGTGGCGGGCAGCGGGGCGTGCTGCTCGAGGAAGGCCTTGATCGAGGCTTCATCGGCGGGCAGGCCGAGCTGCTCGAAGAGTTCGGTGAAGGGGTGCACGGGGTGCTCCATGTCGCAACTCCTTACGCCTGGGTTGAGCGTCGTTACCGTCAACTTAACCCGGCTGACGCGGGAAGTCAGCCGCCGGCTGGGCATGCGGGCCGTGGATCGCGGTCAGCGCTCGCCCACCAGCGGGGTGAGGAAGCGTCGGCGGCGCTCCTGTTCGTCGAGGGGCTGCGCCAGGAGATGGACCAGCTTGGCCATGGCCGCCTCGGTGGTCATGGTGTCTCCCGACAGGACCCCGGCCTGCAGCAGCCCCTGGCCGGCCGCGTAGTGGCCGGGGGCGATGCCGCCGACGGGGCACTGGCTGATGGCGGCGATCAGCTTGCCCTCGCCGCTCGCCTTGGCCAGCACGCCGATCAGGTCGGGGTCCGGCGGGACGTTGCCTCCGCCCCATACCTCCAGCAGCGCGCCGCGCACCCTTGGGTCGTCGAGCCAGGCTGCCAGTTGCCAGGCCTGGATCCCGGGCCAGAGCGCTACCCGGACCACGCCACCGTCGGCCAGCACCGAATAGTCCGCGAGTTCGAAGCGCGGGGCCCCGCGCTGCCGGGCCTCGAGGCCGCGCCCGGGGAAGAGGATCGCGTCGTCGTCGATGCGCTCCCCCAGTACGGGGTAGTTGAGGCTGGCAAAGGCGTCGCTGGCCTCGCTGTGGGTCTTGCGCGTGCGCACGCCGCGCAGCAGGCGGCCGGCGAAGGCCACCGCAACTTCCTGCAGCGCCGGCATGGCGGCGTAGCGCAGGGCCAGTTCGAGATTGTCGAGCGCGTCGCTGCCTTCCGCTTCGAGGGGCTGCATGGCGCCGGTGACGACCACGGGGCGATCCAGCCCCTGGAGCTGGTAGGCCAGGCTAGAGGCGGTCCACGAGAGCGTGTCGGTGCCATGCAGCACGACCACGCCGGCATGATCGCTCAGGTGTCCGGCGATGGTTGCGCCCAGCCGCTGCCAGTCACGCGGGCTGGCCGCGCTCGAGTCGATGGGGGCGCTTGTCGAAAGCACGCTGAATCGAGGGAGGCGCGCCTGGCGGCTCGGCGGCAGGCTGGCCAGCGCCTGCCGCAGCCGCGGCTCGATATTGCCCCCCGGGGCCAGCCCTTCGGCGCTGGGCACCATGCCCAGGGTGCCGCCGGTGTAGAGCACCAGCACGGGGCGGTCGGCTGAGGGAGACTGGTTCATGGAGGTTCCTGTCTGCGAGGCTTGTGGGGTGACGCCGAGTGGCGCGCAGCGATCGCCAATGATACCGGGAGTCGCCGGGGATCTCACTCGTCCACCCGGACCCGGACACCTTCGGCGACCCGTTCGCCGGGGTGGGTGATCAGCATCTCGCCCTCGGCGAGGCCCGCGAGCACCTGGGAGACGAGGCCGTGGCGGCGTCCCAGTTCCACCTGGCGACGCCTGGCCCGCTGCTCCTCGATCACGTAGACCGTCCACTCCCCCTGGTGGCGAAACAGCGCGCTGGTGGGGATCTGCAGGATGTCGTCGGCGGACCAGATCAGGAATTCGGCGTCCACGCGAAAGCCGCTGCCAAGGCCAAGCGCGGCCAGGTCGAGCTCGCGGGCAAAGTCCACGATCACCGGTACCCGCTGTTCATCCACCCCCAGCGCCGAGGTGCGCGTGAAGCCCGAAGGGGCAATGCGCCTGACTTCGCCACTCAGCGGCTCGCCACCCCAGCCGGTGAGGTTCACGGCCATTCCCGGGCGCAACCTCACGGCATCCATGGAGAGCAGGTCGACTTGGATCTCGAGGTCATCGAGGCTGCCTAGCTCGAGAATCGGGTCGCCGGCGGCGACGCTGCCCTCGCAGCAGCGGTAGCGGCTCAGCACCAGTCCGGTGACCGGGGCGCGGACCCGCAGCTGGGGCTGGTCCGGCTCGCTGCGCTGCCCGCTCGCCACGGCGAGCAGTGCCCGGGCGCTCTCCACCTCGAAGCGCGCGACCTCGACGCCGGAGGCGGCGGAGCTGGCCACGGCGCGCTGGCGGTCGCGCTGGTTCTGGCGCTGCTCCAGTTCGGCGGTGGAGATGAGGTTGCGCTGGTGCAGCTGGCGGTAGCGCTCGTATTCCGCCTCGGCAAAGCGCTGGTCGGCGCGCGCCGTGTCGAGGTTCGCCTGGGCGGCCTGCAGCCGGGCCTGGGCCGCCTGCAGCTTGTCTTCGGCCTGCTGGCGGGTGCGTACGTCCAGCGCCGGCGCCGGGCTCGGCTCGAGCTGGAACAGCGTCTGGCCCTGTTCGACGCTGTCACCCTCCTCGAGGACCACTCGCTGCAGGTAGCCGTCGATGGGGGCCGAGACATTCCAGGTGTCGCGCAGCCGTGTCCGCCCCTCCTCGACGACCGAGTCGACGAACGGGCCCACCGTTACCCGGGCCGCGCTGACCGGCACCGGCGAGGGGCGTAGCGCCCAACCCAGCAGCCCGAGCAGCCCGAGCCCCAGGGTCGCCCAGGCCAGGTGACGGGGCCATGTGGGGCGTGTCTTCATGGTTCCTTCTCCGCTGTGCTTGTCATGGTGCTTCACTCGACTGCCTTGAGGACCCGCAGCTTGTCGAGGCGGCCGAGACGCCGGAAGATCAGGGCGCCAACCAGCAGTGAGGCGACGATCACGCCGGCGGCGGCGAAGCCGAAGATCTGCGGGGTGAAGACCAGCGGCATGCGGTAGAGATCATTGCTGAATGCCCCCTGGAGGAGCCGGATGAAGACGATGCCGATGGCCCACCCCAGCGGGATCGCCGCCAGGGTCAGCAGGGCCGTCTCGCCAAGCAGGATTCGCGCCACCTCTGCACGCGTGTAGCCCAGCACCTGCAGGGTCGCCAGCTCCCGGGCGCGCTCGGTAAAGGCGATGCGGGCGTTGTTGTAGGCCACGCCGAACGCGATGGAGGAGGCGATGCCGACGAAGATCGCCGCGACCATCAGCAGGGTCTCGTCCATGTAGTCGCGAATGCCCCGTTCGGCCTGGGAGAGCAGGCCGATGGCGGCCACGGCGGGCATCTCCCACAGCGCGGCATGCAGTTCGTCCGTGCGCGACGCGTCGGTCAGCAGCCAGGCGCCGCTGATGGAGGGACCCTCGCGCAACAGGGCGTTGAGGGTGTCGCGGCGCAGATAGGCGCCCACCCCCAGGGGCTCGTCCACCAGGGCCGCCAGCGGCAGTGTGCGGCGCTCGCGTCGACCCTCCAGGATGGCGACTTCGAGTTCGTCGCCGACCCTGGCGTCGAGCAGCTTGGCCAGGTGGCGCGTCAGCATGACCCCCGATTCGGGCAGTTGCTGCGGGCGTCCGTTGGAGTCGAGGACCCGGCGCAGCCCCGGGGTCGGCTCCATGCCCAGCAGGCTGGTGCGGTACCGACGGTGCTCGTGGATCAGGGTCACGGGTACCCGGCGCCAGGTCTCCACGGCGAGCACGCCGGGCTGGTGGCGCAGCTCCCCCGCGGCGCCGGCCGGGGCGGGCTCGTTGAAGGTGAGCTCGACGTCCATCTGCAGCACCTCCCGGTACTGCTGGTCGATCATCTGGTCGACCGCGGCGAGCTGGTAGGCGCCGATCATCAACAGCCCCGCCGACAGCGCGATGCCCAGCACGGAGAAGCCGGCCTTGAGCGGCTGTCGGGCCAGGTTGCGCAGCACGATGCGCCCTTCGTTGCCGAGCAGGAGCGCCGGAACCAGGCGCTCCAGCCAATGGTGGCGGAAGCGGTGAGGCGCGGGGGGGCGCATGGCTTCGGCGGGCGGTCGGCCGACTGCCCGCCACACCGCGTGCCAGGTGCCGGAGAGGGCGGCGCCCAGGGTCGCCAGCAGCGACAGCGCGAGTGCCCAGGGCGGCACGCCGAAGCGCATCTCCGGGAAGCGGAAGTAATCCCGGTAGACCCCCGCCACGCCGCTCGCCGCCCAGGCCCCCAGCGCCACGCCCAGCGCCCAGCCGAGAAGCACGATCGAGGCCGCCAGCAGGCCGAAGTGGCGAGCGAGTTCGCTATTGCGGTAGCCGAAGGCCTTGAGCACCGCCAGCTGCTCGCGCTGGGTCTGGATGAGGCGTCCCATGACGACGTTGAGCAGGAAGGCCGACACCGACAGGAAGATCGCCGGCAGCACGACCGCCGTGATGCGCTGCTGGTTCAACTCCTCCTCGATGAAGCGATGCGACTGCTGGTCGTGGCGTGGCTGGGCGCCGAGTGCACCATAGTGCGCCAAGGCCAGGTCGAGCGCCGCGATGACGTCCGCTTCGCGGGCTCCCGCCTGCAGTGTCAGCGTCAGGCTGTTGAAGGCCCCTTCCATGCCGTATGCCCTCGAGAGCGCTCGCTCGTTCATCCACAGCACGGCGTAGCGGCGGTAGTCCGGCATCAGGTCGCTGGGGGCGGCTTGAAAGAGGAACTCCGGGCTCAGCGCCACGCCGGCAAGCGTCAGGCGAGTGCGACGGACGTTGATGATCGCTTCCAGCGGGTCGCCGGGCGCCAGGCCATGGGCCTCGGCGAAGGCATCCGACACCACCACCTGGTCGTCGCGCCCGGCCTCCGGCAGGCTGCCCGCCAGCAGATGGAGCTGATTGAGCAGCGGCTGGCGCCCGTCGGGCAGCGACAGCAACTGGCCGCGCACGGGGTCGCCGTAGCCGGGAACCGCCAGGCGCACGGTGGCGCGGACCCTGGGCTCGATCAGGTTGACGCCCTCGAGCCGCTGGAGCTGCGCCAGCTTCCCCAGCGGCGCGCGCTTGACCTCGACGAACAGCTCGGCGAAGTGATGGCTGGCGTAGAAGCGATCACGGGCGCCGGACAGGGCTTCCAGGGTGGTCACGGAGAGAATCAGGGTCATGACGCCGCTGGCGATGACCATGGCGATCGCCAGTGCCTGCCCCTTGAGCCGCCACAGGTCGCGATAGAGCTTGCGGTCGAGTGTTCGCATCGCAGCGTTACCAGCGCAGCGCCTGCGGGCTGCGGCGGGCGGCGTTGACCAGCAGCTGGTCGACCCTGCCGTCCCGCAGGCGGATGACGCGGTCCGCCATGTCGCCGATCACCTCGTTGTGGGTGATGATCGCCACGCTGGTGCCGGTATCGCGATTGATCCTCTCGAGCACCTCCAGCACGCGGATGCCGGTCTGGAAGTCGAGGGCCCCGGTGGGCTCGTCGCACAGCAGCACGTCGGGCTGCTTGGCCACGGCGCGGGCGATGGCCACCCGCTGCTGCTCGCCGCCCGACAGCTGCGAGGGGAAGTGGTCGAGACGATGCTCCAGGCCGACCAGGGCCAGGGCCTCCTCGGGGGGCAGCGGGTTGCGGCTGATCTCGGTGACGATGGCGACGTTCTCACGTGCGGTGAGGCTCGAGATCAGGTTGTAGAACTGGAACACGAAGCCCACGTGGTGGCGGCGAAAGCGCGTCAGCTCGCGCTGGCTGGCTGCCGCCAGGTCGAGCTCGCGGGGTTCGGTCGCGGGCAGCGAAGCGGCGGGGCGTCGTGAAGCGGGGAAGTAGACGAGGGAGCCCTGGCTCGGGCTGTCGAGGCCGCCGAGGATGTTGAGCAGCGTCGACTTGCCCGAGCCCGAGGCGCCGAGCATCACCACCAGTTCGCCCTGGTACAGCTCCAGGTCGACGCCACGCAGCGCCTGGATGGTCACTTCTCCCATCAGGTAGAAGCGCTTCAGGCCCCGGGACCGAAACACGATGTCTGGCATGCGCGAGCGTCGCCTGGTGGGGGGGAGGAGTGGTATAGGCAAGGCTAGCACGCCGGTGACATCCGGCAGTAATGACCGGGGTCAAGGGTCGGGGGGAAACGCCTAGCGGACGAAGAGGCGACCATCCTCGCCGACGTCCAGGCGACGGTTGCGTCCGGCGAGGAGGGCAAAGGCGATCGCGAGCGCCACGATCAGCAGCAGCACGAAGGTGATGGCGGGCGTGCCGACGTCGAACTGCAGCAGCATGCCCACCGCCAGCGGGCCCATGGCCGCCAGGGTGTAGCCGCCACCCTGGGCCAGGCCGGAGAGCTTGCCGGCCAGGCGTGAATTGGCCGTACGCAGCACGATCAGGGTGAGGGCGAGGCTGAAGCTGCCGCCCTGGCCCAGTCCGAGCAGCACCACCCCGGGCCAGCGCCAGTTCGCAGCGGCCTGCAGCAGCAGCCAGAGGCCCGCCCCCACGCAGCCAAGCACCAGCAGCAGGGCGGGACGCTGGTCGCGGCCGAAGCGCGCCAGCCAGGGGGCACCCAGCGCCGAGATCAGCTGCACCATCACCGAGGCCGCCATCAGCCAGCCGGCCTCGGCTTCACTGTAGCCGCGTGTCTGCAGCAGGGTCGGCAGCCAGCCGAAGACGATGTAGGCGAGCGAGGACTGGGTACCCATCAGCAGCATCACCTGCCAGGCCAGCGGCTGGCCGAGCAGTTCGCGCATGCTGCCGCCGGCGGGCGCCGTGGCGAGGGCGCGCGGCGTGCGCGGCATGAGGGTCAGCCAGGCCAGCAGGGCCAGGGCGGCGAGCAGCCCCCAGCTGACCAGGCTGAAGCGCCAGTTCCCCAGCAGGTCGGCCAGGGGGATGCTCAGGCCGGCGCCGAGGGCGCCCCCTAGGCACAGGGCCATGGTATAGACCCCGGTCATCAGGTCCGCCCCGCCGGGCAGTTCCCGCTTGACCAGTGCCGGCAACAGGGTGCCGGCGATGCCGATGGCAGCCCCCACCAGCAGGGTGCCGCCGAACAGCGACGCCAGCGCGGGGAGGCCGCGCAGCAGCAGGCCGACGATCAGCACGCCCAGCGCCAGGGCGAGGGTCCTTTCGGGGCCCATGCGCTTGGCGAGCCAGGGAGCCAGCGGGGCGAAGACACCCAGGCAGAGGACCGGCAGGGTGGTCAGGGCACCGATGGCCAGCGGCGTCAGCCCGGTATCGGCCTGGATGCGCAGCAGCAGGGGGGCCAGCGAAGAGAGCGCGGGCCTCAGGTTGAGGCCCACCAGCACCATCAGCAACAGGAACAGGACAACGCGTCGGGAATCGGCTCGAGCGTCAGTCGTCATGGCCTCGCCACTTGTCGGTTCTCCTGCTGGTGTCGTGCCGCGTGGGTGTTTCGGGGTCATCGCGGCGGGCGAGCAGGGGATGCTCGTTCACGCCGCGGGGATCGAAGTTGACACGCGCGGGGTCCGTGGCGCCCTGTACCTGGCGACGGATGTCCGATACGTCCTCGACGCTGATCAACTGCTCCTGGTTACCGAGCAGCTGGCGCTGCGCAACCAGGCGCCCTTCGTAGGTCCAGCAGCGCTGCGGCACCTGGGCAACGTACCAGCTGCGTCCGTTCCAGTGGGCATGCCCCTGCGCGTCCAGCTGCAGGGCCTCGAGAGGCACCAGGGCGGCGAACAGGCGAGCATTGAGGACCAGGCCGCCGGTATTCATGCTGACGGCGCCTTCGTAGTCGCCGGCATGCAGGCGCTCGATGACGCTGCTTCGTCTGGTGTGAGGCTCGATGCTGCCCTGGCCGCAGAGATGCAGCAGGGTGTCATCGATCTGCTTGATGACCCAGACCGGAATCGGTTGCTTTCCGGTCAGCCATTTGAGCATGCTCGAGTCTCCTTGCGTCACCCGGCGAGGTGGGATGGGAATCAGTGGCTTGCGGCGTGTCGGGGTTGGATCCGCCAGCCGTCAAACCGTATACCATCCCGGACTTCTCGCCAACCTCCAAGCCCGCTTCGAGCAGGCTGCTCAGGCCCGGCGAGTGCGCTGCCCGCGGCTGCGCCGACGACGCGGTGCCTGGGCGTCGCCGCCGGCCGTGTTGCCGTCGCTGGAACGCTGCCCAGCCCGGCTGCCCTCGCGTCCCTGGGCCGGGCGGCCGCCGCGACGGTTGCGCCCGTTCTCGATCGGCTCGGGCTTGGCGTTCGGGTCGGGCTCGAAGCCGGGCTCGATATGCTTCTCCAGATCGCGCTTGATCAACCGCTCGATGCCCTTCAGCAGGCCGTGCTCGTCGACGCAGACGAGCGAAACGGCCTGGCCCTCGCTGCCGGCACGGCCGGTGCGGCCGATGCGGTGGACGTAGTCCTCGGCGACGTTGGGCAGCTCGAAGTTGACCACGTGAGGCAGCTCGCTGATGTCCAGTCCGCGGGCGGCGATGTCGGTCGCCACCAGCACCTGCAGGTCGCCGCTCTTGAACGCCGCCAGCGCCTTGGTGCGTGCCGACTGGCTCTTGTTGCCATGGATCGCCATGGCCGGGATGTCCTGCTTGGAGAGCTGCTCGGCCAGGCGGTTGGCACCATGCTTGGTGCGCGTGAAGACCAGCACCTGATGCCAGGCGTGGCGGGTGATCAGGTGCGCCAGCAGGTCGCGCTTCTTCTCCCGGTCGACGCGGTAGACCGCCTGGTCGACGGTTTCCGCCGTGGTGTTGCGGCGAGCCACCGAGATCTTCTCGGGATTGTCGAGCAGCTTGGCGGCCAGGGCCTGGATCTCGTCGGAGAAGGTGGCCGAGAAGAGCAGGTTCTGGCGCTTCTCGGGCAGCACCCGCAGCACCTTGCGAATGTCGTGGATGAAGCCCATGTCGAGCATGCGGTCGGCTTCGTCGAGCACCAGGATCTCCACCCGGGAGAGGTCCACGTGCTTCTGCTGGTGCAGGTCGAGCAGGCGTCCGGGGGTCGCCACCAGCACGTCGAGCCCGGGGCGGATGGCGTCCACCTGGGGCTGCTGGCCGACGCCGCCGAAGATGACGTGGCTCTTCAGGGTCAGGTGGCGGCCGTAGTCGGCGACGCTCTCGCCCACCTGGGCGGCCAGTTCGCGGGTAGGGGTCAGAACCAGCGCGCGAACCTGGCGCGGGCCGGGGCGCGGCCCGTCGGCCAGGCGCTGCAGCATCGGCAGGGTAAAGCCGGCGGTCTTGCCGGTGCCGGTCTGGGCGCTGGCGAGCAGGTCGCCGCCCTTGAGCACGGCGGGAATGGCCTGGCGCTGGATCGGGGTCGGGGTGGTGTAGCCCTGGGCCTCGACGGCACGCAGCAGTTCGGCACGCAGGCCGAGTTCGGAAAAGAGGGTCATGCGGTCTCCGCAGATACGTCTCGGCCGTGTCGTGTGCGACATGCACATGACCAGTCCCGGGCCAAGACGTGAGAATTCGGTTCAGGGGCGCGGCAGGAGGGACCACGAATCGCCGCGAGGCGCAAGTATGCCACAGCCATCACGAAGTTGCAGCAACGGCGTGGCTCAACGTGCCTGGCGGATGCCCGTGGCGATCTCGGCGGCCACCCGGTCCCAACTGCTGCCGAGCGCGCGAACCAGTGCCGGATAGCCGTCGTCTTCGAGTTCCGTCTCCACCTGGAAGCGCTCCATGGCCAGCAGCCGGCCATCGGGCGCCAGCAGCTGCCACTGGCCGCTGGCAATGGCCAGGCCGTCGTGGCGACCCTGGAAACGGTCGACCTCGAGGCGCAGGCGCTGGGCTTCGCTGCGGCCAAGGTTGGCTTCGTCTCGCATGACCCGGGTGTCGGGGAGGAGCTCGGTGAGCCTGGCACGCAGCCCGCGCTCCAGCTGGCGCCCCAGCGGTTCTGCCCAGAGGTGCTGGCGAGCGGCGTTGAGCGTGATGTCGTCGAGCTGCAGGACGATGCCGTCGGTATCCAGGTAGTGCGCCAGGCGCGGCGGCTGGACGACCAGCAGATGCTCGGGGGCGTCAGCGCCGCCGGGCGACGCGTTGCCGCCGTCGGGCAGCATGTACCGGTTGGCCGGTGCCGAAGACGAGGCGCAGCCGGCCAACAACAGCAGGCTTGCCACCAGGGCAGCCCAGGTCATCCGTCTCATGCAGCTCTCCTTCGACGCGGTGGCATCAGCATAACGATTCATGGGCCCGGCTTCCTCAGTTGCTTCGCGGAGCCCGCGGTGTCGGGTCCTCGGCATCGAGGCTGTCGAACAGCAGGGCCCTGGGGTTCTCGTTGAGCGTGCGCGTCACCGGCTGCAGGTCGCGCATCAGGCGCTCCAGCCGTTCGGCGGTGGCGGTCAGTTCGCGATAGCCGCTGGATTCCGGCGACAGGCCCTCCAGGGTCTCCTGCAGTGCCTCCAGCGAGGCATTGAGATTGCTCGGCAGGTTGCGGGTGCCGGGCTCGTCGAGCAGCGCCTGCAGCGAGTTACTCAGCTCGCGCACCTCGGTGAGGGTGGCCTCGGAGGCGCTCAGGTTGCGGTCCAGGCCGGCCAGCAGCGGTTCGATCTCGAGCGCATTGAGTTTCTCGAGTAGCGAAGTCACCTGGGACTCGATCTGGGCGAAGCCGGTCGAGGTGGTCGGGAACACGGTGCGATCGCTGAAGTTTTCCGCGACATAGTCGTCGGCCTCGTCGCGGTAGAAGTTGATGTCGACGAACATCGCCCCGGTGAGCAGGTTGCCCGACTTGAGCGAGGCGCGCAGGCCTCGCCCGAAGAGACGCTGGAAGCGCTCGTCCCACTCCTCGAGGTCGACCTCCTGGTTCTCGATCCCCAGGCGCTGCGGCTCGATGCGGATCAGCACCGGGATGGCGAAGCCGCCGCGCGACTCCGGCTGGGTCGCGGTGAACTCCCAGGGCACGCTGGCCACGGTACCGATGCGTACCCCGCGGAACTCCACCGGGGCGCCGCGCGAGAGCCCGCGTACGCTGTCCTCCACCAGCAGGACATACTCGAGGTAGCGATTGAAGGTGCCCTGGCGAGCCTCCTCTTCGTCGGGGTAGAGAGTGAAGGTGGCGCCATCCTCGACCTGACGACCGCGGGGCAGGTCGTCGGGAACGCCGAAGGTGACGCCGCCCCCCAGCAGCGCCTCGATCGACTCCAGGTTGACGCGAATGCCGTCCGCGTCGAGGCGCAGGTCGATGCCGCTGGCCGACCAGAAGCGGGTGCCGTCGGTAACCAGGCGATCGTAGGGGCTCTCGATGAAGATTCGCTGGTTCATGCGCCGGGACTCTGGGTCGAAGTCGACCTCCTCGACGCGTCCCACGGTGAAGCCCTGGTAGGTGACCGGGTCGCCCGAGCGCAGCGAGTTGCCGAGCTGGCTGATCAGGTTGACGCGAATCCCGGCGGCATCGGCGGGGGCGACGGGGGGCTGGTCGCTGACCTGGAATTCGCGCACGCCGGGTTCGCCGCCGCCCGGCTCGAGCTGGATGTAGGCGCCGGAGAGCACCGTGCCCAGGCCGCTGATGCCCTCGCGACCGATACGCGGCTTGACCACCCAGAAGCGGCTGCCCTCGGTCAGCATGGCCTCGGTGTCGGGGGACATGCGCGCGGTGATCTCGGCCTGCGACATGTCCTCGGAGAGCTGCACCCGCTCCACCCGGCCCACCTCGACGTTGCGGGTCTTGATCAGTGTGCTGCCGGCCTCGATGCCTTCCGCGCTGCTCATGGTCAAGGTGATCGACGGGCCGCGGCTGCGGTAGTTGTCGTAGACCAGCCACAGCCCGATCAGCATGGCCACGATGGGCACGATCCAGATCGGCGAGAGGCGCCGCTGCGGCGTGGCGCGGGCGCGGTGCAGGTCGCGGGGGGCCTCGTTGTCGCGAGGGGTGTCGCTCATCCGGTGGTTCCTTGCGTGTCGTGTCGGTCACGCGGCAGGGGCGTGTCCCAGATCAGTCGGGGGTCGAAGGTCATGGCGGCCAGCATGGTCAGTACCACCACGGCGGCGAATGCCAGGGCGGCGGGGCCGGGGGTGATCGACATCAGCGTGCCGGCGCGAATCAGTGCCACCAGGATGGCGACCACGAAGACGTCCACCATCGACCAGCGGCCGATGAATTCGGTCAGGCGGTACAGGCGCGTCCGGTTGCTGGCGTTGAGCTCGTTGCTGCGCTTGACCACCAGGCAGAGCCAGGCCAGGGCCACCAGCTTGCCCACCGGAACGATGACGCTGGCCATGAAGATCACCGCGGCCACCGGCAGGGAGCCCATCTGGATCAGCTCCACCACGCCGCCGATGATGGTCGAGGGCGAGCTGTGGCCGAGGCTCGTGGTGGTCATGATCGGATAGACGTTGGCGGGGATGTACATGAGCGCGGAGGCGGCAAGCAGCGCCCAGGTGCGCTGCAGACTGTGCGGCAGCCGTGCGTGCAGCCGCTCGCCGCAGCGTCGGCAGTATCCGCGACCGTTTTCCGCCAGGCGGTTGACCAGCCCGCAGGTGGGGCAGCCGGCCAGGCCCTGCTCGGCCGCGGTCGCGCCGGTGCGGGCGCCCTCTGGGGCGAGCGGCTCGCCGGCGAGCGAGAACCACATCCAGTCGGAGTCGATCGACTGGGTGGTGAACAGCAGCAGCAGGGCGAAGGCACAGAAGGCCCAGAACGACAGGCCGAGTTCCACCTGGGCCAGGTCCGCCACCTTGATCAGGCTCACCAGCGCGCCAATGATGAACACGTCGGCCATCATCCAGGGATGGAGGTGGGACAGGGAGCGTGCGATGGTGCGGCTGGCCGGCAGCGGCTGACCCTGCATCAGGCCCAGCTGCAGCCACATCACGCCGAGCAGGTAGAGCCCCGGCAGCACGGCGATCGTCATGATCACCGCGATCGCCACCAGCGGCTGGTCGAAGCCGATCAGGGTGGTGGCCGTCTGGGTCAGCTCGATGCGGTTGCCTAACCCGCCGCTGCTGAAACTGACGAAGGGGAACGAGATCGCCAGGAGCAGCGCCACCATGGCCGCCATGGCCAGCGCCATGCTGCGCTGGGCGGGCCGGTGGTGGCGTGTCGCCAGGGTGTGCCCGCAGCGGGGACAGTCGGCCCGCTCGCCCCCGCGCAGCGGCGGCAGTGCCACCAGCCAGTCGCACTCGTGGCAGGCGCGCAGGCGCCGGCGCGAGGTACGGGCCTCGGGCGGGGCCTGATCGACGGGGGGAGCGCTCGGGACGAGCGATGGGGGCGAAAACCTGTAGGGCACTGATAAGTCGACTCGAAGGCTGATGGAGCGAGGCGGCCCTCGTCCTGTAATCGGAAAGCCGTGTCGGCTGCTGGGAAGTGTGGCATGTTGACGCCGCGCGTACCATATACAAACATTCGCCCCTGAATGTTCCTCGAGGAGATGACCTTGTTACTTCCCCTGTTGGCCGTGTTGGCAGGTCTCGTGCTGCTGGTGTGGAGCGCCGAGCGCTTCGTCGACGGAGCGGCCGCGACATCGCGACGTCTGGGCGTGTCGCCTTTGCTGGTAGGCATGCTGGTGATTGGCTTCGGCACCTCGGCGCCGGAGCTGATGGTTTCCTCGCTGGCGGCGGGTCAGGGCAATCCGGGCCTGGCGCTGGGCAACGGCTACGGCTCCAACATTGCCAACATCGGCCTGATCCTGGGCCTGATGGCTATCCTCTCGCCGCTGACGGTGCACTCCAGCGTGATTCGCCGCGAGCTGCCCGTGCTGGTAGGAGTGACGCTGCTCTCGGCGCTGCTGATGTGGGGCGGGCTGATTAGCCGAGCGGAAGGGGGGCTGCTGCTGGGGCTGCTGGCGGTCATGGTCGGCTACAGCATCTGGCAGGCCCGGCGCAGCGGTCCCGACCCGCTGGGTGACGAGACCGAGGAGAGCCTGCAGGCGCACCCCATGTCGCTGCGCGCCGGGGTCATCTGGACCTTCGTCGGCCTGCTGTTGCTGGTGCTCAGCTCGCGGGTGCTGGTATGGGGCGCGGTGGAGATCGCCGTCGGTTTCGGCGTCAGCGACCTGATCATCGGGCTGACCATCGTTGCCGTCGGCACCTCGCTGCCGGAGCTGGCCTCGTCCTTCAGCGCCCTGCGCAAGGGCGAACACGACCTGGTGGTGGGCAACGTGGTCGGCTCCAACCTGTTCAACACGCTGGGCGTGGTGGGCCTGGCCGCGGTCATCCATCCCATCGAGGCGGGTACCGAGGTGCTGATGCGCGACTGGACCCTGATGACCGTCATGACGCTGTTGATGACGGCCTTCGCGATCGGCTGGAAGGGGCGGCCCGGGCGCATCAACCGGCTCGAGGGCGGGATGCTGCTGGCGCTGTTCGTCGGTTATACCGTTTTCATGGTGCACCTGGTCCTGCGCAGTGCCGGGGCGCTCTAGCCAGGGCGGGTCACCCTGCTGCGACATCCCGACACAGCAGGAAACCGGGACCCGGCGCCCAGCCTCTAGTAGGCTGACGGCAAGCACAAAAGGCAGTGACGAGTATTGATCCAGGACAGTGTCGTGGCGTGTAGGGTTTTGTAAGTGTCACCGCCCTGCAGGCCGCGCTGTTCTAGGCTCTTGGAACACCTTCAGCCGAGTGTCGAGGTGAAATGCGTCACGCCATGTCCAGGAAGGACGTGGTCGGAAGCACAACAACAGCACCCCGTGTGCTTTCGCATCCCTTGAGACGTTGACTCTTTCGCAACCGAGAGGTACGTCATGGAGCTTGATCCCGTATTGCTTTCGCGATTGCAGTTCGCCTTCGTGGTCTCCTTCCACGCCATCTTTCCGGTCTTCACCATCGGCCTGGCGTCCTACATCGCCGTGCTCCACGGGCTGTTCTACAAGACGCGCAATCCCGCCTGGGACCGCCTGGCACAGCTGTGGACCCGGGTCTTTGCGGTGGCCTTCGGCATGGGGGTGGTGTCCGGCATCGTGATGTCCTTCCAGTTCGGCACCAACTGGAGCAACTTTTCCCAGGCCAGCGCCAACTTCATCGGGCCGCTGTTGAGCTACGAGGTGGTGACCGCCTTCTTCCTCGAGGCGGCCTTCCTCGGCGTGCTGCTGTTCGGGCGCGGCCGGGTGCCCCAGGGCGTCCACCTGTTCGCCGCCGTCATGGTCGCCCTGGGCACCTTCATCTCCACCTTCTGGATCCTGGCCGCCAACAGCTGGATGCACACCCCGGCGGGAGTCGAGCTGGTCGAGGGCACCTTCCGCGTCACCTCGTGGAGCGAGGCGATCTTCAACCCCTCGTTCCCGTTCCGCCTGGCCCACATGGCCATGGCCTCGTTCATCACCGGCGGCTTCGTGGTGGCCGGGGTGAGCGCCTGGTACCTGCTCATCGGGCGCGACGTCGAGGCCAACCGCAAGGCGCTCTCGATGTGCCTGTGGATGCTGCTGGTGCTGACCCCCACCCAGGCGCTGGTGGGCGACTTCCACGGCCTCAACACCTTCGAGCACCAGCCGGTCAAGCTCTCCGCCATGGAGGGCAACTGGGAGACCCGGCGCGGCGCGCCGTTCCTGGTCTTTGCCCTGCCGGACCAGGAGGCGCAGCAGAACCGCTTCGAGATCGGCATCCCCTATGCGGCGAGCCTGATCCTGACCCATGAGCTCGACGGCGAGATACCCGGCATCGTCGAGGCGCCGCCCGAGGAGCAGCCGCCGGTGGCGATCGTGTTCTGGTCGTTTCGCGTGATGGTCGGCCTCGGCCTGCTGATGATCGCCGTCTCGCTGGCGGGGCTCTACCTGCGCCGCGGCGGCCGGGTCTACCGTTCGCGCCCCTTCCTGCAGACGCTGCGCTTGATGTCCGTCACGCCCTTCGTCGCCGTGCTGGCCGGCTGGATCACCACCGAGTCGGGACGGGCGCCGTGGCTGGTCTACGGCATGATGACCCACGAGGAGGGCGTCACGCCGTCGCTGACGGGGGGCATGGCGCTGTTTACCCTGCTCGGCTACATGGCGGTCTACGGCGTGATCTTCTATGCCGGCACCTACTATCTCACCCGCGTGATCCGCTACGGCATGCAGCCGAAGGACGAGGAGCTGGTGGTCGACGACTTCGAGACCCCCAAGCGGCCCTGGTCGGCGACCCACACCCCATTCGACGACGACCCGTCCAGAGAGGGAGCCTGATCATGGAAATGTTCGACCTGTCGCTGATCTGGGCGCTGATCATCGGCTTCGGCATCATGATGTACGTGCTGATGGACGGCTTCGACCTGGGGCTCGGTATCCTCTTTCCGTTCGCCCCGGACGAGGACGCCCGCGACGTGATGATGAACTCCGTCGCCCCGGTATGGGACGGCAACGAGACCTGGCTGGTGCTCGGCGGCGCCGGGCTGCTGGCGGCCTTCCCGCTGGTCTACTCGGTGTTCCTGCCGGCCCTGTACATCGGCGTGTTCCTGATGCTGGCGGGGCTGGTGTTCCGCGGCGTGGCCTTCGAGCTGCGCTTCAAGTCGCGTCGCGATCGGCGCGGCCGGCGGCTGTGGAACCTCGCCTTCAGCGGCGGTTCCGCCGTGGCGGCCTTCGCTCAGGGCGCCGTGGTGGGTACCTACATCCAGGGGTTCGAGACCGAGGACATGGTCTACGTCGGGGGGGCGTTCGACTGGCTGACGCCGTTCACCGTGCTGACCGGCATCGGCATCATGATCGGCTACGCGCTACTCGGCACCACCTGGCTGATTCTCAAGTCGGAGGGCTACATCCAGCAGTGGGCCTACCGGTTGACCACGCCGTTGCTGCTGGCCGTGCTGGTGATCTTCGGCATCATCAGCATCTGGACGCCGCTGGTGAACGACGTCGTGTGGGAGCGGTGGTTCGGCCACCTGCACGTGATCTGGGTCCTGCCCGCGTTGACCCTGCTGTGCATGTTCACGGTGTACTGGGCGTCGCGCCGCGGCCACGAGGTGCTGCCGTTCATCGCCACGCTGGGCACCTTCCTGTTCACCTACCTGGGCCTGGTGGTCAGCAAGTGGCCGTGGATCGTGCCGCCCAACTACACCATCTGGGATGCCGCCTCCGCCCCGGAATCCCAGCTCTTCCTGCTGATCGGCGTGCTCTTCGTGCTGCCCTTCGTGCTGGTCTATACCTTCTGGTCCTACTGGGTGTTCCGCGGCAAGGTGCGGGCCGGCGAGGGCTACCACTGAGCCCATGACGTCCGACGCTCACGCGGCCTCCACACCGAGGCGCTGGCTGGCCGCCCATGCCGCCGGCCAGCGCCACTGGCTGGGCCTGGCGGCCGCGGCGGGAATCGCCGTCGGCGCGCTGACGGTGGCCCAGATGGCCCTGCTGGCGTGGATCGTCAGCCGGCTGCTGGTCGCGGGCGAGCCGCTCGGCGCGCTGGGCTGGGCCTTCCTCGCCCTGGTCGTCGTGCTGCTGGCCAGGGCGCTGTGCCAGTGGGGGCAGGAGGTGGCAGGCCAGGAGGCGAGCCTGCGCATACGCCGGGCGATCCGCAGCGAACTGCTGGACCACCTCGCCGCAATGGGGCCGGTACGGGCCGGCGCCCGCCACTCGGCCGGCCTGGCCAGCCAGCTGGTCGAGCAGGTCGAGGCGCTCGACGGCTATTTCGCCCGCTTCCTGCCGCAACTGCGCCTGAGCGTGGCGATCCCGCTGCTGATCCTGCTGGTGGTGGCGTGGCTCGACTGGCTGGCGGCGCTGTTCCTGCTGCTGGCCGCGCCCCTGATCCCGCTGTTCATGGCGCTGGTGGGCATGGGCGCCGAGCGCCTGAACCGCGACCAGTTCGCCGCCGTCAGCCGGCTCTCGGGCCACTTCCTCGACCGCGTGCGGGGCATCGCCACGCTGCAGCTCTTTCATCGTACCCGCGAAGCCGGCATCGAAGTCCACGCGGCGGCGGATCGCTACCGGCGCCTGAGCATGCGCACGCTGCGGGTGGCTTTCCTCTCCTCGGCGGTGCTCGAGTTCTTCGCCTCGGTGTCGATCGCCGTGGTCGCCATCTATGTGGGCTTCGGCCTGCTGGGGTACATCGACTTGGGTCCCGCGGCGGAATTGAGCTTGTTCAGCGGCCTGCTGGTGCTGCTGCTGGCGCCGGAATTCTTCCAGCCGCTGCGCAGCCTGGCGCAGCACTACCACGACCGCGCCGCGGCGCTGGGCGCCGCCGACGGCATGCTGGCACTGCTCGCCGAGCCGCTGCGCCGGGCCGACGGCGGTGCAGCGCTGCCGTCCTCCGACGAGCGGCTGCTGGCCCTGGAGGGCGTGACCCTGTCGCACCCGGGGCGCGGCCAGGTACTGGGGCCGCTCAGCATCGCGGTGACCGCCGGCGAGACGCTGGTGGTCAGCGGGCCCTCCGGGGCCGGCAAGTCGGCGCTGCTGCAACTGCTGGCGGGCTTCGTGACCCCGGACCAGGGAGCACGCCGCGTGCGGGAGCCGCTGCGTATCGCCTGGATGGATCAGCGTCCGCTGCTGATCCACGGCAGCCTGGCCGACAACCTGCGCCTGGCCGCGCCCCAGGCGAGCGAGGCCGAACTGCAGCAGGCGCTCGAACGGGCCGGGCTGGCCGAGCTGGTGGCCGCGCTGCCCCGGGGGATCGACACCGGCCTTGGCGAGCGTGGCTCGGGCCTGTCGGGCGGCCAGGCGCAGCGCCTGGCGCTGGCCCGCGTGTTCCTCTCGGACGCCGAGCTGGTGCTGCTCGACGAGCCCACCGCCAGCCTCGACGAGGCGAGCGAGGCGCGGGTCGTCGCGTCGCTGCGTCGGCTGGCCGGCGAGGGCCGGGCGCTGGTCATCGCCACCCACCATCCCGCGCTGATGGCCATGGCGGAACGGCGCCTGGCCCTCGACGCGGGCCGCGTGTGTCACTCGGCAGGAGGGCGTGCCGATGAGCGATGAACCGCTGCGGGCCGCCCTGGCGCCCTGGCTGCGGCTGCTGGCCCGTCGCCCGCGGCGGCTGGTCATCGGCGTGCTGCTGCTGGCGCTGACGCTGTTCTCGGCGATCGGCCTGCTGGCGCTGTCGGGCTGGTTCATCGCCGCCAGCGCGCTCACCGGCCTGGGCCTGGCGATGGGGTTGGCGGTGAGTCTCGACGTCTACGTGCCGGGCGGCGGGATACGCTTCTTCGCCCTGAGCCGCACCGTGGCGCGCTACGGGGAGCGACTCTACAACCACGACACCGTGCTGCGCCTGCTCGCCGACCTGCGCGGTCGGCTGTTCGCCGCCATGGCCGCGCTCGATGATCGCAGCCTGGCCCGGCAGCGTGCCAGCGACTGGCTCAACCGGCTGACCGCCGACATCGACACCCTCGACAGCCTCTACCTGCGGCTGCTGGCACCGCCGCTGGTGGCGCTGGCGGCGGTGGTGCTGGTCGCCGCCTTCGTGGCGCTGTGGGTGCCGCTCGCCGGTGTGGCGCTGCTGGCGCTGCTGCTGCCCGCCTGGGCCTGGCTGACGGCGGGGCAGGCGTGGCTGGGCATGGCCGCCAGCCGGCGCCAGGTCGAGCATCAGCAACGCCTGCGCAGCCAGGCCATCGAGCACCTGACCGGCCTTGCCGAGCTCGAGGCCTACGGCAGCCAGGCCTGGCATCGGGCCGGGCTTCGCCAGTACGAGGCGGGGCTGTATCGCGACCAGCGCCGTACGGGCAGGGTGGCCGCCTTCGGCAGCGCCCTGGTCAACCTGGTGGTCGGCCTGGGCGTGGTGATGGCACTGTGGCTGGCCGCGCTGGCCTGGCAGCAGGGCTCGATCGGCGGCGCCGTGATGGTCATGCTGCCGCTCGCGGTGCTGGCCGTCGGCGAGGCGTTGGCGCTGCTGCCGGGGCCGTTCACCCAACTGGGGGCGACCCGCGGCGCGGCCGTGCGGCTCAACGCGGTGGAACGGGCGAGCGGGAATGGCTTCGGGAAGGGAGACGCCAGCCTGCCCGGCGGCCCGTTGGCGGTGCGCCTGGAAGACATCGGGCTGCATTATCCCGCTGCGCTCACGCCCGCGCTGCGGGATATCCAGCTCGAGCTGAGCCCGGGCGAGCGGCTGGCCCTGACCGGCGCCTCCGGGGCCGGTAAGAGCAGCGTGGCGGCGCTGCTGACCCGGCGCCTGCCGCCCGACCATGGAAGCATAATGGTAGGCGGCGTGCCCCTCGCTCAGGTCGCGGAGCGCTCGCTGCGCGAGCGTGTCGCCATCCTCGGCCAGCGCATCGACCTGTTTCAGGACAGCCTGGCGACCAACCTGCGGCTGGCCGCACCCGATGCCAGCGACGCGCGGCTGTGGCAGGCCCTCGACTGGGTCGGACTGGCGGAGTGGGGCGACACGCTTCCGCATGGGCTGGCCACGGCGGTGGGCGAAGGCGGGCGGGCGCTCTCGGGAGGCCAGGCGCGGCGCCTGGCGCTGGCCCGGCTGTGGCTGCGCGACCCGGGCCTGGTCATTCTCGACGAACCGTTCGCCGGATTGGACGCCGCCACCGTCGCGCGGCTGTCATCCCGGCTCGATCGCTGGCTGGTGGGCCGCAGCGTGCTCTACCTGGTGCACCAGCTCGACGGCGGGGCGTTCGATCCGCCGAGCATCAGCCGGGAGCGGCGTCTCGTGGAGGGGCAATTGACCGTTTGCGCAAATTCCATGTATCCATCAGGATAAGGACATAAAGGCGACGAGGTGCTCCATGCGCGATTTCCTGAAGCGACTGCCGAAGGCCGAACTCCACCTGCATATCGAGGGCTCACTGGAGCCGGAGCTGATGTTCGCTCTGGCCAGGCGCAACGGCGTCACGCTGCCCTTCGACTCGGTCGAAGCGGTGCGGGCCGCCTATGATTTCGACGATCTCCCCTCGTTTCTCGAGCTCTATTACCAGGGCATGAGCGTGCTCAAGCGAGCCGAGGACTTCCACGACCTGGCCATGGACTACTTCCGTCGCGCCCACGCCGAGGGCGTGGTGCACGTCGAGATGCACTTCGACCCCCAGGCCCACCTGGCGCGCGGCGTCGAGCTCGACGTCGTCATGGAGGGGCTCAGCCTGGCCCGGCGCGAGGCCGAGCGCGAGCTGGGCATGTCCACGGCGCTGATCATGGCCTTCCTGCGCGACCGCCCCGCCGACGAGGCGATGAAGGTGCTGGAGAGCGCCGCGCCGTACTGGGAGATGCTCGATGCCGTGGGGCTCGACAGCGCCGAGCGTGGCCATCCGCCCTCCAAGTTCACCGAGGTCTTCCAGCGCGCGAAGATGCTGGGCATCCCCCGGGTCGCTCATGCAGGCGAGGAGGGTCCTGCCGAATACATCCGCGAGGCGCTCGACCTGCTCGACGTGTGCCGCATCGACCACGGCGTGCGCTGCCTGGAGGACCCGTCACTGGTCGCACGGCTGCGCGACCAGGGCGTGGTGCTCACCGTCTGCCCGCTCTCCAACGTGCGCTTGAAAGTCGTGGAGCATATCGAGGAGCACCCCTTGCCCCAACTGCTCGATGCCGGCCTGCGCCTGACGCTCAACTCCGACGATCCGGCCTATTTCGGCGGCGGCATGCTGGACAACTTCGTGGCCTGCCACGAGGCGTTCGGCTGGTCGCGCGAGACCTTCATCCAGCTCGCCGGCACCGCCATCGAATCCGCCTTCATGAGCGACTCGCGCCGTCTCGAACTGCATCGGCGGCTGGCCGAGAGCGTCTGAGGCAGTACGCAGACCCCCGGCCTGGGCCGGGGGTGGTTCCTACGACCGAGCTGGCATCGCACCTGGCGACGACCGGGCCCGCTCAGGGCAGGGCGGGTACCTCGAAGTCGGGCATCTCGCCGGTCAGGCTGTGCAGGAAGGCGGTGATGTCGGCGATTATCTCGTCGTCGAATTCCCGGTTGAGCATCTCCTTGCCCATGATTGCCACGGCTTCCTCGAGGGTCTCGGTCGCCCCGTTGTTCATGTATGGATAGGTCACCCCGACGTTGCGCAGCGTGGGCGTACGGAACTTGTGCATGTCGCCGTCGTTGCCGGTGACTTCATAACGGCCCACGTCGGTGGAGCCGGGTACCTGGATGGCGTAGAAGTTGCTGTCGGTGAACGCCGGGCCACTGTGGCAGGCGATGCAACCATTGTCGACGAAGGCCGCCATGCCGTCCTTCTGCTGCTGGGTGAGCGCATCCAAGTCACCGCGCAGGTAGCGATCGAAAGGAGCGTTCGGTGTATTGAGCGTTCGCTCGAAGCTGGCGATTGCCTTGGCCAGGTTCTCTTCGCTGATCGGCTGGTCGTCGTCGGGGTAGGCCTCTGAGAACTTCTGCTGGTAGAACTCGAATTCATTCAGGCGTTCCAGGGCCACTTCGAGGTCCATGGCCATTTCGATCGAGGCCTGGATGGGACCCAGCGCCTGTCCCTCCAGGTCAGGCTCGCGGCCGTCCCAGAACTGGGCATCGAGGAAACCGGAGTTGAGTACCGTGGGAGTGTTGCGCTCGCCGATCTGGCCATCGTGGCCGGTGGCACGGGGAATGCGATCGCTCCAGCCCAGAGCGGGGTTGTGGCAGGTGGCACAGCTGATCACGCCACTGGAGGAAATGCGCGGTTCGAAGAACAGCACTTTGCCAAGCTCCACCTTCTCCCGCGTCAGGCTGTTCTCCGTCGGGATGGGTGGCAGGTGGGGCAGCGGCTCGAAGCGGTCTCGATAGTCGCCGAAGCCGTCGTCGGCGGCCACGCCGGCTGCTGCGAAGACAGCGCTCAGCGATACGGTGGCTGCGAGGTACCTGGGGCGGGCCAGAGCGAGATGGATCATGGTGAGTTCCCTTGGTTGCAAGCTTGAGACGGTTTTTTTGCCTTTTTTGCAACTTCAAGTTACTGCCGTGAATTGAGCCATATCAACCGAGCGTAATAGTCGGAATGAGGCACTTGTTGAGGTGGGTCAAGCTTTGGTGATTTCCCGCTCCTTGGTAGATGACAAAGGCTCGTTCAAGCGCTTGTATGAGTGATTTCATCCGTCGCTTTCTCGAGTTGAACGATGCCACGCTACCCATCGATACCGGAATCGGAGGTGACTCCCCGCGAGTTGTTCGAGGCACGCCGAGGCTTCCTGCGTGCCAGCGTTGCCCTGGGGGCCGTCGCGGCTTCGCCTGGGCTGTTCTGGCCGCGATCGTCCCATGCCTGGCAAGGGCTGCTGGAGCAGCGCCTGGCGACTGAGCTACCCAGCCGGGACCTGGCCAGCGGAGAAGCGCCGACCGCCCACGGCGACGTCACCACCTACAACAACTTCTACGAATTCGGCACCGGCAAGCGTGACCCGGAGACATTTTCCCATCAATTGGTGACCGACCCCTGGTCGCTCACTATCGAAGGTGAGATCGACAAGCCGGGCACTTTCCCCCTCGAAGACGTTCTCTCGGGACAGACGCTCGAGGAGCGCCTCTATCGGCTGCGCTGCGTCGAGGCGTGGTCCATGGTGATTCCCTGGGTCGGCTTCCCGCTGGCGGACCTGCTAAAGCGCCACCAGCCGACATCCCGCGCCCGCTACGTGGTGTTCGAATCGATCCATGATCCCGACAATCTACGCGGTCAGCGACGCGCTATCCTCGACTGGCCCTATCGCGAGGTGCTGCGTATCGACGAGGCGATGCATCCGCTGACGCTGCTGGCGGTGGGGCTATATGGCGAGACGCTGCCCAACCAGAACGGCGCTCCGATTCGCCTGGTGGTGCCATGGAAATATGGCTTCAAGAGCATCAAGTCGATCGTGCGGATCGCGCTGGTGGAGAAGCGCCCGCTGACTTCCTGGGAAGAACGAAATCCGGAGGAGTACGGCTTCTATGCCAACGTCAATCCGGCGGTGGAGCACCCGCGCTGGTCCCAGGCGCGAGAACGGCGAATCGGCGAGAACGGGCGACGCGAGACGTTGATGTTCAACGGCTATGCCGAAGAGGTCGCCCACCTTTATGCCGGCATGGACCTGCAGCGGCATTATTGAGCGATGCGCTATCGATTCTCACCGACAAGGGCAAGGGACGCAGTGAAACATCATGCCCCCATCTACGTCTTTCGCCTGCTGGTACTGATGGCCTGCAGCATGCCGGCTGGCTGGCTTGCGTGGCAATGGTTCTGCGGCAACCTCGGGGCGGTGCCCAGCGAGGCAGTGGTTCACGTCACCGGCAGGGTAGGCCTGAGCCTGTTGATGGTGACCCTTGCGTTCAGTCCGGCGTTTCGCTTTACCGGCTGGGTCGGCTTCATGGTTGCCCGCCGCCAGATCGGCCTGTGGGCCTTCTTCTGGCTGCTGGCGCACATGCTGGCGTGGATGGGGCTGGATCAGTACTGGGACTGGCCCTGGATACGCCGTGAGATGATCGAGCTACCCTACATTCGCTACGGCGTGGCCGCGCTGCTGCTGCTGGCACCGCTGGCCGTCACCTCGTTCGGGCGCGTGCGCCGGGCCATGGGCTGGACGGCCTGGCACTGGCTGCATCGGCTGGTTTACGTCGCAGCAGGCTTGGGGGTAACCCACTTCTGGATCCTGACCCGAGCGGACTACCTGTGGCCGAGTCTCTATGCGGGTGCGTTGGCGGTGCTGGTACTCTTGCGGCTGTACGATGCCTCTGCGCACCGCTGCTAGCAGGCGCCGCCCGTGCGGCCGGCGCCTGCTGGCGGCGTGGCTTATTGAGTAGTGACCAGCATCACCACGCTGAGCGCGGCGGAGACCCACATCGCCGGCTTGATGTCGTAGAGCTTGCCGGTGGCCAGCTTGATCAGCACGAAGCTCAGGAAACCGAAGGCGATGCCCAGCGTGATCGAGTAGGTCAGCGGCATCAGGATGATCGCCAGGAAGGCCGGGAAGGCCTGCTCGAACCGGGACCAGTCGATCTTGCTGATCGGCGCCAGCATGAACAGCCCGACCAGCACCAGCGCCGGCGCCGTGGCGATACCGGGCACCAGCGACAGCAGTGGCGAGAGGAACAGGAACGGCAGGAACAGGAAGGCGATGGTCACCGCCACCAGCCCGGTACGGCCGCCCTGGGCCACGCCGGCGCCGGACTCGATGAAGGTCTGCGCGGCGCTGGTGCCGAGCGGTGCGGCGATCATCGAGGCGAAGGCATCCACGGTCATCGAGCGCTTGAGGTTGCGTGGGTTGCCGTTCTTGTCCTTGAGGCCCGCCGACTCCGAGAGCGCCATGAAGCAGGAGAGCGCGTCGAAGAAGTTGGTGAACAGCATGACGAAGATGAACGGCAGGTAGGCGACCTTGAGCGCGCCCCAGATATCCACCTGCATCACCGCGCTGAAGTCGGGCCAGGCGGCCAGGCCGCTCCACTCCACCACCACGTCGCCGCCCCACAGGCGCCCCATGGGCGTCGCCAGCAGGGTGGTCAGGGCGATGCCCAGGATCAGCGCGCCGTTGAAGCGCATGATCACCAGGATGGCGGTGGCCATCATGCCGATGAAGAAGGTGATCAGCGAGGCGTCCATGCTGCCGAGCGTGACCAGGGTGGCGTCGCTGCCGACGATGAACCCGGCGTTCTTGAAGCCGATGAAGGTGATGAACAGGCCGATGCCGCAAGTGATGGCGTAGCGCAGCGAGGGCGGAATGGCCTCGATGATCGCCTCGCGCACGTTGAACATCGCCAGGGTGGCGAACAGCACGCCGGACCAGAACACGCAGCCCAGCGCCACCTCCCACGACAGCCCGGCGCCCAGCACCAGGGTATAGGTGAACAGCGCGTTCATGCCCATGCCCGGTGCCACCAGAATCGGGTTGCGGGCATACAGCCCCATCGCCAGGCTGCTCATGAAACTGATCAGCACGGTGGCGGAAAGCGCCGCGGAGAAGGGGATGCCGGCGTCGGAGAGGATCGCCGGGTTGACCACGATGATGTACATCGAGGCCAGGAAAGTGGCGATACCCGCGAGTATCTCGGTCTTGAGGCTCGAGCCGCGACGGCTCACGCCGAAGTAGCTGTCCAGCCAGTGGGCCTTGCCGGTGGCCTGCCCGAGGGACTGGCCTTCTGCCTTGCCGGCCAGGGTGGAGGAGGTCGGTTCCATAGCATGTGTCCGTTGTTGTTGGGTGGCGTTGTCGAATAAGCGTTGTAGGTTGCGGCAGCGACATGCCTGACCGTTTGGTCAGGCATGTTCGGCTACAGCCTAGAAGATATTTGACCGATTGGACAGGTGGGTTGCGACTAACGTCGTAGGCTGGGTGGGAGAGGGCTGGAGCTGTGGGATAAGGCGAGAGAGATGAGGGACAAGGCTCGCGTAAGCGTTGCCCTCAACGTTTCGCTTGGTTACGGTGGGTAAAAAGCTACAGAAGATGGCTAAGTAACCAAGACGTACTCAGGGATGCCGCATTAGGGATGATGGTAAGCGTCATCCATTTTGCCAGCAGGGCGGTAGCGTCCCTGAAATTTATGGTTCACCCCAACGGGCTTGGCATCTCGGCAAGCCTTTGCCCAGCACATGTCTCTGCACCGTAGAACTTCCTGGGCCGGGGTCGTAGTGATTTACGCGAATGGTCGCCTTTACCTTATCAATGAGTTTTAGGGCATGTGTGTGCCTCCATACTTGGCTTCTCTGTATAAGAATATGTGCATGCAGTATATTGATTCCGGGAAAGCGCGCGTGTGCGAATTCTGCATAGGTGGTCGAGCTATATTTAGGTACGTGAGATCAATAGGTTAGGGGGGGGGCGAGAACGTGCGCGATAACATTGTTGAACGCGCACGCGTGTTCATCCAATATCAGGACGTTTAGTCCAATCACTTTTGTGCAGAGAGCTAAAGCTACTGGAATACTCATGTCTGTATATGATTCATCTGAGAAGGTAGCGGCCATCACCGGTGGCAGCAGCGGTATCGGGCTTGCCGTCGCTAAGGAGTTGCGCTCGCAAGGGTTCCGGCTTGTCCTGACAGCCCGGCGTGAGGAGCGCCTTTCTCAGGTCTGTCCTGGCTTCGTAGAGAACGGCTGCCAGATACCGTGACGCCTAAGCCCACGCTCAATCCGACGCGTTATGGCATGCTTCCGTACGAGGTTTCGGCTGACATTAGCCGAATGGGAGGGAAGATGCATCTCAGTGAACTGACAATTAAAGAACTTCTGCAGCTTCAGGCTGCCGCGACCAATGAGCTCAGAGTTCGGGGTGTGGTCAGAACTCAAAATAATCCGCTTGGTGATTATACAGAGTGGCTGGTGGCAGAGGCCTTGGGTCTTGAGCTTCAGGCCAACTCAATGGCGGGATATGACGGCATCACCAAGGATGGTGTGCGTATTCAGATAAAGGGGCGTCGTGTGACCCCCAGAAATGATTCACGTCAGCTAAGTGCTATCAGGAAGTACGCTGAGAAGGACTTTGATGCTCTGGCGGCCATAATTTACGACGAGGACTTCAATGTCCTTGAAGCGTTGTTGATTCCTCACGAGGTTGTGGGAGATTATGCTTCGTATCGTGAGCATGTGAATGCTCACGTTCTGATACTGAAAGGACCAGTCTTGAGTGACCCAAGAGTTCGATGTTTTAAAAATGCTCTAGACAGTTTGCATGGCCAAGCACGGCTATAGATTTTTCGCCGCGGTTGCACCTTCACTACACATCTTCACGTGTTGGTGAGGTTGGCGATCAAGGAGAGTTCATGGAGAAAATTGCCTACAGCCAAGAAGTTAGGGATCTCTTGGTTGCTTGTGACCTGCCAGTTGCTGATTTGCGGGATGATGGTGGCGTTTGTTTCTTTGGTTTTCGTCATCAAAGTGAGCTACTGGGCGTCATAGGGGTTGAGGTATGCGGTGATTATGGGCTACTTCGCTCGCTCGCTATTTCTGCAACCCATCGAGGAAACGGTCTTGGTCAGAAGCTTGTAGCATTTTCTGAAGAGTGGGCAACTCGCTCTGGCCTAAAAACGCTTTATCTTCTGACAATCACAGCTGATAATTTCTTCAAGCGCTTGGGCTACGAGGTACTAACTCGCTCGGAGGCTCCAAACGTCATCACTGAGACACAGCAATTTTCTGGGCTATGCCCGGACTCATCAATTTTCATGGGTAAAGGGCTTGTGTAATGCCCCCAGGTTTCTGCACACCTACGCGGCTAATGCCGAGGGTGCTTAGGGCGCCACATGGCCCAAAGACTGATTTGACCGTTCTTCTTGTAGTGCCGAATCCAACGATCGTTGAACGCTCTGGCTTGGCCCAGTGACTCAAGCAGGTCCGGAAAAGCCCGCAAGAAACAAGAGAGAAGTTTCAAAGTTTGTAATTCTATTTGCGATCCAAAAACTATTAACGAACTATGTTCGTACTCTTGTCTACAGTCTGGTAAAGAGAGTTGGGTTTATGCAGCGGGAAGGGATGCATAGTAATGCGCTGTTGACGGACAATTTTACCCCGTTTCGTGGTGGCAAATTGCTGCAGAACTCTGCCTTAGTCGTTAAGGAAGAACTATGAGCTACGACTTGAATTTTTGGAAGTACAACGATGGTATCGCCCTCGAACATCAAGTGGTTTACGAGAGATTGAGCGATGGCAAACATGTGGAAGGGCTTGAAGAGCTTCCGATTGGGGCGATGCTGGAACGCTTAAAAGATCTCTTCGCCGATGGGTGGCGTCAGGTAGATGAGACAACTTGGGAGAATGAGAGGCGGGGCGCTTTTCAGATCTTTACCACACCGCAGTTTTTTAGAGTCGACTGCTACGGTATGAGGGGTGAGGACATGAACCGACTTATCGATTTAGGGGCTGAATTCGGCTGTCCTCTCTATGATCCCCAGGCCGGGGTGCGCTTCGATGGGAACGGCTGACAACCGCTTTGAGTCCGACGGCTTACCCTTCCGCTGCGCTCTAGGCCAAGTCGCGGCTCAAGCGGAACGGTTAGATGTCATCTAAGTTGAAATACCGCCGAGCCGCGTCACTTCCACGTCAATCCTACCCATTTCGGAGCAGCACCGAGTGCTTACCATCGCCGCCAATATCGTTGTATTCCTTGTCGCAGCCCTGCACGTCTACATCCTCATCCTGGAGATGTTCTTTTGGGACAAGCCGCTAGGGAGAAGGGCCTTTGGCTTGAGCGCCGATTTCGCAGTACAGACGAAGACGTTGGCGGCAAACCAAGGCCTGTACAACGGTTTCCTGGCGGCGGGGCTCTTCTGGGGCCTTGCCCTTGGCCAGGCAGGATTCTCCATCAAAGTCTTCTTCCTGCTTTGCGTCTTCGTCGCTGGGGTCTACGGGGGCCTGACAGCGAACAAGAAGATTCTCCTCATTCAAGCCGTTCCCGCCGCGCTGGGTCTTGTTCTGCTGTTTCTGGCTGCGTAACAGACTGCGCTTGAGCCTAGCGTGAGGCCAGATTCCGGTTCAGCTCACCGCGATTGGAGCTAGTGGCAGCTCGATTTGGTCGATAGGAAGCGGCTTGCAGAAGTAATAGCCCTGGAACACATGACAGCCCGCCTCGACGAGCCAGCCGAGCTGGTGGGCGGTTTCCACGCCTTCAGCCACTACCTCGAGCTGCAGGGATACCCCCATGGCGATGATGGTTTGCACGATGGCCATGTCATCGCCGCTCAGCAGCAGGTCGTTGACGAAACTCTGGTCGATCTTGATCTGGTCCAGCGGTAGCCGTTTGAGGTACTGCAGCGAAGAGTAGCCGGTGCCGAAGTCGTCCAGGGCGAACCTGATGCCGAGACGCTTCAATCGCCGCATCTTGTCGATTCCGGCCTCGACGTCGTCCAGCAGGCTGCTCTCCGTCAGCTCCAGTTTCAAACGGTGGGGATCGGCTCCAGTGGCGGGGAGTACCCGCTGGATACGCTCGACGAAATCCGGCTCCTTGAACTGTCGGGCGCTGACGTTCACGGCCAGGGTCAGATGTGCCGTAGCCGCTTGCTGCTGCCAGGCCACCAGTTGCCGACACGCCTGTTCCAGCACCCAATCGCCGAGGGGCACGATCAGGCCACTCTCCTCAGCCAGCGGGATGAACTCCGCCGGCGACACCATGCCGCGAGACGGGTGCTGCCAGCGGATCAGCGCCTCGGCCCCCAGCGGCCGATGATCCGCGTCGTACTGAAGCTGATAGACGAGTCGGAACTCGCCACGCTGCAGGGCCAAGCGCAGATCGCGCCTGGTTTCGTTGCGCGCTTCCATGACGGCCTGGGTGGCATCGTCATGGAAGCAAATGGTGTCGCGACCGGCCAGCTTGGCATGGTGACAGGCGGCATCTGCCAGCTTGAACAGGGTCTCGACGTCGCTCGAGCCGTCGAACATCGCCACGCCCTGGCTTGCCGAGAGGAAGTGCTGAATCCCGTCGATGGAGTAGGGCTCGGCCACGACGATCCGGATTCGGTCGGCCAGCTCTTCCGCCAGATTGGCCGCCTTGTCCGGCTGCTTGGGCAGGGAGTCGATGATGAGGAGAAACTCATCACCGCCCAGCCGCCCTACCATACACCCCTCCTGCTGGAAGGTGCGCAGCCGCTGGGCAACCTCGCGCAGCAAGCGGTCGCCGGTACGATGGCCGTAGCTGTCGTTGATCTGCTGGAAGAGATCGAGATCCAGGTAGATCAGCGCCCCATGCTGGCCGTTGCGCTGACACAGCATCAGCGAATGCGCCAGGTGCTCGCTCATCATGCGCCAGTTGGGCAGTTCCGTCAGGCCATCGAAGTGGGCCAACTGGTGCGCCTTGCGTTCGGCCACCAGTCGACGTGCCTCGCTTTCACGCAGCCGCAACACCGCCAGGGCAAGCTGCTGCAACTGACCCCGCCCCATCTCGGCAAGACGCTGAACTCGCGGCAGCTCGGGAACCTCACGGTGGGGATGGGAAAGCGCGAGCAGCCCTTCGGCGATGATCAGCAGGTGACGATTCAGGATCCGGGCGGAGTAAAAGGCGGCGACCAGCATCAGTGCCAGGATCGCCCCGCCAAACAGTAGCAGCGTGTTGAAGTGCCCAAGAGTGTCCTGATAGGCATCGCTGGTGCGCTCGCCGCTTCGCCGCGCCAGCTTGGACGAAAGGTGCCCCGTGAGCATGGAGAAGCGCAGGAATTCATGCTGTGCCTCGTCCAGGTAATGTCGGGCTCGGGTGGCATCCACGGTAGCGATGTCGCCGGCCATGATGATGAAGCGCCGATAGCCCTCGAAGGCTTCGAGCAAATTTTGGGCACTGCCGTGGTTCAAATCGATCATCAGCGGCGTTTCGGTCAATGTCTGTATCTGCCCGCCCAGGGTGGCAAGCTCGTTGACGAAGCTCGAATGCAGCCGATAGCTGGCAAGCGCCGACAGCTCGCCCCGGTCGGCCTGCTGCAGCATGTCCACTACGCCCTGATGTAGCTCGCCCAGGCTCTGGGAGTAGTTGGCGGCCTGCAGCAGGGCGGCCATGTCCGCCGACTGTATGGAGTGGTTCTGAGTCATCCTTTCCTTGAGCACCTGCACCGCGGCAAGTCCGAACAGCAGGGCAGGGATCAGCACCACCAGAGTGGGCAGAAGAAAGATCCAGATGAGCGGTCGGTTCGACTTCATGGGCAACCTTACGGTGCTTGGGAGGCCAGCGATGGCCACAGCTCCGGTGGAATGCTGGCACGGTAGAGATAACCCGCCTTACCCAGCGGCGAGAAGATCACCAGGGTGCCTTCGGCTGGGAAGTAATCCATCAAGTCGGCGAGGTTGGGGCCATGGGCCACGATCATGCGGTTGGCGCTGCCCTCGACCGGTAGTGAGAGAGCCTTGCCGGTATGCTCGATGACCGGTCGCTTCTCGTCGTCCGTCATCGCGGCGGTATAGCGCAGCAGCTCGTCGATCTGCTGGGGCTTGTTCGGGAACAGGATCCGAGCGGTCTCCTGCGTTCGGCAGAAGGGCGAGACGAGAACGGGATCCTCGATGGGCCAAGCGTGCCGCGCCATGTGCTCGGCGACAGTGGCCATGAGTTCACGGCCTTCGTCGCTCAGGGGCCGCTGGGTAGTACAGTCGTCGAAGTCGACCGGCACCCGATCGGGAAGTGTCGTATCAGTCGGCCCATGGCGCATGTAGAACACGTAGCCGCCCTGGTGCAGGGAAGCCAACAACTCGGCGCTGGGCTCGACCGCTACGTGCTCATCCGCCCAGGCGAACAGGCTGGCGAGACACAGCAGGCACGCCAATGGCAGATGGGAGTAGGGCAACGGCTGTCGAAACAAAGTGGGCAGAGGGAGCACGGACGACCCTATTTATCGTTTGTAATGATCCAATATGCATGAGAAATCTAATACTCACTAGCCGGCCTAGGCGTAGGCAGCGAGATGTTTGATCTAGGTCAAGCTGATGGCGGATGCGCTTGCGCCAATGGTGCTGCCTTGGTGTCGTGCTTTGGTTGGCGTTGCCCTCAACGTTTCTCTCGGTTACGTTGAGAAAAAAGCCGCAGAAGACGGCTTACGTAACCAAGACGTACTCAGGGATGCCGCATTAGGGATGATGGGAAATGTCATCCATTCTGCCAGCAGGGCGGTAGCGTCCCTGGAATTCGTGGTTCGGCCCGGCGGGTTACTCACCCCGGCAACGGTTCTGCTTAGCACATGCGTGACATCGCGGCTCTTCTCGGTCCGGTTGCTGCGGCGCCTTATGCAACGCGTTTTCACATCCCTGAGCTTGGGTTCAGATGTGTGCATTTTACGTGATTTATTAAATAATAATATGTGCATATAGTATATTGGTTCCGACAGATCGAGCACACGCGCGAATTCTGCATAGCTGGCCGAGCTAAAGATTGGTGCTAGAAAAATCAATGAGTTGGAAGAAAAGGAGCACGCCAAATAATAGTGTTGAGCGCGCAGGGGTGTTCATCCAATATCAGGACGCGCAGTCCAATCACTGTTATGCGCAAAAGGAGGATGCGTGCACCATCTAGCAGTTCAATGGATTGTGGGGTTACTGAGAGAGAGGAATATTCCCTTTCTGATCTGTGGCGGGCTCGCAGCAAAGGGGTATGGCTCTGAGCGCGTTCTGAACGACATCGACCTTTTCGTACCTGGTGAACACTTTTCGTCAGTGGTTCAGGCCGGCCAAGAATTTATTTCCAAAGCAGCCGCTCACCGCCAAGAGGAAGGCTGGGATCTAACCTACGTCCAGTTCAAGTACGAAGGCATTAAAGTGGAGGTAGGTAGCGCTGATGGTCCAAAAATCTTCGATGCAGGCAGCGAAACTTGGGTTCCGCTCAACATAGTTTTTTCTCGCCGTACGACCGTGCATTTGCTGGGTCTTGAGCTTCCGCTTATGCTGAAAGACGATCTGGTCAAGTATAAATCTGTGCTCTCACGTCCTGTGGATATCGAGGATGTCCGTGCTATCCGTGAGAGCGCATAACCAGGCCATGCACCGGATGCCAAAACCTCTGCTTCGCGCCGGTTTTGTCACCGGTGATGGCGGGCGTTAGGTGCGATTGGAGAGATCCTCGTGGCTCAAGCAACCCCAGAAGCGATACTACAAGCTGTTTCTCGCCACGCCGGCCCTTGGGTGACCAGTGGCCGCGGCAAGCCATTCGATTGCACTGCTATTGGCACCTCGCTCTACATCACTCCTGAAACGGGCTCACCGCGAACAATCCCGCGGTCCGAACTCGCGAAGTTCTGCGCAGCGTTCAACAGATCCGGTAAGCGCACCGTTTCCTACTATCAAAGCATTTCGTTCAATGCATCGTATTTGCTCACGATCGCGCACGAGATCGCGCTGGAGAGCGTAGATTTCGCTCTCCCGGAGGAGATCCCTGGGGACGATCAACAGCTTCCAGAGGGCGCGATCCGTCAGGTCATCGTCAACGCCTACGAACGGAACGGGGCTGCACGGCAGCTCTGCATTGAGGCCCACGGCACTGAATGCGTGGCCTGTGGCGTTTCAATGGAGGATCTATACGGCGCTGAAGCGCGCGGCTTCATTCACGTGCATCACCTCACCCCTGTTGCTGAGGCGGGCGAGCGTCTCGTCGACCCGGTACGCGATATGCGGCCGGTATGCCCGAACTGCCATGCAATCATTCACCTCGGGGGCGGGTGCCGCTCCATTGAGGAGGTGAAGGCAATGCTATGCCGTGCTCGCACCTAACTATGCGTTCAAGCGGACCGCGGGGACAGGCTATCGTGTTTCCTGATGTCGTCTCGGCCCGCGGCCGCTTAACGCGGCGTTAGCTTCTAAGATTTACAGGTGTTCCCTGGCACCTACACTGCCGTGCAGATGAAGCATTCAACTCAACATCAGGAGGCTTCATGGCACCTCGCAGGCTCAATCTCGCTCTCTCAATCGCAGCCGCTGCTCTCGTGCTCAGCGGCTGTCCGTCGCTGGGAAATGGCGAGCCACCGCCGACGACCGAAACAGCCGCTATCTCTGAATTCGAAGCTGCGCTTGCTCCGCTTGAGGTAGGCGACGAGCAGATCCGGGCGGCTGATGGATCCGTGTTGGTCGGCATTGGCGATGTGCCGGGCACGATTCGCGCGGATCAACAGGCTGAGTTTGGCGCTGCGGAGCGCTTCCAGGAAGCTTCGGTTTCGCCGGACGGTGCCTGGCTAGCCGTGGTCACTTCGGGGGCGGCACACAGCGCCGGCTGGCTTGTCCGGATGGAAGCGCGGCAGCCAAGGCCGGCTGCGTTCCAGTACGGCGGCAATATCACCATCGGGCCGTGGAGCGATGATTCGCGGCGGGTGGTCTTCGTGCAGGAAGGCCCTGCGGGCGGTCGCACGCTAACGGTGGTCGATGCAGGGCGGCTGGGAGAAACGGTGGAGGAGAGTGCCATGCCGGTGCGCAGCCCCGTTCATGACGAGCTGGTACCCGAGGAGCGCATCTACGAGGCGCTGGCGTGGAGCAATGGAGAGCTGCTTTTCCGAGTGGGCGGCGAGCGCTGGGTCTTCGATCCGAATAGCGGGGAGGTACGGCCCTCGAAGCAGTAGGTTTCACGTCTGGGTTTCACATGATGGCGAGTGGTCTTCAACCACTCGCCATTTTTGTTTCAGGCTTGACCTAGGCCTGGTCACGGCGATGCTGGCAGCATCCGCTGGCCCAGGTCTCCAGTAAAGGCCTTGTCTGAAAAGTCGGAGAGCGAAGGCCGACAAGAGCTTAAGTATGACCAGCTATCCTATAGGTTGCGTCACCAACAAGGGGGCTTATCGCTGCGGCGCTGACAACAGCGAATGAGTGCTGATCCGTTGGCCGGATCTCGCTATTGGAAACTCCAGAGGGCCGCGAGTCCACGGGAGGAAACGTATGAGTCAGAAGAACGACATTGATTACCAGGCCGTTACCGCGCGCCAAAAGGAGGTCTGGGCCACGGGCGACTTTCACGAGATTGCACGGCAGAACGTGGTCATGGCTGAAGCCCTCTGTGCGGCTGTCGATCCCCACGGGGGCGAGCGAGTCCTGGACATCGCCTGCGGGAGTGGAACCGCAGCACTGGTCTCCGCACGCAGGTACTGTGACGTTACGGGCATTGATTATGTTCCGAGCTTGGTGGAACGGGCCAAGCGGCGGGCTGCTGCCGACGGCTTCGAGGTGGACTTCCGTGTAGCCGACGCGCAGACACTGCCGTTCGGGGACGCAAGCTTCGATGTCATCCTGTCGGTTTACGGGGTGCAGTTCGCCCCGGATCAGGAGCAAGCGGCCTCGGAGATGCTGCGGGTCTGTCGGCCGGGTGGCAGAATCGGCCTGGCCACGCCGATATCGAGAGGCTGGAGCGGAGACTTCTTCGCAACCATTGCGAAGTACATGCCCCCGCCGGCGGGTATCGACCCGCCGCTGCGCTGGGGTACCGACGCCGGCCTCGACGAGCTGCTCGGTGACGGCACAAGCTCCATCCACAGCGAGGAGCGTACGGCCCTGCAGTACTACCGATCCGTTGACCACGCGGTCGAGGTGTTTCTCAACTATTTCGGCCCTGCCATCCGGGCGTCCAGTGCGTCCACTGAGACAGGCCGGGATTGTCTCCGCAGGGACCTGTATGAGGTGTTCAACCGCTACAACCGCGCGTTGGACGGCACGGCAGTTATCGAAAACCGCTACCTCCTGAGCGTGGCCACCCGGGCCTAGGCGGGAAAAGGAACCATACCCGCATCAGCCGACCGTTGAGCGCGTCGGCTGATGCGGGTTGCCAGCGCCTGGAGGCTCCTCAACTTGCTTTAACGAAATAGGTTTCCATTGGAAAGGCGACACCATGATCGTCCGTGAAGGGTGCCAACGAGGTTTCCAGGTCGGCGATCAGTGCTGATAATCTGTCGTCGTCAAGTTCGCTCAGTGGCCCGGCCAGCGGCGAGCTTGCCGCTTCCTGACGAAGATACTCCGCCGGGTTCGGGAAGCGTACGTCAAGGATGTCATGCTGGATGCTGATGTTGCGAAAGCCTGCCGCGCCGAGCTCTTTCCTGAGGGTATCGGGGGCCGGTCCACTGAATGGCGAGCGCATCATCTCACCGGCTTCCTTGCCGGCGTGCCGATCCAGTGTGCGAGCCAAGGCCTCGTAACTGCGGTTGAAGGAAATGTCGCGCAGCGACGCCAGCACCAACCGACCACCCGGAGCCAGTACCCGTTGAAATTCTTGCAGCACCTGTTCCCTGTCCGGTACGAACTGCAGTACTTGTTGGCTGAGAATGACATCGAACTCATCATCGTCGAACGGGAGTTTCTCCAGAGCCCCGCTTTGCCAGGTGACTGCCTGATCGGTATCTCGACGGCATGCTTCTGCCAGCATCCCGTCGTTGACGTCCAGCCCGACCACCTTGGCGGTGACGTTCCTATCCTGGGCAACGGTGCGGGCGACGATGCCGGTGCCGCAACCGGCGTCCAGGACGCGCTCATCAGGCGCTATCTGTGCATGGTCGGCCAGGCGCTTGGCCCAGCGACGGAAGAACCGCCCCACAAGGTACTCTTCGTAGGCGGCGGCGCTGTTCTGGTTCAGCTGCCAGGCTGAAATGCCGTTTCGGTCTTGCATGGCTGCCTCCGTTGACTAAGTAGACCGAACTACATATTATGTAGACCGATCGTCATATTCTGTCAAACGTGGTAGAAATTGCCCATGGCAAAAGATACGCGAACCCGAATGATCGAGACGACGGCGAGGCTGGTGCAGACGCGCGGGCTTCATGGCGTCAGCCTCAACGATATCCTGCGTGAAAGTGAGGCGCCGCGAGGGTCGCTGTATTTTCATTTTCCTGGTGGCAAGACAGCTCTGGTACTGGAGGCGTTGCGAGCCGGAATAGAAGTGGCGACGGCGGCGCTCAGGGATTGCCTGGCCGAGGCGGACAACCCGGCAAAGGGGATAGAAGATTTCTTTGGGGTCGTGGCACGGGAGCTCGTCGAATCGGATTACGCATTCGGCTGTCCCGTCGCGGGGGTGGTCCTCGACAGGCCGGACATGGAGTCCGAGTTGGCGCGAACCTGTCAGGCCGCCTTCGAACAGTGGCTTGGCATGTACCGTGACGCTCTGGTGGGGGCTGGTGTGCCGCCGGCCCGTGCCGACCGTCTGGCGCAGACTGTTCTGGCCGCTCTGGAAGGGTCCCTGATGATGGCGCGCAGCCAACGGAGTCCAGGCCCTATCGAGGGCGTCGGGCAGGATATTTCGGAGTTGGTTGCCGCTACCTTGCCTTCACGAATATCCGAGGATGATTAACGACTGAGCTTGCGTCGTACTCCCTTCATGGCGAGTGGTCCTCATGAATCCTGCTCTTGTGGAACGGCAAGATTCATAGAACCACTCGCCTTTTTCGTTTCAGGCTTGACCTAGGCCTGATCGCGGCGGTGCTGGCAGCGTCCGCCGGCCCAGGTTTCCAGAATGCTGCGGTCGTCGCCCAGCATCATCAGGGCGAACAGCCGCTCGCCGAGGGTCTTGCAACGGGCGTGACGACGCCCAAGCAGCGGTGAGCCGTCGGGGTCGATCACGACGAAGTCGGCCTCCATGTCGGGGGCGAGGCGGCCGATCTTGTCGTCCAGCGAGAGCGCCCTGGCGTTGCCCAGGGTGAGGCCGTAGAGGCCTTGCCAGGCGGTGAGCGGCTGGCCGCGCAGTTGGCCTACCTGGTAGCCGGCCTTGAGCGTGGCGAGGCCGGAGAGGTCGGTGCCGCCGCCGATGTCGCTGGCGTAGGTGATGTTGAGGCCGACCTCGCGTGCCGCCAGGCGGTCGAACAGGCCGCTGCCGAGGAACATGTTGGAGCTGGGGCAGAAGGCGATGTTGGCGCCGCGCTCGGCCAGCCGGCCACGCATCTCCTGGTCGAGGTGGATGCCGTGGGCGAAGGTGCTGCGCGGGCCGACCAGCCCGGACTGCTCGTAGACTTCGAGATAGTCGCGGCTCTCGGGGAACAGCTCGGCCACCCAGTCGAGTTCGCCGGGGTTCTCGGAGAGGTGGGTCTGCAGCCACAGGCTCGGGTCGTTGCGCAGCAGGCCGCCGGTGGCGTCGAGCTGCTGGCGGGTGGAGGTCGGGGCGAAGCGCGGGGTCAGGCTGTAGCCCAGGCGCGCAGTACCATGCCAATCACCGATGAGCAGCTCGGTGTCGCGAATGCCGCCGACGGTGTCGTCGCACAGCGCCTCGGGGGCGTTGCGGTCCATCAGCACCTTGCCGGCCAGCATGCGCAGGTCGCGCTCGCGGCAGGCCGAGAAGAAGGCTTCCACCGAGGTGGGGTGGCTCGAGCAGAACACCTGGGCGGTGGTGGTGCCGACCCGCAGCATCTCGTCGAGGAAGGCATTGGAGATCACCTCGGCCCGCTCGCGCTGGGCGAAACCGCACTCTTCGGGGAAGGTGTACTCGTTCAGCCAGTCCAGCAGCTGACGCCCATAGGAGGCCATGATCTCCAGCTGCACGTAGTGCACGTGGCTGTCGATGAAGCCGGGCATCACCAGCTTGCCGCGATGATCCACCGTCTCGATGCCTTCGGGCAGGCGTGGCGCCAGCGTGGCGTAGTCGTCGATGGCCTTGATGCGGCCATTCTCCAGCCACAGCGCGCCGTCGGCGTAGTGACGCACGCTGCCTTCGGCAGGGCTGTCGCCTTCGCCGGGATCGGCATCGAAGCTCAGCAGTTCGGCGCGTATCACGCGGGAGTCGTTGTTCGTCATGTCTGGGGCTCGTTGGTTGCTGCCCCCGGCGTCCGCTGCCGAGGGTCAGTGATTCGTCCGGTTCGTAGGGTTAGAACAGAGCACGCAGTTCGGCCGGCGCCAGGCCGCGCTGGTCGGCGCGTTCGGCATTGCCCACCATCGGCAGCAGCTCGGCCAGGGCGGCGATGGCGATGGCGTAGGGCGTCTTGTCGCCGCCTCTGATCGGTTCGCCATTTGCGTCCCTGGTCATGCCGATGGGGCAGCGCACCCGGGCCAGGGCCGCGTCGTCGTGGCCGGCATCGGTGAGCCGCGAACGGAAGCTGGCCCACTTGCTCTTGGAGCCGATCAGGCCGATGGAGGCGATGTCGTTCCGCTGGAGCAGGGCGTCGACCAGGGCGCGATCCTCGGCGTGGTCGTGGGTCAGCACCAGCGCGTGGCTGCCCGCCGGCAGCGCCGCCACGGCGGCCTGCGGGTCCGGCGCGTGGCGGCAGGCCAGGCGCGGTTGTCCCGTGGTCCAGGCCGGGAAGACGCCCTCACGGCTGTCGTGCCACAGCACACGCCAGGGCAGCGGGGCGGCCAGGCGCACCAGTTCGTTGCCGACGTGGCCGGCACCGAAGATGGCCAGCGTAGCCGCACTGCCGGGGAACACCTCCAGCAGCACGTTGACGAAGCCGCCGCAGCACTGGCCGCTGCGCCCGCCCAGGGCGAAGGCCTCGAGGCTCATGCCGGCTTCGCCCTGTGCCAGCTTCTCGCGGGCGGCGTCGATCACCTGGAACTCGAAGGTGCCGCCACCCAAGGTGTCGAACACGTCGCTCTCGCTGATCACCATGCGCGCACCGGGCTCGCGGGGCGTGGAGCCGGCGCTGGTCACCACCGTGGCCAGCGCGTGGGGCAGCCCCTCGCGCTGCAGCCGGTGCAGCGCCTCGTGCCAGGCCTGCGGACGCGGCGCGTTCATCACACCGCTCCCTGCGCGGCATCATAGCGGCTGCGCAGGGCCTCGGCGGCCAGCAGCACCCGCTCCGGCGTGGCCGGGGTGTCGAGCCGCGGCGCCTCGGCGTAGTCGGTGAGGCTCGCCAGGGCGTCGCGCAGCGCCGACCACACCGCCATGCCGAGCATGAAGGGCGGTTCGCCCACCGCCTTGGAGCGGTAGATACTGGCCATGGAGTTGGGGTGGCCCTCCATCAGCTTGACGTTGAACACCGGCGGCAGGTCGCCGTAGGTGGGGATCTTGTAGGTGGCCGGGCCGTCGGAGATCAGCCGGCCGGCGTCGTTCCACTTCAGCTCCTCGCTGGTCATCCAGCCCATGCCCTGAATGAAGCCGCCTTCCACCTGGCCGAGGTCGATGGCCGGGTTCAGCGAGTCGCCCACGTCGTGCAGGATGTCGACCCGCTCGACCTGGTACTCGCCGGTCAGGGTGTCGACGCTGACCTCGGCCACGGCGGCGCCGAAGGCGTAGTAGTAGAAGGGGCGGCCCTGGCCGGTATTGCGGTCGTAGTGAATCAGCGGCGTGGCGTAGAAGCCCTTCTCGGAGAGTGAGATGCGGTTCAGGTAGGCGGACTGCACCAGCTCGCCCCAGGGAATGCGCCGTTCGCTCTCGCCGTAACCGGCGACGAGATGGCCGGCCTCCATGCGCATCTCCTCGCGGTCGAGCCCCTGATCCTGGTAGAGATGCTCGTGGGCGAAGTCGAACAGGCGCTGCTTGAGCCTGACGCAAGCGTCACGGGCGGCCTGGCCGTTGAGGTCGGCGCCGCTGGAGGCCGCGGTGGGCGAGGTGTTGGGCACCTTGTCGGTACGCGTGGCGGTGATGCGCACCTCGTCGACGTCGAGCCCCAGCTCGCGGGCCACCACCTGGCAGATCTTGGTGTGCAGGCCCTGGCCCATCTCGGTGCCGCCGTGATTGATCATCACGCTGCCGTCGGTATAGACGTGCAGCAGGGCGCCGGCCTGGTTGAGGTGCTTGGCGGTGAAGGAGATGCCGAACTTCACCGGCGTCAGCGCCAGGCCGCGCTTGACGATCGGGCTTTCGGCGTTGAACTCGGTGATGGCGCGGCGCCGCGCCCAGTATTCGCTGCTGGTCTCGAGCTGCTCGACCAGCTCCTTGAGCAGGCCGATCTGGTCCACCTGCTGGCCGTAGTGGGTGGTCTGGCGGCCGGGGCGGTAGAAGTTGCGCTTGCGAACGGTCAGCGGGTCTTCGCCGATGCGCCGGGCGATGTCGTCCATCGCCGCTTCGATCACCATCATGCCCTGGGGGCCGCCGAAGCCGCGGAAGGCGGTATTCGAGGCGGTATGGGTGCGCGCTCGGTGGCCGGTCACACGAGCTTCGCCCAGCGAGTAGGCGTTGTCGCTGTGGAACATGGCGCGGTCGACGATGGCGTCCGAGAGGTCGGGCGAGTAGCCGCAGTCGCCGATCACGGTGATCTCGCCGCCCTGGATCACGCCCTGGTCATCCACGCCGAGGCGGTAGCGGTTGTGGAACGGGTGGCGCTTGCCGGTGACGCGCATGTCGTCGGCGCGCGGCAGGCGCACGCGGGTGGTACGGCCGGTGCGCCGGGCGATCAGCGCGGCGATGCAGGCCCAGGGCGAGGCCTGGGTCTCCTTGCCGCCGAAGCCGCCACCCATGCGCCGCACTTCCACGGTCACGGCGTGGAAGGGGATGCCCAGCACCTCGGCCACCAGCTTCTGGGTCTCGCTGGGGTGCTGGTTGGAGGTGTGGACGATGACGCCCTCGTCTTCGGTGGGTTGCACCAGGCAGGCCTGGCCCTCCAGGTAGAAGTGCTCCTGGCCGCCGACGAACTGCTCGGCCTCGACCACGTGAGCGGCGTTGGCCAGCGCCTGCTCCCAGTCGCCGCTCTGCTGCACGTGGGTGGGGCGCACGAACTCGCCGCGCTCGGCGGCGGCCACCGGGTCGAGACAGGCCGGCTGCTCGTCGATCTCTACGACTGCCGCCTGGACGGCTTCCCGTGCGGCGCGATGGCTCTCGGCGGCCACGGCGAACATCACCTGGCCGACGTAGCTGATCTCCTCCTCTACGAAGATCGGGTCGCCGGGGAAGACGGGACCGATATCGGTATGGCCCGGCACGTCGTGGAAGCCGATGACATCGACCACGCCCGGCATGGCGCGAACCTTGTCCAGGCCGAGGCGGGTCAGGCGGCCATGGGCGACGGGGGAGAGGCCCAGCGCCACGTGCAGCGCGTCGGCCGGCGCCTTGAGGTCGTCGATATAGGCGGCGCGGCCGGTGACGTGCTTGACCGCGCTCTCGTGGGCGCGGGCGTGCGGATGCGGCGCGGCATGGACGGTGTCGCGCGCCAAGGGGCTCGAGCCCTTGATGCGTCCGTCGAGCTCGTGGCGGGCTGTCGCGGACTCGGCGCTCACGTCGGCGGCCATCTCTGTCGATTTGTTCTGTTCCGGCGCGGCACCGGGCGCCTTGGAAAGCTTAGTGAGCGTACGCATGGAGCATCACCTCCCGGGGGCTGTCGGTCTCGGCCTGGGCGATCACAAGATGCAGGCGCTCGAGCAGGTTGGCGGCGGAGAGCCGGCGATATTCGGCGCTGCCGCGCACGTCTGACATAGGCTGGAAGTCTTCGGCCAAGGCCTCGCGGGCGGCGCGGAAGGCGGCCGCATCGGGGGCCTGCCCCTCGAGGGCGGCTTCGGCATGTGCCGCGCGCTTGGGGATCGCCGCCATGCCGCCGAAGGCGAGCCGCACGTCGCGTATCACACCGTTCTCCATCCGCCAGGCGAAGGCGCCCAGCACGGCGGAAATGTCATCCTCACGACGCTTGGACAGCTTCCACACCTTGAGCGTTTGGCCCGCCACGGGGCGGGGCAGGAAGATCGCGCGGATGGCCTCGCCCTCGCGTAGCGCGGTGCGCTTGTAGTCGAGGAAGAAGTCGTCGAGCGGCAGCTCACGCTCACCCTCGGGGCCGACCAGGCGCAGGCGCGAGCCCAGCGCCAGCAGCACCGGCGGGGTGTCGCCGATGGGCGAAGCATTGGCGATGTTGCCGCCCAGGGTGCCGCGGTTGCGCACCTGCTGGGAGCCGAGGCGGTGCAGCAGGTGGGCGAAGGCGTCGTAGGGCTCTTCAAGCAGCGGCTCGAGGCGCGAGTAGGTGACGGCGGCGCCGATCCACCAGCCGCGACGGCCGTCCTGCAGTTCGGCTTCCTCGACGACGTTGAGTTCGGCGACCCGGGTCACGTCGATCACGCGCTCGAAGCGCGCCAGGCGCTGGGTGGACTCCAGCCACAGGTCGGTGGCACCGGCGACGAGTCGCGCCTGGGGATGCCGCGCGAGGCAGTCGGTCAGCTCGGCGAGGGAGCCGGGCTGCAGGAAGCTGGCGTCGAGATCGAGGCCGGTCTTGTTGGCCTCGCTGTCGCGAGGTGCGCCAGCGTCGAGCCACAGCGGGCGATGGTCGGGATGGGAGTCCATGCTCATGGCGGCATCGCGGATCGGGCGATAGCCGGTGCAGCGGCACAGGTTGCCGCCCAGTGCGGCCTCCAGGCGCTGGGGCGTCAACGGAGCCGGGGCCTGGCGTTGCTGCTCGTGGAGGGTGAACAGCGACATGACGATGCCCGGGGTGCAGAAGCCGCACTGGCTGCCGTGGCACGCAACCATGGCGGCCTGGGCGGGATGCAGCGCGTCGCCCTGGGCGAGGCCATCCACGGTGACCAGGTAGCGTCCGTTGAGCTGGTGGGCCGGTGTGATGCAGGCATTGGCGCTATGATAGCGCAGCTCGCCGTCGGGGCCGGGCTCGCCGATGGCTACCGTGCACGCACCGCAGTCACCCGAGGCGCAGCCCTCCTTGGTGCCCGTGACGCCAAGCGTTTCGCGCAGCAGCTCGAGCACGCTGGTCTCGGGTGAGGCCTCGCTCCGGCACGGCTGCCCGTTGAGCATGAAGTCGATCATCGCCTTGTCTCTTGTTGACGTTGTGATAGCTGACCCATCGCCACGCGGGATGGTGCATCGCAAGGTGCGGTCGCCGCGTGTTGACCAAATGGTCAGGATGATCTCAGGATGGGCCAGATTGTCGCACTTTGCAAGGGGCAAAATGCGACCGGGGCCAGCCGCCGAGAGGTGTGCCGAGGGCGTTGCACTTGTCGCGCCCCTCGATGGTCTCATTTGCAGGAAGCCCCGCGGTGGGGCACTCTCTTGGCTTTCCCACCATTCACAGGGCAGGGGCCTGTCGATGACAGACGTGACCGAAACCGAGACCGTGAGGCCTGCTCGGCAGGGTGGCGAGAGCAATGGCGCCACGCGCGAACGCAACGAGCGCGAGATCCTCGAAGCCGCCGAGCGGGTCTTCGCCCAGTACGGTTACCGCGGCGCCAGCGTACAGGCCATCGCCGAGGAGGCGGGGCTGCCCAAGTCCAACGTGCTCTACTACATGGGCAACAAGCGCGGCCTCTACGTGCGCCTGCTCGAGCGCATGATGGCGCGCTGGAACGCGTTGCTCGACGACATCAGCGTGGAGGACGACCCCGCCGATGTACTCGAGGCGTTCATCCGCAGCAAGATGCAGCTCTCGCGCCAGCACCCGGAAGGGTCGCGTCTGTTCGCCGCGGAGATACTCGGTGGCGCGCCCTTCCTTCAGGGCTACCTGCGTGGCGAGTTGCGCCAGTGGGTGCAGACCCGGGCACGAATCTTCGAGCAGTGGGCCGAGCGGGGACTGATGGATCCGGTCGATCCGGTATGGCTGATCTTCCTGATCTGGTCGGCCACCCAGCACTACGCCGACTTCGAGGCTCAGGTGCTGGGCATTACCGGCAAGGACGAGATCAGCGATGCCGACGTCGAGCGCATCACTCAGTTCCTGACCCAGGTGATCCTCAAGGGGTGTGGGGTGAGGCCTGCCTCGGCAACGCCAGGCTGATCGCCACCGTGGCCAGCAGCATGGCGCTCGACACCCACAGCGTGGCAGTGAGGCCGCCGGTCATGTAGAGCCAGCCGGAGAGCAGGGTGCCGATCAGCCGGCCCATGGCGTTGGCCATGTAGTAGAAGCCCACGTCCAGCGAGACCCCGTCCGAGCGCGCCATGCGCACGATCAGGAAGCTGTGCAGGCTGGAGTTCACCGCGAACACCGCGCCGAACAGCAACAGCCCGCCCAGCAACACCGCTTGCGGCTGCCACTCCCACTGAAGACCAAGCGCGATCATTGCCGGCAGCACGGCCAACGCCGCGGCCCAGGCGATGGCGGCGCCGCGCCCCGCCGTGCGACCGGTGATGCGTGGCGCCACCGCCTGCACCGCCCCGTAGCCGATCACCCACAGCGCCAGGAAGCCGCCCACTCGCCAATGGTCCCAGCCGAACCGGGTGGCGAGAAACACCGGCAGCGCCACCACGAACCAGACGTCGCGGGCGCCGAACAGGAACATCCGCGCCGCCGAGAGAATGTTGATCGCACGGCTCTTGGAGAGTATCTCGCGAAACTTCGGCTTGGCCTTGGCGCGACCCAGGTCGGCGTCAAGGCGGGCGAGCGAGAGGCCGAGAACGCCGGCGAGCATCAGCGCCATGGCAAGGATCGCGCCCTGGAAGCCGATCAGCGTGAGCAGCAGCCCGCCGAGAAAGAAGCCCACCCCCTTGAGCGCATTCTTCGAGCCGGTGAGCAGCGCCACCCAGCGGTAGAGCGAGGTGTGCCCCTCGTCGCCCGCCGGTACCAGGCCCTTGATCGCGCTCTTGGCGCTCATCTTGTTGAGGTCCTTGGCGATGCCCGAGAGTGCCTGGGCCGCCATCACCCAGGGCACCGTGAGCCAGGCCGTGGGAAGGAGCAGCATGGCCAGGGCGACGATCTGCAGGCCCAGCCCCAGGTTCATGGTGCGGTTGAGCCCCAGCCGCGCACCCAGCCAGCCTCCCACCAGGTTGGTCACCACGCCGAAGAACTCGTAGAACAGGAACAGCAGCGCCACTTCCAGCGCCGAATAGCCGAGCTGGTGGAAGTAGAGCACCACCAGCATGCGCAGGGCGCCGTCGGTGAGCGTGAAGCCCCAGTAGTTGCCGGTCACCAGCAGATACTGGCGCACCTCGCGGGGCAGGGCGGCAACGCGGGCGATCATCCTTCTCCGCTCTCGACACCGGTGGCTTTCCCCACCTTGGCCGCCAGCTCCACCGTGCGGCAGGCGTAGCCGTACTCGTTGTCGTACCAGGCGTAGAGCTTCACCTGGGTGCCGGCCACCACCATGGTGGAGAGGGCGTCGACGATGGAGCTGCGCGGGTCGCTGCGATAGTCGATGGAGACCAGCGGGCGCTCCTCATAGCCGAGGATGCCGGCCAGTTCGCCCTCGGCGGCCTGCCTGAGCAACGCGTTGACCTCCTTCACCGTGGTCTCGCGCGCCACCTCGAACACCATGTCGGTGAGCGAGGCGTTGGCCAGCGGCACGCGCACGGCGTGGCCGTTCAGCTTGCCCTCGAGTTCAGGGAAGATGGCAGTGATCGCCTTGGCCGAGCCGGTGGTGGTGGGGATCAAACTCATGCCGCAGGCCCGGGCACGGCGCAGGTCCTTGTGAGGGGCGTCGAGGATCACCTGGGTGTTGGTGATGTCGTGAATGGTGGTCATCGAGCCGTGGCGGATGCCGAGGCGCTCGTGGATCACCTTGACCACCGGCGCCAGGCAGTTGGTGGTGCAGCTCGCCGCGGTGACGATGCGGTGGCTGGCCGGGTCGAAGCGGTGGTCGTTGACCCCCATGACCACGTTGAGCACGCCTTCCTCCTTCACCGGCGCGCTGACCACCACGCGCTTCACGCCCTGGTCGAGGTAGCCCTGGAGCTTGGCGCTGGTCTTCATCTTGCCCGAGGCCTCGATCACCACGTCGCAGTCGGACCAGTCGCTGTCGGCGATCTCGCGGTTGGCACTGAAGGCGATGCGCTTGCCGGCCACCACGATGGCGCCCTCGTCCGACGTGATATCATCGCCGCCGCCGCTCCACTGGCCGTGCACCGAGTCGAACTGCAGCAGGTGGGCGAAGGTGGCGGCGTCGCCGCCCGGGTCGTTGATGTGTACGAATTGGAGATCCGGGTTGGTCCAGCCGGCGCGCAGCGCCAGGCGGCCGATGCGGCCGAAACCGTTGATGCCGATGCGGAGGGTCATGTCGGGGCTCCTGCGAGCGAAATATATGGCAAATCGTATATGAAGCGAGATGACAATTCGATGACGCCCGGCGGCGAACTGCCCATCGACGCCCAGCTGCCGGCGATCCGCCAGGCACTGGCCGCGCATTCGAGGGCGCTGCTCGCCGCCGACCCCGGGGCGGGCAAGACCACCCGGGTGCCGCTGGCGCTGCTCGACGAGGACTGGTGCCGGGGCGAGCGCGGTGCAGGCCGCCTGCTGCTGCTGGAGCCGCGGCGGGTGGCCGCTCGCCTCGCCGCCGGCTACATGGCGGAGAGCCTGGGCGAGCCCGTGGGGCAGACCGTGGGCTACCGCATGCGCGGCGAGAGCCGGGTGGGGCCCGGCACGCGGCTCGAGGTGGTCACCCAGGGCGTGCTGACGCGCATGCTGCAGGACGATCCGCTGCTCGACGGAGTGACCGGCATCGTCTTCGACGAGTTCCACGAGCGCAGCCTGGAGGCCGACCTGGGGCTGGCCCTGGCGCTCGACGCCCAGTCGGTGCGCGACGACCTGCGCCTGCTGGTGATGTCGGCGACCCTCGACGTCGAGGCGCTGCTCGGCGTGCTCGGCGAAGCCACGCCGCTGGTGGAGAGTCAGGGGCGCAGCTTCCCGGTGGAGACCCGCTATCGTCCCCTCAGCACTCATGTCAATTCTCGGGATGACGCCGCAGGCCAGCAGGCCAGGGCGGTAGGGGAAGCGCTGGCCCTGTGCGAAGGCGATGCCCTGGTGTTCCTGCCCGGGGTGGCCGAAATCCGCCGCCTGGCGCGCGAGCTGGCCAGCCGCCAGCCCGAACTGGCGGTACGCGAGCTGCACGGGCGCCTGCCGCTGGAGGAGCAGCGCCGCGCCTTGAAGCCCGAGGTCGACGGCCGGCGGCGGGTGGTGCTCTCCACCGCCATCGCCGAATCGAGCGTGACCGTGGATGGCGTGCGCATCGTCATCGACGCCGGCCAGGAGCGGGTGCCGGTGTTCCAGCCGCGCAGCGGGCTCAGCCGGCTGGAGACCCGTCGCGTCAATCGCGCCAGCGCCGACCAGCGCCGTGGCCGGGCCGGGCGCCAGGGGCCGGGGCTTTGCCTGCGGCTGTGGGCCGAGGAGCAGCCGCTGCCGGCTCACGGCGAGCCCGAGATGCGGCAGGCCGATCTCGCTCCGCTGGCCTTCGAGCTGGCGCGCTGGGGGATCGTCGAACCGAGCGCGCTGGCCTGGGTCACGCCACCGCCGGCCGGGGCGCTGGCCGCAGGCCGTCGCCTGCTGCAGCGGCTCGGCGTGCTGGACGAGACCCTCCTGCTCAATGAGCTGGGCCGCGCCTGCGTGCGCTGGCCCACCCATCCGCGCCTGGCCGCGATGCTGGCGCGTGCCGGCGAACTCGACGCCGTGCCGCTGGCCTGTGCCCTGGTGGCGGCGCTGGAGGGGCGTGACCTCGACGGTGAACAGGACCTGGAGCGCACGCTGCAGGCCCGCCTGGCGCAGCCCGCCGCTCACCGTCAATGGCAGCGCGAGGCCCAGCGCCTGGCCCGCATTGGCGGCGTGCGCCTGGAAGTGCCAACCCTGGCGCCGCTGGGGGAACTGCTGGCCCTGGCCTATCCGGACCGGGTGGCCCAGCGCATTCACCACGACGCGGGGCCGGGACGCTTCCGCCTGGCGTCGGGCGGGCTGGCGACGCTGCCGGAGCGCCATCCACTGGCCCATGCCGAGCTGCTGGTGGCCGCCGACCTCGACGGTCAGGCCAGCGGGGCGCGCATCTTTCGCGGCGTGGCCATCGCGCGGTCACGGCTCGAGGCGCTGTTTCCCGAAACGCGTGAATGGCATGCCAGCCTGGAGTGGTCGGAGGAGCAGGGGCGCCTGGTCGGCGAGCAGGTACGCGGCCTGGGGGCTGTGGTGCTCGAACGCAAGCCGCTGCAGTCACTGCCACCGGAGGCGGTGCGCCAGGCACTGCTCGAGGCCCTGCGTCGCCGCGGCGAGCTGCCCTTCGGCGACAGCGACGAGCAGTTGCGTGGTCGGGTGGCGCTGCTGCGCCAGGTGTGCGGCGACGAATGGCCCGACTGGTCGACGCCGGCGCTGCTGGATACGCTCGAGACATGGCTGGGGCCACACCTCGACGGTGTCAGAAGCCTCGACGCCGTGGCGCGGCTGCCGCTGGGCCGCCTTCTGCTCGACAGCCTGGCATGGCCCCAGCGCCGCCGGCTCGACGAATTGGCACCGGAGCGCCTCGCGGTGCCCAGCGGCTCGCGGGTGCGGCTCGACTACACGCCGTGCCTGGAGGGCCGGGCGCCGGTACTGGCGGTGAAGCTGCAGGAGGTGTTCGGCTGGCACGATTCGCCGCGGATCGCCGAGGGGCGGGTCGCGGTGCTGCTGCACCTGCTCTCGCCGGCGCGGCGTCCGCTGCAGGTCACCGCGGATCTCGCCAGCTTCTGGGCCAACGGCTACGCCGAGGTGCGCCGCGAGATGCGCGGCCGCTATCCCAAGCACCCCTGGCCCGAAGACCCGCTATCCGCCGAGGCTACGGCGCGGACCAAGCGCCGAGAATAGCCTTTGCAGGCTGCCGCGCTCAGGCATGGCCGGGCCCCGCTCCGGTAGGCCAGCGACCCGCCGGGGCAACCGTTCGCCGAGCCAATCTGCCGTTTACCGAGTTCTCGTGGCGGCCGTCGCGATGAGGCCATATGGTGCAGGCAACGGCGCCAGTGGCGCGCCAGTGCATGAGCGAGGCGAGACGATGCTGACGGCGATCCGGGATGTCCTGTTGCCACTGACCCTGCCGCGGGGCGATAGCGTGGCACTCTACGATCGGCTGGCGCCACGGTACGACCGCATGCATCGTCGCTGGCTGGAACGGGCAGGCGCCGAATCGCTGGCGGCGCTCCAGGGCTGCCTCGCTGCCGAACTCGAGCCCGGTCGCCGGGTGCTCGATGCCGGTTGCGGTCCCGGGACGCTGGCGCGCTGGGTCATGGGGGCGGAGCCCGGGGCAGACTTGACCCTGGTCGACCTGGCGCCCGCCATGCTGGAACGGGCGAGCAGCGTGCCGGGCCGACATGTCCACGCGGACCTGCTGGCCTTGCCCTTCAGCGAGGCGGAATTCGACATCGTGATCTGTGCCTGGGCGCTGGAAACCACTGCCGAGCCGGAGCGGGCCGTCGCGGAGCTCGTGCGCGTGCTGGCGCCGGGTGGCCTGTTGTGCCTCTGCTTCTGTACCCAACCGGTGGCAGTGGGTGAACGGCTCCGTTCCCTGCCGCTGCGGCTGTCGGTCAGGCACGGCTTCGGGGGCCTGTTCCTGCAGGGCAACTTCCCGCAGTGGCTGCCTCACCGACAGCCGCGCCGGCTGGTATCGCGACGCCAGCTTGCCTCGTTCGCCTGCTGGCGAAAACCGCCGGGTTCGCCGGCCGGGGTGGAACCATGAGGGCGAGACTCGACGGCTGGCGCCGTACACCCATCCTGCTGACCCTCGTCGCCCTGGCCGGGTCTGCTCTGCTGGTGCCCGTCTACCTCGGGCAGGGGCTGCCCTGGGCTCACGCGATCGCGGCCGCCCTGATGGTGGCCGTGCCCGGCGTGCTGCTCGGCGGCTGTGCCTGGCGCTTCGCCCGGCGGCCACGGCAGGCGCTCGGTCGCGGTCCAGCGCTCGTCGTGCATGGCCTGGTCGCGACGGGCTTCGCCGTCGCCTGGACGATTTGCATCTATCTGCTGGCGTTGCCGGTGCACCGCGAGGCCGCGCAGGCCTTCCTGTACAACGGCGCTCCCTGGCAGTTAGTGGGTGGGTTGATCCTCTACGCGGCGATTGCGGCCAATGCGCAATGGCGGCGGACGCGAGAACAACTGACCGAACAGGCCCTCGTCGCCACGCGCGCCGAGCTCCAGGCCCTGCGCGCGCAGCTCGACCCCCATTTCCTGTTCAACACCCTGCACTCCTTGACCCAACTGGCCCGGGACGACAGTGCGGCCACCGAACAGGCGCTCGAGCGTTTCGGCGATCTCATGCGCTATGTGCTGCATAGCGGCCGCAGCGACACGCCGGAGGTGGCGCTGGAGGACGAGCTCGTTTTCATCCGCCATTACCTGGCCCTGGAACAGTTGCGACTGGGGGAGCGGCTGGGCGTCGAGGAAGCGCTGGACCCGGAGGCCCTCGAACTTGCCGTGCCCTCGCTGCTGCTGCAGCCGCTGGTCGAGAATGCCGTGCGCCACGGCATCGCGCCAAGGCTCGAAGGCGGTACGCTTCGCCTGGCGGCCGCCGTGGAGGAGGGCTCCCTCGTCGTCGAGGTCGCGGACGACGGCCAGGGTGCCGATGCCGAAGCATGCCGGCTTGGCGCGGGGCTCGGCCTCTCGACCGTGCGGCGCCAGCTCGAGCTGCACTACCCGGGCCGCAGCCATATGCAGGTGACGACCGCACCGGGGCAAGGGTTCGCGGTCCGCCTCGTGCTGCCGGGGCACCTGCCACAGGGGAGGGCATCATGAGCCTGTCGGTACTGGTGGTGGATGACGAGCCGTTGGCGCGCCGGCGGCTTCGCGCGCTGCTCGCCGAGGTGGCGTGGGTCGAGCTGGTGGGCGAGGCCGGCGACGGCGCCGCGGCCCTGGCCGAGATCCGGCGCCTGAGCCCCGATGTCGTGTTTCTGGACATCCGCATGCCGGGGCTCTCCGGCCTGGAGGTCATCGAGCGGTTGCGCGCCTTCGATGAGGTGCCGGCGGTGGTCTTCACGACGGCATACGACGAGTACGCGGTGACCGCCTTCGAACTGGAGGCGGTCGACTATCTGCTGAAACCCTTCGGCGCTCAGCGGTTGCGGGCGGCCATCGAGCGGGCGCGCCTGACCGTCGAGAGCCGGGCGGCGGTCGCGATGCTCGAGCGGGCGCGTGGCGTACTCGGTGAGCGGGAGGAGCCGGCGCCCCTGGCGCGCGTCCTCGTCCGCGACCGGGGGGCGGTGGTGCCGATCGCGCCGCACGAGATCGTGCGTATCGAGGCCCAGGACGACTACGTCATGGTGCACGCGCGCGGTCGGGGCTACCTGATCAGCGTGCGGCTCGGCGAACTGGCAGGGCGCTTGCCGCGTCCTCCCTTCCTCCGCGTGCACCGCTCTCACCTCGTCAACCTGGACCACGTCGAACGCATGGAGCCGCAGGAGGACGGTCGCTACCTGGTCAAGCTGAAGGATGGTAGCCGCGTTCAGGCCAGCCGCGCCCGCTCGCAGGAGATTCGTCGGCAGTCCCGCTGACGAGGTGATGGGAATCGTACGGGCATCCAGCAACGAGAGGAGGGGAGCCGCATGCCGGCTGGTTGTTTCTGCCATCCGGTCGTGATCGTCGGCGCCGGACTGTCCGGGCTCGCCTTGGCCTACCGGCTGGAGCGCCGCGGGGTCCGCCCCAGGCTCCTCGAGGCGGCACCACGGATCGCCGAGCCCTGGCGGCGCCGGCATCCTCAGCTTCGGCTCAACACTCACCGACGCTTTTCGCGACTGCCCGGGCGGCCGCTCCCGCGCAGCGCGGGGGTGTTTGCCGGCCGCGACAGCGTGATCCGCTACCTCGAAGCCTATGCGCGGGATCTCGCCTCGCCCATCGAGTGCGGAGTGTCGGTGTCGCGGATCGTGCCCGGCGGTGACGGCTGGTGCCTCGAGACGAATATCGGCGAGATCAAGGCACGTCACGTCGTGGTCGCCACCGGACGGGAACGCGTCCCGGTCATTCCCGACTGGCCGGGGCGCGAGGGGTTCCGCGGGAGGGTGCGGCATGCCGCCGACTTCGGCTCCCTCGACGACTACCGCGATCGGCGCGTGCTCGTCGTCGGCGCAGGCAACTCCGGCGTGGACGTGCTGAACCATCTTGTGCGCCAGCGCACGCGCCGCCTGTGGGTCGCCGTTCGCGGCGGCACCGCCATCCTGCCCACGCGCTTGCTGGGCGTTCCCGTGCAGCGGCTGTCCGGCGTGATCAACTGCCTGCCAACGGCAGTCGCCGATGGCCTGCTCGCCATGACCGAGCGCTTTGCCTTCGGCGATCTGCGCCGGCTGGGCCTGCCCCGAGGTGAGATCGGCGCGGCCACTCGTCTGGCTCGGCACGGTGTGGCCCCCGCCATCGACGACGGTTTCGTCCGTGCGCTCGAGCGTGGCCGCGCGATCGTGGTTCCCCAAGTCGTCGCGTTCGAGCCGCGGGCGGTGGTGCTCGAGGACGGGCGGCGGCTGCGGCCGGATTTCGTCATCTGTGCCACGGGGTACCGGCCGGGCCTGGAGGGCTTGGTGGGACATCTCAAGGTGCTCGATGACCGAGGCATCCCCCGGGGCCAGGGCGCCGAGTCGTTTCCCGGGCTCCCGGGTCTGTGGTTCCTCGGCATGCAACCGCGCCTGTTCGGTCAGTTCCAAGCCGCCTGCCGAGACAGCCGCGAGCTCGCGCGATGCCTGCTGCGCAGCTGAATTACCCGGCGGCGGCTTTCGCCTTGCGCGAAGGGGGCGACTGCGCTGCCGTGTCGGCCTGGCGCCGGCGCAGCAGCCATTTCTCCGCTTCCACGACGAGAAACACCGCCACGCTGGCGACGGCGATCACCGCCCAGTGCAGCAGGGAGAGGCCTTCGGTGGCGAAGATCACCTGCATGAAGGGCAGGTAGGTCCAGCCGAGCTGGAACAGCACCACCAGTGCAATGGCGCTCAGCGCGGCGCGGCTGCCGAACAGGCCGCGCCACGACAGGCTGCTGTCGAGCAGGTAGCGGCTGTTGATCAGGTAGACGATCTCGCCCGCCACCAGCATGTTGACCGCCCCGCTGCGCGCCAGCGCCTCGCTGCCGCCCTGGCCGTGCAGGATCCAGGCGAAGATGCCGAACACGCCCAGCACCAGCAGCAGCGAGACGAGAATCACGCGCCACAGCATGAACATGTCGAGCAGCGGGGCGTGGGGGTCGCGCGGCTGGCGCGTCATGACGTTCTCCTCGGCGGGCTCGAAGACCAGCGCGATGCCCAGCGTCACGGCGGTGATCATGTTCACCCACAGCACCTGCAGCCCGGTGATCGGTAGCGTGAAGCCCGCCACGATGGCCAGCAGGATGGCCAGGCTCTCGGCGCCGTTGGTCGGCAGGATGAAGGTGATCGACTTGCGGATGTTGTCGTAGACCTTGCGCCCTTCGGCCACGGCGCCGACGATGGTGGCGAAGTTGTCGTCGGTGAGCACCATCTCGGCGGCCTCCTTGGCGGCCTCGGTGCCCTGGACGCCCATCGCCACGCCGACGTCGGCGCGCTTGAGCGCAGGGCCGTCGTTGACGCCGTCGCCGGTCATCGCGCAGATGCCGCCGCGGGCCTGCATCGCCTTGACCAGGCGCAGCTTGTGCTCCGGGGCGGCGCGGGCGTAGACGTCGACCTCGGTGATCTCCCGTTCCAGTTCCTCGTCGCTCATCGCTTCGATCTCGTGGCCGCTCAGCGCACGATCGGTGCGGGCGAAACCGAGCTGGTCGGCGATCGCCCGCGCGGTGACCGCATGGTCGCCGGTGACCATCACCGGGCGGATGCCGGCGCGCTGGCAGTTCTTGACCGCCTCGATGGCGGCCTCCCGGGGTGGGTCGAGCAGGCCGACGATGCCGAGCAGCACCAGCCCCTCCTCGGCGTCGCTGTCGCTGAGCTCTCCCGTCAGGTCGTCGGCCGGCTTCTCGGCCAGGGCGAGCACGCGCAGGCCGCGTGACGAGAGCTCATGTATACGCTCTTCCCAGGCGTCGCGGTCGAGCTCCGCGTCTTCGTCACGGCCACGCTCCTTGGTACACATCTCGAGCAGGCGGTCGGGCGCGCCCTTGACCAGCAAGCGCTTGCCGTCGTGCTCGTTGAGGGTGGCCATGTACTTGCGCTCGGAGTCGAAGGGGATGGCATCCTCGCGGCCGTGCGAGTCGCGCAGCTCACGCGTGTCGATGCCCGCCTTGGCGGCCGCGACGACCAGGGCCCCTTCGGTGGGATCGCCATCGATGCACCACCCCTCTTCCCCTTCGTTGAGGTCGGCGTCGTTGCACAGCGCCCCCACTTCGAGGAAGTGGGCGAGGGCAGGGTAATCCTGCAGCGAGATCGACTCGCCGGACGCTTCGTCCGTGTCCTCGGTGTCGCGCGGCGCCAGGCGCAGTTCGCCCTCGGGAGCGAAGCCGATGCCGGTGAGGCGGAATTCGCCCTCGGGCAGCCAGATGGCCTGGGCGGTCATCTCGTTGCGGGTCAGGGTGCCGGTCTTGTCGGAGAAGATGGTGCCGATCGAGCCCAGGGTCTCCACCGCCGGCAGGCGGCGCACGATGGCGTTCTTGCTCGCCATGGCCTGCACGCCGAGGGCCAGCGAGATGGTGACGATGGCCGGCAGCCCTTCGGGAATGGCGGCCACGGCCAGCCCGACGCTGGCCATGAACATCTCGGTCCATGGCTGGCCATGCACCAGCACGCCGAAGGCTCCGGTGAGCAGCGCGGCGCCGACGATGAACATCGCCAGGACGCGCCCGGCGCGGTCGAGCTGTTCGACCAGCGGCGTCTTGAGCTGCTCCACACCGCGCAGCATCTCGGAGATACGGCCGATCTCGGTCTGCTCGCCCGTCTCGACCACCACCCCGGTGGCGGTGCCCTTGGCCACGATGGTGCCGGCGAACAGCATGTCGCTGCGCTCGGCCAGTTCGGCGGCTTCGTCCACCGCCTCGTCGGCCTTGTCGACCGGCGTGGATTCGCCGGTCAGGGCCGCTTCCTCGGCATTCAGTCGCTTGGCTTCGAGGATGCGCAGGTCGGCGGGCACGCGGTTGCCGCTCTCGACCTTGACGATATCGCCGGGGACGAGCTCCTCGGCGTCGATCTGGACCTCGCGCCCGCCGCGCAGCACCGAGGCCTGGGGGGAGAGCATGCCGCGTATGCTCTCCAGGGCCTTCTCGGCCTTGCCCTCCTGGAAGAAGCCGATCAGGGCGATGATCACCACCACGCCGAGGATGACCGACGCATCCAGGGGCTTGCCCAGCAGCAGGCTGGCAATCGCCGCGACGATGAGGATCAGCATCAGCACGTTGTTGAACTGCGCCAGCAGCCGCTTCCACCACGGCTGGGCCTCTTCCTGCTGCAGCCGGTTGGGGCCGTACTGCTCCAGGCGCCGTCTGGCCTCGTCGTCGTCGAGCCCGCTCGATTGGGCTTCGAGCCGTTCGAGCGCCTCGTCGCCGGTCATGGCGTGCCAGGGCGTACGTGCTTCCTGATCGTCGCGGTCGGACATGCTGCTCCTCCTGAGCTTCGAAACGTCCTTGTGCCTCTAGGGGTAGCACACTCGGGGCGAAGCTGCAGGCGGGGCGCGTAGCGTAATGTCACTGCGTCCTGGGCGTGGTGCCTCGCGGCCGTTCGCCATCGCGCCGCTTCTTCGTGGCTCGGGCGTTCCGGCGCAGCAGCCACTTCTCCAGCTCGACGACGAGAAACAGGGCAACGCCACAGCCGATGACCAGCAGCCAGTGGCGCAGGTCGAGGGCGGCACTGTCGAACACCGCCTGCATGAAGGGCAGGTAGGTCCAGGCGAGCTGCAACAGCAGCACGAGCCCGATGGCGATCCACACCGGACGACTACCGAACAGGCCCTGCCAAGAGAGGTTGCTGCGCAGCAGGTAGCGGCTGTTGATCAGGTAGGCCGCGCTGCCCATGACCAGCGCGTTGACGGCGCCGGCGCGGGCGACGGCCTCATTGCCTTCGACGCGCAGCAACCAGCTGAACATGCCGAACACGGCGATCAGCAGCAGCAGGGAGACGAACACCACGCGCCAGAGCAGGAACAGGTCGAGCAGTGCCGCGGCGGGGTCGCGTGGGCGCCGGCGCATCAGGTTCTCCTCCCCCGGTTCGAAGGCCAGCGCCAGGCCCAGGGTCACGGCGACCACCATGTTGACCCACAGCGCCTGCAGCGGCGTGATGGGCAGCAGCGTGCCGGCCAGCACCGCCAGCATGATCGCCAGGCCCTGGGCGCCGTTGGTGGGCAGCAGGAAGGTGATGGTCTTGCGGATGTTGTCGTAGACCTTGCGGCCCTCCTCGATGGCGCCGACGATGGTGGCGAAGTTGTCGTCGGCCAGCACCATCTCGGCCGCTTCCTTGGCCGCCTCGGTGCCCTGGACACCCATCGCCACGCCGACGTCGGCGCGCTTGAGCGCCGGGCCGTCGTTGACGCCGTCGCCGGTCATCGCGCAGATGCCGCCGCGGGCCTGCATCGCCTTGACCAGGCGCAGCTTGTGCTCGGGGGCGGCGCGGGCGAACACGTCCACCGTGTCGATGCAGCGCTCCAGCTCGGCGTCGCTCATGGCCTCGACCTCGCGGCCGGTCAGGGCGCGCTCGGTGTTGGCGAAGCCGAGCTGCCGGGCGATGGCCAGCGCCGTCACGGCGTGGTCGCCGGTGACCATGATCGGGCGGATGCCGGCCGAGAGGCAGCGCGAGACCGCGCGTACCGCCTCTTCCCGGGGCGGGTCGAGCAAGCCGACGAGACCCAGGAGGACTAGGCCTTCCTCGGCATGTGTCTCGTCAAGTTCCGAGACGGCCTGGATCGGCTTCTCTGCCAGCGCCAGGACGCGCAGGCCGCGGGTCGAGAGGGCGTTGATCCTCTGCTCCCATTCGCTCGGATCGAGCACGACGTCGCCAGCCTCGGTACGCACCCGGTGGCACATCTCGAGCAGCCGGTCCGGGGCACCCTTCACCATCAGCGTGGGCTGGCCGTCGACCTCGTGCAGGGTGGCCATGTACTTGCGCTCGGACTCGAAGGGGATGGCATCGTGGCGGTCGTGGCGACCCCGCAGCGTGGCGGCATCCAGCCCCGCCTTGGCGGCCGCCACCACCAGCGCACCCTCGGTGGGGTCGCCGTGGATGTGCCAGGCCCCGGCCTCGTCCCTGGCCAGTTCGGCATCGTTGCAGAGCACCCCCACCTTGAGGAAGTGGCGCAGGGCGGGGTGCGCGTCCAGCTCCAGCGGCCCGCACGCGGCCGCGTCGTCGCCACCGGGCAGGAACTTCCCCTCGGGAGCGAAGCCGACGCCGGTCACGGCGATCTCGCCCTGCGGCAGCCAGATGGCCTGGGCGGTCATCTCGTTGCGGGTCAGGGTGCCGGTCTTGTCGGTGAAGATGGTGGAGATGGAGCCCAGCGTCTCGACCGCGGGCAGGCGGCGAATGATGGCGTGGCGTCGGGCCATGGACTGGACACCCAGCGCCAGGCCGATGGTGACGATGGCCGGCAGGCCCTCGGGGATGGCCGCCACCGCGAGCCCCACGGCGGCCATGAACATCTCACTCACGGGCTGGTCGTGGACGAGTGCGCCGATCGCCGCGGTAATCGCGGCCGCGCCGAGAATGAAGATGGCCAGCACGCGACCGGCACGGTCAAGCTGGCGCAGTAGCGGCGTCTTGAGCTTCTCCACGCCGCGCAGCATCTCGGAGATGCGCCCGATCTCGGTGTCGACCCCGGTGGACACGACGATGCCCTGGGCGGTGCCCTGGGCGACGAGGGTGCTGGCATAAGCCATGCTGCTGCGCTCGGCCAGGTCGGTCACCTCGTCGACCGGCGCGGCCTGCTTGTCGACGGCGACCGATTCGCCGGTCAGGGCAGCCTCCTCGGTGCGCAGCCGGTTGGCCTGGAGCAGGCGCAGGTCGGCGGGCACCCGGTCGCCGCTTTCGAGCAGCACGATGTCGCCCGGCACCAGGCTCTCGGCCGGGACGGTCTGGCGACGCCCGTCGCGCAGCACCTTGGCCTGCGGCGAGAGCATGCCGCGGATGCTCTCCAGGGCATGCTCGGCCTTGCCTTCCTGGACAAAGCCGATCAGCGCGATGATCGTCACCACGCCGACGATGGCCAGGGCATCGAGGCGGTGCCCCAATGCCAGGCTGGCGATCGCGGCCACGATCAGGATCAGCATGAGCAGGTTGTTGAACTGCTCCAGCAGGCGCTTCCATCCGGGCCGCGCGGCCTGCTCCCGCAGCCGATTGGGGCCGTGCTCGGCGAGGCGTGCCTCGGCGGCCTCGCTGGCGAGTCCTTCGGGGCGGCTATCGAGCGTGGCCAATGCCCGGTCGCCGGTCACGGCGTGCCAGGGAGGGCGTGAAGGGGTGGGCATGTCCCGGTCTCCGCAGGTCGATGCTTTTGTTGTAGCACGGCCGATGCTGCATCGCAGTGACACAGGACAAGAATCGCAGCGCAAGCCAAGGTGGCAAGCGGGAGATGCCAGCCGCCGGCGAGCCGGGTATCCTGCGGCCACCTGTACCGATGCGGAGACCGCCATGCCCACCCACGACACTCCCGCCGCGAGCGTCGACAAGCGCTGCCCATGCGGCAGCGGTCGACCCTATGCGGCGTGTTGCGGCGCTTGCCACGGCGGCGAGCCGGCCACCACACCCGAGGCGCTGATGCGGTCGCGCTACAGTGCCTTCGTCCTCGGCCTTGACGACTACCTGCGTGACACCTGGCATGCCAGCACGCGCCCGACCGCGCTGGATCTCGATGCGTCGACCCGCTGGGTGCGACTGGAGGTGCTGGACCAGGGGCAAGACGACGATCGGGGCCGCGTGCACTTTCGGGCGACCTTTCGCGAGGGACGCCGCTGGGGAGTGCTGGAGGAGGATTCACGCTTCGTGCGAGAGGCGGGGCGCTGGTTCTATGTCGATGGCAAACCCGTCGTCGAACGCCTCAAGCCGGGCCGCAACGAGCCTTGCCCCTGCGCTAGCGGGCGCAAGTTCAAGAGTTGCTGCGGCCTGGGATGATCGCGGTCAGATGAGCCCTATCAAAGCACCATGGCGGCCAGCCAGCCGAAGGCGATCAGCGGCAGGTTGTAGTGCAGGAAGGTCGGCACCACGGTGTCCCAGATATGGTCGTGCTGGCCGTCGGCGTTGAGTCCGGCGGTGGGGCCGAGGGTCGAGTCCGAGGCCGGCGAGCCGGCGTCGCCCAGCGCCGCGGCGGTACCCACCAGGGCGATGGTGGCCATGGGCGAGAAGCCGAAACCGAGCGCCAGCGGCACGTAGAGCGAGGCGATGATCGGCACGGTGGAGAAGGACGAGCCGATGCCCATGGTGATGAACAGGCCGACCAGCAGCATGATCAGGGCGGCCAGGCCCTTGTTGTCACCGATCAGTTCCGCCGAGCCTTCCACCAGTGCGGATACCTCGCCGGTCGCCTGCATCACCCCGGCGAAGCCGGCCGCGCTGATCATGATGAAGCCCACCTGCGCCATCATGCGCATGCCCTCGGTGAAGATGCCGTCCTGCTCGTGCCAGCGGAACACCCCGCTGACCGAGAGCAGGGTGAAGCCGAACAGCCCGCCCAGCACCATGGAGCCGGAGAGCAGCTGGGTGACGACCGTACCCACCAGCGCCGCGGCGAGCACGGCCATCTGCCAGGGCGCCAGATGCCTTGCGGCCTGGGCCGGCGTCTCGTCGCCGTGGGCCAGGTCGCGGTCCTCGTAGCGGCGCGGGCGCCGGTAGCTCCAGAGCCAGGCCACGACGAGGCCCAGCGCCATGCCGCCGATGGGCATCAGCATGGCCATGGGCACCATGCCGCGAGTGACCTCGAGGCCGAGCTCGGCGCCGCTCTCGTTGAGGTTCGCCAGCAGGATGTCATTGAGGAAGATGGCGCCGAAGCCCACCGGCAGCAGCATGTAGGGCGCCGTAATGCCGAAGGTGATGACGCAGGCGGCGAGACGACGGTCCAGGCGCAGGTGGTTCATCAGCTTGAGCAGCGGCGGTACCAGCACCGGGATGAAGGCGATGTGCACCGGGATCAGGTTCTGCGAGCTGACTGCGGTGGCGAGCAGCGCGCCGAGCAGGGTGAAGGCGACCCAGCGCCGGCTCGACGGCTGGTCGTCGAGGTGCAGGCCGCGAATGGCGCGCTCGGCCAGCAGTTCGGTGACCCCGGAGCGCGACAGGGCCACGGCGAAGGCCCCCAGCACGGCATAGGAGAGGGCCACCGTTGCGCCATTGCCCAGGCCCTCGTTGAAGGCGTCCATGATGTCGCCGAGCGGCAGGCCTGCGGCCAGGCCTCCTACCAGGCTGGCGGCGATCAGGGCGAAGACGACGGAAACGCGGGCGAGGCTCAGGGTGACCATGACCAGGATGGCCAGAACGATGGCATTCATGGGTGGCTCTTGGGATCCGAAAAAACGTGGGAATGGCGCGCAAGGCAGGCGGAACGCCCCGAAGCCACGCTTCAGGGCAGCGTATCTTACCTCAGGATGGCGGCCGGGTCAGTGGCTCGGCAGCATCTCCAACGGCATCAGATCGTTGAGCGTTCGCGTTGCGAGCAGCCGGGTGGCCCGCTCGATGTCGGGGGCGAAGAAGCGGTCACGATCGTAGTAGGTAACGTGCTCGCGCAGTGCCCGGCGGGCATGCTCCAGTCTTTCGGTGGTCGCAAGCCCTTGGCGAAAATCGAGCCCTTGGCAGGCGGCCAGCCACTCGATGGCAATAATGCCGCGCACGTTGTCGGCCATCTCCCACAACCGCTTGCCTGCCGCCGGCGCCATGGAGACGTGATCCTCCTGGTTGGCCGAGGTGGGCAGGCTGTCGACGCTGTGCGGGTGGGCCAGGGCCTTGTTCTCGCTGGCCAGCGCCGCGGCGGTGACCTGGGCGATCATGAAGCCGGAGTTGACCCCGCCGTTCTCCACCAGGAACGGCGGCAGCTGCGACATGTGGGTATCCATCATCAGCGACACGCGGCGCTCGGTGAGCGAGCCGATCTCGGCCAGTGCCAGGGCCAGGTTGTCGGCGGCCATGGCCACCGGCTCGGCGTGGAAATTGCCGCCGGAGAGGATGTCGCCTTCGTCGCTGAACACCAGCGGGTTGTCCGATACCGCATTCACCTCGACGGCCAGCACCTCGGCGGCCTGGCGGATCTGGGTCAGCACGGCGCCCATCACCTGGGGCTGGCAGCGCAGCGAGTAGGGGTCCTGCACCTTGTCGCAGTGGGCGTGGGAGTCGCTGATCTCGCTGCGTTCGCCCAGCAGGTGGCGGTAGGCCGCGGCGGCATCGATCTGGCCGCGCTGGCCGCGGGCATCGTGGATGCGGGCATCGAAGGGCGCGCGGGAGCTGAGCGTGGCCTCCACGGTCAGTGCGCCGCACACCGTGGCGGCGGCGTAGAGGTCCTCGGCCTCGAACAGCCCTTTCAGCGCGTAGGCGGTGGAGACCTGGGTGCCGTTGAGCAGCGCCAGGCCCTCCTTGGGGGCGAGGCTGAGCGGCTGGAGGCCGGCGATCTCGAGGGCCTGGCGGGCGGGGATCCATTCGCCACGATGGCGCGCCTTGCCTTCGCCGAGCAGCACCACGCTCATGTGCGCCAGCGGCGCCAGGTCGCCGGAAGCGCCCACCGAGCCCTTCAGCGGGATGTGCGGGTAGACCTCGGCATTGACCAGGGCGAGCAGGGCGTCGAGCACCTCGCGGCGGATACCGGAGAAGCCGCGGGCCAGGCTGTTGACCTTGAGCACCATGATCAGCCGTACCAGGGCGTCTTCCATGGGCTCGCCGACACCGGTGGCGTGGGACAGCACCAGCGAGCGCTGGAGATCCTCCAGGTGGTCATGGTCGATGCGGGTCTGGGCCAGCAGGCCGAAGCCGGTGTTGATGCCGTAGACGGTGCGATCCTCGGCGACGACGCGATTGACGCAGTCGACGCCGCGCCGGATGGCGGCGTCGGCGCTGTCGGGCAGCGTCACGCGCAGCGGCGCCTCGAAGACCTGGCGCGCCTGGGCCAGGGTCATCTTGCCGGGTTGGATGTCGAGATGGGTCATGAATGGCTCCATTATTTATCGAGCATCGGCAGATCCAACCCATTTTCCCGGGCGCACTGCTTGGCGATATCGTACCCGGCATCGGCGTGGCGCATCACCCCGGTGCCGGGGTCGTTGCGCAATACCCGGCCGAGGCGGGCGTGGGCCTCAATGGTGCCGTCGGCGACGATCACCACCCCGGCATGCTGGGAGAAGCCCATGCCCACGCCGCCGCCGTGGTGCAGCGAGACCCAGGTGGCGCCGCCGGCGGTATTGAGCAGGGCGTTCAGCAGCGGCCAGTCGGAGACGGCGTCGGAGCCGTCCAGCATCGCCTCGGTCTCGCGGTTGGGGCTCGCCACCGAGCCGGAGTCGAGGTGGTCACGGCCGATGACCACGGGCGCCTTGAGCTCGCCGCTGGCGACCATCTCGTTGAAGGCCTGACCGAGGCGGGCGCGATCCTTGAGGCCCACCCAGCAGATGCGCGCCGGCAGCCCCTGGAAGCTGATGCGCTCCTGGGCCATGTCGAGCCAGCGGTGCAGGTGCGGGTCGTCGGGAATCAGCTCCTTGACCTTGGCATCGGTCTTGTAGATGTCCTCCGGGTCGCCGGAGAGCGCCGCCCAGCGGAACGGGCCGATGCCCTGGCAGAACAGCGGGCGGATGTAGGCCGGCACGAAGCCGGGGAAGTCGAAGGCGTTGACGACGCCTTCCTCCTTGGCCATCTGGCGGATGTTGTTGCCGTAGTCGAAGGTGGGTACGCCCATCTTCTGGAAGTCGAGCATGGCCTGGACGTGCACCGCCATGGACTGTTTGGCGGCCTTGACCACCGCGTCGGGCTCGGCCTTGCCGCGCTCGACGTACTCGTCCCAGTGCCAGCCGGCGGGCAGGTAGCCGTGCAGCGGGTCGTGGGCGCTGGTCTGGTCGGTGACCATGTCCGGCTTGACGCCGCGCCTGACCAGTTCCGGCAGCACCTCGGCGGCGTTGGCGCACAGGCCGATGGAGACCGCCTTGCCCTCGGCGGTGTAGCGCTCGAGTCGCGCCAAGGCGTCGTCGAGGTCGTCGGCCTGCTCGTCCAGGTAGCGGGTGCGCAGGCGGAAGTCGATGCGCGACTGCTGGCACTCGACGTTGAGCGAGCAGGCGCCGGCCAGGCTCGCCGCCAGCGGCTGGGCGCCGCCCATGCCGCCGAGTCCGGCGGTGAGGATCCATCGGCCGCTGAGATCGCCGTGGTAGTGCTGGCGCCCGGCCTCGACGAAGGTCTCATAGGTACCCTGGACGATGCCCTGGGAGCCGATGTAGATCCACGACCCCGCCGTCATCTGGCCGTACATCATCAGGCCCTTGCGATCCAGCTCGTTGAAGTGCTCCCAGGTGGCCCAGGCCGGCACCAGGTTGGAGTTGGCGATGAGGACCCGCGGGGCGTCCTTGTGGGTCTCGAACACGCCGACCGGCTTGCCCGACTGGATCAGCAGGGTCTGGTGGTCCTCCAGGCGCTGGAGTGTCGCGACGATGGTGTCGAAGCACTGCCAGTCGCGGGCCGCACGGCCGATGCCGCCGTAGACCACCAGGTCCTCGGGACGCTCGGCGACGTCGGGGTGGAGGTTGTTCATCAGCATGCGCAGCGGCGCTTCGGTGAGCCAGCTCTTGCAGCTGAGCGTGCTGCCGCTGGGGGCGGCAATATGGCGGCTGGGATCGTGGCGGGTGTCGGTGAGGGGGGAATGGCTGTTCATGCACGTCTCTCTCGTTGTCTGGTGCTGATTCGGGGGTGGCTCAGCTCTCCAGCGTGAGCTGGTGGATCAGGCGCGCCGCGGCGCGGGCGGTGCGGGCGTCGATGTCGAAACCGGGGTTGAGTTCGGCGATGTCGGCCAGGCGCAGCTTGCCGCTGTCACGCACCGCCTCGATCAGCGGTTCGAGCAGCGCCAGCGATACGCCACGGGCGGCGGGTGCGCTGACGCCAGGCGCCTCGGCGGCCGGCAGCACGTCGAGGTCGACCGTCAGGTAGAGGTGGTCGCAGTGCGCCATGAAGCGCTGCAAGTCGCGCACGATGGCGTCCAGCTGCTGCGCCGTGAACTCGCGGTCTTCGCGTACCAGCACGCCGAGTTCGCGTGCGCGGGCGAACAGGGCGCGGGTGTTGCTGGCGCGGCTGACCCCCAGGCAGGCGTAGCGGAACGGCCAGCCCCGGCGCTGGCACTCCGCGGCGATCTGGGCGAAGGGGGTGCCGGAGGAGGCCGTCCGGCCCGGGTCGCGCAGATCGAAATGGGCGTCGAAATTGACGATGCCGACCCGTGGCCGCGCCTCGCCCTGAGCTTGCAGATGGCGGGCCAGGCCCGACCAGCTGCCGAAGGCGACTTCATGACCGCCGCCGAGAATCAGTGGCAGGTGCGACGCCGACAGCAGTGTGGCGACCCGCTCGGCCAGGCGCTGTTGCGCCGCTTCGAGATCGTCGTTGCCGTGGCAGTTCACGTCGCCGGCATCAAAGACGGGGGCGGTCCGATGCCAGGCCAGTGGGGCCAGCGCGCGGCGAATGGCGCGCGGCCCTTCGGCGGCGCCGATGCGTCCCTGGTTGCGCGCCACGCCGGCGTCGCAGGCGAAGCCGAGCAGGGCGATGCCCGGGCTGGCGTCCCGTTTCAGCGGAGTCATCACTTGATGCCAGCGCAGGCTGTCGGGCTCCGGATCCTCGCGTCCGGCCCAGAGGGACATGTCGATGGCCGGGTCGGCCAGGTGCGGATCAGGGTTGGTCTTGGCCATGGGTCAGCGCTCCCTGGTAGATACGTTGGCGAAGCCGGCCGGGTTGCACGGCATAGGCCAGCTCGGCAGGCGTCTCGGCGTCCCACAGGCACAAATCCGCCGAGGCGCCTTCGGCGATGTGTCCGAGTGATTGCCGATGCAGGCCGAGGGCGCGAGCGCCGTGGGTGGTCATGCCGGCCAGGGCCTCCCGCGGTGTCAGGCGGAACAGCGTGCAGGCGAAGTTGAGCATCAGCGTCGGCATAAACAGCGGCGAGCTGCCGGGGTTGGCATCGGTGGCGACGGCCATCGGCACGCCGGCCTCGCGCAGCGCGGCAATGGGTGGCAGTTGCGTCTCGCGCAGGGTATGGAAGGCGCCGGGCAGCAGCACCGCGACGCTGCCGGCCTCACCCAGGGCGGCGACGCCGGCCTCGTCGAGGTACTCGATATGGTCGGCGGAAAGTGCACCGTGGCGGGCCGCCATGGCGCTGCCGCCCAGGTTCGAGAGCTGCTCGGCATGGGCCTTGATCGGCAGGCCGTGGGCTTCGGCGGCTTCGAAGACGCGCTCGCACTGGGCCACGGAGAAGGCGATCTTCTCGCAGAACACGTCCACGGCATCGGCCAGGCGCTGTTCGGCGGCGGCGGGAATCATCTCGCGGCATACCAGGTCGATGTAGCCGTCGCTGTCGTCCTTGAACTCCGGGGGCAGGGCATGGGCTCCCAGCAGTGTGGTCACCACCCTCACCGGCAGCGCCTCGCCGAGGCGGCGCGCCACGCGCAGCATCTTGAGCTCGTCCGCCACGTTCAGCCCGTAGCCGGACTTGATCTCCACGGTCGTCACGCCTTCGCGCATCAGGGCTTCGAGCCTGGATTTCGCCGCTTGGAAGAGGGCTTCCTCGCTGGCGGCCCGGGTGGCGTGCACCGTGCTCAGTATCCCGCCACCGCGCCGGGCGATCTCCTCGTAGCTGACACCCTCCAGGCGGCTCTCGAATTCATCGGCCCGCGAGCCGCCGAACACCAGGTGGGTATGGCAGTCGATGAGGCCGGGGGTCAGCACTCCTCCCGTTCCCTGCAGCGTGCAGTTTGCGGCTTCGTCGTCGGCGAGCCGGGCGGAAGGCACCACGCGCACGATGCGCCCGCCCTCGACGATGACCGCCATCGGCTCGGGTAGGGTATCCATGCCATCGAACAGTGTGACGTCGCGCCAGAGTCGGCGGATCGGTGGGGAGGTGGTCATGGTGGCTCCTGTCATTCGTATTGTATATACATTTAAATCGTGATGGCCGTGAGGTCAAGCCGCTCCCGGCACGACAGCGGCGACGAACCGTAGCCAGCTCACCAATAGGTTCATTAAATTCAATAGAAACAGGTGACTATTGTCTGGCTGCCTAGCAGTGCAGTGTGGTTTTTAGACTAAGGCATGAGAGGCTTCGGCAAATCGTTTTTGGTGCTTGGTCGCGCTTTATTGTATATACAAATAGACGTGTCCCTGCCAACCCGCAGGACAAGCCCCACGACCACAATCACAATGCGAGGAAACGACCATGGCGATACCGGAACCGGCCACCCGAAACTTGCATGGTGGCGCCTGGGTCACGGCAGCCAAGCTGTTCGTGCCCAGCTCACTGGGCATCCTGATCTTCTTCGTTCCCGTCACCCTCGGCGGGCGCCAGACCATCCTGCTCGACCACATGGTCACCGCGGCCCGAGGCTTGCTGGGCGAAGCCGCCGGCCTGTATGCGCTGGCGCTGATCCTGGCCGGCGCGGCTTATCCATTGTGGAAGGGGAGCTGGAAGCGCAACCTGACCGAGCGCATCTTCACCCTGCTGAAGCTGGCCGGCGTGGCGGTAGCCGTGATGGCGCTGACGGGCTGGGGGCCGGCGCTACTGCATGAGCCGGACATGCTGCCGTTCCTGTTCGACAAGCTGGTGATACCGGTCGGGTTGATCGTACCGATCGGTGCGGTATTCCTGGCGCTGCTGATCGGCTACGGGCTGCTGGAGCTGGTCGGGGTATTGCTGCAGCCGGTCATGCGGCCGATCTGGCGCACGCCGGGACGCAGTGCCATCGATGCGGTGGCGTCGTTCGTGGGCAGCTACTCGATCGGCCTGCTGATCACCAACCGGGTCTACCAGGCCGGGCAGTACTCGGCACGCGAAGCGGCCATCATTGCCACCGGCTTCTCCACGGTCTCGGCCACCTTCATGATCATCGTGGCTCGTACCCTGGAGCTGATGAGCGTATGGAATCTCTATTTCTGGCTGACGCTGGCGATTACTTTTCTGGTGACCGCGATTACCGTGCGCCTGCCACCGCTGTCCCGCCTGGACGATGCCCGGAGCGACGGCGAGCCCGAGGCAATACCCGGCAAGCGGCTCGCCACCGCGTGGAAGACCGGCCTGGCAGTGGCGGACAGGGCGCCGGGGCTGCATCGAAGCGTGGCATTGAACGTGCGTGAAGGGCTGCTGATGGCGATCAGCATCCTGCCGTCGATCATGTCGGTGGGGCTGCTCGGTCTGCTGGTCGCCAAGTACACCCCGCTGTTCGAGTGGCTGGGGGTGCTGTTCTACCCCTTCGTGGCGATCTGGGGGCTCGAGGACGGCATGGCGCTGGCCCAGGCATCCGCGGCGGGGCTGGCAGAAATGTTCCTGCCCGCATTGCTGATGACGGAAGCCGACTTCGTCGCCCGTTTCGCTGCCGGTGTGGTATCGGTCTCGGCGGTGCTGTTCTTCTCCGCTTCGATTCCCTGCATCCTGGCGACCAGCATTCCGCTCTCGGTAGGGCGCATCGTGGCCGTGTGGTTCCTGCGCGTGGCGTTGAGCCTGATGCTTGCCGTGCCGGCGGGGTACCTGGTTCAGGCCATGAGCGGCGCCTGATCCGACCCGACTCCGTGGCCGGGCACCCGCCCGGCCACGACATGCTGCAACGCTCAGGCGTTGTTGCGGTGCACCGCGGAGCGCAACTTGTAGCGATCGCCCGGATGGATCAGCCGGGCATAGCTGATCAGGTGCTCGCCCGACCAGGTGCGCCGGATCATGCTCAGGCAGGGTAGCGAGACATCGATCTCCAGGTACGCCGCGGTCACGCCGTCGACCCGTATCGCTTCGACCACGTGCTCGATATCGGTGATGGGGCAGGCCGCCACCAGAACCTCGTTGGGGGTGTGCTGGCGAAAGTCGGTTTCCAGGTAGTCGGGCACCCAGCGCGGGTTGACGAAACGCTCCTCGAGCTGGATCGGCACGCCGTTCTCACGGTGCACGATGCGGGTATGGTAGACCCGCGTGCCGAGACGTACGCCCAGGCGCAAGGCCACCTCGTCGTCGGCGGCAATGGCCTCGGCCAGCAGCACGTCGTTGCTGTAGCGATGGCCGCGCCCCCGGATCTCCTCGGCGATGTTGTGCACGTCGACCAGCGACGATTCCACCTTGCGATCGGTGACGAAGGTGCCGAGCCCCGGCTGGCGCGTCAGGTAGCCCTGCTGCACGAGATCGCGGATCGCCTTGTTGGCGGTCATGCGGCTGACACCGAAGTCTCGCGCCAGCTGCTCCTCGGGGGGAATCTGGTGATGCGCCGGCCATTCGCCTCCCTGTATCTTCTCCAGCAGGTGCTGTTGGATCTGCAGGTAGAGCGGGGGAGTGCTGCCCATGCTGTGTTGCGTCCTTCAAGCCAAGATATCGATGCCCCCAGTCTAACCGGATGGTGGGTGCGAGGCACCTGCTGTCAGCTGAGCGCCTCGGCGCAAGACGTCTCCTCCCGGCAGCCGCGCAGCATCACCGTGACAACGAAATCTCACTTCGCAGACACGGGGCCAAGCGTTTCCGTTAATGCCGGCTTCGATCCCGAAGTCGGTCTGCCCATTGTGCGTCACGCAGGCGCTCCAGCCGGGCGCCGCCAATCGGGGTAAAAGTCCCTTGCCCCGAAACAAAATATGGACAACCTTGATAAAGACAATACCCAACGGATCGGGTCAACTAAAGACGCCGTGATGTGTTAGGGATTATTAATAAAGGAAATCTGTTGCACAGTTGATTGTGCTCCCCCAGTCGCGTTGCGTCGCCCCTGATTCATCGAGGAGGGCATGCCATGCAGCGCCTCTACTTTCTTACCCCCGACCTGGCTACCACCATCAAGATCGCTCACGAGCTGACCGACCTGGGGCTGACCAAGAAGGAAGTCCATGTCACGGGCCGTGACTGGTTGAAGCTCGAGGAGAATGGCGTCAACAGCAGCAGCCTGCTCCAGACTTCCGACGTGGCACACGCCGCGGTACGCGGCCTGCTGTTCGGCCTGCCTCTGGGGTGCGTTCTCGGGGTGGTGGTCTACTACGTGCTGGGTGAAGACTTTACCAATACCGGGTTCATGACCCTGATTATTGGAATGGGCATCTTTGGTGGTTTGTTCGGTGTCTGGACAAGCACCATGGTCGGCGTTTCGGTGCATGACGTCAAAGTCGACAAGTATGAAGAGGAGATCGAGCATGGGGCTTACCTGATGATGGTCGATGTCCCCAAGGAGCGAGAGTCGATGATCTACTCGGCAATACATCGTCATCATCCCGAGGTCATCATCGACAAGGTTACGGCGGAAGAGCGCCGACACCATTGTGGCACCGGCATCTAGGCTTGCGTATCGCCAGCGATATTGGTGTTTCGACTCCTTGCTCAGCGGAAGGAGAGAGCCATGGCAATTGCGGTTGCGGTCATCCTGCTTGCGATGGGGTCGGTGCTTTTCTTCTTTCTCAGCCCTTGGTATCTCACGCCGCTGGCTTCCAACTGGGGAACGATCGACGACACCATTCTGATCACCCTCTGGGTAACCGGGGCGGTCTTCCTTGCCGTCAACCTGTTCCTCGGCTATGTGATCATTCGCTACCGATTCAACCGGCGACGGCGAGCGCGGTTCGATCCCGAGAACAAGTCGCTCGAACTGTGGTTGACCGGCCTGACTACGCTGGGGATTGCCGGCTTGCTGGCTCCCGGGTTGCTTGTCTGGGCCTCTTTCGTTTCGCCCCCGAAAGATGCCCACGAGGTCGAGGTGGTGGGGCAGCAGTGGCACTGGAGCTTCCGCTTCCCCGGGGAGGATGGCCGGCTAGGGCCGGTGAACAACCGCCTCATCGACGAACATAACCCCTTTGGCCTGGCCGACGATCTCGCCGGCCAGGACGACATCCTGGTCACGACACCGCATCTGGTGCTGCCGGTCGACCGCCCGGTCAAGATGGTGCTGCGATCCAAGGACGTGCTGCACAACGTCAAGGTGGCCAACTTTCGCGCCAAGATGGACATGGTGCCGGGGCAGACTTCCTCCTTCTGGTTCACGCCCACCGTGCCTGGCGAGTACGAGATCGTCTGCGCCCAGCTGTGCGGGATCGCTCATTTTGCCATGCGCGGGCGCATCGAGGTGGTCGAGCAGGAGGACTTCGATGCCTGGCTGAAAGCGCAGGACACCTATGCCGAACTTGCCCAACTGGCGCCAGGCGACCCCGCGGCGGGCGAGGAGCACTACAACAACTGTGTCGCCTGTCATGGCCCCGAGGGGCAGGGCAACCAGGCGCTCAATGCCCCGAAGCTTGCCGGGTTGGATCCGTGGTATATCGGACGACAGCTATGGCTGTTCCGTTCCGGCGCCCGCGGCAGCGATGAAAACGATCGCTTTGGACCGCTGATGCGACCATTCGCCACGATGTTGCCCGATCGTCAGGCGATCGCCGACGTGGCGGCCCATATCGCGAGCCTCCCCGACCGAGCCGTTCAGGTTAGCCTTGCCGGCGGTGATCCCGAACGGGGAGCGCAGCGTTTCCGCACCTGCGCCAACTGCCATGGCCAGCAAGGCCAGGGGATACGCGCCACCAACGGGCCGCGTCTGGCGGGAATGTCGGATTGGTACCTGGAGCGCCAGCTGCAGAATTTTCGCCAGGGCGTGCGTGGGCGGCACCGCGAGGACCCCTACGGCAACCAGATGGTCGAGATGGCACAGGTGCTGGTCGATGACCGGGCAGTCAGCGACGTGGTGGCGTACATCATGACCCTGCCTCAGCCCGGGGCGGAAGTGGCGTCGACAAGCCCAGGCGGCAGGGAGGAGTGAGTCATGGCGGAACACGGTCAGCGCAGCGTACCCCACGCCCAGGCGGACGAGTTCGACGACGTGGAGCTGGTTCATCCCAAGAGCTTTCTCGGCAAGTACGTATGGAGCCAGGACGCCAAGGTGATCGCCATCCAGTACGGCGTTACCGCCATCGCCATCGGGGTGGTGGCGGTGGTGCTGTCGATCCTGATGCGCCTGCAGTTGGGGTTCCCCAATACCTTCACGTTGATTGATCCGTCCAGCTACCTGCAGTACGTCACGATGCACGGCATGATCATGGTGGTGTACGTGCTCACCGCGCTGTTTCTGGGAGGCTTCGGCAACTACCTGATCCCATTGATGTGCGGCGCGAGGGACATGGCCTTCCCCTACCTCAACATGCTCAGCTTCTGGTTCTACCTGGCGGCGGTGATCATCCTGATGGCCAGCTTCTTCGTGCCCGGTGGCGCCACGGGCGCGGGCTGGACGCTCTATCCCCCTCAGGCGATCAGTCCCGGTACCCCGGGCGTCGATGGCGGTATCGTGCTGATGTTCGTCTCGCTGTGTGTGTTCATCGCCGGCTTCACCATGGGGGGGCTCAACTATGTGGTCACGGTGCTCCAGGCGCGCACTCGCGGCATGACCCTGATGCGCCTGCCATTGACCGTCTGGGGCATCTTCATGGCCACGGTGCTGGCACTGCTGGCCTTTCCGGCGCTGCTGGTGGCGAGCCTGATGATGCTCTGCGACCTACTGCTGGGCACCAGCTACTTCCTGCCGGAGATGCTCAATCTCGGTGAGCCCTCTTCCCACGCGGGGGGGACACCCTTGCTCTACCAGCACCTGTTCTGGTTCTTCGGCCATCCGGAAGTCTATATCGTTGCGCTGCCGGCCTTCGGTATCGTCTCCGACATTCTCGCCACCCATGCACGCAAGAACATCTTCGGCTACCGCATGATGGTCTGGGCGATCATCCTTATCGGTGTGCTCAGTTTCGCGGTCTGGGCCCATCACATGTTCATCAGCGGCATGAACCCCTACTTCGGCTTCCTGTTTGCCACCACCACCCTGATCATCGCCGTGCCCACGGCGATCAAGGTCTACAATTGGGTGCTGACGCTGTGGCGCGGCAATATCCGTCTGACGGTGCCCATGCTGTTCGCCATCGGCTTCATCTTCACCTTCGTCAACGGCGGACTCAGCGGGCTGTTCCTGGGCAACGTTACCGTCGATGTACCGCTGGCGGGCACCTATTTCGTGGTCGGCCACTTCCACATGGTGATGGCTGTCGCTCCGGTGCTGGTGCTGTTCGGCGCGATCTATCACTGGTACCCCAAGATCACCGGGCGTCTGCTCGACGACACCTTGGGCAAGATTCACTTCTGGGTCACCTTCCTCGGCGCCTACGCGATCTTCTACCCGATGCATTTCATGGGTTTCGCCGGCGTGCCACGCCGCTACTACGGCTTCGGCCTGACCACCTACATTCCCGATTCGATCCAGACCCTCAACGCTTTCATGAGCGTCGCGGCGATTATCGTCGCGCTGGCGCAGCTGGTGTTCTTCTATAACCTGGTGCGCAGCTACTTTCGCGGGCGTGAGGCAGGGCCCAACCCCTGGCACGCGACCACCCTGGAATGGCAGACCGAACACACCCCGCCGCGCCACGGCAACTTCGGCGCCGAGCTGCCGGTGGTCTATCGCTGGGCCTATGACTATGGAGTGCCAGGCATCAAGGACGACTTCATTCCTCAGAACCTGCCCCCCGACCAGGTCGAGAAGTCCGAACCGCTGGCGCAGATGTCGCGGGGGAGGCTGTCATTATGACCGTGACGCTGATGTTACTGGCGGTGATGATGGTGCTGTTCGGCGGTTGGCTGTTCAGCCACTCGCTCAACGTCCGCCCCTGGCTGGCGCAGACGGCCGATGTGGAGGGCGGCCAGTTGCCGCCTGCGGTGACCGCCCCTCGAGTGGGGCTGGCGGTTTTCCTGGCCGTGGTCACGTCGCTGTTTGCGCTGACCGTCGGGGCCTATCTGATGCGTCAGGAGATGGGGCATGACTGGCAACCGTTGGCGGTGCCCGGCCTGCTGTGGTGGAACAGTGCCTGCCTGGTGCTCGGCAGTGTGGCGCTGCAGTTCGCCTGGCAGGCCGCTCGTCGTGACGATGGGCCGCTGCTGCGGGGAGGCCTGCTGGTGGCAGGCGGATTCACCATCGCCTTTATCCTGGGCCAAGGGCTGGCCTGGTGGCAGCTGCAGGCGGCAGGGTTCTATCTCGCCGCCAACCCGGCCAATGCCTTCTTCTTCCTGCTGACCGCCCTGCACGCCCTGCATCTGCTGGGCGGCCTGTTCGCCTGGTCGCGCAGCGTGTTTCGTCTGTGGCGGGGCGCCACACCGCGAAGCCTGCTCGCCAGCGTCGAGCTGTGTGCATGCTACTGGCACTTCCTGCTGCTGGTGTGGGGCATCCTCTTCGCCCTGCTGCTCAACTCTTGAGGACAGGATCATGGCTCGCCCGCATCCCGGTCACCCAACGTCGCCAGAGAAGAGCGCCCCCCCGGCCCCCCGTGAAGGGATGGCCAGCCTGGTCAGCGACTGGTCATCCGAGCGCCGTGTCTTCGATGTGCCCTGGGGCAAGGCGATGATGTGGATCTTCATCCTCAGCGATGTGTTCATCTTCTCCTGCTTGCTGGTCGGCTACATGGTGTTGCGCATGGCGACAGTGGAACCCTGGCCGGATGCCAACGAGGTGTTCGCCCTCCACGTGGGCGGACAATCGATCCCGCTGCTGCTGATTGCCATCATGACCCTTATCCTGATTACCAGCAGCGGCACCATGGCCTTGGCGGTCAAGTACGGCTATGCGAAAGAGCGCGGGCGCGCGACGCTGTTGCTGCTGCTCACGGCGTTGCTGGGAGCGACCTTCGTCGGCATGCAGGCCTTCGAATGGACCATGCTCATCGGGGAGGGCGTGCGTCCGTGGGTGAACCCCTGGGGAGCGGCTCAGTTCGGGGCCGTGTTCTTCCTCATCACCGGGTTCCACGGCACCCACGTCACCATCGGCGTCATCTTCCTCGTGATCATGGCGGTCAAGGTCGGGCGTGGTTCCCTGGAGGGGAGCCGTGCGGGGTTTCTCACCGGTCGCAAGGGCAGCTACGGGATGATCGAGAGCCTGGGGCTCTACTGGCATTTCGTCGACCTGGTATGGGTCTTCATCTTTGCGGTCTTCTATCTGTGGTAGGAGGCATCATGGACCAAGGCAGTCATAAGCAGCCCGAGCTGCGCGTCTATCTGCAGGTCTGGCTGTGGTTGTTCGTGCTCAGCGTGTTCTCGTATCTGGTGGATCTCTCGGGGCTCGAGGGGCTGCCCAAGTGGAGCCTGATCACGCTGTTGATGCTGCTCAAGGCTGGGCTGATCGTGGCCTTCTTCATGCACATGGCCTGGGAGCGCCTGTCGATCATTTATGCGGTGTTGCTGCCGCCCGTGGCGCTGTTGTTCCTTGCCGCGCTGATGGCGCTGGAAGCGAACCACACGCTGAGTTCGCGCCTGAGCCTCTTCGCTGGTTGAGGCGTGCGACGGCGAGGTTTTCCGAACGGCCTGGCTGCGATCGGGTGACGTCGGCTGTCCGGCTTTCGCCGAACGGCGTGGCGAACCCAACCGACGGCCAGGCTGGCAGCGGGCATGGCCTGCCGCGATAATCCGCACTCAACGTCATACTTTTCGCGGGTCATGAACCAGGAATAGGCGGCTCCCATGTCACGGACGACACGACTTCTCGACCTGATGCAGATCCTGCGCCGCCACCGGCGCCCGGTCAGCGGCACGGTGCTGGCCCGGGAGCTCGACGTCTCGCTGCGCACCCTCTATCGCGACATCGCCTCGCTGCGTGCCATCGGTGCCGAGATCGACGGCGAGCCGGGCATGGGGTACCTGCTCCGGCCCGGCTTGATGCTGCCGCCGCTGATGTTCTCGGAGGAGGAACTCGAGGCGCTGACCCTGGGGCTCAGGTGGGTGGGGCGTCGCGCCGACGATGGTCTATCGCGAGCGGCCGGGGATGCCCTGGCCAAGGTGGCCGCCGTGTTGCCGGCCGAGCTGCGGCACAGGATGGCCGACTCCGCCTTGTGGGTGGGAGCCGGCTGGGAGACACCCCAGGTCTTCGATCTGGAGCTGCTACGCAGGGCCATACGTCATGAACGCAGGCTGCTGATCGACTATCGCGACCAGAAGGGCGAGCGCACGAGGCGCGAGATCTGGCCCTTCGCCATCGCCTTCTTCGAGTCGACGCGCGTCGTCGTTGCGTGGTGTGAATTGCGCCATGCCTACCGCAGCTTTCGCGCTGATCGTATCGCGGCGATCCGTTCGTTGGGTGAGCGATACCCAAGGCCGCGTGCCGTGCTGGCAAAGGAGTGGCAGGCCACGCTACTGACAGATTCTGACAGCACCAGCGCATATTCTGGTCGTGCTACCCCACACGATAAGGAGTGCAACATGAATCAGCAGATTGTCTTTTACACCAACCCGTTGTCACGCGCCGGCATCGTGCACTGGATGCTGGAGGAGCTCGGCCAGCCCTATCGCATGGAGGTGCTCGACTTCGGGGCGCCGATGAAGTCTCCCGAGTACCTGGCCATCAACCCGATGGGCAAGGTGCCGGCGATCCGCCATGGCGATACCGTGGTGACAGAGGCCGCGGCGATCTGCGCCTACCTTGCCGAGGCCTTCCCCGAGGCGGGGCTGCTGCCGATGCCCGAGGCGCGCGGGGACTATTACCGCTGGCTGTTTTTCGCTGCCGGGCCCATGGAAATGGCCTTGTCGCTCAGGCATGCCGGCTTCACGCTCACGCCGGAGCAGGAGATGCAGTTCGGTTGCGGATCCTACGCTGCCGTCGTCGACAGCCTCGCCAAGGCGGTGGCCGGCCGCCAGTACATCGCGGGCGATACCTTCACCGCTGCGGATATCTACGTGGGGTCCCACATCGGTTGGGGCATGCAGTTCGGTACGCTGGAAAAGCGGCCAGAATTCGAAGCCTACTGGGCCGGGCTGAAGGATCGTCCGGCCAATCGGCGCAGCGAGGCGTATATCGCCGAGGCCATGCAGGCCCAGGTGGCGGGCAGCGCACCACCGACCTCCTGAGCGAGGGACCTCGGGGACGCTGCCCGGCGTGCCGTCCCGGCGAGCACGCCGGCTGGCGTTGCATCAGGTTTCCTTGCCGCCCTGGGGGTCGGAGGCGTCGTAATCCTGGGTATCGTCAGGCGGAGAGCCGGGGTCGAGGGACGTTTCGTGCTCGTATTCGCGGGCGGCTCGGATGGCCTCCGGCTCGCTGTCGTGGCGTGAGATCTCCTCGGGCAGGTCGGGGTCGGTCACGTCGACCACCCGCCAGCCGCTCACCAGGATGGCTTCGCGGGTCTCTTCCTTGATCGGCTCGACACGTGCGGTTCGCGTCATGGCATCCTCCATGGTGGTTGAACCCAGGGTAACCATGGCAGAGGATGCCTCGATTGGCGAATGACGAGGAGCGCGGCCGGGGAGGCGCTGCGCTTGACCTGAACCGCGTCGCGGTCCATACAGGGAGGGACACTCGCCCGACAACAGGAGGTCAGGATGAAGAAGCTACTAGGCGTCGCGGCCGCATGGTGGTTACGCAAGCCGGAGAATCGTGCCAGGCTCAAGCGCAGGGGCAAGCGGATGCTCGACGGCTTTCGCGGCCGTCAGGCTCGCCCCGCGCCACACCACGAGCGCCGGCACCCTTGAACGTTCGGCCCCGGCTCGTCGCCGGGGCTTTCCACTGGAGGCCACTCACCGCTCCCCCGCACCGTTCCGCCACGAGGCCGACTCGCGCATGAGCCGTCGCATGAAGAGCCCTGCCGCGGCTCGCAACCGCCAGCCGATACTCGACGTCCTGAGTGCGATCCTGCCTGAACGCGCCAGCATCCTCGAAGTCGCCAGCGGCAGCGGCGAGCATGGGGTGCATTGCGCCGCCTCCAGGCAGGGTTGGCAGTGGCAGCCGAGCGACCCCAACCCCGCGGCGCGCGACTCGATCAGCGCCTGGCGCGAACATGCCGGGCTCGACAATCTCCTCGAGCCGCTGCCGCTGGACGTTGGCGGGATCTGGCCGGCCGGCCCCTTCGATGCCGTGGTGGCGATCAACCTCGTGCACATCTCGCCCTGGGAGGTGACCCGGGCGCTGGTGGCACGCGCGGGCGAGCGCCTGAGATCGGGCGGGGTGCTCTATCTCTACGGGCCCTATCGCCGTGACGGTCGCCACACCTCGGCAAGCAATGCCGCCTTCGATGCCGACCTCAAGGCGCGGGATCCGCGCTGGGGCGTGCGCGATCTCGAGAGCGTCGTGGCCGAGGCGCTGCCCCACGGCTTCATGCTCGAGCAGACCGTGCAGATGCCGGCCAACAATCTCAGCGTGGTGCTGCGCCTGCATGGCTGAGCGGGGTCACGGCTCCGCTTCGCTGCGGTTCTCGTCGACCTGGCCCGGAACACGGTAGCGCACTCCCTCGGCCTGGCGGTCGTCTTCAAAGCGCCGGGTCTCCTCTTCGGCCGGCACGCCCCACAGGGTCTCGCGGTGGCCGTCCTCATAGGTATAGGTGGTGCAGCCCGCGAGCAGGGCGAGGCTCAGGGGGAGGGCGATACGCAGCATGAATGTCACGGGCAGTCCCTTCATCAGTAGCGAACTTGCGGCCAGACTGAAGCCAGGCCGCACGGTCGTCAAGCGTAACCTGCCTCAGCCGGAAAGCCCCAGCACGATCGGCCCGTAGACGACCAGCAGCAGCACCGTCACCAGCCCAAGCAGGTAGGGCAGGATGGCGCGCGTGATGCGCTCGAGCGGCAGCTGGGTTACCGAGGAGGCGACGTAGAGGTTGATCGCCACCGGCGGCGTGATCATGCCGATGGCGAGCCCCATCACGATGATGATGCCGAAATGGATCGGGTCGATGCCGAGCTGGTTGACCAGCGGCAGCAGCACCGGCGTGAGGATGATCAGGGCGCTGGCGGTCTCGATGAAGACGCCGGTCAGCAGGATCACCGCCACGATCAGCAGCATGATCACGTAGGGGTCGGTGGAGAGCGACAGCACCGACCTGGCGATGGCGCCCGGCACCTGCCAGCTGGAGAGCGTCCAGCTCAGCACCGCTGAGGTGGCGATCACCAGCATGATCACCGCGGTGGTGATCGCCGAGCGGATCAGGATGCGGTAGACGTCGGCCAGGCGCAGGTCGCGGTAGACGAACAGCGACACCAGCAGCGCGTAGTTGACCGCCACCACGGCCGCTTCGCTGGGCGTGAAGATGCCCGAGAAGATGCCGCCGAGGATGATCACAGGCGTCATCAGGCCCCAGCTGGCGCCCTTGAAGGTGCGCCAGATCGTCGCCGCCGACAGCGCGGTGCCGCGCGGGTAGTGGCGCCGGTAGGCCTGGACGATGGCGATGGCGGCGAGCCCGACGCCCATCAGGATGCCCGGCAGGATGCCGCTGAGGAACAGCTTCGATACCGACTGCTGGGCGATGACGGCGTAGATGATCATCGGCACCGAGGGCGGGATCACCACGCCGATGGTGCCGCTGGCGGCGATAAGGCTGGCCGCCGAGGCGGAGTCGTAGCCCTTGCGCCTGAGTTCCGGCACCAGGCTCGAGCCCACCGCCGCGGTAGTGGCCGCGCCGGAGCCGGAGATGGCGGCGAAGAACATGCCGGCGCCGACCGAGACGATGGACAGGCCGCCCTTGAGGAAGCCGAACAGCGAGTCGGCGAAATCCACGAGCCTCTCGCTGACCTTGCCCTGGGCCATCAGGTCGCCGGCGAGGATGAACATGGGCACGGCCACCAGGGCGAAGGAGTTGATGCCCTGGAACATCTGCTGGGTGACCACCATCAGCGGCACCCCCTGGGCGTCGAGCGCGATCAGGGTGCTGGCGCCGATGGCCAAGGCGATGGGCACGCCGAGCAGCATGAAGGCGAAGAACAGCAGGAACAGCAGGCCCGTCATGCCGGCGGCTCCTCGGCGCTTTCGCTGCCGGTACCGGCCGCCCCGGGACCCTTGAGCGCGAGTTCGACCACGTCGACCAGCGCGTACCAGGCCATGATCGCGGCCGACAGGGGGATCACGGCGTAGACGTAGGTCATCGACAGGCGCAGCGAGGCGGAGCGCTGGAAGCTCTGCGCTTGCATGTAGCGATAGCCGATCACGACCAGCGCGACGAGAAAACCCAGCGCCACCAGCACCGCGGCGATGCGTGCGAGCTGGGCCAGTCGGGCGGGCAGGGCATCGACGACGAAAGTCACGGCGATGTGGCGCCCGCGCTGAAAGGCCAGGCTGGCACCGAGGAAGGTGATCCAGACCAGCAGAAAACGCGCCACCTCCTCGGTCCAGCCGACCGCCGTGAAGAGGGCGCGCGAGACGATCTGCAGCGTGATCACGCCGATCAACGCCGCCATGCCCAGGAAGACGATGGGCTGGATGACGGCGTCGAGGGCGCGTTCGCTACGCTGCAGCAGGCTCGTGAGAGCGTGCAGCGGAGCGTTCACTTATTGCAGCGCCGCGCGGATGCGGGTGAGATAGTCGCCGAACTGGTCGCCGTACTTCTCGTAGACCGGCTCGACGGCCGCCTGGAAGGCCTCGAGGTCGGGCTCCTCGACGATCTCCATCCCGGCGTCGCGCAGCTCGTCGAGCTGTTCGGCCTCCATCTCGGCGTTCATGCGGCGCTCGTGCTCGGCGGCCTCCCGGGCGGCCTCGACCAGCACCTCCTGGGCGGCGTCGGGGAGCTGGCTCCAGGCCGGCATGCCCATGACGAAGAGCGCCGGGGCATAGGTGTGGCGCGACAGCGTCATGTGCTCCTGGGTCTCGTAGAGCTTGAACGAGTGGATCACGTTGACCGGGTTCTCCTGGCCGTCGATGGTGCCCTGCTGCATGGCGGTGAGGGCTTCGGTCCAGGCCATGGGGATGGCGTTGGCGCCCAGCTCGCGGAAGGTATCGGTGTAGACCGGGTTCTCCATCACGCGGATGCGCAGGCCGTCGATATCCTCGGGGCTGGTCACCGGCCGCTCGCTGTTGGTCAGGTTGCGAAAGCCACGCTCGGCATAGGCCAGCCCCTTGAGGTTGACGTCGGCGAGCTTGTCGAGCAGCTCCTGGCCGATCTCGCCATCGAGCACCGCGTAGGCGGCTTCCGGCGAGGGGAACAGGAAGGGCAGCTCGAAGACCGCCATCTCCTCGACGAAGTTGGCCACCGGGCCGTTGGTGATTACCCCCATGTCGACGGTGCCGATCTGCATGCCCTCGAGCAGGGTGCGTTCGTCGCCCAGCGAGGCGTTGGGGTAGAGGTCGATGGTCACGGCGCCGTCGGTGCGCTCGGCGACAAGCTCCTGGAACTTGACCGCGGCGATGTGGAAGCCGTCCTGCTCGTTGACCACGTGGGCCAGGCGCAGGGTGACCGGATCCATGTCCTCGAAGTCGGCGGCCTGGGCGGCGGAGACCAGGGCGAGAGAGATGCCGAGTGCCAGCGTGCTGCGTGCGAACCTGTTCATTTTAATTTTCCTTTGTCGGATCAAACCGCTGAGAGCATGCCCCAGCGGCCCCGACACGGTCAATCGAGGCGCGTTCCGCGTGCCGACGTGCGGTCACAGGAGGCGGTACATGACGTGGGCGTCGACGAGCCCCTCGCGCGGATGACGAAAGGCGCAGGGCAGGGTGCCGACAATCTCGAAGCCGTGCTTCTGCCATTGGCGGATCGCCACTGCGTTGGTCGCCACCACCATGTTGAACTGCATGGCGGTGAAGCCGAGCTCGCGGGCGACGCGCAGCGAATCCTCGCACAGCTTGTTGGCGACGCCCTGGCCACGGGCGTGTTCGGCCACCAGGTAGCCGCAGTTGCACACGTGGTCGCCGGGGCCGGGCTGGTTGGGCTTGAGGAAGTAGGTGCCGAGCACGTGCCCGCGGGCGTCCTCGGCCACGCGCACGGCGCGGGGCAACTCCACCCACATGCGGTAGGCATCGGACTCGCCGATGTCGCGTGGCACGGCGTAGCTGTCGCCGGCGTGCAGTACCGGCGCGATGAAGTCCCACATGGCGGGCCAGTCGCCCGGCTGGTAGGGGCGGATGCGGATCATCGGTGTCCTCCTTGATACCTGGCATCGGCCCACGATTCTATGTCATGCCGGCGTGGAAAGGTTAATCCTCGCGCTCATGCCGGGCCAACGACATGCTTGACCGCCAGGAAGGCCGAAAGCCCCCAAGGGCCCAGTTCGCGGCCGATGCCGCTACGCTTGAAGCCGCCCCAGCCGGTTTCGGGCAGCACCAGCTGCTCGCTGTTGTACCACACGCTGCCGGCCAGCAGCTCGCGACCGATGCGCCGGGCGCGCTCGGCATCGCCACTGACGACCGTCGCGGCCAGGCCGAAGTCGCTGTCGTTGGCCAGCGCAACGGCCGACTCCTCGCTCTCCACGCTGCGCGCGCAGAGCACCGGGCCGAAGATCTCCTCGCGCCACAGCCGGCTCTGTGTCGGCACGTCGCGGTAAAGGGTGGGGGCAACGAAGTAGCCCTGCGCCGGCAGGCGGCGGTGGCTGGCGTCGCGGACGGCGACGAGGCCTTCGCGTTCGGCGACGGCAAGGTAGGCCTGGACGTTCCGGCGCTGGCGGGCGCTGGTGAGCGGGCCCATGTCGCTGCCCGCGGCCAGCGGATCGCCCAGCGTCAGGTCATCGATGCGTTCGGCCAGGGCGGCATAGAGCGGCTCGGCGATGGCCCGGTGAACCAGCAGCCGCGAGGTGGCGGAGCAGATCTGCCCGGCGTTGAAGTAGATGCCGGCCATGACCCAGTCGGCTGCCTGCTCGGGGTCGGCATCCTCCATCACCAGGATCGGCGACTTGCCGCCGAGCTCCAGCGAGACATCGGCGCTGCGCTCGGCGGCGGCGCGCATCACGGCCTCGCCGACCCGGTTGCTGCCGGTGAAGGAGACCTTGTCGACGCCGGGGTGGGCGGCCAGCGGTGCGCCGATGCCCTCGCCGTCGCCGAACAGCAGGTTGAGCACCCCGGCGGGCAGATCGATCTCGAGGGCGATCTCGGCCAGCGCGCGTTCGGGCAGCGGGGTCACTTCGGAGGGCTTGAGCACCGCCGTGCAGCCGGCGGCCAGCGCCGGGGCGAGCTTCCAGGCACTGGTCACCAGCGGGAAGTTCCACGGCGTGATCAGACCGACCACCCCCACCGGGTCGTGATAGCAGCGCGCCTCCACGCCTGCTGCTTCCAGCTCGACCAGGCGGCCCTGGCGTTCGTCCAGTGCGCGTGCCTGGCCGGCATAGTAGCGGTAGCAGGCGATGGCGTCGTCGAGGTCGATACCCGCCTCGGCCAGCACCTTGCCGTTGTTGCTCGAGGAGAGCCGAATCAGCGCGTCGCGGCGCCGGGCCAGACCATCGGCGAAACCCTCGAGGTAAACGGCGCGCTGGGCGCCGGAAAGCGCACGCCAGGCGGGCAGGGCGCGGCGGGCCGCGGCGACGGCGACGTCGACGTCGTGCGGGTCACCCGCGGTGACCTCGGCGATCGTCTCCTCGCGATACGGGTTCATCACCGGCAGCCGGCGCATGCTCGCGGACGACACCCAGCGGCTGTCGATGAACTGATGATCCAACTGTTGCATGGCGATTCTCTCGGTCTGGGGGGGCGCGTCAGGAGATGGCGTGCTGCCAGGCGTGGGCGTCCACTTCGATCAGCATGGGGCCGTCGCTGGGGCGAACGGCGAGGGCTCGTGCCAGCTCAGCGGGACTGCCGATTCGGGTGGCCAGGCAGCCGAAGCCGGCGGCAACGGTCTGGAAGTCGGGCGCCTGGATGTCGACACCGCAACGCGCCACGCCATGGGCGTCCATGTAGCGGCGGATCTCCTCATAGCCCTGGTTGTGCCACAGCACGATCACCACCGGCAGCCGCTCCTCGACCGCCGTGGCGAGCTCCGAGAGGGTAAACATCACCCCGCCGTCGCCGACAAGGGCGACGACGGGGAGCTCGGGCCGGCCGAGCTGGGCCCCCAGGGCAGCGGGCAGGCCGTAGCCGAGGGTGCCGTAGCCGGTGGAGGCGTTGAAGTAGCGGCGCGGCTCGGGCTGCGCGACCAGGTGGTTGCCGGCGTACACCGGCGCGGCGGAGTCGCCGACCAGGATCGCCTCCGGCAACGCCTCGCGCAGGGCCGCATAGAGCGGCACGAAGGGGGCGAAGGCCGGGTCGGCTGCGAGCCCCAGCGCCACGAGCGTGGCCGCGGTGCGCTCGCGGCCGGCGCGCGACAACGGTTCGGGGAAGTGCTCGGCGAGCAGCGCCAGGCTGCGCCCGGCATCGCCCACCAGGCCCAGCGAGACCTGCTGATTGCGCACCAGCTGCTGGGCATCGAGATCGATGCGGATCAGCCTGCCTGTCAGTGCGAAACCGTCGTCGAAGACCACGTCGTAGTCGGTCTCGCCGAGCTCGGTGCCGACCGCCAGGATGACGTCGGCCTCCCGGGCCAGCTCGCGCACGGCCGCAAGCGCCGCATTGGCACCCAGGTCAAGCGGATGATCGCGGCCCAGCAGCCCCTTGGCGTTGATGGTGGTCACGGTGGGCGCGTCGAGCCGATCCACCAGCGCTTTGGCCGCCTCGGGGGCATCCACGCAGCCACCGCCCAGCAGCACCAGCGGACGCTGTGCGCCACGCAACCACTCGGCGGCCAGGGCCAGTCCCGCTGGGTCCGGGGCGGGGCGGAACAGGCGAGCCGGTGGGGGCAGTTCGGCCAGCGCCAGCGGGGCATCGAACAGGTCGATGGGGATCTCGATGTGCACGGGGCCGGGGCGCTCGCCGTGGAACACGGCGAAGGCGCGGGCGAGGACCTCGGGCAACGCGGCGGGATCGAGCAGGGTATGGCTGAAGCGCGCCACGCCGGCCATCAGTTGCTGCTGGCTCGGCAGCTCGTGCAGCCGGCCCTGGCCGCGGCCGAGGGTGTCGCGGCGGTTGACGCTGGAGATCACCAGCATCGGTATCGAGTCGGCCAGCGCCTGGCCCATGGCGGTGGCGATGTTGGTCAGGCCCGGGCCGGTGATGATCAGGCACACGCCCGGCTTGCCGGTGGCGCGGGCATAGCCGTCGGCCATGAAGCCGGCGCCCTGCTCGTGGCGCGGCGTGACATGTCGCACGCCGCCGTCCTCGAGGCCGCGGTAGAGCGCCACGGTATGCACGCCGGGAATGCCGAACACGGTGTCGACGGCGTAGCGCTCATGCAGCAGCGTCAGCAACATCCGCGCGCAGGTCATGGTGGGGTGGGTCATCGCGGGCCTCAGTAGAAGAAGGTGTGCGCCATGAAGGCGATGATCGGCAGCGTGATGGCGGTGCGCAACAGGAAGATGGCGACCAGCTCCCATACCTTCAGCGGGATCTTCGACTTGAGCAGCAGCGCGCCGATCTCCGACATGTAGATGAGCTGGGTCAGCGACAGGCAGGCGATGACGAAACGGGTCAGCTCGCTGTCGATGTTGGTCGCCAGCACCGCCGGCAGGAACATGTCGGCGAAGCCCACCAGGGTCGCAGGGGCGGCCGCCTCGGCCTCGGGGATGCGCAGCAGTTCGAGCACCGGCACCATGGGGTAGGAGAGCCAGGTGAACAGCGGTGTGAACTCGGCCAGGATCAGCGCCACGGTGCCGATGGCAAAGACCAGTGGCAGCAGCGCGAGGAAGATGTCGGCCACGTTGAACAGGGCGTTGCGGGCCAGCTCACGGGGGCCGGGGGCGTGTTCGGCACGGCGCACGGCCTGGGTCAGGCTGTAGCGCAGCAGGCCCATCTCCTCGCTGCGCTTCTCCTTCAGCTGGCAGCCCACCGGCTCGTAGTAGGAGTCGGGCTTGCGCGACAGCGGCGGCAGGCGCGGCACGATCACCGCGGCGATCAGCCCGGCCACCACCACGGTGAAGTAGAACGGCACGAACATGTGGTTGAGGTCGACGAAGCTGGTGATCAGCAGGCTGAAGGCGATCGAGACGATGGAGAAGTTGGTGGCGATGACCGCGGCCTCGCGGCGGCTGTAGTAGCCCTGCTCGTACTGCTGGGTGGTGATCAGCACGCCCACGGTGCCCGAGCCCATCCACGAGGCGGTGGCGTCGATGGCGCTGCGGCCGGGCAGGTTGAAGATGATCCGGAACGGCTTGCGCACCAGGCTGCCGATGAACTCCATGAAGCCGAATTCGACCAGGAACGGCAGCAGCAGGGCGGCGAAGAAGAAGAAGGTCAGCAGTACCGGCGCCAGGTCATTGAGCATCACGCCGCCGGTGAACGAGGCGATGACGAACTCGGGACCGAACTGGAAGAAGGTCATCAGGGCGAAGGCGGCCCCCAGCAGGCGCATGCCGAACCATACCGGGCCGACGTGGAACATGTCGTGGAGCACGCCCCGCTCGGCCCAGCGCGGTCGGGTCAGCTTGACCCAGGTGGTCGCCATCACCGAGAGCACCAGCACGACCACGGCGATGGCCGGCAGGGCGCTCCCGAGCAGCGCCTTGAGGCCATCGGCCATCAGCCCCATGCCGATATTGATGGTGTCGCCGACCTGGAAGGGTACCAGGAACAGGGCGACGCCGAGCGCCGACGGCAGGATGAATTTCAGCAGGCTACCGCGGTCGAAGGGCGCCTGGGCGGCGGTGTCATGGGTGGTATCGGTGGGCGTCATGAGTCAGTCCTGTGTTGTCGTTGTCGAGTGGCACGGTGATCAGTCGCGGCGCTTCACGCCCGGCAGGGCGCACAGCATCTCGTAGAGCAGGGTGGCGCCCATCAGCGCCGTGTTGCCGCTGGTGTCGTAGGGCGGCGATACCTCGACCAGGTCGCCGCCGACGATGTTCAGCCCCGCGGCACCGCGTACGATCTCGAGCCCCTGGGCCGAGGTCAGCCCGCCCATCTCGACGGTGCCGGTGCCGGGGGCGACGGAGGGATCCAGCCCGTCGATGTCGAAGCTGACGTAGACCGGCGTGTCACCCATCTGCTCGCGCACTTCGGCCATCAGCGGTTCGAGCGAGCGATACCAGCACGCTTCGGCCGTGACCACGCGAAAGCCCTGCTGGCGGCACCAGTCGAAGTCCTCGGCGGCATAGCCGGTCCCGCGCAGGCCGATCTGCACCACCTTGCCCTTGGCCAGCAAGCCTTCTTCCTGGGCGCGGCGAAAGGGCGTGCCGTGGGCGATGGGCTCGCCGAACATGTGCTCGTTGACGTCGGCGTGGGCGTCGATGTGGATCAGCCCCACCGGGCCGTGCTTCTTGGCGATGGCGCGCAGTATCGGCAGGGTGATGACATGATCGCCGCCCAGCGTCAGCGGAGTGCAGCCGTGGGAAAGCACCTCGTCGTAGAAGGCGCTGATGATGTCGACCGTCTTGGGCAGATGGAAGGTATTGATCGGCACGTCCCCGATGTCGGCGACCTGCAAGCTGTCGAAAGGGGCGGCACGGGTGGCCATGTTGTAGGGGCGCAGCATGCGCGACTCGTCGCGGATCTGGCGCGGTCCGAGCCGTGTGCCGGGACGGTTGGAGGTGGCGATGTCCAGCGGCACGCCGATGAAGGCCACGTCGAGCCCCGCCGCAGTGGATTGGGTGGGCAGGCGCATCATGGTGGCGGGCCCGCCGAAGCGTGGCATCTCGTTGCCGCCGAGCGGCTGGTTGAAATCGGTCATGGGTAGCCTCTGCGTTGCGTTGTCCTGATACCTGCAGCTTTCATGCCAACCCGACGGGGCCACGGCGGTGGGCTTCGCGGCCCACGATGATGCATAATTGGATCGTTTGAGCCTTGTCGTGATGCAGGCTCGAATTGCGATACATAAATGAATCGATTGCCAGACGGGTGAGGTCGCCATGCGCGAGATCGACGAGGCGGTGGTGCGAACCATCGTCGAGACGGCCAACGATCACTTCTTCATCGTCGACGGCTCGGGGCGGGTGCTCGACGTGAGCCCGGGGGCGGCGGCGGTCTACGGCCTGGCGCGGGAACGGCTGGTGGGCAATACCGTCCAGCGGCTCGAGGCCGAGGGCGTGCTCAGGCCCTCCATCAGCCTGGAGGTGATCCGGACCGGCAAGGCGGCGCAGCTGATGCAGGTCACCGGCACGGGCAGGCGGGTCATCGCCGAGGCGCACCCGGTCTACGTCGCGGGCAGGCTGGAACGCATCGTCAGCCGTTCCCGCGACCTCACCGACCTGCAGCTGCTGCAGGACGAGTATGCGCTGCTGCAGAAGCGTTTCAGCGAGCATCTCAAGCGCAGCCAGGCCGCACCCGTCGGCGATGACGGGCTCGACGAGGCGCTCGAGCGGCTGCAGGTGCGTAGCGAGGTGATGCGCGAGCTGGCGCTGCTGCTCAAGCGCGTGGCGCCATCGGACGCCACCGTGCTGATGCTCGGCGAGTCCGGCGTCGGCAAGACCGCCTTCGCCCGCCAGCTGCATCGCTGGAGCCGGCGCGGCCAAGGGCCGTTCGTCGAGGTCAACTGCGGGGCGATTCCCGAGAACCTGTTCGAGTCGGAGATGTTCGGCTACCAGCCCGGCGCCTTCAGCGGCGCGGCCCGCCAGGGCAAGGCGGGGTTGCTGGAGCAGGCCGAGGGCGGCACGCTGTTCCTCGACGAGATCGGCGAACTGCCGCTGCTGATGCAGACCAAGCTGCTCAAGGTGATCCAGGACGGCAGCGTCACGCGGCTGGGCGACACCCGCCAGCGTCGGGTCGACTTCCGCCTGGTGGTGGCCACCAACCAGGACCTGGCCAGGCGCGTGGAGACGGGCGCCTTCCGCCTCGACCTCTTCTATCGCCTCAACGTGATTCCGGTCACGCTGCCGCCGCTGCGCGAGCGCCGCGAGGACATCCCGGCGCTGGTCGAGGCGTGCCTGACGCGGCTCAACCAGCGCTACGGCCGGCACAAGCTGCTTCACGGCAGCGTGTGGTCGGAGCTGATGGGGGGGGACTGGCCGGGCAACGTGCGCGAGCTGGAGAACTGGCTGGAGCGCGCCTGGCTCTCCAGCCCCGGGGACCTGATCCATTCGCCGACCCTGGCCGGGAGCGGAGCGGCGGCACCGTCGCCGACGCCTCCCGGGGAGGCGACCGGTATGGCGGGGCTGGACGACGAGGAGGGGCTGAACGCCTTCCTGGCGCGGGCCGAGCGCGGCGTGCTGCAGACGCTGTGCCGGACGCTGCCGAGCACCTACGCCATCGCCGAGCGCCTGGGTATCAGCCAGCCGAGCGTGGTGCGCAAGCTGCGGCGGCATGGCTTGCGGATCGAGCGTCAGTCGCCGCTAGCCGGGAGTCGCTTCAACTCCTGAGCCGGGCGATCTCCCGCTCGAGAATCGTCAAGCGGCCAGGTGCCAGGGCATCCTCCACCGCGCTGATGCGCAGCACGTGGCCGAGGTCCGGGTGGGCCGGGCGGGCGATGAGACGACCGGCTTCGAGCAGCTGCTGATTAAGCCGCCCTGCCAGTTCCGCGCTGGGCAGGCGGATGGCGATGAAGTTGGTCGCACTGGGCAGCACCTCGGCACCCAGATCGCGAAAATGGCGGGCAAGGCGTTCGCGGCGTTGCTTGACGTCACGAATGTGCGCCTCCACCTCGGCGTGGTGGTCGAGCACGGTCTCGGCGGCGGCCTGGGTCAGGGTCGAGACCGCATAGTGGATGCGCACCTTCATCAGCATGGCCAGCGTCTCGGGTTCGGCGATGGCGTAGCCGATGCGCAGCCCGGCCAGGCCATGGGCCTTGGATAGCGTGCGCAGGCGGATGACTCCGGGCAGCACCTCGCGGCCGTAGGCGGAGCGGGCATCGTCGCGGAAGTCGTGATAGGCCTCGTCGAGCAGCAGCCAGCAATCCTCGGGGAGCTCGGCGCGCAGCCGGCGGATCTCGTCGTCGCCATGCAGGTGGCCGCTGGGGTTGTCGGGATTGGCGACGTAGACCAGCCGGGCGGCGTGCTCGTGGGCGCTGGCCAGCAGCGCCTCGAGGTCGGGGGCGAGCAGGCCCGGTGCCTCGCGATAAGGACGCTCGATCAGACGGCAGCCCTGACCCTGGGCGAAATAGCCGAAGGTGGGGTAGGTGCCGCCGGCGCTGACCACCGTGCAACCGGGCGTTGCCACCATGCGCAGCGCCAGCGCGATCAGGCTGTCGGCGCCCGCGTCCACCAGCGTGGCCTCGAGCGGCACGCCATAGAGGGCGGCCAGCCACTGGCGTACGCCCAGCGCCTCGGCGTCGCCGTAGCAGTAGACATGCTCCACCATGGCGTCGCCGAAGCGCTCGCGCAGCGCCCGGTGGGGCATGTCGAGGCCTTCGTTGGAGCCCAGGCGATGAGGGATCTCCCGGCCGAGGCGTCGCTCCAGCACCTTGATGCCGGGGAAGGGGTTGCTGGGGCCGGGGCCGGTCAAGTGGTCGGGGATGCGCGGCATGGAGAACTCCGGTGGCAGGGTAGGCAGATCGTTGCAGAACCTCGTCATCGGCTCAAGTCGTCGGGCCGGGCCAGGAACGGGCCTCGTCTCAGCCGGGCGCCTTGCGCGACGACCAGCCGCTTCACTCCGCGGCCAGGACCTTGTGGCGATTGAGCAGCCCCCGTGGGTCCAGCGCCTGCTTGAGGGTGCGCATCAGGGCGATCTCCTCGGGCGTGCGCGAGAGCCTCAGGTAGTCGCGCTTCTCCAGGCCGATGCCGTGCTCGGCGGAGACCGAGCCCCCCAGTTCGGCCAGCGGGCCGTAGACGATCCGCTCCACTTCGCGACGGACCTGGGGCTGGTGGCTGCCGACCCCGACCGAGACGTGCAGGTTGCCGTCGCCCAGGTGGCCGAACACCACGACGCGCCCTTCGGGCCATCGCTGGAGAAGACGACGCTCGAGCGCCTCGGTGTAGCCCGGCATGTCGGGAATCGGCAGGCTGACGTCGAAGGTGAACAGCGGCGCGAGGGTGTCGATCAGTCCCTCGATGTCCTCGCGGATGTCCCAGATGCCCTGGCGCTGGGCGTCGGACTGGGCCAGCACGGCGTCCTCGATCAGGCCGGCCTCGAGGGCCGATTCCAGGGCCGCGCTGAAGCGGGCGTGATTGTCGGTATCGTCGTTGCCCAGCGACTCGACGATGGCATAGTAGGGCCAGCGGGGCGGCAGCGGCGGCGTGTGGCGGCCGCTCTCCTCGGTGAGCAGCGCGTAGTGGTTGCGCCACATCACCTCGAAGGTGCCGAGGCCGCCGGCGAGCTCGCGGCCCAGGTGCCGAAGCAGGCCGGTGACGCCGTCGAAATCGGGGCAGGCCACCAGCGCGGTCTTCTCGCTGGCCAGCCGTGGCTGCAGCCGGAGCACGGCACGGGTGACAATGCCCAGTGTGCCTTCGCTACCGATGAACAGCTGCTTGAGGTCATAGCCGGCGTTGTTCTTGAGCATGCGGTTCATCGAGCTGATCACGCTGCCGTCGGCGAGCACCGCCTCCAGGCCGAGCACCTGCTGGCGCATCATGCCGTAGCGGATCACGCGCACGCCGCCGGCATTGGTGGCGATATTGCCGCCGATGGTGCAGGAGCCCCGGGCACCGAGATCGAGCGGAAACGCGAGGTCGTTGTGCGCGGCCGCCTCCTGGACTCGCTGCAGCGGTATCCCGGCCTGTACCGTCATGGTGCCGCCGATCGGGTCGATCGCTTCGATGGCGGTCATGCGCTCCAGCGAGATGGCGAGCTCGTCCGGCGCGGCCTCGCCGCCGTGCACCAGCCCGGTGAGCCCGCCGTGGGTCACCACGGGCTGGTCGGCGGCGTAGCACCGCCGCATCACCGCGGCCAGTTCGGCGGTATCGGCGGGGCGCACGATGGCCCCGGCGCGGCAGGGCGCGCCGCTCATCCAGTCGGTCCGGCGTTGGCTGACCACGTCGCCGGTCAGCACGTTGCCCGCCCCCACGATGGCGACGAGTTCCTTCAATAGCGCTTGCATCTGGCTTCTTTCCTTGTGTCCGGGCGTCAGGCCAGGGCGGCTTCGTGGGCCCGGCCGGGGATGGCGTCGAGCAGCTGTTTCGTATACGCCTCGGTGGGGCGCAGGAACACCTCCTGGGCCGTGCCCTGCTCGACGATGCGGCCGTTCTGCATGACGATGATGGTGTCGCAGATCTGGGCCGCGACCCGCAGGTCATGGGTGATGAACAGCAGCGACAGCGAAAGCTTCTGCTTGAGCTCCTCGAGCAGTTCGAGCACCTGGGCCTGGATCGAGACGTCGAGTGCCGACACCGCCTCGTCGGCCACGATCAGCTGCGGGTTGAGCGCCAGGGCGCGGGCGATGCCGATGCGCTGACGCTGGCCGCCGGAAAACTCGTGGGGGTAGCGATCCACGGCCACGGCGCCGAGGCCCACCAGCTCCAGAAGCTCCTCTGCCTGGCGCATGGCCCGGGCGCGCGGCACGCCGTTGGCCATGGGCCCCTGGGCGATGGCGTAGCCCACCCGGTGGCGCGGGTTGAGCGAGGCGTAGGGGTCCTGGAAGATCATCTGCACGCGGTGACGTTCACGTCGCAGTGCATCTCCCCTGAGTGCGGAGAGGTCGGTGCCTGCCAGGCGGAGCGAGCCGCTGTCGGGCCGCTCCAGGCGTACCACGCAGCGCCCCAGCGTCGACTTGCCCGAGCCCGACTCGCCGACGATGCCCACCGTCTCCCCCGGGGCGAGGGTGAACGACACATCGTCCAGGGCCAGAACCTCCCGCGCCGGCTTGAACAGGCCGCCGCGTGAGCGGAAGGTCTTGCTCAGGCGGTTCACCTCCAGCAGCGGCTGCTGCCTGTCGCCGCCCCTGGCCGCGGGAATGACGTTGCTGGGAATGGCTTCGAGCAGGGCCCTGGTGTACTCGTGGCGGGGCTGGCGCAGCACCTCGGCGGCGCTGCCGAGTTCGACGACCCGGCCGTGACGCATGACGCATACCCGACTGGCGATCTCGGCCACCACGCCGAAATCGTGGGTGATGAACATCACCGCCATGCCACGCCGCCGCTGCAGGTCGCGGATGAGCGCCAGGATCTGCGCCTGGGTGGTGACGTCGAGTGCGGTGGTGGGCTCGTCGGCGATCAGCAGCTCCGGCTCCAGTGCCAGGGCCATGGCGATCATCACCCGCTGGCGCTGGCCGCCGGAGAGCTGGAAGGGATAGGCGCGGATGGCCCGGTCGGGCTGCGGGATGCCGACCTCCTCGAGCAGCGCCAGCGCCCTGGCCTGGCGCTCCTTCGAGGTGAACTTGCCGTGCGCCTCGAAGACCTCGGCGATCTGGGCGCCGACCCGCATCAGCGGATTGAGGGCGGTCATCGGCTCCTGGAAGATCATGCCTATGCGCAGTCCACGCAGGCGGCGATGCTGCTTCTCGCTCAGGCGGAGCAGGTCCTGGCCGTCGAAGAGCACTTCGCCGGCGGTGGCACGCACCCCCTTGGGCAGCAGGCCCATCACGGCGTTGGCCGCCATCGACTTGCCGGAGCCCGATTCGCCCACCACGCACATGATCTCGCCACGCGCCACGTCGTAGCTGACCGCCTCGACCGCACAGTCGCGATCGGCCCCCTCGGGGAGGGCCAGGGTCAGGCCGCGGATGCTCAGTACCGGGGTGTCGTCGTTCATCGTCCCTCTCCTAGGAGCGTTCGCGGGCGAGCTTGGGGTTCAGGGCGTCGTCGAGGCCCTCGCCGACCAGGTTGAGCGCCAGCACGGTGAGCAGGATCGCCACGCCGGGGAAGAAGCTCAGCCACCAGGCCTGGCGGATCACGGTGCGCGCGGCGCCGATCATGTAGCCCCACGACATCACGTTGGGATCGCCCAGGCCGAGGAAGGAGAGCGCCGATTCCAGCAGAATCGCCGTGGCCACCATCAGCGAGGCGAGCACGATGATCGGCGACAGCGTATTGGGCAGGATCTGGCGCAGGATGATGGTGCGGTGGGTCTGGCCGACCAGACGCGCGGCTTCGACGTATTCGCGATGGCGCAGCGACATGAACTCGGCGCGGACCAGGCGCGCCACGGGCGGCCAGCTGACGATGGCGATGGCCAGGACGATCGAGACCACGCTGGGCTGCATGATCGCCACCAGCACGATGGCCAGGGCGAAGTTGGGGATGGTCTGGAAGAACTCGGTGAAGCGCATCAGCGCATCGTCGATCAGGCCGCCGTAGTAACCGGCCACCGCGCCGAGCGGCACGCCGATGAGCAGCGCCACTGCGGTCGAGACCAGGCCGATCAACAGCGACACCCAGGCCCCGTGCATCAGGCCTGCCGCCACGTCACGGCCCATGGTGTCGGTGCCCAGCGGAAAGCCCTCCAGCTCCAGCGGCGGCAGGAAGGGGCGCTGCACCATGCGCCAGGGAGAGTCGGGGTAGAGCAAGGGCGCGAGGATGGCCATCAGCACGATGGCCAAGAGAATCACCAGACCGACCAGGGCGCCGCGGTTCTGGGCGAAGCGGGCGAAGAAGCTCATGCGGCCTCCTTGATGCGCGGGTCCGTCAGGCGGTAGACGAGGTCGGTGAGGATGTTGAAGACGATCACCAGGGCGGCGGAGAAGAAGAAGATGCCGAGCAGCAGGTTGTAGTCGCGCTGCTGCAGCGCCTCGAACATCAGCCGGCCGATGCCGGGCCAGGCGAACACCGTCTCGGTGAGGATCGCGCCACCGACCATCTGGCCCGCCTGCAGGCCGGCCAGGGTGATGATCGGCAGCAGCGCGTTGCGCAGCACGTGGCGGCGCTGGATGACGCGGGGGCTGAGGCCCTTGGCGCGTGCGGTCTTGACGAAGTCCTGCTGGCTGGCCTCGAGCATCGAGGCGCGGGTCATGCGGGTGTAGATGGCCATGAAGAACAGCGCCAGGGTGGTGGCCGGCAGGACCAGGTGCTTGGCCACGTCGAGTACCAGCGCCAGGCCGCTCAGGCCGGCCCCCACGGTATACATGCCGTAGGCGGGCAGCCAGCCGAGGTAGACCGAGAACAGCACCACCGCCATCAGGGCCACCCAGAACAGCGGCGTGGCGTAGAACACCAGCGCCAGGGCCATGATGATCGAACCGGAGGGGCGCTTGACCCGGGCGGCGGCCATGGAGCCCAGCACGATGCCCAGCGCCAGGGACAGCACGAAGGCGGTGCCGGTCAGCAGCAGGGTCGCGGGCAGGCGGGCGAGGATCAGGTCGAGCACCGGCATCCCCTGGCGGTAGGACCAGCCGAAGTCGAGCGTGGCGATGCCGGAGACGTAGCGCCACAGCTGGACGTACATCGGCTGGTCGAGACCGAAACGCTCGCGCAGCTGGCGCAGGAACTCCTCGTCGGTGGCGCCGGCCTCGCCGGCCAGGATGGCGGCGGGGTCCCCCGGTGCCAGCTGGATCAGGACGAAGTTGAAGATCACGATCAGGAACAGCACGACCACGGCCTTGAGCAGCCGCATCGCGATCAATCGGGCATAGAGCATGCTGCAAGCCTCTGGGTAGGTTGGGGCACCCTGCCGGGTGCCGCGTCACGCGAGGCGATGTCCGGCGGGACGGCGAAGCCGCCCCGCCGGTCGAAGCCGCCTCAGCGGTCGAGCCAGGCGTCCCGGAAGCCGTCGTTCACGCCGACGCCGGAGGTGACCAGATCCTTGACGTCGCAGCGGTAGATGGTCGGGAAGCCGAGCTCCAGCAGCCAGCCTACCGGCACGTCTTCGTGCAGGATCTCCTGGGCCTCGCGATAGAGCGCCTCGCGCTCCTCCTCGGGGTGGGCGGTGGCCGCCTCGTCGAAGAGCTCGTCGATCCGCTCGTTCTCGTAGCCCTCGACGTTGTTCCACGGCGAGCCCTTCTCGATGTTGTCCGAGAGGTAGGAGCGGGTGATGCCCAGCGCCGGGTCGCCGTACTGGTAGAGGAAGGTGAAGGCGAGGTCGTAGTCCCATTCGGAGAGGCGCTGGTTCCAGCCGCCCACGTCGGTGGACTGGGTGCGCACCTCGATGCCCACCTCGCGCAGGTTCTGCTGCACGGCCTCGGCCCAGCGCGTCCAGGTCTCGCCGTAGGGCAGCGGCAGCAGGCGAACCTCCTCGCCGTCGTAGCCCATCTCGTTGAGCAGCTCGCGGGCACGGTCCGGGTCGTGGTCGTAGGGCTCGAGCCCGTCGTGGCGGAACTTGGCATTGGAACCGAAGGCGGAGGTCGGCACCTGGCCGAGGCCGTTCCACAGCACGTCGCGGGCAAACTCGCGGTCCATGGCATACATCACCGCCTGGCGGAAACGCTTGTCGGCGGTGGGGCCCTCGCGGTTGTTCATCCACAGCATGGCGAAGGGGCTGAAATACTCGTGGCCTTCCTCGGTCACGCAGGTATTGTCCATCTCGGTGAGGCGCGGGATGTCGAAGTTCTCCACGGTGCCGTTGGGCAGCACGTCGACGGTGCCGTTCTCGTAGGCCACCGCGCGTGAGGCGCCGTCGGGGATGACGTGCCAGTTGATCCCGTCGAGGTAGGGCAGGCCCTCCTCGTAGTAGTCGTCGTTGCGTACCAGCTCGATGACGGTGCCGCGGTCCCAGTTCTCGAACTTGAAGGGCCCGGTGCCGATGGGGTGGTTGTTATGCTCGTTGTCGCGGAAATCGGTACCTTCGTAGAGATGCTTGGGCACCATGGTGAAGGTGCCGGCCTCGAACGAGAGCAGGAAGGGGCCGAACGGCTCGGAGAGGGTGAAGACCACGGTGTGATCGTCTTCCGCCTCTATGCTCTCGATGTGCTGCAGCACGGCGCGGGCACTGGGGTTGAGCTCGCGGTGGAAGACGTCGGCGGAAAAGACCACGTCATCGGCGGTGAAGGGCTCGCCATCGTGCCACAGTACGCTCTCGCGCAGATGGAAGGTCCAGGTCAGGCCGTCGTCGCTGACGTCCCAGGATTCCGCCAGCTGCGGCCTCGGCTCCAGGTCGGTGGAGTAGCTCAGCAGCCCCTCGTAGATGTTGCCCGCGACCTTGCGCGTCGGGTCGTTCTGGACCATGCCCAGGACCAGGCCGGGGGGCTCGGGCTGGATGATGGTGTCGATGGTGCCGCCGCGCTTGGGCTCGTCGGCGACGGCGGCGGTAAAGGCCAGAGCGGCAACGGCCGCGGCCAGAGGCGTCTTTGTCATCGTGGAGTTCCTTGTTGTTGTCTCGGCTGTTGTCATGCGTTGCAAGGGATGCCGCCTGCAGCCCTATTGACCATAGCAGTGGCCCCGAGAACTGTCGACAGTCGCCAATCGACGGTCGACATCAGACCGCCTTGCGTCATACTGTCACCGAGTCAACCCGTGAGAGACCCGTTGCATGACAGCTTCCAACGCCTTCGGTAGCGGCATGGTCATCCAGCAGCGCAACCTGGTGGAGCAGGTCGCCGACTACCTGACCCAGGCCATCATCAGCCAGCACTTCACGCCAGGCGAGCGGCTGTCGGAAGTCCAGCTGGCACGCGACCTGGGCATCAGCCGTGCCCCCGTTCGCGAGGCGGCGCGCCTGCTCGAGAGCCGCGGCCTGCTGGTGTCGCAACCGCGGCGTGGCTTCTTCGTTCGGGCCCTGGACGCGAGCGAGCTCAACGACGTCTTCGATCTGCGCCTGTGCCTGGAGCGTCATGCGCTGGCACGGCTGGTCGGTGGGTTCGATGTCGACAAGCAGCGGGCCCTGAGCCGGCAGGTGAAGCTCATGTGCGAGGTGGCACTGAACGACAGCGACAGCCGCAAGATCGAGGAGGACCTGGTCTTCCACCGCATGCTGATCGCCTTTGCCGGCAACCGGCGCCTGCTCAAGGCGTTCGACGACATCACCCATGAGCTGCGGCTGTGCATCGCCCTGATCGCCAAGACCCACGCCGACCCCGACAGCATCGCCACCAGCCACTGGGCCCTGCTGGAGGCGCTCGCCAGCGGCGATGCCGAACGCTGTCGCGAGGCGATCGACTACCATATCGGCGTAGCCCAGCACTACGTGGTGAAGGGGATCGGCGAAGCCTGACGCGCCGCGGCCCCCCTTGGCTGCGGCGGCCTGTCGCCGCGGAACGCCGGCGGCCCGTGCGGGTCAGATGCGAGACACGGCGAGGGGATTACCATGCTTGCAACCATCCAGCGTTTCTTCCAGCAGGCCCTGTCCGAACCCGAGGGCTCGGGCAGGAGCGCACCGACGCTCGAGCGGGCCACCGCCGCCCTGCTGTGCGAGGTGGTGCGCGCCGACTATCACACCGACGAGGCGGAACTCGCTGCGCTGCGCGAGATGCTACAGCGCCATTTCCAGCTTGCCGACGACGAGGTCGAGGCACTGATGGAGATGGCTCGCGAGGAGATCGAGACCTCGGTCGACCACTACCAGTTCGTCAGCCTGATCAAGCAGCACTACGGCTATGCCGAGCGCTGCGAACTGGTACGCATGATGTGGTCGCTGGCTTTCGCCGACGGCGAATCGCATCACCTGGAGGAACATCGCATCCGGCGCCTGGCCGATCTGCTGCACGTCAGCCACTCCGACTTCATCCGGGCCAAGCTGCAGGTCCAGGGCAGTGACGAGACGCAGGGATCGCCTTGATCCTAAGCAGGAAAAGCCGACTCCAGGCGTTCGCTGGCGCGACTCGCTGCTAGACTAGGCCCTCACTCCGGCATTCGCTGCGTGAGCGTGTGGCCAACGGGGAGGAGTGGCATGTCTCGTGAAACCGTCGTTCTGGGTGCCGGCATGGTCGGCGTCTCGATTGCCTGGCATCTGGCCCGCCGTGGCCGTTCGGTGCTGCTGGTGGATCGGCGACCGCCCGGGCAGGAGACCTCCTACGGCAACGGCGGGTTGATCCAGCGCGAGGCGGTGCGTCCCTATGCGTTCCCGCGTGAGCCGGGCAAGTGGCTCAGCGCGCTGTCCAACCGCCGGGTGGACATTCGCTACCGGTTGGGCGGCATCCTCCAGTTCGCCGGCCCGCTCTACGACTACTGGCGCCATTCGGCGCCACGCCGGTATGCCCGTATCGTGCCGGAGTACGCTTCGCTCATTGCGCTCTCCACCCAGGAGCACGCGCCCATGATCGAAGCCGCCGGTGCCGCCCACCTGATCGGCAAGGAGGGCTGGCTCGAGGTGCATCGCAGCCATGCCGAGCTCGAGCGCCGCCGGGACGAGGCGGAGGACGCCGCCCGTCGGTTCGGGGTAACCCACGACCTGCTCGACGCCGGGGGACTGGCGCAACGGGAGCCTCAGCTCGGCGCCGAGCTGGCGGGGGCGATCCACTGGACCAATTCCTGGAGCGTGTCCGACCCCGGGGCGCTGGTCGCGGCCTATGCCGACAGCTTCCGCCGGCAGGGCGGCGAGTTCCTGCAGGCGAGCGTGCGCCGGATCCGCCAGCAGGGCGAAGGCTGGTGCATCGATAGCGAGGCGGGCCGGCACGAGGCGCGCGAGGTGGTGGTGGCCTTGGGGCCCTGGGCCGGGGAGTGGCTCAGGGGGCTGGGCTACCGGCTGCCGACCTTCGTCAAGCGCGGCTACCACATGCACTATGGCGTCGCCGAGGCGCGCCGTCTGCGCCACTGGATTGCCGATGCCGACGTCGGCTACATCCTGGCGCCGATGCGGGCCGGCATCCGGCTGACCACCGGGGCCGAGCTGGCGCCGCTCGATGCGCCGCCCAGACAGGGCCAGCTGGAGGCCGCCGAACGCAAGGCGCGCGAACTCTATCCGGCGCTCGGCGAGCGCCTGGACGCGCAACCCTGGAAAGGCGCGCGCCCCTGCCTGCCGGACATGAAGCCGGTGATCGGCCCTGCGCCGCGGCACAAGGGGCTTTGGCTCGCCTTCGGCCACGGCCACCAGGGTTTCACCATGGGGCCGGTGACGGGCCGATTGATGGCGGAGCTGATGGAGGGGGAGCCGACGGCCGTGGACATGGCGCCGTTTCGGGCGGATCGCTTCTGACGGCGTCGGCGCCGACCGGTGTCACTCGCGGCGCCGACGCCGACGCCACTGGTGGTGGCAGAACTTGATCACCAGGGTCATCACGTAGACCACCCAGCCGGCGCTGGCCAGTACGTTGAACAGCAGCATCTTCTGCTGTCCGCTCATGGGGGCGAAGAGGGTTTCGATGAGCACGCCGAACAGCAGCGCCAGCGCCATGGGCAGGGCGAGGATGTGCATCCACATCTCGGTGCGACGCTTGCGCACATGATAGCGGCTCAAGTGGATGCGAAAGGGGCGGTGCATGAAGCTGACCAGGATCATGGCGCCGAGGGCGAGCATGGCGGCCAGGGTGGGCTCGACGCTGTCCATCTTCGCCGAGATGCTGATCGACCAGAAGAAGACGATCCACATCAGTCCGGCCAGGATGGCGACGATATCGGCGTAGTGGCGAACCCGGGGCATTGGCGACGTCTCTGACGGAAAATCGGCGTCGATGATACGGCAAATCGGCGTTTGTTGCTGCCGCCGCCGGCATCTTTCTCGACGCCCACCCGCGTCTGCCCGGTATAATCTCGTCTCGACACCCATCCAGACCGACAGGACATGCCGTGACCGCTATCACCCTGACCCGCCCCGACGACTGGCATCTTCACCTGCGCGACGGCAAGGCGCTCGAGGCGGTGGTGCCCGCCACCGCCCGGCAGATGGGCCGGGCCATCATCATGCCCAACCTCACGCCGCCCGTCACCACCACCGAGCAGGCCCTGCGCTACCGCGAACGGATCCTGGCGGCGCGACCCGAGGGGTCGGCCTTCGAGCCCCTGATGACGCTGTATCTCACCGACAACACGCCGGCCGACGAGATCGAGCGCGCGGTGGCGAGCGGCAGGGTGCATGCGGTGAAGCTCTACCCGGCCGGCGCCACCACCAACTCGGCCTCAGGCGTCACCGACCTGGCCCACTGCGACGGCGCCATTGCCGCCATGGCGCGGCTGGGCCTGCCGCTACTGGTCCACGGCGAGGTGACCGATGCGCAGATCGACATCTTCGACCGCGAGGCGGTCTTCATCGAGCGGGTCATGAAGCCGCTGCTCGCGCGCCATCCGGATCTCAAGGTGGTCTTCGAGCACATCACCACCGCCGATGCGGTCGAGTTCGTCTCCCGGGCGCCGGCCAACGTCGGCGCCACCATCACCGCCCACCACCTGCTGTTCAACCGCAACCACATGCTGGTCGGCGGCATTCGCCCTCACTACTACTGCCTGCCGATCCTCAAGCGCGAGCGACACCGCGAGGCACTGCTGGCGGCCGCGACTTCGGGCAGCGGCAAGTTCTTCCTGGGCACCGACAGCGCCCCGCATGCCCAGGGCGACAAGGAGTCGGCCTGCGGCTGCGCCGGGGCCTATACCGCGCCGGCGGCAATCGAACTGTACGCCACGGCGTTCGAGCAGGCCGGTGCGCTGGATCGCCTGGAGGGATTCGCCAGCCACTTCGGCCCGGACTTCTACGGCCTGCCGCGCAACGCCGACAGCGTCAGCCTGGTGCGCGAGGAGTGGACGCTGCCGGCATCGCTGCCCTACGCCGACGGTCAGCGCATCGTGCCGCTGATGGCGGGGGAGTCGCTGACCTGGAAGTTGCGCGACTAGCCTCTCGGAACGAATAGTCGCCTGCGCGTGGCCCGCCCCTGTTACGGGAGATGGATCGTCAGCCCGACGCGAACTCCGCGTCGGGCTGGGGTGCAGTCTTGGCCAGTCGCATGATCATGGTCTCGACCATGCGAGCCGAGTGGGCGGCGGCGCGTTCGAGGAATTGCTCGAAGGAGAGGTGGTTGTCGCCGCCGCCGGCGATATCCGACAGCGAGCGGATGACCACGAACGGGCAGCCGTAGAGGTGGCAGGTCTGGGCGATGGCGGCGGCTTCCATCTCGGCCGCCAGCATGGTCGGGAAGCGCGAGCGCGTTCTCGTAACCAGTTCGGGGCAGGCCATGAAGACGTCACCGGTGGCGATCAGCCCCTCCACCACACGGACCTCGCCCAGCGCCTCGACGCATTCGCGGGCCAGGGCGACCAGGCGTTCGTCGGGCAGATAGGCGGCGGGCATCTGCGGCACCTGGCCGTGCTCGTAGCCGAACACCACGGCATCCACGTCGTGGTGGCGTACTTCGCTCGAGACGACCACGTCGCCGATCTCCAGCCCCTCGCCGAAGCCGCCGGCCGAGCCGGTGTTGATGATCGCCTCGGGGTGGTAGACGTCGAGCAGCAGGGTGGTGCCGATGGCGGCATTCACCTTGCCGATGCCCGACTGCAGGATCACCACGTCGACGCCATGCAGCTTGCCGTGATGGAAGGTGCAGCCGACATGCGTGCGGGTGCGGCGACCCTCCAGCAGCGAGGCCAGATGTTCCACCTCTTGCGCCATGGCGCCGATGATACCGATGCGTTTCATCGTCTCTTGCGTTCTCCGGTCGGGCGGCGCAGGGCGCCGTCGTGCTGTGGCTCAGGCCTCGTCGGCGAAGACCCGGGTCCACTCGTCGCGCTTGGCCAGGAAGCCGCGGGCGATCTGCTTGGCGCCTTCCAGGCTGTGGCTTGCCGCCCAGCCGCACTGGACCTCGTTGCAGGCCGGTACGGCGTCGGCTTCGAGCACGTCTTCGAGCGTCTGCTGCAGCAAGCGCAGCACGTCGTCGTAGTCGTCGTGGTTGATCAGCGCGACGTAGAAGCCGGTCTGGCAGCCCATCGGGCTGATGTCGACGATGCGGTCGGAATGGTTGCGCGACAGTTCGGCCATCAGGTGCTCGAGGGAGTGCAGCGCCGGCATCTCCATGTGCTCCCGGTTGGGCTGGCAGATGCGCATGTCATACTTGTGAATGCGATCGCCGTTGAGCCCGGTCTTGATGTCGGCCAGGCGCACGTAGGGGGCCTTCACCTTGGTGTGGTCAAGGTTGAAGCTTTCGACGTTCATCTTGTCGCTCATGAGCGGCCTCGCGGCAGGGGATAGGAAATGCGAGCGCGCATTCTAGCCGAGCGGCGCCTTCCTGTCAGGCCGCGGTTCAGAGCGCGGGGAGTTCCTGCTCCATGGCGTCATGCCGCTCGGCGGCGTAGAGGGTGTTCTCCAGCAGCGAGGCCACGGTCATCGGCCCCACGCCGCCGGGGACCGGCGTGATCCAGGCGGCACGCTCGGCGGCCGGGGCGAACTCCACGTCACCGACCAGGCGGCCGTCCTCCTCGCGGTTGATGCCGACGTCGATGACGATGGCGCCATCGCGCACCCATTCGCCCTTGACCAGACCCGGATTGCCCACCGCCACCACCAATAGCTCGGCGCGGCGGACGTGGGCCTCGAGGTCGCGGGTGAAGCGGTGGCAGACGGTGGTAGTGCAGCCGGCCAGCATCAGCTCAAGCGCCATCGGGCGGCCGACGATGTTGGAGGCGCCGACCACGGTGGCGTCCAGGCCGCGCACCTTCAGGCCCTGGGCCTGCAGCAGCGTCATGACCCCCTTGGGCGTGCACGGGCGCAGCACCGGGAGGCGCTGAGCCAGGCGGCCGAGGTTGTAGGGATGGAAGCCGTCGACGTCCTTGTGTGGCAGGATGCGCTCGAGCAGCGGGCGAGAGTCCAGGTGGGCGGGCAAGGGCAGCTGCAGCAGGATGCCATCGATGCCAGGGTCGGCATTGAGCTCGTCGATGAGCCGCTCGAGCGCCTGTTGGCTGGTGTCGCTGGGCAGGGTGTGGCGGAACGACAGGATGCCTGCCTGTTCGCAGGCGCGGTGCTTGTTGCTGACGTAGACGTGGGAGGCCGGGTCCTCGCCCACCAGGACGACGGCCAGGCCGGGGATGCGCTTGCCCTCGGTGCGACGCGACTCCACCTGGCGTGCAACCTGTTCGCGGACCTGCGCGGCAATGGCCTTGCCATCGATGAGTTGGGCGGTCATCGTGTCTCCCCCATGGTGAATGCTGTGAGCGGCACTCGCGTGGCCGGCTGCGGATATGCGAAGGGTGCCGATTTTCGCATGACGGGCCCGCGAGGCAAAGCGCAAAAGCCTCGCTGCGTCAGGAAGCTATTGACCACGGTCGATTCTCGCGTAGAATACGCAGCGCTCGGCGAGGCCCGTAGGGGCGTCGTTGGCCGTGCGAAGGCCGGCGGGGTGTAGCGCAGTCTGGTAGCGCGCCTGCTTTGGGAGCAGGATGTCGGGGGTTCGAATCCCTCCACCCCGACCACAACCTGTTGTTTATGCTTGGAAAATGGCAAGGCAGGGTTGCGGTCAGACGCCATGGAACGTAGAATGCGCCCATAGCTCAACCGGATAGAGCAACGGCCTTCTAAGCCGTAGGTTGCAGGTTCGAGTCCTGCTGGGCGTGCCAGTCAGGCGTAGAGGCGACCTTCGGTTCGAGCAGTGTCGATATGGTGGATGTAGCTCAGTGGTAGAGCCCCGGATTGTGGCTCCGGTGGTCGTGGGTTCGATCCCCATCATCCACCCCATTCGACTCCTTCGTGGTTCATGCCTGCAATGGTGGATGTAGCTCAGTGGTAGAGCCCCGGATTGTGGCTCCGGTGGTCGTGGGTTCGATCCCCATCATCCACCCCATTGCACCGGTTCCTCGTGCGTCTTCGCGCCGCGCTCCGTTTTTTTCCTTTTCTGTATCCCGGGCGAGTCTTCTCGTTCGGGCGATGCCGTTGCGCAGGTCGTGCGCTCGGGCTTGCGGGTGACGCTGCGACACTCGGGCAGTGCCGGGCGGCCTTGTAAAATGCCCGATCGCCCCCATCCATAGGGCGTAACGCTTGCCAGCGTAGGGCGGGATTCTTAGAATCTCTCTTTTACATTCCATGCTTTCCAAGAACGCCCCCAGTCGGTAGAGGACCATTCATGCAAGTTTCCGTCGAAACGACCTCCCAGATCGAGCGCCGTGTCACGTTCCAGGTGCCGGCCGCCGAGGTCGACGAGGCCGTCGAAGCCCGCCTCAAGGACACGGCGAAGAATATTCGCCTCAACGGGTTCCGCAAGGGTCGGGTGCCCATGTCCGTGGTGCGTCAGCGTTACGGCCGTGGCGTGCGTGACGAGGTCGTGGGCGAGCTGATGCGTGAGCGTTACGTGCGCGCGATCACCGAGCAGAACCTCAACCCGGCCGGCTTTCCGAGCATCGAGCCCAAGGTCGACCAGGCGGGCAAGGATCTCGAGTTCGTGGCCTCCCTCGAGGTCTACCCGGAGATCGAGCTGGCCTCGATCGAGGGCACCGAGGTCGAGCGCCCCGTGGTCGAAGTGAGCGACGCCGATCTCGAGGAGATGATCGAGACCCTGCGCAAGCAGAATGCCGCCTGGGAGGAGGTCGATCGTGCCGCCGAAGAGGGCGACCAGGTCAAGATCGACTTCCAGGGCTTCCTCGGCGACGAGCCGTTCGAGGGTGGCAGTGCCGAGGGGCATGAGCTGGTGCTGGGCTCCGGCAATTTCATCCCCGGCTTCGAGGACCAGCTCGTCGGTGCCAAGGCGGGTGAGGAGAAGGAGATCAAGGTCACCTTCCCCGAGGACTACCAGGCCGAGCACTTGGCAGGCCAGGACGCCACCTTCAAGGTCAAGGTCCACGCGGTGAAGGGGCAGGCTCTGCCCGACGTCGACGAGGCCTTCATCAAGCGCTTCGGCGTGGAGGACGGCGACCTCGACAAGTTCCGCGCCGAAGTGAAGAAGAACATGTCCCGCGAGGCCAAGCAGGCCGTCGATAACCGGGTCAAGCAGCAGGTCCTCGAGGCGCTGAAGAAGGCCAACGACATTCCGGTGCCGCAGGCGCTGGTGCAGCAGGAGACCGACGCGCTCAAGCGTCAGGCGGCCCAGCAGTTCGGCCTGGGCGAGGATTTCGACGTCTCCCAGCTGCCCAACGAGCTGTTCGCCGAGCAGGCCAGGAGCCGCGTGCAGGTCGGCCTGCTGCTGGCCGAGGTGATCAAGGCCAACGAGCTCGACGCCAGCGACGACGAGATCCGCGCCAAGGTCGAGGAGCTCGCCGAGCAGTACCAGGAGCCGCAGCAGGTCGTTGACTACTATATGGGCAACGAACAGCTCAAGACCCAGGTCAAGTCGGCTATCCTCGAAGAGAAGGCCGTCGACAAGCTGCTGGAGCAGGCTGCCGTCAAGGACGTGACGATGAGCTACCAGCAGGCGCTGGCCGCCGCCCAGCAGGGCGAGCAGGCGGGCGAGGGCGAAGGCGAGGAAGACGCCAACAGCTGATTCGGTGGCGAGACTCGGCACCTGCCGGTCGCCAGGGCGGCCGGCAGCCCGGGAGACGCTTCCATTCATCGGATGCAAGGACATCACACTGATGAGCAACGAGTTCGAGACCCGAAACGCCGGCGGCCTGGTGCCGATGGTGGTAGAGCAGAGCGCACGCGGCGAGCGGGCCTACGACATCTACTCCAGGCTGCTGAAGGAGCGTGTGATCTTTCTGGTGGGGCCGGTCGAGGATCACATGTCCAACCTGATCGTGGCGCAGCTGCTCTTCCTTGAGTCCGAGAATCCGGACAAGGACATTCACCTGTACATCAACTCGCCGGGTGGTTCGGTGACCGCCGGCATGGCGATGTACGATACCATGCAGTTCGTCAAGCCCGACGTCTCGACCGTGTGCATCGGCCAGGCGGCCAGCATGGGCGCGCTGCTGCTGGCCGGCGGGGCCAAGGGCAAGCGCTACTGCCTGCCGCACTCGCGCATGATGATCCATCAGCCGCTGGGCGGCTATCAGGGTCAGGCATCCGACATCGAGATTCATACGCGCGAGATCCTCGGTATCCGCGACAAGCTCAACCGCATCCTGGCCCACCACACCGGGCAGGATATCGAGACCATCGCCAGGGATACCGACCGCGACAACTTCATGAGCGGCAGTCAGGCGGTGGAGTACGGCCTGATCGATGCCGTACTGGATAAGCGGCCCACATCCTGATAGCGTGAAATCAAGCACGCTATAACCAAGTGATAAGCGGCGGCCGGCCCGGCCGCCGAAGTGACAGAGGTACGCGAATGGCCGACGGCAAAGGCAAGGACGAAGGCGGCAAGCTGCTCTACTGCTCGTTCTGCGGCAAGAACCAGAACGAGGTGCGCAAGCTGATTGCCGGCCCGTCCGTCTATATCTGCGACGAGTGTGTCGACCTGTGCAACGACATCATTCGCGAGGAAGTTCTCGATGCCGATGCCGAGAGCGATGAGGAGCGTCTGCCCGTTCCCCGCGAGATTCGTCGCACCCTGGACGAATACGTGATCGGCCAGGACCGCGCCAAGACGGTGCTGTCCGTGGCGGTCTACAACCACTACAAGCGTCTTCGCGCCGGCATCAAGGGCGACGACGTCGAACTCGGCAAGTCCAACATCCTGCTGATCGGTCCCACCGGCAGCGGCAAGACCCTGCTCGCCGAGACCATGGCACGGCTGCTCAACGTGCCGTTCACCATCGCCGACGCCACCACCCTCACCGAGGCCGGCTACGTCGGCGAGGACGTCGAGAACATCATCCAGAAGCTGCTGCAGAAGTGCGACTACGATGTGGAGAAGGCCCAGCGCGGCATCGTCTACATCGACGAGATCGACAAGATCTCGCGCAAGTCGGACAACCCCTCGATCACCCGCGACGTGTCGGGCGAGGGCGTGCAGCAGGCCCTGCTCAAGCTGATCGAGGGCACCACGGCCTCCGTCCCGCCGCAGGGCGGGCGCAAGCATCCGCAGCAGGAGTTCCTGCAGGTCGACACGGGCAACATCCTGTTTATCGTCGGCGGCGCCTTTGCCGGCCTCGACAAGGTCATCCGCGACCGCGCCGAGAAGGGCGGCATCGGCTTCAGTGCCGTGGTGAAGAGCAAGGACGAGAGCAAGGGCGTGGGTGACGTGCTTGCCGACGTCGAGCCGGAGGATCTGGTCAAGTTCGGCCTGATTCCCGAGTTCGTCGGTCGCCTGCCGGTCATCGCCACGCTGACCGAGCTCAACGAGGATGCCCTGATCCAGATTCTCACCGAGCCCAAGAACTCGCTGGTCAAGCAGTATGCCCGCCTGTTCGACATGGAAGGCGTCGAACTCGAGTTTCGCGAGGACGCGCTGCGGGCGGTGGCCGCCAAGGCCATGGCGCGCAAGACCGGTGCCCGCGGGCTGCGCTCCATTCTCGAGTCGGTGCTGCTCGACACCATGTACGAAATACCTTCCATGGAGGGGGTCTCCAAGGTGGTCATCGATGCGTCGGTCATCGCCGGCGAAAGCGAGCCACTGCTGATCTATTCGCAGCAGGAGCAGCGGGTCGACGGAACCGACGGCTGAGCCCTCGCGGCTTTCGCTGCCATGCCCAAGACGGAAGGGGGTCGCTCGGGCGACCCCTTTTCACGTTTGTCATCGCATTCCCCTTGCAATGGCGGCGGCACGACCCCATCCCCCCTGTATACTCCGATTTCTGTTTGAGGAACGTCTGCGATGCAGCAGAACGCCGTTCAGACCTTGAGTCTGCCCCTACTCCCTCTGCGCGACGTGGTCGTCTATCCGCAGATGGTGATACCGCTCTTCGTCGGTCGCGAGAAGTCGATCCAGGCGCTGGACGCCGCGATGGCGGCCGACAAGCGCGTGCTGCTTGTCGCCCAGCGCGAGGCCGGGCAGGACGACCCCGGCACCGACGACCTCTTCACCATCGGCACCGTTGCCGAGATCATGCAGCTGCTCAAGCTGCCGGATGGCACCGTCAAGGTGCTGATCGAAGGGGTCTCGCGCGCCGACCTGCGTGAAGTCCACCACACCGACGGTCACAGCATGGCCGAGGCCGTGCTGCGTGACAGCGAACCGCTCAGCGAGCGCGAGCAGGAAGCGCTGGTGCGGGTCCTGCTCAATCAGTTCGAGCAGTACGTCAAGCTTTCCAAGAAGGTGCCCAACGAGGTCCTCAATTCGCTCTCGGGCATCGAGGACCCGAGCCGCCTGGTGGATACCATCTGTGCCCATCTCTCGCTCAAGATCCAGGACAAGCAGCAGCTGCTCGAGATGGACCGCGTGCGCGAGCGCATCGAGCACCTGATGGCGCTGATCGAATCCGAGATCGACCTGCTGCAGGTGGAGAAGCGCATCCGCTCGCGGGTCAAGGACCAGATGGAGAAGTCGCAGCGCGAGTACTACCTCAACGAGCAGATGAAGGCCATCCAGAAGGAGATGGGCGAGCTCGAGAACGTGCCCAACGAAGCCGAGAAGTACGAGAAGGCGATCGAGGAGTCGGGCATGCCCAAGGAGGCGCGCGACAAGGCGGTCCAGGAACTGGGCAAGCTCAAGATGATGTCGCCGAGCTCCGCCGAGGCCACCGTGGTGCGTTCCTACCTGGACTGGCTGGTCTCGGTGCCGTGGAAGAAGCGCACCCGGGTCAAGCACGACCTGGTACACGCCCACAAGGTGCTGGACGAGGACCACTACGGCCTCGACGAGGTCAAGGAGCGCATCCTCGAGTACCTCGCCGTGCAGAAGCGGGTCAAGAAACTCAAGGGGCCGGTGCTGTGCCTGGTGGGTCCGCCGGGGGTGGGCAAGACCTCGCTGGGCCAGTCGATCGCCCGCGCCACCAATCGCAAGTACGTGCGCCTGGCCCTGGGCGGGGTGCGTGACGAGTCGGAGATCCGCGGTCATCGCCGCACCTACATCGGCTCGCTGCCGGGCAAGCTGATCCAGCGCATGAGCAAGGCCGAGGTCAAGAACCCGCTGTTCCTGCTCGACGAGGTCGACAAGATCGGCATGGATCATCGCGGCGATCCCGCCTCGGCGCTGCTCGAGGTCCTCGATCCGGAGCAGAACGACAAGTTCAACGACCACTATCTCGAGCTCGACTACGATCTCTCCGAGGTGATGTTCATCTGCACCGCCAACTCGATGAACATCCCCGGCCCGCTGCTGGATCGCATGGAGGTCATCCGCCTGCCCGGTTACACGGAGGACGAGAAGCTCGCCATCGCCCGCCGTTACCTGGTGCCCAAGCAGCTCAAGGCCAACGGATTCAAGGACGAGGAGGTGTCCTTCTCCGATGAAGCGCTGCTCGAGCTGATTCGCTACTATACCCGCGAGGCGGGGGTCCGCGAGCTGGAGCGGCAGATCGCCAAGGTCTGTCGCAAGGTGCTGCGCGAACGGCTCGAGTACGAAGGCAAGGGGGCCCAGGCGCCGGCGCTGCTCTCCGCGGCGGACATCGAGACCTATGCCGGCGTGCGCCGCTACAGCTATGGCCTGGCCGACAAGGAGGACCAGGTGGGGCGCGTCACCGGTCTGGCCTGGACCTCGGTGGGCGGCGAGCTGCTCAATATCGAGTCGGTGGTCACGCCGGGCAAGGGCCGCATCAACAAGACGGGATCGCTGGGCGACGTGATGAAGGAGTCCGTCAGTGCCGCCCATACCGTGGTTCGCGCCCGCGCTGCGGCGCTGGGCATCGACCCGGAGCGCTTCGAGAAGGAGGATCTGCACATCCACGTGCCCGAAGGCGCCACCCCCAAGGATGGCCCCAGTGCCGGCATCGCCATGGTTACCGCCATGGTGTCGGCCTATACCGGTCGTCCCATACGCTGCGACCTGGCGATGACGGGCGAGGTGAACCTGCGCGGCGAGGTGATGCCGATCGGTGGGCTAAAGGAGAAATTGCTGGCGGCACGGCGCGGTGGTATAAAGATCGTGCTCATTCCAGAAGAGAACCGCCGGGACCTCAAGGAGGTGCCGGAAAATATCAAGGGCGCGCTGGATATCCGGCCCGTCCGGTGGATCGACGAAGTACTGGAATCGGCCCTTGCCGAAAGGACCGAAAATGGTGGGGAAGAATCACGAGCGGAAGATTCGGCTTCTTCTACCAGCATGATCAGTACGCATTAACGATAATAGTGGCGTCATACCCTGGGGAAGAACCCGGGTATGACGCGGTTTGGCGCCGCAGTTGCTTGACACCTCTTTTGCAGCATTGCTATAAACTGGCAGCCATGCTGTGATCGAGTTGCCGGCGAAAGGCACGCCGATTAGAGCCATTTTCCGAAACAGTCAAGGGGTGAAGTGTGAACAAATCCGAGCTGATCGAAGCCATCGCCGCGTCTGCCGATATTCCCAAGGCCGCTGCGTCTCGCGCACTGGATGCCATGGTCGACACGGTCGCCGAAAGCCTCAAGAAAGGCGATACCGTGTCACTCGTCGGATTTGGTACTTTCTCGGTGAAGGAGCGTGCCGCCCGTACCGGCCGCAACCCGCAGACAGGCCAGCCGATCCAGATCAGCGCAGCCAAGGTACCGACGTTCAAGGCTGGCAAGGCGCTCAAGGACTCCGTGAACTGAGTCAACGGATTATTTGCGCCGACGGTCCCAGCGCGGGCGAAGCAACTCGGCAGCAAACGATCAGGCGCATCGCTTCGGCGATGCGCCTTCTTTTTTCGCGCCGGTAGCCGCCCGCGTCGGGGCGAGACGGGCTGCCGCGATGGCCCGCGGCGACCCGCCACCGTATAATGTGGCGCCACAGCCAGCCAATAATCAGCAATCGAGGCCTGCATGCTGCAAAGTATTCGTGATCGCTCCAGGAGCTGGGGCGCCAAGATCATCGTGGGTGCCGTGGTGGTGACCATGGCCCTGTTCGGTGTCGAGTCCCTGGTGGGGCTGTTCGGTGGTGGTGGCGACGAGGTGGCCGAGGTCAATGGCCAGCCCATCACGCGCCAGGAGCTGGAAATGGAAGTGCAACGCGCGATCCGTTCCGGTCAGGTGCCGCCCGAGCAGGAGCGGGCTCTCCGCGGCCAGGTACTCGACGAGATGATCGGCGAGCGGCTGCTGGTCTCGTTCGCCGAGGATGGTGGACTTTACCTTTCCGACGAGCAGCTCGACCAGGTCATCGTGACCCTGCCCGAATTCCAGGATCAGAGCGGCCGCTTCGATACCGACCTGTTCCGAAACCGCCTGGCCAGTGCCGGCTTCACCCCGACATCGTTCCGCTCGGCGCTGCGTGTCGACCTCAAGCGCCAGCAGCTGCAGGAAGGGTTGACGGTCAGCGACTTCGTGCTCGAGAACGAACGCGAAGCGCTGGCCTCGCTGCAGCGCCAGGTTCGCAGCTTCCGCTATCACACCCTGGGGGCGGAGGATCTCGATGAGTCGGTGGAGGTCAGCGATGCGGATCTCGAGGCCTATTACCAGGAGAATCGCGAGCGCTACCAGCGGCCCGAGCAGGTACGCCTCGAGTACGTGATCGCCGACCGTGAGGAGATGGCCGAGCAGGTCGAGGTGGACGAGGAGGCGATTCGCCAGGCGTGGGAGGAGCGCGGGCGGGATGCCGATCGTCGCGTGTCGCACATCATGCTGTCGCTCGACGGCGAGCGCAGCCGCGAGGAAGCCGTGACTCGCCTCGAGGAGGTGCGTGAGCGCCTGGCCGAGGGCGAATCGTTCGACGAGCTGGCCCTCGAGTTCTCCGAGGATCCCTCGACGGCCGAGCAGGGCGGTGACCTCGGAGTCATCAGCCGCGGTTTCTTCGGGGACGAGTTCGACGAGGCGGCGTTTTCGCTGTCGCCCGGCCAGGTGTCCGACATCGTCGAGACCGACAACGGCCTGCACCTGATCCAGGTCACGGAGCTCGATCAGCCCCCTCTCGAGGAAGTGCGCGACGAGATTGCGCGTGAACTCGCGCTCGAACAGGTCAACGACGAGTACAACCGTCGGGTGCAGGCCCTCATCGACGACAGCTTCGCGGCCGACGATCTCGCCAGTGTGGCCGAGAGTCATGAGCTCGAACTGCACGAAAGCGACTGGGTGTCGCGCGACGGAGGCGGCGGCGTGCTATCCGAGCCTGGCGTGATGAGCGCCGCCTTCAGCGAAGACGTGCTGGTCGAGGGTTTCAACAGCGAGGTCATCGAGCTCGACGAGGATCGCCGCATGGTGCTGCGGGTCGCCGAGCACCGCGAGGCCACCGTGCTGCCGCTCGAGGAGGTGCGCGACCGCGTGGCCGCGGCCGTCGAGCAGCGCAAGCAGCGCGAGGCCCTGCTCGATGTGGCCAGGGACCAGGTCGAGCAGCTGCGTGCCGGCGAAGAGCTCGATCTCGACTGGCAGCGGGTCGAGCGAGCCACGCGACAGCAGGACGACGTGCCCCGCTCGGTGCTGCGGGCAGCCTTCCAGCTGCCGCACCCCGAAGGCGACGAGTCCGTCTTCGGCCACGTCGGTGACGATGAGCGTGTCACGCTGATTGCGCTGGACAGCGTGGAAGCCGGCGAGGCCGACGAAGAGACCGAGGCGTTCGTGGCGCGCATGGCACAGCAGCTGCGAGCGCAGGCGGCCATCCAGGGCCTGCGCAACCACCTGCGCGAGACCGCCGAGATCGAGCGCTACTGAACCGGATCGGCCATCACCATGAAGAGGGGGCCTCGGCTCCCTTTTTCATCATGCTGAATTATACCGTTATCTTCTTGCTGCCATGATCCAAGGCGGCCGGTGGAGACCAAGAGCAGATATGTTACTCTATAACGATTCACGCCGACAGAGTGCCCCATGAGTGACGTCCACCTCGCCGCGATACCCGTCCACCTCTTCACCGGTTTTCTCGGCAGCGGCAAGACCACGCTGATCCGCCGCCTGATCGAACAGAAACCGCCGCAGGAACGCTGGGCGGTCCTGGTCAACGAGTTCGGCCAGGTCGGCATCGACCAGGCCATGTTCGAGGCGAGTGACGACGTCATCGTCAAGGGACTGCCGGGGGGCTGCCTCTGCTGTCAGCTGGCGTTCGTGCTGCAGGCCACCCTGGTCAATCTGCTGCATCGCCATCGTCCCGATCGTCTCATCATCGAGCCGTCAGGGCTCGGCCACCCGGCGGGCCTGCTCGACGTGCTGCGTGGCGAGGCCTTCGCGGAGGTCCTCGAGCTGCGCGATGTCGTCGTTCTGCTCGACCCGGCCCGGCTCGACGATCCCCGGGCGCGCGAGCACGAGACGTTCAACGACCAGCTGGCCATGGCCGATGCGGTGGCGCTGACCATGACCGACCGGGCCACGGCTGAGCAGCTGCACGTCGCTCGCCAGCACGTCGAGGAACTGTGGCCGGCGAAGAAGTGGGTGGCCCGGGCGCCCCATGGCGAGCTGCCGATATCGCTGCTGCTGGAGAGCGGTCCCCATCGCGGCGCGGCCGAGCGGCGGTCCAGCGCTGCACACGGGGCCCTGCGCGAAGCGGAACCGCAGGTGGTGATGCTGGATGCGTTTGCCGAGGCCGAACCGCTGCCGGGGCAGCCGCAGCAGAAGAGCGGCCAGGCACTCGGCTACCATACCCTGAGCTGGCGCTGGAGCCCGGCGGAGGTCTTTGATCTCGACCGCTTGACCCGTGTGCTGGATCGCCTGCCGCCGCGGCTGCGGGTCAAGGGCGTGCTGCATACCGAGGCGGGCTGGCAACTCTACAACCGGGGAGATGGCGTGGCGAGCCTGGCTGCGAGCGCCTGGCGCAGGGATTCCCGCCTGGAACTGATCGCCGAGGCGGAGCTCATGCCGTCAGCCGAAGCGACCCTCGCGGCCCTGCAGGCATGCCGCGTGCAAGGCCAGTAGCGTGATGTTCAGCACTGGCAGCGGCCGCTAGAGGGCGAAATGCCGTAGCAGTGGATCGCCGTCGGGGCCGATCTCGACCTCCCAGCCGCGGCCGGGCTGCCAGTCGCCCAGCACGATACGACGGGCGGGACGGTCGTCGATCTCGAACTCGTGCACGGCAGGGCGGTGGGTGTGCCCGTGGATCAGCGTGTTGACGCCATGGTCGCGCATGGTACGCACGACCTCCTCCGGCGTGACGTCCATGATGTCCTCGGCCTTGTTGGAAGTCGCCTCGCCCGACTGCTGGCGCAGCTGGGCAGCCAACTGGATGCGATCGGCCAGCGGCATGGCCAGGACCTGTTCCTGCCAGGCCGGATTGCGGGCCTGCTGGCGGAAGGCCATGTAGGCCTCGTCGCGGGTGCACAGGCTGTCGCCGTGCATCAGCAGCACCGGTTCGTCGGCGAAGCGCAGCACGGCCGGGTCGGTGACCAGCTTGGCCCCGGCCGCCGCGGCGAAGCGATGGCCGAGCAGGAAGTCGCGGTTGCCGTGCATCAGGTAGATGGCCGTGCCGTCGTCGGCCAGCTGGCGCAGCGCACCGGCGACGCGAATGGCCAGCGCGGCAGTGCCGCTGGGATCACGCTCGGCGTGGTCGAGCACGTCGTCACCGATCCAGGCTTCGAAGAAGTCGCCCAATATGTAGAGCGCATCGGCACCGCGGGCGCGCCGGCCGAGCCAGCCGAGAAAGCCTTCGGTGACCTCGGGGGCATCGGGGTGCAGGTGCAGGTCGGAAATCAGCAGGGTGGTGGTCATGGCCGTGTCTCGCGGGCTCGGTCGAACAAGGGGGCACGCCCGCAAGGGGGCGTGCCGAAGAGGGCGATCAGCTGTCGCTGGCCTCGTCCTTGACGTAGGCACGCTGGATGACCACGTCCTCCGCGGGAACGTCGGCGTGCATGCCGCGCCGCGTGGTCTCGACGGCGGTGATGCGCTCGACCACGTCCATGCCCTCGACCACCTCGCCGAAGACGCAGTAGCCCCAGCCCTGGATCGACTTGCCGCTGTGGTTGAGGAAGTCGTTGTCGGCGACGTTGATGAAGAACTGGGCGGTGGCGGAGTGGGGGTCCTGGGTGCGGGCCATGGCCAGGGTGCCGGTGAGGTTCTTCAGGCCGTTGTCGGCTTCGTTCTCGATCGGCTCGCGGGTCGGTTTCTGGTTGAAGTCCTGGTCGAAGCCGCCGCCCTGGATCATGAACCCCGGTATGACGCGATGGAAGAGCGTGCCGTCATAGTGGCCGTCGCGCACGTACTGCTCGAAGTTGGCCGCGGTCTTGGGCGCCTGGTCGTGATTCAGGGCGACGGTGATGTCGCCGAAGCTGGTCTCGAGAATGATCATCGAAGTTTTCCTGTCCTGAGGAGCGCGCCTTGGCGCCGTGCATGGGCGTGGCGTTATAATAGCGGTTTTGCATCGATGCGCGAAGCGCGTCGGGCCCATCGAACTCCGAGGCTCCTTCCGGATTCGCTATCCAACCAGAGGTTTGCCGCAACGACATGAGCAGTGAAAACGCCAGTGCGCCGAATTTCATCCGCAACCAGATCTATGACGAGATCGAGGCCGGTCGCGTCGACAAGGTCGTCACCCGCTTCCCGCCGGAGCCCAACGGCTTCCTGCACATCGGGCACGCCAAGTCGATCTGCCTGAATTTCGGTCTGGCCGAGATGTTCGGCGGGGATTGTCATCTGCGCTTCGACGATACCAACCCGGCCAAGGAGGAGCAGGCCTACATCGATGCCATCAAGGAGGACGTCAGCTGGCTCGGCTTCGAGTGGGCCGGTCCGGTGCGCTACGCCTCCGACTACTTCGATCAGCTCTACGCCTGGGCGCAGCACCTGATTCGCGAGGGCAAGGCCTACGTCGACGACCTGTCGCCCGACGAGATTCGCGAGTATCGCGGCACCCTGACCGAGCCGGGGCGCGCCAGCCCGTGGCGCGACCGCGACCCGCAGGAGAGCCTCGAGCTGCTCGAGCGGATGCGCGCCGGCGAGTTCAACGAAGGGGAGCGGGTGCTTCGGGCCAGGATCGACATGGCCGCGCCCAACATCAACCTGCGCGATCCGATTCTCTACCGTATCCGCCATGCCCATCACCACCAGACCGGCGACAGCTGGAAGATCTACCCTTCCTACGATTTCGCCCATGGCCAGTCGGATGCCATCGAGGGGGTGACTCACTCGATCTGCACGCTGGAGTTCGAGGATCACCGGCCGCTCTACGAGTGGTTCCTCGACAACCTGCCGGTGCCGGCCAAGCCGCGCCAGATCGAGTTCGCCCGGCTCAACATGAACTACACCCTGACCTCCAAGCGCAAGCTCAAGCTGCTGGTGGACGAGGGCATCGTCGACGGCTGGGACGACCCGCGCATGCCGACCATCTCCGGCATGCGTCGGCGTGGCTATACACCGGCCTCGATCCGCAAGTTCTGCGAGATGATCGGCGTCACCCGCGCCGACGGTGGCCTGGTCGACATCGCCATGCTCTATCACGCCATTCGCGCCGACCTCGAGGACAATGCGCCGCGGGCCATGTGCGTGCTCAATCCGCTCCGGGTGGTGCTGACCAACGTGGCCGAGGATCACGAAGAGGTCTACGAAGTGCCCGGCCACCCGGCACGCGAGGACATGCCCGTACGCCGTGTGCCGTTCGCCCGCGAGCTCTTCATCGATCGCGACGACTTCATGGAGGAGCCGCCGAAGAAGTTCTTCCGCCTGGCGCCGGGCCAGGAGGTGCGCCTGCGCAACGCCTACGTGATCCGCTGCGACGAGGTGGTGAAGGACGCTGCCGGCGAGATCGTGGAGCTGCGCTGTTCGGTGGATTTCGACACCCTGGGCAGAAACCCCGAAGGGCGCAAGGTCAAGGGGGTGATTCACTGGGTCAGCGCCGCCCAGGCGGTGCCGATGGAGGTGCGCCTCTACGACAACCTGTTCCTGGTCGAGCAGCCCGACAAGGACAAGGACGCCGACTTCCTCGAGCATCTCAACCCCGACTCGCTGCAGGTGTGCCAGGCCATGGGCGAGCCGAGTCTGGCCGACGCCGCCCCCGAGTCGCGCTTCCAGTTCGAGCGCGTGGGCTACTTCTGTGCCGATCGCCACGCCTGTCGCGACGGCAGGCTGGTGTTCAATCGTACCGTTGGGCTGAAGGACAGCTGGGCCAAGGTTCAGAAGCAAGAAGCCCAGAAGCAAGATGGCCAGAAGAAGGGCTGACATGCAGATCTACAACACGCTGACGCGCCGCAAGGAGACGTTCACGCCGATCGAGCCGGGCAAGGTACGCATGTACGTCTGCGGCATGACGGTCTACGACTACTGCCACCTGGGCCACGCCCGGGTGATGGTGGCGTTCGACGTGATCACCCGCTACCTGCGCTGGCGCGGCTACGACGTCACCTACGTGCGCAACATCACCGACATCGACGACAAGATCCTCAGGCGCGCCGACGAGAACGGCGAGAGCATCGCCGCCCTGACCGAGCGCATGATCGCCGCCATGCACGAGGACGAGGCGCGACTCGGGGTGCAGCGCCCGGACCGCGAGCCGCGTGCCACCGGACACGTGCCCGAGATCGTCGCCATGGTCGAGACCCTGATCGCCAAGGGCTACGCCTATGCGGCGGACAACGGCGACGTCTACTACCGCGTGCGCAGGTTCGCGGACTACGGCAAGCTCAACAACCGCAACCCCGACGAGATGCGCGCCGGCGCCCGGGTGGAGGTCGACCGGCACAAGGAGGATCCGCTCGACTTCGTGCTGTGGAAGGCCGCCAAGCCGGGCGAGGCGAGCTGGCCCTCGCCCTGGGGCGAGGGGCGGCCGGGCTGGCACATCGAGTGCTCGGCCATGTCGAAGTGCTGCCTGGGCGAGACGTTCGACATCCACGGCGGCGGCCCGGACCTGACCTTTCCGCATCACGAGAACGAGATCGCCCAGTCCGAGGCGGCCAACGGCAAGCCCTTCGTCAATACCTGGATGCATGCCGGGGCGGTGCGCGTGAACCAGGAGAAGATGTCCAAGTCGCTGGGCAACTTCTTCACCATCCGCGAGGTGCTCGAGGTCCATGACCCCGAGGTGGTGCGCTACCTGCTGGTGGCGAGCCACTATCGCAGCCCGATCAACTATGCCCCCGAGTCGCTGGCCGAGGCGCGCAAGTCGCTGGAGCGTTTCTACACCGCCCTCGACGGGGTGGCTGACGCGGTGCAGGGCGCAAAGGGCGAGGTGGATGCCAGCTTCGGCGAGCGCTTCGCCGCCGCCATGGACGACGACTTCAATACGGCCGAGGCGCTCTCGGTGCTGTTCGAGCTGGTGCGGGAACTCAACCGAGCCAAGAAGGAGGCGCCAGCTCTTGCGCCAGGCCTGGCACAGGAACTGCGTCGCCTGGGCGGGGTGCTGGGGCTGTTCGGCCAGGCGCCGCAGGCCTTCCTCAAGGGCGGCCAGGCGGCGCTGCCGCTGTCGGAGCAGGAGATCGAGGCGCGCATCGCCCAGCGAGCCGAAGCCAAGCGGGCAAGGGACTTCGCCACGGCCGATGCGATTCGCGACGAGCTCGCCGCGCTGGGTATCGTGCTCAAGGACTCGCGCGACGGCACGAGCTGGATCTTCGAGTCGCCTGGGCAGTAGCGGCACGACCGGCTTGCGGCGCCCGGCTATGGCCGGGCGCCGGCGTTTGGGGATGGAGGGGGCCGTGGCGGAAGCGGAACCTGTAGCGGCCAGCTGTCGTCGACGACGAACAGCCGACGGTGGCGGCCCTCTCGACCGGGGCCGAGCAGTGCTATCTGCACCGGCGAGGCGGGGCGCGAAAAGTGCTGTGCCAGGCGGGCCTCGACGTCACGCAGCGGCAGGAACGCTTCGTCACGGGGTAGCGCCAGCCAGTGAGGCTTCACCAGCCAGGCGGCACGGGTGCGGCGTGCCAGGCCGTCGCGCAGGCGTCGCCAGTCTCGCCAGTGGAGCCACTGCCCGCGCAGATGGTCGGCTGCCGCCTCGTGTGGTGCGGGCAGGGCACGGTGCCAGGGGTAGAAGAGCACGCCCGGCATCGCCAGCTGGCATCGGATGGCGCCTTCCCCGCTGGGACCGATGTCGCGGGGCTGGATATGCTGGCGGATCGTCAGGCGGGTTTCGGCGCGCTCGGTCAGGCGCAGCTGGTGACGGTCCAGGTGCTCGCGCTTGGTGGCCAGGCTGTCGGCCCCGCCGGGGCCGATCCAGCGTGCCTGCGCCCGCGGGGTGCCTGGTCCTTCCGGCAGCCCCAGATAGAACTTGATGGCCACCTCGAGATGCACCGGCGTCGGGTCGTCGAGCCGGCGGTAGAGCACGTCGAGCTCGCCCAGGGTGCGCTTGCCGGCGTGAATGCGCAGGTTGCTGGCCAGCAGGCGGGTCCCCGGGGCGGTGTCGAGCAGGTAGTGCCAAAGGCGTTCGTGATAATGTCCCATGCGGCCATCGACGGTATCGCCCACACGTCGCTCCAATGCCTGGGGGCCGGCTTCGAGCGCGTCGAGGTAGGCGTGCAGCTGAGCCGCCGCTCCCAGGCCCAGGGTCGCTCGGCTGGGACGGCCCGGCCAGGGCGTGGCAATCAGGTCGGGAGCCAGCAGGAGCCAGGCCAGGTCCCTCACCAGCGGATGATGGCAGCGGGCGAGCAGGGCGGCATCGTCCTCGGACATGGTGGGCGTGTGGCTCCGCGTTGAGATCGGGGTCTGACAGTCAAACTGTACACGCCTTATACTCTACTCACATTCACAACGGATGGTGGTGACATGAAACGCTCCTTGTCCGGCCTGGCGGCGCTGACCGCCGCAACCCTGCTGCTCGCCGCCGGCGTGCAGGCCAACGACCCGGTAACGGTTTCCTCCAAGATCGACACGGAGGGCTCGGTACTCGGCCAGCTGATCATCCAGCGCCTGCAGCAGGGCGGTATCGAGACCGAGGACAGGTTGCAGCTCGGTGCCACCAACATCGTGCGCCAGGCGCTGATGAACGACGAGATCGACCTCTATCCCGAATACACCGGCAACGGCGCCTTCTTCTTCGACATGGCCGACAGCGATGTCTGGCACGACGCCGACCAGGCCTACGAGACAGTGCGCGAGCGGGATGCCGAGAATGGCCTGGTGTGGCTGGCGCCGGCGCAGGCCAACAACACCTGGGCCATGAGCGTACGCGGCGACCTGGCCCGAGAGCATGGCCTCGAGACCCTCGAGGACCTGGCCGACTACCTGAACGACGGCGGCGAGTTCAAGTTCGCCGCCAGCGCCGAGTTCGTCGAGTCGGAGCAGGCGCTGCCGGCCTTCCAGGAGGCCTATGGCTTCGAACTCGGCGACGACCAGTTGCTGGTGCTGTCGGGGGGCAACACGGCCGCCACCATGCGTGCCGCCGCCCAGCAGACCAGCGGCGTGAACGGCGCCATGACCTACGGTACCGATGGCGGCCTGAGTGCGCTGGACCTGGTGGTACTGGAGGACACGCTGAGCGTGCAGCCGGTCTATCAACCGGCGCCGGTGGTGCGGGAGGAAGTCCTCGAGGCCTACCCGGAAATCGCCGAACTGCTCGATCCACTGTTCCAGTCGCTTGACCTCGAGACGCTGCAGGAGCTCAACGCCCGGGTCGCGGTGGAGGGCCTCGACCCGAGTCAGGTCGCCGAGGAGTATCTGGCCGAGCTGCAGGACTGAGCGTGGCTGAGGGCAGACCACCCCCCAACTGGGTCCTGCTGAGCCTGATGCTGGGCGCCGCGGCGGCGTGGCTCACCCTCGATGCGGTGAGCGTGGCAGCCAACCGGATCGTGCCCGGCACGCCGCATTCGGCGCTGGACGTCATGAACGGCTGGCCGGCGCTGCTGCTGGCCGTGCCGATGCTCGCTGTCGCGTTCCTCGCCTGGCGGCCGCACGACAAGGGGCTGCGGTTGTCGCTGGCCGCCGTGGTGGCACTGCTGACGCTGCTGCCGCTGTGGCTCTCGGCCGCGACGTCCGTGCTGGTCACGTCCGACATGCCCCAGGCGCGTGTCGCCATCGGTGCCTCCCTCTGGCTGCTGCTGTTTCTGCTGCTGCTGGCGCTAATCGAGCTGCGCACGCGGCTCGGGCTGTCGCGGGCGACGGCTTGGCTGCTCCTGATACCGGTGGTCGCGGGCTGGTGGGTGGCGCTGTCGCTATGGCTCGAGCCGCTGGCGCTGCTGCGCGAGTACCAGGCCCGCAGCGACCAGTTCATCGGCGCCCTGGGCACGCATCTGATGCTGGTGGGCGCGGCGGTCGCCGCCAGCCTGATACTGGCCGTGCTGCTGGTCCTGGCCATGCGCCGACATGCCGGGGTACGCCGGGTGGGGTTCGGCGTGCTCAACTTCCTGCAGACCATACCCAGCCTGGCGCTGTTCGGTCTGCTGCTGGCACCGCTGGCCTGGCTCGGCGCGCGCTTCGACTGGCTGGCGTCGATCGGCGTCGGCGGCATCGGCTGGGCGCCGGCGTTCCTGGCCCTGCTCGGCTACAGCCTGCTGCCGATGGTGCGCAACATTCACGTGGCGCTGGAGGAGGTGGACCCCGCGGTGATCGAGTCGGCACACGGCATGGGCATGAGCCGGCGGCAGGTGTTCCTGCAGGTGCGCCTGCCGCTGGCGCTGCCGGTGGTACTCGAGGGTCTGCGTATCACCACCGTGCAGGCGATCGGGCTCACGGCGGTGGCGGCACTGATCGGCGCGGGGGGACTCGGGACCTTCATCTTTCAGGGGCTGGGGCAGGCGGCCATGGACATGGTGCTGCTCGGCGCCTTGCCGATCATCGCCCTGGCGCTGCTGGCCGATGCGCTGTTCGGTTCCCTGAGTGAATGCCTGCGACCGGGAGGGGCCGCATGATCGAACTGTTCGACGTGACCAAGCGCTTCGGCGACGAGACCGCCGTGGATGGCATCACGCTGCGAATCGAGAAGGGCGAGCTGTGTGTCCTGGTCGGCACCTCGGGCTGCGGCAAGTCGACCACGCTGCGCATGGTCAATCGCCTGATCGAGCACGATGGCGGTGAGATCCACCTGGATGGCCAGCCGGTGCGCAGTTTCGACGAGGTGACCCTGCGCCGGCGCATCGGCTACGTCATCCAGAGCACCGGTCTGTTTCCCCACTGGACGGTGGCGCGCAACATCGGCCTGGTGCCGCGCCTGCTCAAGTGGCCCAGGGCGCGAGTGCGCGAGCGAGTCGAGGAGCTGATGCGGCTGCTGGGACTGCCGGTGGCCGAGTTTGCCGACAAGTACCCGCGCCAGCTCTCCGGCGGCCAGGCGCAGCGCGTCGGCGTGGCCCGGGCGCTGGCGGCGGATCCCGACATCCTGCTGATGGACGAGCCGTTCGGCGCGCTGGACCCGATCACCCGCGAGACCTTGCAGCATGAGTTGCGTGAGCTTCAGGCGCGGCTACACAAGACCATCGTCTTCGTCACCCATGACATGGACGAGGCGTTGTCGCTGGCCGACCGTCTGGTGGTCATGCATCAGGGCAGGATCGTGCAGCAGGGCGGGCCGATCGAGCTGCTGCACGATCCGGCCAATGCCTTCGTCGAGTCGCTGCTGGGCGGCATGGATCGCGGCCTCAAGGAGGCGGCACTGATCAAGGTCGGCGAGCGCATGCTGCCGCTGGGGCCGCGGCTGCTGGCCAGCGAGCGGATTGCCTACGGGGCGTCGCTGAGCCAGGCGCTGTCGGTCATGCTGTGGCATCAGGTGGACCGCCTGACGGTGGTCGACGAGGAGGACATTCCCATCGGCGAGCTGTCGCTGCGTCGCCTGCTCGGGGCCAGGGCGTCATGAAGTCGACGGCCCTCGACGCCCGCCGCATCACGCCGCTGGCCAGGGCGCGCCGCTGGCTGACGCCGCTCGCCTGGCTCGCGCTGCTGCTGCTGTCGGCCGGGATGGGGCAGCTCGAGTGGCTGTTTCGCCTGATCGAGCCCGACGTGCGCGCCGTGGTCTATCGCCGATCGGGCTTCTTCGCGCTGCTGGGTCAGCACATCCTGGTGGTGGGCGTCGCCTCGTTGCTGGCGGTGGTGCTGGGGGTGGGGGCCGCGATCGCCGTCACCCGACCCGCCGGCCGTGACTTCCTGCCGCTGGTATCGCAGCTCGCCTCCATCGGCCAGACCTTCCCCCCGGTGGCCGTGCTGGCGCTGGCCGTGCCGGTGCTCGGTTTCGGCACCCTGCCGATCATCGTCGCGCTGCTGCTGTACGGCCTGCTGCCCATCGTGCGCAACACCCTGGCCGGCATCGGCAGCATACCTGCCGAGGTGCACGAGGCGGCGCGCGGCATGGGCATGACCGCGGGGCAGGTGCTGCGCCAGGTCGAGCTGCCGCTGGCGGCGCCGGTCATTCTTGCCGGCATCCGCACCTCGGTGACCATCAACATCGCCACCGCGGCACTGGGCGCCACGGTGGGAGCGAGCAACCTAGGCGATCCCATCATCACCGGAATCGTCAACGGCAATACGGCCTACATCGTTCAGGGTGCCGTGCTGATCGGGCTGTTGGCGCTGGCGGTGGACAGCGGCTTCGAACGCCTGCTGCGGCGCGGCTAGCGCCGCGGGCGGCAGGCGCCTTCCCAATGCGCCTCAGGCCAGTTCGCCATGCTCGGTCAGCGTCGTCTCACCCACGCCCAGCAGCGCCAGGGCGCGATCATCGATGACGGCGTCGACCTCGGCAGCGCTCTGCACGTCGCCGCCATCGGCCCAGCCATCACCCACCTCGCCGATGCGAAAGGCATCCGCTCCCGCCTCGATGCCGGGGTCGGTATCGGTATCCAGCACATAGAAGAGGTCGCCCTCGTCGTCCTCGAACAGCAGGCCATCCAGGGTCTCGTCATCGGCATTGGTCACGCTGGCGTCGAAGTCGAAGCGGCCGTCGAAGCGACCCTCCTCGTCGACCGACCAGTGACTGTCGCCGGTTTCGCGTGCGAAGTAGGCGCTGTTGTAGGCTTCCGGCTCGATGTGAGAGGGGGGAAGGGGATCCAGCGACGCCTCGCCGTTCGCCTCGATGGTGACTTCGCCGTCGCGACTCTCGGGGTGCAACATGCCGCCGGTCAGCGCCAGGAACGCATCGGTCTGCACCAGGCTGTCACCGCTAGCCCGGACAAGGCCTTCATCGAGCGCCAGCTCGCCGTCTGCCGCCACGTCGGTGAAGTGGACGGTGGCACTGGGGGACTGGATATGGAAAGCGGCCATGTCGTCCAGCTCCCCAGCGCCAGCGTAGTTCAGGAAGTCGGTGCCTTCGCCCCCGGTGTAGGAAAGGTCGCGCCCGCTGACAGCGAGAGTGTTCTGGCCCTCCTGCGAGCCGATGATCTCGGCCGTGCCTCGTGTCGGGCCGTCAAAGGCGCCGATGCTGGCGTTCAAGGTGTCCTCGCCGGGGGGGAGGGGGAAGACATCGCCGCTGAGTTCAGCCGCGTCGATGCGCACCGACTCGGCCTGCGTGCTGGCCTCGTCCGCATAGAAGACGACCCGGCCGCCGCCGCTTAGTTTGGCTTCTTCCAGATGGTCGAGCTCGAAGCCCGAGAGCAGGAACTCGCCATCGGTGTCAGTATTCACGCGCCGCAGGGCCTCAGACTCGCCGGTGGAGGTGAGGTGGAAGCGGGCATCGCCCTGGACCGTCAGTCGTTCCAGGCTCTCGGCATCGATGTCCATCGCATGGTAAGTACCGCCATGGGCCTCGTCGTCCTCGTAGCGGCTCACCATGTCCATGCTGAAGGTGGCTTCGGTCAGGCTGGCGCCGTGCAGCGTGGCATTGTTCAACCAGCCGGTCGCATCCACCTCCAGCGACTGCGCCGCATCGGCATGTAAGGTGCCGCTGAAACCGGTCTCCTCGGCCACCTGCAGACTCAACGTCTCGCTGTGGGAAAGGTGATAGGTGCCGCTGGGCGAATCGTAGTCGGGGTTCGGATCCTCCGACAGGAAGGTGTCGATCGTCGCCGGGCCGCTGCCGTCGAAGCGGAACACGCCGTGATACTCCTCGTTCCGTTCGTCGGCGCTCAGGCGCAATGCCAGGGCCGCGTCGCCCATGTCGTCGTACGACGCGTCCTCCTCGGTATCGCCCAGGGTGACGGTTTCCACAGGGCGTTCCTCGCCGCCGTCCTCCTCGCCTGCGGGTGGTGGGGCACTGGGGGCGATCGCCTCGTTGAAGCGTCGCACCAGCTGGCCCGCGGGACCCTCGCGTAGTGCCGCCAGGGCGGCTTCAAGCTCCTGCGTGAGGGGCTGTTCATGCAAGTCGTCGAACAGGGCGGTCGCCTGCTGCATTCGGGTCAGGCCGGCATAGTCGTCCTGCTGCCGCGTCAGGAGGTCATCGAGCTCCGAGCGAAGTGCAGGGATGAGCGTGGGATCGGGACGAAACAGGGCGGCATGCGCTGCGGCCTGCTCTACCGGGGTGCGATGGGCCGCGAGGGCGTTTGACGAGGCGGCGTCGAGGTGGCGAGTCATGCGAATACTCCCTGTCGACTGTCCACGGGCAGGCTCCGCTGCCCGGGCTGGACCAGTGTGTTGTCACGTGCGGGAGCGCGTGAGGATGGGGTGCTCGTTTCGGCACGCCCCTTCCTTTCTAGTAGGGATGGCGAGGCGCAGCAAGGGAAAGGTACGAGGTTTTTCACGCTGGTCTGCGGACGGCGACAGCCTGGCGGTCATGGGGCGGGTCGCGGCGCGGCTGCAGCGGCGTCGCCACTTCACGGCGTTGAGGTCATGACTGGGCGATAATGTCGTGCACTTGGCTTGAGGTAGTCGAATGCCTATACCATCGTGCTATGAAGCAGTAAAAAGGGATGCAGTAAGAGTCATCTTACGTTAACGTCAACCCATCCAGCGTTGGCGGCCTGCTGGAGTGACCCTCTGGCAGACGGCTACATTAGAGACAACACTGCCCTCACGAGGGGCGGTTCTCCTCCTGCCATTACCCAAGGATCAGGAAGATGACAACAACACACGACGTCCATTCGCCGAGCTTCATGACCGGCGACGAGTTCCACATACCCACCTTCCGCCTGTTGCAGCAGGACGGCTCGCTGTACGAGGGAGCCGAGGCCCCCGAGCTCGACGAGGAGACGGCGTTAAGGATCTATCGCGCGATGCTCGTCACGCGGGTCCTCGACGAGCGCATGATGGCGGCGCAGCGCCAGGGCCGGCTCTCCTTCTACATGCAGTGTACCGGCGAGGAGGCGGCGGTCATCGGTGCCACCGCGGCGCTCGACGACGCCGACATGATCATGGCCCAGTACCGCGAGCAGGGGGCCCTGGTCTACCGTGGCTTCAGCTACGACGAGTTCATGAACCAGCTGTTCGGCAACGAGCTCGACTACGGCAAGGGCCGGCAGATGCCGATCCACTACGGCTCGCGCAAGCTGCACTACATGACCATCTCGTCGCCGCTGGCGACCCAGATTCCCCAGGCCGCCGGCTACGCCTACGGCCAGAAGCTGGCCGGCGAGGGTCACTGCACCATCACCTTCTTCGGCGAGGGCGCGGCCTCGGAGGGCGATTTCCATGCCGCGCTCAACATGGCCTCGGTGCACAAGGTGCCGGTGATCTTCTTCTGCCGCAACAACGGCTATGCGATCTCGACGCCGTCCAGCGAGCAGTTCGCCGCCGACGGCATCGCGCCGCGCGCCTTCGGCTATCGCATGCACGTGATCCGCGTCGATGGCAATGACGTGCTGGCGGTCTACCGCGCCACCCAGGAAGCCCGCAGGATCGCCGTGGAGATGAACCAGCCGGTGCTGATCGAGGCCATGACCTATCGCCTGGCCGCGCACTCGTCGTCCGACGATCCTTCCGGCTACCGCTCGCGCAAGGAGGAGGAGGCGTGGCGCGAAAAGGATCCGATCCTGCGCATGCAGCGCTGGCTGATCGAGCGCGGCTGGTGGAGCGAGGAACGCGAGAAGGACCTGCAGGACTCCCTGCGCCGAGAGGTGCTCGAGACCATGAAACGCGCCGAGAAGCGGCCGCCGCCGCCGCTGGAGAGCCTGGTCACGGACGTCTATGCCGACGTCACGCCGGCCCTGCAGCGTCAGCTCGACGCCCTCAAGACCCATATCCGCAAGCACCCCGACGCCTATCCGAAGGGGGCAAGGTCGCTCGACCCCGACGTCAAGGCGCCGGGCGGTGAACACAAGACCGGCGACGAGCAGGGGGGAGCCTGACATGCCCAGGATGAACATGCTGCAGGCGATCAACAACGCGCTGGACATCGCCATGGCCGAGGACGACAAGGTGCTCTGCTTCGGCGAGGACGTGGGCGTGTTCGGCGGAGTCTTTCGCGCCACCAGCCATCTGCAGGAGAAGTACGGCCGCGAGCGCTGCTTCAACACGCCGCTGGTGGAACAGGGCATCATCGGCTTCGCCAACGGCCTGGCGGCCCAGGGTTCGGTGCCGGTGGCCGAGATCCAGTTCGCCGACTACATCTTTCCGGCCTTCGACCAGATCGTCAACGAAACGGCCAAGTTCCGCTATCGCTCCGGCGACCTGTTCAATGTCGGCGGCCTGACCATTCGCACGCCCTACGGCGGCGGCATCTCCGGCGGCCACTATCACTCCCAGTCCCCCGAGGCCTACTTCGCCCATACGCCGGGCCTGAAGGTGGTGGTGCCGCGCAACCCCTACCAGGCCAAGGGGCTACTGCTGTCGGCGATCCGTGACCCCGATCCGGTGATCTTCTTCGAGCCAAAGCGGCTCTACCGTGCCGCGGTGGGCGAGGTGCCCGAGGAGGACTACCAGCTGCCCATCGGCGAGGCCGAGGTCACCAAGGAGGGCAGCGACATCACCGTGCTCGGCTGGGGCGCGCAGATGGAGGTGATCGACCGCGCCGTGGAGCTGGCCGAGAAGGAGGGTATTTCCTGCGAAGTGATCGACCTGCGCAGCATCCTGCCGTGGGACGAGGATACCGTGGTCGAGTCGGTGCTCAAGACCGGCCGCCTGCTGATCACTCACGAGGCGCCTCGCACCGGCGGCTTCGCCGGGGAGATCGCCGCCACCGTCCAGGAGCGCTGCTTCCTGTACCTGGAGTCGCCCATCGAACGGGTGACGGGCCTGGACACGCCCTTCCCGCTGACGCTGGAGAAGGAGTACCTGCCCGATCACCTCAAGATCTTCGAAGCGATCAAGGCATCCGTGGCGTTCTGACGCCCGATATCAGGACAGGAGAGAACGATGAGCGATTTCATGCTGCCCGATATCGGCGAAGGTATCGTGGAATGCGAGATTGTGGAGTGGCGCGTCGGCGAGGGCGACGTCATCGAGGAGGACCAGCCGGTGGTCGAGGTCATGACCGACAAGGCGCTGGTCGAGATCACCGCCCCCGAGGCCGGGCGCGTCACCAGGCTCTACGTGCCCAAGGGCGAGATCGCCAAGGTGCATGCGCCGCTGTTCGCCTATGAGGCCGTGGGCGACCAGGAAGGCGAGGCAGCGGAGCCGCCGCGCCCTGTCGCTCGGCCGCAGGACGAGGTGGCGAGCCCGGCCGCGGAAGCGCCCCCTCCCGGCGCTGCGCGGACGGGGCCGTCCGACGCAGGGTCAGCCAGGACGACGGACTTCATTCTGCCCGATATCGGCGAGGGCATCGTCGAATGCGAGGTGGTGGAGTGGCGTGTGGCCGAGGGCGAGACGATCGCCGAGGACCAGCCGCTGGTCGACGTGATGACCGACAAGGCGCTGGTCGAGATCACCGCCCCCGAGGCGGGCACGGTGAGCAAGCTCTACGTGCCCAAGGGCGAGGTCGCCAAGGTGCACGCCCCCTTGTTCGCCTATGTGCCGGCTCATGGCGAGTCAGGCGAGGAGACCGTCGTCGCTGAGGCGTCTGGTTCCGAACCCGGCGTAGCACAAGCGCCTGGGCGCATGGAGAGCGTGGTACCTGCGTCCGGCGGCGGCCGCGGCCCCTACGGCCGCATTCCGGCCAGCCCCGCGGTACGCCGCCTGGTGCGCGAGCATGGCCTGTCGCTCGAGGCGATAGCCGGCTCGGGCAAGGACGGTCGCGTGCTCAAGGAGGACGTGCTGCGCTATCTGGATGGGTCGCTGGAGCACGCTCGATCCGGGCAGGAACAGCCTGCCGAGAGCCTCCCCGGCTACGGCGTCGAGCCGTCGCCCTCGAGGTCACGGCCCGCCCGCGACGAGGTAGCGAGCATCGCGGGCGAGGTGAGGGTCGAGCCGATCCGCGGCGTACGCGCGGTGATGGCGCGGCGCATGGTCGAGTCGGCCAGCACCATCCCGCACTTTCAGTACGGCGAGGAGATCGACGTCACCGAACTGCTGGCGCTGCGCGAACGGCTCAAGCCGGCGGCCGAGGCGCAGCAGGTTCGCCTGACGCTGATGCCGTTCTTCATGAAGGCGCTGGCACTGGCGGTTCGCGAGGAGCCGATCCTCAATGCCCGGCTCAATCCCGAGGTCAGCGAGATCCACTACCTGCCGTCGGTTAACGTGGGCATGGCCGTGGACAGCCAAGCGGGCCTGATCGTGCCCAACGTCAAGGGCGTCGAGCGGCGCACCCTGCTCGACGTGGCGCGCGAGATCCAGCGCCTCACCGCCGCCGCCCGCGAAGGCCGAGTGGCTCAGGGGGACCTCAAGGAGGGAACCATCAGCATCTCCAACATCGGCGCCTTCGGGGGTACCTATGCGGCGCCGATCATCAATGCCCCGGAGCTGGCGATCGTCGCCATCGGCAAGAGCCAATGGCTGCCGCGCTTCGACGAACGCGGCGAGGTGGTGAGGCGGGCGATCCTGACGGTGACCTGGGCGGGCGACCACCGGGTGATCGACGGCGGCACCATTGCACGCTTCTGCAACGCCTGGAAGGGATACCTGGAAGCGCCGGAGACCATGCTTCTTCACCTAGGCTGAGGCCGGTCCATGTCACAGGCGCCGCTGCAGCAGTTCTACATACCCGAAGAGCAGTCGATCTACCTGCTCAGCCACGACGATGCGCGCAAGCTAAAGGCGTGGGTGGCGCTGTGCCAGGCCCAGCTCGAGCAGCTGGGCTACCGCGACATCGAGCTGATCGGCAAGGGCGCCTACGGCTTCGTCTTCGCCGGCATCACCGCCCACGACGAGGAGTATGTCTTCAAGTTCACCCGGGTCAACCTGCCCCAGCAGCTGCAGGATCGCCTCGAAGAGGAGGCCTTCATGCTGGAGCAGGTCGTCCACCCCCGGGTGCCGCGGCTGATCGCCTTCCAGCGCGTGCGCAACCAGTCGATCCTGGTGATGCAGCGCGCCCCGGGGATCAACCTGGAAGAGGTCTCGCTGCGCCAGGGGCGCCTGTCGCCGCGCCTGGTGGTGCGTATCGCCGACCAGCTCGCCGACATCCTGCGCAGCCTGCGCCGCGAGGCGGGGCCGGCGGGCCGACCCATCGTGCACGGTGACATCAAGCCCTCCAACCTGGTGTTCGATGCAAGCCGCGAGGCCGTGGCCCTGATCGACTGGGGCTCGTCGGTATTCGCCCAGCTCGACGCCAACCAGCAGTTCGTGGCGGCCAACGTCATGGAACTGATGTCGGACAACCTGCAGCAGACCAATGCGCGCCTAGGCGACGTCTACTTCATCGGCGAGGAGCAGCTCAACGGCGCCTTGTCGTCCCCGCGCTTCGACGAGCAGGGGGCGGCCGGCACGCTGTATGCGCTGGCCTCGGCGCAGTCGTGCCGCTTCGGCCATCGCGCCATCCCCGCCACTTCCCTGGGCCTGCCCATGGAGTTCGCGCGCATGCTCGACGGCATGCTCGACCCCGACCCGCGCGTACGGCTGCGGGCGGGCGATCACTTCATCCGCGAGATGCCGCGCCTGGCGCGGGTGGTGATGATCGACCTGCCGGAAGCGCCGGAGACGGCGCTGCTGCCGACCTGGGTGCGGCCCGCCAGCCGGGAGATCGATACCGTCGTCTACAGCTCGCGCAAGGCCTTCCTGCGCGAGGAGGGGGGCAGGGAGACACTCAACGACGTCAACGACGTGCAGCTCGACCGCTACTACAAGAACTTCATGCAGGGCATGGGCGAGACCGAGAAGGCCTTCCTCGCCGCAGTGAGTCGGCTGGGCAAGTACCCGGTGGTGGGGGGGCTCGCCGTGCGCTGGGAAGCCGACGGCGTCTACATCGACACCTCGCTGAACCTGCACGATACCCGGCTCAAGCCGGCCTTCGTCGCCGCCGTCAACAACATGGTCAACCTGGCGCGAGCCATCTATCGCCAGGGCATCTTCAAGAGCTGCCTGTTCAACGCCCGTGACACCCTTCACCTCGATCGCGAGAGCCCGGCGCATCCCTTCGTCGTCGAGCCTGGCATGCGGCTGCGCTACGAGGTCAGCGCGGTGCCCGAACTGGAGGATCGCAGCCGGCTGCACAGCTACTTCGAGGACGGCCCCGACCCCGAGGAGTTCCTGGTGCTGCCGGAGACGATCATCACCTCGCTGGAGGCGCTCAACGAGATCCACCACACGGGCATGATCATCTTCGAGGCCCTGCCCCAGCACCTCAAGATCCACAGCTACTACCGCCTGCTCGACCCCTCGCGCGAGGCCGAGTTTCGCGACCGCCTCGAGGACATCCTCGAGGCGGTGGGCCTCATCGAGGGGCTGGGGGTGTCGGGCTTCATGAAGATGCCCTACAAGGACACCCGCTTCTTCGCCCATGTCGAGCGCCAGCCGGAGCGCTACTATCCGCGCAACCCGCGCGAGGAGGCGCGGGGCGGCGAGGCCCAGGCCTAGTCGTCTAGCGGGTCATGCTCTGGGGCAGGTACAGCGCGATCTCCGGGAAGAGGTGCATCAGCGCGATCGCCAGCAGCATCAGCAGGAAGAAGGGCAGGGTGGCCTTGGTGATGGTCACGATGTCCTTGCCCGTCAGGCCCTGGATCACGAACAGGTTGAAGCCCACCGGCGGCGTGATCTGCGACATCTCCACCACGATGACCAGGTAGATGCCGAACCAGATCAGGTCGAAACCGGCGGCATCCACCAGCGGCATGATGATGGCGGTCACCAGCAGGATCAGCGAGATCCCGTCGAGAAAGCAGCCCATGACCAGCAGCAGCAGGGTCAGGGCCACCAGCAGCATGGTCGGCGACAGGCCCATCTCGCCGATGGCGCGGGCCAGTTGCATGGGCACCTGGGTAAAGCCCATGGCCGAGGTCAGGAACGAGGCCGCGGCGATGATGAAGGCGATCATGCAGGCGGTGCGAATGGCGGCGAACAGCGAGGCCTTGAAGATGGCGGCATCGAAGCTGCCGTTCCAGCGGGCGATCAGCATCGACAGCACCACCCCGACCGCCGCCGCTTCGGTGGGGGAAGCCAGCCCGCCGTAGATCGACACGATGATGCCGGCGATCAGCAGCAGGATCGGCACGAGCTCCAGCGTCTGGCGCAGCTTGCGTCCCAGCGGCAGCCGGGATTCGTCCTGGCCGGTGAGCCCGCGGCGATTGCCGTGAAGCAGCGACCAGGCCACGAGATAGCCCATGAACAGCGTGAGGATCATCAGCCCAGGGCCGATGCCGGCCATGAACAGCCGCGAGATCGACTGCTCGGTGACCACGCCGTAGACGATCAGCACGATGGAGGGCGGAATCAGCAGGCCGAGCGTGGAGGCGCTGGCCAGGGTGCCGATGGCCATGTTGCTGTCGTAGCCGCGGCGCTCCAGTTCCGGCAGGGTCATCTTGCCCACCGTGGCGCAGGTGGCCGCCGAGGAACCGCACACCGCGGCGAACATGCCGCTGCCAAGGATGTTGGTATGCAGCAGGCGGCCCGGCAGGCGGTTGAGCCAGGGCGAAAGGCCGCGGAACATGTTGTCGGCGAGCCCCGAACGGAACAGGATCTCGCCCATCCAGATGAACATCGGCAGGGCGGTCAGGTCCCAGCCGTAGCTGGCGCCCCAGAAATCGGAGGCCAGAATCGGGCCCGGCGCGAAGGGGCTGAAGAACGCCAGCACGATCCAGGCGGTACCGATCAGGGCGAAGGCGATCCACACCCCGCTGCCGAGCAGGATCGCCAACGTGGCGATGGTAGCCAGACTGAGTATCAGCACGTGTTGCTACTCCGTGTGGTTGAGGCGAGCCTCAGTGAGTTTCACTGTCGTCGGTGGCGGTCGCTTCACGGAAACGGTCCGGCTCGCGGATGGCGATCCGCACCGTCATCACCAGGGCTTCTGCCAGCGCCAGGCACAGCAGGCCCACCCCGGTGGCCAGTATCGTCTGCGGGATCCACAGGGGTATCGACAGGAATCCCGAGGAGACGTCATCGAACGCACGGCTCTCGCGGGCGAGTTCGACCAGCCCATAGCCGAGCAGCAGGCTGATGACCAGCGCCACCAGCAGGCAGAAGACCTCGACCCAGGCGCGTGGCGCCGCCGGCAGCCGCGAGAGCAGCAGCGTGACGCGGATGTGCGCGTGGTGAACGAAGGTATAGGCGAGCCCCAGGAAGGTCGCCCCCACCAACAGGTAGGCGGCAAACTCCGACACGCCGGTCAAGCCCAGGCCCAGGCGACCGAGGCCGACCAGCACCAGCAGGGCATCGACCAGGCGAAAGGTGACCTGAAGGGCAACGAGGGCGCAGATGGCTACCATGCAGGCGGCAGCCCCCCAGGCGCCCAGGCGGTAAAGCGCTGTGAACTTGAACGTCATGGCCGGGCCTCGCTTGGTGCAGGGGCGTGGCGGGGTGTCCGCCACGCCGTGGTGATGACGGCGATCAGTTGCCGCGCTGTTCGCGGTACTCCTCGAGGACCTCCAGGGACTGATCGTCGGCGCGCTCCTGCCAGTCGGCGAACAGCTGGTCGCCCGCCTCCTGCAGGGCGGCGGCGACGTCGTCGTTCGGCTTCGAGACGGTGATGCCGTTCTCCTCGAGCGCCTCGAGGCTGGCCTGGTTGTCGTCGCGGCTCATCTGCCAGCCACGTTCCTCGGCTCGTGCGGCCGCTTCCAGCAACGCTTCCTGGGTCGCCTCGTCGAGACGATCGAAGGCGCGCTGATTGATGAAGACGATGTTCTTCGGCAGCCACAGGTTGGCGTCGGTGTAGTGGGAGACGTAGTCCCATGCCGTCATCGAGTTGCCGGTGGAACTCGAGGTGATCATGGCATCCACGCGGCCGGTGCTGAACGCGGTGGGGATGTCGGACTCCTCGGTCTCGGTGGGGCTGCCGCCGAGGTTGTCGACGAAACGCTGGGTGTTGATGTTCGGTGCGCGTACGCGCAGGCCCTCGAACTGCTCCGGGTCGTTGAGCTCGAAGTCGGTGTAAATCCCCTGGGCCGGCCAGGCCACGGCGTACAGCGGCATCATGCCCTGGTTGGCGAACAGCTCGCTGATCAGCGGCTTGGTGGTCTCCCACAGCGCAAAGGCCTCCTCGTAGCTCCCGGCCACGCCCGGCAGGGTATCGACCTCGAAGATGGGGTCCTCGTTGGACAGGGTGGAGAGAAAGACCTCGCCGGCTTCGATGGTGCCACGGCGCACCGACGGCTTGATCTCGCCGTGGGCCACCAGCGAGCCGCCGCTGTGCACGTTGATGGTCAGCTCGCCCCCCGTGGCCTCTGCCACGTCTTCGGCGAACTGCTTGGCGTTCTTGGTATGGAAGCTGGCATCGCCATAGGGGGTCGCCATGGTCCATTCGGCGGCCGAGGCCGTGGCGGCAAGCGAGCAGGCGGTAGCCAGCAGCAGGGAGCGGGACAGGATCTTGTTCATGACGTTCTCTCTTGTTGGATTTCTACGGGTTGCGGTCATGTTGCCAATGGGTGTGTCGAGGGTCGTTGTGGCCGCACCCAACGGCCGGGAAAATCGCTGCGGGCCAGTTCCTCGCCGCGTGCCCTGGCGTAGCGCCGGGCGCACGCCTGGGCCAGCACACCGACGCTGCGGCAGAAGCGCGGATGGCTGGCCGGCCGCCAGATGACGTCGTAGTGCATGTCGGGCAGCGGAGACGGCAGTGCCAGGCGATAAAGCTTGCCGCTTCGCCATTCGTCGAGCACGGTGGCGACCGGCAGGGCGCCGATACCGAGCCCCTCCATGGTCATGCGCGCGATGGTCATCAGCGTGCTCACGCTGTGGATGCGCGGCTGCTCGAGACCTTGCCGGGCCAGATAGGCAAGCAGCTCCTCGTAGGGTCGTGCCTTCTTGCCGAAGGAAATGAAGGGCAGCCCGAGCAGCCAGCGCTCGGGGCTGGCGTCCAGCATCGGTACATGGTCGGGCGAGACGAACATGCCCATCTCATAAGGGCTGAGCGATACCTGGTCGACGCGGTCGGGGGCGAGATAGCCGTTCATGGCGAGCAGGATGTCGAGGTCGTTCCTGGCCAGTCGCCGGTTGAGCGCCGGCGAGTAATCGACGCTCAGCTCGATGGTGAGCTGGGGGTAGCGCTGTGTCAGGCTGCGCATGAAGTCGGGCAGCCAGCTGTGGGCGATGGTCTCGATCACGCCCAGCCGCAGCGGCGCGGAATAGCTCTCCTCGTCGTCGAACATCCGCAGCGCCTCGTCACGCTGCTGCAGCAGCCGTTCCGCGTGCTGGAAGAATTCTCGCCCGCGCATGGTGGGCTGGATGGGCCTGGCCGAGCGTTCCAGCAGCACCTCGCCGACGCTTCCCTCGAGGCGCGAGATGCGCTCCGAGACCGAGGGCTGGGTCAGGTGCAGGCGCTCCGCCGCCTTGCGGAAGGAGCCCAGCCTGACCGCCCAGACAAACGCTTCAAGTTCCTTGAAGTCGAGCATCGGGATGCCGGCTCAAGCCTTCTTGAAAAGCTGCGCTTCGCGGTTCTTGAATGCCTTGAACTCCAGGGCGTTACCGGAAGGGTCGTAGAAGAACATGGTCGCCTGCTCGCCCGCCTCGCCCTTGAAGCGGATGTAGGGCTCGATCTCGAAGGTCACGCCGTGATCGCGCAGCTTCTGCGCGAGTCGCTCCCAGGCATCCATTTCCAGGACCACGCCGAAATGCGGTACCGGCACGCCATGGCCGTCGACGGGGTTCTTGTGGCTGGCGACCGGGTTGTCCTTCAGCGCCGGGTTGAGGTGGCAGACGAACTGATGGCCGAAGAGGTCGAAATCGACCCAGCTGTCGGACGAGCGGCCCTCGGGACAGCCGAGGAAATCGCCATAGAAGCGCCGGGCCTGGTCGAGGTCGTGCACCTGGACGGCCAGGTGGAAGGGATCTTTAACCGCCATGAGGGGACTCCTGTTGTTGACGTTATAAGGTCGCGATTCCCTTCATTGATAATCCCTGAGAGTGACGAGGTCAACCATTTTTCCACCGAATAACAATATGATAGACGATGCCGATATCGAGTATCGTGAAAAACGATTGGCAATGGAAAAGCGCGCTTCATATAGTGGGATTCGCTACAAGAATAGACCTTGACACTGCCTGACACAGGAGTCGCCATGGCCGTCCCCCTGCTCAATTGCGACATGGGCGAAAGCTTCGGCAACTATTCGCTGGGGCTCGACAGCGAGGTCATGCCCTACGTCGATTGTGCCAACATCGCCTGCGGTTACCACGCCTCGGACCCCCATGTGATGCGGCGCACGGTGCGACTCGCGGTGGCGCACGGCGTCAGGGTCGGGGCCCATCCCGCCTACCCCGACCTGATGGGGTTCGGACGTCGCTCCATGGCCTGCTCAGCCGAAGAGGTCGAGGATCTGGTGCTCTATCAAGTCGGGGCGCTGGCCGGCATCTGCCAGGCCGAAGGTACCGTTATTCGCTACGTCAAGCCGCATGGCGCACTGTACAACGACATGGCCCGCGATCCCGAGCTGCTGCGCGCCGTGATGCGCGCAGTGCGCAGCTACGACGCCGGTCTGCCGCTGATGGTGATGGCGACCGCCGACCCGGCGCCGAGCCGCCGCTTGGCACAGGAAATGGGCATCACGATCTGGTTCGAGACCTTCGCCGATCGTGCCTACGACGCCACCGGCCATCTCGTCTCGCGGCGCCAGCCCGGTGCGGTTCATCACGACCAGTCGACCATCGTCGCCCAGGCCGTGAGCCTGGCCCGCGGCGAGCCCCTGGAGGCCATCGACGGCACGCCGTTGCAGCTGCCCTGCGACACCCTCTGCGTGCACGGCGACAACCCCGAGTCGGTGGCGTCGGTGCGCGCGATTCGCCAGGCTTTCCAGGCGCTGGCAACGCCGTGACACTTCGCCCGCGGATCGAAACGACCGCCATGGACGTGTTCATGGTGCGTCTGTTCGACACCATCGACGAGGCCAACATGCCCTGGATCCTCGCCGCCGACCGAGCGCTGCGCGAGGCGCTTGGCGAGTCGCTGATCGACCTGGTGCCGTCCTACACCACGCTGATGCTGCACTACGACTGCCGGCGACTGGGCCACGCCGAGGCGCTGCGCCTGGTCGAATCCGCGCTCGCTCGGCTCGAGCCGGCCACGGCCGCGCTCGGCCAGCGCCACGAGATCCCGGTCTGGTACGACCCCAGCGTCGGCCCGGAACTGGCACGCGTGGCGCAACGGGCCGGGCTCTCAGTCGATGAGGTGGTGCATCGCCACTGCGGCCGCGACTATCACGTCTTCGCCCTTGGCTTCGCGCCCGGCTATGCGTTCATGGGGCTGGTGGAAGAGACGCTGGCCACGCCGCGCCTGGCCACGCCGCGACGCAGGGTCCCCGCCGGCAGCGTTGCCATCGCCGAACGCCAGACCGCGATCTACCCGCTGCAGTCGCCGGGCGGCTGGAACATTCTCGGACGTACCGCCGTGCCGCTATTCGAGCAGGCGCGTCGCGGCGAGCCGTTGCTGATGCCCGGCGACCGGGTGCGCTTCGCGCCGGTCAGCCGGGAGGAGTTCGAGCGGCAGGGCGGGGATACCGCGCCGCTGGAGGCCGCGGCATGAGCGGCGCAGCGCTGCGCGTCGTCCAGGCCGGCCCCCTGGCGCTGATGGTCGACGCAGGCCGTTTCGGCGTACGCCACCTGGGGGTGACCCAGGGCGGGGCCGCCGACTGGGTGTCGTTTCGCTGGGCCAACTGGCTGCTGGGCAATTCGCTGGATGCCGCGGCGCTGGAGGTCGTGCTCGGCGGTGGCCTGACCCTGGAGGCCGAGGGCGCGGCCACCCTGGCGCTGATGGGGGCGGACCTCGATGCCCGCCTGGACGACCGGCCGCTCGCCCCGGGCGCCACTTTCCGCATCGCGGCCGGGCAGCGCCTGGTCTTTCGCCAGCCGCGCAAGGGCCTGCGTGCCTACCTCGCCGTACCGGGCGGATTCGAGGCGCCCGTGGTGCTGGGCAGCCGCAGCGCCACGCCGCGGGAGCAGCTGGGAGGGCACCGGGGGGATGGCAGCGCGCTGGTCGGCGGGGATCGGCTGGAGTGGCGCGGCCAGTGCGGCCAGGTGCGACGCCTGCCGTTCGATCCGGCCAGCAGCGTCACCCTCGTCGGTCAGCGGCTGGCCCTGGTGCCTGGCTCGCAGATCGCTCACTTCACCGGCGTGAGCCTCTACCGTGCCTTCAATACGACGTGGCGAATCGACGACCGCGCCGACCGCATGGGCGTCAGGTTGCGCGGCCCCGAACTGCACTGTCGGCTGAGCAGCATGATCTCCGAGGGCATCCCTCTCGGGGCGGTGCAGGTGCCGCCGGACGGCCAGCCCATCGTGCTGCTCAACGATCGCCAGACCATCGGCGGCTATCCGCGCCTGGGCGCGTTGACGCCGCTTGCCACGGCGCGGCTGGCACAGTGCCTGCCCGGCGAGGAGGTATGCCTGGTGGCGACGTCCCTCGAGCGGGCGCTGGCATCGCACCAGCGCTGCCTGGAATCGTTCCGCTGAATCCTGACGCTCAGGCGCCCAGCCCGCTCTCGCGCAGCAACTGGTCGAGGGCGGGGCGCGTGCTGGGCAACGGGGCGCTCACGGCCTCCTCGAGCAGGTACTGGGCTTCGAGGTCGTGCAGGCCCACCACCAGGCAGCTTTCGATCAGTTCCGCCTTGCCCCGGCCGGTGCGTTGGGCGAGTCGTTCGAGGCGCGCTTCGACGTCGCGGGAAAACCTCAGCAGATGTGGCATGACACCCTCCCCCCTGGGGCCTGCGCAGCCAGGCCGTTTCGATTCGTTATACCCTCAACATAAGCCGCTGCGATCGGCATGTCACCCGCCATTCTGGCGGCGCTACGTGACAGCTGGGTGACGGCGGCGAAGCGAGGGCGTTCGTGTCGGCGTCAGGCCAGGCCGCGGCGGGTCATCACCTCGGTGATGATGGGAACGGGGGTCATCAGGTGCTCACGCATCATGTCGGCGGCGCGCGCGGCCCGGCGCTCGAGGATGACCTCGACCAGCGCCGCGTGCTCCTGGCGCTTGCGTTCCAGCGCCTCCTCGGAGAACACCGTCTCGCGCAACCACAGGTGGCGGTAGCGCTCGACCTGGTCGAACAGGCTCTCGCGCACCTGCAGCAGGTGTGGCGAACGACAGCCGCTGGCAATGGCGGTGTGAAACGCCTTGTGGCGCGTGTCCCAGACATCCAGCAGCTCGTCGGGGGAGTTCACCTCCATCACCTTGGAGAGGGTGTGCGCCTTGGCCAGGATGTCGGCCTCCCAGGCGTCGTCACCGCGCTCGATGGCGAGTTTCAGCACCAGCCCCTCGATTTGGGCCCGGGCATCGTAGAGGTCCGCGAGTTCGGCCAGGGACATGGGGGCGACCCGATAGCCTCGTTGGCTGATGGCGACCACCAGGCGCTCGGCCACCAGTTGCGAGAGGGCCTCGCGGAGGGGGCCGATGCCCAGGCCATAGCGCTCCTTGAGCCGGCTCATCAGCAGTTTCTCTCCGGGCTGGAAGACGCCACGGATGATGTCGTGCTTGAGCCAGCTGTAGGCGCTGATACCGAGGTTCTGGCGTGGCGTATCCATCGTCATCGTCGCTCTTTCCATGCTTTTGCCGAGTATGATAACCAAACGTTACCGATACTGGTAACCGCACGCCATTCATATCGAGTGTCTACATTTTCAGCGACGTTCCAGCTGCGTCGTGGTCCAGTCGACCACCTCGCGTGCCAACCTGTCCGCCGCCAGGCCGAAGGCGTCGACCACGGCGGGAATGGCTTCGCTCTCCGTTCGCTGGCGCTGGACGAAGCGCTGACTGGCCAGGAGCCGCTGGGAGCGGGCGTCCACCAGCCTGACGTCGAGGCGCAGCGCTGCCTCGGGCAGCCCGTCGCGATATTCGCTGTGAAAGGTGCGCAGGTCGCTGAGCAGCTCGATGTCGGCCGCCACCGCGCTGCCGTCGTGCACCAGGTGCGTGATGCGCCCGTCCTCCTGAAAGGCGTCGAGCAGGCGGTCGCGGATCAGCCGCGGCATGTCGTCGGCCCAGCGCGCTCCCTCGTAGGCACGCGGCTGGTTGGGTAGCGGCACGACCAGCATGCGTGCGCCGTCGAGCAGGCCGCTGGCGTCCGGCGTTGCCAGGCGCAGGGTGATATCGCTCGGTGCGCCGTCACCAGGCGCGGCATCGAGTGGATAGGCAGGCAGTTCGTAGAGGGCGGGCGGCGTTCGCTCGGGTACCAGAGTGCAGCCGGCCAGGGCCAGCAGGAGGACCACGACCGCAGGCAGCAGCGGGCGACATCTCACGGACTGAACTCCTCGACGCGATCGCGCCCGAGCAGGAAGTCGCGCGGACTCTCCTCCAGGCGGCGTACCAGGCGGTTGAGCGAGGAGAGGGCGTTGCGCAGCTCCAGGGTCGCCGGCCCCAGGCCCTGCAGCCCGCGCAGCCCGTTCTCCAGTGCGCCCTGGTTGTCGTCCAGCAGCGTCTCGAGATTCTGCGCGGTGCGCGCCAGGCTGGCGGTGACCTGGCGGGCATCCACCAGCAACATGTCACCGGTGCGATCTGCCAGGGCGCGTATCGCGGCGAGCGCCCGAGCGGCCTCCCGCGAGACCTCGTCGAGACGCTCGCTCAGCCGACCCGGGGCGTCGCCCAGGCTGGCCAGTTGGGCGGTGGTGCGCTCCAGGTTGGCCAGGATGCGCTCGAGGTTGTGCACGTTGTCCTCCGATAGCACCGCCTCCAGCCGAGACAGCACGCGGTTGACGTTGCCCAGCAGCTCCTCGCTGTCGCTGAGCATGGCACTCAGCGGCGACTGGTCGGCGGTGATGCGTGGCGGTGTGTCGCCTTGGGCGATCAGCAGCGGGCTCGCCGGGGCGCCGCCGTGCAGTTGGATGGACATGCTGCCGGTGATGTTGGCCAGGGCCAGCCGCGCACGGGTGTCCTGGCGAATCGGCACCTGGCTCTCCACCCGAATCAGCGCCAGGACGTTGCGCGGGTCGGCGGGATCGAGGCGCAGGCGGGCCACTTCGCCAACGCGCACACCGCTGTATTCGACGGCGTTGCCCTCCGACAGGCCGCTGACGCCGTGGTTGAAGAGCACCTCGTACTCGGTATAGGTCTGGTCGCGAGTGTTCTGGTTAAGCCACAGGGCGAACAGTGCTCCGCCGACGGCGGCCAGCACGACGAACAGGCCGATCACGACATGGTGCGCACGGGTCTCCATCAGCGGTTCTCCCCCTGCGGTGGTGAATGACGTCGCGCCGCCTGGCGGGCGGCGCGTCCCCTGGGGCCGTGGAAATAGTCGCGTATCCAGGGGTCCTCGGTGGCTTCCACCACGGGCAGCGTATCGGCCACGCGAATGCGCTTGTCGGCGATGACCGCCACGCGGTCGCAGCTTGCGTACAGCGTATCGAGATCGTGCGTTACCAGAAAGACGCTGAAACCCAGGGCATCGCGCAGCGTCAGCAGCAGGCGGTCGAAGGCGGCGGCAGCGATGGGGTCGAGGCCGGCGGTTGGCTCGTCGAGAAACAGCACTTCCGGGTCCAGCGCCAGGGCGCGGGCGAGCGCGGCGCGCTTGATCATGCCGCCGGAGAGTGCCGCCGGGTCGAGTCTCGCGGCGTCCGGCGGCAGCCCGGCCATTGCCAGCTTGACCCGCGCGAGGCGCTCGGCATCGGGGCGCGTGAGGCCGCCATGCTCGATCAGCGGCAGGGCGACGTTCTCCTGCAGGTCGAGCGAGGAGAACAAAGCGCCACGCTGGAACAGCACGCCGAAGCGGCGCTCCACCTGGGTGCGGCGGGCAGGGGCAAGGCGCTGCAGCTCCTCGCCGAACACGCGCACCGTGCCGCCGTCGGGTCGCTTGAGTCCGACTATACTGCGCAACAGCACCGACTTGCCGGAGCCGGAGCCCCCCACCACGCCGAGGATCTCGCCGCGGCGGATGTCCAGATCCAGGCCGTCGTGCACGACATGCCGGCCGAAGCGGTTGACCAGGCCACGGATCTCGACGACGGCCTCGCCCGCACGGTTCACCAGCCCATCTCCATGAAGAACAGCGCCGCCAGGGCGTCGAGCAGGATCACCATGAAGATCGACTGCACCACGCTGGAGGTGGTGTGCTCACCCACCGACTGGGCGCTGGCGCCGGCCTTGAAGCCCTCCAGGCAACCGATGACGGCGATGACGAAGGCGAACAGCGGGGCCTTGCCGATGCCCACCGCGAAGTGGCTCAGGGGAATGTCGCGCTGCAGGATGGTGAGAAACTGGGTGGTGGAGATGTCGAGCGCCATGGCGCAGACCAGGGCCCCGCCCAGCATGCCGCTCAGCGTGCCGATCAGGGCCAGGATCGGCAGGCTGACCACCATGGCCAGCACCCGGGGCAGCACCAGCAGTTGCACGGGGTCGAGCCCCTGGGCGCGCAGTGCATCGAGCTCCTCGTTGGCCTTCATTGCGCCGATCTGGGCGGTGAAGGCGCTCGCGGTGCGGCCAGCCAGCAGGATGGCGGCCAGCAGCACGCCGAATTCGCGCAGGAACGCGTAGGCGACCAGGTTGACGGTGTAAATGGTCGCGCCGAAATCGCGCAGCACGGTGGCGCCGAGGAAGGCGACCACCGCGCCCACCAGGAAGGTCAGCAGGGCGACGATGGGAATGGCGTTGAGCCCGGACTGCTGCACCTGCGCCGCCAGCGAGGTGATCCGCCAGCGCCGGGGAGTGACCAGTGTGGCCAGCAGCGTGGTGAGGGTCAGGCCGATGAAGGCGACCAGCCTGAGCTGCTGGCGGGCAAGCAGCTCGACGACCTGCCCCAGCCTGGCCAGGGCCGCCGTCAGGCCGGAGCGGGGTGCTGTCGGCGGGTACAAGGGACGGCGCGTGGCGTCGGCGACGACCCTGAGCAGTGCCTGGCGTTCCGGGGAGAGCTGTGGCGCCCACTGGGCGATGTCATGCACGCCCTCTGGACCCAGCAGGTCGACCAGCAGGGCGGCGCCGGAGGTATCCAGTTCGCCGAGCCGCTGCAGGTCGATCGATTCGGCCTGGTGAACCTTGGCCACGGCTTCCCTCAGCCTGGCATAGTGCGGCAGCGTCCAGTCGCCGACGGCACTCAGGCGATGGGCATCCTGCTCCAGCATGCCGGGACGAGAAGCGGTGTCGGGCATGGCGAGTGGTCCGTCTCCCCCTGAAGAGTGGTGCCCCTGCGGGGGCTCACCGTCACTATATCGTCATGCGCCGTTGGGCGACAGCAGGGCCCCCCGGCTAGCCGGCCGCGCCATGCCGCAGCTCGGCGAGGATGCGGCGGGCAACTTCCTTGAGCCGCGGGCCCAGGTTGTCGACCATGATCGAGTGGCCGAGGCGATGAGCGGCGCCGCCGCAGTTGATGGCCATCACCTCGGCACCCTCCTCGAGGATCAGCGGGGTGGCCACGGCGCTGATCTGGGACTGCCAGTCGCCCTCGGAGAGGCAGAAGCCGTAGCGGGCGTAGTCTTCCTGGCTGCGCCGGATACCCTTCTCCAGCGCCGGCCAGTCGGCGCCATGCACCGCGGCGAGTTCGGCCAGCATCGCTTCGCGGCGTGCCTCGGAGAGGCCGCAGAGCCAGGCGCGGCCGATCGCGGTGGTCGCCATCGGCAGGCGGGAGCCGACGTCGAGGCGCACGATCAGCGGGCCGCTGCCGTGGCAGCTCTCGACGTAGACCATGTCGTGGTGGTCGGCCGCCCCCAGGCTGACGTTGCAGTCGGTGGCCTCGGCGAATTGCTGCAGGAAGGGGCGGGCGATATCGCGAATGCCCTGGCTGGCCAGGAAGCGATAGCCCAGCGCCAGGATGCCGGGTCCCAGGCGGTACTTCTCGAGCCGCGTGTTGTGGCGCAGGTAGCCGAGCCGGGTCAACGTGTAGGTCAGGCGAGAGACCGTCGGCCGCGGGATGCCGGTGCGGCTGGAGAGCTCGGCGTTGCCCAGGTACTCCTCGCCGGGGCCGAAGGCGCGCAGCAGCTCCAGGCCGCGTGCCAGGGCGGTGACGAAGTTGCGATCCTTGGGCGGCGGTGGCGTCTCGCTGTCCAGTGGGGCGGGCTTGTTCATCGGGGCTCCCTGTCGCATGCGTTTGGCGGAGTATCGCATATCGCCCGGGCCGGGTGCGTTGGCGGCGTTGGCCCGGGACAACGTTGGCCGTTCAGGCGTCCAGCCGCTCGAGGACGCAGGCGATGCCCTGGCCGACGCCGATGCACATGGTGACCAGGGCATGGCGGCCGCCGCCGGCCTCGAGCTGGCGCAGGGCGGTCAGCGCCAGGCGTGCGCCGGAGGCCCCCAGCGGATGGCCGATGGCGATGGCGCCGCCATTGGCGTTGAGGCGGCTGTCGTCGGCGTCGAGGCCGAGCTGGCTGGCACAACCGAGCACCTGCACGGCGAAGGCCTCGTTGATCTCGATCACGTCCATCTGCGCGAGGGAGAGCCCGGCGCGCTGCAGTGCCTTGTGGCTGGCCGGCACCGGCCCCAGGCCCATCACCCTGGGTGGCACCCCGGCCACGGCGCTTGCCAGGATGCGTGCCCGCGGGGCGACGCCGGCACGCTCGCCGGCGGCCAGGCTGCCGACGATCAGCGCGGCGGCACCGTCGTTGAGGCCCGAGGCGTTGCCGGCGGTGACCACGCCGCCCTCGAACAGCGGCCCCAGCCGGGCCAGCTTGTCGATGTCGGTGCCGGGGCGTGGGTGTTCGTCGCGCGCCACCGTCAGCGGCGGCTGCTTGCGCCCCTGGGGCACCGCCACGGCGTGCAGTTCGCCGTCGTAGAAGCCACGCGCCTGGGCCTCGCCGTAGCGGGCCTGGGAGCGGGCGGCGAAGGCGTCGCTGGCGTCACGGCCGATGCCGAGGTCGCGGGCCACGTTGTCGGCGGTCTCCGGCATGCTGTGGCTGCCGTATTCACGGGCGATCCAGGGGTTGGGAAAGCGCGAGCCGATCACGGTGTCGTAGAGCGGCTGGTTGCGGGCATAGGGCGATTCCGCCTTGCCCATCACGTAGGGCGCCCGCGACATCGACTCCACGCCGCCGGCCAGGAACAGCTCGCCCTCGCCGAGGCGGGTGGCGCGGGCGGCGTCGACCACCGCCGCCAGGCCGCTGCCGCACAGGCGGTTGACGGTCTGGGCCGCCACCTCCACCGGCAGGCCGGCCAGCAGCCCGGCATGACGGGCGACGTTGCGCGAATCCTCGCCGGCCTGGTTGGTGCAGCCGGCGAGCACCTCCTCAAAGGCTTCGGGGGCGAAGGCGTTGCGCGCGACCAGTGCCTTCAGCAGCTGGCCGAGCAGGTCGTCTGGGCGCAGCGAGGCCAGGCTGCCGCCGTGGCGACCGAAAGGGGTCCGCAGGCCGTCGTAGATATAGGCGTGTTGCATGGGGATCTCCAGCGCTCAAGGGTGGGTAAGCGGCAGGCCGAGGGTGGCACGCCGGCGCAGCCAGGGGCTGGCGCGATAGCGCGGGTCACCGGTGGCGGCAAGCAGATTGTCGAGGATGGCGAGGATCCGGCGGCTGCCGTAGTGGTCGCCCATCGCCAGCGGCCCGCGCGGATAGCCCAGGCCCAGCTCCACGGCGCGATCGATGGTCGCCGGCTCGGCCACGCCCTGCTGGGCGATCTCGCTGCCGACGTTGACGATGGCGGCGACCACCCGCTGTAGCACGAAGCCGTGGCTGTCGGCGATCACGCTGACCGGTGTGCCGTCGTGGCCGAGCAGGGCCATGGCGGCGTCGCGGACGTCGGCCCGGGTCGCCGGGGTGGTCATCAGGCTGCGGCGGCGCTCGAGCCCGGCCAGCAGGTCGACGGCCACGCAGCGCTCGGCGGGCAGGCCCAGGCGCAGGGCACAACCGCTGGCGTCCTCGCCCCATGGGGCGACCAGGCAGAGGGCATCCGTCGAGGGCGTCGCCCCGTTCTCGAGCGGCCAGCCCGCGTCGCGCACCAGCGTGCTGAGTGCCGAGCGGGAGTCCTCCTCCTCGGCCCCGATCCACACCGCGCGAGGCTCGGCGGCAGGCAGCGGCGCTTCCTCGGGGACCTGTGCCCGGCCGTCGACGTAGCGGTAGAAGCCCTCGCCGCTCTTGCGCCCGAGCAGGCCGGCGGTCAGCCGCTGACGGGTCAGCGGCGAGGGGCGGAAGCGCGGCTCCTCGTAGTACTGATGGTAGATCGACTCCATCACCGCATGGGAGACATCGAGCCCAGTGAGATCCAGCAGCGCGAACGGCCCCATGCGAAAGCCGCCCTGGTCGACCAGGATGCGATCGATGCTGGCGTGATCGGCGACACGCTCGCCGAGGATGCGCAGCGCCTCGGTGCCGAAGGCGCGACCGGCATGGTTGACCAGGAAGCCCGGGGTGTCGGTGGCGCGGGCGGTGAAGTGGCCCATGGCCTGGCCCAGTGCCTCGACCCGTTGGGTCACCGCGGCCGCGGTGCGAAGCCCCGGGATCACCTCGACGATCCGCATCAGCGGCACCGGGTTGAAGAAGTGGAAGCCGATGACGCGCTCGGGGTGCCGGCAGGCGGAGGCAATGGCCGTCACCGACAGCGACGAGGTGTTGGTGGCCAGCACCGCCGCCTCGCCGAGAATGGCCTCGAGCTGCTGGAACAGGGCCTGCTTGGCCTCGAGCTTCTCGACGATGGCCTCGACGACGATGTCGCAGCCGGCCAGCCCGTCGAGGGTGGCGGCCTCGTTCAGGCCGGCACGGTAGCGTTCGGCGTCGGCCTCGCTCAGCCGCTGCTTCTGCACGCCCCGTTGCCACATGCTGGCAACGAATTCACGCGCCTCGGCAACGGCACCTTCGCGCTGGTCGTGCAGGTACACGGCGAGGCCGGCCTCGGCGGCGACCTGGGCGATACCGCGTCCCATGGCACCGGTCCCGACGATGCCCAGCGTGCGCAAGGGCTGGGGCGCTGTGTCATTCGACATGGGGGATCCTCTCTGCGATGATTTTATTTCGCTTTGCGGAATAGCATTTCGTTTATTGACTGCCATCCTAGGCTATGCAACATTGCCTGACAACCAAATGCGGTCTTTCATTCTGCTTGGCGAAATAAGGGCAGAGGGGCTCCACGATTTCAACCCCCTGCGTCGCCGCCACCTCCATGAGGACATGCCATGATTCGCGATCCCGACCTGCTCGACCAGCTGCTCGATACCATCTCCCGCTTCGTGCGCGAGCGACTCATCCCCAACGAGGCGCGGCTGGCGGAAGAAGACGCCGTGCCGCCCGAGCTGCTCGAGGAAATGAAGGCGATGGGGCTGTTCGGCCTGTCGATCCCGGAGGAGTACGGCGGCCTGGGGCTGACCCTGGAAGAGGAGGCGCTGGTGGCAATGGCGATCGGCCAGACCTCGCCGGCCTTCCGCTCGATCTTCGGCACCAACAACGGCATCGGCGCCCAAGGCATCCTGATCGACGGCACGCCGGAGCAGAAGGCCAGGTACGTCCCACGCCTGGCCACCGGCGAGCTGCTCAGCGCCTTCTGCCTGACCGAGCCCGATTCCGGCTCCGACGCCGCCAGCCTGCGCACCACCGCGGTGCGCGACGGCGACCACTACGTGCTCAACGGCACCAAGCGCTTCATCACCAATGGCCCCCATGCCGACGTCTTCACCGTGATGGCGCGCACCGACCCGCACCACAAGGGCGCCGGCGGCATCTCCGCCTTCATCGTCGAGGGCGACACGCCGGGGCTCAAGCGCGGCCCGGCCGACAAGAAGATGGGGCAGAAGGGCGCGCACACCTGCGACATCATCTTCGAGGACTGCCGGGTGCCCGCCGAGAACGTCATCGGCGGCAAGGAGGGGCAGGGCTTCAAGACCGCGATGAAGGTACTCGACCGCGGCCGCCTGCATATCTCGGCGGTGTGCGTGGGCGTGGCCGAACGGCTGGTCGAGGAGTCGCTCCACTACGCCATCGAGCGCAAGCAGTTCGGCGTGCCGCTGGCCGAGCACCAGCTGATCCAGGCGATGCTCGCCGACAGCAAGACCGAGGCCTACGCCGGCCGCACCATGGTACTCGACGCCGCCCGGCGCAAGGACGCCGGCGAGGACGTGTCGACCCTGGCCTCCTGCTGCAAGCTGTTCTGCGCCGAGATGGTGGGGCGCGTGGCCGACCGCGCGGTGCAGGTGCACGGCGGCGCCGGTTACATCGCCGAGTACGCGGTCGAGCGCTTCTACCGCGACGTGCGCCTGTTCCGCATCTACGAGGGTACCACCCAGATCCAGCAACTGGTGATCGCGCGCAACATGGTGCGGGAGGTGACCTGATGGACCGCTCGGAGACACGGCGGGCGCCCGACGAGGTGGTCTTCGGCCGCCTGGCGAGCGAGCGGCTGGCCGAGCTCCCCGAGCGGCTCAGCACTCGCGTGCTCGAGCATGCCGAGCAGCTGGCCGAGCGGCCGGCGCTGGTGGACGGCGAGGTGCGCTGGCGCTATGCCGAGCTGGGGCGCGAGGTTCGCGCCGCCGCGGCATGGCTCGATGCCCTCGGCATTCGCCGCGGCGATCGCCTCATGACCGTGGGCGAGAACTGCCGGGCGCTGGTCGTGCTATTGCTGGCAGCGAGCGAGCGAGATGCCTGGGTGGCCATCGTCAACTCGCGGCTCTCGGCCCAGGAGATCGACGCCATCCGCGACAACTGCCAGCCGCGGCGGGTGTTCTACACCAGCGAGGCCTCTCCCGACGCCGAGGTCCATGCCGAGCGCCACGGCGCCGAGACACATCGGCACCCTTCGCTGGGCCGGCTCGGACTGTCGCCGCTGGCCGGGGTCGAAGCGGAGCCGGTCGAGGCCGCTGGCGCCGACCAGGTCGCGGCGATGATCTACACCTCGGGAACCACCGGCACGCCCAAGGGAGTGATGCTGACGCATCGCGGCATCCTCTACATCGCCTCGTTGTCGGGTGGCATGCGCCATCTGGGCGAGGGCGAGCGGGTCTACGGGGTGCTGCCGATGTCCCACGTGTTCGGCCTGTCGTCGGTGTGCATGGGCTCGCTCTACAACGGCGCCTGCCTCTACACCGTGCCGCGATTCGACGCCGCGGACCTGCTCGTGGCGCTGGAGCGTGAGCGCATCACCGTGCTGCAGGGCGTGCCGGCCATGTTTGCGCGCATGCTGGAAGCCCTGCGCCGCGAGGGGCGCTCCCTGGTCGCGCCCGCGCTGCGCTACCTCTCCGCCGGCGGCTCGCCACTCGACGGCGATCTCAAGCGGCGCGTGGAGGCGCTGTTCGGGCTTACCCTGCACAACGGCTACGGGCTCACCGAGGCGAGCCCGACCATCAGCCAGACCCGCATCGACGACCGCTTCGACAGCAATACCGTCGGCCGCGTGCTGCCGCTGCTGGAATACCGCCTCGAGCCGCTCGGCGATGCCGGCGAGGACGAACCCGACCATGCCGGTGCCGGCGAGCTGTGGGTGCGTGGGCCCAACGTCATGAAGGGCTACTTCCGCCAGCCGGCGGCGACCCGCGCCTGCCTCACCGCGGACGGCTGGCTCAATACCGGCGACATCGCCCGCCTCGACGCGGAGGGCCAACTCTACATCGTCGGTCGCAGCAAGGAACTGATCATCCGCTCCGGTTTCAACATCTACCCACCGGACGTCGAGGCGGTGATCAACGAGCATCCCGACGTGACCCTCTCGGCGGTGGTGGGGCGACAGGTCGACGGCAACGAGGAAGTGGTCGCCTTCGTCCAGCGCGAGCCCGGTGCGACGATCGACGAGGCGGAGCTTGGCGAGTTCGTCGGCGCGCGCGTGGCCCCCTACAAGCGGCCCAGCCGCTGGGTGCTGATGGATGCGCTGCCGGCCACGGCCAGCGGCAAGATCCTCAAGGGGCGCCTGCGTGAGCTGGCCCATCGGGAGGGTACGGCATGAGCGACAAGAGCCAGGCAGCCCGCATGGGCTATCATGACCTGCTCGGCCTGCGCGTGACGGCGTGGTCGGAGGGCGTCGCCGTGGTCGAGCTGGTGGCCGACGAGCGCCACCTCAATCGCAGCGGCATCGTGCACGGCGGTGTGCTCACCTCGATGCTCGACAGTGCCCTGAGCCTCGCCGGGCTCCATTGCGAGGTGCCCGGGCGGGTGCGACGGGGCATGACGCTGTCGCTGACCACCACCTTCATCGGACCCGCCGGCCCCGGGGTGCTGCGCGCGACGGGTCGGGTGCGCGGCGGCGGGCGCAAGGTCTACCTGTCCAGCGGCGAGGTCACCGGTGCCGGCGGCGAGCTGCTGGCGATGGCCGAGGGCGCGTTTCGTCGACGCGGCGGCAGCGAGTCGCCGGAGGGTGTCCCCGAGTGACACCGGCACGGCTGCGTGCCAGCCTGCTGGTGTTGGTGACCCTGACCACCCTCGGCCACCTGGTGTTCACCAGCGCCTGGTTGCAGGGCATCGCGGCCTTGGCGCTGGCCCTCTATCTTGCCGGCGTGATCCGGCACCTGTCGGCCATGGCGCGCTGGCTGCTCGCCGCGGCTGCCGCACTGAGCGTGGTCGTTCTATGGCGCAGCGAGACTCCCGGCAGACTGCTGTTCGAGGCGGCCGGCCGTTTCGCTTTCTTTGCTACCTTCGTGGTGGCGCTCAGCCTGCTGCGCCTGCCCGCCTACCGCTCGCGTCTGGTGCGCCGCTGCGGCGAGGCCATGCTGCGGCAGCCGCCGGGACGACGCTACCCGATCCTTTCCGCCGGCTCGGCGCTGTTCGGCATCATCCTCAACATCGGCGTGCTCAACCTGTTCGCCGGCATGATCGAGAAGAGCAATACCCTGGCGGCGGCCCAGGGCCGCGCCTGGGTGCGCCAGGCACGCCAGCGACGTATGATGCTCGCGCTGCTGCGCGGCTTCTCGCTGGCCCCGCTGATCTCGCCGATGGGCATCGGTGTGGCGGTGGTGCTCTCCAACCTGCCGGCGCTGCGCTGGCTTGACCTGGCCCCCTACGTGATCGGCGCCGCGCTGCTGATCTTCCTGGTGGGGTGGGCCGTCGATCACCTCACCGGCCCGCATCCCGCCCATGCCAGCGGCTCGTATCCCGCCTCGCGACGTCTGTCGCGCCCGGCTCCCTCGGCGGCGCCGCTGGGGCAGTTCTGCCTGCTGCTGCTCGGCGTCGTGTCGCTGGTGTTCCTGCTGGCCTGGGCGCTGCAGGTGCGGCTGCCCATCGCCGTGCTGATGGGCGCGCCGTTGGCGGCGGTCAGCTGGCTCGCCTGGCAGCGACGCCGGCTCGGCAGGCTGGGGGTGCCGGCGGCGCTGGCCAGCCTGCATCGCCAGCTGCCCTGGCTGCTGGGGCCGAGCGGCAATGAAGTGGTGGTGCTGGGGGCGGCAGGCTACCTGGGCCACCTGTGCGTGGCGCTGGTGCCGGCTGGCAACCTGGCGCCGCTGCTGGCCGCCCTGCAGCCGCTGGGGGCAGCCAACGCCGTGCTGGCGATGCTGCTGGTCGTGGTGCTGGCCCAGGTCGGCATCAATCCGATCGTCACCGTGACGTTGCTGGTCGGGCTGGTGCCGACGCTGCCCATCGAAGGGCTGTCGCCGGCCCTGCTCGGGGCCTCGCTGATGGTGGGCTGGGCGCTGGCGATGATGTCGTCGCCGATGACCGCCTCGATGCTGATCCTGGCGCGCTTCAGCGGGGTCGCCACGACCCGCATCGGCTACCGCTGGAACGCGCGCTTCCTGCTCGCCTGCATTCCGCTGCTGGCCGGCTGGTTCCTGTTCGCCGCCAGGTAGGGGCGTGAAGTACCCTCAGCCGCGCCGCCTTGCGGCCGCCAGGGTGGCCTGACGATGCGGACCACCCAGGTGGCGCGGGTAGCCCAGCGCCTCGATGGCGAGCAGGTCGATATCGCTGTCGCGATAGGCCCAGCCGCGATCGGCCAGCATCAGGCTCGCCGCTTCCAGGGCCGCCTGCGGATTGGCGGCATCGTCGCGGGCCGCCCTCTGCAGCGACGCCAGCAGGCTGCCGCAGCGGCTCACCACGATCCCCTGGCGCAGCAGGCCCTTGAAGGCATCGGCCACGGCCTGCTGCTGGCCGGCGTCGGCGCGCAACGCGACCAGCTCCGCCAGGCCGCCTTCGTCGGGCACGACCAGCACCAGGTCGGCGTCGACGGCGCCGAGGTCCATGGCCGCGGTGGCGGCCAGCAGCGCCACCCGCAGGCGTCCCGCGGGGCACGTCGGATCGGCTCCCGGGGCGATGAGGCAGGCCTGGACAGTATCATCGGGGTGCGCGAGGAGGTCGATTCCGGCGCGTTCGGCGTTGCCCTTCAAGCGATCGAACAGCGGGTGACGCCCGAGCAGGGCGATGCGGGCCAGAGCGGGTACCTCGCCGGCGTCGGGCACCTTGTGCGGCGCGCGGGCGGCGAAGAAGGCGTGAATCAGCCCGGCGCGCTGGGGCGAGTCCATGCAGGCGAGGAACAGCTCGCGCTCGCGGCGCAGCCCCTCGGCCAGCTCGAGCTCGCTGCTGGCGGCGATGGCCTCGATGCAGCGGAAGGGCGAGAAGAGCTCCGGCACCTCGGCGGCGAGCTTCGCGCGGCAGCGCTCGATGGCCTCGGGGGCGGCCGCCGGCGGCGGCAATTGGCCGGTGACGCGCGGCGCCCGCCTGCCGGCGAGCACGTCGCGGGCCGCCGCCAGGCCTGCCTCGAGCGGATCGTCGAGGTCGACCACGGCATCGACGATGCCGAGCGCGAGCGCCTCGTCGACCCCGGCGAAGCGCCCGCTGGTGATCAGGTCTAGCGCCGCCTCGATGCCTGCGAGGCGTGGCAGGCGCTGGGTGCCGCCGGCGCCGGGCAGCAGGCCCAGCTTGACCTCCGGCAACCCGACCCGGGTGCCGGGCAGGGCGACGCGCAGCTGGCAGCCCAGCGCCACCTCGAGGCCGCCGCCGAGCGCCGTGCCGTGCAGGACGGCGACGATGGGCTTGGCGCTGCCCTCGAGCTCGGCGACCACCTCGGGCAGGATCGGTGAGCGGGGCGGCTTGCCGAACTCGCGGATGTCCGCGCCCGCGATGAAGGTGCGCCCGCGGGCGAGGAGCACCAGGGCGCGCACCCCGGCGTCCGCATTGCCCTGGGCGACGGCGTCCACCAGACCCTGGCGCACGGCCTGGCCCAGGGCGTTGACCGGGGGGTTGTCGATGGCGATGACGCCGACATCGTCGTGGCGCTGATAGGTCACGGGAGACGACATGCGGTTCCTCATGAGTCGATGGGAGGGGGCAGCCGGGCCGTTCGCTGCCCGGCCTGGAACTGGCTCCAGCGCGCAATCACCACGGCGGGCACCAGGGCGGCAAGGGCGATGGCGAGCAGCTCGAATTGCGTCAGCGGCACCATGCCGCCACCGGGCAAGGCGAGCATCAGGCCGGCCAGCAATACGAGGGCACGGGCGATGCACTCGGTTACCAGGCCGCTGCCGAGCCGGCCCACGCCGATCAGGTAGCCCTGCATCGCCGAGGCGAACAGCACGATGCCGACCACGGCCTGTACGAAGACCAGGCCGATCTGCAGCGGTTCACCCTGCATGATCAACGCGGGATTGAGCACGAACAGGAACGGAATGAAGTAGATCACGCTGCCCAGGCGCATGGCCTGCAGGCCGGTGGCCATGGGGCGCGCACCGGCCACGGTGGCGGCGGCGAAGGCGCCCAGTGCCACCGGGGGGGTGATGAAGCTGAGCATGCCCCAGTAGAGGATGAACATGTGCACCGCCATGGGATCGAGCCCGCCGCCCTGGATCAACGCCGGGGCCAGGGCCACGGCGAGGAAGATATAGGCGGCGGTGACGGTCATGCCGATGCCGAGCACGAAGCTGGTCAGCGCACCCATGACCAGCAGCAGCGGCACGCTGCCCCCGGCCAGATGGATAAAATCGTTGGCGATGGTGCCGGAGAGCCCGGTCATCGACAGCGCACCGACCAGCATGCCGACGCCGGCCAGGATGGCGATCAGCTCGGCGAACAGCTTGGCCGCCGAGGAGAGCGACTCGCCCAGCTCGCGCAGCCCCCAGCGGTTGTGGCGCGAGAACTGGTTGAGCACCAGCAGCAGGGCGGTGGCGTAGAACGGCGCCACCGCCTCACGCTGCATGATCAGCAGCATCCACACCAGCAGGGCGAAGACGAAGATGAAGTACCAGCCCTGCTTGAGGGTCTGCCACAGCGAGGGCAGTTCCTCGGCGGGCAGCCCCTGGATGTCGTGACGGGCGGCATAGGCATCGATCTGGATGAACAGGCCGAGGAAGTAGAGGATCGAGGGGATGACCGCGGCCAGTGCCACGGCGGCATAGGGCACGTCGAGGAACATCGCCATGACGAAGGCGGTAGCCCCCATGACCGGCGGCATCAGCACGCCGCCGGTGGAGGCGCAGGCCTCGACCCCGCCGGAGAAGGCGCGACCCATGCCGATGCGGCGCATGGCGGGAATCGACAGGACCCCGGTGGTCAACACGTTGCTGATCACGCTGCCGCTCATCGAGCCCATCAGTCCGCTGGAGAAGATCGAGACCTTGGCCGGGCCGCCGCGGACGTGGCCCAGCAGGGCGAAGGCCAGGTCGATGAAGAACTTGCCGCCGCCGCTCTTCTGCAGCACCACGCCGAACACCAAAAAGCCGATCACCAGGCCGGCGAAGGCCTGCAGCGGCACGCCCATGATGCTCTCGGCGCTCATGGTGTGGTACATGGCGGTCTCCTCCAGGGTGGAGGGGAACGCCTGGATCGGCCCGGGAACGACATCGGCGAACAGCGGGTAGAGTGAGAAGGTGGCGGCGATCAGGGCGATGGGCCAGCCGCCTGCACGCCGCGCGGCCTCAACGATCAGCAGCCACCAGGCGTAGCTCACCAGGATGGCGGTGTCGGGGGCGGCGAAGGCCCAGCCGCGTTCGAGGATCGCCTCGGCGTGGTAGACGAAGTAGCCGCCGACGCCCAGGGCCAGTGCGCTCAGCAGGTAGTCGTACCATGGGACGGGGCGATGCTGCAGCCTGGGGTGGATGGGCCACAGCAGGAACACCAGCGGCAGCAGCAGGGCCACCACGGCATAATAGAACTGGGTCTCGAGGCCGGTGACGAAGCGCAGCCAGCCAAGGTTGAACAGGTAGTCCAGGGTCATCGCCATCAGCACCACCGTCACGGCGCCGGGAATCCAGCGCAACGCGGCGGGGAGCTGACGTATGTGGGTGACCTTCTCCTTCATCTCGCGGGGAGACTGGCTCGGTGTGCTGGCGGTCATGGCGGCGTCCGTGAATCGGGAAAGGGGCGGCCAGGCCGCCCCGGGGTCAGGCGCGAGGCGGGCGGATCACTGGAAGATCGGATCGTGGCCGGCCTCGGTGAGGGCCTCGGCGCGCGCCTCCATCCAGGCGTCTTGGAACGCCTCCTCGTCATCGGGGGCGTCGTCGAGGAAGGCGTCCCAGGCCTCGAGCAGGACTTCCTGGCGTTCGATCAGCGCATCCTGGTGGGCCTGCATCTCGTCGGTCCACTCGCCGATCTCCTTGTAGTACTCGACCACCGCATCGTGGAAGGGCAGCACCCAGGTCAGGTCCTGGTACTCGAGGGCGTAGCCCACGGCGCCGGGGGCGGCATCCTTGTAGTCATCGTAGTTGTCCTGCAGCGCCTTGATCAGGCCGTAGGCGACCTCGTCGTCGAGGTCCTGGTTGGCCACCACGATGGGGTAGGGATAGCTGGCGCTGGGCACGGGGTTGTCCTCGCTGACGTCGCCGGCGCCGGAGGTCACCTCGTGGGGCTGGAAGTAGGGGGCCACCGCCAGCAGGCGCTCCCAGCCCTCGGTGTCATCGGGGTCGAGCACCGGCCAGCTGATGCCGCGCGGGCTGCTGGCGAGCTGCTGGGCGGGCGGCGTCACGGTGGTGGTGAAGGAGGCATCGACGTCGCCGGCGATGATGCCGTCGAACGAACGTGCATAGCCGGGGTAGTCGACGCGCTCGACGTCGTCCCAGGTGAGGCCGCCGAAGGCGAGATAGGCCTCGGTGCCCTTGTTGAGGGCGTCGTCGCCGCGGATATAGGCGATGCGCTTGCCGGCCAGGTCCGCCGGGGTCTCGACGTCGACATCGCCGGCCACGGCCAGCGACAGGCCGAACGAGGCGGTGGAGGTCGTGAGCAGGCGGATAGGCTGCGGGCCCCAGTCACGGTCCGCGAACATCAGCACGCCTTCGGCGCCGTAATAGCTGGCGATCCCGCAGGCGCAGAGGTCGACACGGTCCTGCTTGAGCGGGGTCATGCGCGACACGTCGTTGTCGCCGGGCAGGACGCGTACCGAAGTGCCGTAGTGCTCCTGCAGCATGTTGCCGATGGCCACCGCCTGGGCGTAGCCGCTGGAGTTGGTGCCGTAGGCGGTCCAGGCCATGGTGCGCGGCAGCTCGACCTCGTCGGCCTGGGCCACGGCGGTGGAGAGCAGCGAGAGGGGAAGGACGCTGAGGGCGAGGGAACGGGACAGCTGGCGCATGAGGGACTCCTGTGCCTTGGGTGATTGTTGTTTTGCTATGCGGTATTTGATTCCGAAACTGAGATCGATACTAGAAAGGCGCTATCGCCCTGTCAACGGCTGCGCGTGGATGACGCCCGGCGACGTTTCCGCCACGCGGAATAACGTAGAGAAACACACGCAAAGGGTAGGCAAATGAGGGGGTTGCCCGGCCCGCCGTGACGGGTCGGTGAGTCCCACCTAGACCAAGGTATAGGCCTGCCGGCAGGCTTCCGGCGCCACGGCAGGTCCCTGCGTGCTAGTCGGAGGGGCGGGAGAGCTCGCGCCAGGCGGCATAGCTGCTGAGGAAGACGCGTCCGGTCATGTCATCGAGGAAGTCGCTGCGCTTGAGCTGATCCATGACCGGCCCCTTGACCTCGGCCAGGTGCAGGGTGACCCGTGAATCCTTGAGGCGGGCATTGATGGCGTCCAGGCTTTCCAGCGCCGAGGCGTCGATCAGATTGACCGCCGAGCAGATCAGCACCACGTGTTCGAGTTCGGGGCGTGTCGCCACCAGGTCATAGACGGTGTCTTCCAGATAGCGGGCATTGGCGAAGTAGAGGCTCTCGTCGATGCGTAGCAGTGCCAGATGACTGGCGGTCTCGGTGTCGTGGCGCTCGACGTTGCGGAAGTGCTCGGTGCCGGGAATGCGGCCGACCAGGGCGCTGTGGGGGCGGCTGGTACGGTAGAGGAACAGCGCGATGGAGAGTCCCACGCCGCCCAGGATGCCCGCCTCGACCCCTTCGACCAGGGTCAACAGGATGGTGACGGCCATGGCCGAGAAGTCGCTGCGCGAGTAGCGCCAGGTCTGGCGGATCATCGGCACGTCGATCAGGGTGATGATCGACACGGTAATGGTGGCTGCCAGGGTGGCGACGGGCAGATGATGCAACGCCGGCGTAAGGAACAGCGTCACCGCACCGATCCCGAGCATGGCGAACAGGCCCGCCAGGGGGGTCTGGGCGCCGGCGTCGTGGTTGATCACGGTGCGCGTCAGGCCGCCGCTGACCGGCATGCCGGCGGTGAAGGCGGCGGCGAGGTTGGTGCCGCCGAGGGCGAGCAGCTCCTGGTTGGGCGAGATGCGCTCGCGTCGTCGGGCCGCCAGCATCTGGCCCATCGAGACCGATTCGACGAAGCCGACCACGCTGATCAGCAGGGCCGGCACCAGCAGGGCCTGCCACAGCGAGGCGTCGAAACCGGGCAGTGTGAGCGGCGGCAGCCCCTGGGGGATATCCCCGATCACGGCTACGCCGCGCTGCTCGAGCCCCCAGTGCCAGGTCGCCAGGGTGGTGATCAGCACGGCGAAGACCGGGCCCGCCCGGGTAAGCAGGTCGGCCAGTGAGCGGGGCAGGCCGAGCCGGCGCAAGCTGGCGCGGCCGAACTGGCGCAGCCACAGCAGGAAGGCGAGACTGCCCGCGCCGATGGCCAGGGTGGGCAGATGCACGGAGGGCAGCTCCCGTGCCAGCTCCACCACTCGCGGCAGCAGGTCGCGCGCCGAGAGTTCGATGCCGAGCAGGTAACCCGCCTGACTGGCGGCGATGAGGATGCCCGAGGCCGAGAGGAAGCCGCCAATGACCGGGTGGCTGAGGAAATTGGCGACGAAACCCATGCGCAGCAGGCCCATCACCACCAGGATGATCCCTGACAGCAGCGACAGCACCAGTGCCGCCTCGACATACTGCGCCGTTCCAGGCGTGGCCACGCCGGCCAGCGCCGCGCCGGTCATCAGCGCGATGATTGCCACCGGCCCCGCCGCCAGGGTGCGGCTGGTGCCGAGCAGGGTATAGGCCAGGCTCGGCAGCAGGCTGGCGTAGAGCCCGACGACGGCCGGCAGGCCGGCAAGCACGGCGTAGGCCAGCGACTGGGGGATCACCATGACGGTGACGATCAGGCCCGCCAGCAGGTCGGCGAGGCCGAGCCGCCGATTGTAGTGGGGCAGCCAGGTGAGGATCGGCAGGTAGCGTTTGAGCATCCTTCGCTTCACGTCGGGGTGGGGGGACGACCAGACTAAACGATATTGGTGGACGGGTTGAGTCTTGGTTAGCATCGAGTGATATAAAACCATGATTCCCTCAACCACAGGACGCCCCATGAAGCCCGAAACCATCGCCCTGCACCACGGCTACGCCCCCGACGACCAGCACGCCGTGGCCGTGCCGATCCACCAGACCACCTCGTTCTCCTTCGACAGCGCGCAGCATGCCGCCGACCTGTTCGATCTCAAGGTCGAAGGCAATATCTATTCGCGCATCATGAATCCCACCTGCGCCGTGCTCGAGCAGCGCATCGCCGCGCTGGAAGGTGGTGTCGCCGGGCTGGCGGTGGCCTCCGGCATGGCGGCCATCACCTATGCGATCCAGACCATCGCCGAGGCCGGCGACAACATCGTCTCGATCAGCGAGCTTTATGGCGGCACCTACAACCTGTTTGCACATACCCTGCCGCGCCAGGGCATCGAGGTGCGCTTCGCCGACAAGGACGACATCGACGGCATCGAGTCGCTGATCGACGCGCGTACCAAGGCGGTGTTCTGCGAAAGCGTCGGCAATCCCTCGGGCAGCGTGGTCGACATGGCCAGGCTGGCCGAGGCCGCGCATCGTCACGGCGTGCCGGTGATCGTCGACAACACCGTGCCCACGCCCTTCCTGTGGCGGCCGATCGAGCACGGTGCCGACATCGTGATCCACTCCGCGACCAAGTACATCGGCGGGCACGGCACCACGGTCGGTGGCGTCATCGTCGACTCTGGCAAGTTCCCCTGGGCCGACCACCCCAAGCGCTTCCCGCTGCTCAACGAGCCGGACGTCTCCTACCATGGGGTGAGCTATACCCGCGACGTGGGAGACGCCGCCTTCATCGCCCGTGCCCGGGTGGTGCCACTGCGCAACATGGGGGCGGCGCTCTCGGCTCAGGCGGCCTGGAATCTGCTGCAGGGACTGGAGACGCTGGCGCTGCGCATCGAGCGCATCTGCGACAACGCACGCCAGGTAGCCGAGTACCTGGACGGGCATCCGGCGGTGACCTGGGTGCAGTATGCCGGCCTGCCCGGTCACAAGGATCACGCCCTGGCCCGGCGCTACATGAACGGTCAGGCCTCGGGCATTCTCAGCTTCGGCATCCAGGGCGGCCGAGACGCCGGCGCGCGCTTCTACGATGCGCTGGGCATGATCCTGCGCCTGGTCAACATCGGCGATGCCAAGACCTGCTCGTCGATTCCGGCATCGACCACCCATCGACAGCTCAGCGACGACGAACTCGCCGCCGCCGGCGTCACGCCGGACATGGTGCGCCTCTCCATCGGCATCGAGCATGTCGATGACATCATCGCCGATCTCGACCAGGCGCTCGCCGCCAGCCAGGCGTGAGGGAAGCGCCGGGCGTCGCCTCGCGACCCGCCCGGCGCCTCAGCGTGCTGCTGGCTCGCCTGCCCGAACGGACGGGGCTTCGCCGCCTCGAAGCATTTCAGTATCGACCGCTCAGCATGAGACTTGAGTAGCGCTTTCGTCTGTCAGGCGAAAGTGGTGATGCGTATGCCACTTACTAGACGTTAATCTTCGAAAACTTCTATAACAAAGAGACGACACGCATGCGGATACTGATGCTCCTGCTGGCCGCGGTTACGCTGGCCGCCGGCCTCATGTTGGGCTCCCGCGGCGGCGCCGGATGGCAGGCGCTGCTCTCGGTGGGGCTGGCGTCCATCTCGGGTGCCGCGTTCGCGCTGAGTGGTCTTGCTGCGATCTACCGCGCCAGCGCCGACTCGCTGGCCAACGACCGCTTTCATGTCTGGCTGCCCGCGTCCCGGGATTACCTCTCGTTGCGGCGGATGGCCCATGGCCTGATCCGCCAGGCCAGCACCACGGCGATCGCTTCTGCCGAGGTGTCCCACCACGCCGATCGCATGGACCAGCGCCTGGAGCGCCAGGAACAGACCGTGCGCGAAGCCTCCTCGAGCATGGCGGCGATCACCTCGGCGATCGAGCAGGTCGCCGCCAGCGCGTCCAATGTGGCGACCCTGGCGAGTCGCTCCCGGGATGCCAGCCACGTCAGCCGGGAATCGCTGGGGCAGGTGATCGACGAGATGCAGGCCCTGGCCGAGCGCTCCGAAGAGGCGCTGGAACTGCTCAACATGCTGAGCCAGAAGGCCGACAGCGTGCGCCACGTGACCTCGTTGATCGAGGAGATCGCCGAGCAGACCAACCTGCTCTCGCTCAATGCCTCGATCGAGGCCGCTCGGGCCGGCGAACATGGCCGCGGCTTCGCCGTGGTGGCCGGGGAGGTACGCCAGCTCGCCGGACGGACCGCGGATGCCACGCGCAACGTCGAAGCCCTGGTCGGGGATATCGGCGACAGCAGCCATCGCGTGGTCGACACCATCGGCCACCTGATGCAGCGGGTCGGCGACCGCGCCAAGGAGATGAGCAAGGTCGGCGAGCAACTCACCGAGATGACCGGTCATTTCGACCAGGTGGAGGGCGAGATCCGCTCCATCGCCGAGGCCATGGAGGACACCAACCGGCACTCGCAGCGCGTCGCGGGCACCCTGGGCACGCTGGAGGAGGACGCCGAACAGGGCAACCGCGACATGCACGGCCTGGCGAGCCAGGCGCGCGCCCTGATGGCGGGTGCCGAAGCGGTCGACGCGGCGCTGGCCCAGCAGCGCCTGGAGGGGCGCCACCAGCAGGTCTTCGAGGCGGCTCGCCAGGCCGCCGCCAAGATCGGCGCACTGCTCGATTCTGCCATCAAGCGCGGCGAACTCGACGAGCAGACCCTCTTCCATGCCCAGTACACGCCGATTCCCGGCACCAATCCACAGCAGTACGAGACCGGCTTCGTCGGCTTCACCGACGACAATTTCCCGCCCATCCAGGAACCGCTTCTCGAGCGGCTGGGGGTGGCCTACGCCATCGGCATCGACCGTCGAGGCTACATCCCCACTCACAATGCCCAGAGCAGCCGGCCGCCCACCGGCGACTACGACCACGACCTCAGGTTCTGCCGCAACCGGCGGATCTACGAGGACACCACCGGTCAACGCTGCGGCACGCATGAGCAGACCCTGCTGCTGCAGACCTACAAGCGCGATACCGGAGAAGTGATGCACGACCTGTCGGTCCCCATCTACGTCGGCGGCAAGCACTGGGGCGGGTTCCGGGTCGGCTACAAGCCCGAGGCGGCGTGACGACCCGGCCCGCGGTGCCGCTCAGCGGTGCTCGGGGCGGGCGGCGGTGCCAGCCGGTGCCAGAGGGCGTATCCGGGCGTTCCAGGCCGACCAGGAGTAGAGTCCCAGGCTGGCCCAGATCAGCAGGAAGGTGGCCAGCTGCGTCGCCGACAACGGCTCGCGGAACACCAGCAGGGCGATGAAGAACTGGATGGTGGGATTGAGGTACATGAGGAAGCCCAGCGTCGCCAGGCGCAGCCGCCGGGCCGCCCCGGCGAAAGCCAGCAGCGGCAGGGCGGTGAGCACCCCGCTCGCTATCAGCAGCAGCGTGATGCCGGGCTCGGCCAGGAAGTGGGAGAGCCCGCTCGCCGTGAACCAGGCCAGGGCCAGCAGGCCCAGCGGCAGCAGCAGCAGGGTCTCCACGAAAAGGCCCGACAGCCCGTCCAGCGGTACCTGCTTGCGCAACAGGCCGTAGGTGCCGAAGCTCAGCGCCAGTGTCAGGCTGATCCAGGGCAGCTCTCCCAGCAGCACCAGCTGAATGGCGATGGCGGTGCCTGCCAGCAGCACCGCGATGCGCTGCAGCCCGGCCATGGCCTCGCGCAGCACCAGCATGCCCAGGGCCACGTTGACCAGCGGCGTGAGGAAGTAGCCCAGGCTGGCCTGGAACACCTGACGACTCTCGACGGCGTAGATGTAGAGCCCCCAGTTGGTGGCGATCAGCAGGGCACAGCCGAGCACGCGCCCGAGGCGCCTGGGTTCGCTGCATGCCTTGCGAATGGGCGCCCAGCGCTTGAGCAGGGTGATGAGAACGACCAGGAACAGGCACGACCAGATGATGCGGTGAATCAGCACCTCGAAGGCGGGCACGCCCTCGAACAGGGCGAAGAACAACGGAAAACAGCCCCACATGACATAGGCGGCCAGGCCGAAACCGACGCCACGCACGGCTTCACGATCATTCGAGGACTGCAGGGACATGCCGGATACTCTGCTGGGGGGAAAGCTGTAATTTAGCAGCCTATTGAACCGGGCTCCATGCGGCCGAGGCCGGGGCCCTCGAAGCGTGCACGCGGGCTGACGTCGATCGCCGCCTGGGGTAGGCTGAAACGATGGACGAACAACTGCAAGGGACTCCCCCATGAGCGATCTGCGTACGACCCTGGTGCAGTGCGACCTGCGCTGGGAAGACCCCGAGGCCAACTGCCGCATGCTCGAAGAGCAGCTTGGCGATCTGGACGGCGACGCCACCGACCTCATCGTGCTGCCGGAAATGTTCGCCACCGGCTTCACCATGAACTCGCGCGAGATGGCAGAACCGATGGAGCAGAGCCGTGCCGTCGCCTGGTTGAGCGGCCAGGCCCGCGAGCGCAACTGCGTGGTCACGGGCAGCGTGGCGGTCGTCGAGGACGGCCGCTACTACAACCGCCTCGTCTGGGCGCGGCCCGACGGCAGCCGCGTCTGCTACGACAAGCGTCACCTGTTCCGCATGGCCGGCGAGCATGAGCGCTACTCCATGGGCCACGATCGGGTGATCGTCACGCTGAAGGGCTTCCGTATCCTGCTCAGCGTCTGCTACGACCTGCGTTTCCCGGTATGGCTGCGCCAGAGCCCCGGGCCCGGCGAGCACTTCGAGTACGATGCGCTGCTGTGCGTGGCCAACTGGCCGGCACCGCGGCGACACCCCTGGCGCATCCTGCTGCAGGCTCGCGCGATCGAGAACCTGTGCCCGGTCATCGGCGTCAATCGTGTGGGCGAGGATGCCAACGGCATGCATTATGCCGGCGATTCCATGCTGGTGGACTTCAAGGGCGAGGCGATCATCGACGAGCCCCGCGACACCGCCTTCATCAAGAGCGCGACGCTGTCACGTGCCGACCTCGAGGCCTTCCGCGAGAAGTTTCCTGCCTGGCGGGATGCCGACCACTTTTCACTGGCCGATGGGGTGGGGTTCTGATGCGCCTGGATCGCTTCCTGGCGGAAACCACGGACCTGACCCGCAGCCTGGCCAAGAAGGCGCTGCATCGCGGTGAGGTCCGCGTCAACGGGGCCGTGGTGAAGCAGTCCGCCACCCGGGTCGGCGCCGCTGACCGGGTGGAGTGGGACGGCCAGCCGCTGGCCCTGGTCGGGTTGCGCTACGTGATGCTCCACAAACCCGCCGACGTGGAGTGCAGCGCGCGCCGAGGACTCTATCCACGCGTTGTGGACCTCATCGACCTGCCCAAGGCCGAGCGCCTGCAGCCGGTGGGGCGGCTCGACGTCGATACCACCGGTCTGGTGCTGCTGACCGACGATGGCCAGTGGTCGCATCGCGTCAGCTCGCCGCGTCGACGCTGCGCCAAGATCTATCGCGCCACCCTGGCAGAGCCCCTCGCGGGCGCCACCCTGGCCGACGCCGTGCGGCGCTTCGCCGAGGGCATGCTGCTGGAGGGGGAAGAGAAGCCGACCCTGCCGGCCACCCTCGTCATGCGCAGCAGCCACGAGGCCGAGCTGACGCTGTACGAGGGGCGCTATCACCAGGTCAAGCGCATGTTTGCCGCCATCGGCAATCACGTCACGGCGCTGCATCGGGAGTCGGTGGGGCCACTGTCGCTGGGTACCCTGGCGCCGGGGGAGTGGCGGGAACTGAGTGCCGTAGAGGTCGCCGAATTCGCCTGATTCACGTGGATGGCGCATAGGTTTCGCTACGGTCGCGGCCGCAATGCTTGGCCCGATAGAGCGCCAGGTCGGCCAGGCGAATCAGTGCGTACGGATCGTCGGCATGCGCCGGATAGCTGGCGATGCCGCAGGAGAGGCTGACGCAGCCGAGCGCCTCGCCACCATGCAGGAAGGACTGCTGGCGCATCGACGCCAGCAGACGCTCGACGGCTTCGCTGGCTTGCCGTGCCGAGGCGCCGGGCATCACCACCACGAACTCCTCGCCACCCAGGCGGCAGACCACGTCGGCCTCGCGGAAGTGATCGCCGATCAGCCTTGCCGTGGCCACCAGCACCGCATCGCCGGCCTCATGTCCGAACAGGTCGTTGAACTGCTTGAAGTGGTCGATATCGAGCATCACCAGCGTGAGCGGCGTACCACGCCGGGCGATGGCCGCCTCGTGTGCGAATATCTCGTCGAAGTGACGGCGGTTCTTCAACCCGGTCAAGGGGTCCTGATAGGAGAAGGCGCGCAACTGCTCGACCAGATGCTGCAGGTCGCGGGTGCGATCGGCAACCTGCTGCTCGAGGCGCTGGTTCAGCTCGAGTAGTTCCCGCTGGGTGTGGGCGTAGTGGCGCAGCGAGATCGCCACGATGGCCAGGCTGAAACCCAGTGCTCCCAGGCTGACCGGAACGCGCCGCCACGGCAGCAGGCCATGGGCAACCGCCATGTCGACCAGCAGCAGCAGGGCGAACAGGCCGTAGGCGGCGATGATCAGCCGCTGCTCGCCGTTGAGCTGCCTCAGGTGGCCGGCAACGAGGGCGAACAGTACCGGCAGTGTGACGGCCAGCAGGACATCGTAGGGCGGGAAGGTGCTGGAGAGGTTGACGACGCCGATCAGGGCGAGGCCCAGGGCCAGCACGAGGTAGCCCAGGTGGAACTGCCACAGGCGGCGAATCCAGCGCGCGCGCCGATCCGAGAACCATGGCTGCAGCAGCAGGCCGATGCCCACCGGCAGCGCGTAGTAACCGGCCGCCGCGAGATAGTCCCACAGCAGGGGTGCCGCCAGTAGCAGCTGGCTGGCCTGGGTTTCGGCCAGGATCATCACCCCCGAGGCGAGCGAGAAGAACCCGATACCGGCAAAGGTCTGGCGACGCTGGTGGAGCAGGGCGAAGCCGCCGGCGAGCAGGGCGAGCAGCAGGCAGAAGGCGCTCACCACCAGGTCGGCCGCCGAGCGGTTCAGAATCATGGCGAACAGCTGGGGACGGTCCATCAGGCGGACCTCGCCCCACAGGCCGATATCGGTGTAGTTGGAATAGACCCGGAACGCCAGCTGGCGTCCGGCGAAATCCTCGGGCAGGCTGATCACGTGCCAGGGCCAGCCGACGAAGGGGCCTTCGCCGCGGGCGTCGAAGCTGCCGTGCTGGTAGATCAGCTCGCCATCCAGGAACGCCTGTGCAATCAGGTCGATGCTGTAGACATAGAGCACCGGGTCACGCCACTCGCCGTCGGGCAGGGTGATGCGGAACCAGGCATGCCGGTTGCCTTCTCGGCCGGGCGGGTTGGAGGGGAATTCGATAGCCTGCCACGCCGATTCGTCGATCGTGTCGTCCAGCCAGGCGAGGGTGCCGTCGGCAAGCCGAGGTGAATCCCCCCAGCGGTACTCCCAGCCCTTGTCCAGATCCATGGGTGAGGCCGTCGCCACGGCAGGAGACACGAGCAGCAACAGCAGCGCAAAGCGCCGCAATGAAAGGACAAGGCAGCGCATGAAGGCGTTCCTGTGATCCTGACGGGCACGAAGTCCCCAGTATAAGACATGCCGGGCCAAGAGGCGCGTTCGGCATACTTAGCCACGATACGGCTTTTATACCGTTATCTTCCAGGTCGCCCAACCTATACCACAATCACCATGTCAACAGCTCAGGCCTGCGGCACGAGCCCTGCCGCTTTTACCAGGGCACGGGTGTAGTCGCTGCTGGGGTCGGCCAGCAGCGAAAGGCATTCGCCCTGTTCCACCAGTTCCCCGTCCTTCAGCACCAGTACGCGGTGTGCCATGGCGCGGACGACGGCAAGATCGTGGCTGATGAAGAGGAAACTCAGGCCACGGCGGGCCTGCAGGTCACGCAGCAGTTCGACCAGCTGCTTCTGGACGGTGCGATCCAGCGCCGACGTGGGCTCGTCGAGCACCACCAGCGCGGGCTCCAGGATCAGGGCTCGGGCCACGGCGATTCGCTGGCGCTGGCCGCCGGAGAATTCATGCGGATAGCGCGCCGCACAGTCGGCAGGCAGGCCGACCTCCTGGATGGCGCCCCGAACGCGCCTGTCCACCTCGTCGTCGCCAAGCTCGGGATAGTGGAAGCGCAGCCCCTCGCTGATGATGGCGGAGACGGGCATACGCGGCGACAACGAGCCATAGGGATCCTGGAAGACGACCTGGATGCGGCGCCGGCGCTTGCGCAGGGCATTGCCGGTGAGGCGGTCGAGCCGTTCGCCGTCGAGCTCGATCTGGCCGCGGCTCTCCACCAGCCTCAGCAGCGCCATGGCCAGGGTGGTCTTGCCGGAGCCGGATTCGCCGACGATTCCCAAGGTCTCGCCCGGCGCCAGGTGCAGGTCGATCGGCTTTACCGCCTCGAAAGCGGGAGGGCGCCGGGCGAACAGCCGCTTGGGGCGCTGGAAGCTCACCGCGATGCCGCGCGCCTCGAGCAGTAGCTGCGACGAACCGACAGGCGCCGGCCGGCCGGCGGGCTCGGCGTCGAGCAGCGTCCGCGTGTAGGCGCTGCGTGGTGCGGCAAAGACGTCGCCGACGCGGCCCGTCTCCTGTTCGTGTCCGTCATATAGCACGCAGATACGATCGGCATGGCGCCGCACCAGGTTGAGGTCGTGGGTGATGAAGAGCATGCCCATGCCATGCCGGTCGCGCAGCTCGGCGAGCAGGGCGAGGATCTCCTGCTGCACGGTGACGTCGAGCGCCGTGGTGGGCTCGTCGGCGATCAGCAGTTCCGGGTCGTTGGCGATGGCCATGGCGATCATCACCCGCTGGCGCTGACCGCCCGAGAGCTGGTGCGGCCAGGCGTCGAGCAGTTCCTCCGCGCGGGGCAGCTTGACCTGTTCGAGCAGGTGCCGAGTTCGCTCCCGGGCCGCGCGCCCCGACAGCCCTTGATGCAGGCGCAGCGTCTCGCCGATCTGCTTGCCCACGGTGTGCAGCGGGTTGAGCGAGGTCATCGGCTCCTGGAACACGAAGCCGACGCGACCGCCCCGCAGTGCCTGCCAGTCGCGCGGCTTCAGCGTGGCGAGGTCGGTGTCCCCGAGCCAGCGGCCGCCGGTAACGCGGGCGTTGTCGGGCAACAGGTTCATGGCGCCGAGCGCCGAGACGGACTTGCCCGAGCCCGACTCGCCGACCAGGGCCAGGGTTTCGCCGCGGCGGACCTCCAGGGTCAGGTCGTTGAGGACCGGCTTGCCGTCGAAGGCGACCGACAGCTTGTCGAGTCGCAGCAGGGGCTGGGGGCGAGTATCAGGCATTGGGCTGAGTCCTGGTCAGCGGCGTGGCGCTGGCGGCGTGCTGGATGTGTCGCGGGTCGAATGCGTCGCGCAATCCTTCGCCGATGAAGACCAGCAGCGAAAGCATCAGCGACAGGCTGACGAAGGCGGTGATGCCGAGCCAGGGCGCATGCAGGTTGTTCTTGCCCTGGGCCACCAGCTCGCCCAGCGACGGCGAGCCCGGCGGCAGGCCGAAGCCGAGGAAATCGAGCGCCGTCAGGGTGGTGATGGCGCCGGTGAAGAGGAACGGGATGAAGGTCAGGGTGGCCACCATGGCATTGGGCAGCACGTGGCGCCACATGATCAGCCGCGACGGCAGCCCCATGGCCTTGGCGGCGCGCACGTATTCGAGGTTGCGCGCGCGCAGGAACTCGGCGCGCACCACGTCCACCAGGCCGAGCCAGGAGAACAGCAGCATGATACCTAGCAGCCACCAGAAGCCGGGCTGGACGAAGCTGGCCAGGATGATCAGCAGGAACAGTACCGGCAAGCCCGACCAGATCTCGGTCAGGCGCTGACCGATCAGGTCGGTCTTGCCGCCGAAGTAACCCTGGATGCCGCCGATGATCACCCCCATCACCAGCGAGCCCGCGGTCAACACCAGGGCGAAGGCCACCGACAGGCGAAAACCGTAGATCACGCGCGCCAGGACGTCGCGGCCCTGGTCGTCCGTTCCCAGCCAGTGGCGTGGATCGGGCGGCGAGGGCGACGGCCGCATCATCTGCATGTCCAGGGTCTGGTAGGAGAACGGGATCAGCGGCCAGATGGCCATGGCACGCTCCTCGAGCCGCTCGCGGATGAAGGGGTCGTGGTAGTCGGTGCGCGTGGGCAGGAAGCCGCCGAACTCGGTCTCGGGGTAATCCACCAGCAGCGGCACGTACCACTGGCCGTCGTAGCGCATCACGAGGGGCTTGTCGTTGGCGATCAGTTCGGCACCCAGGCTCACCGCGAACAGGACAAGAAAGATCCACAGCGAGACCCGGGCGCGACGGTTGCGGCGGAAGACCTCGATACGACGCCGCGCGATGGGGGAGAGCTTGGAGGAGAACGCAAATGCCATCGGCTCAGGACTCCCGTGTCTCGAAATCGATGCGCGGATCCACCCACACGTAGGTGAGGTCGGAAACCAGCTTGAGGATCAGCCCGATCAGGGTGTAGAGGAACAGTGTGCCGAAGATTACCGGGTAGTCGCGCTGCATCACCGCCTCGAAGCCGAGCAGCCCCAGCCCCTCCAGCGAGAAGATCACCTCGATCAGCAGCGAGCCGGTGAAGAAGATCGTCACCAGGGCGCCGGGCAGGCCGGCGATGATGATCAGCATGGCGTTGCGGAACACGTGACCATAGAGCGTGCGGCGGTCGCTGGCCCCCTTGGCACGGGCGGTGAGCACGTACTGCTTGTGGATCTCGTCGAGGAAGCTGTTCTTGGTCAGCATGGTCAGGGTGGCGAAACTGCCGATGGTCATGGCGGTGACCGGCAGGGTGATGTGCCAGAAGTAATCCTTGACCTTGCCCCAGGCACTCAGCTCGTCGAAGTCGGGCGAAGTCAATCCGCGCAACGGGAAGAGATCCCAGTAGCTGCCGCCGGCGAACAGCACGATCAACAGGATGGCGAACAGGAACCCGGGGATGGCATAGCCGACGATCACCAGCCCCGAGGTCCAGACGTCGAAGCGCGAGCCGTGGTGAAGCGCCTTGCGGATGCCCAGGGGGATCGAGATCAGGTAGACCAGCAGGGTGGTCCAGAGCCCCAGCGAGATCGAGACCGGCAGCCGTTCGATCATCAGCTCGACGACCGGTCGGTCGCGGAAGAAGCTGTTGCCGAAGTCGAAGGTGGCGTAGTCGCCCAGCATGCCCAGGAAGCGCTCGTGGGCGGGCTTGTCGAAGCCGAACTGCTGCTCGAGCTGCTCGATGAAGCGCGGATCGATGCCGCGGGCTCCGCGCGATTCGTCGCGCACCACCACGTCACCGCCGCCGGCGTCCAGGCGTGTGCTGACCATGCTGTCGACGCCCTCGAAGCGGGCCAGCATCTGGTCGATCGGACCGCCCGGCGCGGCCTGGACGATGATGAAGTTGAGCAGCATGATCCCCACCAGGGTGGGCACCATCAGCAGCAGTCGGCGCAGGATGTAGCGGCTCACGTCACGGCTTCCTCATGGGCGGCGGCCTAGCGGCGGCGCAGGCGCTGGTTGATCTCGGCTTCACGTTCGGCATCGACCCACCAGGCGGCGAGATCGAGCCCGTACTCCGGGAAGGGTTCGGGATAGCCGAACTTGTCCCAGACGGCAATCCGGGTCTCGCCGGAGTGGTACTGCGGGATGGTGATGAATTCCCAGCGCAGCACCCGGTCCAGCGCGCGCGCGACGGTATTCAGCTCCTCGCGGCTGTCGGCCCGGATCAGTCGCTCCACCAGGCTGTCCACGGCGGGATTCTCCAGCCCCATCAAGTTGCGGCTCTGCGGGCTGTCGGCGAACTCGCTGGTCCAGTATTCGCGCTGCTCGTTGCCCGGATTGTTGGACTGGGGGAACTGGCCGACGATGAGGTCGAAGTCGAAGCTGCGCAGCCGATTGAGGTACTGGTTGATGTCGACGATGCGCAGGCTGCCGCGAATCCCGAGGCGCGACATGTTGCGCAGCATCGGCTGGACCACCCGCTCCATGCCGCTGTCGAAGAGCATCACCTCCACCGTGAGCGGACGGCCGCTCTCGGCGTCGACCAGGGTATCGTCGCGGACCTCGTAGCCGGCCTCGAGCAGCAGGTCGTAGGCAAGGCGCAGCCGCTCGCGCAGGTCGTCGGGATGGTCGATGGGCAGCGCCTCCTCGAAGACCCGCGCCGGCAGAGCGTCGCGGAAGGGTTCGAGCAGCTCGAGCTCCGCATCGCTGGGCTTGCCCTCGGCGGCCATGTCCGAGTTCTGGAAATAGCTCTCGGTGCGCCGGTAGGTGTCGTAGAAGATGTTGGCGTTGAGCCAGGGAAAGTCGAAGGTGAGGTTGAGGGCTTCCCGCACCCTGGGATCCTGGAACTTGTCGCGCCGCAGGTTGAACACGAAGGCCTGCATCCGCGACGGCTGGCCGTCAGGCACGGTAATGCGCTTGACCAGCCCTTCGCGATAGGCGGGGAAGTCGTAGCCGATGGCCCAGGTCGCGGCCCGCGCGTCGATCCGGTAGTCCATGACGCCGGCCTTGAACGCCTCCCAGGCGATGTCGCGGTCGCGATAGTAGTCGTAGATCAGGCGATCGATGTTGTGCCGGCCCACGTTGACCGGCAGGTCGCGGCCCCAGTAGTCATCGACGCGCTCGTAGACGATGCGACGCCCCGGATCCACCTCGGCGATGCGGTAGGGGCCCGAGCCGGGGTGCCGGGCCAGGGTCGGGCTGGAAAAATCGCGCGGCTCCCAGTAATGCTTCGGCAGGATCGGCAGCTGGCCGACGATGAGCGGCAGCTCACGGGAGTGGTTGGCGCCGAACTCGAAGCGCACGGTATGACGGTCGAGCGCCTCGACGCTCTTCACGTCGGCGTAGTAGCCACGGTAGAACGGATTGCCCTCGTCGCGCAGCAGGTGAAAGCTGTAGACCACGTCCTCGGCCGTCACCGGCTCGCCGTCGTGGAAACGTGCCTCGGGATGCAGGTCGAACTCGATCCAGTAGCGCTCCGGGTCCAGACGAATGCCCTCGGCCAGCAGGCCGTAGGCACTGAACGGTTCGTCGGGGTTCTCCACCATCAGGGTATCGTAGATCTCGCTGATGCCGATTGCCGGCGTACCGCGAATGATGAAGGGATTGGTCGAATCGAAGCTGCTGCCGACCGCCGCCTGGGTCATGCTGCCGCCCTTGGGGGCGTCGGGGTCGACGTAGGGAAAGTGGCTGAAGTCGGCGGGCAGGGCCGGCTCGTCGTAGAGCGCCAGGCCATGCACGGTGGGCACCTCGTCGGCGTCGGCGGCGTGCGACGACGCTCCCCAGCCAAGCCCCAGGCAACAGACGAGAGTGATAGGCAGGACGAACCGCATCAAAGACATCCTTGGTGGAGGCTGGCCCGGCAGCCCGGGCGATACCGCCATAAGGTGTCAGGCCATCCGTCGCTTGTAAACCTCGATATTCGGCGGACGGTGGCCGGCGCTTTCAACGTGCCGCAAGGCTGCGATGGGGAATCTCGAGCTGCTGGCCGCTGTGGATGACATCGCCGTTCAGACCGTTATGCCGGCGCAGTTCGGCCACGCTGATGCCGTGGCGGCCGGCGATGGCCGAGAGGCTGTCGCCATGCTGGACGAGGTACTGCTCGCCTTCCTGCGGGGTCGACGGGGCCGGGGCACTGAGCTCCGCCAGTATCGCCTCTTCCTGCTCGATGGGAACCAGCACCACGTCGACCGCGGCGGGGGAGGCGCTGCCATTGGTCAGCCCCGGGTTGAGCGCCGTGAGCTCCGCCTGGTCCACGCCGGCGAGGTTGGCCAGCTGGGAGAGGTTGATCGGCGCGTCGACCGGCACCTTGGCGAAAGCCGGGGTGTCGTCGATTTCGGGCAGGGCGACGCCGTGGGCATCGGGGTCGTCGATGATGGCGGCGATGGCATTGAGCTTGGGCAGGTAGTTCATCGTCTCGGCGGGCAGCTGCAGATCCCAGTAGTCACCGGCCGAACCGCCTGACGCTGCGGCCTGGCGCGCCCGGTTGACGGTACCGGCGCCGGCGTTGTAGGCCGCCAGCGAGAGTTCGATATCGCCGTCGTACCACTGGTCGGCCTGTAGCTCGATGTAGTCCAGCGCCGCCTGGGTCGAGGCGATGACGTCGAGACGCGCGTCGTAGCCATTGTGACGATGCAGGCCCAGGGCATCAGCGGTACCGGGCATGAACTGCCACAGGCCGGCCGCGCCTCGATGGCTGCGGGCGAGGGGATCGTAGGAGCTCTCCACGAAGGGGATCAGGCCAACCTCGCCGGGCAGTCCACGCAGCTCGACCTGCTCGTTGATCCAGGCCATCCACGGCCGGGCGCGCTCGATGATCTCGACGATGTTGTCCGGGTTGGCGCGGTAGTGGTCGATCCACTGCTGGACCCGGGCGTCGTGGCGGCGCTCGTGCCATTGCATGTTGTCGCGCAGCCGTTCCCAGGCATCCCCGGGGAGGTGGTCCAGATTCAGGTCGTCCCAGAAATGATGGGACGGCTGGGCCGGTTCGGCCCCGGGATGGGGACTTGCCAGAAGCTTCGGACTGGTTGTCGACAGCGCACCGATCATGGCGATGCCTCCGGCAAGGGCCAAGGTCCACTGCCGCGTCGTTCGATAGGTCATGCGTTCTCCTTCTGGGCGGGTGGCGTCCACTCCGCCCATGGGATGCGTCTGATGCTCAGAATGTGTCTTTCCAGGCCCGCAGGGTGGTAAAGGTGGCCTGGTCGGTATCGGTATTGCCGTGCGATGACGCCGTGGCGCGAACATCCGGGTCGTCGCAGCGCAGGAACGGGTTGATGCGCTTCTCCCGGGCCAGGCGGCTCGGCAGGGTGGGGCGGTCGAGATCGCGGGCGCGTCGGGCCTCGTCGATGGCCTCGACGACATCCCGGTTGTGAGGGTCGGCCGCCTGAGCGAAGCGGAGATTGGCCTGGGTGTACTCGTGGGCAGCGAACACCAGGGTGTCGTCCGGCAGCGCGGCGAGAGCCTGCAGCGAACGGTGCATCTGCTCGGGCGTGCCTTCGAACAGGCGGCCGCAGCCCGCCGAGAACAGGGTGTCGCCACAGAACAGCAATGGCGGTATGCCGGCAGTGAAGAAGGCGATATGGTCCAGCGTGTGCCCCGGCACCTCGTGAACGTCGAAGCGGCGCCCCATGACCCGGCAGGTGTCGCCCTGGCCGACGCGCTCCGTCAGGCCCTGGATACCCGGATTGTCGGGGCCGATCACCTGGGGGGAATAGCGTTCGATGAGTTCCGGCAGGCCAGCCACGTGATCGGGGTGATGGTGGGTGACGAGGATGGAGCGAAGAGTGAGACCTTCCTGCTCGAGCACGCGGATCACCGGCTCGGCGTCCCCAGGGTCCACGACACAGGCTTCAGGGCTCGTATCCTGCCGCAGGAGCCAGATATAGTTGTCGCTTAAAGCGGGAATCGGTGTCACGCTCAGCATAGGCGGTCATCCTTCGTCGCGTCGTCAACCGAATGGTGGCGGTCGTAAGTCCGTCTCGCGCGCCCGGCGGTACGGCCGAACGCGGTGGTGGGCACCCGCTCGACCGAGGGCCGTGCTCGGCAAAAAGGCCGAAATAGCCTGCAAAACCGGTGATCATGGAGGTATTGGTCAGCAATGTCAAACCCGCATGAAGCGCTCGCCTTGGCACGGCTGTACCGGGAAGGGCGTCGCTACTGGTCCAGCGAAGACGGTCAGGCGCACTGGCGGGCCGAGCGGGCCTGCCTGGGACCCATCTGCGAAAACCTGCACGGGGGCCACAGCCTGGAGCTCGGCATGGGGCCGTCGCTGACCGACATGTCCCCCATACGCCATAACATTCGCTGGGCGCCGACGGCCGAGCTGTCCGAGAAGGCCTCGGCCCTGGTGTGCCCCCTCGATGCCCTCGCGCTGCCCGATGAATGTCTTCACCTGGTCATCGTCCACCACCTGCTGGAGGTGGTCGACGAGCCCCATCGCCTGCTCCAGGAGGCCGCCCGGGTCACCGCGGACGACGGTTGCCTGGTCGTGCTCGGCTGGATGCCGCTGGGCTTGGGCGGTCTCGCCCGCCTGACCCCCGGGCGTCGCAGCCGGCTGCCGTGGCGCGGGCACTGGCGCACGCCGGCCAAGCTGGGCGATTGGCTTGCGTTTGTCGACTTCCGCGTCGAGCGGGTAGACTACTGCGGCTTCCACCTGCCCGGCAGTCCGCCGACCAACGCCGCTCTGGAGACGCTGGGGCGGCGCCACAACGTGCCGCTGGGTGACAGCTACATCATTCACGCCCGCCGCCGCAGCCGACTCGCCCAGAGCCAGCGCCCCAGGTTGAGGCTGCAGGGGACCCTGGGCGGTGGTGCGCTGGGGCATGCCACGCGTGTCGGCGGTGCCGTCCCGGAACCGAGCAGAAGGACAACCGAAGTTGAGTGACAGCAGCCCCGACAAGCCGCTACCCAGAGTCATCATCCACACCGACGGCGCCTGTCGCGGCAATCCCGGCCCGGGTGGCTGGGGGGCCGTGTTGAGCAGCGGCCGACACGAGAAGACCCTGAACGGCTTCGAGGCCTGCACCACCAACAACCGCATGGAGCTGATGGCGGCGATCATGGCGCTGCGCACGCTCAAGCAGGCCTGCGAGGTCGAGCTGTGGACCGATTCCGAGTACCTTCGCCGCGGCATCACCGAGTGGATCCACGGCTGGATGAAGCGCAACTGGAAGACGGCCAGCAGGCCGCCGGTCAAGAACGCCGAGCTGTGGCGTGAGCTGCTGGAGGAAACCCACCGACACCGTATCCATTGGCACTGGGTCAAGGGCCACAGTGGCCATCCCGGCAACGAGCGAGCCGATGCGCTGGCCAATGCCGCCATCGATGCCCACTGGCGCCGCGAGAGCTCGCCAACCACCACCCAACCAGAGTCGTAACCATGCGTCAGATCGTACTCGATACCGAAACCACCGGCATCGACCCCCGCGAGGGCCATCGCCTGATCGAGATCGGCGCCGTGGAGCTCGTCAACCGACGCCTGACCGGCAACAGCTATCACCAGTACATCAATCCGCAGCGCGAGGTCGAGGCTGAGGCCATCGGGGTGCACGGCATCACCAACGAATTCCTCGTCGACAAGCCGGTCTTCGCCGAGGTCGCCGATGCCTTCTGGGAGTTCATCCGCGGCGCGGAACTGGTGATTCACAACGCCGCCTTCGACGTCGGCTTCATCGACCACGAATTCAAGCTGCTGCTGGCAGCGCGCGGCGAGCCGCGCCTGGGGCCGGTGGCGGAACACTGCCGCATCCTCGATACCCTGCAGCTGGCTCGCGAGCGACACCCGGGGCAGCGCAACAATCTCGACGCCCTGTGCAAGCGCTACGAGATCGACAACGGCCATCGCGTGCTGCACGGCGCCCTGCTCGATGCCGAGATCCTGGCCGATGTCTACCTGGCCATGACCGGTGGCCAGACGGCGCTGTCGCTCGACGCCGAGGAGCGCAGCGACAGTCAGGCCATGGCCAGCGGTCTGTCGATCCGGCGCATGGCGCTTCCCGCCGGCAGCCTCCGCGTGCTGCACCCTGGCGACGCGGAGCTCGCCGCCCACCGGGCCAAGCTCGAGCAGATTCGTCGGGTGGCGGGAAGCTGCCAGTGGGATGCGCTGATGTCGCAACCGCAAGGGAGCGGCGATGCTGCGCCGTGAGCTGCCGCTGGCCGCCAGCGGCGGCAGGCTCATTCGGGTGGCGGCGGGGCGCATTGCTCCCGGGCCGGATGGCACTCCCCTCCAGCAGGCGCAACCGTGGGACGAGTCGGTACAGCCGCTGGCCTACTGGCACGACGAGCCGATCGCCCTGTCGGTGGAGGAGCATCCCGGGGAGCACTGGCCCGACGGCCGTGACTGGCTGGCGCGCCTCCCCGGGTCATGGTTTCCCTTGATCGCCACTGCGCTGCAGGTGTCCGCCTGGCTGCGCGACCATCGCTACTGTGGCCGCTGCGGGGCACATGCTGCCCGGCTCGACGCCGAGTTCGCCATGCATTGCCGGCAGTGCGGGCATCGCAACTACCCGCGCATCTCGCCGTGCATCATCACCCTGGTCACCCACGGCGACGCCATGCTGCTGGCACGTAGCCCGCGTTTCCCGCCGGGGCGCTACTCCACGCTGGCCGGGTTCATCGAACCGGGAGAGTCGGCCGAAGAGGCGGTGCATCGGGAAGTCTACGAAGAGGTGGGTCTCAGCATCGGGCGGATACGCTACTACCGCAGCCAGGCCTGGCCGTTCCCTCATGCACTGATGCTGGGCTTCTTTGCCGAGGCGGCCAGCCGTCGCATTCGCATCGACGGCATCGAGATCGCCGATGCGGCCTGGTTCCATCCCAAGCGGCTGCCGCAGCTGCCGCCCCCCTATTCCATTTCCCGGGCGCTGATCGAGACCCACCTTGCCGAGGTTGCCGACGGCCTCGCGCCGTCGCGCTGAGAACACCAACGGGCCGCCCGCAGGCGGCCCGTCGCGGCCTTCAGCGATTCGGGAACAGGCTGGTCAGCTTGGTCGCCAGCATCACGTTGCCGGTGGCCTTGAGCTTGCCGGTCATGAACGCCGTCATGCCGTTGACCTCGCCGGTCATGATGCCCTTCAGCGTCTCGCTGCTCATCGAGAGCGATACGGAGGGGTCGTCGTGCTCGCCTTCCTCGATCGACAGAGTGCCGTCCTTGACCACCAGGTAGTGGCTGCCGTTGTCGCTGAAATGGAACTGGAAGACATCGTCCATGCCCTGGGCTGCCTGGGGGTCGAAGCGCTCTTGCAATTTGTCTAATGTCGAGGTGGACATGGAAATCCTTCCTGTGGTGGATGTACGAGTGGGAGCGTAGGCCCATCTGGCAGAGGTTATTTCAAACGATTGTTTCAATCAAGCCCGTTGTCAGGGGCGGCCCCGGGGGTCACGATTGGACGATCAACACGGAAACGGAGTGGCGACGTGAACGAATGGCTGATGGACATGGGGCGCTTCGTCCTGCAGATGTCGATCCTGACCCTGCTGGTCGTGGTGGCGGTCGTGGTGATCGCCCGCATCAAGAACGAGGCGGGCGAGCGCATGCGCCTGAAAGTCGAGGAGCTGAACGATCGCCTCGAGTACCGCCGCCGCCGCCTGGCCCTGGCCGCCACCGAGCCGAGCGCGCGCAAGCGCCTGGCCAAGGCCTTCCGACGCACTGACAAGAGCCGCTCACGCGCTGCCCGCAGGCAGGCCGGCGAGTCTCGCGGCACGGTATGGGTCCTGGATTTTCACGGCGACCTCAGGGCGACGGCGGCGGGGCGGTTCGCCGAGGAGATCTCGGCCGTCACGTCGGCGGCGAGTGAAGGCGACGAGGTCGTGATCCGCCTGGAGTCGGCGGGGGGCCTGGTGCATGCCTACGGGCTGGCGGCCGCGCAGGTCGACCGGCTACGCGAGGCGGGGCTCAAGACGACGGTATGCGTGGACAAGGTGGCGGCCAGCGGCGGCTACCTCATGGCATGTGCCGCAAACCACCTGCGTGCCGCCCCGTTCGCCGTGCTCGGCTCGATCGGCGTCGTGGCCCAGCTGCCCAACGTGCATCGCCTGCTCAAGCGCCATGATGTCGATGTGGAGCTGCTCACGGCGGGCGAGTACAAGCGCACCCTGACCGTGTTCGGCGAGAACACCGAGGAGGGACGGGAGAAGTTCCAGTCGGACCTCGAGCACATACACGAGCTGTTCAAGGGCCACGTGGCGAAGCGGCGCCCGGCGCTGGACATCGAGGCGGTGGCGACGGGGGAGGTGTGGTATGGACAGGACGCCCTGGAGAAAGGCCTGGTGGACGCGCTGGGTACCAGCGAGGCCTACCTGGTGACGCGGATGGAGGAGGCGCGGGTCGTCAGCGTGCGCCTGGAGGCGCGGCAGCCGATGGGCAAGCGGCTCGGCATAGCCGTCCGAGAGGGCGTGGAGGGGGGTGTCGAGCGGCTGCTGGAGCGACTCGATGCCAGCCGCTGGGAGAAGCGTTGAGCCGTCCTCGCTAGGCTGGTCACGCCTCCTGCAGCCTGACCAGCGCTCCGATCATCTCGCGTGCCTGCTTGCCCTGCAACGAGTAGTAGATCGTCTGCGATGCCCGGCGCGTTGACACCAGGCCTTCACGCCTGAGGATCGCCAGGTGCTGGGACAGCGCGGACTGGCTCAAGGCCAGCCGCTGGTTGAGTTCGGTGACGGACAGCTCGGAGCCATCCAGCAGGCACAGGATCCGCAGCCGGTTGTCGTTCGCCAGGGCCTTCAGGAGCGCGGTGGCCTGGTCGATGGCCGGGTTGCCGGCCTGGAGAAGGCGGGATGCAGCGCTGTGCGAGGTGCTCATGATGATCTCCCCGTGTTGCTGCCCGGGCCAGGTGCTGGCTCGGGCAGGCGGCTTCGGGCGGCTACCTCGTCCCACGACAGAGAGCGCAAACCAACTGCCGCAGACGATGCGATCCGGCAGTGCCCAAGTTTGGTCATTGGCATTGCTGATTTAGTCATCATTGATAGTGACTCCGCGACTGTCAAACGGAGAATCAACTTTTCATCACGATACCCGCCACCTTTCATCCCGATGTTGTCGACAATTTGGCGCTCTCCAAAAGCATTCGTCGAGGATATCGGCTGAATTAGCCGATGGTATGAAGGAAAACTTGGTAGAAACCTCTAAAGTGTCAACAATCCAAGTTCTCTGCGATGCCGGACCACACCGACATGACAACCTACAAAACCGAATTCCAACGCTCCATCGAGCAGCCGGAAACCTTCTGGGCCGACCAGGCAAAACGCATCCCCTGGTTCACGCCGCCCGCCACCATGCTTGAATACGACGAACAGGGTCACGCCCGCTGGTACACCGACGGGGAGACGAACATCTGTCACGCCGCCCTGGATCACCATGTGGCCCAGGGGCGCGGCGATCAGCCGGCCCTGTACTGGGATTCGCCGGTCACCGGCGGCAAGCGCACCCTGACCTACCGCCAGATGCGCGACGAGGTGGCGCTGTTCGCCGGCGCCTTGAAGGGCCTCGGGGTCGAGAAGGGCGATCGCGTGGTGATCTACATGCCGATGGTGCCGGAGGCGCTGGTGGCGATGTACGCCTGCGCACGCCTGGGAGCGGTGCACTCCGTGGTGTTCGGCGGTTTCGCTCCGCATGAACTTGCCGTGCGCATCGACGACGCCCGGCCGAAGGTGGTGGTGGCGGCTTCCTGCGGCATCGAGATCGACCGGGTGATCCCGTACCAGCCGAACATCGCGGCAGCCATCGAGCAGAGCGAACACAAGCCCGATGCCTGCATCTACCTGCAGCGCGACCAGCAGCGCGCCGAACTGGGCCCGCACGATCACGACTGGGCGGCACTGATGCAAGGCGCCACCGCGGCCGAGTGCGTGCCGGTCAAGGGCAGCGATCCGCTCTATGTGCTCTACACCTCTGGCACCACCGGCAAGCCCAAGGGCGTCGTACGCGACACGGCCGGCTACGCGGTGGCGCTGCACTATTCGATGGAGACCATCTACGACGTGGCGCCGGGCGACGTGTTCTTCTCCGCCTCCGACGTCGGCTGGGTGGTAGGCCACTCCTACATCGTCTATGCACCGCTGCTGCGCGGCTGTACCACGGTGGTCTACGAGGGCAAGCCGGTGAGGACCCCCGACGCCGGCGCCTTCTGGCGGCTGATCAGCCAGTATCGGGTCAAGAGCTTCTTCACCGCGCCCACGGCGTTTCGCGCGATCAAGAAGGAGGACCCCGACGGTACCCTGCTGCAGCAGTACGACATCAGCTGCCTGAAAGCGCTCTACCTGGCCGGCGAGCGCCTCGATCCGCCGACCTTCCACTGGCTCGACGACCTGCTCGAGGTACCGGTAATCGACCATTGGTGGCAGACCGAAACCGGCTGGCCGATCGCCGCCAACCTGCAGGGGCTGGAGCCGATGCCGACCAAGGCCGGCAGTGCCACCGTGCCGGTACCCGGCTTCAACGTGCAGGTGCTGAACCGCGACGGTGAGCCGGCGGCAGCGATGGAGCAGGGCAGCGTGGTGATCAAGCAGCCCATGCCGCCCGGCTGCCTGGTGGGGGTCTGGGGCGACCCGCAGCGCTTCCACAGCGCCTACATGGCGGCGTTCCCGGGCTATTACCTGACCGGCGACGGCGGCTACTTCGACGAGGACGGCTACCTGTTCATCATGGGCCGCACCGACGACGTCATCAACGTGGCCGGGCACCGCCTCTCGACCGGGGAGATGGAAGAGGTCGTCGGCGCACACAGGGCCGTGGCGGAGTGTGCCGTGATCGGCATCCACGATGCACTCAAGGGGCAGATTCCGGTCGGCCTGGTGATCCCCAAGGACGGCTTCGATGGCGACGAGGTCGCACTGGAAAACGAACTGATCGCCCTGGTGCGCGACAAGATCGGCCCGGTCGCCTGCTTCAAGCAGGTACTGGTGGTGAACCGCCTGCCCAAGACCCGCTCCGGCAAGATCCTGCGCAAGCTGCTGCGCAACATCGCCGATGGCAAGGAGTACGGCGTGCCCTCGACCATCGACGACCCGGCCAGCCTGCAGGACGTCCACGACGCCATGAAGCAGCGCGACGTCGGCTCTGCCCACGAGGCCCGCCAGGTCTGAGCCGCGCCGTCCCACGAACCCGGGCGCGCCGCCCATCGGACGGCGCGCCTTTCGATGACGATGGTTCGTCTTGGCCAGCGCCTCTGACACCACGTATAATTCCCGCCTCATTGCGGCATCCGGCCCCTTCGGGTGTCGGCGAGGGTTCCCTCACCCCTCGTCAATCGCATGGCCTCGCCGAGGCCGCAAAAAGGAATCGTCCATGTTCGTATTGTCGGAAGCGCAGCGACGCCGCTGCCTGCTGTTGCTGGTGTCGTTTCACATCCTGGTGATCGCCGCCAGCAACTATCTCGTTCAGCTGCCCTTCACCCTGTTCGGGTTCCATACCACCTGGGGGGCATTCAGCTTTCCCTTCATCTTCCTCGCCACCGACCTCACGGTGAGGCTGTTCGGCAAGGAGCCGGCCAGAGCCATCATCCTGCGGGTCATGTTCCCGGCCCTGGTCATCTCCTATGTCGTCTCGGTCGTCTTCCCGCGCGGGAGCTTCGTCGGCCTCGAAGCGCTGGGAGAAGGGAACCTGTTCGTCGCCCGCATCGCGCTGGCGAGCTTCATGGCCTATGTGCTGGGCCAACTGCTCGATGTCCAGGTCTTCGACCGCCTGCGTGCCCTGCGGGCCTGGTGGATCGCCCCGGCGGTTTCCACCGTGCTGGGCAACCTGGCCGATACGGCAGCATTCTTCGCCGCGGCGTTCCATCGCAGCCCCGATCCCTTCATGGCATCGAACTGGGTCGAGATCGCCACGGTGGACTACGTGATCAAGCTTGCCATCAGCCTGCTGTTCTTTCTGCCCTTGTACGGCGTGCTGCTGGCCTGGCTGAGCCGCAGGCTGGTGGAGTTCACCGGGCAGCAGGATCTGGCGCCGCAACGCTCCTGAGTGCCGGGTAAACGGATCTTCAAGCCAACCACGGGGGAAGGCATGAGCGTCGAACTCAACTATCAAGATACCGGCGGCGAAGGGCCACCGCTGATCGTGGTCCACGGCCTGCTGGGCAGCGCCGACAACTGGCGTTCCCACGTCAAGCAGTGGCAGGCCCGGCGTCGGGTGGTGGCGGTCGACCTGCGCAACCACGGCCGCTCTCCCCATGCCGAAGGCATGAGCTATCGCGAGATGGCCGGCGACCTGCTGGCCCTGATGGACCGCCTGCAGATCACGCGCGCGCACCTGCTCGGCCACTCAATGGGCGGCAAGATCGTGATCACGCTGGCACGGCTGGCGCCCGAGCGCGTGGTGTCGCTGATCGTGGCGGATATCGCGCCGCAGGCCTATGGGCACGGCCACGATGCCATTTTTGCCGGGCTCCGGCACCTCCAGCGGGGCAAGCCGACGAATCGGCGTGAAGCCGACGCACTGCTGTCGGAGCATGTCGAGGAGCGCGGCGTGCGGCTGTTCCTGGCCACCAACCTGGAGCGTGGCGATAACGGCGCGCTGAGGCTGCGAATAGGCCTCGACCAGATCGAGGCCGGCTATCGGGACATCATGCAGGCTCCGGCCGGGGAGGGTGCCTTCGAGGGTCCGACGCTGGTATTGCGGGGCGGGAAATCGCACTACGTGCCGGATTCGGCCCTTCCGAACCTGCGCGAGGTGCTGCCCAACGCGCGCCTGGTGACCCTCGAGGAGGCCGGCCACTGGCTGCATGCCGAGCAGCCCGAGGCGTTCCAGTCGGCGGTCGAGGAATTCCTGGACTCGCTGGCTGCCTGAGCGACATCGACAGCGAGTCTCAGGGCGCGGTCGTTCCCAGATCGATGGCGAGCCGCTCCAGCGGCGTCGCGGTCTCGATGACTCCCGCGTCAAGCAGGAACTGCTCGAAGCGCAGGTAGCGCCCGCGGTCCACCGCGGCAGGTTGCAGCGAGAGACGCGGGAGAAGGTCCGACCAGGTGTCCCGGCCGATGGGGTCAGCGAGCGCCGGTTCGGTCTTTTCCAGCAGCTGCCAGGCCTCCTGGGGATGATTGACGATCCACAGGGCCGCCTCCTCGAGGGCCGCTACCAGGCGGTGAACGGCATCACGCTTGCCGTTGAGCCGGTCACGATTGGCCAGCAGGATCAGACCGTCATGCGGCGGCAGCCCGAACGCCTCGCTCGGCAGCGTGCGGGTGATCACGCCCTCGTCGGCCAGCTGTCGTGGCAGCAGGTAGCGATGATGCACCAGCACGCCATCGATGCGCCCCTCGCGGATGGCATCGGCGGCGGAATAGCCCACCCCCTCGAGCTCCACCAGCTCCAGCCCCCTGGCCATGCCCAGCAGCTCCTTGAGCATGCTGGCCAGCACGACGTCACGCCCATCGCGATCGGTGACGCCGATGCGCAGTCCCTCGAGGGATATCTCGTCGCTCTCGTCCTGCGACGCCTGTTTCAGCACCAGGCCGGACAACGGGGCCGCGATCAGCGTGGCCACGCGAACCACCGGTACGCCCCTGGCGGCCAGCAGGTGCAGCTGAGGCTGACGCCCCAGCGCCAGGTCGGTGCGCCCCGCCGCCAGCAGTTTGGCAGGTACGCTGGGATCCGCCGGCACCACCAGCGACACATCCAGTCCGCGGCGCGCGAACATGCCTTTTTCACGTGCCACCAGCAGGGAGGCATGCTGGGCGTTGAGATACCAGTCGAGAGTGATGGTGAGACGGGTCATGGGCGGCGGCACGATGGGCACGGCAGGCTCGCTCACCACGCTGGGGACCTCCGCGGCCGGCTCGGCTCGAGGCGGCCGCTCGGATGACGGCGCGCTCGGCAGCATTCCCTCGAGGACGCCAGGCCCCTCGACCGCCGGCGGCACCTCGATAACGGCCGTGGTTTCGCCTGGCGCCGCGCTCTCGGCGGCCAGCAGCGGGGGAGGTACCTCGACGCGAGTGTCGAGCTGCAGCTGCTTGGGCACCGGGAGGGGCACGCTCTTGCTCTCGCCTTCGGCAAGCAGCGCGATGGGCAGCGACAGGGACAGCACTGCGATCGCTCCAGCCAGGGCGCGAGCCAAGTTGCTGCGGCGGGGCTTGGCCATGGATGGGAGATCTCCAGGCAATACGTAAGTTTCGGTAAGCAGGTAGTTTATCGTTGTCATGCCGAGCATGGCTAGCCGAGTCGCCGCCTGCTCCCCCCGGGCACTCGTGGCATAATGGCGCCATTCCAGCTCGAGGTCATGCATGGACACCATCAATACCCTATTCCTGCTTTCCGGCTTCCTGATCGCCCTGAGCGTCGTGGCCAGCCGCATTTCCTCCATGGTGGGGCTGCCACTGCTGCTGATCTTCCTGGGCCTGGGCATGCTGGCCGGCGAAGAGGGGATACTCGGTATCCAGTTCGACGACTATTCGCTGGCATTCCTGATCGGCCACCTCGCACTGGCCATGATCCTGCTCGACGGCGGGCTTCGCACCCGCCTCAAGACCTTTCGGGTCGGCTTCAAGCCCGCGCTGTCGCTGGCCACCCTGGGGGTGTTCGTTACCAGCGGACTGGTGGGCCTGTTCGCCGTGTGGGTCTTCGACCTCACCCTGGTGCAGGGGCTGCTGGTGGGTGCCATCGTCGGCTCGACGGATGCGGCGGCGGTCTTCTCCATGCTCAGCGGCCGAGGGGTGCATCTCAACGAGCGCGTCAGTGCCACGCTGGAGATCGAGTCCGGCACCAACGACCCCATGGCCATCTTCCTCACCCTGCTGCTGGTCGAGCTGCTGGTAGGAGACATTCGTGGCCCGCTCGAGACGCTGACGTTCATGCTGCTGCAGTTCGGCCTCGCCACGCTGATCGGCCTGGGAGGCGGCTGGCTGAGCGCCAAGCTGCTGCGCTGGCTCGACCTCGCCCCCGGGCTCTATTCGCTGCTCGCGCTGGGCCTCGGCTTCTGCGTCTTCGGCGCCACCAGCTTCCTCGGCGGGAGCGGCTTCCTGGCGATCTACCTGACCGGCCTGATGATCGGCAACCAGCCGGGCCGACACCTCAACTTCATCCTCCCCGTGCACGACGGCCTGGCCTGGCTGAGCCAGATCGGCCTGTTCCTGATCCTGGGCCTGCTGGTCAACCCCTCCGGGCTGCTCGAGTTTGCCCTGCCGGCCTCGCTGGTGGCGTTGGCCCTGATCTTCGTTGCCCGGCCGGTGGCGGTGCTGCTCACGGTGAAACCCTTCTTCCGCTTTCGCTGGCGAGAGATCGGTTTCATCTCGTGGGTGGGCCTGCGCGGGGCGGTCCCCATCGTGCTCGCCATCTTCCCGGTCATCGGCGGGGTGGAGAACGCCGCGCTCTATTTCAACGTCGCGTTCGCCGTGGTACTGCTGTCGCTGCTGATCCAGGGTGGCACCTTGCCGCTGATGGCCCGCTGGACGAAGGTGGAGGTTCCGCTGGGAGTCACCCCGGATCACCGTGGGCCGCTGGGCATCCTTCCTGAGAACGATTACGAGATGTTCGTCTACAAGGTGGACAACCAGGACCTCGACGACGTGCCCATTCGCCTGCTGCGATTTCCCTCCGGTGCGGTGATCTCGGCGCTCTTCCGCGAGCATGCCATGCTGCATCCCAAGGGCAGCACCCGGCTCAAGCCCGGCGATGTCATCTGCGTCATCGGCCGCAGCGAGGACCTGCCGGCCCTCAACCGGCTCTTCAGCGGCGATGCCAAGCTCAAGCGCGAACGCGCCTTCTTCGGTACATTCACCTTCGACGGCGATGCCTTGATGAGGGACATCGCCGGGGTCTACGGCCTGACGCTGAGCCCGGGCGAGGGTGAAATGACCCTCGCCGAGTTCGTCTCGCTGCGAGTTGGCGGCCATCCCGTGGTGGGTGACGACATCGACTGGCACGGCATCCACTGGGTCATCAGCGAGATGGACGGCAATCGCGTGACCCGGGTCGGTCTGCGCCTGTACTAGCCACGGTGATGCCCGGTCAGGGCGTCGCAACGCCGAGTATCGTGACGTTCTACCCTGTCAGGGCGGGTAACGGTGCCGGCCGCCTCGCTTGCCGCTGTCGTGGGGGCCAGCTATCTTCCCCGGTACCATCACGTTCAACAGGATCTGACGGAGGTAGTCATGACGCGAGGACTCGGGGGTGCTCACCGGCCTCAGGAGTACCAGAGCATGGCCGATGTCACCAGGACAGTGGGTGAGGTCGAGCCAGCTTGATTGCCTGCCTCGACCGAGTGCAGAAATCCACGGCAAGGAGAGCCACATGTTAAAGTTCCTGGCGAGTACCGTCGGTATCATCTTCCTCATCGGACTGGCCGTGGTGATCGGCCTGCTGATGCTCATCTTCTGAAAAAAGCCTTCTTCAAGGTCGGGGCGGCGGCGCTGCCCCGTCTCGATAGCCAACCTGACTTCGCAAGAACCGGCCTCCTTTCGCTACTATCGGAGTATGGTAGCGAAAGAGTGGACGGGAGCTTGCGATGGTGTTCTCGGCTCGACAGTGGCTCGCCCTGCTGGCAGGCCAGGTGATCGGCACCTTTCTGTTCATGATCCTGCGCTGGCCGCCGAGTGCCGACCATGACATCTTCCTGGCCTTCGGCGGCATGCTGATACCGACGCTGCTTGCCTTCGTCGGCGCCCTGGTGGGGCGCATACACAGCCGGCAGGGGGCGAGCGTGGGCATGCTGGTCGGCTACGTGGTCTTCTTCGCACCGGCCAGCGTCGTGATGCTGGGGCAGTGACCCCCGAGCCTGCAACGAGCTGCGCCCGGCCATGGCCGGGCGCAGCGGGCGGAAGCGAGCGAGATCAGCCGCTGATGGCGAAGCTGCCCGCGTTGATCCACAGGTGAGCGGCGACGCTGGCGGCGTAGCCGAGAGCGATCACAGGCGCCCAGCGCAGGTGGCCGAGGAAGGTATAGCTGCCGCGTGCCTGGCCCATCAGGGCGACGCCGGCAGCAGAGCCGATCGACAGCAGGCTGCCGCCGACACCGGCCGTCAGCGTGATCAGCAGCCAGTGACCGTGCGACATGTCGGGCTCCATGGTGAGTACGGCGAACATCACCGGGATGTTGTCGACGACCGCGGATACCACCCCCAGCACGATGTTGGCCCATGTCGCGTCCCAGCCGGCATAGAGCGACTCGGAAAGCATGCCGAGGTAGCCCAGGAAGCCCAGGCCGCCGACGGCCACCACCACGCCGTAGAAGAACAGCAGGGTATCCCATTCCGCCCGCGCCACGCGGTTGAAGACGTCGAAGGGCACCACGCTGCCCAGTTGGCGCAGCTTGCGTTCGTCACCGCGGCGGGTGTAGCGAATGCGCTTCTTCTCCAGCGAGCGCGGCAGGGTCATGCGCAGGAAGTAGCCGAAGAACTGCAGGTAGCCCAGGCCGGTCATCATGCCCAGCACCGGCGGCAGGTGAAGCAGGGTATGGCAGGCCACGGCGGTCGTGATGGTCAGCAGGAACAGTAGGATGATGCGCCGCGCACCGCGCTTTAGCCAGACGTCCTCGTAGACCCCTTCCGGCTTGCGGTTATTGATGAAGAAGGTCATCAGCACGGCCGGAATGAGGTAGTTCACCAGCGACGGCACCAGCAGGGTGAAGAACTCGTAGAACTGCACGATGCCCGCCTGCCATACCATCAGCGTGGTGATATCGCCGAAGGGGCTGAAGGCGCCGCCGGCATTGGCGGCCACGACGATATTGATGCAGGCCAGGTTGATGAAGCGCTTGTCGCCTTCCGCCACCTTGGTGACGACGGCGCACATCAGCATCGCCGTCGTCAGGTTGTCGGCGATGGGGGAGATCACGAAGGCGAGGGTGCCCGTCAGCCAGAACAGTTGCTTGTAGCTGAATCCCTTGCGGATCATCCACGAGCGCAAGGCATCGAAGACGCGGCGCTCGTCCATGGCGTTGATGTAGGTCATCGCCACCAGCAGGAACAGCATCAGCTCGGCGAATTCGAGCAAGGTCTCGCGAAACGCGTGCTCGGCTTCGTCGGGCATGCCAGACTGCACGTAGACCCAGCCGATCATGACCCAGATCAGGCCGGCCGCCACCAGCACCGGCTTGGACTTGCGCATGTGGAGTTTCTCCTCGCCCATGACCAGCGCATAGGCGAGAACGAAGATGACAACGGCCAGGTAGCCGACGGTCGAGTCGGTCAGGTCGAGGCTGCCGGTCACCGCCAGGGCGGCGGGACTGAAAAGCAGCAGGCTGAATACGAGCAATAGGAAACTCGGCCAACGGAAGGACTTCCGTAGCCTGGGTTGTGAACAGCAGCCGGTTGGCATGAGATGGTAATCCTGTGTGGTAAGGGTTTCAGGGAGAGGTGAGAAAAACGCCTGAATTTTACCATGCCCTGTTGCGGTGCAACAGTTCGCCAGAAGGGGTATAAGCGGCTTGCGGGTAGACTTTAGTCAATAAAAAACCCCTGACGGGTCAGGGGTTTCTGGAAAAGTGCGAGTGGCGGAGGGACAGGGATTCGAACCCTGGAAGGGCGTTAACCCTTGCCGGTTTTCAAGACCGGTGCATTCAACCGCTCTGCCATCCCTCCGGCTCACGGGGGCGAATATTACCAGTTACGCTCATGAGGTCAAGTGGGTTTCGCCAAGCGCAGCCGAGGAGCGAGGATAGATGGCAAGCCACGAGCGAGCGATCCCGACGCCCATCCCGGCCGTGGCGGCAGCCGTGGTGCATCGACACAGCGTGTTGATGGTACGTCGCCGACATGCGCCCAATGCGGGGTTGCTCGCGCTGCCGGGAGGCCGGGTCGAGCCGGGGGAGACCCTGTTCGAGGCCGCCGAACGCGAACTGCGCGAGGAGACCGGCATCGTTGCCGAGGCACAGCGTGTTCACACCGCCATCGATCAATTGGAGTATGATGACAAAGGTGGCCTGCTCAGCCATTTCATCATCGTCGTGGTGATCTGCCGCTGGGCGCGGGGCGACGCGGTCGCGGCAGACGACGCGGGCGAGGTCCACTGGCTGGACGCGTCACGGGTGAGGAGCGAGCCGGGCCTGTGCACCAGCGCGCGTCAGGTCGCGAGCGAGCTGCTGCCACTCGAGAACCTCCGATGAAGAGGCGTTGAGGCTTGCAGAACTAAGGACTTGCGTCGGGAACCAAGCGACGGCATCCTTGGTCCACTGCAGAGATCAACCAAGATCAATCACAGGGAGCTCTGGATCAAAATGGCCTATCACGACACACACGTGGCCCAGCCTACGTCACAGGTGGTCAGCGCCAGCAAGGTGCTGCGCAACACCTATGCGCTACTGGCAATGACACTGCTGTTCTCCGCCGTCACCGCGGGTGCCGCCATGGCCATGGGCGTCGAGCGGATGAACATCCTGGTGTTCTTCATCGGCGCTTACGGGCTGATGTTCCTGGTCCACAAGACCGCCAACTCGGCTGCCGGCCTGCTGGCGACGTTCGCCTTCACCGGCTTCATGGGCTTCACCCTCGGCCCGATCCTCAGCGCCTACCTGGCCCTGCCCAACGGCCCCGCACTGATCATGAACGCCCTGGCCATGACCGCGCTGACCTTCCTCGGTCTCTCCGCGGTGGCGCTGGTCTCCAAGAAGGACTTCAGCTTCCTGGGCAACTTCCTGATGGCGGGAGCCATCGTGCTGATCCTGGCCATGGTCGCGGGCCTGGTCTTCCAGATCCCCACCCTGATGCTGATGGTATCGGCAGGCTTCGTGCTGTTCTCCTCGGCCGCCATCCTCTATCAGACCAGCGAGATCGTGCATCGCGCCGGCGAGACCAACTACATCCTCGCCACCATCACCCTGTACGTCTCGATCTACAACCTCTTCGTCAGCCTGCTGTCGCTGCTCGGCATCATGAGCAACGACTGAAGCCGACCAGGACAGGCACTCCAGGCCCCGCCGATGCGGGGCCTGCGCGTTTGAGAGGCAGGAACCGTCATGCGTTATGGTCTACTCGTCGAGGGCGCTCCCTACAGCAGCCAGGCGGCCCATTCCGCGCTGCGCTTCGCCACGGCGCTGGTCGCCCGCGGGCACCGGCTGGAGAGCGTCTTCTTCTATCACGATGGGGTCTACAACGCGGCTCGCCTTGCGGCACCACCCCAGGACGAACCGCACCTCTACGATGCCTGGTGCTCGCTCCACGCCGAGCACGGCACTCAACTGCAGGTCTGCATCGCCGCCGCCCTGCGGCGGGGGCTGCTCGACCCACGGGAAGCCGACCGTCATGGCAAGTCGGGCCACAGCGTCGAGTCGCCTTTCGAGCTGACCGGGCTCGGCCAGCTGGTCGACCTGGGGCAGGCGGTGGACCGCCTGGTGACCTTCGCCCCGTAGGAGGGAAAACGCCATGCCGACACACGCTCCCGCCACCGGTGACCTGCTGGTCATCCTGCGTCATGCACCGCATGGCAGCAGCTGGCTGCGCGAAGGTCTCGATGCGGCACTGGTCGCTGCTGCGTTCGGTCAGGCGGTGACGCTGCTGTTCCAGGGCGACGGCGTGCTGTCGCTGGTCGAGGGGCAGGGGCCAGGCCCGCTGGGACAGAAGGGGACCGCGGCCACCCTCGACATGCTGGCCATGTACGATATCGAGTCGCTCTTCTACGACCAGGTGGCGCTGGCCGGCTTCGGGTTCGCTCCGCAGCAGCTGCAGCTTCCCGCCACCGGGGTCGAGGCCGGTGCGATTGCCCCCCTGATTGCCGGGCACCGGCTGGTCCTGACATTCTGAAAGGCCCTGGCGCCGATGCGAGGACGCTCATGATCCTGCATATACTCAACAGACCGCCCAGCTCGAGCCTGGTCTATCGCGATGCGCTCGCTGCCATGGGAGAGGACGATCGGCTGCTGCTGATCGAGGATGGCGTACTGGGCGCCTTGACCGCTCAGATTCGCCACTTCCAGACGATCGAGGGACGCCTCTTCGCGCTGCGCGAGGACCTCGGTGCCAGGGGACTGGAGGGTCAGTGCGATGCCAGCGTGCAGGTTGTCGACGTGGACGGCTTCGTCACCCTGAGCGAAGAGGCCGACAAGACGGTGAGCTGGTTCTGATGGCTTCCAGCGAGATCGATCGCTACCTGAGCGTCGGCGATGCCCGGGTCGCACTCGACCCCGAGGGGTATCTCATCGACCTGTCGCAATGGACGCCGGCCGTGGCCGAAGCGCTTGCAGTGGAAGATGGGCGCCAGCTGACGGCGGAGCACTGGGAGGTGATCGAAGTGATACGCGACTTCTACGCACGCTACGGGGCATCGCCGGCGATGCGCCCGCTGGTCAAGGCGGTGGGCCAGGCGCTGGGGCCGGAGAAGGGCCGCTCACTGCATCTCATGAAGCTGTTTCCCGACAGTCCCGCCAAGGTCGCGGCGCGCCTCGCCGGGCTGCCCAAGCCCGCCAACTGCCTGTGACGGCGTGACATGAACTTCCTTGCCCATGCCTGGCTTGCCCGTGGCGGTAGCGACGACTTCCTCTACGGCAACCTGATTGCCGATGGGGTCAAGGGCAGCGATCTCTCGGCCTGGCCGGAGGAGGTCGCCAGCGGCATCCGGCACCATCGCCGGGTCGATGCCTTCGTCGATGCGCACCCGTCGGTGCTGGCGGCGCGCAGGCGCGCTCCCGACGAGTATCGCCGCTATGCCGGAATCGCCCTCGACCTGGTGTGGGATCACTTCGTGGCGCGAGAGCTCGCGCTGGATCGACTGCCGTCTCGACTGGTCATGCGCAGCTACCGGGTACTGAGCCACCGACCCGCGCCGGACCGCCTGGAACGCATGATCCCGGCCCTGGTGGCCCAGGACTGGCTTCACCGCTACGCCGATTTCGCCTTTACCTGCGATGCGGTGCGCGGCATCGGCCAGCGCCTCTCGGGGCCGAATCGCCTGGCGGCGCTGGTCCCCTGGCTGGAAGAGGACTATGACGGTCTCGAGCGCGATTTCCGGCGACTCTGGCCGGCGGTCGCCGGCGCGCTGGAAGTGGCGCCCGGGGCTCCCTGAGCCTGCCGTTCAGTCTCCCCTCAGCCACAGGCACTCGATGGCATCGCCTTCCTTGACGTGCGCATTGGCCGGGATCAACGCCAGTGCATCGGCCCCCACGCAGGAGGAGAGCACACCGGACCCCTGGTCGGCGAAGGCGTGGGCCCTGATGCCGCTCCGCGCCAGGGTCAAGGTGACGCGCATGTAGTGCCGCCTCGGTCCGGTGCGGGTGGCGAAGGCGGCGCGTGCCGGCAGCGTCGGCAGGCCGGCGAGATCCGGGCAGGCGAGCAGGGCGCCCATCAGCGGACGCAGGAAGAGCCAGGCGGCAACGAAACTGGAGACGGGATTGCCGGGCAGGCCGACGAAACGCACCTCGCGATCGTCGCTGGCGAAAAGCCTGCCCAGCGCCAGCGGCTTGCCGGGCTTGAGCGCCAGGCGCCACAGGTCGAGCCGGCCGATCGCCTCGATGGCGGCCTTGACGTGGTCCTCCTCGCCGACGCTGACGCCGCCGGTGGTCACCACCACGTCGGCCTGCTCCGCCGCCAGCGCCAGCATGGCCCGGGTGCCGTCGGCGTCGTCGGGCATCGCGGCGATGAAGGAGACCTCGGCGCCGAACCTCTCCAGCAGGTCCCGCAGCATGGGACGGTTGCTGTTGTAGATCTGGCCGGCGGCCAGCGGCTGGCCCGGTTCGACGATCTCGTCACCGCTGCTGAGCAGGGCGACACGCGGCCGGCGACGCACCGACACCTCGACGATGCCCTGGCTCGCCAGGTGCCCCAGCGCCGCGCTGTCCAGGCGCTGGCCGCGCTCGAGCAGCACGCTGCCGGCGCTGACGTCGCCACCGCGGTGGCGCACGTTGTTGTCGGCCGGCACCGGCGCCGGGATGTACGCCTCGTCTCCGTCGACGGTGACCTTCTCCTGCATCACCACGCAATCGGCGCCCGGCGGCAGCGGGGCGCCGGTGAAGATACGCGCGCACGCGCCACGCTCGAGCGGCCGTGGCTCGCTGCCCGCGGCGATGCGCTGGCGGACCGGCAGGTGCCTGCCGGCATCCTCGTGATGCAGCGCATAGCCGTCCATGGCGCTGTTGTCGAACGGCGGCACGTCGAGCCGGGCGATGACCTCGGCGGCCAGCACGCGGCGGCCGGCCGCCTCGCAGGCGACGGTTTCGGCGTCGACCGGTTCGACGCCCCCGAGCAGGGCGGCGAGTGCCGCCTCGACGGATTGCAGCTCAGACATGCTGGCCTCGCCCGGGAATGACCAGGTTGGCGAAATTGCACGGCTTGTGGCGGCTGTCGAGCTGCTCGGCGAGCAGGCCGTCCCAGGCCGTGCGACAGGCACCGCTCGACCCCGGCAGGCAGAACACCACGGTGGCGTTGGCCAGGCCGCCCAGGCAGCGGCTCTGGATGGTCGAGCTGCCGACCTCCTGCCAGGAGAGCTGACGGAACTGCTCACCGAAGCCCTCGATGCGCTTGTCCAGCAGCACGGAGACGGCCTCGGGCGTGGAATCCCGCCCCGTGAAGCCGGTGCCGCCGGTGGTCAGGATCACCTGGATGTCGGGGTCGGCGATCCATTCGGCTACCACGGCGCGGATCCGATAGACGTCGTCGATGACGATGCGCCGCTCGGCCAGGCGATGGCCGGCCTCGCCGAGTCGCTCGGCGAGCAGGGCGCCGCTGCGGTCGCTGCTGAAGTCGCGCGTGTCGGAGATGGTCAGCACCGCGATGCTGAGCGGAATCATCGCCTCGCTCATGAACGCGACTCCCGCTTGCGGGCCTGCCGCGCCTCGAAGGCGGCCTGCTGCTCCGGCGTGGCTTCCCGCTGGTAGCGGGCCTTCCACTCCTGGTAGGGCATGCCGTAGACGTACTCCCGGGCGCTCTCGTAGTCGAGCTCGGCGCCCTGTTCGTCGGCGGCGGCCACCAGCCACTTGGATAGACAGTTGCGACAGAAGTCGGCAAGGATCATCAGCTCGATGTTCTGCACGTCCTTGTTGGCGTCCAGGTGGCGAAGCAGTCGGCGAAAGGCGGCGGCCTCGAGCTGGGTGCGAGTGGCGTCGTCGAGATGCTGCATGACGTTGGCTCCTGGTTGAGTCGCCTCAGGATAACAAAGGCCGGCGTGGCTGTGGCATTCAGGCGCTGTCGCCGGGGGTGCATACCGAGAGCACCACGGCGTCGTCGTCGCCCAGCGAGACCAGCGCGTGGCCCATGTCGCTGTCGAAGTAGATGCTGTCGCCTCGCGACAGCTGCAGCGGCTCGTAGAACTCGGTGTAGAGGCGGACCTCGCCCTCCAGCACCATCAGGAACTCCTCGCCGTCGTGGCGCACCCACTCGCTGAACTCGTCGAAGCTGCGCGCCCTGACGATGGTCTTGAAGGGGATCATGCGCTTCTGGGCCAGCTCGCAGCTGAGCAGCTCGTGCTCGTAGGTCGGCGTCGGGTGGCGCTGGCCCTCGCCCTGGCGTGTCAGGTCGCGGCGCCCCATGGTGCGTGGCTGCACCCGGGGGGGCGTGAGCAACTGCGGCAGGTCGATGCCCAGGCCGTTGATCAGTTTCTGCACGGCGGTGAACGTCGGCGAGATCTGGTCGTTCTCGATCTTGGACAGGGTGGAGCGTGCCAGCCCGGTGCGTTGGCTGACGTCCTCCAGCGTCCACTGGTTGGCGAGGCGGATTTCCTTGAGCCGCTCGCCGAGGCGCAACGGTTCGACGAACGGTTTGCGCCCCGAGGCGATACGCAGCGCGGCCTGCTGGTCGGTGGTGGCGGACATGAATGGGTTCACTATAGGAAACAGAGTTTCCTGAAGCGTACCACAGAAGCGCCACCTGCATCGGCCGGGAGGCGCCGTCGCAATGCGTGTTCCCGACAGCAGCGGGAACTGCTCACGTCTCGAACGGCAAGCCCAGCAGGGCCTTGACGTGCGCCTCGGCGCTGCGCCCCAGGGAGTCCAGGTCGTAGCCACCCTCGAGCACCGAGACCAGGCGGCCGTCGGCATACAGCGCGGCGATATCCAGCGCCAGGCGGGTGATCCAGAAGTAGTCCTCGTCCTCCAGGCAGAGCTCCGCCAGGGGGTCGTCGCGATGGGCATCGAAGCCGGCCGAGACCAGCACCAGCTCGGGCTTGAAGGCGTGCAGCGCGGGCAGCCAGTCGTCCTCGATCGCGCGGCGGAAGGTGGCGCTGTCGGTGCCGGCCTCCAGCGGCGTGTTGATCACGTTCTGCCACTCGCTGCGCAGGTAGCGCCAGGGATAGAAGGGGAACTGGAAGCTGGTGCAGATCAGGACATCCGGGTCGTCCTTGAAGATATCGATGGTGCCGTTGCACTGGTGCACGTCGAAGTCGAGGATGGCGATACGGCGGGCCCCGTAGCGGGCGCGGGCATGTGCCGCGCCAACGGCGACGTTGTTGTAGAAGCAGAAGCCCATGGCATCGGTGGCTTCGGCATGATGGCCGGGGGGTCGCACGGCGCAGAAGACGTTGTCGGCCTGGCCGCGATAGACCTGGTCGACGCCCCGGATCACCGCGCCCGCCGCCACGCGAGCGGCATGCAGGCTGTCGGGATTCATCATGGTGTCGCTGTCGAGGGTGACGATGCCCGTCTCGGGCACGCACTTGTCGAGCGCACGCAGGTGGCGCAGCGGATGCACGCGGCCGAGCTCCTCCTCGCTGGCGGGGCGCGCCTCCGACTGCATGGTCTGCTGCAGCAGTCCGCTGAGCGCCAGGCGGGCGCGGATGGCCTCGAGGCGCAGGGGGCTTTCGGGGTGCTCCGGGCCCATATGGTGAAGGTCGCAGTCCGGGTGCGAGATGAACGCCGTGATCATATGGAACTCCAGAGTGACTGAAGTCACCTTAATGCGCGCGAGCCCTTGCACAACAGTGTCAATAAGTCGTACACAAGGTAGGCACATCCTGTCTGCTGAGGTGACGTCTTGAGCACCCGATTCCTGCGCCACTTCTTCGAACCACGTACCATCGCGGTAATCGGCGCCTCGGAAAAGCCCCACTCCATCGGCGGCATCGTGATTCGCAACCTTCAGGAGGCCGGCTTTCCCGGGACGCTGTGGGCCGTCAACCGCAAGGGCTACGAAACGGTCTTCGACCAGCCGTGCGTCTCGCGGGTGAGCGAGCTGCCCGAGACGCCGGACCTGGCGGTGGTCTGCACCCCGGCCGCCACGCTGCCGAAAGTGATCTCGCGCCTGGGGCGGATCGGCGTCAAGGCCGCCCTGGTGCTCTCCGGCGGGGCACATCTCGACGACCCGGAGGAGGGCCGCGGCTCGATCCGCGAGCGCATGCTGTCGGCCGCTCGCGAATCGGGCATCCGCGTGCTGGGACCGGAGTGCATGGGCCTGATCGTGCCGGGCCGGCGCATCAACGCCTCCTACTCCAGCCAGCCGGTCAAGGCGGGCAAGGTCGCCTATCTCGGGCAATCGGGCATGCTCGGCAACGCCATGATCGACTGGGCGGCAGGCCGCGGCATCGGCTTCTCGCATCTGATCACGGTGGGCGACAGCGTCGACGTGATGCTTCCCGACCTGATCGATTACATCAACCAGTTTGCCCCGACCCAGGCCATCCTGCTCCACCTGGAGCGTATCCACGACGCCCAGCACTTCATGACCGCCCTGCGCGACGCCTCACGCCATCGCCTGGTGCTGGCGATCAAGAGCGGACGCACGCCGCAGTCCGACCTCTCCGGGATGCCACCGACGCCGGGCATCGCCAATCGCGACGTGGTCTTCGATGCCGCCTTCTCGCGAGCAGGCGTGGTCCGGGTCAACGATTCCGACGAGCTGTTCGACGCCTTGATGACGCTGTCGCAGATGCGCCCTCTCAAGGGCGATCGGCTGGCCATCGTCGCCAACGGGCTGGGGCCGGCCATGCTCGCCATCGACAAGCTGGTCAGCGCCGGCGGCAGCCTGGCGAGCTTCAGCGCGGAGACACGCCGGGCGCTGCGCGACGGCGAGTTCGACATCAGCAAGCCCGGCGAGAACCCGGTGGATCTGGGCGGGGACGCCACGCCGGAACGCTTCGTCGAGGCGCTGGAGATCGTCGCCGCCGACCCCGGGGTCGACGCCGTGCTGGTGGTGCATGCCCCCACGCGCCTGGCGCCGTCGAAGGTCACCGCCCAGGCGCTGATCGCCAACCGCAAGCGTTTCAGGCGCAATCTGCTGACCAGCTGGATGGGGCTGGAGGGCGCCCTCTATGCGCGCCACGAATGCAGCATGGCGGGCATCCCCACCTACGTCTCGCCGGAGAAGGCGGTCAAGGCGTTCATGCACATGGTCGACTACCAGCGTGTGCAGGCGCTGCTGCAGGAGACCCCTCCGAGCCTGCCGTTCAGCACCACCGCTGACATTCGCGCCCGCTGTCATACCCTGATCGCGCAGGCCAGGGCAGAGGGGCGCGAGACCCTGTCCCACGCCGAGACCGCCCAGGTGCTCGAGGCCTACGGCATCCCCGTGGCACCCAGCCGCTACGTGCACACGCCCGAGGAGGCCGCGGCAGCCGCCGAGGAGCTCGAAGGGCCCTGGGCGCTGAAGGTGGTTCACGATGGCAACTGCCGGCCATTCCGCTATCGCAAGCATCCGCACCGCATCTCGGCGGGGCTGCTGCAGGACCTCCACGAGCCGAGCCAGGTCGCCGAGGGCCTCACCCGGCTGGGCGAGAAGGTGCACGAGAAATTCCCCCCGGTGAAGATCCGCGAGTACTGCCTGCAGCCCATGCAGCGCGGCAAGCAGTCGATGCAGATCTGCGCCGGGATCACCCGCGACCCGGTGTTCGGCCCGCTGATCGTGTTCGGCATCGGCGGCTACAAGGTCAACATCCTGGCCGACCGCCAGGTGGCACTGCCGCCGCTCAACATGACCCTGGCCGCCGACGTGGTGGGGCGCACCCACGCCGCCCGACTCATTCGCGAGCACTCCGGCGAACCCGAGCGCGATCTCCAGCGGCTCTGCCAGTTGCTGGTCAAGCTCTCCCAGATGGCTTCGGACCTGCTCGAGCTGCGCGGGCTCGAGCTCAACCCCCTGCTGCTCAATCGCGACGGCATCCTGGCGGTGGACTTCGCCCTCGACCTGGGCGCCCCGGCGCGCTTCGCCATCATGCCGTATCCCGAAGAGCTGCGCGAATGGGTGACCCTGAACAACGGCATGCGGGTCGAGGTGCGTCCCATCCGCGCCGAGGATGCTCCGCTGATCACCAGTTTCCACAGCCAGCTGTCGGAGGAGAGCATCCGCTTTCGCTACTTCCACAACAAGGCCGACCTCAGCCAGCGCGACCTGTCGATGCTCGCGCACATCAACTACGACCGTCAGATGGCGTTTATCGCCGAGCACCAGAAGGAGGATGGCAGCAAGGAGATGCTCGGCGTGGTGCGGGTGTGGAACGACCCCGACAACATTCGCACCGAGTTCTCCATCATCGTGCGCGACGACATGGCCGGGCAGGGCCTCGGCAGCCTGCTGATGAAAAAGATGATCGGCTACTGCAAGAGCGTGGGCACGCTGGAGATGATCGGCAAGGTGATGGTCGACAACCATCCCATGCGGGCACTGATGAAGCACCTGGGCTTCCGTTGCCGCTACAACATGGAGGAGCAGGTCGTGGACGCGGTACTGCGCCTCAACGAGCCGGAGAGCGAATGGCAGCGGCACCGGCTGGAGAGCCTGCCGGACTGACGCCATTCGGCGCCGACCTCAGCGTCGGCGCCTGCCGTTGGGACGGGACTTCAGGGCGCCAGGCGGAAGGAGTGCCAGGCGTCGTCGCGGTACTCGTAGCGGATGCGGTCGTGCAGCCGGCTCGGCTGCCCCTGCCAGAATTCGATCATCTCGGGCACCACGCGGTAGCCGCCCCAGTGCACGGGACGCGGAATCTCCTGCCCCTCGTAGGCCTGCTCGAAGCGGTGCTGTCGCTCCTCGATCCAGTGCCGGTCGGGAATCACCACGCTCTGGGTCGCGACCCAGGCGCCAAGCTGGCTGGCACGGGGGCGGCTGTTGAAGTAGGCGTCCGACTCCTCGTCGGAGACCAGTTCGACGCGCCCCTCGACGCGCACCTGGCGCCCCAGCGAAGGCCACCAGAACACCAGCGCGGCGTGGGGCACGTTGGTCAGCTCGCTGCCCTTGTGGCTGTGATAGTTGGTATAGAACACCAGGCCACGCTCATCGTAGCCCTTGAGCAGCACGATGCGCGCATGGGGCAGGCCCTGGCTGTCGACGGTGGCCAGCGTCATCACGTTGCCGTCCTCGCCCTCGGCATCCAGTGCCAGCGTCAGCCACTCGTCGAACAGCACCATGGGCTCTGCAGGCACCATGCCTTCCTCGAGCCTGCCGCCCTCGTAGTCGCGCCGAATGTCGGCGATGTTGCGTGTCATGGCGTACTCCTCGTCGTTTTTCTTCATGGTCGCCGCTGAGGGGCAGCAGCACAACACCCGCGGTCGACCGGCAGCGTTTTCCTAGAGCCGAACCCGACCCGCCTGGCGTCAGGCCCCGCGCGTCTCTCGCATCTGGCGGCTGCGAAAGCGGGCGTAGAACATGCAGCCGGTGAACAGTCCCAGCGCGACCAGCGCCTCGGCGACCCCGAGCAGCCCCTGGCCGGGCAAGGTGGCGATCATGACGCCCTGGACGAAGTACAGCAGGCTGACGAAGGCCAGCCAGGCATGCCCGCGTGGGCGCTTGCCCAGGATCGAGGGCAGGAACAGCACGAGCGGCAGGGTACGGATCAGGATCGGCGTCAGCGGGTTGTCGCCCGCCTGCATGGCCAGGCCGCTCCACACCAGCAGCGCCAGCAGCGCCACGTAGCTGACGAGCACCAGGCGACGGCTGCGCTCGGTCAGCGGTGTCAGGCCGTGGCGGGCCTCGAGCCCCTCGACCCAGCGCCTCATGAAGCGGCTTCCCGCAGGGGAGCGAGCGCCAGGGCCAGGCGGGCCAGGCGCTTGCCCTGGGCGCGCACCAGCCGGCGCTCGGCATCGGCCAGGGGCTGGTCGCTGCGCTGGCCGGCCAGATGACTGGCCCCGTAGGGGGTGCCACCGGCGGTGGTGGTCATCAGCTCGATTTCGCTATAGGGCAGGCCGGCATACACCATGCCATGGTGCAGCAGCGGCAGCAGCATGGAGATCAGGGTGGTTTCCTGTCCGCCATGCAGGCTGGAGGTGGAGGTGAAGGCGCTGGCCGGCTTGTCCACCAGCGTGCCGTTGAGCCACAGGGCACTGGTGGAATCGATGAAATGCTTCAGTGGCGCCGCCATGTTGCCGAAACGGGTCGGGCTGCCCAGCGCCAGGCCGGCACAGTGGCGCAGGTCGTCGAGCTCCGCATAGATCGCGCCCTCGGCGGGAATTTCCGGATCGACGGCTTCGCAGGTGGGTGACACGGGCGGCACGGTGCGCAGCCGCGCCTCGATGCCGGCGCAGGACTCGACGCCGGCGGCGAGCTGCTCGGCCATGCTGCGGGTGGCGCCGTGTCGGGAGTAGTAGAGAACGAGTACGTAGGGCAGGGAGTCGCGCATCTTGGCTCCAGTTGGCTGGCGGCGGGGTCAGTCGCGGGCGTGGAGCAGGGCAAGCACGTCCTCGGGCGGGCGTCCGATCACGGCGCGCTTGCCGTCATCGGCGATCGGCCGCTCCATCAGCCTGGGATGGCGCACGATGGCCGCGATCACCTGCTCTTGGTCCTGGAGGTTGGTGTCGGCCACCTCCTGCCACTCCGCCTCCTGGGTGCGCACCAGGCGCTCGCCATCGGCGTCCAGCCGCGACATCAGGTCGCGCAGCTCCGCTTCGCTCAACGGTTCGTCGAGATAGCGCCGTACCTTCACCTCGGCACCGTTCTCCTCCAGCAGCGCCAGGGCCTGGCGTGACTTGGAACACCGCGGGTTGTGATAGAGCGTGATGGTCATTGCGCGACTCCTCGATCCTTGAAAGGTTGGCCACATTGTAGAAGGGCCGCCGTGTCGGCCACAACCGCAGCCATCCCGAATACCCGCTTCGATCAGTTGGTTGCGCCGCTGCCCTCGGGTTGAGACGACGTCTCCAGGCGTCGGTAGACCCAGACCCGGCGGCCGTCGGCGAGCCGCATGGGCACGCGCTGGTAGCGGATCCCCAGGCGCTCGTAGCGATCGAGCCGCGCCAGTTCATCGGCGTCGACCACGATCACTTCGCCCTCGACGCGGTCGCCGGGGGCTTCGGCCAGGTCGAGCCCGTCGCGACGAAATCCCTCGAGCACGGCCGTCTCGGTCTCCCCCGCACGCCCCATCACCAGCCAGCGAACCGGCGCGAAGCGCAGCGTGCCGTAGACGAAGAGCGCATGTCGGCCTTCGTCGATGTCATCGAGGTGTGCCGGGCGGTCGTAGGTATAGGGGCTCAGCATGGTCAGCCACAGCCAGCCGAGCAGGGCCAGCAGGGGCGCCAGTACGGCGAGGGCGGCGAGGACGACATGTCGACGGCGCATGCGCTCTCCTTGGTGTTCGACGTGGCTGCCATCCTGCCATGGCGGGAAGGGGGCTGTCCGGTTCTATGCCGGCTCGAAGCTCTGTTAGGATGCACGGTATGGCTCGACCACAGCGGAGGACGCCCCATGACCCAGTCGGCACACGAGGATCAGGACTTCAGGGCGCTGGTGGGGGAGGTGAAACCGCTGCGCCGGCGGGCCAATCGGGCCGACCCGGGGCCACGCCGCAGCCGGCCCAGCGAGGCCCAACTGGCCCGCCGCGAAAGCGCCCAGGCCGAACTCGCCGGCGACAGCTTCCTGTCAGACGATTTCGTCGAGCTGCTGCCGCCGTTCGACCCCGTCGAGTTTCGTCGCGACGGGATCCAGCAGGGCGTCGTCGACCGCCTGCGCCACGGCGGCTATCCGGCCCAGTCGCGCCTGCACCTGCTGCGCCGGCCACTGGCCGAGTGCCGGCGGGTGCTGCCGTCCTTCATTCACGAGGCCCATGCCCACGACCTGCGCTCGCTGCTGATCGTGCACGGCCGCGGTCGCGAGATCGACGGTGCGGCCAATGTGCTGCGCTCCTACCTGGCCAAGTGGCTGGCCCAGTTCGACGAGGTCCAGGCCTTTGTCTCGGCCCAGCAGGCCGACGGCGGGCTGGGCGCGACCTGGGTGATGCTGCGCAAGAGCGCACGGGCGAGGGCGGAGAACCGCGAGCGGCAGCAGAAGCGCCGCGGCTGACGTCACCGTCAACGGGAAAAGCCGGCACGCAGCCGGCTTTTCCCGTTGTGCGCCGAGAGAGCCGGCGAGCCTAGACCCTAGGCCAGGGCCGGTTCCGCGTGCTCCACGGCTTCGCGCATGCGCCGACGAAACAGCGGCTCGTCGACGTCCACGGCCGGCTGGTAGGCGCGGCTGAAGGCGTTGAGCGCGTGCAGCGCGTCCTCGAGCCACTGGTCCTCGCGCAGCGACAGGGCGTCGAAGCCGCAGCGAGAGAGGAAGAACACCTGATCCACCAGCACGTCGCCGATGGCGCGAATCTCCCCCTCGTAGGCGTAGCGCTCCCGCAGCAGGCGCGCCAGGCTATAGCCGCGGCCATCGGTGAACCTGGGGAAGTCGACGGCGATCAGCGGCGCTGCGGCCAGCTCCTCGGCCAGCTCCGGCGTCAGCTCGGTATCGCTGGGAAGCCAAGGCGCCAGCTCGAGGCTGCCCTCGAGTGCCTGCCAGCGCGCCAGCGGCACGATGGCGGGAGAGTCAGGCAACGCGGCCTCATCGTCGCGGATCAGTGCCCAGTGGTCCTCGGCCGGCTTGCCGCGGCGAATGAAGGGGCGCGCGGAGGTGTTCTGATCAGGCATATACCCGCTCCTTGAAAGGCTTGAGGCCGATACGGCGATAGGTCTCGATGAAGGTCTCGCCCTCGGCGCGCTCGCCGACATAGACCTGCAGCAGCTTGTCGATGACGCCGGGCACGCTCTCGCGGTCGAACGAGGGGCCGAGGATCTTGCCCAGCGAGGATTCGTTGCCCTGGGCGCCGCCGAGCGAAATCTGATACCACTCCTCGCCCTTCTTGTCGACGCCGAGAATGCCGATGTGACCGACGTGGTGATGGCCACAGGCGTTCATGCAGCCCGAGATGTTGAGATCCAGCGGCCCCAGGTCGTAGAGGAAGTCGAGGTCCTCGAAGCGCTCCTGGATCGCCTGGGCGACCGGGATCGACTTGGCGTTGGCCAGGGCGCAGTAGTCGCCGCCGGGGCAGCAGATGAGGTCGGCCAGGGTGCCGATGGTGGGGTTGGCCAGGCCGAGCGCCTCGAGGCGCTGCCAGAGCGCTTCCAGGCGATCCACCGCCACGTCGGCCAGCACCAGGTTCTGCTCGTGGGTGACGCGAATCTCGCCGTGGCTGAACTCGTCGGCCAGGTCCGCCACCTGGTGCATCTGCTCCCAGGTCAGGTCGCCGGGCGAGTGGCCGCGGCGCTTGAGCGACAGGGTCACGGCCTTGTAGCCCGGCACCTTGTGGCTCTGCACGTTGTTGGTGACGAAACGGGCGAAGGCCCGGTTTTCGCCGCGCAGACGCTCGAAGTCGGCAATCGCCTCCTCGCTGACGTCGCGCCGCTCGGGATCGACGAAGTGCGACTGCATCGCCTCCACGGCCTCGCGGGTCAAGGTCTGCGGCCCGTCCTTGAGGTGCGACCATTCGGCGTCGACGCGGCGGCGGAACTCCTCGACCCCCAGTGCCTTGACCAGTATCTTGATACGCGCCTTGAACTTGTTGTCGCGGCGGCCGAACTGGTTGTAGACGCGGACCAGCGCCTCCAGATAGGTCAGCAGGTGCTGCCACGGCAGATCGTCGCGTACCACCTCGCCGATCATCGGCGTGCGCCCGAGCCCGCCGCCGGCGAGCACCTTGACGCGTACCTCGCCCTGATCGTCACGCCACAGCCGCAGGCCCACGTCGTGCACCTGGATGGCGGCGCGATCCTCGGCGGCCCCGGTCACGGCGATCTTGAACTTGCGCGGCAGGTAGGTGAACTCGGGATGGAAGGTCGACCACTGGCGTATCAGCTCGCAGAAGGGGCGCGGATCGACCTCCTCGTCCTCGGCGATGCCGGCGAACTGGTCGGTGGAGGTATTGCGGATGTCGTTGCCGCTGGTCTGGATCGAGTGCATCTGCACGCTGGCGAGCTCGGCCAGCATGTCGGGCACCGTCTCCAACTTGGGCCAGTTCAGCTGCAGGTTGGTGCGCGTGGTGAAGTGGCCATAGCCGCGGTCGTAGTCGCGGGCCAGATCCCCCAACTTGCGCAGCTGGTAGGAGGCCAGCATGCCGTAGGGAATGGCGATGCGCAGCATCGGCGCGTGACGCTGGACATAGAGGCCGTTCTGCACGCGCAGCGGCAGGAATTCCTCGTCGCTGATCCGTCCGGCCAGATAACGGTTCATCTGGTCGCGAAACTGGGCGACGCGTTCATTGACCAGGGTCTGATCATGGGTGTCGTAGCGATACATTCAGCCGGTCCTGCTGCTTAGAGGGAATGGCGGAGCGTCAGGGGGCACCATAACGCCCCCAGCATATTCTATGAAAGAATAAATATTTATATTTTTTATACGTAAAAGCATATAAGCGTCACTATGAGGCGTCAAGCCAGCCGCGACAGGCTCAGAGCTGCAGCCGCCACCACTGGCGACGCTGCCAGATCATCGCGAAACAGAGCGAGTTCAGCCCGCGGTAGCCGAGCTGTACCCACCAGATGCCCAGCAGGCCCTGCTCCAAAACCACGCCGACCCACCACGCCAGCGGCAGGAAGACCAGCCACTGCAACGTGAGCGTGGTGGTCATCACGGTGCGATTGGCACCGGCACCGAGCAGCGCCTGTCCCAGCACCAGGGCGGCGGCATCGATCACGATCATGAGCGCGGTGAGCTGCAGCGGCTGGCGTGCGAAGGTTATCAGATCGGGGTGGTGGAGGAACACCGCCAGGATGGCGTCGGGGAAGAGCGCCATCGGCAGCGCCAGCGTCGCCAGGCACAGCCAGGCCAGGCGCACCACATCCCAGCCCCAGCGGTGGGCGTCGCCATGGGCCTGCCGTCCGAGCGCCTGGCCGACCAGGCTCATTGCCGCCATGCCCAGGCCGACGCCGGGCAGTATCAGCAGCAGCGACAGGTTCACCAGCACGTGGCCCACGGCGACACTGGCGGTATCGATCCGCCCCAGGATCCAGAACAGCACCGCGTAGCCGGCGGCGAACCACAGCTGCTGGAACGAATGCGGCGTGGCCAGGCGCAGGGTGGTCCACAGCGCAGGGCGTCGGGGCAGGCCGTCGAGGAATCCGCTCGGAACCGCCCGGCGGTAGCTGAGCAGCGCCCACAGCCCGAGGCCGGCGAACAGCGACAGCGTGGTGCCGGCACCGGCGCCCGCCGCGCCCATCGCCGGCAGCCCCAGGTAGCCGAAGATCAGGGCGACGCTGGCGACCACGTTGACGACGTGCATCACCAGCATGATGCGCAGGTAGTAGTCGCTCTGCTGGATGCCGTTCCAGTAGCCGCGAAAGCAGAAGATCATCGCCACGGCGCCGAGCGACAGCACCCGCCAGCGGAAGTACTCCACGGCCACCCCGGTCACTTCCGCGGCGGGATTGAGCAGGCCCAGCAGGCGGGGCGCCTGCCACAGGCAGAGCAGGGTGAGCGGCAGCGAAACCAGCAGGGCAATCGCCAGCCCGGCGTTGAGCGGCAGGGCGCGCAGGTGCCAGGCCTCTTCGCCGTGCCGGCGCGCGGTCTGTGCCTGTACCCCCGAGGAGAGCCCGAAGACCACCGCGGTGATCAGGAACATGGCGTAGCCACCGACGCCGACCCCCGCCAGCGCCACCTCGCCGAGCGAGCCGACCAGCGCCGCATCGACCAGGTTGATCAGGCTCTGGGTCAGCATGGCGGCGATGATCGGCGTGGCGAGGCGCAGGATACGCTGGCGGCGTCTCGAGTCGGGTAGCATGACCTATCGCTGGAGCTGCAGCGGGCCCGCGCGGCCGCGGGCGATGTCGTTCATCGGCGTTCAGGCCGGGTCGTAGGAGAGCACCGGCGAGAGCCAGCGCTCGAGTTCCGCCACCGGCATGCCCTTGCGCTCGGCCAGCGCCTCGACCTGGTCGCGGGTGATCTTGCCGGTGGAGAAGTACTTCGACTGGGGGTGGGAGAAGTACCAGCCCGAGACGGCAGCGGCTGGCCACATGGCGAAGTTCTCGGTCAGCTCGATGCCGGCGTTCGCGGTGGCATCGAGCAGGCGGAACAGGCTGCTCTTCTCGGTATGGTCGGGGCAGGCGGGGTAGCCCGGCGCCGGCCGGATGCCCTGGTACTTCTCGGCGATCAGCGAATCGTTGTCCAGCGTCTCGTCGGGAACGTAGCCCCAGAACTCCTTGCGCACCCGTTCGTGCATGCGCTCGGCGAAAGCCTCGGCCAGGCGGTCGGTGAGCGCCTGGACCATGATCGCGCTGTAGTCGTCGCCGGCGGCCTTGTAGCGCTCGGCCAAAGCCTCGACGCCGTGCCCGGTGGTCACGGCGAAGCCGCCGATCCAGTCGGGCTTGCCGCTCTCCCTGGGCGCGATGAAGTCCGCCAGGCTGTAGCACACGCCGTCGCGGTTCTTGGTGGTCTGCTGGCGAATGTGGTGCAGCCGCTCGATCACCTGGCTGCGCGTCTCGTCGGCGTACACCTCGATGACGTCGTCATCGACGCTGTTGGCCGGCCACAGGCCGATCACGCCGCGCGCCTCGACGCGCTTCTCGTCGATCAGCTTGCGCAGCATCTGCCGGGCGTCGGCGAACAGGTTGCGCGCCGCCTCGCCGACGACCGCGTCGTCGAGGATCTTCGGGTACTTGCCCGCCAGTTCCCAGCTCATGAAGAAGGGCGTCCAGTCGATGCGCTCGAGCAGCTCCTCGATAGCGTAGTGCTCGAATACCTTGAGCCCGGTGAAGGCGGGCCGGGGCGGGGTATAGCGGTCCCAGTCGATGGGCAGCTTGCGCTGCCGCGCTTCCGCGTAGCTGAGATCGGCGGCCTTGGGCCGACGCTTGGCGTTGCGCTCGCGTACCTGGTCGTACTCGGCCTTGATTCCGGCAATGTAGTCGGGCTTGAGGGCGGGCGAGAGCAGCTTGCCCGCCACGCCGACTGCCCGCGACGCGTCGGCGACGTAGATCACCGGCTCGTCGTACTGCGGCTCGACCTTTACCGCGGTATGCGCCTTGGAGGTGGTGGCGCCGCCGATCAGCAGCGGCAGCTTGAAGCCCTGGCGCTGCATCTCCTTGGCGACGTGGACCATCTCGTCCAGCGAGGGGGTGATCAGGCCCGAGAGACCGATGATGTCCGCCTTCTCCTCGCGCGCCGTCTGCAGGATCCTCTCCGCCGGCACCATCACGCCGAGGTCGACCACGTCGTAGTTGTTGCACTGCAGGACCACGCCGACGATGTTCTTGCCGATGTCGTGCACGTCGCCCTTGACCGTGGCCATGACGATCTTGCCCTTGGCCTGCTGGTCTTCCACCGCGAGCGCGTTCTTCTCGGCCTCGATGTAGGGGATGAGGTAGGCCACCGCCTGCTTCATGACCCGCGCCGACTTGACCACCTGGGGCAGGAACATCTTGCCGGCGCCGAACAGGTCGCCGACCACGTTCATGCCGTCCATCAGCGGCCCCTCGATCACCTCGATGGGGCGAGCGGCACGCTGACGGGCGAGCTCGGTGTCCTCCTCGATGAACGCCGTGATGCCCTTGACCAGGGCGTGCTCGATGCGCTTCTCCACCTCCCAGCTGCGCCACTCGAGATCCTCCTTGCGGGCCGCGCCGCTGCCGTCGCCCTTGTACTTCTCGGCCAGGTCGACAAGACGCTCGGTGGCGTCGCGGCGGCGGTTGAGCACCACGTCCTCGACCGCCTCGCGCAGCTCCGTCGGCAGGTCGTCGTAGACCGCCAGCTGGCCGGCGTTGACGATGCCCATGGTCAGGCCGGCACGGATCGCGTGGTAGAGGAAGACCGAGTGGATCGCCTCGCGCACCGGGTTGTTGCCGCGGAACGAGAACGACACGTTGGAGACGCCACCCGAGACCATGGCATGGGGCAGGTGCTCGCGGATCCAGCGGGTCGCCTCGATGAAGTCGACGGCGTAGTTGTCGTGCTCCTCGATGCCGGTGGCGATGGCGAAGATGTTGGGGTCGAAGATGATGTCCTCGGGCGGGAAGCCGACCTGCTCCACCAGCAGCTCGTAGGCGCGCTGGCAGATCTCGGTCTTGCGCGCGAAGGTGTCGGCCTGGCCGGCCTCGTCGAAGGCCATCACCACCACGGCGGCACCGTAGCGCCGGCACAGGCTGGCCTGCTCGACGAAAGCCGCCTCGCCCTCCTTGAGCGAGATGGAGTTGACCACCGCCTTGCCCTGCACGCACTTGAGCCCGGCCTCGATGATCTCCCACTTGGAGGAGTCGATCATGATCGGCACCCGGGCGATGTCGGGTTCGCCGGCGATCAGGTTGAGGAAGCGCACCATCGCCTCCTGCGACTCCAGCATGCCCTCGTCCATGTTGATGTCGATGACCTGGGCGCCGTTCTCCACCTGCTCGAGCGCCACTTCCAGCGCCGTGGTGTAGTCCTCGTCGACGATCAGGCGCTTGAAGCGCGCCGAGCCGGTGACGTTGGTGCGCTCGCCGACGTTGACGAACAACGAATCCTTCTCGATGTTGAAGGGCTCCAGCCCGGAGAGGCGGCACGCCCGCGGGCGCTCCGGCACCCGGCGCGGCGTCAGGCCCTGGATGGCGGCGTGGATCGCGGCGATGTGCTCGGGGGTGGAGCCGCAGCAGCCGCCGATGATGTTGACCAGGCCGCTCGCCGCGAACTCGGCGACGATGGCCGCCATCTCCTCCGGCGTCTGGTCGTACTCGCCGAACTCGTTGGGCAGGCCGGCGTTGGGGTGGGCGGAGACGAAGGTGTCGGCCTTGGTCGAGAGCTCCTCCAGGTAGGGCCGCAGCTCCTCCGCGCCCAGCGCGCAGTTGAGGCCGATGGAGAGCGGTCGCGCGTGACGCACCGAGTTCCAGAACGCCTCGGTGGTCTGGCCCGAGAGGGTGCGGCCGGAGGCATCGGTGATGGTACCGGAGATCATCACCGGCAGGCGTTCGCCGCGGTCCTCGAACAGCGTCTCGAGGGCGAAGATGGCGGCCTTGGCGTTGAGGGTGTCGAAGATGGTCTCGATCAGGATCAGGTCGGCACCGCCCTCGATCAGCGCCTCGGCGGCCTCGTAGTAGTTGTCGCGCAGCTGGTCGAAGGTGACGTTGCGCTTGGCCGGGTCGTTGACGTCGGGCGACAGCGAGGCGGTGCGCGAGGTCGGACCGAGCACGCCGGCCACGTAGCGCGGCACCCCGGTGTCGGCCGCCACCGCGTCGCACGCCTCGCGGGCCAGCCGCGCCGATTCGCGATTGAGCTCGGGTACCAGCGCCTCCATGCCGTAGTCGGCCTGTGACAGGCGGGTGCTGTTGAAGGTGTTGGTCTCGACGATGTCGGCGCCGGCCTCGAGATACTGGCGATGAATGCGGGTCACCAGCTCGGGGCAGGTCAGCGCCAGCAGGTCGTTGTTGCCCTTGAGCTCGGACGGCCAGTCGCGAAAGCGCTCGCCGCGGAAGTCGGCCTCGTCGAGACGCGCATTCTGCAACATGGTGCCCATGCCGCCATCCAGCATGAGGATGCGCTCGCCGAGCCGTTCGGTGAGGGTGGCGGTCAGTGCAGAGGGTAGGGCGGCCATGGGTCGGGTCGGTCTCCAGCGAAAGTCACGTCAAGGAATCGAAGCCGCCCCGGATTCTTGTCGGCAGCTGTGGTCGGGGCGGTCGTGTCGGCCCGACATGGTAACAAAAGCAGCCGCTTGAGGGCAGGGTCGACCAAAAGCCGACCAAAACAGTCGGGATTGTCTCGAAGCAGGCTTTTGCTTACCATATTTGCATGTCACCTATGGCCGGCCACCTCGCCGCGCCCGACCAGCGAGAACAGCATGAGCGAGATCATCCAGATTACCGACAGCGCCCAGGACTACCTTGCCGAGCTGCTCGAGAAGCAGAACGTCGAGGGCATTGCCGTGCGCATCTTCATCACCCAGCCTGGCACCCCCTACGCCGAGACCTGCCTCGCCTACTGCCGACCGGGCGAGGAGGAGCCGAGCGACGAGAAGCTCGCGCTCGAGAAGCTCGCGGTGTTCGTCGACAAGAACAGCATCCCCTTCCTCGAGGAAGCCGTGGTCGACTTCAATGCCGACCGCATGGGCGGCCAGCTGACCATCAAGGCGCCCAATGCCAAGATGCCCAAGGTCAACGCCGACAGCCCGCTCGAGGATCGCGTCAACTATATCCTCTACAGCGAGATCAACCCGGGCCTCGCCGCCCATGGTGGCGAGATCAAGCTGGTGGAGATGACCGAGGACCAGGTGGCGGTGCTCGCCTTCGGTGGCGGCTGCCAGGGCTGCGCGGCCGTCGACCTGACCCTGAAGGAGGGCGTGGAAAAGACCCTGATGGAGCGCATTCCCGAACTGGCCGGCATTCGCGACGTGACCGACCACACCGATACCACCAACGCCTACTATCGCTGAAGCCCCGGCGGCGAGCCGCGTATTTCGCGGCATCGCCACGGCTCTGCGCCACGCCCCGCAAGGCGCGTAGAGCTTTCAGCGAACGCTCTCGGAAGGCTCCACGCTGGAGCCTTCCTGCGTTTCGTTTCTTCGCTCCGCACGGCGTGAAGCCCCTTCCTCTTCGTCAGGCTGCCAGGTGCGGCGCATCAGCTCCGCCTCCAGCGTACGCAGCCGCGCTGCCTGCTCGTCGATGTGACGCTTCTGGTCGTCGATGCGCGCCTGCAGCAGCGTCTGCTCGTGGCGCAGGGTATCGATGCGCTCCTCGGCGCGACTCCTGGCCCACTGGGTCTCGCGATGCTGCTTCTCCTCGCGCCCCAGCGCGGCCTGCGTCTCGTGCAGCTGCCGCTGCAGGTTCTCCTGGCGCTTCTCGAGCTGCTGCAGCGTCGCATCGTGGCGCTTCTCGGCCGTCACCCGCTCCTGGCGCGCCTCGTCGAGCAGGCTCATGAGACGCGCCTCGGCCGCCTCGTGTCGCTGCTCCTCCTGATTCAGCCGCGCCAGCTGCTGGGCCTCGCGGTCGGCCAGCGCCTGCTGGTGGGCCTGGCCCTGACGCTCGCTCTCCTGCTGCAGCTTGTCGAGCTGCTGCAGGGCGCGCGCCAGGCGCTCCTCGACTTGACGGGCGCGCTCCTGCCACTGGTCGCGTTCGGCCTCGACCCGTGCCAGGGCGGCGCTGCGGGCCTCCAGGCGCTGCTCCGTGCCCGCCACATGCGACGCCAGGGCGGCTTCGCGCTGCTCGGCATCCTCGACCTGGCGCTGCGCCTCCTGCATGGCGGCCTGCGCCTCGGCCACGCGCCGGTCGGCCTCCTCGCGGTAGTGCGACAAGACCTCGCCGGCGGCCTCCTGCGCCTTGTGCCAGAGACCCTCCGCCAGTTTCAGCACGGGCTCCGGCATGGCCTGGGAAGCGGGCTGGTCGCGGTTGGCCTGGCGCTGCCATCGCCACTCGCGCAGGTGATCGCTGATGGTGGTGAAGCTGCCCGTTCCCAGCACGTCACGAATTTTCTGAACGCTGGGCGCGTCGCCCTTGGCCAGCAGGGTCTCGATGGCCTGCTGGACGTCGTCATACTGCACACCGCTGCGTGCCATGGCGATCTCCTTGTGGGGTGTGGCGGCGGATCCTTGCTCACGCGGCAGGCGTCGCTTGCCGCGCACCCGCTCGAATCCTAAGCATAGCGACTTTCGTCCAAGGCGGAAAGAAAGTTACGTTATACGTTATTACGTAATATACGTTACGCTAGGTGCTGGTAAATCAAGATTACCCGTCTTATCTTGAATTTCTTGCCGCTACGCGGGACACTCCAGCACAGGTGGAGCGAGCGGCAGAAGGGCGGGCGATGCGATCGACGAATGAAGAGGACGGCGGCAGCGCTGGCCGAAACCCGGGCGGGGAGGTGACGCACCGCGAGCTGCGCGAGGAGGCCAGCCGTGCTCCGGCGCTCGTGCCATCTGCCTCGCCAGGGCGCGATGTGGCGCCACGCATCGAGGCCGCCAGCGATGCCGAAGCCGTGGCGCGGTGGCTCGCCGAGTTCCGCGACAGCCCGCAGACGCTGCGGGCTTATCGCCGCGAGGCCGAGCGACTGCTGCTGTGGCTGGAGCGCCACGGGCGGCGGCTGGACGAGCTGCGCCGTCACGAGCTCGATGCCTACGAGGCCTTCCTTGCCGCCCCCACACCGCGCCAGCTGTGGGTGGGGCCGCCGCGGCCGCGTCACGCGCCGGACTGGCGACCGTTCCGCGGACCGCTGTCACCTGCCAGCCGGCGACAGAGCCTGGTGATCCTGCAGGGCATGTTCGCCTGGCTGGTGGAGGCAGGCTGGGTCGGCCACAACCCGTTTCGCCTGATGCGCGACAAGCGCCGCCGGCTCGACAACCGCCAGGCCGGGATCGACCGCTACCTGGAGCGACCGCTGTGGGATTGGCTGTGGCAGTGGCTGGATCAGCCGCCAGACGCGCCTGCCGGCACCCGCGAGCACTTCCTGTGGCTGCGCCGGCGCACGATCTTCGGCTTCGCCTACCTGCTGGCGCCACGCGTCGGCGAGATGGCCGCCGCCGAGATGGGCGACTTCTTCGAGCGCGAGGGGCGCTGGTGGTGGCGCGTGGTGGGCAAGGGCGGCAAGGTGGCACGCATCCCGGTGCCCGGCGACATGCTGCCCCTGCTGCGCGACTGGCGCTCCGCGCTACGCCTGGCCCCCGAGCCGCGTCCCGGCGAGGAGGGGCCGCTGCTGAGGGGCCTGGACGGCCAGCGTGGGCTCGGCGACAACCAGCTCTACCGCCTGATCCGCACCGCTTTCCGCCAGGCGGCCGACGCTCTGGTGGCCGAGGCGGGAGAGGCGGCGCAGGCGTCACGGCTGCGCGCCGCCACTCCCCACTGGCTGCGCCATACCGCCCTCACGCACCAGGCCCAGGCCGGTGTCGAACTGCGCTATCTCGCCAGCACCGCACGCCATGCGCGCCTCGACACCACGGCGCGCTACCTGCACACCGAGGACGAGGAGTGGCACCGCCAGCAGTCGGCCCACGGATTGCCCGGCAGGGCGGCCGAGCCGGTATAATGACGGACAAGCCAACACGGGAGACGACATGACCACCGAAGCCACGGCCGAACAGGCCCAGCAGGCCCTGCTGGAAGAGTTCGAGATGTTCGACAACTGGATGGACCGCTACCAGTACATCATCGACATGGGCAAGCAGTTGCCGGCCTTTCCCGAGGAGTGGAAGACGCCCGAGCGCAAGATCCAGGGCTGCCAGTCGAACGTCTGGATCCACCATCGCCGCGAGGGTGAGGTGCTGCACTTCGATGCGGTGTCGGATGCGGCCATCGTGTCCGGCCTGATCGCCGTGCTGCTGCGCATCTTCAATGATCGTCCGGCCGCGGAGATCCGCGACACCAGCCCCCACTTCCTCGAGGACCTGGGCCTCGACAAGCACCTTTCCCCGACGCGCAGCAACGGCCTGCACGCCATGCTCGGCAAGATCTACGAAGTCGCCGACAAGGAAGCCGCTTCCGCCTGACGTCGAGCCGGCGAGCGCCGGGCGGCATGCCGCCGACGCTCCCGTGCGAGAATGCCCTCGGCATCCAGGCTGGCGATGGAGACGTCCCGCGCGGCGGGAATCTCGCCCGCCAGCTGCAGCGCCTGGTAGCGGCCGCAGCAGACGCGCAGGAAGGAAGCGAAATTGGCGGGGTCGTGACCGGCCTCGGCGCACTCCCGCGACAGCCTCGCCACCAGCTGGCTGAGCGTCAGGCCATCGCGCTTGCCGATCTCCTCGAGCACCGCCCAGAAGAATCCCTCCAGGCGCACGCTGGTCGAGACGCCGTCGAGGCGCATGGAGCGGGTCTGCGGCTCCCAGAGGCCCGGTTCGGCGCCGATGAAAAGCCTGCACATGCGATGTCCTCCCTTGCTGGCCCGGCCGACACCTCATCATGGTGCCGGACGCGGGCCAGGGCAAGGCGCTCCCCGTGGCTAGCGTTCGATACGCGTCCCGAGCACCTCGAGGAACTGGGCGATCCAGGCCGGATGGGCGGGCCAGGCCGGTGCCGTGACCAGCTTGCCGTCGGTCACCGCGGCGTCCACGGCGATGTCGGCGTAGCGGCCCCCGGCCAGCTCGACCTCGGGGCGACAGGCGGGATAGGCCGAGCAGGTGCGTCCCTCCAGCACCCGCGCGGCCGCCAGCAGCTGGGCGGCGTGACAGATCGCCGCCACCGGCTTGTCGGCCTCGAAGAAATGACGCACCAGGGCGAGGACACTCTCGTTCAGGCGCAGGTATTCCGGGGCGCGACCGCCGGCGATCACCAGGCCGTCGTAGTCAGCCGGCGTCACCTCGGCGAAGTCGGCGTTGAGCGTGAAGCGGTGCCCCGGCTTCTCGCTGTAGGTCTGATCGCCTTCGAAGTCGTGAATGGCGGTGGCGATGCTGTCGCCGGACCGCTTGTCGGGACACACCGCGTCGACGCGGTGGCCCACGGCCTGGAGCGCCTGGAACGGCACCATGGTCTCGTAGTCTTCGGCATAGTCGCCGCACAGCAAGAGCAGTCGCTTGGCGGACATGGCGTGTCTCCTCATCGGCTTGTTGGGGTGGGTGTGCCATTCTCAGTCTGGCACGGCCGAGGCGGAGGAGGGTGGTAGCGGGCTACTACAGGCGCTGGTCAAGCGGTGCCAGGATCGCGGCGAGGCGCCGGCATGGCGGGGTCAGCGTTCGGGGGAGTGGCGAGCGTGGCGGCAGCGAAAGTGCTCGTCCAGCTCGGGGTCGTCCCGGCACAGCCGCTCGCTGGGCCCGCCGGGCACGGGATCGATGCCGCCGGCACTGCCGGGGTGGCAGCGCACGATGCGCCGTACCGCGAGCCAGCCGCCACGCAGCGGGCCGTGTACCTCGATGGCCTCGACGGCATAGTGCGAGCAGCTGGGCCAGAAGCGGCAGCGCGGCCCGAGCAGGGGGCTCACCACCAGCTGGTAGAGCCTGACCGGGACGATCATGACGAGCCCCGCCGCGTGGCGCAGGCCGTGGCCCGGGCGCGGGATCCGGGCCACCCCTCAGCGCCCCTCCGCAGGCTTGCGATAGAGTGCCTCGGGATCGATCAACGGCTCGCTGGTGATCCGCGCCTCGCCGTTTTCCAAGGCCAGGTAGAAACAGCTGCGCCGCCCGGTGTGGCACGCGGGGCCGGTCTGCTCGACCTGCAGCAGCAGGGTGTCGCCGTCGCAGTCGAGGCAGGCCCCGCGCAGGTGCTGCTGCTGACCGGAGGACTCCCCCTTGCGCCACAGCTTGCCGCGCGAGCGCGACCAGTAGCAGACGCGGCCGGTGGCGAGCGTCTCCGCGAGCGCTTCGCGGTTCATCCAGGCCATCATCAGCACCTCGCCGCTGTCATGCTGCTGGGCGATGGCGGGAATCAGCCCGTCGTCGTTGAAGCGAACGGCCTCGAGCACCTCGTCCAGGGGCGTTCGCGTGCCCAGCGCGGCGCGCTCGAGTTGCTTGAAGGTATCGGTCATGGGGCTTCCCTACAGGCTGGTTCAGGCGCGTGCCGCCGCGTTCAGGCACAGGTCGCAACTGCCCAGCAGTTCGATGGTCTGGCGCTCGACGCGAAACCCCAGGTCGCGCGCCTGGGCGCTGAGCTGTGCGTTGACGTCATCCAGGTGCAGCTCCTCGACACGCCCGCAGTGGCGGCAGATCAGCAGCTGGAAGCCGTGGGCATGCTCGGGGCAGGGACAGGCCACATAGGCGTTGAGCGATTCGATACGGTGCACCAGGCCCTGCTCGATGAGGAAGTCGAGGGCGCGATAGACGGTCGGCGGGCGGGCCGCCGCATGCTCGACGGCCAGCCGGTCGAGCAGCTCATAGGCCTTGAGGCCGCCGCTGGTGCCGGCGATCATCTCGAGCACGCGTCGCCGGATCGGGGTGAAGCGCACCCCGCGGAGCTGGCATTGTCGTTCGGCCTGCGCGAGCAGGGAGGTAGCGTCGGTCATGGGTGACCCGAAGTCTCTGGAGCAGCGTTCATTCTACGTGCTGAGGCAGGGCTGGGCCAGCTCGGGATCGGGCAGGCCCTTGAGCTCGCCTCGGCGGGCGAAGTGCTGCTGGGAGAAGGCGACCCGCGCCTTGACACCCACTCCCTCGGGCTGCTTCTCCACCAGGTCCAGGCGCGAGCGCAGGCCTTCGCCGTTGGCCATCTGGATGGCCAGCCCCGGGCGGGCATTGAGCTCGAGCAGCATGGGGCCGCGGTCGCGGTCGATCACCATGTCGGTACCCAGGTAGCCGAGCCCGGTCATCTCGTAGCAGCCCGCCGCCAGTTCCAGCAGGCTGCCCCAGTCGGGAATGCGCAGGCTGGCCAGCTCGTGCCCGGTGTCCGGGTGATCGCGGCGCGAGCGGTCGAACTGCACCCCGCGCACCGCGGTGCCCGTGGCGATGTCGAGTCCCACGCCCACCGCCCCCTGGTGCAGGTTGGCCTTGCCGTCCGAGGCGGCCGTGGAGAGGCGCATCATGGCCATCACCGGATAGCCGCGGAAGATGATCACGCGAATGTCCGGCACGCCCTCGTAGGTGTATTCGGAGAGCTTCTCGTCGAAGTTGATCAGCCCCTCGATCATCGCCACGTCGGGAGCGCCGCCCAGCGAGTAGAGGCCGGACAGGATATTGGAGATATGGCGGTGCAGGTCCTCGAGACCGAGCTTGGCGCCGCTGGGCTTGATGAAGCCCTCCTGGTCGACCCGCTCGATCACCAGGATCCCCTTGCCGCCGCTGCCCTTGGCCGGCTTGATCACGAAACCGGGGTGCCCGGCGATCATTTCCCGCAGCCCCTTGATGCCGAACTGGGTGGTCACGGTGCCGATCAGGGCCGGCGTGGTGATGCCGTACTTCTCGGCGAGCAGCTTGGTCTTCAGCTTGTCGTCCACCAGCGGATAGAGCCGCCGGCTGTTGTAGCGCCCGATGTAGCGTATGTTGCGCCGGTTCATGCCGATGATGCCGCGACGTAGAAGCTGGCTCGGCCGTGCCCACATGGTGTTCAGTCCTCGGTGACGGGCTTGAAACGTCTCAGCTCGAGCAGCCGGTACCCCGTATAGTTACCCAGCAGCAGGATCAGCGACATGATGATGAGCTGTACGCCCAGGAAGTTGAAGGTGATGTGGCGTATCCACGGGTTGTTCATGGCGAGATAGGCCAACACTGCCGTTATGAGGCTTCCGCCGCCCTGAATCAATACCTGCTTGGGGCCTTCTTCCTCCCACAGGATCGACATGCGCTCGATGGTCCAGGCCAGGATGATCATCGGGAAGAAGGTGATCGTCAGGCCCGCATTGAGGCCCACCCGGTAGGACAGCACGGAGAAGATCGAAATGATGGCGATGACCGTGATGATCACCGCCGAGACTCGCGCCACCAGCAGCAGGTTGAGATACGAGAGGTAGTTGCGTATCACCAGCCCGACCGATACCACCAGCAGGAAGCCGATCAGGCCGGTGGGCAGCGAGGTCTGGATGAAGGCCAGCGCAATCAGCACGGGCATGAAGGTACCCGACGTCTTGATCCCGACCAGGATGCGCAGGAACACGACCACCAGCGCGCCGATGGGAATCAGCAGGATGGTCTGGAACAGCGCCTGCTCCTCGAGCGGCAGGCTGTGGATCGAGAAGTTGAGCAGGGTGTCGTCGGCCAGCTGGCTGCGCACCGCCGCCGCGGCGGGTTGGCTGCGCGACAGCATCGAGAAGGTCACGCGCGAGTTGGTGCCCCCCTCGACCTCGAGCACGGCGCGCCCGCCGGCTTCCCACAGCAGGAGGTTCTCCGGCTGGCCCTGGTCGGCGGTACGCGGGTCGAACAGCGCCCAGTTCTCCTCGTCCTCGAAGACCATGATCCACGAGGTCAGCGACTGGCGCCGGCGCCCATCCTCGAGCACCAGGCCATTGACCTCTCGGGCATGTACGCCGGCCTGGTTGAGCAGGCGTACCAGCAGGGGAGTGCGCTCGAACTGGGTCAGCAGCAGGCGCGCATTCTCGCCCTGGCGATCGTCGTTGAAGTCGCGGATCAGCTCACGAGTGAACGTGTAGGGGTCGGCGCTGCGCATCCACGCACGCTCGATCACCTGGGCCGCCGCGGTATCGTAGGGGCGCTCCCAGCTGACTTCGCGCAGGGACGGACGCGAGACCTGGCGCTGGCGCTGGTCGTCGGTGACCAGCAGGCGCACGGAGTAGTAGAGCTGCTGGCTCCCCGTGGCGCTACGAATCGACCACTGCGCGCGGCGGCCGGTCTCGTCCTGCAGGAACGACAGGCCGTAGCCCGGTGAAGCGGTGTTCTCGGTCAGGATGCGGTAGCCGCGCTGATGCGAGGGCAGGGCCAGTTCGACGCGAGCGGGCTCGCCCAGGGCGGTGAAGTCGACGATGGCCTCGACCTCCCACACCTGGCGCTGTTCCCCCGGCGTCCACGGCACCTCCATCTGGATATGACGATGCAGGCTCGTGCCGATACCGAGCACCATCAGCAGACCCACGATGAGATAGAAGGGCAGTCGCGACATGTATCATCCTTGCAGGTAGGGAGTCGAAGCCCGGCGTCAGCCTTCTTCTTCGTCCCGGTCGTTGATCTCGTCTTCCGCCGCCTCGGAGGCCGGGCGGCCGCCCGGAAACTCGGGACGTGGGTGGATGTAGTTCTCCGCCACGTCGATCAGGGCGATGTCCATCAGGAAGCGGCGGCCGAGCAGGACCGGGTAGTTGAGATGGGTGCGATCGTTGAGGGTGAACTCCACCGTCTCGCGGATCGGTCCCAGGGTCATCAGCAGGCTGACGACCGGGCGCGACTCGCTGCCAGCCGCCTGCATGATGCGCACCCGGCGCTCGATCGGGCGCTCGATCCATTCGTCGCGGACGCTGTCGACGACCACATCGTCCTCGTTGAGGCCCAGCTTGAAGCGCACCCAATCCTCGCCGTCACGCTCGAAACGGGTGATGTCGGTGGCCGAGAGAGAAGAGGTGTTGGCCCCCGAGTCGACGCGGGCGCGCAGGTAGGTGCCCACGTCCGGCAGGCCGACCCATTCGGAGCGACCCACCATCTCCTTGGACGACAGCGTCTCGCTCAGCTCGTCGTTGCATTCCGCCGGCACCACCTTGGGGTCGTCGCCGCGCTGCTCCAGCCGCTCGATGTCGCCGCGCAGGTGGCGCAGCGTGAGACCGGCGTCGCGCAGCTCGGCGAGCAGCTCGGCCTGGCGTTGGTCGTCGTCCGCCCGGGGGTCGGGACGGACACAGCTCTGCGCGATCTGCTCCTCGAGCTGACCGATGCGGGCCTCGAAGGCCGCGGGACTGAGACTGGGCTCGGGTTCTGAGTCAGGTGTGAGGGCGCATCCGCTGATGATCATGGTGCTCAGCAACCAGGCGATGGGTGCGGATAGCGTTCTCGGTCGCATTGGAATCGACAGCCTCCGGTCGGGCTACGGGCCGGGCGTAGCGGCAGTGGGCTTGGCGTGAAGGGCACACGTCTGGTCGCGGCAAGACATGCCGGGGGATGATAAGGATTTCGGGGTGGCGTTGTCCAACGTCGCGACACGGGCGTGATTTAACATAATATACATTATGCGAACCTAGACTCAGGATTGTGCCGGAGCGCTCTCCGCCGGCCCCCTGCGGCCTGACGCCTGGGTCCACTGCATGGCGCCGATCACACGACGAACCCCGACGCTCCGGTCGGGGTTCATGCTTGGGCTGACGCAGCGCGCGCCCGCCATCACGCCTCGTCGGCCGGCGCGTAGGAGCCATCCTCGCGGTGCACTTCCTTGCCGGTGATCGGCGGCGTGAACACGCAGGCCAGGTGCATGGTCTTGTGGGCGCGCAGCAGGTGTTCGTCATGCTGGTCGAGAATGTAGATGTCACCCGGCTTGATCGGCCAGATCTTGCCATCGGCCAGGGTTTCCACCTCACCTTCGCCCTCGATGCAGTACACCGACTCGTAGTGATGCTTGTAGTGGATATGGGTCTCGGTGCCTTCGTAGATCCGCGTGATGTGGAACGAAAAGCCGCCGCCGTCATTGGCCAGCACCAGGCGAGTGCTGTCCCAGGTGCCGCTCTCCGCCTTGACCAGGCGGTCTGTCTTGCGCGCTTCCTCGAGATTGCGAACGATCATCTTCCCAGGTCTCCGTTCATTCCATGGATTGGCCGGCTGCCACGACAGCCGGCCGACAAAAGGTCATGGGTGGCGCGTCGGGTCGACGCTCAGGCCATGACTTCCTTGACACTTGCCTCGAGGATCTCCAGCCCCTTGAGCAGATCCTCGTCGGGTATGGTCAAGGGGCACAGGCACTTGACCACTTCGCCGGCCTGTCCGCTGGTCTCGATGACCAGCCCCTTCTCGAACGCCTTGGCGGTGATCTTGTCGGCCAGCTCACCGCTGCCCACGTCGATCCCGCGCATCAGGCCGCGGCCCCGCTCGGAAGCCGTCACGCCCTGCTCGCCGATCCAGGCGGCAATCTTCTGGAAGCGATCCTCGACCACCCTGCCCTTGCGCTGGACATCGCGCTCGAAGGTATCGTCACGCCAGTACTGTCGCATGGCGGCGGCGGCCGTGGCAAAAGCCAGGTTGAAGCCGCGGAAGGTACCGTTGTATTGGCCCGGCTTCCATTTGTCGAGGTCGGGGCGCATCAGCACATGGGCAAACGGCAGGCCGAAGCCGGACAGGGACTTGGAATTGGTCACGATGTCCGGCTTGATGCCGGCGTGCTCGAAGCTGAAGAACTTGCCGGTACGGCCGCAGCCGGCCTGGATATCGTCGACGATCAGCAGGATGCCGTTGTCGCGGCAGATCCGCTCCAGGCGCTTGAGCCAGTCGAGGCCGGCCACGTTGATGCCGCCCTCGCCCTGCACCGTCTCGACGATCACCGCCGCCGGCAGATCCAGGCCGCTGGAGTTGTCGCCCAGCAGTTTCTCGAAGTAGTCGAGGCTGTCGGCGTGCTCGCCCAGGTAGCCGTCATACGGCATGAAGGCGCTGCCCTGCAGCGGAATGCCGCCGGTGGCCTCGCGGAACTTGCGGTTGCCGGTGGTGGCCAGCGCGCCCATGGTCACGCCGTGGAAGCCATTGGTGAAGGTGACGATGTTGTGCCGACCCTGGGCGACGCGGGCCAGGCGGATCGCCGCTTCGACGGCGTTGGTGCCGGTCGGCCCCGGCAGATGGACCTTGTACTCGAGCCCGCGCGGCTTGAGGATCACCTCTTCCAGCGTCTCCAGGTAATCGCGCTTGGCGGCGGTCCAGAAATCGAGACCGTGGACGATGCCGTCGCTGTCCAGGTAGTCGAGCAGCGCCTGCTTGAGGTGCGGATTATTGTGGCCATAGTTGAGCGTGCCGGCGCCGGCCAGGAAGTCGATGTATTCGCGGCCGTCCTCGTCGGTCAGCCGCGCGTTCCTGGCCTGGGTGAAGACCACCGGGAAAGAGCGGGAATAGGTTCGTACATTGGATTCGAGACGTTCGAGAGTCTGGGTCTGCATATCGACCTCCTGTCGAGATAGTCAAGCGTAGGAAAGCGGGGACGGCCGAGAGGCTCGACCATCCAGCGATTCGGGTGGGATCAGATGCGCCGCGTGTCGAAGGGACCGATACGCACGAGGTTCTCGGGGTCGTGTTCACCACCGAGCTGGTCCGTGGAAAAGTATTCACGGCTGTTGAGCGGCGCCTGCCAGCGATCGGCCAGGCGGCGGAAGAGCCCCCAGGACGCCTGGTTGTCCGGCGTGATGGTGGTTTCCAGGTGATGGACCTCTACCAGCTCGGGGCGGCTCATGACGGCCTCGACGAGGCGCCGCGCCAGCCCGGTGCCACGGGCCTTCTCGCCCACCGCCACCTGCCACAGGAAATAGGTGTCGGGAGCGTTGCTCTTCACGTAGCCGGACACGAAGCCGACGATCTCCCCCTCTTCGTTGGTGGCGACGGCACAGGTATCGCGGAACTGGGTCGCCAGCAACAGGTAGGCATAGGCCGAATTGACGTCGAGCGGCGGGCACGACTTGACCAGTTCGTAGATACCCCAGCCGTCGTCGGGATTGGGCTTGCGGATGAACAGTGGCGAGGCATCGCTGCCGACCACGGCATCGGCCACGCTGGGGCGGGCCAGGTCGGCGGAGGGTGTGAAGGGCTGCGTTGTCACGTTCATGGTTAGGCTTCGCTGTAGCGATGTTGCTCGTAATGATAACAGGGCTCTGCGTCAAATCAAAACTAGCATTATGAGAGCGGCACCATTCCATAACAAAAATTTATCGTCGGTTGCCGAAGCGCCACTCTATCGCACCACCTCAAGAGTGTAGTCCAGCCGACCAGCGATGATCGCAACGATGTCGGGCCGCCCGTGGCGGCCCGACGATCGTGAGCGAGGCTCGGCTCAGCGGCGCGAGAGCGTGCGCATGGTGACGAACTCCTCGGCCGCCGTCGGGTGGATGCCGACGGTAGCGTCGAAATCCGCCTTGGTCAGGCCGGCCCGCACCGCGATGGCAATGCCCTGGATCAGCTCGCCGGCCTCCTCGCCCACCATGTGGGCGCCCACCACCACGTCGCTGTCGTCGGCGACGATCAGTTTCATCAGGCAGCGCTCCTCGCTGCCGGAAAGCGTGTGCTTCAGGGGGCGGAAGTCGGTACGGTAGACCCGTATCGCCCCATGCTGCTTGCGCGCCTGCTCCTCCGAGAGCCCAACCGTGCCGATATTGGGGTGGCAGAACACCGCGGTGGCGATATTGCGGTAATCCAGCGGTGCCGGCTGGGCATCAGCGAAGTGCTGCTGCACCAGGTGCATCGCCTCCGCCAGCGCCACGGGTGTCAGTTCGGGACCGCCGGTGACGTCGCCCAGCGCCAGGATCGAGGGAACCGAGGTCTCGAAGCGCTCGTTGACCTTGACGCTACCGTCGCCATTGAGCTCGACCCCCAGCGCATCGAGCCCCAAGCCCTCCACGTGCGGCCGGCGCCCGGTCGCCGCCAGCACGGCATCGACCTCCAGCGCTTCGCCGTTGGTGAGCGTGACCCGAAGCCCGCCCTCGACCTTGTCGATCCGCTCGACGTTGGTCTCGAAGTGCAACCTGACGCCCTTGGCCGCCATCTGCTCCCGGGTGAACTCGCGCACTTCCCGGTCGAAGCCGCGCAGGAACAGCTCGCCGCGATAGACCAGGTGGGACTCGCTGCCCAGGCCATTGAAGATACTGGCGAACTCCACTGCGATATAGCCGCCCCCCAGCGCCAGGAAACGCCGCGGCAACTGCGCCAGGTCGAACACCTCGTTGGAAGTCACCGCCAGCTCGCGCCCGGGAAAATCGGGTATCCAGGGCCACCCGCCGACGGCCACCAGGATCTTGGCGGCGGTAATGCTCTCGCCCGCGACCTCGACGCGGTGGGCATCCGCCACCCGCGCCCGCCCGTTGATCAAGCGTACGCCGGCGCTCTCCAACAGGCGGCCGTAGATCTCGTTGAGCCGCTTGATCTCGTGGACCTTGTTGTCACGCAGCGTGGCCCAGTCGAACTCCGGAGCCGCGGGCAGCTGCCAGCCGAAGCCGCGGCCATCCCGAAAGGCATCGTGAAAGTGGGCGGCATAGGAGTAGAGCTTCTTGGGCACGCAACCCACGTTGACACAGGTACCGCCCAGGTAGCGGTCTTCGGCAACGGCCACCCTGGCGCCGGTTGCCGCCGCGGTGCGGGCGGCACGCACCCCACCGGAACCGGCGCCGATGACGAACAGGTCATAGTCGAAGTCAGACACTTGCTTCCCCTTGTCTTGCCGGGCACGGGAAGACGGCCCGGTCGAATCGCACGATTTTACCAGCGCCACCCATGCCATGTAGAGCCACCCCGGGCAACGGCGCCGGTTGACCGCCAACCCCCACGGCGGTACAAGAAGCGCTCGGCAACCGCCCCCCTGACAATGGAGCCCGCATGGACAAGGACATCGAAACCCTGCTCGACAACAACCGCTCCTGGGCGGAGCGCATGTGCCGCGAGGATGCGGACTACTTCACTCGCCTGTCGCAGCAGCAGAATCCCGATTATCTCTGGATCGGCTGCTCGGACAGCCGGGTCCCCGCCAACCAGATCGTGTCGCTCCCCCCGGGCGAGGTCTTCGTCCATCGCAACGTCGCCAACCTGCTGCATCACAACGACATGAACGCCCTGTCGGTGGTGCAGTACGCCGTCGACGTACTGCGCGTCAGGCACATCATGGTCGTGGGCCACTACGGTTGCGGCGGCGTGCGCGCGGCAGTGGCGGGGGGCGAGTGCGGCATGGTCGATTACTGGCTGCATTCAGTCCGCGAGCTCTACAGCCACCATCGCCCCAGCCTCGCGCACCTGCCCCTCGATCAGCAGATCGATCGCATGTGCGAGCTCAACGTGCAGGCCCAGGTCAACAACCTGTGCCGCACCAAGATCGTCCAGCTCGCCTGGCAGCGCGGCCAGCCGCTGGCCGTCCATGGCTGGATCTACGGGCTCGGCGACGGTCGCATCACCGACCTCAAGTGCACCGTGAAGGGGTTGGACCAGGTGGCCACGCTGTACCGCATCGACCGCCTCGAGTCGAGCCCCGGCGCCTGACGAGCGGCTCGCCTCGAAACCGCGGGCGAGCACCATTACACTGCGAGCGAAGTCCTGCGCAGGGAAAGCCGATGTCCGACCCATTCGCCACGCTGCAACGTGAACACCTCCGGTGCCTCGAAAGTCGCTACGCCGGGATACTGGGCGCCCTGGGCTACGATGGGGTCCTGATCCACAGTGGTCGCCCGGCCCTTCACTTCGGCGATGACCAGTACGCCAACTTCTGCAGCTACGGCCATTTCCAGCACTGGACCGGCCAGGCCGGCCTGGCCCATAGCTGGCTGCTGGTCCGACCGGGCCAGCCAACCACCTGCTTCCTGCACGCGCCGGAGGACTTCTGGCACCTGCCGCCGCAGTTGCCCGAACAGGCCTGGACCGAGCATCTCGAAATCGTGCGCGTGCAGGACGCCGCGCCACCGAAACTCGGCGCAGGGCGCTTCGCCGTGATCGGCGATCTCGACAGTGCCAGCGCCCGGGACCTTGGCGCCCAAGAGGGAGTCGCGTGCAACCCCCCTGCCCTGCTGGCCGCGCTGGACGAGGGGCGCGTGCGCAAGAGCGCCTACGAAATCGCCTGCCTGGCCGAGGCCAATCGCCTGGCCGGCCTCGGCCATCGCGCCGCGCGCGAGAGCTTCCTCTCCGGTGGTAGCGAACTCGAGATCCACCTGGCCTACCTGCAGGCCTCGCGCCAGCGAGAAGGCGAGCTGCCCTACGGCAACATCGTCGCCATCGGCTCCCATGCCGCGGTGCTGCACTACCAGCATTACGACACGGCCGCGCCACCGCAACGCCACGGCCTGCTGGTGGACGCGGGCCACCGCTACCGCGGCTATTGTGCCGACATCACCCGTACCTGGCCCGGGGCGGACGCCGACCCGCTCTTCGCCACGCTGGTCGACCGTATGCACGCCATCAAGCAGCGCCTCGTCGCGGCCGTGGCGCCCGGCGTCGATTACGTCGAGCTGCACGGCTGGATGCATCGCCTGCTCGGCGAGCTGCTGGCGGAGAGCGAGCTGGTCGCAGGCACGGCGGAGGCTATCGTCGAGAGCGGCATCACGCGCGCCTTCTGCCCCCATGGGCTTGGTCACCTGCTGGGCGTCCAGGTGCACGACGTGGCCGGTCGCTCGGCGCGCGACGGCACTCCCCGGCCGCCGCCGGCCGAGCATCCCGCGCTGCGCCTGACCCGGGAACTGGAAGCGGGAATGGCGGTCACCATAGAACCGGGGCTGTACGTCATCCCCATGCTGCTCGAGCCGCTCGCATCCGGTCCCGCGGGGCGGCTGCTGAACCGGGGGTTGATCGAGCGCCTGGCCCCCCATGGCGGCATTCGCATCGAGGATAACGTGGTGGTCACGGCCGACGCAGCCAGGAACCTGACCCCAGACATCGAGTGATCCCATGCGTGAACGGCGTCAGCAGTCCGGCTTCGCTCCCCCGCGCGGGTTGACCAACCCGCACGTGCAGACGCTGTTGCCTCGGCTGCTGCCGCGGCCCCGACTCGCACGCGACAGCGAGATCCTCGAGCTGCCCGACGGCGATTTCGTCGAACTCGAGTGGATTCATCCGGCCCCTGCCGACCCCGGCGCGCCACTCTTCGTGCTGTTCCATGGCCTCGAGGGGTCGTTCCGCTCCCCCTATGCCCGCTGGCTGCTGGCGACGGCCAGCGACATGGGCTGGCGTGCGCTGCTGATGCATTTCCGCGGCTGCGGCCGTCATCCCAACCGGCTGCCCCGCGCCTACCACAGCGGCGATACCGCCGATGCCTACTGGCTGATCAGCGAACTGTCACGGCGCTATCCCAAGGCGCTGAAGGTGGCCGCCGGCGTCTCGCTGGGCGGCAACATGCTGCTCAAGCTCGTCGCCGAGCAGGGCGGTGGCGGCCTCGACCTGGCCGGCGCCATCGTGGTCAGCGCCCCGCTCGACCTCGCCGCCAGCGCCGAGAGGCTGCATCGCGGCTTTTCGCGGCTCTACGAACGCCACCTGCTGAACGCGTTGAAGCGCAAGGTCGCGCCGCGTCTGGCCCGCGGCGAGTTGCCGCTGGCCCTGGACCGCCACGCGCTGGCACGCATCGACAGCCTGCATGCTTACGACGATGCGGTCACCGCGCCGCTGCACGGTTTTCGCGATGCCGCCGACTACTACCGCCGCGCGTCCGCCGGACGCCTGCTCGGCGAGGTCGAGCTGCCCACCCTGATCCTGCACGCCGACGACGACCCCTTCATGCCCGCCGGGCTGTTCGAGCGGCTCCCCGACCCCGCCGACGCGGTGCGCCTGGAGATCACCCGCCACGGCGGTCACGTCGGCTTCGTGGAGTGTCGCGATCGGCGCCTGCAGCCGTGGCTGGCGCGGCGCCTGGCACACGAACTCGCCTGCTGGGCCGATACCGGCGCCTCCTGGCAATCGGCGATGGAGCGCCACCTCAGCCGGTCGGACAACTGACCCCGGTCCCGCGCAGGCCGCAGTAGCCCCCCGGATTCTTGTGCAGGTACTGCTGGTGGTACTCCTCTGCCAGGTAGAAGGCGTCGAGCGGTTCGATCTCCGTGGTGATTCGCCCTCGACCGGCCCGGGTCAGCGCGGCCTGGTAGGCGTCGCGGCTGCGCTGCGCGACGGCGAGCTGCGCAGCGCTGGTGGTGTAGATCGCCGAGCGATACTGGCTGCCCACATCGTTGCCCTGGCGCATGCCCTGGGTCGGATCATGCGCCTCCCAGAACACCCCGAGCAGCGTCTCGAGCGTCACTTCTCGCGGGTCGAAGACCACCCTGACCACTTCGGCGTGGCCGGTGCGGCCGGTGCAGGTTTCTTCGTAGGTGGGGTTGGGGGTCACCCCGCCGGCATAGCCCACCGCGGTGACGTGAACGCCGGGCAACTGCCAGAACAGCCGCTCGGCGCCCCAGAAACAGCCGAGGCCAAGCACGATCGTCTCGTGCCCCTCGGGAAAAGGCGGCAGCATCGCCCGGCCGCTGACGGCGTGCACGCCCGAGACACGCAGCGGCGCATCGCGTCCGGGCAGGGCATGGGAAGGTTCGACGGTCATCACGATTCTCCTGTGAACGAGGCCGGTGGCACCCCGCGACAACGGTCGCGGGGCCGCCGATCAGCGGGCGCCGTCGATCTGCGGCGGATTGCCCGGCCGAGTGAAGATGTAGATCAGGTCCACGGCCTGGGCGGCGCCGGAAACGGCCTGCACGTAGAGGTCGCGCCACAGCGTGTAGCGCAGCGTCAGTTCGGCGATCGGCGAGAAGATACCGACACCATAGCTGACGCGCAGATCCTCTGTCAGGTAGCCGCTGACCACCACCTGGCTGTCGTCGCCGACACCGCTGGTCTCCAGCGCCAGGTCGTCGATGCCGAACGCCTGTCCGATCGCCCCCACGGCACCGCCGGTGCGCCCCAGGGTCAGGCCGACCAGCGCCGAGGTCAGCGCGCCGTCGGCGTCGCCGTCCCGCGGCGCACGTCCGCGCAGCAGGTAGGAGAGCGCCCGCGCCTCGTCCATGGCCGGCTCGGAGAAGATCGTCAGGGTCGGCTCGGCGGCGAAGCCTGCCACGCGCAGCCCCGCCACCACGCCATCTTCGGTGATGTCGGGATTGCGGATCGCCTCGAAGTCGAGCAGCGGCTGATCGGGAGGGCCGCTGAACAGGAGCTCACCCTGCCGGATCACCAGGTCCTGGCCGAAGGCGCGGAAGCGCCCGTCGCTCAGGCTGACATCGCCGAACAGCTGCACCGGTCCGTCCTGCTGGCGCACCTGCAGGGTCCCGACCAGGCCGGTCTCGAGGCCCATGGCTTCCAGCAGCATGTCGGGGCCGAGGTGCAGTTCGAGCCGCACGTCGAGCCGCATGCCCGCCTCGCGCAGGGCCACCGCCGCCGCTTCGTCGTCGCCGGGGGCTTCCTCCGAGGCGCCGCTGCGCCGGGCCCGCTCCTCGTCGCGGCGGGTGATGATGATCTCGTCGGGGCTGGGGCTGACGGCCTCCGGCGGGGCTTCGCCGATTTCGAGCCGCGCCCAGGGCACCTGAACGTCACCGCGCACCCGGAGTTGCCGCGGGTCGACGCGCACGGCGATATCCGGGGCGACGCGCAGGCGGCCGAACTGAGGCAGGTTCACCAGCAGCGGTTGGCGGGTGCCGTCGAGATCCACGCCGATGCGCCACTCGTCGAGCGACGGCCAGGCGGCCTCGCCATCGATGACCAGGCGCCCCTCGTCGCTGGCCACGTAGCCCATCAGGCGCGCACTATCGCCGTTGAACTCGACCCGAATGCGGCCATCCTCGACGATCAGCGGTACATCAGGCCCCGAGGCCTGCAGGGCGCTGAGCTCGAGCGCCCCATCCAGGCTCGGGCGGTTGCGGTTGCCCGAGATTCCCACCCGGCCGTCGACGTCACCTTCGAGCAGGTCGAGCCCCTCGGTGAGGGTGCGATAGCGCGACAGGTCGAGGCCATCGACGACCAGTTCGCCGTCCAGCTCGCCGGCCCCCAGCGGATCCTCCAGGCCGAGGTCGAGGTCGAGGCGGCCGGCGTCGCCGAGCTCCAAACCAAGCTCGACCGACGTGCGCGCCTCACTGGCGTCGAGTCGGGCATCGAGGCGCGTGTCGGGCATCGACCAGGGCTGGCCATAGATGTCGACCCCCTCCAGGTCCAGCTGGCTGGCCAGCTCCGCGTCGAGGTTCCAGCGGCTGCCGCCCTGCCGCCACTCGGCCCCGAGCCGCAGGTCGGTCTCGCCGCCGGCGCGCCACTCCTCCGGCAGCCACTCGTCGAGCAGGTCCATGGGCATGCCGCGCACCGACACTGCCGCACTCCCCGCGTCGGCGCTGGCTTGCATCGCCTCGTCCAGGCACAGCCGCCCCCCCTGCTCGCGACGCAGGCAGAACGGCTGCACCCGGGCCCGTCCGCCGGCCAGGTCGGCTTCGAACGCGATCGGCTCGTCGAGGCGAAGCGCCCCGTACTCGCTGTCGACGTCGAGCGGGTCGATGCGCCCCGCATAACGCTGCCGCTCGCTGTCGAGCCCGCCTTCGAGGATCAGCGAGGCGCGTGACAGCGGCATGCCGCGCGCGCCGCTGGCGGCGAGTTCGGCACGATGGGAGGAGAGCCGCCCCGCCAGGGTCAGCGATGCATCCGTGAAGCGCTGCCCGCCCGCGGCCAGGCCCTCGAGGTCGAGCCTGACGTCGAGGTCGGGATCGTCCAGCCCCTCCACGTCGCCGACGAGCCGCAGCGACTCGAGGCGGTTGTCGGCGAAGGCCAGGGCGCGGCCGCGCAGGTCGAGCTCCAGGCTCGGTCGCTCCAGCGTGCCCGCGGTGCCGAAACGCCCGCTCAGGCTGCCGCTGAGTTCGTCGTGCAGGCTGCCCAGCTCGGTGAGCGAGATGTCCCCGCCCAGGTCCATGCGTCGCTCGGAGACGACCCCGCTGGCGGTGATGCGGTTGTCGCCCTGGCGGAAATCGAACTCCTCGACCCGCCACTGCATGGCGCTGTCACCTTCCAGCCGTCCGCGCAGCGACAACGGCAGCTCCTGAAGTTCACCGTCGATGGCCAGCCGCGGCACGCGCAGCCGCCACCCCTGGGGGGTCTGGGAGAAGGCGAGCTCCAGGTCGCCGTCGAGGCGGCCTTGCACGGCATCGGTAAAGCGTCCGGGATCGACGTTGTCCAGTCGCGCCGTACCTTCGACGTCCAGCCCCTCTTGCCACTCGACGCGGCCGCGACTGACCACCGAGGCCTCGCCCACGGCCAGCGACAGCGGCAACCAGGCGAAGTGCCCCAGATCGCCGCTGCCCGACAGCGCGACCCGGGTCAGGGGAATCTCCGGCCCCTCCAGGCGCGTCGACAGTGCCACGCTGTAGTCGTCCAGGCTACCCGAGAGGCGCAGGTCGAGGTCCTCGACCACGTAGGGCTCGCCGAGCGCCTCCTCCTGCCCCAGTTCCACGGCCATGGGCAGCGGCCAGCGCAGGAACTCACTCTGCAGCGAGGCCTCGAGCGGCACCTTGGGGTCCAGCACGTCGGCCTGCGCCGTCAGCTCGGCTTCCGCCGGGCCGCGCGCCGTCAGCTGCGCCCTCAGCTCGGCGAGGCTGCCGTCCAGCTCCAGTTCGAGGCGCTGGCCGGCGAGTTCGGGCATCAACTCGGGCAGCCACAGGGCGGCTTCCAGCCGCGCCTCGAGCGGGTAGTCGTCACGCAGCGCGACTCGCCCGGAAAGCCTTGCATCGGCATCGAGGCTGGCGGCCTCCAGCGCGACGATCTCGAGCTCCTGGCCGCTCGCCTCGAGAGCGAGGTCAAGGTGGCGCAGGGAGTAATCGACCGGTCCGCTGATTTCGATGTCCTCGACTCGCAGGTGCGGCACCGACACGGCCAGCGGCAGCGTGACCTCGGGCAGCGCGATGCGTTCGCGCTGCCCGGGCGGCGACTCGGCTTCGGTCGCTTCGAGCACGGCGTCGGCGGCGGCCAGCGCCTGCGCACTCAGCACGGCGCCCCCTTCCGACGCCTCCAGGGCGAGCGCGGCGGCCCCAGAGGGGGGGAGTTCGACCCGCAGCCGGGCGAGCCGCGACGGCAACAGCTCGAGTCGATCCTCCTCCGCCTCGATGCCGCTATGGAACGTCTCCCAGGCGATATGGGTGCCATCGGCGAGGCGCACTTGCGTCTCGTCCAGCTCCAGCTCGCGGACCTCCATGGGAAACGGCAGGTCCACGGGCTCGAGCGCCCCGCTCTGCTGTGGCGCCTGCGGGTCGTCGGTCTCGTCTTCCGCCGCCCGCAGGTGCACGCGGCCCCCTTGTACGGCCAGCCGTTCGATGCACAGCCGGCCACGCAGCAGACAGTCGTCCGCCCAGGCGAGCTCGAGCCGCTCGGCGGCGATATCGACCGTCCCGCTCTCCAGACGAAAGCCATGCAGCACCAGGCGATCCAGTGGCGCGCCCTCGACGCGCTCCAGCTGGTAGAGGCCGCGCTTGGCACCCTCCTCCAGCAGCAGGCCGGCGCCCCAGGGTGACAGGGCGAGGCCAAGTGCGAGGATCGCGATGCCGATCGCCAGCAAGGGCAGCACGACCAGCAATCGCAGCAGCGACCACAGCAGCAGGCGAGTTCTCAGAATTCCGGGCCGATGGCGAAGTGCAGACGCCACGAGTTCTCCTCGTCATCGAAGGGGTGGGCGATGTCGAAACGCACCGGTCCGACGGGGGAAATCCATCGCACGCCGAGGCCGGCACCGGTGTTGAGCTCCTGCGGCCACCAGTCGTCGAAGGCATCGCCGGTGTCGACGAAGGCCGCCCCCCACCAGTCGCCGGTGACGCGACGCTGGACCTCGACGCTGCCGGCGAGCATCTGCTGGCCGCCGCGCAGCAGCCCTTCTTCGTTGCGGGGCGCCAGGGTCTCGTAGGCGTAGCCGCGGACCGAGCGATCACCGCCGGTGAAGAAGCGCAGCGAGGGCGGCAACTGGGAGAAATCGCTGGTCTCGATGGCCCCCAGCGCCAACCGGCCGACGAAGCGCAGGTCGTCGCCGAGCATGCGAATCCACTCGGTGTTGCCGGTCATGCGCAGGAAGTCGGCGCCCGAGCCCCAGGAAGTGTCGGAGTACTCGAGGGTGACGCGCTGGCGATCGCCCCAGGTGGGAAAGCGAGGGTCACGGGTGCGCGTGCGTGCCCAGCTCACCCCGGGGTAATAGATGAAGACGCTCTCGTCCTCGCCCCCCTGGGTGAAATCCTCGTAGGTGGCTCGCACGAACAGGGTCTGCACCCAGCGGTTGTCGAACTCCCAGCGCCGGGCCAGCTCGACGGTCGCCTCGTTGGATTGGGTATCCTCGTTGTCGCGATGGCGGAGCCCGTACTGCAAGCGGTACTGGTCCCGCAGCGGGTCGTCGAGTGGCAGCAGGTAGGTACCGGTCAGGTGCTGCTCCGGCTGCGACAGGAAGACGTCGTGCTCGAGGCTGTGGCCGTAGCGGTTGATCCACGGCTGGTTCCAGCCGAATTGCAGCCGCGGCCCGACATCGGTGGCATAGCCGATGCCGGTCTCGAACTGATGGCGGTCGGCCGGGGCCAGCACCACGTCGATCGGCATGTCGGGGCGCTCGGGCTCGTTGAGGCGAGAGACCGTTTCCAGCGCCGGGGCGGAGAGCCGCGGCCCGGGGGTCATCGCCGTACGCGACGAGGGCGCCTGCGGCAACGCGGCGTCGCCTTCGGTCTCCACCACATTCCACCAGCCCAGCGTCGGTGGCGCCAGGGCCAGTTCGCGACGGGCATCGAGCCGGGGCCGCACGCTGACCGAACCGAACCAGTTGGTCTGGCCCAGGCGCTGGGCATAGCGCGCCACCTCGCCGGCCCGATAGGGCTCCCCGGGCTCGAACGGCGCCAGGTTGCGCAGCCGTTCCTGGACGATGTGGCTGCCGCGGATCGCGATGTCGCCGAAGGCGTAGCGTCGCCCGCTGTCGAGGGTCAGATAGAGCCGGGCGCTTTCGTCGAAGGGTCGCACCTCCATGCGCCGATCGCTGAAGGACCAGTCGAAATAGCCACGCTCGAGGGCCAGGTTGGCCAGCCGGCCGCGCATGCGATCCCAGGGCGCGTGCACCAGGGGGTCGCCCTCCTGCAGCGGGAAGCCCTCGACGGTGTCGCGGAAGGGCTCGTCCTCGGATGCCTCGCCCTCGAGCCGAATGTCGAGCACCTCGATGACCACCTGCGGGCCGGGTTCGATGGTGAGGTTGACGTGGCGCGGCGGGTCGCGCTCATCGAGGCGCGGACGGATGCGCGGCTCGTAGTAGCCATAGACGCGCATGGCCTCGCGCGTGCGACGCACCGCTTCGCCCTCCAGACGACGACGGTCGTACTGGGCGGCATCCAGCTCGCCGAGGTAGTAGCGAACGTTGTCGGCCACATCCCCGTCCAGTCCGTCGATACGTGCCTCGAGGGCAAGCGCTCCTTGCGCCATGCCGAGGCACAGGGCCGCCGCCCCCATGCGCGAGATCACGCCTCTTCCCATATTCACGGCTTCCCGACTTGGCTCTTGCCCGACCCGCGGCTGGGCCGGGCAAATTACTGCAGGGCTTCCAGCCCTGCACTGAGTGACAGCTGCTCCTGACGCAGCTCGCGGATCTCGGCCTCCATCGACGTCAGGCGTCCCCGAAGGCTGTCGAGTTCCTCGGCGGCATCGCCGCGTTCGGCGATCGTCTCGACTTCGTCGGAGAGCCCGTCGAGTCGCTCCCGCAGTGCCGTCTCCCGATCCTGCAACGCCGTCTCCTGCGCCTCCAGGCGCTCCTCGAGAGCGGCGAGTTCCTGTTCCACGAGCCGCTGGACTTGCCTATCCAGGGATTCGAGCCGCTCGTCGAGCGATGCTCTCACGCCCTGCTGCCCTTCCGCCAGCTCATCCTGCTGCGAGCGCAATTCACCGAGCCGCTGCGCCTGTCGCTCGTGACTCTCGTCCAGCGTCTCGATCCGTGCCGCCAGGGCTTCGCGCCCCTCTTCGCCGGCGCGCTCCAGCGAGTCCAGGGAAGTACGAACCGCCACCAGCATGGCCTCGCGGGTCTCGCCCTCCTCATCGAGCCGCTGGAGCCTGTCCGCAGCCTCGTCGACACGCTCATCGAGCGCCTCGAAGCGAGAGGCATCGCCTTCGCTGACCTGCTGGACCTCGACCTCCAGGCTGGCCATGCGGGCCACGATCGACTCGGCATGCTCCTCGGTCGAGGCGAGACGCGATTCGATGGACTCGAGGCGATCGCCACGCCCCTCTTCGGCATCGAAGCGGGCATGAACGTTGGACATCTCGGCCGCGGTCTGTTGCAGCTGGGCGTTCAAGCGCTCACGCTCCTGCCAGCCCAGCCACGTCAGCGCGAGCAACATCGCCAGGAGGAGCAGCACGGCAAACTTGAGCGGCCACAGGCGCGGTGACGGTGGCGGTGGAGAGGAACGGCGCGGCCTTGTCAGGCTGGAATCCGGATCGGGCACGATGGGACGTCGCTCGGAGGGACGCGCTTCGGGCATGTCAAACTCCTTCTGGGCAGGTGCGGCAGGCGCCCGTCCATTGTAAGCAGATCAGACACCTGCGCGCACACTGCTGCCTCAACGCGCCGCCGGCCGCTGTTGTGGATCCGCACGGCGACCAATGCCACGATAGGTCAGCCCCCAGCTGGCGACGTGGCCGGGGTCGTAGATGTTGCGGCCGTCCAGCAGCAACCGCTCGCGCAGCAGCCCGGCCAGGCGTGGCCAGTCGGGGTTCCAGTAGTGCTTCCATTCGGTCACCAGCATCAGGGCATCGGCCCCGTCGCAGGCGGCGTAGGGGTCGCCGTCGAACAGCGTCAGCAGCGGATGTTCGCCCACGGCGCTGTGCACCGCCGGGGTCGCCGCCGGATCGTGCAGCCGCACCCGCACCCCCTGGGCCCAGAGCGCCTCGAGCAGGGTCAGCACCGGGGCGTGGTCGATGCGCGCCGACCCCGGCTTGAAGGCGGCCCCCCAGATGGCCAGGGTGCGCCCCTCGAGCTGCCCGTGGAAGTGGGTCCAGAGCTTGCGGAAGAGGGTCTCCTTCTTCTGCTCGTTGATGTCCAGCACCTGCTCGAGCAGCGCCGAGTGGCGCCCGCTCGCTTCCTGCACGTCGGCCAGGCGCATCAGGTCGCGCGAGAAGTGAGGCCCGCCGAAGCCGCAGCCGGGGTAGAGGTACTCGTAGCCGATGCGCGAATCCGCGCCCATCCCCTGACGCACGTACTCCACGTCGACCCCGAGGCTGTCGGCGAGTCCCGCGATCTCGTTCATGTAGCTGATCCGGGTAGCCAGCATGCCGATCGTCGCCAGCTTGGTCAGTTCGGCGGCGCGACGCGGCATCAGCTGGATCACGTCGCGGCGGCGGTTGAATGCCCGCAGCAGTTCGCGCACCTGGGCCTCGGCCCCCTCGTCGTCGCAGCCCAGCAGCCAGCGGCCCGGGCGGGTGAAGCTGGCCCAGGCCCGCCCCTCCTCGATCATGTCGACCAGGGCCACGGCGCGACACTGCTCGCTGCTCAGGCGCGACTCCAGGCGTTCGGTCTCGCCGACGGGAAAGGTCGAATTGTTGACCAGGGTCAGCGAACCCTGCTGCCGCGCCGCCACGCCGGCCACCAGGTCGCCGGCCTCCTCGCGTTGCTCCGGCGACAGCGCGATCCAGAGGATGTCGATATTCTCCGGCGGGGCATCGCCCTCGCCGTTGGCCAGGCACAAGGTGCCCTGCTCCAGCCCCTCCTCGAGGCGATCGAGCAGGTCGGGCTCCCGTCGCAGCCAGTCGGCCGCCTTGAGCGATGGCCAGCGCATGCTGGCATGCGGCACCCAGCGCACCTGGTGGCCGACCCAGGAGAGTGCGGCGGCGGCCGTCGCCGCCGCCAGCTCACTGCCATGTATCTCGATGCGCATGGCCGTCACCTCGCCTGGCTATAGCGTGCGAGCAGCTCGCGGAACCCTTCGCCAAACCGCGGGTGACGGCTGGCATAGACCAGCGTGGCCTCGAGATAGCCGAGCTGGTGCCCGCAGTCGTAGGTCTTGCCGCGCATGCGCCAGGCATCGACGCCGTCGCGCTGGCGCAGGGTCTCGATGGCGTCGGTCAGCTGGATCTCGTCGCCCGCGCCCGGCGGGGTCTCGGCCAGCAGCGCGAAGATGCTGCCCGGCAGCACGTAGCGACCGATCACGGCCAGGTTGGACGGTGCCTCCTCGCGGGCGGGTTTTTCCACCACCCCGGCCAGCGGACAGGCGTTGCCGGCGGTCGGCGCGTCGCCCTGAGGGCTCACGATGCCGTACTTGTGGACCTGTTCCCAGGGCACCTCCTCGACCATCAGCTGCGAACGCCCGGTTGCCTCGAAGGCTTCCAGCATGCCGGCGAGGTCATTGCGCGAGAGTCCTTCGTCGTCGACCAGAACATCGGGCAGCAGGACCGCGAAGGGTTCGTCATCGCCGATCACGGGGCGGGCGCAGAGCACCGCATGCCCCAGCCCCAGCGGCTCGTGCTGGCGCACGCTGATGATGTTGACGTCGGCGGGCACGATGGCGCGCAGTTCGTCGAGCAGCTCCTGCTTGTTCTTGGCCTCGAGCGTGGCTTCGAGCTCGTAGTGGGTGTCGAAGTGGTTCTCGATGGCGCTCTTGCTGGCGTGGGTGACCAGCACGATGTCACGGATGCCGGCCTGGACCGCCTCGTTGACCACGTACTGGATCACGGGACGATCGACGATGGTGATCATTTCCTTGGGGATCGCCTTGGAAGCCGGCAGGCAGCGGGTGCCGAACCCGGCCACGGGCAGTACGGCCTTGCGGATCATGGGTGCCTTCCTTGTCGGTTGGTGGATGGTCGGTGAATGATACCCCCGGGCCGGTCCTTGATTCCGTCATGGGAAAGCCCGGGTAGCTACGGGTACAATGTGCATGATACCGAAGGTAAAGAATGTTGCCAGGGTGCCAGACCAATTGACACGGAGAGACCACATGAGCGCAACCCTCCACCACAACGTCGACCAGGGTGAGATCGCCAAGTTCGAGGCCCTGGCCAGCCGCTGGTGGGACCCGCACAGCGAGTTCAAGCCGCTGCATGACATCAATCCGCTGCGCCTGGACTTCATCGACGCCCGCTGCGGGCTGGCCGGCCGCAAGGTGCTCGACGTCGGCTGCGGGGGCGGCATCCTGGCCGAGGCCATGGCCCACCGCGGCGCTCGCGTCACCGGTATCGACATGGGCGAGGCGCCGCTCGGCGTGGCTCGTCTGCATGCCATGGAGAGCCACGTCGAGATCGAGTACCGCCAGGCCAGCGCCGAGGCCATGGCCGCCGAGCACGCCGGGGAATTCGACGTGGTCACCTGCATGGAGATGCTCGAACACGTTCCCGACCCCGGCTCGGTGATCCGCGCCTGCGCCACCCTGGTCAGGCCCGGCGGCCAGCTGTTCTTCTCCACCATCAACCGCAGTCCCAAGGCCTATGCCCTGGCCATCGTCGGTGCCGAGTACCTGCTGCAGATGCTGCCCCGCGGCACCCACGACTACCGCAAGTTCATCCGCCCCTCCGAACTGGCCGGCTGGTGCCGTGAGCACGGGCTCGTGGTACGCGAACAGAGCGGCCTGACCTATAACCCGCTGACGCGCCGCTACCGCCTCTCGCCACGGGATGTCTCGGTCAACTACCTGATGCACTGTCAGCGGGAGGCGGCATGACGTGCACGCCCCAGGCCCTGCTGTTCGATCTCGACGGCACGCTGGTGGATACCGCGCCGGACCTGGCGCGGGCGACCAACGCCCTGCGCGCCCGCCATGGGCTCGAGCCGCTAGCCTACCCGGTGATCCGCGCTCAGGTCTCGAACGGCGGCAGTGCCCTGGTCACCCTGGCACTGGGGCTCGACAAGGAACACCAGGACCATGACGAAGCCCGACTGTTCTTGCTCGAGGCCTATGGTGAAGCGCTGGCCGTGGAGAGCTGCCTGTTTCCCCATCTCGATCGCCTGCTGGGCAGTTGGGAAGCGCGCAACCGGCCCTGGGGCATCGTCACCAACAAGCCGCGCGCCTATGCGGCGCCACTGGTCGAGGCACTCGGGCTGACCCCCGGCGCCCTGCTGTGTGCCGACGACCTGCCGCAGCGCAAGCCGGCGCCGGAGCCGCTGTGGGCCGCCGCCAAACAGCTGAACGTGCCGGCAGCACAGTGCTGGTACATCGGTGACCACCTGCGCGACATGCAGGCGGCCCGCGCCGCCGGCATGGTCGCGGTGGCCGTCGGTTACGGCTACATCGAGGAGGGAGACGACTACCGGGAGTGGCCGGCCGACCTCTGGTTCGAGACCTGCGAGGCGCTGGTCGAAGCCCTGCTCCAGCCTGCCTGAGGTGCACAGGCCAAGAGCCGGGCTTGCGCAAATTGGCGAGCGCAAGCGGGTCGCCAGGCGCCCGCAGCACGACAAGCCGAGCGTATGGGTCATAGGTGCGGAATGCGAGCATGCGGGGAACGCAGCGATTCGCCCGCGCCGCCATCGGTTTACCTGGGCGGCTGGGCGTCGAATCGCTCGCCGTTACACCCCCTGCTCTCCGGCCCCATCAGCCACAGGTAGGTCGGCATGATCTCTTCCGGCGTGCGCAGGGTATTCGGATCCTCGCCCGGGTAGGCATTGACGCGCATGGCCGTGCGGGTCGCCCCGGGATTGAGCGAGTTGACGCGCAGCGTGCCCAGGTGCTCGACCTCCTCGGCCAGGACTTCCATGAAGCCTTCGGTGGCGAACTTGGAGACCGCGTAGGCTCCCCAGAACGCCCTCCCCTTGCGCCCGACGCTGGAGGAGGTGAACACCACCGAGGCGTCGGGGGAGGCCTGCAGCAGCGGCAGCAGAGCCTGGGTCATCCAGATCGGGCCGTTGAAATTGACCTGCATCACCTGCTCCCACAGCTCCGGGTTGTACTGCTCGAACGGCGTGATGCGGCCAAGTAGCCCGGCGTTGTGCAGGATGCCATCGAGCCGGCCGAACTCCCTGTCGAGGGTCTCGGCCATGTCGTGGTAGTCCTTGTGCGTGGCGCCCTCGAAGTTGAGCGGGAAGATGGCCGGCTGCGGTCCACCGGCGGCCTCGATCTCGTCGTAGACCTTCTCCAGCTTGGCAATGGTGCGGCCCAGCAGGATCACGGTGGCACCGTGCCGGGCGAAGGCCAGTGACGCCGCCCGACCGATGCCATCGCCGGCCCCCGTCACGAGGATGATGCGATCGGCCAGCAGGTCGGCCGGCGCCACATAATCGATCTTGCAGGTCATCTTGGCTCCTTGGACGAGGCCAGCCCGCTACAGGGACTGGCGCAGGAAATCGTTGGCCAGCCCCGCTGCGCTGGAATCGGGGTAATCGTCACGCACGCGCTCGAGCAACCCACGGCTCTCTTCGAGCTCGCCCTGACGCGCCTTGATCAGGCCGAGCTTGTAGAGGGCATCGGGCACCTTGCTGCTCTGCGAGAAATTGTCGATGACCTGGCGGAAGGCGGCTTCCGCCTGGTCCAGGTTGGCTTCGGCCGAGTGCAGCTCCCCGAGCCAGTAATACCCGTTGGCGGTCAGGTTGGTATCGGGGTAGTCGGCGACGAAGGCCTCGAAGGCCTGAATGGCTTCGGGGAACTCGCGGGCCTGGACGCGGGCAAAGGCTTCCTGGTACGCAGCCTGGGCATCGGCGCTGTTGCCGCTCGGCGAGGGGGTCTGCGCCACCTGGCGCGCCGAATCTTCATCCACCTGCGGGTTGGTCTCGATGCCGGCGCCGCCAGCCATGAGACGTTCGTCGAGGTCGATGTACTGCTGGCGGGTCTGGTTGCGCAACTGCTCGAGCTGGTGGCGCAGTTCCTCGATCTGGCCGCGTAGCTGCTGGATCTCGCGCTGGTGTTCCTGCAACTGGTTGTACAGTACCAGGCTGCCGCCGCCCTCCTCGCGCACTTCGGCCTGCTCGAGGAAGCCCCGCGGTTGTTCGGTGCGGTCTTCGACGATCGGGCGCTGCTGGGCTTCTACAAGGCTCATCACGGACAGCGGGAGCACCAGGGCTCCCGCGCCGCACAGCCTTTTCAGACTGTGTCTCATGCTTCACTCCATGGGCGCGCGCTTGCGCCAGCTCGCTCAGTAGGCAAACACGACGCGGCGATTCTTGGCGTGGGCATCATCGCTGCCGCCACGCTCGGCCAGTCGCTCTTCACCATAGCTGACCACCTCGAGCTGGGACGGTGAGACGCCCTGGACCTCGAGGAAGCGCTTCACCGCGTTGGCGCGTCGCTCGCCCAGCGCCATGTTGTACTCGCGGGTGCCGCGTTCGTCGGTATGGCCCTGAAGGACGACACGAGCGTTGCCGTTGGAGCGCAGGTAGCGCGCATGGGCCACCAGGACCGATTCGAACTCGGAGCGGATGCTGTCGCGGTCGAAATCGAAATAGATGGTGCGAACTTCCGGGATGCGGCCGTCGGCCTGCTGGCCAGAGCGGTCGCCGCTGACGCCGGAACCACTGACCTGGCCCGAGCCGGCTGCCCCGCTACCGGCACCGCCGTTGGCGTCCGTGCCATCCATGGACCCGTCACGGCTTCCCCCGGTGCTCGAACAGCCGGCAACCAGAGCCAGGGACAGGGCAATAGCCAGGATTCTGGCATGCGACTTGAATTGCATCGTCAAACTCCTCACAGGATTCGAATGACACGTACCATTAGTTCAAGAACGGTGACCATGCAGGTTCACGCACGTCACCCTGCGCCGAAGGCAACCGGTAGGACGCCCGTCCATCGGCTGACACGGCCCCCAACACCCCGTTGTTACCTTGCTGGGTGGCGAAGATTACCATGGTCCCGTTTGGCGCAACACTAGGCGATTCATCCAAACGAGAGTCACTGAGCACGACCAGGCGGCCGGAATCCATGTCCTGCCTTGCCACCTGGTAGCCCTCGTTGCTACGGTGGATCAGGAACAGCGACTCGCCATCCGGTGAGATCCGCCCCCGTGCATTGTAGTTGCCGGTGAAGGTCAGGCGCTCGGATTCTCCGCTACCGAAGCTGTAGCGATAGATCTGCGGCCCGCCGCTGCGATCCGAGGTGAAGATCAGGCTGTCGCCATCAGGCGACCAGGCGGGCTCGGTATCGATGCTCGAATTGTTGGTGATCCGCTCGAGGTTGCGCGACCCCACGTCCATCACGTAGATGTCGGGCTGGCCATCCTTGGACAGGGTCATCGCCAGGCGGCGCCCATCGGGCGACCAGGCGGGCGCGCCGTTGATGCCGTCGAACGACGCCAGCCTGGCCCGCTGCCCCGTGTTCACGTCCTGAACGTAGATCGCCGGACGCTCGGTCTCGAAGGAGACGTAGGCCAGGCGACGCCCATCGGGGGACCAGGCCGGGGACAGGATCGGCTCGCGCGAGCTCAGCACCTGCTGGCTGTTGTGGCCGTCGGCATCGGCAACGTAGAGGGCGAACTGCATGTCGTCGTCGGTGCCCTGGGCTGTCACGTAGGCGATGCGGGTCGAAAAGGCCCCGCGAATGCCGGTGATGGCTTCGAAGATCTGGTCGCTGATGTAATGGGCACCACCGCGCAGCTCGTCGCCGCCGGCGGTGACGTTCTCGCCGATCATGCGGCTCTCCCCGCTGACGTCCATCAGTTCATAGCGGATGCGGTAGCCGTCCCCGCCACGACTGACCTGCCCGACGACCAGGTAGCGCACGTCGAGCGCGTTCCACTGGCCGAAGCGCACCTCGTCGCCGGTGCTGGGCTGGTCGTACATGGCATCGCGCGGCAGCGGCTCGAAGTAGCCACTGCGCTGCAGATCGTCACTGATGATCTGGGCCACGTCCTCGGGCAGCTCCTCTCCGTCGGCCGCGAACGGCACGATGGCGATGGGGGTGGCCCGATCGCTGCCTCGGGTGATCTCGATGGTCAGGTCGGACTGGGCGTGGGCGAGCGCGCCGAACATCAGCAGCAGGGCACCCAGCCAGGTGGTCATCAGGGCTTTCATCAGCGTACATCTCCCGGTGTGAAACGCAGATTGAACTGGCGGAAGTCGCGTTGCGCCGCCGGCGGCAGCTGGCGCAGTTCGTTGAACGGTGCGGCAGCCTCCACCGCCTGGATGGCGGAGCGATCGAAACTGCTGTCTCCGCTGCTCTGGGTAATGGTAGCGCCAAACAACTCACCCGAGGGCCCCAGCTGCACCTGGACGGTGACATCGAGGGAGTTGCTGGCCCCCGGCGGGATCACCCAGGCCTGCTCCACGGCGCGGCGGACCAGGTTGATGAAACTGTTGGCCGCCTCGTCGCCCTGCTGGGCATCGGACACGCTATCCGACTCGCCCTCGATGGCTCGCTCGAGCCCCTGGGCCGCGGCCTCGGCTGCACGCCGCGCCTCCTCCTCGCGCTGGCGCCGGGCTTCTTCCTCAGCCTCGCGCTGGCGCTGGGCTTCCTCCTCGGCCTCGCGCCGGGCTTCTTCCTCGGCCTCGCGCCGGGCTTCTTCCTCGGCCTCGCGCCGGGCTTCCTCCTCGGCCTCGCGCCGGGCTTCCTCCTCGGCCTCGCGCCGGGCTTCCTCCTCGGCCTCGCGCTGGCGCTGGCGCTCCGCCTCCTGCTCCTCGCGCAGCTGGGCCTGCCGCTCGGCCTCCTCGGCACGGCGCTGGGCCTCTTCCTCGGCGTCCTGCCGGGCTTCCTGCAAGCGGCGTGCCTCGTCCCGCTCGGCCTGCTCCTGCTCGGCCTGGCGCTGTCGCTCCTGCTCGGCCTCTCGCTCAGCTTCAGCTTCGGCTTCAGCTTCGGCCTGTTCCTCGGCTTCGGCCTGGCGTGCCTCCTCCTCAGCCCGGCGCTCCTCGGCGCGCGCCCGGGCCTCTTCGGCACGCTGCGCCTGATCGGTGGTGGTCTCGGTGCTGACCAGCGTGGCCTGAACGATGGAGGTCGACTGGGATTCGGGCTGGCGCTGGGGCAGGGAGATCACACTGACCACCACGACCAGCACGTGCAGGCCAATGGCCAGCAGCGCCGGCACGCCATAGCCGACACGTCCATTCTTCCGAGGGGCGGAGGAGCCCCGCTGACGTCGGGCCATCACGTCTCCTACCTTTCTGAACAAGGGGCTCCTAATCACGCGGCGGCGGCTCGGAAATCAACCCGACATTGGCTACGCCGGCCACCTGCAGGGTGCTCATCAGCGTGACGATCTCGCCATAGGGAACGTAGCGATCGCCACGCACCATGACCGGCGTGCCGGGCTGACGGTCAAGCAGGATGATCACGCGATCCGCCAGCTCATCGAGCTCGACGTCCATCTCCTCGCCGCCGATCGAGAGGTAGTAGTCTCCTTCACGGTCGACCGAGACGATGATGGGGTCACGGTCCTCTTCCGCATCGATCGGCTCGGAAGTGACCTGCGGCAATTCGACCTGCACGCCCTGGGTCAGCATCGGTGCCGTGATCATGAAGATCACCAGCAGCACGAGCATCACGTCGATGAAGGGAACGACGTTGATCTCGCCCATCGGCTTGCGGCGTCCGCCGCGGTTGAACGGTCCATGCATGTCGCGTCTCCCTCAGGCAGCACCGGCTTCGCTGCGACCCTGCAGGTTGCGATGCAGGATGGAGTGGAACTCCTCGGCGAAGTCCTCGTACTTGCCCAGCATGCGATCGGTTTCGGAAGACAGGCGGTTGTAGAAGATGACCGCCGGGATGGCGGCGAACAGGCCCATGGCGGTAGCGATGAGCGCCTCGGCGATCCATGGCGCGACGGTGGCCAGCGTGGCCTGCTGCGCCATGGAGAGCGACTGGAACGAGCCCATGATGCCCCACACGGTGCCGAACAGGCCGATGTAGGGGCTCGCCGAGGCCACCGTGGCCAGGAACACCAGGTGCAGGGTCAGGCGCTCCTCCTCGCGAGACCAAGCCACGCGCATGCTGCGTTGGACGCCGTCGAGAATGGCATCGGCGCTCTTGGTCTTGGCCATCAGGCGGTTGAACTCGCGAAACCCGGCGCGGAAGACATGCTCGGCGCCCTGGGTCTCCTGCTCCGAGGGTGTCTCGCGGTAGAGTTCGTTGAGGTCGACCCCCGACCAGAATCGCTCTTCGAAGGACTGGTGGGCCCGGCGCGCGCGACGCAGCACGAAGGTGCGCTGGAAAATCACCACCCAGGAGAGAATCGAGCCTATCACCAGGATCAGCATGACCAGCTGCACCACGGTGCTGGCGCTCATGATCAGGTGCGGTATTGACATGGAGTCGTTCACAGGCTTCCTCGCTGATCTTGCAGTTGACCGTTGAGAACCGCGGCCAGCGCCGGCGGCCAAGGTATGGGTTTGAGACGCGCGGCATCCACACAGGCGATGTCGACCCGCGCCTCGCACAAGGGTTCCCCGCCACGCTGCACGGCCTGGGCAAATCTCAGGCGGCAGCGTCCGCTCGATTCGACGACCGCGGTGACCGCGAGCTCCTCGTCGAGCCGGGCGGGCTTGGCATAGCGGCACTCCAGCCGATGCACCACCAGCTGGATGCCGGCGTCGAGCAGGTCGCGCTGGGTGAAGCCGTGATGGCGCAGCCACTCGCTGCGCGCCCGCTCCATGTACTTGAGATAGTTGACGTAGTAGACGATGCCACCGGCATCGGTATCCTCGATGTAGACCCTCAGCGGCAGGCGGAAGTCGCTCACGGTCGCACCTCGCCGGACGCATCCAGGGCCTGCTCGTGGGGCACCAGGTCGAAATGCTGCCAGGCCTGGCGAGTCACCACCCGGCCCCGGGCGGTACGCATCATCAGCCCCTGCTGGATCAGGTAGGGTTCGATCACGTCCTCGATGGTGTCGCGCTCCTCGCCGATCGCTGCCGCCAGCGAATCGATGCCCACCGGCCCACCCTCGAACTTCTCGATCATCGCCAGCAGCAGGCGGCGATCCATGTGGTCGAGCCCATGATGATCGACGTGCAGCATGTTCAACGCCTGGTCGGCGATGGCGGCGTCCACCTGGCCGCTGGCGCGCACCTGGGCGAAGTCGCGCACCCGCCGCAGCAGGCGGTTGGCGATGCGCGGCGTGCCCCGCGAGCGGCGCGCCACCTCGCGGGCGCCGTCCCGGTCCGCCTCGACGCCGAGCAACCTGGCCGAGCGCGCGACGATCTCGGTGAGCTCCTCGATGTCGTAGAACTCCAGACGCTGGACGATGCCGAAACGATCGCGCAACGGCGAAGTGAGCAGACCGGCACGGGTCGTGGCGCCGACCAGGGTGAACGGCGGCAGGTCGAGCTTGATGGAGCGCGCGGCCGGGCCTTCGCCGATCACGATATCGAGCTGGAAGTCCTCCATGGCGGGATAGAGGATCTCCTCCACCACCGGCGAGAGGCGGTGGATCTCATCGATGAAGAGCACGTCGCCCGGCTGCAGGTTGGTGAGCATGGCGGCGAGGTCGCCGGCACGCTCGAGCACCGGCCCGGAGGTGGACTTGAGGCCGACGCCCATCTCGGCGGCGATGATGTTGGCGAGCGTGGTCTTGCCCAGCCCCGGGGGGCCGAACACCAGCGTATGGTCGAGGCTCTCGTCGCGACCCCGTGCGGCGCTGATGAAGATCTCCAGCTGTTCGCGCACGCGCGGCTGGCCGATGTACTCGGCGAGCCGCTTGGGCCGGATCGTGTGGTCGACGCGGCTCTCGCCCTCGCGCTCGTCGGCGGCGATCAAGCGGTCATTGTGCATCATGTCGAACACCCATGGCGCTCATGAGAATGCCTTCTGTCACCGTTCGGACGACTCCTGGAATCGTGGTGGCGCAGCATGCGTCGAATCTCGCCCTAGCCGGCCATGCGCCGGGTCAGCGCCGCCTTGATCATGGCCTCGGTCGACAACCCCTCTTCGAGCCCGGTGAGCATCTTGGCCGCCTCGGTGGGCTTGTAGCCCAGGCTGACCAGCGCGGCCTCGGCGTCGGCCAGCGGGTCCTGACGCTGCTGCCCCGTGGCGGGTGGCAGCCTGGCGCCGGCGAGGTCGGTCGCTCCCGGGTGTTCCCAGTGGGGGAAGCGGTCGCGCATCTCGACGATCAAGCGCTCGGCGGTCTTCTTGCCCACCCCGGGTAGCCGCGTCAATGCCTTGGCGTCGTCCTCCATCACGCAGCGGATAAAGGCCGTCTCGTCCATGCCCGACAAGATGGCCAGGGCCAGCTTGGGGCCGACGCCGTTGACCCGTATCAGCGCTCGGAACAGCGCCCGTTCCTGCTCGCGAGCAAAGCCGAACAGCAGGTGGGCGTCCTCGCGCACGGTGAGGTGCGTAAACAGGGAAACGCTTTCCCCCACCCCGGGTAACGCCACCAGGGTCGTCATCGACGCTTCGAGTTCATAGCCGACACCGGCCACGTCCACCACCAGCCAGGGCGGTTGCTTGTCGAGCAGGGTGCCACGCAGGCGTCCGATCATGGAATTCGATGTCCCGATCCGAAGAGGTCCAGGCCCGAGGCCTTCCTGGCGCCACTATACTGGTCGCTCCGGCGACTGACCAGCCCATTGTAAACGGTGTTCGAGAATAGGTCTGCCCCTGTCGAACGGCCGTCGCTCAGGGCTGAAAATCGCGCCACGAGCCACCCCGGCGACGCGTGCGATGCCCCCCGAAGCTGCCCTGGTTGAGCAGGCCGAGCCTGGCGTGGGCATGGGTCAGCGCGATGGCCAGGGCATCCGCGGCATCGGCCTGGGGGGTGCCGTCGAGCCCCAGGACCGCGACCACCATGTGCTGCACCTGGGCCTTGGTCGCCGCGCCGCGGCCGGTCACCGCCTGCTTGATCTGGCGCGGCCCGTACTCGTTCACCGCCAACCCGTGGTTGGCGGCGCAGACGATGGCCGCGCCGCGTGCCTGGCCCAGCTTGAGCGCCGAGTCGGGATTCTTCGACATGAACACCTGCTCGATGGCGAGCTCGCCGGGGCGATGCTGGGCGATCAGCTCGGCAATGCCGGCGTAGATGCGCGCCAGGCGCTGGGGCAGCGCGACGTCGTGCAGGCGGAGGCAGCCACTGGCCACGTAGCGCGGCGTTGGCGAACTGACGTCGAGCACGCCGTAGCCGGTGGTACGCGAGCCCGGGTCGATACCGAGAATCAGCACGGCACGGCCCCGGCCGAGGCTTGCGCGGCCGGGCTCATCAACATTCGGCCTCGTGGGCCAGGTCGGGAAACCGGCGCCCGCTGGGCGCCGGGGCGGCAACACGAGAGCGAGTGCCTCACTCCTGACCTTCCACCTTGGCCTTCTGGCGCAGGCGGATGTTGAGCTCGCGCAGTTGATCGCCGCTCACCTCGCCCGGGGCATCGGTCATCAGGCAGGCCGCGCTCTGGGTCTTGGGGAAGGCGATCACCTCGCGAATGGTGCGCGCGCCGGCCATCAGCATCACCAGGCGGTCGAGGCCGAAGGCCAGCCCGCCATGGGGCGGCGCGCCGTAGTGCAGGGCGTCGAGCAGGAAGCCGAACTTCTCGCGGGCCTCCTGCTCGCCGATGCCGAGGATCTCGAACACGGTACTCTGCATCTGCTGGTCGTGGATACGGATCGAGCCGCCGCCCAGCTCGGTACCGTTGAGCACCATGTCGTAGGCGCGCGAGAGCGCCGCGGCCGGGTCGGCCTTGAGCGCCTCGGGGCTGCACGAGGGCGAGGTGAAGGGGTGATGCAGCGGGCTCAGGCGGCCGCTGTCGTCGGTCTCGAACATCGGGAAGTCGACCACCCACAGCGGCGCCCAGTCGCGGGTATAGAGGTTGAGATCCTCGCCCAGCTTGACGCGCAGCGCCCCCAGCGCCTCGTTGACCACCTTGGCCTTGTCGGCGCCGAAGAAGACGATGTCGCCATCCTCGGCACCGATGCGGTCGAGCAGTTCCTCGATCACGTTCTCCATGAACTTGACGATCGGCGACTGCAGGCCCTCGAGACCCTTGGCGCGCTCGTTGACCTTGATCCAGGCCAGGCCCTTGGCGCCGTAGATGCCGACGAACTTGGTGTAGTCGTCGATCACCTTGCGCGACATGCTGGCCCCGCCCGGCACCTTGAGCGCCGCCACGCGGCCATCGGCGGCGTTGGCCGGGCCGGAGAAGACCTGGAAGTCGACCTGCTTCATCAGGTCGTCGACATCGACCAGCATCAACGGGATGCGCAGGTCGGGCTTGTCGGAGCCGTAGCGGTCCATGGCCTCGGCCCAGCTCATGCGCGGGAACTCGGGCAGCTCGACGTCGAGCACGTCCTGGAACAGCTCGCGGATCATGGACTCGGTGACGCCCATGATGTCCTGCTCCTCGACGAAGGAGGCCTCGATGTCGATCTGGGTGAACTCGGGCTGGCGGTCGGCGCGCAGGTCCTCGTCGCGGAAGCACTTGGCGATCTGGTAGTAGCGGTCGAAGCCGGCCACCATCAGCAGCTGCTTGAACAGCTGCGGCGACTGCGGCAGGGCGAAGAAGCTGCCCGGATGGGTGCGGCTCGGCACCAGGTAGTCGCGCGCGCCCTCGGGCGTGGCCCGGGTCAGGATCGGCGTCTCGATGTCGAGGAAGCCCTGCCCCTCGAGGAAGGCACGCACGTGATGCGAGATGCGCGAGCGCAGGCGCAGCTTCTCGATCATCTCGGGGCGGCGCAGGTCGATGTAGCGGTGCTTGAGGCGCACCTCCTCGCCGACCTTGCCGTGCTCGTCGAGCTGGAACGGCGGCGTGGCCGCCGTGTTCAGCACTTCGACGTGCTTGGCCAGCACCTCGATCATCCCGGTGGGCATCTTGGGGTTCTGGGTGCCCTCGGGGCGCAGGCGCACGCGGCCGGAGATGCGCAGCACGAACTCGCTGCGGGCGCGGTCGGCGGTGGCGAAGGCCTCGGCGGTATCGGGGTCGACCACGACCTGGGCGATGCCGTCGCGATCGCGCATGTCGAGGAAGATCACGCCCCCGTGGTCACGGCGACGGTGAACCCAGCCGCACAGGGTGACCGTCTGGTCCACCAGGGTCTCGTTGAGCTGGCCGCAATAATGGCTGCGCATGTCGTATCCTGTTTCGTTAAGCGTTGTCTGTGAAAGAATCGGTATGGGTCGCGATCAGGCCGCGGCGCCGTCCTTCGCCGGCGCCTTGCTCTCCTTGCCTTCGCCGCCACCGCTCGCCGAGTCGCCGGCCAGGTTCTTCTTGCCGCCGGACTTGAAGTCGGTCTCGTACCAGCCGCCACCGGCCAGACGGAAGCCCGCGGCGGAGACCAGGCGGCCGAGCTCGGGCGCTTCGCAGGCGGGGCAATCGGTCAGGGGGGCGGCACTGAGCTTCTGCAGCTTTTCCAGACGATGGCCGCAGGCCTTGCACTGATATTCATAGATGGGCATGGTTCAATTCACTCCTGATTCGACAGCGCGCAACCAACGGCGATATAGGGTCGAGCGGTGCACTTTCCAAGCCTGCCGCGAAAGCCCGATAGTATAACGTGCCTGGCAAGGCCTGTCCCAGCCTTGCCGCGGCGAACCACACAAGGAAACCAGCATGAAAGCCGTGATACTCGACGCCGCCAGTCTGGGCCCCGACGTCGACCTTGCCCCGCTACGCGAGCGGGTCGACACACTGGAGGTTCATCGCACCAGCACCACCGAGCAGAGCCGCGAGCGCCTGGCCGGCGCCGAGGTCGCCATCGTCAACAAGGTGGTGCTCGACGGCGCCACCCTCGAGGCGCTGCCGGGGCTCAGGCTGATCTGCGTGCTGGCCACCGGCACCAACAACATCGACACGGCCACCGCCGAGCGCCTCGGCATCGAGGTACGCAACGTCACGGCCTACGGCACCGCCAGTGTCGCCCAGCATACGCTGATGCTGATCCTGGCCCTGGCCAATCGCCTGCCGCTCTACCAGCGCGACGTGGCGGCGGGCCGCTGGAACGCGAGCCCCTTCTTCTGCCTGATGGATCACGCCACCCTGCAGCTCGAGGGCAAGCACCTGGTCATCGTCGGCCAGGGCGAGCTGGGCAGCCGTGTCGCCACCCTGGCCGAGGCCTTCGGCATGCGCGTGAGCTTCGCTGCGCGGCCCGGCAACGAGGCCAATGACCGGCGCCCCGGCCTCGCCGAGCTGGCTTCTTCGGCGGATGTCGTCAGCCTGCACTGCCCGCTCACCGACGACACCCGCCACCTGATCGATGCCGAACGGCTCGCCACGTTCAAGCCCGGCGCCCTGCTGGTCAACTGCGCCCGGGGCGGGATCATCGACGAGGAGGCGGCACTGGCGGCGCTGCGGGAGGGCCGGCTCGGCGGCCTCGGTGTCGACGTGCTGCCGACCGAGCCGCCGCGCGGCGGCCATCCGCTGCTCGATGCCCTCGGCGAGCCGCTCAACCTGATCGTCACCCCGCACAACGCCTGGATCACCCCCGAGGCGCGGCAGCGCATCGTGGCGCTCACGGCCGACAATCTGCGTCGCTGGCAGGCCCAGTGGAGCGGAGCCTGACCATGCTGCACAACCTCGGCTCGATCAACCTCGACCACTTCTATCGCGTGCCTCACCTGGTACACCCCGGCGAGACCCTGGCCAGCCGCAGCTATGGGGTCGGGCTAGGCGGCAAGGGGGCCAACCAGTCGCTGGCCATGGCGCTGGCAGGCGGCCAGGTCTGCCACTGGGGGCGACTGGGCCGGCAGGACGCCTGGGCGCGTGACCGGCTGGCCCGCGCCGGGGTCGACGTCAGCCATGTCGAACTGGTCGACGAGGCCAGCGGGCACGCCATCATCCAGGTCGACGATCACGGCGAGAACGCCATCATCCTGTACCCCGGCGCCAATCACGGCTTCACCCGCCGCCACCGCGACGCCCTGTGCGACGCGGCCCGACCCGGCGCCTGGCTGCTGGTGCAGAACGAGTGCAACGCCCTGCCCGAGCTGCTCGAGTGCGCGCACCGCCATGGCCTCGCCATCGCCTTCAATCCCGCCCCGATGAGCGACACGGTGCTCGAACTGCCGCTCGATGCCTGCACGCTGCTGTTCGTCAACCGCGGCGAGGCCGCCTGGCTTACCGGCCTGCCCGAGGAGAGCGATGCCCAGGTGCTGCTCGAGGGCCTGCACGCGCGGCTGCCGCGCACCGCAACGGTACTGACCCTGGGCCGCGAAGGCGCCTGGTACCAGTCGGGCGAAGAACGTCATTTCCAGCCTGCCCTGCCGGTCGAAGCGGTGGACACCACCGGCGCCGGCGACACCTTCATCGGCTATTTCCTGGCTGCCATGCAGGAGCGGCGCAGCATCCGCGACTGCCTGGCGCTCGCCGCCCATGCCGCGGCACTGGGCGTACAGCGTCCCGGCGCCGCCGACAGCATCCCGCCGCGCGACGAGGTCGAGCGGTTCCTCGCCAGCCCCTCGAACGCCTGACACCCACAAGGAGGCAACGTGTCGCATCCGATCATCTTCGATACCGACCCCGGCGTCGACGACGCCCAGGCCATCGCCATCGCCCTGCGCCATCCCGAGATCGAGCTGCTCGGCCTGACCACCACCTACGGCAACGTCGACATCGAGACCGCCACTCACAACGCCCTGCTGCTGAGCGAGCTGGCCGGCCGCGACATCCCCGTCGCCCAGGGTTCCGCCGGCCCTCTGGTCAAGCCGCGCCATCCGGCGCCGGCCCATATCCACGGCGCCAACGGCCTGGGCAACATCGAGCTGCCCGAGGTGAAGGGCAAGAAGGACCCGCGCAGCGCCGCGCAGTTCATCGTCGACACGGTCAATGCACGCCCCGGCGAGGTCACCCTGGTCGCGGTGGGGCCGGTGGGCAACCTGGCCGCCGCCCTGCAACTCGACCCGGCACTGACCGGAAAGGTCAGGCGCGTGGTGATCATGGGCGGCTCGATCCGCGAGGGCGGCAACGTCACGCCGGTGGCGGAAGCCAACATGTTCAACGACCCGCATGCCGCCCAGCGCGTGCTCACCGCCGGCTGGCCGCTGACCCTGGTCGGGCTCGACGTCACCCACCGCTGCGTGCTGAGCCAGGCCCACATGCAGCGCATCGAGGCGGGACAGGGCGAACTCGGGAGGGTGCTGGCCGGCAGCTACGCCTTCTACCGCGACTTCTACCGTGAATTCCTCGGCATCGATGGCTGCTGCCCTCACGACAGCTGCGCACTGGCCTGGCTGCTGCGCCCGGAGCTGTTCACCACGGCACCGGGCCACCTGGCCGTGGTCACCGACGGCTTGGCCGAAGGCCAGACCCTCTTCGCCCCCGAGGGCCGCGGCTTCATCCAGGAGCGCTGGTCGCAGACGCCGCTGGCGGAAGTGTGCCTCGAAGTGGATGGCGAGGCCGTGGTGGAGTGGATAGCCGACACCCTGAGCTAAGGGGCTTCGGCATTACAGACAGACGAAACAGTCCGGGTCGCGGCACTCGATCGACTCCAGCTCGACGTGGGTGACCCGGGCGTCGGGCGGCCCCTGCCACAGCCATGAGGCCACCTGGTTGACCGCCTCGCCGTCGCCGCACAGCAGGACTTCCACCTGGCCGTCGGCCAGGTTCCTGGCGTGGCCGGTCAGGCCGTGCTGCAGCGCCTGTTCCTGAACCGCCCGGCGATACCAGACGCCCTGGACCTTGCCGGCCACCAGGGCCTTCACGCAGCGCTTGTTCATGCTTCCCTCCTCGCTTCGTCGGCTCCCACGCTTCCTCAGTCTGGCCGCTTGCGTCAAGCCTGGATAGCGCTCCGCCATCAACGCACATGACCCGCAAGCGGGATTCCAGCGGTCGGTCCAAATGCTCTAACCTAGATGATAGGGACGCGCCCTCGCCACAAGCAATGGCCGCCCCACCGGAAGCAGTGCCACCCACTGCGTTCCGCACCACACAACAACGGATCCTCACGAGGGAGACAACGCCATGCGGGTCTTCGACCACCCCGAATTCGACCACCACCAGCAGATCGTCTTCGGCTGCGACGCAGCGAGCGGCCTGCGGGCCATCATCGCCATCCACGACACGCGACGCGGCCCCGCCCTGGGCGGTCTGCGCATCTACCCCTATGCCGACGAGGACGACGCTCTCACCGATGTGCTGCGCCTGTCACGCGGCATGACCTACAAGTCGGCGCTGGCCGACCTGCCCCTCGGTGGCGGCAAGGCGGTCATCATCGCCGACCCCCGTCGTGACAAGACTCCCGGGATGCTTCGCGCCATGGGCCGGCTCGTCGAGTCGCTGGGAGGCCGCTACATCACCGCCGAGGACTCCGGCAGCGGCGAGGAGGACATGCGCCTGATACGCGAGGAGACCCGCCACGTCAGTGGCCTGGGTCACGACGGGGAGTCGGGCGACCCCTCGCCCTTCACCGCCCACGGCGTGTTCTGCGCACTGAAGAGCGCCGTGCGCCATCGCTTCGGTCGCGACGACCTGAAGGGACTGCGCGTGGCCATCCAGGGCGTTGGGCACGTCGGCGCCCACCTGGCCCGCGAGCTTCACGAGGCGGGCGCCAGGCTGGTGCTGACCGACGTCGACCGTGACCGCCTGGGCAGCCTCGCCGAAGCGCTCGGCGCGCAGAGCGTGGCGGCCGAGGCGATCTTCGCTGCCGAGGTCGACGTCTTCGCTCCGTGCGCCATGGGCGCGGTACTCACCGCGGAAGTGGCCGAGCGCCTGCAGGCCAGGGTCGTCTGCGGTGCGGCCAACAACCAGCTCGCCACCCCCGACGTGGCGGAGCGCCTGCACGCGCGGGGAATTCTCTACGCTCCCGATTACGTCGCCAACGCGGGAGGCGTCATCGAGGTGGAAGCCCAGCGCCACGACCACTACGACCGGGAGGCGGTGATGCGCCACGTGGAGCGGATTGCCGATACCGTCGACGAGATCCTCACGCGCGCTCGCGCGGAGAGCCGGAACCCGGCGGAGGTGGCCGATCGGCTAGCCCGCGAGCGCCTGCAGGGCTGAACGGTCGCCGGGCGGCATGCCCGCCCGGCGTCGATCACTCCATGACCAGCTCGCGCTTGACGATCACGGCACTGTGGCGCGGTACCACCTCGCGCCCCTTCGCGATCAGGTAGCTGCGGGTAAAGGCGGCCCCGAACAGCAGGATCAGCGAACTGTAGTAGACCCACAGCAGGATCATCACCAGCGAGCCGGCGGCGCCATAGGTCGATGCCGTGGCGGTATAGGCCAGGTAGGAAGCGATGGCGCTGCGGCCGATGGCGAACAGCAGCGCCGTGACCAGTGCGCCCAGCAGCACGTCCCGCCAGCTCAGCACCACGTCCGGGAGCACCTTGAAGATGGTGGCAAACAGGGCGGCGATCACGACCAGGGAGATCACGAATTCCGCCCCCGTCGTCAGGGGGCCGATCCATGGCATGGATTCGCCGATGGCCTGCAGCAGGGCCCGCACCATCACGCCCACCAGCAGCGAGACGAGCAGGATGAAACCGATGGCGAGCACCACGGCGAGCGACAGCAGACGCTGCTTGAGGAAGATCAGCAGGCTGTTGCGACTGGGCTTGGCAGTGACACCCCAGATCATGTTGAGCGAGAACTGCATCTGGGCGAAGACCGTGGTAGCCCCGACCAGCAGGCCGCCGAAGCCGAGCAGCGTCGGCAGCAGGCCCGACTCCTCGATACGCGACGCCGCCACCGCCTGCTCCACCGCCCGCGCCGCCTCCTCGCCCAGCGTTCCCTGCAATTGCGCGACGATCTCGCCATGGGCGGCATCCTCGCCGAACACCACGCCGATCACGGTGACCGCGATGATCACCGTCGGTGCCAGGGAGAAGAGCGTATAGAACGCCAGCGAGCCGGCATAGCTGAAGGCATTGCGCTCCAGCCACAGGCTGAACGCCTGTCGCACCGTGTTCCACCAGAAACGGATCGAGAGAGTGTGCACGCCACCTCCTTGTCAACCATTTGCTGTTTCAGCATACGCAATCGCCCTGCTCCTGTCGGCCAGCGGCCTGCATTGCAGCATGAATCCGACCGCGCCCATAATGGAGCCCCCCGAGCCAACCGCGAAGGATAGCCGATGAGCCCCGCCGATCACGATTTCGACTGTCTCGTCTTCATCGGCCGTTTCCAGCCCCCCCACCTCGGGCACCTGGCGGTGATCAACGAGGCTCTGCGCCATGCGCGCCAGGTGATCGTGCTGGTCGGCTCGGCGTGGCAGGCACGCTCGCTGCGCAACCCGTGGCGCTTCGACGAACGCCAGGCGCAGCTGCGTAGCTGCTTCGACGAGGAGGAAAACGCACGACTCGAGATCGTGCCGCTGCTCGACGCGCTCTACAACAACGACGTCTGGGTGCGCGACGTGCAGCGCAAGGTGCGTGACATCGCCGGCCATCACCACGCTCGGCTGCCGCGCATCGGCCTGATCGGGGCCAGCCGCGGCCAGTCGAGCTACTACCTGACGCTGTTTCCCCAGTGGGAGTCGGTCAGCGTGCCGCTGGTCGACGGCATCTCCGCCAGCCAGATCCGCGAGCGCCTGTTTCGTTCGCTCTCTTCCACCGAGGACTACCTCAGCACCGGGGCGACCCACGACCTGCCCCCCGGGGTGTGCGATGCGCTGCGCGACTTCGCCGGCAGCGACGCCCACCTGCAGCTGATGGAGGAGCAGACACTGCTCGACCAGTATCGCCGCGCCTGGGCCAACGCCCCCTATCCGCCGATCTTCGTCACCGTCAACGCCGTGGTGGTGCAGTCGGGCCACGTGCTGCTGGTCCGTCGCACCGCGGCGCCGGGCAAGGGACTGCTGGCGCTGCCGGGTGGCTTCGTCAACCCCCACGAGCGCCTGCTCGACGCCTGCCTGCGCGAACTGCGCGAACGGGTGAGGCTCAAGGTGCCGGAGCCAGTGCTCAAGGGCTCGCTGCGCGGCCAGCGGCTGTTCGACGAACCCCACCGCAGCTGGCGCGGCCGCACCCTGGCCGAGGCCTTCTACTTCGCCCTGCGCCCCGACCAGCAGCTTCCCCGGCTCAAGCCGGTCAAGGGCGGCGATCACGCGCGCTGGGTACCTTTGGCCGAACTCGAGCCCGACAGCCTGTTCGAGGACCACTTCTTCATCATCCAGAATTTTCTCGGCCTGCCGGCCGATTTCGGCGGGATCTGAACCAGGAATAGAGAATGCTTGCCTGGAAAAGAACGGCTTTCCGTCGCGAGCGAAGGCAGGCCGGGCACCGCCGGAGCGGAGCTACCGGAGTGAAGTGGCGCGACGATCCGCCGGGGGCCGGCCTGGCGAGCGCAGCAGGAACGCCAGGCGTTTCACGCTTGGAGGAAGTCCCGAGGAAGCTTCATCATCTGCCGCCACAGCTTCTCGACCCCCGGCTTGTGCACCAGCGAACAGCGATAGAGGCGGATCTCCAGCGGCACGTCCCACTGCTCGCCGCCGGCGCGCACCAGGCGACCGCTCTTGAGCTCCTCGCGCACGCAGAAGTCGGGGATCCAGGCCAGCCCCACCCCCTGCAGCACCATGCCCTTGAGACCCTCGGCCATGGCGGTCTCGTAGACGGTACGCAGGCGCAGGCGCAGCGGATCGTTCTTGAGCAGCATGCGCACGCTGCGGCCGAGGAACGCGCCCTGGGTATAGGCGAGGTAGGGAATGGTGTCCTTGCTCTCGAGGCTGAAGCGCGGCTTGCCCTTGGCGTCGGGCAGGCTGACCGGCAGCATCTTGACCTGGCCGATGGAGAACGAGGGGAACACCTCGGCGTCGAGCTGCATCGTCGCGTAGGGGTCGTGATAGGCCAGCATCAGATCGCAGTTGCCCTCGCGCAGCACGTGGATCGCCTCGCCCACGTTCATGGCGACCAGGCGCGTCGGCAGTTCGCCGAGCCCCTCCTGGAGGCGCGAGATCCACTCGGGATAGAAGCTCAGCGCCAGCGAGTGGGCGGCCACGATGTCGAGCGCCTCGCGCGCCATGGAGACGCCGCGCAGGTGGCCCAGGCACTCGTTGAGCTGCTCCACCAGGTTGCGCGCCGTGACCAGGAACAGCTGCCCTTCCGGCGTCAGGTTGATGGGCGTGGTCGAGCGATCGACCAGGGTCACGCCCACCGCCTGCTCGAGAGCACGAATTCGCCGGCTGAAGGCCGGCTGGGTGACGTGTCGCTGCCGCGCGGAGGCAGAGAAGCTGCGGGTGTTGGCCAGGGCCACGAAATCTTCCAGCCACTTTGTCTCGAGGTTCACCGGGACTCCCGCTGACAGCGATCGCGAAGGAAATAAGCGCTTGTAGGCGTTGCCTAATTTACCTCAGACACCCCGCAAACCCAAGTGGCTTGGTCGTTTACTGGATCGGCGCCGTGAGGTAGGCGGCGCGGGAAACGATCTTGCTCCACAGCGGGCGGCGCTGCAGCTCCTCGTAGGTGATACGACGGCAATTGGCGAAATCGCGCTCCAGCATCAGGCGCACTTCGGCCGCGAAGCCTCGGTCGGGAATGAAGGCGGTGATCTCGAAGTTGAGGCGGAACGAGCGGTTGTCGAGATTCACCGTGCCGACCGCCGCCGCGGCGTCGTCGATCAGGATGACCTTCTGGTGCAGGAAGCCCGGCTGGTAGCGATAGACCTTGACCCCCGCCCGCACCATGTCGGGCAGGAACGAGAACGCCGAGATGTAGATCAGCAGGTGATCGGGATGTTCGGGCATCATGATCCGCACGTCGACCCCGCGCATGGCCGCCAGGCGCAGGGCATCCTGCACGCCCTGGTCGGGCACGAAGTAGGGGCTGGTGACCCACAGCCGCTCGTTGGCGCTGTGAATCGACTGCTGCACCAGCAGGCTGGCGGTTTCCTGGCGGTCGGCGGGGCCCGACGGCACGATGACCACGTTCTGGCACTCGTCGCAGGTCACCAGCGGCTCCCAGCACAGCTTGATGACTTCGCCGGTCGCCCAGTGCCAGTCCTCCCAGAAGGCCTCCTGCAGGCCCAGCACGCTGGGACCGGTCAGCTTGAGGTGGGTGTCGCGCCAGGGACCGTGGCGCGGATGCTGGCCGAGGTACTCGACCCCGACGTTGAAACCGCCGAGCCAGCCCTCGCGGCCGTCGATCACCAGGATCTTGCGGTGGTTGCGAAAGTTGAGCTGAAAGCGGTGCTTGAAGCCGCGCGAGGAGCGGAACGGGCTCACTTCCACCCCCGCATCGGCGAGCTCGCGAAGATACCCCTCGGCGAGCTTGCGGCTGCCGACCTCGTCGTACAGGAAGTAGACCCGCACGTCGCGTCGCACGGCACGCAGCAGGTGCTCCTTCAACTGCTGCCCCAGGGCATCGTGGCGGACGATGAAGAACTGCACCAGCACGTAGTCGCGGGCGGCATCGATGCCGGCGAAGATGCTGTCGAACGTGGCCTTGCCGTCGATCAGCAGCTGCGCATGGTTGCCGCTGGTCAGCGGCATCATGGCCAGCCGCTCCACCGCGCGGACGTCGGGGCTGCGGGCATCGGCCAGGTAGGGCTCGAGGCGGGTGCGGTAATCGGCGAGGATACGCCGCAGCACGGTGTCGCGCTCGCCGCGCGCCGAGACGTAGCCGTAGAAACGCGGCCGGCCGAAGATCCAGTAGGCCGGCACCGCGAGGTAGGGAATGGTGATCAGGGAGATGATCCAGGCCACGGCGCCCTGAGAGGTGCGACTGGAGAGCAGCGCCAGGACCGCCGACAGAATGCCCACCAGGTGCACCATGAAGATCGCCAGGCCGAACAGCCAGGATGCCATGATCTCTCCCTGAAAAAACAGCAGGCTGCAGCATACCCCAGAGGACGGCAGCCCCGCCAGTTGGCGAGGCTGTCTCGGGCCCGCTGCGGCCGCCCCTGGTGCCGGAGCCGCGGCGTAGGGGAATCAGGCGCGCTCGGCGATGATCTCCTTCCACCTCGCGGGTCCGGTCTGGTGCACCGAGGTGCCCTGGCTGTCCACCGCCACGGTGACCGGCATGTCCTCGACCTCGAACTCGTAGATCGCCTCCATCCCCAGGTCGGCGAAGCCCACCACGCGGGACTTCTTGATCGCCTGCGCCACCAGGTAGGCGGAACCGCCCACGGCCATCAGGTAGACCGCCTTGTTGTCGCGGATCGCCTCGATGGCGGCCGGGCCGCGCTCGGCCTTGCCGACCATCCCCAGCAGGCCGGTCTCCTCCAGCATGGTGCGGGTGAACTTGTCCATGCGGGTGGCCGTGGTCGGGCCGGCCGGGCCCACCACCTCGCCGCGCACCGGATCCACCGGGCCGACGTAGTAGATGAAGCGCCCCTTCAGGTCGACCGGCAGCGCCTCGCCCTTGGCGATCATGTCGACCATGCGCTTGTGGGCGGCATCGCGGCCGGTGAGCAGCTTGCCGTTGAGCAGCAGGGTGTCGCCCGGCTGCCAGCTCTGCACTTCCTCAGCCGTTACGGTATCCAGGTTGACGCGCTTGACGTTGTCCCCGGCCTCGCGGGTGATCTCGGGCCAGTCCTCGAGCTTCGGCGCCGGCAGTGCCGCCGGGCCGCTGCCATCCAGGGTGAAATGCGCATGGCGGGTAGCGGCGCAGTTGGGGATGATCGCCACCGGCTTGTTGGCGGCATGGGTCGGGTAGTCCCTGACCTTGATGTCGAGTACCGTGGTCAGCCCGCCCAGGCCCTGGGCACCGATGCCGCTCTTGTTGACCCTGTCGAACAGCTCCAGGCGCAGCTCCTCGGCGCGGTTGGACGGGCCACGCGCCTGCAGCTCCTGGATGTCGATGGGGTCGAGCAGCGCCTCCTTGGCGATCTCCATCGCCTTCTCGGCGGTGCCGCCGATGCCGATACCGAGCATGCCCGGCGGGCACCAGCCGGCGCCCATCTTGGGCAGCTGCTCCATCACCCAGTCGGCCACGCTGTCGGAGGGGTTGAGCATGGCGAACTTGCTCTTGGCCTCGCTGCCGCCGCCCTTGGCTGCCACGTGGACCTCGACGGTATCGCCGGGTACCAGCTTGTGGTGGATCACCGCCGGGGTATTGTCGCCGGTGTTCTTGCGCGCCCCGTCGGGGTCGGCCAGCACCGAGGCGCGCAGCACGTTGTCGGGGAAGTTGTAGGCGCGCCGCACGCCCTCGTTGATCATGTCGTCGAGGCTCATGTCGGCCTCGAAGCGAACGTTCATGCCAACATGCACGAATACGGTGACGATGCCGGTGTCCTGGCAGATCGGTCGGTGGCCCATGGCGCACATGCGCGAGTTGATCAGGATCTGGGCGATGGCATCCTTGGCCGCCGGGTTCTCCTCCCGTTCGTACGCCGCCGCCATGGCGTCGATGAAATCCTTGGGGTGGTAATAGGAGATGTACTGCAGGGCGTCGGCGACGCTCTGGATCAGATCGTCCTGGCGGATCACGGTCATGGGCAAGGAACTCCTCGGCAGTATCGGCATGCCCGCTTCTGGGTTCGCATCGCGAAACGGCGGGCTCGAACGGGGGCAAATTATACCGTATCGGGAGCGGCTCGACAGCGGCGTGCCGCCAAGGTCGTAGGATGGCTGTGGGCGCGCCGTAAGATAACGGTATAAAATCGTCATTTGTCGGTTTCTCCCCGCCACTCTACGCTTCCCAGTAGCCCGCCAAGGACCCCGGAACCCGATCAAGGAGTCGATCATGCAACCGACCGTCAGCGACTTTCTCGTTTCCCGCCTGCGCGAATGGGGCGTGGAGCGCCTCTATGGCTACTCCGGCGACGGCATCAACGGCTTCATGTCCGCCCTGCGCCGTGCCGAGGGCAACCCACGCCTGATCCAGCCACGCCACGAGGAGGTGGCCGCCTTCATGGCCTGCGGGCATGCCAAGTTCAGCGACCAGGTCGGCGTCTGTGTCGCCACTTCGGGTCCCGGTGCCGTGCATCTGCTCAACGGGCTCTACGATGCGCGCAAGGACCACATGCCGGCGGTGGCCATCGTCGGCCAGCAGGCGCGCAAGAGCCTGGGTACCGACTACCAGCAGGAGCTGGACCTGATGGCGCTGTTCAAGGACGTGGCCGGCGAATACGTGCAGATGGTCACCGAGCCCGCCCAGGCGCGCCACGTCATCGACCAGGCCATGCGCATCGCCCTCGCCCGCCGCACCGTGACCTGCGTGATCCTGCCCAACGACGTCCAGGACCTGCCCATGGAGGAGCCGCCGCGCGAGCATGGCGCGGTGTTCTCCGGCGTCGGCTACCGCTTTCCCCAGCAGCTGCCGGAGCCCGCCGACCTGGACGCCGCCGCCGAGATCCTCGACCGCGGCGAGAAGGTCGCCATCCTGGCCGGCGCCGGGGTCAAGCATGCCGTCGAGGAACTCGTGCGCGTGGCCGACCTCACCGGCGCCGGCATCGCCAAGGCGATACTCGCCAAGACCATGGTCCCCGACGACCTGCCCGGCGTGACCGGCGCCATCGGCCTGCTCGGCACCGAGGCCAGCGACCGCCTGATGAAGGAGTGCGACACCCTGCTGATGGTAGGCACGCGCTTCCCCTACGTGGAGTTCCTGCCCGAACCGGGCCAGGCCCGCGCCATCCAGATCGACGTGGTGCCCGAAGCGCTGGGCGTGCGTTATCCCACCGAGATCAACCTGCATGGCGACGCCGGCGCCACCCTCGCCGCCCTGGCCGAACGCCTGTCGCCGAAGGCCAATGACAAGTGGCGCAGCAAGGTGCAGGGCTGGATCGACGCCTGGTGGGAGAAGACCGAGGCCCGCGCCGCCACGCAGGCCACGCCGATCAACCCCCAGCTCGTGTTCCAGAGCCTCTCGCCGCGGCTGCCCGAGAACGTGATGCTCACCTGCGACGTGGGGACGGCCACCAACTGGTACGCACGCAACCTGAAGATCCGCCAGGGCATGCTGGGCTCGGTCTCGGGCGGCCTGGCGTCGATGGGCAACGGCGTGCCCTACCTGATCGCCGCCAAGTTCTGCCATCCGAACCGCCCCGCCATTGCCATGGTCGGCGACGGCGCCATGCAGATGCTGGGCAACAATGCGCTGATCACCCTGGCCAAGTACTGGCGGGAGTGGGAAGACCCCCGCTGCATCGTGCTGGTGCTCAACAACCACGACCTGAGCCAGGTGACCTGGGAGCAGCGCGTGATGGAGGGCGACCCGAAGTTCGACGTCTCCCAGGACCTGCCCGAGTTCCGCTACGACCAGTACGCCGAGCTGCTCGGTTTCAAGGGCCTGGTGATGCGCGAACCCGACGACATCGACCGGGTGTGGAACGAGGCGCTGACCTCCGACCGTCCGGTGGTCATCAATGCCTATACCGATGGCGACATCGCCCCCCTGCCCCCGCATATCACGTTCGAGCAGGCCAAGAGCTATCTCGCCTCGATGCTCAAGGGCGATTCCAGCGGTCTGCACAGCGCCAGGCTGTCGGCCAGCCAGATGGGGCGCTCGCTTTTCAAGCGCAAGAAGTGACGACCCGGCGCTCAGGGTGACGACGACCGCCCCTGCCTCGATCGCAGGCAGGCAGGCAGGCGGGGCGCTGCAGCAGGGGAACTACCCCAGCGCCAGCTGCCGCTCCTGGAGCTCATGCAGCCGGTCGCGCAGCCTGGCCGCCTCCTCGAACTCCAGGTTCTGGGCTGCCTCGAACATGGCATCCTCGACCCGCGAGACCTCCTTGACCAGCTCGGTCGGCGAGAGTTCGGAGATATCGTAGATCGCCGCGCCCTCGGCCACCTTGCGCTCGCTGCGCCGCCCCTTGCCCTTGCGTCCCGGGGCCTGGGCCGCCTCCATGATGTCGGCCACCGAGCGGGTCACGGTGGTGGGCGTGATGCCGTGCTGCTCGTTGTGGGCGATCTGCTTGGCGCGGCGCCGCTCGGTCTCGTCGATGGCGCGGCGCATGGAGTCGGTCACCCGGTCGGCGTAGAGGATCGCCTTGCCGTGGGCGTTGCGCGCCGCCCGGCCGATGGTCTGGATCAGCGAGCGCTCGTTGCGCAGGAAGCCCTCCTTGTCGGCATCGAGGATCGCCACCAGCGAGACCTCGGGGATGTCGAGGCCCTCGCGCAGCAGGTTGATGCCCACCAGCACGTCGAACTTGCCCAGACGCAGGTCGCGGATGATCTCGACCCGCTCCACCGTGTCGATGTCCGAGTGCAGGTAGCGCACCCGCACGTCATGCTCGTCGAGGTACTCGGTGAGGTCCTCCGCCATGCGCTTGGTCAGGGTGGTGACCAGCACCCGCTCGCCCACCTCGGCGCGCAGGCGAATCTCGGAGAGCAGGTCGTCGACCTGGGTCGAGGCCGGACGCACCTCGATCTCGGGATCGATCAGCCCGGTGGGGCGCACCACCTGCTCCACCACCTGGCCGGCGTGCTCGGCCTCGTAGGGGCCCGGCGTGGCCGAGACGAAGATGGTCTGCGGGCAGATGCGCTCCCACTCCTCGAAGGTCATGGGGCGGTTGTCGAGCGCCGAGGGCAGGCGGAAACCGTATTCGACCAGGGTCTCCTTGCGCGAGCGGTCGCCCTTGTACATGCCGCCGACCTGGGGGACGCTGACGTGGGACTCGTCGATGAACAGCAGCGCGTCGTCCGGCAGGTAGTCGAAGAAGGTGGGCGGCGGCTCGCCGGGGTTGCGACCCGAGAGATAGCGCGAGTAGTTCTCGATGCCGTTGCAGTAGCCCAGCTCGTTCATCATCTCGAGGTCGTAGAGGGTGCGCTGCTCGAGCCGCTGCGCCTCGACCAGGCGGTCGTTCTTGCGCAGCCATGCCAGGCGCTCGACCAGCTCGGCCTTGATCGCCTCGGCGGCCGAGATGATGGTCTCCCGCGGCGTGACGTAGTGGCTCTTGGGGTAGATGGTCATGCGCGGCACCTGGCCGCGCACTTCTCCGGTCAGCGGGTCGAACAGCCGGATCGAGTCGATCTCGTCGTCGAACAGCTCGACCCGCACCGCCTCCTCGTCGGAATCGGCCGGGTAGATATCGATCACGTCGCCGCGCACCCGGTAGGTGCCGCGCTTGAAGTCCATGTCGTTGCGGGTGTACTGCAGCTCGGCCAGGCGGCGCAGGAAGCGGCGCTGGTCGATCAGCTCGCCGCGGGTGAAGTGCAGGCGCATCTTCAGGTACTGGTCGGGGTCGCCGAGACCGTAGATCGCCGACACCGAGACCACGATCAGCGCATCGCGGCGCTCGAGCAGCGCCTTGGTCGCCGACAGGCGCATCTGCTCGATGTGATCGTTGATCGAGGCATCCTTCTCGATGAAGGTGTCCGACGAAGGCACATAGGCCTCCGGCTGGTAGTAGTCGTAGTAGGAGACGAAGTACTCGATGGCGTTGTCGGGGAAGAACGACTTGAATTCGCCATAGAGCTGGGCGGCCAGGGTCTTGTTGGGCGCCATGACGATGGTCGGCCGCTGCAGGCGCTCGACCACGTTGGCCATGGTGAAGGTCTTGCCGGAGCCGGTCACGCCGAGCAGCGTCTGGTGGGCCAGCCCGGACTCGAGCCCGCAGATCAGGCCCTCTATCGCGGAGGGCTGGTCGCCGGCGGGCTTGAAATTGGCGTTGAGGCGAAACGGCTTGCTCATGGCGACTCCAGGCGGGTTTCAGGCGCCGTGGGCGCCTGGTCGGAACGTGCCGTCAACGAAACCTCGGGTACAGCAGCGCTGGCGGCCCCTATGCCTCGGTGACATCGACGGCGCGCGTGGTGACCTCCACGGTGGCGCTGGTCATCAGGCGGTGAATCGGGCACTTGTGGCTGATCTCCTCGAGCCGCGCCCGCTGCGCCTCGTCCTCGATGCCATGGAAGGTCATCACCACTTCGAGTCGGTAAACGCCCTTGCGTTCCTCGCTGTCGTCGCGGTTGACCCGCACGCCGATGCCCTCGAGCGGCCACTGCTTGCGCCGGGCGTACATCTGCGCCGTGATCGCCTTGCAGGCGCCGAGAGAGAGGTCGAAGTAGTCGTGCGGGTCCGGTGCACTGCCCTCGCCGCCGAAGGCCTTGGGCACGTCGACCGCGAGGTCCTCGAAGCCTTCGATCCGCACCCGCTGGCGAAAGATGCTGTTGCGCTCGCTGATGATCTCGATGGTCTTGTTCATGGTCGAATTTGCCTGGCTACTTGACGTCGATGGGAAGCTTGAGCGCCTGGACGGCACGGATCAGCGCGTCGCGGCTGACCCGCCCCTCGACTTCCGCCCCATGACGGCCCACCTCGGCGCTCTCCACGCCGTCCACCATCATCAGGGCCGTGGTGATTCGGTTGACCTGGTCGGCGTTCTCCACGCCGCTGAAGCTGAGCGACTGCTGTGGCATGCATGACTCCCTGGGCCTGGAACGAGCAAAGCGCAAGTCTAGCATGGCCTTCCGGGTGCGGCACCGCTTGCAATCGGCCGCCTGCGCCCGCATACCTGACAACACGATCCCCCGACGACGACCCGGAGCCAGACAGGCATGAGCGATTGGATAACCACCCTGGGCGGGCGACGCGTGAGCGATGACCGAGTGGCGTTCGACACACCCGAGCCCGCCCGTCAGGCCATGGACCACACCGTCATCAGCCCGCTCGTCCACCTCGGCGTACTCGACGTGGTCGGGCCCGGCGCCGCCAAGCTGCTGCAGGGGCAGGCCAGCGCCCAGGTCGATCTCGCCGACGGCAGCTTCGCCCCGCTGACCTGCTTCTGCAGCGCCAAGGGCCGCATGCTGGCCAACGCCCAGCTGCTGCGCATCGACGCCGAGCGCTACCGGCTGATCCTGCACCGCGGCCTGCTCGCGCCGCTGCGCGACCACCTCGGCAAGTTCGCGCCCTTCTACAAGAGCGAGCTTGCCATCCGCGACGACCTGGTCCTGCTGGGGCTGATCGGCAAGGAGGCCCGCGCCCTGGCAGAGGTGCGCTTCGACGTCGCCCCCCCCGCCATCTGGCATCAATCAGGCAACGGGGAGGTCCAGTTGCTGGCCCACCCGGGCCCGCAGTCGCGTCTGCTGGCCTGCCTGCCGCGGGCCCAGGCCGAGGCGGTCGCCTCCCGGCTCAGCCAACAGGCGGTGCCGGTCGGCAACGCCGTGTGGTGCCTGCAGGACATCCAGGCCGGGCTCGCCTGGCTCACTCCCGCTCATCAGGACGCCCTGCTGCCGCAGATGATCAACTGGGAGGCGCTGGGCGGCGTCAGCTTCAAGAAGGGCTGCTACACCGGCCAGGAGGTGGTGGCGCGCGCGCACTTCCGCGGCCAGGTGAAGAAGCGCCTGGCCCGGGCCCAGCTCGAGGGAGATCGTCTGCCTGCACGCGGCGCAACGGTGGTCGACGACGACGGCAAGAGCCTGGGCGAGGTGGTCGCCGCGGAGCTCGACGCCTACGGCCAGGTGGAGATACTCGCCGTGCTGAGCACGCGGGAGGATATCGGCCCGCTCAGCGTCGAGGGCCAGGCCGTCAAGCTGCTCAAGCTGCCCTACCCGATCGAACGCCTCGACCCGGAGAACCTGGCCCAGGCAAGCGCCTAGGGCACGTCCAAGCCGAAGACACGCTGGGCGGTCGCCGTGCTCTGGGCGGCGATCGTCGCCGGCGATTCCCCCCTCAGCTTTGCCACCATGTCGCAGACCTGGGCGAGGCGCGCCGGTTCGTTGCGCTGCCCCTGGTAGCCGCACAGCGGCATGTCGGGGCTGTCGGTCTCTAGCACGAAGCCATCGGTCGGCAGGCGCTTCACCGCGCGCCACAGGCGCTGGGCGCGTTGGTAGGTGACCGCCCCGCCCAGCCCCACCACGAAGCCGAGATCGAGGAATTTCCAGGCCTGGTCCGGCGAGCCGGCAAAGGCATGGATCAGGCCGCCCGCCGGCAGATCGAGCTGGCGCAGCCGCTTGGAGACCTTGTCGTTGGCGTGCACGCAGTGGATCACCGCCGGCAGCCGGCGCGCCTTGGCCAGGCGCAACTGGGCATCGAACAGCGCCCACTGGTCGTCCAGGGTCTCCTCGAAGCGGGCGTCGATACCGCACTCCCCCAGCGCCCGCACCTCGGGTCGCTCATCCAGCAGCTGCGCCAGCGCCTCGACGTCGCCTTCACCGTGCTCATGCATGAAATAGGGATGCAGGCCGAGGCTGACGTGAACGTCCTCGCGCGCGCCCAGCGCCAGCACCGCCGGCCAGCGCTCGCGGGTGGTGCCCGGCACCATGAAGTGACCCACGCCGGCCGCACGGGCGCGTTCGAACATCGCCTCGCGGTCGTCGTCGAAGGCCTCGAAGTCGAGGTGACAGTGAGCGTCGATCAACATCCGTGTCGTGCTCCCTTGCGTGGCGTGGCCTCGCCGCCTGCCGTCACTGCGCCTCGGCTGGCGTCGCCGGCAGCTCAGAGGTGCAGGCCGGACAGCGCGTGGCCGGCAGCGGAATCTTGCTCAGGCAGTACGGGCAGTCCTTGACCGTGGGCGCTGCCGCCGCCTCGGGCGGATAGGCGAGGTTCTTGAGCCGGTTGATGTTGCGGATCAGCAGGAAGGTGGCGAAGGCAACGATGAGGAACGACAGCACCGCATTGAGAAACAGGCCGTAGTTGAGGGTCACCGCGCCGGCTGCCTGGGCCTGCTCCAGGGTGTGGTAGATCTCCTCGCCGGGGCCGTCGCGGAGCACCAGGAACTGGTTGGTGAAGTTCAGCCCCCCGGTCGCCAGGCTGATCAGCGGGGTGAAGACGTCCTTCACCAGGCTGTTGACGATGGAGGTGAACGCCGCCCCGATGATGATCCCCACCGCCATGTCGACGACGTTGCCCTTGACCGCGAACTCGCGAAACTCCTTCAGCATCTTCGATGCCATGCCCCATCCCCCTCAGCAGCTTCTACGGCTTGCTCATGACGACGCTTGCTCGGCGCCCCGACTCAGTGCTCCCGGGTGGCGGCGAAGCGAATCTCCGGCCAGCGCTCCTGGGTCATCTGAAGATTGACCCTCGTGGGAGCAATGTAGGTCAGGTAACCGCCGCCATCCAGCGCCAGGTTGGCGCTCGCCTTGCGCCTGAACTCCTCGAGCTTCCTGGCGTCGTCGCAGTAGACCCAGCGCGCGGTCTGCACGTTGACCGGCTGGTAGACGCAGTCGACCTTGTACTCCTCCTTGAGGCGATGGGCGACCACGTCGAACTGCAGGGTGCCCACGGCGCCGAGGATCAGGTCGTTGTTGTCCAGCGGCTGGAACAGCTGGGTGGCGCCCTCCTCCGAAAGCTGCTGGAGTCCCTTCTGCAGCGCCTTGAGCTTGAGCGGATCCTTCAGCTGCACGCGCTTGAACAGCTCCGGGGCAAAGTGCGGAATGCCGGTGAAGCGCATCTCCTCGCCCATGGTGAAGGTATCGCCGATCTGGATCGTGCCGTGGTTGTGCAGGCCGATGATGTCGCCGGGCCAGGCCTCCTCGACGTGGGCGCGGTCGGAGGCCATGAAGGTCAGCGCATCGGCGATCTTGACGTCCTTGCCGATGCGCACGTGGCGCATCTTCATGTTCTTCTCGTACTTGCCCGAGCAGACCCGCAGGAAGGCGATGCGATCGCGATGCTTGGGGTCCATGTTGGCCTGGATCTTGAACACGAAGCCGGTGAAACGCGAGTCCTCGGCCTCCACGGTGCGGGTATCGGTCTCGCGTGGCTGCGGCGGCGGCGCATACTCGACGAAGCCGTCGAGCATCTCGCGCACGCCGAAATTGCCCATGGCGGTACCGAAGTAGACCGGGGTCAGCTCGCCGCGCCGGTAGGCGTCGAGATCGAACTCGTGGGAAGCGCCACGCACCAGTTCCACCTCCATGCGCAGCTCCTCGGCGGCATCGGCACCGAGCACGGCGTCGACCTCGGGATTGTCGAGCCCCTCGATACGCCGGTCGTCGGGAATGCGGCTGCCCTGGCCCTGGGTATAGAGATGGATCACGTCGTTGTAGAGGTGGTAGACCCCCTTGAAGTGGCGCCCCATGCCGATCGGCCAGGTCATCGGCGCGCACTGGATGTCGAGCACCGTCTCCACCTCGTCCATCACCTCGATGGGATCGCGGATGTCGCGGTCCATCTTGTTGACGAAGGTGAGGATCGGCGTGGTGCGCAGGCGGCACACCTCCATCAGCTTGATGGTGCGCGCCTCGACGCCCTTGGCGCCGTCGATCACCATCAGCGCCGAATCCACCGCGGTCAGCGTGCGGTAGGTGTCCTCGGAGAAGTCCTCGTGCCCCGGGGTGTCGAGCAGGTTGACGATGCGCCCGCCATAGGGGAACTGCATCACCGAGGTGGTCACCGAGATGCCCCGCTCCTGCTCCATCTTCATCCAGTCGGAAGTGGCGTGGCGGTCGTTGCGCTTGCTCTTCACCGAGCCGGCGAGCTGGATGGCGTTTCCGAACAGCAGCATCTTCTCGGTGATGGTGGTCTTGCCCGCGTCGGGGTGCGAGATAATGGCGAAGGTTCTACGCAGCCCGACTTCACGGGCCAGATCGGCAGCTGACATCAGTCTCGAATTCGTCGTATGGCACCAACAGCGGTGCGTGAATGGTGAGCTGGCACGCATTCTACGGCTTTGCCCCGTCTAGTTGTAGGGCAGCGGCGAGAATGGGCCCGACACGGTATCATGGGGGTGGATTCATCGACGGAGCCCCCATGCCGACCGCCCCGCCCCTGCCGCTCTCCACCCCCAGCCGCAACCTGATTCGCCTGACCATCGTGCGGGGCATCACCTGGACCGGTTTCCTGGCGGCGGTCATCGTGGGCATCGAGCTGCTGCACTTCGAGCTCGAGGTGCCCGCGGTGATCGGCGTGATCGTGTGCATGGGGCTGGTCAATCTTTTCACCTGGTGGCGGCTGGGGCGCCAGTGGGCGGTCAGCCATACCGAGTACGTCCTTCACCTGCTCGCCGACATCCTGGGGCTGACGCTGCTGTTCTACCTCACCGGCGGCTCCAACAACCCCTTCATCAACTACTACCTGGTCCCGGTGACCATCGCCGCCGCCACCCTGCCCTGGCGCTTCGCCTGGATCGTCGCCACGGCGGCCATGGCCTCGTACACGCTGCTGATGTGGGATTACCACCCGGTGCCGCAGTTCGCCCACTACCACGAAGGCTTCGGCGTCAACCTGCACGTGCTGGGCATGTGGATCAACTTCGGCCTTTCGGCGGGGCTGGTGACCTTCTTCATCTACAAGATGGCCCATGCCCTGCGCAACCGCGAACGCGCCCTCTCCCAGACCCGCGAGTCGGCACTGCGCAACGAGCAGATCGTCGCGGTGGCGACCCAGGCCGCCGGCACCGCCCATGAACTGGGCACGCCGCTGTCGACCATGGCGGTGCTGCTCAGCGAGATGCGCCAGGACGCCCGCGACGACCCTGACCTGCTGGAGGACATCGAGCTGCTGCGACGCCAGGTCGACGTGTGCAAGTCGCGGCTGCGCTACCTGGTCGAGAGCGCCGACCGCCGGCGCATGGCCGAGCCGGAAGTGCGCGATGCCCGCGACTGGCTGCAGGGCGTCGTGCAGCGCTGGCTGGTCCTGCGCCCCGACGTCAGCCACCGCCTCGAGATCGCCAGCCACCGCGGCACGCCCTGGCTCAAGGTCGACACGACCCTCGACCAGGCAATCACCAACCTGCTCAACAACGCGGCGGACGCCAATCCCGACGACATCAGCATCGGCCTGGACTGGAACGCCCGGGACGTGGTGATCGACATACGCGACCATGGCCCCGGGGTCACCCTGGACATCGCCGACCAGCTGGGCGAAACCTTTGTTTCGACCAAGAGCAAGGGGCTCGGCATCGGGCTGTTCCTCACCCACGCCACGATCAATCGCTTCGGCGGCGGCGTGAGCCTGTATAATCATCCGGATGGGGGGACGCTGACCGAAGTGATCCTGCCGCACAGTGAGCCCTGAGCGACGCGACGAGGTTGCCATGCAAGACGCCGATACCCGCCTGTTGATCATCGACGACGACGAAATGTTCTGCCATGTGCTCTCACGCGCCATGGCCAGGCGCGGCTACGAGGTGCTGGTAGCGAACGACGCGGAGCAGGCGCTGACGCTGGCCCACCGTCACCGCCCGCAGCTGGCCACCCTCGACCTCAAGCTGGAGCACAGCTCGGGGCTGAAGCTGTTGCCCGAACTGCTCGAGGTGGTGCCGCACTGTCGCATCGTGGTGCTGACCGGTTACTCGAGCATCGCCACCGCCGTCGAAGCGATCAAGCTCGGCGCCGTCAACTACCTGTGCAAGCCCGCCGACGCCGAGGAGATCCTGATGGCGCTGGGCCGCGACGAGGGCGACCCCGAAGCCGAGGTGGCCGACAACCCGCCGTCGATCAACCGCATCGCCTGGGAGCACATCCAGAAGGTGCTGCAGGAGCACGACGGCAACATCTCCGCCACCGCCCGCGCCCTGGGCATGCACCGGCGCACCCTGCAGCGCAAGCTGCAGAAGCGGCCGGTGCGGCGGTAACCATTTTCGTCAAGACGACTCACGACACCGGGCGGAGTGCCACCTAGGCAAGCGGCGCCGGGGACAGGTCGCAGCGGAGGTCATTTGCCAGGGTGAGGAGCACTGCTCCGAACGGGCTGGCCATGCATGGCCAGCACCGGACCCGCAAGCGGAGCAGGACGCGAGAGCGAAGCAGGGCAAGTGTAGCGCCCAGGGCTGGGGTCACAGCGCCTCCGCGAGACCTGGCGCCGGGAAAGCCGCGAGAGTGTCACTGGGCGGTCCAGCCCAAGTCGATATTCCAGCTCGAGCCGGTCACGGCACCCGCCGCATCGGAGGCCAGGTAGGCCACCAGCCCCGAAACCTCCTCGGGGTCGATCAGCCGCTTGACCGCGGCATTCTTGAGCATGATCCGCTCCACCACGTCCTGCTCGTCCATGTCGTGCAGGCGGGCCTGATCGGCGATCTGGTTCTCCACCAGCGGCGTCTTGACGTAGGCCGGGCAGATGGCGTTGGCGGTGATTCCCTGGGGCCCGCCCTCCAGCGCCGCCGTCCTGGTCAGGCCGATCAGGCCGTGCTTGGCGCTGATGTAGGCCGATTTCCCCGGCGAGGCGACCTGGGCATGCACCGAGGCGATGTTGACGATGCGCCCCCAGCCGTTGTGACGCATCGAGGGCCATACCGCCTGGGTCAGCAGGAACGGTGCCGTCAGCATCAGGTCGATGATCTGGCGCCACTTGGCCTCGGGAAAGTCCTCGATCGGCGATACGTGCTGGATCCCGGCATTGTTGACCAGGATGTCGACCCGCCCGAAGCGCTTGGTGGCCTCCGCCACGGCGGCCTTGCACGCCTCGCCGTCGGTGAGGTCGGCCTGGAAGAATGCCGCCCCGACGGCATCGGCCTTCTCCTGGGCCTGGCTGTTGAAATCGACGGCCAGCACCTGATGGCCGAGCTCCCGGAACTGGCGAACCACGGCCTCGCCGATACCGCTGGCGGTTCCAGTGACCAGGGCAACGCGAGGTTCGGCGGTCTTTGCATGGGACATGGGCAATATCCTTCTAGGCGGCGTGAACATGGGGTGTCACAAGCATAAGCCGCGAGCGGCGGCCAGGGCCAGCCGCAACGAAGCTCAGGCGGGGGCCTCGGGCTGCATGACGCGGTCCATCAGGCGCTGGGCCAGGCGACTGCCCTCCTCGCGCGTCTCCACGTCGGAGAGATCGTCGAGCAGCTCGCAGCGCCACAGCCACCGCCCCCCCTCCAGCACTTCGGCGACGAAGGGATAACGGCCCGAGGGCAGCGCGAAGACGCGCCGCTGGCCTTCGGCGGGCGCTGCCGCGCTGGCGAAGACCGGGAACAGCACCAGCGACAGCGAGACAGGGCTGATCAGGGCACCGACCAGGTAGTCGGCGCCGGCCGAAGCCTCGCCAGCGTCGGGGCAGACCTGGAAACACAGGGCGTCGACGTCGAGATGCGGGTTGCGTCCCGGCGCCGCCTCGAACGCGTCGGCCTGGCGTTGTCGCCAGGCCTGGGCCATCTCGTCGAGGCGCCGGTACTGCTCGGGCGTCGGGGCCAGCATGGCACTCTCCTTTTGCGGTTGGGCGGGAATCCCGTTCGGCAGGACGCCTCGCGACTGCTATTCTGGCAGCTCCATGCGTGACGAGGAAATGACCATGCTTCCCCAGCAACGCCTCGCGCTGGCCGAATCCATCGCCAGGAAGGCCGGCGAGCGGATCGTGGCGGCCAGGCAGAGCCAGACGTTCAACCAGCAGCTCAAGCACGGCCAGGAACTGGTCACCGACGTCGACGTGGCCGTCGACACCCTGATCAGCGAGCGCCTGGAGGCCAGCCTGCCGGGGGAGCAGCGACTCAGCGAAGAGCTCGCGCCGGATCGCGAGGTGATGGGCAGCGCCGAGGCGCTGTGGGTCATCGACCCCATCGACGGTACCGTCAACTTTGCCCATGGCCTTTACCACGTCGCCGTCTCCATCGCCTGGGTCAGCGAGGGCCGGACCCGCCTGGGCGTGGTGCACGCGCCCTTCCTCGGCGAAACCTACACCGCCTTGTACGGTCAGGGTGCCTGGTGCAACGGCAAGCCGATTCATGCCAGCCGCACCACCAGCCTGCAGCGCTGCCTGGTCGGCACCGGCTTCCCCTATCGGCGCGACAGCCGCCCGCCGCTGATGCGCCGGCTGATGGCCATCCTGGAGCACTGCCAGGACGTGCGCCGCAACGGCGCTGCCGCCCTCGACCTGTGCGACGTGGCCTGCGGCCGGCTAGACGCCTACTACGAGAGCGTGTCGCCCTGGGACTTCGCCGCCGGGGTGCTCATCGCCCGCGAGGCCGGCGCGCGTACCGGCCACCTCTACCCCTGCCCGTCGGGCATTCCGGAGGACCTGTACGGCGAGAACCTGCTGGTCAGCGCCCCGGAACTGCATGCCGAGCTCGGCGACCTGCTGCGCGCGGCCGACGCCAACGAGCTGAAGACGTACTGAAGACGCTCAGGACGCCCGCGATAGCGCTGTCCAATCGGCCCCCTAGCGGCCTGCTATTGGCCGCCGCCGCTCACATCCGTCACAATGGCGCGAGCAAAAAACACCATCAGGAGAGTGCTATGTTCGTGGTCATCTTCGGCCGTCCCGGTTGCCCCTTCTGCGTTCGTGCCCAGCAGCTCGCCGAGAGCCTGGAGAGCGCCAGCGTCATCGAGGGCCACCGCTACGTGGACATCTGGGCCGAGGGCATCAGCAAGGCCGACCTGGAGAAGACCATCGGCAAGCCGGTTGCGACCGTGCCGCAGGTCTTCATCGACCAGCAGCACGTCGGTGGCTTCACCGAGTTCGACCAGTACGTCCGCGACAACGCCCTGCTGGCGTGACGCCTTCCGCCGGGGCATCGCCCCGGCTCGTCACCAGCGTTCATTTCCCGTTTAACGTTCCTCCCTGCGTTGAAAGCCGTTCCCCGCCAGCCCCTATACTGAGGTCTAATGCGCAAGCGCATCTGGACATAAGGAACGGCACGATGCAAAGGGAAGAATTTCTCCAGCAGCTCTGGCTCGACTACATCCATCACCACCCCGATGTGGGCGTGCTGCGCCTGTGGCCGACGGATGCCCCGGTCGAGTACCTGACGCTGCTCACCCTCAATCAGCCTCCCTTCGCCGCCGATGACCTGCAGCCCACCCTGGGCCGCCTCGGCTATCGTCCCGTGCACCGCTACGCCATGGCCGACCGTGGCCTGCTGGTCACCCTGCTGGCCCCACCCGACCGCGGCACCTGGCTGGTGCTGGCGGAACTCCAGCTCAGCAGCCTGTCGCGTGAGCCGCGGGATGCCCTTGCCGAGCTGGTCAACCGTACCCACCCCCAGGATACCCGTGGCAAGAACCTGCTGAGCCGCGGACGCCCCTGGCCCATGCCCAGTTGGGAACTCTACCGTGCGCTCCACGACGCGCACCCCCTGGCGGCCTGGTTCGCCGTCATGGGGCCGAGCGTGCATCATGCCGGGTTCGACTGCGAGCGGCTCGGCAGCAGCTTCGACGCCCTCGACGCCGCCCTGAACGCCGCCGGCCTCACGGGAAGCGAGGAGCGTCACCACGGCATCTTCCCGGTATCGCCGCTGCTGCAGTATCGCTTCTACCCCACCTGCTCGCAGCGCATCGCCTTCGCCGAGGGTGACGAGCACCGCATCTGCCTGGGCGGGCTGGCGCTGATCCAGAAGCGCCTGAGCAGCGACCATGAGCGTACCGTGGAGCTGCTGCTGCCGCATCACACCCGCTGCGAGCTCACCTGAGACCAGGCACAGCGTTATCCACAGAAACTGTGGATAACGCTGTGCAAGACGCCGTGACAACCGTCTCAATCCCGATGAAGACGGGTTTCATCCCGACTGGTCAGAAAATCGACACACATTGAAACAGAAAGGCCTGAGCCCCGTGCAGTACAGGGCCCAGGCCTTGGGTGCTGGCCGAGTGAACCGTCCAGCGACCGGGGTCAGTTCATCGCCCCGGCCCTTGTGCCGAGCACAGAGCTCAATCGAAGGTCATTTCCGGCACGTGATCGGGCACGATCAGCTTGCCCGCGGTCTTCTCGACGATCTCCTCGACGCTGACCCCGGGCGCGCGCTCCTTGAGAATGAATGCGCCATCCTCGATCTCCAGGTAGGCGAGGTCGGTGAGCACGCGGTTGATGCAGCCGGCACCGGTCAGCGGCAGGGTGCACTTCTCGAGCAGCTTGGATTCACCATGCTTGGACGCATGGGTCATGGTGCAGATGATGTTCTCGGCGCCGGCCACCAGGTCCATGGCCCCGCCCATGCCCTTGATCAGCTTGCCGGGAACCATCCAGGAGGCGATGTTGCCCTCCTGGTCGACCTCGAAGGCACCGAGCACGGTGAGGTCGACGTGGCCGCCGCGGATCATGGCGAAGGATTCGGCCGAGTCGAAGATCGCCGCCCCCGGGCGTGCGGTCACGGTCTGCTTGCCGGCATTGATCATGTCGGGATCGACCTCATCCTCGGTGGGGAAGCGTCCCATGCCGAGAAGGCCGTTCTCCGACTGCAGCATCACGTCGATGCCCTCCGGCACGTAATTGGCCACCAGGGTGGGGATGCCGATCCCCAGGTTGACGTAGAAGCCGTCCTTCAATTCCTGCGCCACGCGCTGTGCCATCTGTTCGCGAGTCAGTGCCATCTTGTTTGCCTCTTGTGTTCGGTGGAGAAGCGATACGCCATGCCGGCCCATGCCGACGGTAACCGTGGTGGGCTCAGCCCTCGCGCACGGTGCGCTTCTCGATGCGCTTCTCGAAAGTGCCCTGGATGATGCGGTCGACGAAGATGCCCGGGGTGTGGATCTGGTCGGGACGCAGTTCGCCAGGCTCGACGATCTCCTCGACCTCCACCACGGTGACCTTGCCGCAGGTGGCCGCCAGCGGGTTGAAGTTCTGTGCGGTGTCGCGGTACACCACGTTGCCGTAGCGGTCGGCCTTCCAGCCCTTGACGATGGCGAAATCGGCGTGGAACGCCTCCTCGAGGATATAGTGACGGCCGTTGAAGACACGCACCTCCTTGCCCTCGCCGATCGGCGTGCCGTAGCCGGTGGCGGTGTAGAACGCGGGTATGCCCGCCCCGCCGGCGCGCATCTTCTCGGCCAGCGTGCCCTGCGGCGTCAGGATCACCTCGATCTCGTCGTTGAGCATCTGCTGTTCGAACAAGGCGTTCTCGCCCACGTAGGAGGCATAGAAGCGCTTGATCTGCTTGTCCTCCAGCAGCAGGCCCAGGCCGAAGCCATCGACGCCGCAGTTGTTGGAGATGACGGTCAGGTCCTTGACGCCACGCCGCTTGACCTCGGCGATCAGGTTCTCGGGGATCCCGCACAGGCCGAAGCCACCGGCAACCAGGGTCATGCCGCTTTCGATCCCTGCCATCGCCTCTTCGTAGGAGTACACGCGCTTGTCGAATCCGGACATCCCAAAGCCTCGTCTTGTTGTGAAATGAAGATGCAGATAACGGTACCTGAACAGTGTTGACCCGCCCAATATATTTGTTAAGTTTGTTTTTTTTATCAATTGATATGAATCATTTATAAAATGAGCCTTCGCACATGACCGTCAAGCAGCTTCGCGCCTTTCTCGCCGTGGCCCAGACCCTCAGCTTCACCCAGGCCTGCGAGCGACTGCACCTGTCGCAGCCGGCCCTGAGCCTGGCCATCAAGGGGCTGGAGGAGACCCTGGGCGGCCCGCTGCTGATTCGCAGCACACGCAGCGTTCGCCTCACTCCCGAAGGCGAGACCCTGGTGCCACTGGCGAAGCGCCTGCTGGCCGACTGGGACAACGCCGAAGAGCTGCTGCGCCAGCGCTTCACCCTGCAGCTCGGACGGGTGGCGCTGGCCGCCATGCCCTCCATCGCCTGCAACCGGCTGCCCCGCGCGCTGCGGCGCTTCCGCGAGCGCTTTCCCCGGGTCAACGTGACAGTGCACGACGTGATCAACGAGCAGGTCATCGACATGGTGCGTCGCCAGCAGGTCGAGCTCGGCATCGCCTTCGAGCCGGAAACCCGCGAGGGCATCGCCTTCCTGCCGCTGTTCGACGATACCTTCGTCGCCGTGCTGCCGCCGGACTCGCCCCTCGTCGAGGCCGAGTCGATCGACTGGAAGGCCCTGCTCGCCCACGACTTCATCACCCTGCAGCGCCCCTCCATGGTACGCATCCTGCTCGAGCAGGCGTTGGCGCGCCGGCAGACCGAGCTCCCGGTGGCCTTCGAAAGCCACCAGCTGGCCACGGTCGGCCGCATGGTGGCCAGCGGCCTCGGCGTCAGCGCCGTGCCCACCCTGTGCCGCGAGCAGATGCACGAACTCGGCGCGCGCTGCGTACCGCTCTTCGAGCCGCAGATCCGCCGCACCGTGGGCGTGGTGCTGGGCGCCGGCCAGGAGCTCTCGATCGCGGCGCGGGCGCTGTACGACGTGCTGCAGACGACGCTGTGCGAGCCTTCAGCGTGAGCGGCAGGCACTGGGCAGCTTGCGCCCGATCCATTAGCATGTGCGGCGATCGTAACGAAACGTCGCATTGCCGTTGTCGCAACGTCGAGGAGAGAGCATGCCGACCCTGAAGGGGCTCGTCAGCGCACTGCTACTGGTGGTCACTACCCTGTTCTGGTCGGTTCCCCTGATCCTCTTGACCCTGCTCAAGCTGATCACGCCGACACGATCGCTGCGCCTGGTCGTCCTGCGCGGCCTCAATGGCGTGGCGCTGAACTGGATCGGCAGCAATCTATGGTGGATGCGCCGCTGGCTCAAGCCCGAACTCGACGTGACCCTGCCCGGCGGGTTGTCGCCCGATCAGCGCTGGCTGGTGATCTCCAACCACCGCAGCTGGACCGACATTTTCATGCTGCTCATGGTCCTGCACCGGCGCATCCCGATGCCGCGCTTCTTCCTCAAGCAGCAGCTGATCTGGATCCCCATCGTGGGACTGGCCTGGTGGGCGCTGGAATTTCCCTTCATGCGCCGCTACAGCCGCGAGCAGGTCGAGCGCAACCCGCGGCTCGCGGAGGTCGACCGCCAGGCGACCGAGCGCCTTTGCGAGCGTGCCCGCGAGATGCCGCTGGCGATCTTCAACTTCGTTGAAGGCACACGGTTTACCCCGGCCAAGCGCCATGCGCAGAATAGCCCTTTCCGCCACCTGCTTCGCCCCAAGGCCGGCGGGGTCGCTCAGGTGCTGAGCCTGCTGGGGGCCCAGCTCGACGGTATCCTCGACGTCACCCTGCACTATGCCAACCCCGACCCGACCTTCTGGGGCTTTCTGTGCGGACGCGAAGGACCGATAACGCTCGAGGCGCGCCGACTCGAGGTACCGAGCTGGATGCTCGAGAGTCGCTACCATGACGACCCGCACTACAAGGAACGCTTCCACTCATGGCTCAACGCCCTGTGGCAGGAAAAAGACCAGGCACTCGAATCGCGCTGACCCTGCTGTGCGTGCTGGCGCTCGCCGGCTGCGCCTCGCCCGGCAGCGAGGTACAGCGGCGCGGAGAGCCGGGCATTGCCGGCGGCTGGGTCGTGGTGCAGCGCGGCGACACCCTGGGCAGCATCGCCGCCCGGGCCGACGTGCCTCTGGCCCGACTGCAGCGCTTCAACCCCGGCGCCAACCCCAACCGCCTGGCGGTCGGGCAGCGCTTGCTGATTCCCACCCAGCAGGAGCGAGCGCCCTCGGGTGGCCCCTACCGCTACCAGATTCGCCCCGGCGACACCTTCTCGGCGGTGGCTCGGCGCTTCGGCACCACCCCGGCGCGCATCCAGGCGGCCAACCGCGGCGTCGAGCCGACGCGTCTGCGCGTCGGACAGACCATCCAGGTGCCGCTGAGCGGCAAGCCCGCAGCCGCGGCCGCTCGCTCCCCTAGCCCAGCGGGCAGTCGCGCCAGCGCCCCGGCCCGGCCCGCCAGTGCACCCGCCGCCTCGGCTGCGCCGAGCTCGGTGCCGGGCTCGGCACGCAACTGGCCCTGGCCGCTGGAGGACTATCGCGTCGTGCGCGCCTACGGCACCGACAGCCGTGGCACCCTGCAGCCGATGCTGCTCGCCGCCAGCCGTGGCGCCCGGGCCAAGGCGGTCGCCGACGGCGACGTGCGCTTCGCCGGCAGCATGCGTCAGCTCGGGCGCGTCGTGATCGTGCACCATGCCGACAATCTGCAGAGCGTCTATGCCCTGTGCGACAAGCTGCTGGTGGACGACGGCGCGCGTGTCAGCCGCGGTGCGCCGCTGTGCGAAGTGGGCTTCAGCAATGCCACGGAGCGTTTCGACCTGCTGTTCGACCTGCGACTGGGCGGCAAGCCGATCGACCCGCGCCGGGTGCTGCGCTAGCGCCATGGCGACGCCGGCCTGGGAGCGCCTGCTGGCGACGCCAGCGCTGTATCGCATGCGCGGCGTGCTCGGCGAGCCCGCGGCCCATGAGGTCCTTGCCAGGCTGGACGCTGAGCTGGAGTGGCAGCGTCCGCAGCTGCGCCTGTACGGGCGCGAGCATCCGATTCCCCGCCGCCAGGTGTGGATGGGCGAGCCCGAGGCGCACTACCGCTACTCCGGACGCGACTTCCTCCCCCAAGACTGGCACCCGGATGTCGCCGACCTGCGCGAGCGCGTCGTGGAACTGCTGCGGGCGCAGGGCATCGACGCCGGCTTCAACAGCGTCCTGCTCAACCGCTATGCCGACGGCGACGAACGCATGGGCTGGCACAGCGACGACGAGCCCGAGCTCGGCGTCGATCCCGTCATCGCCGCCGTCACGCTGGGCAGCGAGCGGCCGTTGCGGTTTCGCTGGAAGCGCGGCGAGGGGCCGCCGTTCAACGTCTGGCTGCCCCACGACAGCCTGCTGCTGATGGGGCCCGGCTGTCAGGCTCGCCTGCAGCACGCCCTGCTGCCCAGGCGCATCCCCGGGCTGCGCATCAGCCTCACCTTCCGGCGTGTCGCGACCACTGACGACGCCCCTGCCTGAGCGTCGTCAGCGTGCCTGGCGATAGAGCCCCCACAGGATCGTGACCAGCAGCGCGTAGACCAGCCCACCGACGGGGTAGGTGAGGAAGCTGTAGGTCAGGCCGAAGTCGATGAAGGCGACCGGCACCAGGGTGCCCGCCACCGCCAGGGCACGCTGCTCGCCCGAGCCGGCGCCGACCCCGCGGGCGAACAGCCACAGTGGCGTGAAGTAGAGCACCAGCAGTGCCAGCAGCCCCGGCACCCCGCGCTTGACCCAGGCGTCGAGGATGTCGTTGTGGGCGTGCCAGAAGCGCCCCAGCGCCGGGTCCTGTTCACCTTCTGCGCCGCGCTCGCGCATGGCCTCCTGGTAGCCGCTCGCCCCCCAGCCCAGCAGCGGCCGTTCGAGGATCAGCCGCGACGAACCCCGCCACATATCCAGCCGGGCGCTGACCGAGGTCATCTCGTCATCCCCCGCCAGGTACTGGCGAACGCTGTTGACGGCGTTGTCGACCCGCGTGGCCACGCCGGTCTGCGGCATCGCGTACAGGCTGCCGAGCAGCACCAGCAGTGCCGTCACCAGGGTCAGCCGCCAGCCCAGCGACAGGCGGCGCCCATGCCCGCGATAGAGCACCCAGATGGCCAGCGGCAGACCGATCCAGCCGCCCCGGGAGCCGGACAGTGCCGAGGTCAGCAGGCCCGCCAGGCCACCGGCGATCAGCAGCAGCGACCAGGGCCAGCGATCGCGGCGGGCAAACGACCAGCTCAAGCCCGCGAAACACAGCAGCCCCAGCAGCAGACCCAGGTTGCCGAACAGGATGGCGTGCAGGGGGTCGTGGCCGTCGGCCCGCAGCGTGCCTTCGATGACGCGCTGCCACAGCGCCCAGGCGCTCGCTGCCAGGCTGCCCAGCGCCAGGCCGGCCCATAGCCAGGTGGCAGGGATCCTCACCCTGGGGAAGGCCGCCAGGGTGACCATGGCCAGCGCGAAGGGCCAGGCGTTGACCAGGCCGGCGGCGCCTTCTCCGTGCCACAGGAGCATGCCGACCCACACCAGCCCCTGCAGTCCCATCGCGGCCAGGAGCAGAAGGTCCTCGCGCCGCGGGAACGCCTCGACCTGGCCCTCCTCGCCGAACCAGGCCGCTGCCGCCAGCAGCAGCGGCACGGCGACGAGCATCTCCCACGGCAGCGCCAGCATCGACGCTCCCAGGGTGAGCATGGCAAGGGCCGACAGCCAGGTCTGGCATGGCGCCCTGCAGTGACGCGACACGGCCCCGGGGAGCGGTCGATAGGAATTGTCTTCGATCATGGCAATGGCTCATCCGTTGATACGCTGCCGTCAACGGCGCCCGGGGGAACTGCCTTCCTGGCTCTCCTGACGCCGTGCTGTAAGAGTACCTCTCACATGATAGTGGTTTCGACCTCCATCCGATCCCCCCTCGTCATTCCACGGTGACGGACTTGGCCAGGTTGCGCGGCTGGTCGACATCGGTATCGCGTGCCACGGCCACATGGTAGGCCAGCAGTTGCAGCGGCAGGGCATAGACGATGGGGGCCAGGAAGCGGCAGCAGCCGGGCACCCTGACCACCGTCATGCCCTGCTCCTGCTCGACGCCGCTCTCGGGGTCGGCAAACACCAGCAGTTGGCCGCCGCGTGCCCGCACCTCCTGCAGGTTGGACTTGAGCTTGTCGATGAGTTCATCCAACGGCGCCAGCGCCACCACCGGCATGCTGCCGTCGATCAGCGCCAGGGGGCCATGCTTGAGCTCCCCGGCGGGATAGGCCTCGGCATGGATGTAGGAGATCTCCTTGAGCTTAAGCGCGCCCTCCAGGGCAATCGGCATCTGCGCACCACGCCCCAGGAACAGGGTGTGGCGGTGGTCGACGAAGCGCGGGGCCAGGTCGGCGATCTCGGCATCGAGCTGGAGCGTGTCGCCCAACAGGGTCGGCAGGTAGCGCAGCCGATGCACCAGCCTGGCGGTCAGATCCGGATCGCCGCCACGCAGCTGGCGCAGCGCCAGGGCCACCAGCATCAGCGAGGTCAGCTGGGTGGTGAAGGCCTTGGTCGAGGCCACGCCGATCTCTGGGCCGGCATGGGTCATCAGGCTGAGGTCGGACTCGCGCACCAGGGAGCTGCCCGGCACGTTGCAGATCGACAGCGCTCCCACGTAGTGCTCCCCCTGGCGCTTGCGTGCATGGCGCAGGGCGGCCAGGGTATCGGCCGTTTCGCCCGACTGAGACAGGGTCAGCAGCAGCGTGCCCGGCGGCGCCACCACGTCGCGATAGCGGTACTCGGAAGCGATCTCCACCTGGCACGGCACGCCCGCCAGCGCTTCGATCCAATAGCGAGCGACCATGCCCGCATGGTAGCTGGTACCGCAGGCGACGAGATGGATCTGACGGGTCTTGCCGAGGAGCGAACGGGCCTGGGGGCCGAAGGCCTCGATCAGCACCTGGTCGCTGCCCAGCCGCCCTTCCAGGGCGTTGGCCACGGCCAGCGGCTGTTCATGGATCTCCTTGAGCATGTAGTGCGCGAACTCGCCCTTGCCGACCGTCGGGTCGTCATGCTCGTAGCGCAGCACTTCGCGTACCACCGGGGCGCGCTGCCCCGTGGCGCCGAGCCCATGCACGACGCACCCCTCACGCGTGGCTTCCACCAGATCGCCGTCCTCGAGGTAGACGAAGCGATCCGTCACCGTCAGCAGCGCCAGCGGATCCGAGCCGAGGTAGCAGCCCTGCTCGCCGATCCCCACCACCAGCGGGCTGCCGTGACGCGCGCCGACGACGCGATCGGGGCGGTCGGCATCGATCACGCCCAGGGCGTAGGCGCCTTCGAGACGCGCCACCACGGCATCGACCGCCATCAACAACTCCCCTCCGCGCTTCAGCTCACGTTCGATCAGATGCGCCACGACCTCGGTGTCGGTCTGGGAGGTGAAGGCGTAGCCGTCGGCGGCCAGTTCGGCCCTGAGCGACTGGTGGTTCTCGATGATGCCGTTGTGCACCACGGCGACCCGTCCCGACACGTGCGGGTGGGCGTTGTCCTGGCTGGGCGCGCCATGGGTCGCCCAGCGCGTATGGGCCACCCCCGTCATGCCCGTCAGCGGTGACGCCGACAGCAACCGCTCCAGCGCCGCCACCTTGCCCACCTCCCGGGCACGACCCAGCCTGCCGGGCGCCTCCACCAGGGCGACACCGGCCGAATCATAGCCTCGGTACTCGAGGCGCTTGAGACCTTCCATCAGGATGGGCAGGACATTGTCCGCCCCCACTGCAGCGACGATGCCACACATGTTCTCTTCTCCATGAACGGTGCCACGACCCCGGTCGTGGTGCACTCGGCAGGCCAACCGGCTCGCGTCGCGATCCCGGGCTGCGATGATGAATGCCTGGCGGCCATCCCGGGCCGCCAGGACGTACGACGAGGACGGCTACTTGTGCCGCTCCAGCACCGGTCGCAGCGGCATGACCGCCACGTTCGAGGCCACCGCCGGCGACTCGTGGCGACGTTTCTCCAGCCACACCAGGTCGACGATCTCGCCCTCGGGGCGATAGGCCGTCGGCGCTTCCAGCAGCAGGCGACGAATGGCGTCGTGCTGGAAGTGGCGGCAGGCTTCGAACAAGCGATCGAGATAGCCCTCGAGCCGCGGCCACTCCCAGAACACCTCCTGGGCCGTCATGATCCGCGAATGCGAGGTTGCCGCGACGCCATCGCCCACCAGGAGCTCCTCGTAGAGCTTCTCTCCCGGCCGCAGGCCACTGTAGGCGATGGCGATGTCGCCATCCGGGCTGTGCTCGTCGCGCACCTTCAGCCCCGATAGCCGCACCATCTGCCGCGCCAGGTCGGCGATGCGCACCGGCTCGCCCATGTCGAGCACGAAGACGTCGCCGCCACGCGCCATGGCGCCGGCCTGGATCACCAGCTGGGCGGCCTCGGGGATGGTCATGAAGAAACGGGTAATGTCCGGGTGAGTCACGGTGATCGGGCCACCCGCCTGGATCTGCTCGCGAAACAGCGGCACCACCGAACCGCTGGAGCCCAGCACGTTGCCGAAACGCACCATGCAGAAGCGCGTGGCCTCCTGATGCTTGGCGAAGGCCTGGCAGACGAGTTCGGCCAGGCGCTTGGTGGTGCCCATCACGTTGGTCGGGCGCACCGCCTTGTCGGTGGATACCAGCACGAAGGTCTCGACCCCGGCGTCCATCGCCGCGCGGGCGGTCGAGAGGGTACCGAAGACGTTGTTCTGCACCCCCTCGACGACGTTGTGCTCGACCATCGGCACGTGCTTGTAGGCGGCCGCATGATAGACGGTCTGCACCTCGAACGCCTTCATCACGGTGGTCAGCCGCTTGCGATGCTGCACCGAGCCGATCAGTGCCTCGAGGCCCACCTCGAGCCCCTCCTCCTTGGCGATGCGGCGCAGCTCCTGCTCGATACGGTAGAGGGCGTATTCAGAGATATCGAGCAGCAGCAGCCGGCTGGGGCCGTGACGAAGCAGCTGGCGGCAGAGCTCGGAACCGATGGAGCCCCCTGCCCCGGTGACCAGCACCACCTTGTCGCGGATGTTGGCCTCCATCAGGGTGGGATTGGGCGGCACCGGATCGCGCCCGAGCAGGTCCTCCACCGCCACGTCACGCACCTCGCTGATCCTGGCGCGCCCGGTCACCACGTCGACCACGCCGGGTATCGTCTGCACCGGGAAGCCCTGGGGCTCGAGCTCGGCGAGGATCTCGCGACGCCGTGCGCGGTTGACGCTCGGCATGGCCAACAGCACGCGCGAGGCGCCGTAGGTATCGGCCAGATAGCCGAGCTGACGCGGCGGATAGACCTTGAGCCCCTCGATGTAGGTATTCTGCAGGCCCACCGCATCGTCGACGAAGGCGATCGGCAGGTACTCCTCGCCATGGCGGAGCGATACCGCCAGCTGGCGCCCGGCCGCGCCGGCGCCGTAGATCACCACGCGCGGCTTGTGGCGGATCTGGCTGCGCAGATAGATGGCGCGCAGTCCGAAGCGCACCCCGCCGATGGTCAGCAGCGCCAGCATGGCATAGATGAAGGGCACGCTGCGCGGAATCCCCAGCGCGAAGAGATAGCTGGCCAGCGGCAGCGACAGCGCCGACACCACCACACCGATGACCACGGCGCGTATCGCCTTCGGCCCCAGGTAGCGGATCACCGCGCGGTAGAAACCGAGGCGCACGTAGATCGCCAGGCTCAACGGGATCATCACCAGCAGGGCCATCCACGTCTGTGCCTCGACCAGGGGCTGCCAGCTCTCCAGGCGCAGCAGCATGGCCAGCAGATAACTGGTGGCGATCAGCACGCAGTCCACCACCAGCTGGATGGTGCGCTTCTGCCGTCTGGGCAGGCGGAACAGGGATTGGAGCAGGTCTCGCATGTCGTCTCTCCATGACTGCGGGCACCGAGGCGCCCGCCTGTTTCCAGGGCGTCAGGCGCTGGCCCGCGCCATGACCTTGTCGAGTACCGCACAGGTCCGCTCGATCTCGTCCTCGGTCAATGTCGGGTGACAGAGGAACATCAGGCTGGTCTCAGCCAGCTCGCGGGCGACGGGCAGCGGCGCTTCAGGGCGCCAGCCGGTGCCGTCGAAGGCCTTCTCGCGGTACACCTCGGAGCAGGAGCCGGTGAAGCACGGGACCCCGGCGGCGTTGATCTCGGCCACGATACGGTCGCGATCCCAGCCCGCCGCCAGCCGCTCGGGCTCGACGAAGACGTAGCACTTGTAGGCCGCATGCTCGCAGTGAGGCGGCACCTCGGGCACGCGCAGGGCGCCGCAGCCGGCCGCGACCCGCCAGATACGCCCCGCATTGGCCTGCCTGGCCGCCTTCCATTGCGGCATGCGCTCGAGCTGGATACGGCCGATGGCGGCCTGCATCTCGGTAAGCCGCCAGTTGGTGCCGAAGCTCTCGTGGAGCCAACGGAAGCCGGGGGGATGGTCGCGCTCGTAGACCGCCTCCCAGCTCTTGCCGTGGTCCTTGTAGGCCCACATGCGACGCCACAGGTCGGCATCGCTGGTGGTGACCATGCCGCCCTCGCCGCCGGAGGTCATGATCTTGTCCTGGCAGAACGACCAGCAGCCGACATGACCGATGCTGCCCACGCTGGCTCCCCGGTAGCGCGCCCCGTGGGCCTGGGCACAGTCCTCGATCACGTGGAGCCCGTGGCGCTCGGCGAGGGCCATGAGCGGCTCCATCTCGCACGGCCAGCCTGCCAGGTGCACGGCGACGATAGCCCGGGTGTGCGGTGTGATCCTCTCCGCCACGCTCGCGGCGGTGACGTTCTGCGTGTCGCGATCGACGTCGGCGAACACCGGCCTGGCGCCCGACGTGACGATGCTCGAGGCGGAGGCCAGGAAGGTGCGCGAAGTGACGATCACCTCGTCGGCAGGATCCTCGCCGATGCCGAGGCCGCGCAGGGCGAGGTCGAGGGCGACGGTGCCGTTGGCCACGGCGATGGCGTAGTCGCTGTCGGCAAAGCGGGCAAACTCACGTTCGAAGTCGCGACACTCGTTGCCGGTCCAGTAGTTGACCCGGTTGGAGAGCAGCACGCGGGCCACCGCGTCGGCCTCTTCGCGGGTATAGGCGGGCCAGGGGGAAAAGGGGCCGTTGAGCATCAGGTTCTCCCTTGCGGTGAAATCAGGTCGAAGCGCAGCACGTTCGAGGCCTTGGGTGGCGGGTCATTGTCATCGTCGTCGCCCTCCGACGATGCCAGCGGGCGTGCCGGCACGCCGGCCACGACGAGGTTGCCCGCGATGTCGGAGACCACGGCCGCGCCGGCCCCGACCATCACCGCCTCGCCGATGGCCACCCCCTGGCGCACCACGGCCCCGGCACCGACCCAACTGGTGCGGCCGATCTCCACGTCGCCGGCCACGTTGGCACCCGGCGCGACGTGCACGCAGGCGCCTAGCCGGCAGTCGTGATCGACGCTGGCGGCGGTGTTGACGATGCTGCCCATGCCGAGCTCGGCAAAGGCGTTGATGATCGCCCCCGCCATGACCACGCACCCCGGGCCGAGTCGCGCCATCGGGCTGACCGTGGCCCGCGGATGCACCAGCGAGACGATGCTGGCACCGTGCGCCAGCAGGGCATCGAGCTTGGCCTCGCGGATGGCGTTATGGCCAATGGCCACCACCACGCCCTCGAAGTCCGCCAGATCGTTGAGCAGCATCGGCAAGCTGCCCTGCACCTCCCAGTGCTCGTGGCGGGTCTTCTCCGGCCAGGCATCATCGTAGAACACCAGGTCCTGCCAGCCGGCCTGGATGGCGATGTCGGCCACCACCTTGCCGTGGCCACTGGCCCCGAGGATGGCGAGACGGCGGCGATTACTCATGATGATGACCTCCACGGAACCTGGGCATGGCGACATCGCCGTCATGGGCGATGCCTTCGCGAACCACCACTTTCTTCACCGTCAGCAGCAGTATGCGCAGGTCGAGCCACAGCGTACGGTTGTCGACGTACCACACGTCGAGCTCGAACTTCTGCTCCCAGCTGAGCGCGTTGCGACCGTTGACCTGGGCCCAGCCGGTCACTCCCGGACGCACCTCGTGACGGCGTGCCTGGCGTGGCGTGTAGCGCGGCAGGTACTCCATCAGCAGCGGGCGTGGGCCGACCAGGCTCATGTCGCCCTTGAGCACGTTCCACAGCTCCGGCAGCTCATCGAGGCTGCTGGCCCGCAGCCGCTGCCCCAGGGGTGTCAGGCGCGCGGCGTCGGGCAGCGGCGTGCCGTCACGCCCGACGGCGTCCAGCATGGTGCGAAACTTGATCATCTCGAACGGGCGGCCGTGGCGGCCCGGACGGGTCTGGCGAAACAGCACCGGTGCGCCGAGCCGCAGTCGCACCAGCACGGCCAGCGCGAGCATCAGCGGCGAGAGCAGCACCAGGGCCATCAGGGAAACCACGATATCGAACAGTCGCTTCATTGCTTCTCATCCATGACGTCGTTCATGATGCCGGCCAGGCGCTCGGCCAGGATCCGGTAGTCGTAGACGGCTTCCACGTGGGTCCGTCCCGCCCACCCCATCCGCGCGCGCTCCTCCGGCGTCAGGGCCACCAGCCGCCTGATCGCCTCGGCCAGGGCCAGCGGGTCCTCGGGCGGGACGGTGATGCCGGCGCCCGCCTCGGCAACGGGATCGTTGACCGCCGCGGAGGCGATGATCACGGGGCGCGCGGCGGCCATGTAGTCGAACAGCTTGTTCATGCTGATGCCGAAGCGATAGAGCCGGGGCAGGTCGCGCACCGTGATCACGAAGGCGTCGGCCTCGCGGGCCAGCGCCGGAATCTCGCGCTTGGGCACCGGCGGCTCGAAGCGCACCCAGCGGCCGTCGAGCCCGAGTTCGCCGGCCTGCCGGATCAGCTCGGGCTTGGCTGGCCCGTCGCCGACCAGGCGCAGCCTCACCGGCACCTCGTCGGAGCGGCTCTCCTTCCTGATGACGGCCATGGCCTCGAGCAGGTCGGAAAGCCCGTTGGCCTCGCCGTGGCTGCCGAAGTACATCAGCGTCAGCGGCATCTCGGGAGGCCGCTGCGCGGGCGGCACGGGGGTGGGAAACTCGGCGAGGTCGACCCCGTTGGAGAGCCACACCACCCGCTCCTCGGGCACGCCCAGCGGGGCGATGTAGTCCACGGCCCGCGGCAGCAGGGTGAGGACACGGCGCGCGCGGCGATAGAGAAAGGTTTCCAGGGCGCGCAATCCTCGCGTCATCGCCGCGCCCTCCCGCAGCCGGCCCATGTCGATCAGGGTCTGGGGCCACAGGTCACGAACCTCGAACACGAACGGTACGCGGTGGCGGCGCGCCAGCCACCAGCCGGCCAGGGCCGCAAAGGGGTGCACGCTGGAACCGACGACCAGGTCGGGGCGCTCGAGGCCGGCCAGGCGCGTCGGGCGCACTGCCTGCCAGGCGTACTCCAGCATGTTCTTCATGCGCCCGCCGCCGTTGCCGTGGTAGCTCGAGGTGCGCAGCCACAGGAATCTCACGTCGTCGAAGGTCTCCAGCCGCCATGGCTCGTCCTTCGCCAGCCGCTGCTCGCCGCTGGGGTGATCGACGCTGGAGGCGATCAGCGTGGCGCACCAGCCGTGCGCCGGCAGGTGTCGCGCCAGCTGATAGTGTCGCGCCCCGCCGGCCGCGTCGGGGTGCTTGGCATAGTGGTTCAGGATCCAGACGTGTCTCATGCGGTCCTCGGTCAGCGGGAAAGCGCGCGATAGGTGTCCAGCAGCTTGGATTCCTCCTGCTGCCAGTTGTAACGCTCGGTCACGGCGCGCTGGCCATTCCTGCCCATCTCGCGGGCACGCTCGGGATGGCTGACGATGTAATCGATCGCCTCGGCGATCGCCGCGGGATCGAGGGGATCGACGCACAGCCCGCAGTCGCTGCCCTCGACGATTCCCCGCCACAGCGGGAAGTTCGAGGCGATCACCGGCAGCCCCGCGCTCATGTACTCGAACATCTTCACCGGCAGCGCATCGAGGTAGTTGATGATCGGGTGGAGCGTGACCAGGCCGGCGACGGAGCTGGCCATGACCTGGCGCACGCCGGCACGATCGAGGTAGCCGTGCGCCTCGACCCGCGCCCAGCCGGCATAGGTCATCACCTCCTGCTCCAGGGTCAGGGTCTTGAAGTCACCGGCGAGCTGCAGCCGGCATTCGTGCGCGACCCTCTCCATCGCCCGCACGACCTCACGGATACCGCGAACCTCGGCGATGCCGCCGACGTAGCACACCGACAGCGATTCGCCCGCGGTGGCGCTCAGGCGCGCGTCGGAGGCGCCGTCGAGCTCGCCCAGCATCGGGTAGTTGTTGACGTCCACGACGTGGGAATGAAACTCACCGAAGCGATCACGGATGTAGGGCGTCGCCGCCACGATGGCATCGAAGTGGCGGCAGGCACGCCGCTGGTAGGCCTCGACGCCGCGCGACAGCACCTGTCGCGTGACCTTGCCCAGATAGTGCTTGGCCAGCATCTGACGCGGCAGGTCCTCGTGGGCGTCGTAGACCACGCGCTTGCCCAGCCGCTTGAGGCGCCGCCCCGTTGGCATCAGCTCGGGGTCGTGCAGGTGGTAGACATCGGCATCCAGTCGCCTGGCCCGGTCGAAGACGCGACGCGTGGTCTTCACCACCCGATTGAAGCGTCCGGGCAGCCGCCCGACATCGACGATGGAAACCCCGTCCCGCTCCTCGTCCCCCTCGCCGTCGGCGACGACCAGCGTCACCGGATAGCCGTCGGCGGCCAGCGAGCGACACTGCTTGTGGAAGATGCGCGTGTCATAGCGTGGATGGGCGGAGGTCAGGTGAACCACTTTCATTGTCGTTGCGTCCTTGTAGATCCCGGGCAGCGTCATGCTGCCCCGGTACGTCGCGGAGGGTGCCGATCGTGCCGGCCTGCCGCGCTTCCTCCCCGCCGAGGCCCTGGCGGGCAGCGACGAGGGCATTGGCGAAGGCGCCCCAGCCGAGCGCCGGCAGCGGCCAGAACACCGGCTTGGCCAGCACCATCAGCAGCAGGCAGACGAAGTTGACGGAGAAGGCGAACACCCAGCCGGCGCCGCGATCGCCGAGGAAGAGCAGGCGATAGGCGGCACCGACGAAGGCAAACAGGCTCAGGCCGAGGTACATGGCGAAGCCCGGCAACCCGTAGTTGACCCAGGCCGACAACATGCTGTGGGCATAGCCGCCGGTCACCTCCGCCGAGGCGATATGCCCGCCAAAGCGCCCCAGCAACGGGTTGGCAAGGATCTGCTCCACGGCACGCTGGCCAAGGTTCTGGCGCGCCAGCCAGGAGCTGGTGCCCGACAGGTCGAAGATCTGCAGCTGGCGGCTGCCGGCCAGCGCCTCGAACTGGCTCGCCACCACCGCGATGAGCGCGGCGACCACCATCAGCAGCGTGAACATGTACTTGACGCTCATGCCCGCCCACAGCATCAGCAGCAGCGCCGAGAGCGACAGGAAGGCATACAGCTCGGAGCGCGCGCCGAGCACGAACATGACGAAGGCACCGAGCACGATCAGCACGGCGCGTACCATGGCGCGCTCGCTGACGGCGATCAGGAACAGCAGCACCACCAGCGCGCTACGCGCATAGCCCTGGTAGGTGGAGACGCTGTCGCCCGCCTCGACTTCGGCCTCGAGCATGCGCCGGGCGAAGAACATCCACTGGCCGGTGGTGGCGACATGGAACATCAGGTAGCCGGCGATGAGCGCGAAGGCGATCCAGAAGGCGCGTGCCAGTCGCGGCGAGTCGAGCGGAACCCGATAGCCCAGCACGAACAGCACCAGCCACAGCACCAGCGTCTCGACGGTCTGCGTCAGCGCCGCGCGCATCACGCTGCCGCCGCTCAGGGCGTAGTTGAGCGTCGCCCACAGCAGCACGTAGACAAAGAAGCACAGCGTCGCCAGGGCATAGCCGCGGGTCGTGGTCAGCAGCACCTGGAGCTGGGACGGCAGCAGCGCGAGGTAGGCGATGAACAGCAGCACCGACACCACACCGAACAGGCCACCCAGCAGGGCCGGGATCATCCCCATCGCCACCAGGGTGTGATAGAGGATGAAACCCGGGAACAGCACGAAGAAGCCGATGGCTGAAACCCGCGTCGTCAACGCATCACCGGACAGGACCATGCCGATACCCCTGCGTCGCTCAAGCGTCCAGCACGCGCTCGTAGAGCGCGCGCTGGTCGGTCGTCGTCAGTTCCGAGTTGTGCCACAGCAGGGTGAAGACCCCGCCCATGGCACGGCAGCGCGCCTTGAGCCTGCTGAAGCACTCGAACGCCTCCTCACCGGTGCCGAGCCCGAGGTAGAGCGGCGAGATCACCGACGCCTCCATGGCGATCAGCGGCCGGATGCGCAGCGCCAGCGGCTCGCCCTTGACCGGGTCGAACGCGGGATAGTCGAAGCAGGTGCCGCAGCGAAAGCCGGGCGCCTCGGCATAACCTAGCGTGGTGTCGTAATCCAGGCCGGCCTGCACGTAACCCTGCAGCGTCAGCGGCATCTGCCAGCGCAGATAGTGCATGCGCCCGCCCCACTCCGCCTGCTCGATGCCCTCCTCGGCGCACACCCGGCGCAGGCGCAGGGCTTCGTTGGCCAGCTCCTTGGGGTTGCGAAAGGTATGGTAGCTGGGGTGCAGGCCGATCTCGTGGCCGCGCGCGTGGAGGCGCCGCATCAGGTCACGCATCGCCGGGTGCTCCGGCTCGTAGTCGGCATCCTTGCGCGGATCGGTGCGGCCGCAGATGAAGTAGAAGGCACTCTTCAGGCCATGGCCCTCGGAGACGTCCATCAACCAGTCGAAGGTGTTGAGCGGATCCAGCGGATGCAGCCGACGGCGGGTGCTCAGGCGGACCCAGGGACCCACCACCAGGGCCTGGGGACGACGGTGCAGCAGGGCATCGCCGACCATGGCCCGGGCCAGCTTGATGTCGCGGGCGAAGCCATAGCGGCTCGGCCGGTCGACATCGTGGGTCGGGCGCTGCGTGAACGCATGCCGACGCAGCTGCACCCACGGCCACTGGCGATGGATCACCTGGCCCAGCACCGCCAGCCACTCGTCGACCACCGGCCTGTCGAGGTAGCCGTGGCGACCGGCATGCGAGGCGCTGGCGGGGAAGCGACAGTGGCGGTCGAGCACCTGGGCGTCGACCTCCTCCTGCCGCGACAGCATCCAGTAGGTCAGGCCGAGGATGTCGTAGTGGACCGTCAGGCCTCCCGCCATCGGCTCCACCAGCGGCTGTGGCAGGCTGGCGGCACCGGGAGCCGGCAGCGGCAAGTCGAGCGGTGCGTGAAAGCCCTCGGCCGCCGCGTCCCACTGGCAGTGGGGCAGGTCCCCGCCGCTCAGGTAGAATCCCGGCTGCAGCCGGTCGAACAGTACCTGTCCCGGCGCTTCGGCATGACGCAGGTAGAGCCGTTCCGGGCCATCGCGCTCCAGTTGCAGCGGCACGCCGAAGCGCTCCAGCAGGATCCGCTCCAGCCACGCCAGCACCGGCTCACCCGAGGTGGCACCCGAGGCGACGACGGAGAGGTTGCCCGTCACACAGGACGGTTTCAGCGAGGCGTTAGGCCGCGCCTGGGAATTCCGATCGTAAAGTGCGGTCATGTCATTCACTTGGATTCCCTCTTCATCAGTGTGCGGGCCGTGACGTATGCCTCGCGTGCCAGCTGGCGAATGCCTCGCTGACTAATGGCGTAATGGCAAACCAGCCGCCCGCCCCATGCCTCCTTCATCTCCGCCACCGGCGCGATGTTGGCGCCGATGAAGTCGAAGACGGTACAGCCCTGGCGGTCGAAGAACTCCAGCGCCTCCTCGGCGACCAGGTTGTTGACGCCGTCCTTCATGGCCTCGGTCTTCATCCCCGCCGACCACGCCAGCGCATGCCCCCCCGGGGTGAACAGGCAGACCCGGGCCCCCATCGCCTCGCCCTCGGCACTGCGCGCCAGGAGGCAGACGAAGTGCTCCGGGCCCATCAGCTCGGCCAGGCGCGCGAGCTCCGCGACGTCGAGGCGGTAGTCGAAGCCCTTGCGCGCCTCGGGGCCCGCCAGGCAGTCGGCCACCGCCTGGTAGTCCTCGCTGACCTCGCAGCGGTAGCCGAGCCGGCGGCACTTGCGCGCCTTCTTGCGTGCGCTGGGGTCGATGGCGTCCTCGCGCGTGGCGATGTCGAGGTGGTAGGTGAAGCGCGGGCGCGCCGCCATGTTGGCCCACTCGAAGGGGCGCACGTCGTCCGCCACCGAGGAGAGACTCAGGCTGCCGCCGAATTCGCTCTGCTGCAGGTACTCGGCCAGCCGGGTCAACGCCAGGCGCTTGCGCCGGTTGCGCGCGGCCGGCCGCTCGCTGGTGCAGTGGAAGTCGATGGGCAGGTGGGGATTGCGCGGCGGCGTCACCAGGCGACCCTGGTGGTTGCGGTAGAGCACGGTCTCGAGCCGCCAGCCGTCGCCCTTGTCGGGCGTGAAGGAGAGCGCTTCGGCGGTCAGCCCCCAGCGCTGCTCGTTGAACCGGATCCATCCGGGATGGAACAGGGGATCGTTCATCATGGTACGGCTTTCCTTTCCGTCTCCGTGGTCGGAGGCTGCGGTTCGGGGTCCGGTGCCTGGCCCGCCGCGGGGTCATCCCGGTAGTCGTCGTCGAAGTCGCAGACCAGGTAAAAGCGCTGCTCGCCGCTGGCCGGGTCCCGGTAGCGCTCGACGATGCGAAACCCGAGTCGCAGGCTGGGCTTGAGCGAGGCAACGTTGTCCTCCGAGATGCGCGCGGAGTAGCCGCGCACGCCGTTGGCGCGAAAATGCAGGATCCCCGTGCGGCGTAGCTCGGTGGCGAGGCCACGCCCACGATGGGCCGGGTGGACACCGCTGAAGCTGGAATGCACCCGCTCCTCGCGCAGGTCGCGGCGACTGAAGCCATAGAAGGCAACCCCCACCACGCGCCCCTTGATGTCCAGGGCCACCACACCGAGGCGATTCCCGGCCAGGCGATACAGCCAGCGCCGCGGCAGATCCAGCGGCCGACCGTCGTGCAGTTCGGCATACAGCGCCAGGGCGTCCGCCAGATACGGACGCCGCATGGCGCACAGCCGATAGCCGGCGTGATGGCGCAGCGGCACGGTGGTGAAGCCCCGCGCGCGGCGCAGGTTGCGAAGGATCAGCGCGACCGCCTCGAAGGCGGCCCGCAGGTATCGGCTCGGCGCATTGACGTTCATGATCAGCAAAACCTCTCGAGGAACAGCTGTGCCGCCACTCCGTTGTGCGAATAGCCCTGGGCGCGCAGGCGCTCCAGGGTCTCGGGAGGAAAACGCCCCGTGGACGCCAGGGTGTTGCCGCGGCTCAGCCCCGGCAGCAGGCGTTTCGCCAGGCGCTTGAGGTGGGCCCCGGGGCCACGTCGAAAGGCCGCCAGGCGGCTCAGGCGGGCGCGCAGGCTGTGGCGCGATTGCTGCGCGGCGTTGCCCAGCGGGGTGCGCTGACCGCTGACCTCGGCGAAGAGAGACTCGACCAGGGCGACGTAGCCGGCACGGCCTTGCAGCCAGTCGAGCGGTACCGATTGCCACGCTGCCATGACGTCGCGGTCGTAGAGCGGCATCCACCAGTCATGGCCGAAGAATTCGAAGCAGCGTACCGAGTTGACGATGAACTTGGCCTGGCGCTCCTGCCAGCCGAACTGCACGAACTGGCGGATGAATTCCTCGGGCGCCAGGGCCTCGTCCAGCGTGTAGTCGCGGGCCAGTCGCGGCAGCACCCGCTCGCGGAAGCGCGCCTCGCCCGCGTCGCTGCTATTCAGCGTGAAGTGGCGACGATGCAGGGCATCGGCCAGCTCGCCCGCCGGCATCAGCGCCCCTGCCCGCCGGGTCTCGAACACGCTCGGCGGCACGAAGCCGGTGACGCAGCAATGACCGGGCGCGAACAGCGACCCCGGTTCGACCTTGCCCTGCTCCGTCAGCAGCTTCACCGCCAGCCAATCCTGCATGTTGGCGATGCCGGTCCAGCCCGAGGCCCAGCGCTGGTAGCGCCAGTAGGCCTGGCTCTCGGCAACGCGGCCCCACGCCTGATGGCTGTACTCGACGAAGGTCCACGGCAGGCCCAGCGCACGGGCCACCTCTCGGCTGACCCTGGCCTCCTGATTGTCGCGGTAGCCGTAGGCATAGGTCAGCACCCGCGGGTACCGGCAGCGCGCCAGCAGCGTGGCGATCAGACGCGAGTCGTAGCCACCGCTGAGCGGTACGACGATCTGGCGGCCGTTAGCGGTCTCGACCAGCCGCTCGCAGGCCGCGTCGAGCGCCTCCTCGAGCGACGCCTGGCGCCGGTCGTCGTCGTTCGCCGCCGTCGCCTGATGACCAAAGCGAAAATAGCGCTCGAGCGTCAGGCTCCCGTCGCTGGCGTCGATGAACAGCGCCTCGCCGGCACGCAATTGCTTGACCCGGCGAAACAGCGTATCGCCGCCGGTGACGTAGCCGGCCAGCTCGAACTCCGCGCGGGCCTCGTCGTCGATCCGCTCCTCTGCGACCCGCTGGCGCACCCAGTCGGCATCGTCGCTGACAAAGACCTCGCCGGCGTGAGCGCCGTAGAACAGCGGGATCGAGCGTACGCGATCCACGACCGCCACCACGCCGCTGCGGGTGTGCCGAACGAGGGCGTGGAAACCATTGAGCGCCCCCATGCGTCGGCGCCAGCCGTCGAGGTCGTCGCTCAGCTCGAGCTGCTGCAGGGCGCGGGCGGGCGACAGGCGCTGAGCATCGAGCCAGACACTGCCGCAGACATGGCCACGGCCATGCAGCAGCTCGCACTCCTGCCAGCGTGAGGAAGCGAAGTGACAGTGGATCGAACTCATTGATAGGCCCTACGGAACAGGAGAAAGTAGCGCGCCCCCACCAGCAAGGCGCTGAGCGACAGCGCCGCGCTCCACGGCAGCCATGCGGGGGCCAGCCAACCGGTGACGAGCAGCGGCGACAGCAGCGCCAGCCCCCAGCCCAGCGCGGTGAGGGTCGCCGTCGCCAGCACCCGCGGCGGGTTGCCGGTAAGGCGGGCGATCCAGACCAGGAAGCCGATCCAGCAGGCGGCACTGCCCAGCGAGAACAGCGCCACCGTCAGCAGCAGGTCATCGTGGAAGGCGCCGATGGCGATGGCCACGACGCGTACGCCGAGCAGCAGCGCCTGGAACACCAGGCCCTGCCCCTGACGCTCGAGCACCGAGAAGAGGTGGCTCAGCGGCGAGGTCATGAACACCAGGTAGATCCAGGGCGCCATCCAGCGGGCGAATTCCCCGGCCTCGCGCCAGCGCTCGCCGAACACCAGAGCGAACAGGTCCGGGCCGATCGCCATCAGCACGATCGCCGGCGGCATGGCGATATGGGCCAGGATGGCATGCACCCTGGCCACCAGCGGGCCGAGCTCGCCGCGCCGGTGTGCCTCGGCGGCGCTGGAAAAGAACACCTTGCCCACGGCTTCGCCGATCAGCGTCATGGGCATCGCCAGTACCCGGTGGGCCAGGGCATAGAGCCCCGCGGCCACGGGGCTGAACAGCGCGGCGAAGAGCAGCGGCGGGAGCTGCTTGCCGAGCGTGTTGAACAGCCCCGACCAGGACGAATACAGCGGGAACTTGCGGTAGCGGCGCGCCGCTGCCCAGACCCCGGCGACCGTGACCCGGTGCTCGGCGACGGCGCGCAGGGCCGGTCGCGCCAGCGTCAGCGTGCCGGCGCCCTGCCCCGCGGCATGGCCGAGCAGCAGGCCGCCACCGCCCAGCGGGCTGGCAATGAACTGAATCGCCAGCAGCGCCAGCGACTGCTTGATCCGGGTCGAGGCGAGGGCGGTGAACGCCCGCGTGCGTACCGACCAGTGGCTGACCGCCTGGTAGCCCCCGGCGAACGCCACCCCCAGCGGCAGTAGCCACAGCCACGGGCTGAGCGACGGCACGCCCAACGCCGCGACCAGGGTCCGGCCGCCGAGCACCACCAGCAGCAGCGCGACCAGGGTGGTCAGGCCCACGACCGCAAGGCTCAGCGCCAGCACCTCGGCCGCCTCGCGCTCCGTTTCCGGCAGCGGTATCGCCAGCTGGTAACGGCCGCTGGCCACCACGGTGAACAGCGCCAGCAGACCACCGTAGACCGCCAGAAGGCCGAAATCCTCCGGCGCATACAGCCGGGTCAGCAGCGGCGCCGCGGCGATGGTCAGCAGCTGCGCCCCCGCGGTGCCCCCCACCAGCACGCTGACGCCGCGGGCGAAGGCGTGGGTCGGCAGCAGGCGTCTTGCCGGTATCACGAGCCGATTCAGCACAAGAGGTCTCCCTGACGTCTGGCTCAGGCCACGGCTTCCCCGAGCGCGGTGACGATGCGCTCCTGGTCCTCGGCCGCGAGGTACGGGTGCATCGGCAGGCTGACCACCCGACGCGAGGCGGCGTTGCCGATCGGCAGGTCGACCCCCGGATCGGCCACCGCGGGCTGCTTGTTGAGCGGAATCGGATAGTGCACGGCGGTGGGGATACCGGCCTCCGCCAGCCGCGCGATCACCACCTCGCGATCGTCGACCTCCACCGTGTACTGGGCGTAGGCGCTGGTGTTGTGAGGCTCCACGTGGGGCGAGGCGAAGCCGTGCGCACGCAGCAGGCGGTCATAGCGTTCGGCGACCTGCTCGCGCAGCCTGAGCTCCTCGTCGAGGATGTCGAGCTTGGGCAGCAGGATCGCGGCCTGGAGGGTGTCCAGGCGGCTGTTGACACCGATCCTGACGTGGTAGTAGCGACGCCCCTGGCCATGGCGAGCGATCTGGCGCAGCACCTTGGCCAGCGCATCGTCATCGGTGAACAGCGCCCCGCCATCGCCGTAGCATCCCAGCGGCTTGCTGGGGAAGAACGAGGTGGTGGCGATCTGCGACAGGCTGCACGAGCGTCGGCCGCGATAGGTGGCGCCGAAGCTCTGGGCCGCGTCCTCGATGACCGGAATGCCGTGACGCGCGGCGATTTCGTTGATGGCGTCCATGTCGGCGCACTGACCGTAGAGCGATACCGGAATGATCGCGCGAGTGCGCGGGGTGATGGCGGCCTCCAGTCGCTCCGGGTCGAGCAGGTAGGTGCGCGGGTCGACGTCGACGTAGACCGGTCGCGCGCCCAGCAACGCCACCGTCTCGGCGGTAGCGATGTAGGTGAACCCGGGGGTGATCACCTCGTCGCCGGGGGCGATGCCCAGCGCCATCTGGGCGATCTGCAGCGCGTCGGTGCCGTTGGCACAGGTGATGCAGTGGCGCACGCCGACATAGTCGGCCAGGCGCCTCTCGAGCTCATCCACCTCGGGGCCGAGGATGTACTTGCCGTGCTCCAGTACATGGCGGATGCCGGCGTTGATACGCTCGCGGATACGCACCTGCTGGGCCTTGAGGTCGATGAAGTCCATGCGTCGGGGGTCCTTGGCGGTGGTACTGTCGCCCTCCTGGGCGGGGGTGCAGCGCAGGGTGCCGCCGCTGAGTCGGTAGCGATCGCCGGTGTGCGGGCAGATCGCCTCGCCCTCGCCTTCCAGCGGCAGGTCGAGGCGCTCGCCGTGGCGGCTCATCCAGCCCCGCTGGCGGGCGGGCACGCCAAGCATCAGGGCGAAGTCGGGCACGTCGCGATTGATCAATGCCCCGGCGCCGACGAACGCATGGCGGCCCACGGTGACCCCGCAGACGATGGTGCAGTTGGCGCCGAGGGTCGCGCCCTCGCGCACCAGGGTGTCGCGGTACTCGTCCTTGCGCTCGACCAGCGAACGCGGGTTGTAGACGTTGGTGAAGACCATGCTGGGGCCGCAGAAGACCCCCGCCTCGAGGGTGACGTTGTCGTACACCGAGACGTTGTTCTGCACCTTGCACTCATCGCCGATGACCACGCGGTTGCCGACGAAGACGTTCTGTCCCAGCGAAACGCCGCGGCCGATGCGGGCGCCGCCGCAGACGTGGACGAAGTGCCAGACACGCGACGCCTCGCCGATCTCGGCGCCCGGGTCGACGATGGCACTGGGGTGGATCTGCACCCCGGGGAAGCGGTTGTCGTGCGGTTGGCTGTCCATGGCGAACCTCACATCAGGTGCCGCTTGAGGCAGGGATGTGCCTCGTTACGGACGGGGATTTCCGGGGCCGCATGGCGAATCGTATCGACGGTCTCGATGCAGTGGCGAGCACTGTCGAGGCCGTAGCCGCGGCCGGCCAGGATCTCCTGGTAGGAGACGGTGTGCAGGTCGGTGAAGCCGCCCGAGAACTCGATCTCGCGGCCCTCGCAGAGGATCGAGCGGTAGGTGGTCTGCTGCCCCTGCACGCTGCTCGGCAGGTCGTCGCTGTCGATCGACAGGAACCAGCGCACCCGCGCCTTCTCATACTCGAGATAGCCCGCGGCTCGCTGGTCGTCCAGGTAGTGCACGACATTGCGCTCCAGATCGCCGAACACGAAGTGCAGCATGTCGAAGAAGTGCACGCCGATGTTGGTCGCCACGCCGAACGACTTGCGCGGATCGCCCTTCCAGCTCTCGTGGTACCACTTGCCGCGCGAGGTGATGTAGGTGAGCTCGACATCGTACTTGTCGTCGCGGGGCGTACTGGCGACGCGTTCCCTGAGCTCGACGATGGCCGGATGGTGGCGCAGCTGCAGGATATTGAACACGCGCCGGCCGGTCTCCTGCTCCACCTTGCCCAGTTCGTCGAGCAGCGCCGGGCTCGGCACCAGCGGCTTCTCGCAGATCACATGGCAGCCCAGGCGCAGGCCGGCGGCGACATGCGCATGGTGAAGATGGTTGGGCGAGCACACCGAGACGTAGTCGAGCGCCGTGTAGGGGTCGCGCTTGCGCTGCCAGGCGCTCTCGAGAAAGCGCTCGAACTCGGTGTAGAAATCGCTCTCCGGCGAGATCGAATCGATGATGCCGACCGAATCGTTGATGTCGTAGGCCATGGCCAGATGGTTGCCGGTTTCCTTGATGGCCTTCATGTGACGTGGAGCGATGTAACCGGCAGCGCCGATCAGGGCGAAGTATTTCATGGCGTTTACCTGTGCGTTTGACATGAAGATCAGGCCTTGATCACTCGGTCTTCGTTGATGCCGCGGTAGATGCCGCGGGTATCGACGATCAGGCGAGCGTGGGCGCGAATCATGTCGTAGTCGAAGCGGTCATGGTCGGTAGCGAGGACGACGGCGTCGTATTCGGCCAGGGTGGACGGGGTAAGCGGCACGCTTTCGAGCTCGAAGCGGTGCTCACGCATGGGCGGGAACACCGGCACGTGGGGATCGCTGTAGGCCACCTCCGCCCCACGGTCGCGGATACGCTCCATGATGTGCACCGACGGCGATTCGCGCATGTCGTCGACGTTCTTCTTGTAGGCGATGCCCAGCACCAGCACGCGGCTGCCGTTCAACGCCTTGCCGTGCTGGTTCAGCCCCTCGATCAGCTTGCCGACGACATAGTCCGGCATGGCCTGATTGACCTCGCCGGAGAGTTCGATGAAACGGGTATGCAGGCCGTATTCGCGGGCCTTCCAGGTCAGGTAGAAGGGGTCGATGGGAATGCAGTGCCCACCGAGTCCCGGCCCCGGGTAGTAGGGGGTGAAGCCGAACGGCTTGGTGGCCGCGGCGTCGACCACCTCGAAGATGTCGATGCCCATGCGGTCCGCCACGATCTTCATCTCGTTGACCAGGCCGATGTTGACCGCACGGTGGATGTTCTCGAGCAGCTTGGTCATCTCGGCGGCCCGGGTCGAGCTCAGCGGCACGACCTGGTCGATGGCCGGGCGGTAGAGCGCCACGCCGGCTTCGCGGCAGGCAGGCGTATGCCCGCCGACCAACTTGGGTATGGTGCGGGTCTCGAAGTCCGGGTTGCCCGGATCCTCGCGCTCCGGGGAGTAGACCAGGAACAGCGCCTCCCCCACCGTCAACCCGCTCTCTTCGACGCGAGGCAGCAGCTCCTCCTCGGTGGTACCGGGGTAGGTGGTACTCTCCAGCGAGATCACCTGGCCCTCGCGCAGGTGCCCCTTGAGGGCATCGACGGTGCCGATGACGAAGCTGATGTCCGGTTCGCGGTACTTGTTGAGCGGTGTCGGCACACACAGGATCAGCGCATCGACTTCCGCCACGCGGGCGAAGTCGGTGGTCGCCTCGCAGCCCTCATCCCTGGCCCGGGCGACCCGCTCCGAGGCGATATGCTCGATGTAGCTGCGCCCGGCGTTGAGCCGCTCCACCTTGCCGGCATCGATATCGATGCCGAGCACGCGGTAGCCGATTTCGCTGTAGCGCAGCATCAGGGGCAGCCCCACATAGCCAAGCCCGACGATCCCGATCACGGCTTCCTTGCGCTCGAGCCGGCCAATCAGACGATCTTTGATAGTGGTCATGACGCTTCCATGGTTTTCGAGTGATAGTGATCGGCGCTCGGCCAGCCGGCCTCACGCCAGGGAACGGCCTGCCGGGCAGGCGCGGACGCAGCCCGCCGGCGCCTGCGGCGCTCAGGTCTGAGTCGTCTTGTAGGCATAGTGGTAATAGCCGTAGCCATAGCTGGTGGCGGCCTTGCGCTCGATGGCGTTGAGAATGCCGCCCTTCACCTTGACCCCGCTGGTCTCCAGGCGGCGGATGGCCACCTCGACCTCGCGCGGCGGGTTGAGCCCGAAGCGCGCCACCAGCAGCGTGGTGCCGCAGTGATGGCCGATCACCGCGGCGTCGGTCACCGCCAGGATCGGCGGCGTATCGACGATCACCAGGTCGAAGCGCTGGTTCAGTGCGTCGACCAGGCGCGGGAAGCGCTCGCTCATCAACAGCTCGGCAGGGTTGGGCGGCGCCTTGCCGCGAGCGATATAGCTGAGCCCGTTGATCGGCGACTGGCGAATCACCTCGTCGAGCTCCGCCTTGTCGGAGAGCGCCTCGGACAACCCGCCCTTGCTGTCGGCACCGAACGCGGTATGCACGTGCCCCTTGCGCATGTCGGCGTCAAGGACCAGCACACGCTGGCCGCTCTGGGCGATCACCGCCCCCAGGTTGATGCAGATGAAGCTCTTGCCGATGTTCGGGCTCGGCCCGGTGATCATCAGCCGATTGTCGTTGGCCTCGAGCATGGCGAAGTGCAGCGACGTGCGCAGCCCGCGCAGGGCCTCGATGGCGGTATCGTCGGGCGCCTTCTGCGCCAGCACCCCACTGCTCACGGCGCGTCCGCGCCGCCGGTTGTGGCGCTTGACGCGACGCACCAGCTTCTGCTGGTCGTCGGAGAGCGGCACGGTGGCGTACACCGGCAGGCCCAGGTCCTCGATCTGCTCCGCACTCTCCACGCCGCGACGGAAGATGCTGCGCACGATGACGAAGGCCACCGCGAGGAAGGCGCCTACCAGGGTCAGCATGGCCACGGTGACCGGCTTGCGCGGCTCCACCGGGCCCGGCTGGGCGACGGCATCGTCGAGGATGCGCACGTTGCCCACGGTGCTGGCCTTGGTGATGCTCATCTCCTGGATCTTGTTGAGCAGCTGCACGTAGACCTGCTGGGTCACCTCGACGTCACGCGACATGCGCAGGATCTGCTGCTGGGTCTCGGGCAGCCCGTGGATACGCTCGTTGAGCCGCTCGCGATCGCGTTCGAGGTTGTTGCGCTTCTCCATCATGGCGGCGTAAAGCGGGTGCGAGGCGTTGTAGCGCCGGCTCAGCTCGGCCTGCTCCATCTCCAGCGTGCTGAGCTGGGCATCCAGTTCCACGACACGATCCAGCACCGAGCGCGTCTCGAGGTTGAGGTCGACACTATCGTGCTGCATGCGGAAGGCATTCAGGGCATCCTCGGCCGACGCCAGGTCGTTGCGCACCTGGGGCACCTGCTCCTCGAGGAATTCGAGGCTCTGCTCCGCCTCGGCGCTCTGGCGCTCGACGTTCTGGGTCAGGTAGATCTGCGAGATGACGCTCAGGGTGCGCTCGGCGCGCTGCGGATCCTCGTTCAGCAGGGTCATGTTGAACACCCCGCTGTCACGGCCCCGCTGGGCGACGCTGAAGCGTGAACGCAGGTTGTTGATGGCGGCCAGGCGGGTGCGGCGTACCACGGTGAACTCCGCGCCCTCGCCGGCTTCCAGCTCGGCGACTCGCAGCTCGATACGGCCGTCGTCGAAGCTCTCGGTGGTACCGACGCGCCCCTCGCCGAGCAGTTCCTCGCCGTGGTAGAGCCGGTAGCCGTCGTCGACGCCGACCACCAGGCGCAGGGCCCGACCCAGCCACTCGTGGTCGACCCGCAGCTCGCCCACATTGAGGTACTCGCCGGCCCAGACGCTGCGGCGGGCGAAGCCGGGGCGCGACATGCCCTGCCTGACCAGGTAATCCCCGACGACCGCCAGGCGGGTCGGAATCACCTCGATGTCGAGCCGCTCCTGGTCCACCGCCTGTCCGAGCACCATGCGCGAACGCAGGATCTCGAGTTCGGCGTCGGCCTTGGGCTCCTCCCCGAGGATCGAACGCACTTCGGCAAGCGGGTTGCTCAGCCCGGTCTTGCCCTCGACCTGCACGAGGGCATCGGCCCGATAGATTGGCGTGGCCAGTTGCACGTGAATCACGCCCGCGGCGGCAAAGACCGCCGTCACCAGCATGATCAGCCACTTGTTGTCCAGCAGGACGCCGAACAGCCTGCCCAGATCGATATCGTCGCTGCCTGGGCGCGAGCCCGTCTTGATCTCTTTCACCATCGATGGAGTCCTGGCGTGAAAAGGGGGTCGTTCGCTTCAGCCACGCGTGCTGCCGAGGCGCGCCTGCCACAGGCGCGCCGCTTCGGTGAGCTGACGATGTACGCGTACAAAGACCTCTTCGTTCCTGCGATAAGGATCGGGAATGTCCACCCCGAGGCCCGCTTCGCCCGGTAGCCAGCGCCCGAAGCGCATGGTCTTGCCGGTGGCAAAGGGGAACTGCTCGGCAATCGCCAGGCGCTGGCCCTCGCTCATGACCAGCACCAGATCGGCCTCGCGAACCATCCCGGCGTCGATCTGGCGCGCCCGATGCCCGCAGAGATCGAGACCGTCGGCCTCCGCCAGGCGCACCGCCGTGGGGTCGGCCGCCTGGCCGACCAGTGCACCCAGCCCGGCCGATGCGATACGGTGGCCGGGCAGGGCCCGCCTGAGCAGCGCCTCCCCGACCGGGCTGCGACAGACGTTGCCGATGCACACCACGAGCACTTCCTGAAACATCCTCTTCCCCTTAATCGCGTACCTGCTCCAGTTCGGTGCCGGTGCGCGTGGTCTGGTAGATGCTGCTGACCGTGGGCAGGATCTGGCGCACCACACGGTTCCAGCGCCCCAGCGGCGTGGTCGTCACGTACACCACATCGGTTGGCTGCAGGGTGAACTCGGCACCCAGGACCAGCGCTGCGGCGTTGCGGGCATCGAGCTGATAGACGGTGGCGAGCTTGTCGCTGTCCGGCGGCGCCCGGCGAATGACGAAGATTCCCGAGGCATTGGCGTTGCCCTCGTTGATGCCGCCGGCCTCGGCAAGCGCATCGGTCAGCGTGAGGCGGTTGGCGCCCATCGGCAGGCTGGTGGGGGCGGTCACCTCGCCCATGACGTAGACCTTCTGGTCACTGTTGTCGCGCACGTGCAGCACATCGCCGTCCTGCAGCAGCAGGTCCTGGTCGAGTCGTCCGCTGTTGAGCATCTCGTGCAGCGAGACATGGATCTCCTCGCCATCCCGCGTCAACCGCACGTCGTGCCAGTTGGCGTGCTCCGCCAGGCCGCCGGACAGGTTGATGGCATCGAGCACGCTCATCGGCACGTTGCGAATCGGCAGCGGACCGGGTTCCTCCACGGCCCCCGTCACATTGACCTTCTGCGAATTGTACTGGGCGACCTGAACCTCGACCTGCGGCATGGCCACGTAGGGTTCCAGGCCGCGGGTGATGATTTCGCGGACCTCGCGCACCGTCCGCCCCTCCACGGGGATGCGGCCGATGAACGGATAGAAGATGGTGCCGTCGCTGTGCACGGCATTGCCCGACTCCGCGGCACTGCGCTCGCCGCCAGCGGGAATCGTCAGTTCCGGGTGGCCATAGACGATGACGCTGAGCACGTCCCCCTTGCCGATGTAGTAGTCATAGCCGCGGATGTCCTCGCGCAGGTCATCACCCGCCTTCTCGATGTCCTCGGCTCCGATGTCCTGAGGCCGCTGGCTTCTCACCAGGCCGAAGGTGATGGGCTCGATGTCGACCAGGTCGTCGATCGGGGCGGCGTCCGCCTGGTAATCGATATGCCCCCCCGGGGCAAAGGCGCAGCCCCCCAAGGCGAACACGCCGAACAATAAACAAATACGACCCAACCGGAGCCGCAGGAAGCCGTGATTCATCTAATTTTTCACTCGCGTGCCAATATTAATTCGGACCCTGGCGTTCCAACCAGCCAATCCATGCCTCTTTAATTATTCCTCAAGTCGCTACCCTGTGACACGGGGAGAAACCTTACAAACAACACCGGCATCGCCAAGTTTCCTATTCTGACACTTATAAGTGACAGTCGCGTTGTCATTCTGCGACACCAAGCGATATATACTGTCTCTTAATGTCGACACCAGTAATTCAATGCAAGCTCGAAGATTACTTAATTCGACATCGACAATTTCGGACAGCAACGCCACCTCAAGACACGCTACCGCCACGAGGTTTGACGACAATCCCCGAAGCCATGCGTATCGTCTTGTTCCCAAGACGAAAAAATGTCCCGCGGCGCGAGCCACGACACGACGCAAACTCAAGGAATTCGACAAGACAGGGCCTTTACTTCCATGCAAGGCGCCTAGAGAACGAGGCCAGAATAATCCTTTTTCCTGCTCGCCACTACCCCCTGTGAATATCTATACATTTTTTTACTCTTATATACAGACAGACACTCTGGCACAAGATAAGTTTCTTTCCAGGCTTCGCGAATTAGGTTATCAATCCAGCTTTCGAATCGAAACCCCCATGACAATTAAAGTCACGGGGGGAATTTTATGTAATTCTGCCTGTATACCTGCCGACGGCAGGTTGGCCAGATAGTAATCCCGGCAACATTACGCGGATGCACTATCCGGCCATTCGTCCCGCCGGAAGTGACCGGCGCAAAAGAAGGAGCCAGACCCTATGCTTGATCGATTGAAACTACGAAGGCGCGTCGCCCCCCTGGCCGGTGCGGCTTTGCTGAGCCTCGCGCCATTCGCGCTGGCCCAGCAGGCCACGCTGTCCCAGGGGACGCCGGGCGCGCCGGGCGACTCGGCCAACACGCCGGCGCCAGGCGCAGTGGCCAGCGGCGGGCTCGCCAGCGGCGGTGGTGCCGCGGGCGCGGCTCCCGGCAACTCCGGCCAGGCCCTGGCCGGTGCCGTGAGCCGCGGCGCAGCCGGCATCGGCGTGGCGATCGGTGCCGCCGGCACGGGCACCGGCACGGGTACGGGTACCGGCACCGGTACGCGCTGATGCGCCGCGACAGACGGTACAGCGACAGACGTGTGCCGACACAGGACCGCCGCTTGGCGGTCCTGCTTCGCTGGTGGCTGACCGGCAGCCTGGTTGCCGGCCTGACGGCCTGTGCCCAGGGCGGGCAGCTGACGCCTTTGGGCGCCACGCTGATGGGCGGCGGGAGCGGTGAAGACCTGCCGGCGCAGGCGGAAACGCTGCCCTACGCCACCCTGGTGGCTGAGACCCAGGGCAACCAGGCCCTGCTGGTAATGGCCCACCGCACCGGGGAGCAAGGCCGGGATACCTACTGGCAGGCCGGCGATCGCGCCACCCTGCACCTGCGCGATGGGGTTCCGGCGAGCACGGCCGGCTTCGAAGCGCTGCTGCTGGGACGCTGGCACTCGGCCGAGGCCAGACCCGGACACTATCGCGTGCACGCGCAGTGGCGCGATGCCGACGGCACGGTATGGCAGGACGAGGCCGAGGCGAGCCTCCGCTGCGAGGCGGCCGAGCCCGTGGCGCTGCCGCTGACCCGGCTGGCACTGGAACGCTGTACCGAGCGACTCGACTGGAAGAGCCGCAGCACGCACAGCCAGGGGGTGTACTGGCGCGAGCCGGGCAGCCTGAGGATCTGGGGGGGTGACATGGCGCTCTGGCCGGACGGTCCACGCCTGCGCTGGCAGGTGGCGAGGCCCTGGTGGAGCGAAGCCGAGGACACCGGGCGCGACGACGGGCAGTCACCCTTGCCCGACGGCGCGCCACCGCCGTGACAAAGAGAGCGAGAATGACCCGACGTCCCCCCTTTCACGCCGGCCGCTGGCGCACCGCCTGCCTGGGCGCGCTGCTGGCCTTGCCCCTTTACGGCCATGCCGACAGCCAACGGCTCTCCGACCTGTGGCTCGAGCAACCGGCATTGCCCGCGTCTCCCGCCTACAGCTACTACCTGCTCGCACGGCAGCAGGAACCCCTGCAGCGCCAGGCCAGGCGCCTGCGGGAGGAGCTGGCGACACTGATCGACTGGTACTCCCTGGACGGACGCACCGACCTGGCCCGGGGGCTCGAGGCGTGGCAGGCCGGCATCGCCGAGTCGCAGACATCACCGGGCCGCACGTCAGCCAGGGCCGACCTTGCCGCCCTGCTCGCCTCGCCTCAGCACGACCCGCCGCTGGCCTCGCTGGCCGCCGCCGGATACTGCGACGTGCCCGACTGGGTGGAGCTGTGGCACTTCGGCGGCGTGACCCGGCATCGCTGGTCGCCGGGTCTGAGCCTGCGCGAACTGCTGCGCCAACACCCGGATTCGCGCTGGGCCAGCGCCGAGGAGGCCTGGGTGATCCCCCCCCAGGGCGACCCTCGTCGCATCGGCGTCGCCGCCTGGAATGCCGGCGATTCCCCGCTGATGGCCGGCAGCCGCATTGCGCTCGTCCTCCCCGAACCGGTTCAGGAAGCCGACTGGGTCAATCGCACCCTGCCCGACTTCCTGGCGACCCGCCTGCCCGGCAATGCCTGTCACCCCATCGCACTGCCGGATGGGGCGGGTCAGACCGATTCGGGAGGGCCGGCCACATGAAGCGGTCAGCATCCCGCTCGCCTCGACTCGCTCCACTGACCCTCGCCACCGCCCTGGGCATGGCCATGCCGGCACTCGCCGACCCCGGACAGCCGCGACTCGGCAGTGGCCAGGGCGATTTCGGTGGCGTGGGGCTGATGCAGACGCCCACCGCCCGCATGGCGCCGCTGGGAGGTTTCGCCTTCTCCTTGTCGCGCACCGCGCCCTACCGGCGCTATGGCCTCTTCTTCCAGCCCGCCGAGTGGCTCGAAGCCGGTTTTCGCTACGTCGAAGTGGAGAACCGACGCTACCTGGCTGCTACCGACGACCGCAACAATCTCGACAAGGGGATCGATTTCAAGCTACGGCTGCGGGAAGAGGACCGCTACTGGCCACAGGTCGCCGTCGGCGCGCGTGACATCGGCGGCACCGGCCTGTTCGCCGGCGAATACCTGGTCGCCAGCAAGCGCTGGCACAACTTCGATGTCTCGCTGGGGATCGGCTGGGGCTACCTCGGCAACCAGGAGGATTTCACCAACCCGCTAGCCCAGCTCCACGAGGGCTTCGAGCGCCGCTCCGGTTTCAGCTCGGGGGACGATGGCGGCAGCGTCAACCTGGGCAGCCTGTTCAGCGGACGCAGCGCCCTGTTCGGCGGCATCGAGTACCAGACGCCATGGGATGCGCTGGTATTGCAGCTCGAGCTGGAGGGCAACGACTACCAGCATGAGCCGCAGCAGAACGATCAATCCCAGGACTCACGCCTCAACCTCGGCGCTCGGCTGCGCCTGACCGACACCATCGAACTCAAGGCCGGCTGGCAGCGCGGCAATACCGCCATGCTCGGGATCTCGCTGTCGACCAACCTGGCCAGCGTCTCCCAGGCCAAGCGCGACCCGCCCCCCGTCGACGTGGCGGCGCCTCCGGCACGGCATACCGGCGACTGGGACGGACTCAGCCGTGAGCTCGACGCCAACGCCGGCATCGGCGTCTACCGCATTCGCCAGGACGGCGCGAGCCTGATCGTCGAAGGCGAACCCACGCGCTATCGATCGCTCGCCGAGAGCGAGCAGCGTGCCGGACGCCTGTTGCACAATCACCTGGGTAGCGACGTGGAGACCTTCCGCTTCCGCTGGCACGAGCGCGGCATGGCCCTGCGCGAGAGCGTTCACGAGCGCGACGCCTTGGTCGCCGCCGCCGTGTCCAGCGAGGCAAGTGTCGCCTATCGCCACGGCCTCTATACCCACGCCATGCTGGCCGACGATCGCGGCGACGTGCTGCACGACGCCCCGCCGCGAGGGCTTTCCTATCGCCTCGAGCCGCAGCTCGAGCAGAACTTCGGCGGTCCCGACGGCTACCTCTACCGGCTCTCCGCCAACCTCGACGGCGAATACCGGCTGGGAACCCGGCACTGGCTGTCCGGCACGCTCAGCTACACGCTGGCCGACAACCTCGGCAAGTACCGCTACCTCGGTCCCTCGGACCTGCCGCGGGTGCGCACGCATGTCGGCGACTACCTGGCCGAAACCGACATCGGCATCAGCAACCTGCAGTACACCGGCACCGCCCAGTTGGGCAACGACTGGTACGCACTGGGGTATGGCGGCCTGCTCGAGAGCATGTTCGCCGGCGCCGGCGCCGAGCTGCTCTACCGCCCCTTCAACAGCGACGTGGCGCTCGGGCTCGACGTCAACTGGGTCAAGCAGCGCGATTTCGACCAGCGCTTCGCGATGCGCGACTACAGCACCTGGACGGGGCATCTGACCGGCTACTGGCAGACCGACTACGAGGACGTGCTGGCCAAGATCAGCGTGGGCCGCTATCTCGCCGGTGACCTCGGCGCCACCTTCGACGTCTCGCGCGAGTTCGATTCGGGCGTGCGCCTGGGGGGCTGGGCCACCTTCACCGATGCCGGCAGCGACTTCGGCGAAGGCAGCTTCGACAAGGGCATCTACCTCTCGCTGCCGCTGGATGCCTTCTTCGTTCACTCCACGCGCCAGCGCGCCCAGCTCTCCTGGAGCCCGCTGACCCGCGATGGCGGCGCCCGCCTGGCGCGGCGCGAATCGCTTTACGACCTGACCGAGGAGCGCAGCATGGGCCGCTACTGGGAGGACCAGGCCGCCCTGATGCGCTGAGCGAGCCCCCGGCCGCACCAACGAAAAGACCACCGCCTCGAGCAGCGGTGGTCTGGCTGAAAAGATAACGGTATAACTGGCTAGCCGCGATAGTAGCCCGGCGCCACGAACGGCATCTTGCTCACCACCATGGGCAGGCGCTTGCCTCGCACCTCGGCGTAGACGGTGGTCCCCACCTCGGCCTGCTCGACCAGGACATAGCCCATCGCCACAGGGCGGCCGACGCTGGGGCCGAAGCCACCGGAGGTCACGCGGCCGACATGCCGGCCATCCTCAGCGTAGAGATCGGCACCCTCGCGCACCGGGGCACGCCCTTCCCCCAGCAGGCCGACCCGCTTGCGCCGGTGATCCCTGGCATCGACCTGATGCAGTATCACGTCCGCCCCCGGGAATCCGGCCGAGCGCTCTCCGCCGTGGCGGCGCGCCTTGCCGATGGCCCAGATCAGCCCCGCTTCCACCGGCGTGGTCTCGGTGTCGATGTCGTGGCCGTAGAGGCACAGCCCGGCCTCGAGGCGCAGGGAATCCCGCGCCCCCAGGCCGATGGGCTCGACCTCCTCCTCGGCCAGCAGGCGTCGGGCCAGCGACTCCGCCTGGTCGGCCGGCACCGAGATCTCGAAGCCGTCCTCGCCGGTATAGCCGCTGCGGCTGATCCAGACGGGCACGCCGTCGATCTCGAAGCGTCCGTGCTGCATGAACACCAGCTCGCAGGCCTCGGGGCAGTGGCGGCGCATGACCTCGGCGGCCTTCGGCCCTTGCAGGGCCAGCAGGCCGCGCTCCAGCAGCTCGGGCCGATGTTCCTCATCGAGGCCGGTGTCGAGCAGCGCCAGGTCCTGATCCTTGCAGGCGGCGTTGACCACCAGGTAGAGGACCCCGCCGCCGGGGTTGGCCACCATCAGGTCGTCGAGAATGCCGCCGTCCTGGGCGGTGAACAGCGCATAGCGCTGCATGCCCTCGGGCAGGCCAACGATGTCGGCGCACACCAGCGTCTCCAGCGCCGCGGCGGGACGAGGGCCATGCAGCAGGATCTGCCCCATGTGGGAGACATCGAACAGGCCACAGGCGGCACGGGTATGCTCGTGCTCCTTCTTGACCCCCAGCGGAAACTGCACCGGCATCTCGTAGCCGGCGAAGGGCACCATCTTGCCCCCCAGCTCGAGGTGCAGGTCGTGCAGCGGGGTGCGCTTGAGTTGGCTCATGGGTTTCCTCGTGAGGTGATGGTAGGCAGGCGAGCGAGAAGCGCGGCGCGCCTCTCGCCCCCCGCTAGGCTTATCAGGACCTGTTGTGGTCCAGGTCCTCGCCCGGCAGCACTTCCTTGCCGTTGAAGTAGTCGCGCGTGACCTTGAACACCACCGGCGAGAGCAGCGCCAGCGCGATCAGGTTGGGAATGGCCATCATGGCGTTGAAGGTGTCGGCCATCAGCCAGATGAAGCCGAGCTGGGCCATGGCGCCCAGCGGGATCGCCAGCACGAACAGCACGCGGTAGAGCATGATCGAGCGCGTGCCGAACAGGAACTGGAAGCACTTCTCGCCGTAGAACGACCAGCCCAGGATGGTGGTGAAGGCGAAGACCGCCAGCGCCAGCGACACAATCTGGTTGCCCCAGCCGGGCAGCGCCGCATCGAAGGAGAGCGCGGTCAGCGAGGCGCCCTCCTCGCCGTCGACCCATACCGTGGAGGTCAGGATCACCAGCGCGGTGATGCTGCACACGATGATGGTGTCGATGAAGGTGCCGAGCATGGCGATCAGTCCCTGGCGTACCGGGTTGCGCGTCTTCGCCGCGGCGTGGGCGATCGGCGCACTGCCCAGGCCGGCCTCGTTGGAGAAGATGCCGCGGGCCACGCCGAAGCGGATCGCCGCCATCACCGCCGCGCCGGCGAAACCGCCCATGGCGGCATGCGGGTTGAAGGCATAGTAGAAGATCAGACCGAACGCCTCGCCGAGCTGGCCGGCGTTGACGACCAGCACCACCAGGCCGGCCGCCACGTAGGCGATGCCCATGATCGGCACCAGCTTGCCGGCCACCTTGGCGATGCGCTTGATGCCGCCCAGGATGACGGCGCCGGCCAGCACCATGATGACCACGCCGGTCATCCAGTGGGGGATACCGAAGGTCGAGTCGAGGGCGTCGGCCACGGAGTTTGATTGCACGGTGTTGCCGATGCCGAAGGCCGCCACGGCGCCGAAGAAGGCGAAGGCACCGCCAAGCCACAGCCACTTCTTGCCCAGGCCGTTCTTGATGTAGAACATCGGCCCACCGACGTGGTAGCCGGTGCTGTCGGTCTCCCGGAAGCGTACCGCGAGCACCGCCTCGGAGAACTTCGTCGCCATCCCGACCAGCGCCGTGACCCACATCCAGAACACCGCGCCGGGTCCGCCCAGGGCAATCGCCGTCGCCACGCCGGCAATATTGCCGGTTCCAATGGTGGCAGAGAGAGCCGTCATCAGGGCGTTGAACGGAGAGATCTCGCCCTCATCTTCCGCCTTCTTCGCCTCACCGGGCGCCGGCTTGGCATCACGGCCCTGCCACATCAGCTTGAAGCCGGTACCCAGCTTGCGAATGGGCATCAGCTTCAAGCCGATCTGCAGGTAGAGCCCCACCCCCAACAGCAGGATGAGCATCAACGGCCCCCAGACTACGCCGTTGATGGAAGTGAAAATCGCTGTCAATGTTTCCACGAACGTTTCCCTCTGTTGTTTAGACTGTTTTTAAGGAGTTTACCGAAAGATCTATTACGATCAGACGGCGTACCATAGCGGAAATTGTCGGAATTATTCCACCAGGTCGTATATGCCCGCTGCGTCTCGTTCACCCTGCTCGCGGCCCGGCCAAGCTTAGCGCGTGTTTCGTATAGGAAACAAATATCATGGCACCGCCGACTTGCATGCCGGCGACACGAGCAGGGGTAGCGCCGTCACCAGGCAACATGCCTCACAGGTTAGTGAGGCGTGCCAACGCTGTCGAATGCCGCCAGCACCCGCGGAGCCTCACGCCTCATGCAAGTTGCACTGGACGCTTGCCGCCCTACGCGCCACGCTATCCTGGCGAGGATTCTCGTTCGCGCCAGGCGAAGGCGGGCCATGGGCTCGCCAAATGCCGCCAATGGCGTTAGCATTCGCACAGTCAGAAAACCTTTTTCTTATAGGAAAAACATCATGAGCTCGATCCCTGCCAACCTGCGCTACAACGACAGCCACGAGTGGGTGCTCGACAACGGCGACGGCACCGTCACCATCGGCATCACCGACCATGCCCAGGAAGCCCTTGGCGACGTGGTGTTCGTCGAGCTTCCCGAGGTCGGCCGCACCCTGCAGAAAGGCGAGGAGTTCGGCGTGATCGAATCGGTGAAGGCCGCCTCCGACCTCTACGCCCCCCTGGCCGGCGAGATCGTCGAGGTCAACGAGGCCCTCGAAGACGCCCCCGAGACCGTCAACGAAGCGCCCTACGAGGGTGGCTGGATCATGAAGGTTCGCGTCGACGATGCCGCCGCGGTGGAAGCCCTGCTGGATGCCGAGGCTTACCAGGCCGTGGTCGACAGCGACGCCTGACGGCGGCGCTGCTCCCGGCCCGGCGAGCGGCCTCCTCGAATCGCCGGGCATCTCATCTCAACGTACAGGGTTCTCCATGGCTTACGACAACCGCCGCCTGGCCGAACTGGCCGATCATGACGCCTTCATCCGCCGCCACAACGGCCCCGGAGCCGAAGATGTAGCCGCCATGCTGGCGGCGCTGGACATGGACAGCCTCGAGACACTGGTCGAGCGCACGGTGCCGGCGGACATTCGCCTGAATCGCGAGCTAGACCTCGACCCGCCGCGCAGCGAGGCCGAGGCGCTCGACTACCTCCGCCGCCTGGCACGGCAGAACAAGGTGTTCAAGACCTACATCGGCCAGGGGTACTACAACACCCACGTGCCGGCCGTGATCCAGCGCAACGTGCTGGAGAATCCGGGCTGGTACACCGCCTACACTCCCTATCAGCCCGAAATCGCCCAGGGCCGGCTCGAAGGCCTGCTCAACTTCCAGCAGATGGTCATGGACCTGACCGGCATGGAGCTGGCCAACGCCTCGCTGCTCGACGAGGCCACCGCCGCCGCCGAGGCCATGGCGCTGTGCCAGCGGGCCAACAAGAAGTCGAAGAGCAGCGCCTTCTTCGTCGCCGACGACGTGCTGCCGCAGACGCTGGACGTGGTGCGCACCCGCGCCCACTACTTCGGTTTCGAACTGGTCGTCGGCCCGGCCGAGCACCTGGCCGACCACGACGTCTTCGGCGCACTGCTGCAGTATCCCGGCGAGAGCGGCCGCGTGCACGACCTCGCGCCGCTGCTCGCCGCCGCCCGCGAGCGCAACGTGATGACCTGCGTCGCCGCCGACATCATGAGCCTGGTGCTGCTCAAGGAGCCGGGCGCGCTGGGCGCCGACATCGTGGTCGGCAACACCCAGCGCTTCGGCGTGCCGATGGGCTACGGTGGCCCCCACGCCGCCTACTTCGCCACCACCGACAAGCTCAAGCGCTCGATTCCCGGGCGCATCATCGGGGTCTCGCGGGACAGCCGCGGCAACACCGCCCTGCGCATGGCCATGCAGACCCGCGAGCAGCACATACGGCGCGAAAAGGCCACCTCCAACATCTGCACCGCCCAGGCGCTGCTGGCCAACATCGCCGGTTTCTACGCCGTCTATCACGGTGCCGAGGGCCTCTCCACCATCGCCAACCGCATCCACCGCCTGACCACCATCCTGGCCGAGGGGCTCAAGGCCAAGGGCGTGGCGCTGGTGCACGACAGCTGGTTCGACACCCTGCGCCTGACCGGCGTCGATGCGGGCAAGATCCACGGTCGCGCGCTGACCCACGAGATCAACCTGCGCTACTTCGACAACGGCGACATCGGCGTCAGTCTCGACGAGACCACCACCGCCCACGATCTCGACGCCCTGTTCGACGTGCTGCTCGGCGAGGAGCATGGGCTCTCGGTCACCGCGCTTGACGAGCGGGTCGCCGTGACTGGACTCAGCGGCATCCCCGCCGCCTGCCGTCGCGAATCCTCGTTCCTGACCCACCCGAATTTCAAGCGGTTCCGCAGCGAGACCGAGATGCTGCGCTACCTCAAGCGCCTGGAGAACAAGGATCTCTCGCTCACCCACGCGATGATCCCGCTGGGCTCGTGCACCATGAAGCTCAACGCCACCAGCGAGATGATCCCGATCACCTGGCCCGAGTTCGGCCAGCTGCACCCGTTCGTGCCTCGGGATCAGGCGGTCGGCTACAAGCAGATGATCGATGAGCTCGCGGCGTTCCTCGTCGAGATCACCGGCTACGACCACATCTCGATGCAGCCCAACTCAGGCGCCCAGGGCGAGTACGCCGGCCTGGTGGCGATCCGCCGCTACCAGGCGGCCCAGGGCCAGGGGCACCGCGACGTCTGCCTGATCCCCAGCTCCGCCCACGGCACCAATCCCGCCTCCGCCGCCATGGCGCAGATGAAGGTGGTGGTGGTCGAGTGCGACGAGATCGGCAACATCGACCTCGACGACCTGCGCGCCAAGGCCGAGCAGCACAGCGAGGCGCTGTCGGCGATCATGCTCACCTACCCCTCGACCCACGGGGTGTTCGAGGAGGGCGTGCGCGAGGCGTGCGCCATCGTCCATCGCCACGGCGGCCAGGTCTACATCGACGGCGCCAACATGAACGCCCAGGTGGGCCTGTCGCGCCCCGGCGACTTCGGCGGCGACGTCAGCCACCTCAACCTGCACAAGACGTTCTGCATCCCGCACGGCGGCGGCGGTCCGGGCATGGGCCCGATCGGCGTCAAGGCGCACCTGGCGCCCTACGTCTCCAACCACGTTGTCACGCCCATTGCCGGCGTCAACGCGAACTGCGGCGCCGTCTCCGCGGCAGCCTACGGCAGCGCCTCGATCCTGCCGATCTCCTGGGCCTACATCAAGATGATGGGCGCGCGCGGCCTGCGCCAGGCGACTGAGCTCGCCATCCTCAATGCCAACTACGTCGCCAGGCGGCTCGAGCAGCACTACCCGGTGCTCTATCGCGGCGTCAACGGCACCGTGGCCCATGAGTGCATCATCGACATCCGCCCGCTCAAGGCCGCCTCGGGAATCAGCGAGGAGGATATCGCCAAGCGCCTGATGGACTACGGCTTCCACGCCCCGACCATGTCCTTCCCGGTACCCGGCACGCTGATGGTGGAACCGACCGAGTCGGAATCGCGCTACGAGATCGACCGCTTCTGCGACGCCATGATCGCGATTCGCGAGGAGATCGCCCGGGTCGAGCGGGGCGAGTGGCCAGCCGACGACAACCCGCTGGTCAACGCACCGCATACCATGGCCGACCTGATGGACCCGGCCTGGGAGCGCCCCTACTCCCGCGAGACCGGCGCCTTCCCGTCGCCAGCGGTCAAGGCCGCCAAGTACTGGCCGGCGGTCAACCGCGTCGACAACGTCTTCGGCGACCGCCAGTTGATCTGCTCCTGCCCCAGCATCGACGAGTACCGCGACTGACGCGTCGCTGTCGGATTCAGCAGAGCGAAACGGCCCGCCGAGCGATCGGCGGGCCGTTTTGCCGGGGGGATGGCGAGCCGGCGCTACAGCGGCGAGGCGACCTCTCCGTGGCCGAAGCGCTCGCGCAGGCGCTGCTCGCGGAAGCCCTCGAGCAGCCGCGCATAGCGGCGCGGGATCTTGGCGCCGGAGCGCGTCACCAGGTGCAGCGTCTCGTGCTCCGGCACCGGCAGGTCGAGCTCCTTGACCTGGCGCTGCCAGGGCGAGGTCTCCAGCACCAGGCGCGACACCACGGTGAAGCCGAGGCCGCGGGCCACCGCGTCCAGCACCATGCCCACCTCGTTGGTGAAGCCCTGGCGGCGAAACTGGCTCATGGAGCGGAACTCGTCGGGAAAGTTGCTGCGCAGCAGCGCGCCGGCATGGCTGATGCCGTCGGAATAGTTGAGGAAGCCGATGCCCATCAGCTCGGCCAGCGTCGTCCCCGCGAAGTCGGCCGGCACCACCAGGCACAGCGGCTCCTGATGCCACCGGCTGCAGTCCAGGTCCGGATGACGAATCGGCTCGGTGACGATGCCCAGGTCGTGGCGGCCGGCCAGCACGTCCGAGACGATCTCGTGGCTGAAGGCAAAACTGTAGTTCACCGTCAGCCCCGGCGACATCTGCTGCTGGCCGAGGATGTAGGGGTAGAACATCAGCCCCACGCTGCCCGGGGAGGCGATGCGGCACTCGCCGGTATCGAGCGCGTCGTCATCCAGCGAATGGCGGAACTGCTCGTGCTCGCTGAACAGGCGCAGGCCGTAGTCGTAGGCGCGCTTGCCGGCCTCGGTCAGCGTGAAGCGCCGACCCTGGCGTTCCAGCAGGGGCTTGTCGAGGTACTGCTCGAGCTTGCGCACGTGCTGGCTGACGCCCGGCTGGGTCATGTCGAGATGGCGCGCGGTACGCGTGAAGCTGCCGGTTTCGACCAGGGTGATGAAGGTGCGGAAGTAAAGGGCGTTGAACATGGCGCATCGCTTGCAGGGGCGGTCGGGGCTCGAGACCGTATGCCGACATCCTACCATCGCCGGCCGAGCGGCGCAGCGCTGCGCCATGGCGGCCAGCGTGATAGCATCGGATCACGACTCGATGACCCTTGCATGATCCCCTGGCTTTCCTCGTCACGGGGGCGCAAGCCGAAAGCACAAGGATCGTTTCATGCCCGATACCATCTCCGCGACCATCTCCCCCCTGCGCAGCCTGGAAGTGCTGTCGCAGCATGAGGTCAACCGCCTGCGCGACACCTCCAAGGCCGGCCTTCACGACCTGTTGCGGCGCTGCGCGCTGGCCGTGCTCAGCTCCGGCAGCATGACCGACGACAGCCTGGTGCTGATGGAGACCTACCACGACTTCGACATCGAGGTGATCCAGCAGGACCGCGGCATCCGGCTCAAGGTGACCAACGCGCCGGCCGAGGCCTTCGTCGACGGCAAGATGATTCGCGGTATCCGCGAGCACCTCTCCTCGGTGCTGCGCGACATCATCTACGTCTACAACGAGATCCAGCATCACCAGCGTTTCGACCTGACCACGGGCGAAGGCACCACCAACGCGGTGTTCCACATCCTGCGCAAGGCCGGCACGCTCAAGCCCGGCCGCGACCCCGGTATCGTGGTGTGCTGGGGCGGCCACTCGATCACCCGCGAGGAGTACGACTACACCAAGGACGTCGGCTATCACCTGGGTCTGCGCGAACTGGACATCTGCACCGGCTGCGGCCCCGGCGCCATGAAGGGGCCGATGAAGGGGGCCAACCTGGCGCATGCCAAGCAGCGCATCGGCGACGGCCGCTACCTGGGCATCTCAGAGCCCGGCATCATCGCCGCCGAAGCGCCCAACCCGCTGGTCAACGAGCTGGTGGTGATGCCCGACATCGAGAAGCGTCTCGAGGCCTTCGTGCGGCTCGGCCACGGCATCGTGGTCTTCCCCGGCGGCGTCGGCACCGCCGAGGAGATCCTCTACCTGCTGGGCATCCTGCTCCACCCCGACAATCACGACATGGCGCTGCCGGTGATCTTCACCGGGCCCGCCAATTCGGCCGACTACTTCCAGCGCATCGACGAATTCCTGGTCTACACCCTGGGCGAGGCGGTACGCGACAAGTACCGCATCATCGTCGACGATCCCGTCGAGGTCGCCCGCACCATGCGCCAGGGCATCGACAGCGTGACCGAGTTCCGCCGTGCCCACCAGGACGCCTTTCACTTCAACTGGCGGCTGACCATCGCCCGCGATTTCCAGGAGACCTTCGAACCGACCCACAAGGCGATGGCCGGGCTGGCGCTGCACCGCAGCCAGCCGGTCCATGAGCTGGCCGCCAACCTGCGTCGGGCGTTCTCGGGCATCGTGGCGGGCAACGTCAAGGAGCATGGGCTGCGCGCGATCGAGGCTCACGGGCCCTTCCAGCTGCACGCCGAATCGGAGCTGATGCGACGGCTGGACGAATTGCTCGGTTCCTTCGTCGCCCAGGGTCGCATGAAGCTGCCCGGGCAGGAGTACGAACCCTGCTATCGCCTGGTGTGAGCGACGTACCGCCGCAGTGAAACGATGAGGGAAGGAAGGCAGGCCGGGCGCTGGCGCCCGTGCCTCAGCCCGGCGTGCCGACGGGCTGCCACCAGAGCCACAGGGCATGCAGCAGCAGGCCGAGGGTAGCGCCATGCGCGATCAGCAGCTGCCAGCTGATCCAGGCGCTGAACAGCGCGTGCCAGAGCCCCATCAATGCCAGCCCGGCCACCAGCGACAGTGCCAGCCGCCTGGCCAGGCGTGGCAATCGCGCGCGCTCCTCGGCGCCCAGCATGCGCCAGTTCAGCAGCGCCACCGCGGCCACCACCAGCAGCGCCAGGGAAATCAGCATCAGGCGATTGTCGTTGCCGCCGGCCAGGTAGCGTGGAATGGTGGCCAGCATCAGCACCACCAGGCCCGTCAACAGGCTCAGCCGTTCCGCGGTCGGTGCGGCCCCCATCTCAGGCGACCTTGAGCTGCTGGGTTTCGATCCACTCCTCGGCCCAGGGCAGCGCGGCGTCGTCGGCCATGAAGGTCTCCATGGCATCCACCTCCAGTCGCTCTCCCAGGCGAAGGGCGCCGAGCCCTTCGAGCATCTCGTCGAGGCGGCGCCCCGCGCCGCAGAACGTGTCGCCGTAGGAGCTGTCACCCAGGGCGATCACGCCGTAGCGCAGCCCCACCAGCGACGGGCTACGCTCATCCAGCTCCCGGGCGAAGGGCACGAAGTTGCCGGGAAAGTCGCCACTGCCGGTGGTCGATACGCAGAACAGCGCCAGGTCGGGCCGCTCCTCGGTCAAGTCGTCGAGGGTCGGCTGCTCGAGGAGGGCGGTCTCGTAGCCGGCCGCCTCGAACAGCGGGGCGACCTGCTCGGCGACATCGAGCGCACCGCCATACATGGTTCCTACGAAGATCTTCAGCATTGGCATGTCGGGGATAAACCTTGATGTGTCAACGGCAAGTTACCAAGAGGCAGAGTGAACGCCCGGTTCGCCATGCCCCGCCCCGGGCGACGAGGTGCCGCATGCAGCACGCCGCATGCCCGAGTATAATGGTCGGCCTTGCGAACGAGGAGACGACATGCTGCAGACGCAGACGTTCGAAGCCTGGATCACCCCCCTGCTTATCGGTGGGCTGATCCTGTTCATGGGCTTCATCATCTGGGACCTGGCCAGGAAGTCCCAGGCCGGACGCTTTGGTACCCTCATGCTCTTCGTGGTCCTCGGCGCGGGGATGATGGGCTACATCCTCAAGGTGGTCGTCACCTGGCTGATGGAGCGAGGCGGAGGCGTGTAGCATCCGGGATGCCCCCGCGGGGGCATCCCGCATCCTCAGCTGGGCGGCGAACCCTCGTACCGCTCCACCTGGCTCTTGAGCTTCTGCCCAGGGCGGAAGGTCACCACGCGGCGTGCCGAGATGGGGATCTCCTCGCCGGTCTTCGGGTTGCGCCCGGGGCGCTCACGCTTGTCGCGCAGGTCGAAATTGCCGAATCCCGACAGCTTGACCTGTTCGTTCTCGCGCAGGCAGGCGCGGATCTCCTCGAAGAACGCCTCCACCATGGCCTTGGCTTCGCGCTTGGTCAGCCCCAGCTCGGCGTGAAGGTGTTCGGCCAGTTCCGCCTTGGTCAACGCTCCCATGTCACCTCCTCAGAATGGCGGTCCAGCCCGCCGCCTCGATGGCACACGGCAACCCGGTGCGCTCATCCACGCAGCTCGGCACCCAGATGCAGTTGCGACTCGGCGACGATGGCATCGACCAACTGATTGATTTCCTCGTCATTCAGCGTGCGCGAAGGATGCTGCCAGGTCAAGCCCAGGGCCACACTCTTGCTGCCCTCGGGCACGCCCTTGCCCTGGTAGACGTCGAACAGGCTCAGCTCCTGCAGCCACTCCCCCGCCTGGCGGCGGACGCAGTCCAGCAGCGCCTGCACGGGGCGGTCCTCTGCCAGCAGGAACGCCAGGTCGCGGCGAACCTCCGGGTAGCGCGACAGCGGCTCGAACCTGGGCAGGACGCCGTGGGTCAGCGCCTCCTGACGCACCTCGAACAGGAATACCTCGACCTTGAGCCCCAGCTCGGCCTTGACGCCCGGATGCAGCGCCCCGATCCAGCCCACCGGCTCGCCCCGATGCACGATTCGTGCGCTCTGGCCCGGATGCAGCGCCGGATGCTCGCCCGGCTCGAAGCGCCAGGCGCCCGCCTCGCCGCCCAGCGCGATCAGGCTCTCCAGGTCGCCCTTGAGGTCGAAGAAGTCGACCTTCTCGCGCCCCCCCGCCCAGCCCTCGGGGAAGCGTTCGCCGCAGGCCAGCGCCCCGACCATGGGCGTCTGCTCCAGCTCGTCCAGCTCGCCGCGGAAGATCAGGCCGGTCTCGAACAGGCGCACGCGGCTCTGCTGGCGGTTGAGGTTGTACTCGAGCGCTCGCACCAGCCCGGGAAACAGGCTCGCCCGCATCACCGCGAGGTCGCTGGAGATGGGGTTGGCCAGCCGCGGCGACACCGCGTCCGGCAGCAACGCCCGCTGCAGCTCGGGCGCGACGAAGCTGTAGGTGACCGCTTCCTGATAGCCGCGCGCCACCATCTGGCGGCGCAGGCGCGCGAGGGGCGTACGCGCCTCATGATCGGGGCGCAGCGCCAGGCGCGCCGCCGGGCGGCGCACCGGCAGGCGGTTGTAGCCGTGGATGCGCGCCACCTCCTCGATCAGGTCCTCCTCGATGGCGATGTCGAAGCGCCAGCTCGGCACCTGTGCCCGCCAGCCCGCCTCGGTGGCATTGACCTGCATGCCTAGCCGCTCGAGGATCTCCTGCACCTCCTCGCCCGGCAGCGCCTTGCACAACGCCTGCTCCAGGCGTGCGGCACGCAGCGTGACCTCGCGCTCGGCGGGAAGGTGGGCATCGCTGACGGCTTCCACCAGCGGCCCCGGCTCGCCGCCGGTGATCGCGAGCAGCAACGTCGTCGCACGTTCCACCGCATCCCGAGTCAGGCGCGGGTCGACGCCGCGCTCGAAGCGATGTGACGCGTCGGTGTGCAGGCCGTAGGAGCGCGCCTGCCCCGCCACCGCCAGCGGGGAGAAGAAGGCGGATTCGAGGAAGATCTCGCGCGTGGCCGGCCCGACCCCCGAATGCTCGCCGCCCATCACGCCGGCGATCGCCAGCGGACCGCGTTCGTCGGCGATCACCAGGGTCGAATCCTCCAGGCTGATCTCCTGGCCGTCGAGCAGCGTCAGCTGTTCGCCCTGCCGGGCCAGCCGCACCACCACCGCCCCATGCAGGTTGTCGCAATCGAAGGCGTGCAGCGGCTGGCCCAGCTCGAGCATGACGTAGTTGGTCACGTCGACCACCGGGTCGATGGAGCGGATGCCGCTTCGGCGCAGTCGCTCGACCATCCACAGCGGCGTGGCGACGGTGACGTCGACGCCCTTGATCAGCCGGCCGATGTAGCGCGGGCAGCGTTCGGCATCCTCGACCCGTAACGGGAAGGTCTCGTCGTGGCTGGCCGGCACCGGCTCGATGACGGGCGGCGTGAGCGGCAGCCGGTTGAGCACGCCGACTTCCCGTGCCAGCCCCTTGAGGCTCAGGCAGTCACCGCGGTTGGGCGTCAGGTCGACCTCGACGGTGTGGTCGTCGAGCCCCATCCAGGCGCGAAAGTCCTCGCCGACGGGAGCATCGGCAGGCAGTACCAGGATGCCCCCCGAGGTTTCCTCGGCCAGGCCCAGCTCGGAAGCCGAGCAGATCATTCCACGCGATTCGACGCCGCGCAGCTTGGCCTTCTTGATCGAGAAGTCGCCGGGCAGTACCGCTCCCACCCGGGCGAAAGGCACCTTCTGCCCCACCGCCACATTGGGCGCGCCGCACACCACCTGCACCGCCTCGCCGCTGCCGTCGACCACCTGACAGACGTTGAGCTTGTCGGCATCGGGGTGCTGGTGCTTGTCGACCACCTCGGCCACCACGACGCCGCTGAAGGGCGACGCCACCGGCTCGACGGCATCCACCTCCAGGCCGGCCATGGTGATCTGGTCGGCCAGCCCCTGTACGCCCAGCTGCGGTGAGACCCACTCACGCAGCCACTGTTCGGAAAATTTCATGGTCAATCCTGTGTTCGGCCGAAGTTCATGTCACGCCGTTCGGGCCCGTGTCGGGCCCGGCTCAGGCGAACTGGCGCAGGAAGCGCAGGTCGTTGTCGAAGAACATGCGCAGATCATTGACGCCGTAGCGCAGCATGGCCAGGCGCTCGGCGCCCATGCCGAAGGCGAAGCCCTTGTAGCGCTCCGCATCGATGCCGGAGTGGCGAAACACCTCCGGATGCACCATGCCGCAGCCCATCACCTCGAGCCAGCCGCTGTGGGAGCAGACCCGACATCCCTCGCCCGAACACATCACGCACTGGATATCGACCTCGGCGGATGGCTCGGTGAAGGGGAAATAGGAGGGCCGGAAACGCACCGAGAGATCGTCACGCTCGAAGAAGGCGTGGAGGAAGTCCTCGATGGTGCCCTTGAGATCGGCAAAGCTCACGTCCTCGTCGACCAGCAGCCCCTCGACCTGGTGAAACATCGGCGTGTGGGTCAGGTCGGAGTCGCTGCGATAGACCCGCCCCGGGCAGACGATACGGATCGGCGGCGCCTGCTCCTTCATCGTGCGCACCTGCACCGGCGAGGTGTGGGTGCGCAGCAGGCGCGTGGCGTCGAAGTAGAAGGTGTCGGCCATGCCTCGCGCCGGATGGTGCGCCGGGATGTTGAGGGCCTCGAAGTTGTGGTAGTCGTCCTCCACCTCGGGCCCCACGGCGACGTCGTAGCCGATGCGGCTGAACAGCCCCTCGATTCGCTCCAGGGTCAGGGTGACCGGATGCAGGCCGCCACTGGCCTGGCCGCGCCCCGGCAGGGTCACGTCGATGCGCTCCGCGGCCAGCTGTGCCTCGAGCGCGGCCTTCGACAGCGCCTGGCGACGCGCATCGAGCTCCTCGGCCAGCGCCTGCTTGGCCTGGTTGATACGCTCCCCCGCTGCCGGGCGTTCCTCCGCCGGCAGCTTGCCCAGCCCCTTGAGCTGGGCGGTGATCTCGCCTTTCTTGCCGAGGTAGCGCACGCGCAGCTCATCGAGCGCCGCGATGCTCTCGGCGGCCTGGATGGCCTGACGGGCCTCGGTGACCAATGTCGGTAGATGGTCCATCCGCTGAGCTCCGAAAACGTTGATTCTACAATTCACGCGTCAATGAGGCGTGGCGAAGGATCGCCGTGGGCGATGCTCGACGCCGCGCCAGCGACGGGTCCGTAGCGTGGCCACCATGTGGGGGGCCACAAAAAAACAGGGGAAGAGCGGCTGCTCTTCCCCTGCGACGGTCTGGCATCATGGCGGACCGGCCTGGGCCGGCCCGACGCCATCGGCCGATGTCACTTACTGGGCAGCCTTGGCCTTCTCGACGATGGCGGCAAAGGCAGCCTTCTCGTGAACGGCCAGGTCGGCCAGCACCTTGCGGTCGATCTCGATCCCGGCCTTCTTCAGGCCACCGACGAAGCGGCTGTAGGACAGGCCGTGCTGCCGGGCACCGGCGTTGATACGCTGGATCCACAGGGCACGGAACTGACGCTTGCGCTGACGGCGATCGCGATAGGCATACTGACCGGCCTTGATGACAGCCTGCTTGGCCACGCGGAAGACGCGCGAACGGGCACCGTAGTAGCCCTTGGCCAGCTTGAGAACCTTCTTGTGACGACGACGAGCGACGACACCACGCTTGACACGAGTCATGGCTTTCTCCTGACGTTAAAGTGGGTGACCAAAGGCTTACAGATTCGGCAGCATGCGCTGGATCAGGGCCTTGTCGGCGTCGTGGATCTGCTTCATACCGCGCAGCTGACGCTTCCGCTTGGTCGACTTCTTGGTCAGGATGTGGCTACGAAACGACTGCTTGTGCTTGAAGCCGTTGGCCGTCTTCTTGAAGCGCTTGGCAGCGCCGCTGTTGCTCTTGATTTTCGGCATGAGACTAACTCCGCTCGAGATTTTTCAGAAAATCCGGGGCCGCTGGCCGGCACTGGCCGACCACCCGTTTGACTGGCCTTCGGATCACTTCTTCTTGGGGGCAATGATCATGGTCATCTGGCGCCCTTCCATCCTGGGGAAGGCCTCCACGGTCCCGATCTCCTCGAGATCCGCGGCGATCCGCTCCATCAGCTTGCGGCCGATGTCCTGGTGCGCCATCTCACGGCCGCGAAAACGCAGCGTGACCTTGCCCTTGTCGCCACCTTCGAGGAAGCGGATCAGGTTACGAAGCTTGACCTGATAATCGCCCTCGTCGGTGCCAGGCCGGAATTTGACTTCCTTGACCTGAATCTGTTTCGTCTTCTTCTTCTGGGCAGCCTTCTGCTTTTTCTGCTCGAAGACGAACTTGCCGTAATCCATGATCTTGCAGACGATCGGATCGGCGTTGGAAATCTGGACGAGGTCAAGACCGGCCGCTTCGGCGCGCTCGAGCGCTTCACTGGTAGGCACGATGCCCAGCTGCTCGCCGTCGCTGTCGATCAGGCGCACCTGATCCTCGGTTATCCGCTCGTTCATTGGGGGGCGCTTGTCCTGAGGACGTCCGCGCTGGCTGCTTCGCTTGATCGTTCCGTCTCCGTTCCGGTAATTGACGATGTCGTTACCAACCTGTCTTTACCAACCTGTGCTCACCGACCTTCTTGCCGCGCCCGCTCGATGAAGGCGTCAACGGTCATGGTGCCCAGGTCTTCGCCGGTGCGGGTACGCACGGCAACCGAGTCGGCTTCGACTTCCTTATCTCCTACCACCAGGAGATAGGGAACCTTCTGCAACGTATGTTCGCGGATTTTAAAGCCGATCTTCTCGTTCCTCAAGTCCGCCTTGACGCGCAGCCCAAATTTCTGCAAGCGACGCTCCAGCCCGACCGCATAATCGCGCTGGGCATCGGTGATGTTCATCACCACCGCCTGCTCCGGCGCCAGCCACAGCGGCATGGCGCCGGCGTAGTGCTCGATGAGGATGCCGATGAAGCGTTCCATCGACCCCACGATGGCGCGATGGAGCATGACCGGGGGCTTGCGATCCCCCTCCTCGGTCACGTACTGGGCACCGAGGCGGGTCGGCATCATGAAGTCGACCTGCATGGTGCCGACCTGCCACTCGCGCCCGAGGCAGTCCTTCATATGGTACTCGATCTTGGGGCCATAGAAGGCGCCCTCGCCGGGCAGTTCCTGCCACTCCACCTCGCAGGCCGACAGCGCCCCTCGCAGCGCGGCCTCGGCACGGTCCCAGACGTCGTCGTCGCCAAGCCGCTTGTCCGGGCGCAGGGCGATCTTGACCGCGATGTCCTCGAAGCCGAAATCGCGGTACACCTTGAGCGCCTGGCGATGGAAAGCCGTCACCTCGGGTTCGATCTGCGCCTCGGTGCAGAAGACGTGGCCGTCGTCCTGGGTGAAGGCGCGCACGCGCATGATGCCATGCAGCGCGCCCGACGGTTCGTTGCGGTGACAGCCGCCGAACTCACCGTAACGCACCGGCAGTTCGCGATAGCTGCGCAGGCCCGAATTGAAGACCTGCACGTGGCCCGGACAGTTCATCGGCTTGAGCGCGTACTCGCGCTTCTCCGACTCGGTGAAGAACATGTTCTCGGCGTAGTTGTCCCAGTGGCCGGACTTCTTCCACAGCGAGACGTCCATGATCTGCGGGCAGCGGATCTCCTGGTAGCCCCCTTCGCGGTAGACGTTGCGCATGTACTGCTCGACGATCTGCCACAGCGTCCAACCCTTGGGATGCCAGAACACCATGCCCGGCGCCTCTTCCTGCATGTGGAAGTAGTCGAGCTTGCGGGCCAGCTTGCGGTGGTCGCGCTTCTCGGCCTCCTCGAGGCGCTGCAGGTAGGCCTTGAGCTGCTTCTTGTCGCCCCAGGCGGTGCCGTAGATGCGCGTCAGCATCGGCTTGCTGGCATCGCCGCGCCAGTAGGCGCCGGCCAGCTTGGTCAACTTGAACGCCTTCAGGTGCCGGGTATTGGGCACATGGGGCCCCCGGCACATGTCGGTGTATTCCTCGTGATGGTAGAGCCGGATCGTCTCGCCCTGCGGAATCTCGCGCACGATCTCCTGCTTGTAGGGCTCGTCACGATGCAGGAAGGTCAGCATCGCCTGGTCACGATCGACGTATTCGCGCACCACGTCGTATTCGCTATCGATCAGCGCCTTCATGCGCTCCTCGATGGCGGCCAGGTCGTCCGGGGTCACCGAACGGCCGAAATCGATGTCGTAGTAGAAGCCGTCCTCGATCACCGGGCCGATGGCCATCTTGGCCTCGGGGTAGAGCTGCTTGACGGCATGCCCGATCAGGTGGGCACAGGAGTGACGAATGACCTCGAGCCCCTCGGGGTCGCGAGCGGTGAGGATCGCCACCTCGGCGTCATGCTCGATGAGATCGGCGGCGTCCACCAGGCGGCCGTCGATCTTGCCGGCCACGCAGGCCTTGGCCAGACCGGGACCGATGGACTCGGCCAGCTGCATCACGGTAATGGGTTCGTCGAAGGTTCTCTGGCTGCCGTCCGGCAGGGTCACGATGGGCATCGAAGCGTCCTTTGCGCAGTGGTGATCCATACCAGGGATCACATGTCGCGGTTGATAGCAGGTACGTAAATAAGGTCGTCAGCCCTCGAAGCGCGCAGCCCACCCACTACCCTGGGCGATCCGGGTGCCGTGGAAACGGCCCCGCTGCACGTCGCGGCAGCCGACAAGCCTAACAGAGTCGGGCCCGACTTCGCCACGGCCCGTACGCATTTGCGCGTGCCCTAACGCGACAGGGGCACCCGAAGGTGCCCCTGGCAGCGACGTCAACGGGCAAAACCCGTAACGCCTCCCTCAATCCCAGTTGAGGATCTCGACGCGACGGTTCTGGGCGCGGCCCTCGTCGGTCTCGTTGGTCGCCACCGGCTGCTCCTCGCCGAAGCCGCGGGTGGTCATGCGGTTCTCCTCGATGCCGCGAGAGACCAGGAAGTCACGAACGGAGTCGGCACGACGCTGCGACAGGTCCTGGTTGTACTCCGCGGAGCCGACCGAGTCGGTGTGCCCTTCGATGCGCACGCGCAGGTCAGGATTGTCGCGCAGGGTGGTCGCGACTTCGTCCAGGGTCTGGTGCGCGCCGGGACGGATCTCGGCGGAGTCGAAGGCGAAGGTCACTTCGCTGTCCAGCGTCACGGTCTCGAACTCGGTCACCGGGGCGGGCTCGGGTTCCGGCTCCGGCATCGGCTCGGGCTCGGCTTCCGGTTCCGGCGAGCGGTCGGCACACAGCAAGGCACCGATCGCGGAACCCGCCACGGCACCGGTCGCGGCGCCGGATTCCTCATCGGATTCGCCGCTCGTCGCATAGCCGATGCTGCCACCGATCAGACCGCCGGCGATACCGCAGACCACGGGCTGCTGGTACCAGGCATTACCGGACGAGGCCGTGGACGTACCGCCCGCGCTGTCACCGCCTCTCTGAAAATCGGTGGCGCAGCCAGACAGGCCAAGCACCAGCGCAGAACCCAACAGCAAGCCAGTCGTTGATTTTTTCATTGCAAGACTCCTTCTTGATTTTCATCTCGGGGCTATGCGGAAGCGAGCTCCCCGAAGGTCAGGGCATTCATTGACCCAACGGCTCCAAGTGTAGGCCCTTCTCGGCCTTGCTCAAAGCGCCGTCACACTCTATTCGTTGACCATTGTGCCGAATTTTGCCAGAAAAAACCCGCCAAATGATCATTGCTTAGCTTCGCGGAGTGCGCCAGGCGCCGCCAACATACCTTGGCGTAAAGTGTTTGTATAGCTTCAATGCAGGCTATCCGGCCAGCCGCGGCGGAACCTCAGGACCTCTTCCGCCGCCGACAGCACCGGCTGACGCCATTCCGCCTCGACCTCGAGGCGCTCACGGTCTTCGCGCATCCGATCACGCGGCGTCAGTTCTCGGCGCGCCGAATGAGTATGCAGATGCCGGGTGCGCTCGTAGACCTCACCGAAGGCCTGGAAACCCGGCCGCTCGATCAGGCTGGGGTCGAGGATGTCGAGCAGCAGCTTGCAGCGCCAGGCCCCCTCGGTGACGTCGACCTGCTCCTGAAGCAGCGAGGAGGCGACGATCTCGAGGTTCTCCAGGCAGTTCGCGTGCGCGCGGCGAAGCTCCTCCTGGCGAAAGGCCTGGCGGCGCTTCACCTCCTGTCGCAGGGTGAAGGCATAGGCCGCGAGACCGGCCACGATGGCCAGGCCCACGCCAAGCAGGATCAATGCCGTTGTGGTCGTCATCGAATCTCCAGGCTGACGAAATGGACCCGGGAATTGTAACGCAAGGCGGCCCCGGGCACAGGCCCGGGGTGAACCGGTATCACGGCTGGGGAGACTCCGGGACGCCGGCACGGCCGCGTGCCTGGCCTACACGACCCACAGGCCGGTGTAGTGATCCAGCAGCAGCACGCCGAACACCCCCAGGATATAGCGGATCGAGAACCAGAAGGCCGCCAGCGGCGCCTGGGGATCCGCACCGCGCCAGACCTTCCAGTTCCAGTACATGAAGCGCAGGTTCAGCGCCGTCACACCCAACAGGTAGACGGCGCCGCTCATGCCGATGGCAAACGGCAGCAGCGTCACGGCGACGGTCAGCCAGCCATAGAGCCAGACCTGCAGCCGCGTGAACGCCTCGCCATGGGTCACCGGCAGCATCGGCACGCCGGCCCGGGCGTACTCGTCACGCTTGTGGATCGCCAGCGCCCAGAAATGCGGCGGCGTCCAGGCGAACACGATCAGCACCAGCAGTAACGGCTCCGGGCCCAGCTGTCCGGTTACCGCGGTCCAGCCGAGCATGGGGGGCGCCGCGCCGGCCAGGCCCCCGATCACGATGTTCTGCGGCGTCGCGCGCTTGAGAAAGGCGGTATACACGAGGGCATAGCCGATCAGCGAACCCAGCGTCAGCCATGCCGTCAGCGCATTGACCTGCCACAGCAGCAGGGAGATGCCGGCGATGGAGAGCAGCGCGGCCCAGGCCAGCGCCAGAGCGGTCGGCATTCGCCGGGTCGCCAGCGGCCGCTGCGAGGTGCGTAGCATCATCGCGTCGAGGCGACGGTCGACGATATGGTTGAAGGCCGCCGCGCCCCCCGCGGCCAGGCCGATGCCGGCCAGGCCGAACACCACCGTGGCCGGCGCCGGCAGCGTCGGCGTTGCCAGTGCCATGCCCACCAGGGCACACACCAGCATGACCACCACCACCCGCGGCTTGCATAGCGTGAGCAGGTCCTGCCAGGTCCAGTCGGACGCCTCAATCGGTGCCGGCAATACGCGCTTCACCCCCACCCGTCTCAGCAGCGCGTTAGACATGTACCCACTCCTTGTCCCGTCGTGTTGAATCCACGGCCTCGATCGCCGTCTCGCGCCAGCGCCAGACTGCCAGTGCCAGCAGCACGACCAGCGACACGGCCCCGGCCGTATGCAGCAGAGCCAGCCACAAGGGTAGCCACATCAGCACGTTGGCAACCCCCAGCCCCAGTTGCACACCATAGGCGATGACGACCCCGGCCAGCCAGGGCCGCAGGCGCACCTCCGACCAATGGCGCAGCGCCAGCGCCAGCAGCGCCAGCCCCAGCAGCAGCGCACCGATGCGGTGCCCCTGGTGAATGGCGGTGCGTGCATCGGCGTGGAGCTGGCCGTACAGGTAGTTCGGCCCCACCGTCTGGGTCAGGTGGAAGCCCTCGCTCCAGTCCATCGACGGCCACCACTGGCCGTTGCAGGTCGGGACCCCCTGGCAGGCGATGCCGGCGTAGTTGCTGGAGACCCAGCCCCCCAGCGCCAGCTGCAGCACCAGCAGGGCCACGGCCAGCCCCCACAGCGGGGTAAGGCGGCGCCTCGGAGCCTCGAGCGCGTGCCCCTTGGCGAAGCGGCGCAGCGCCAGGTGCAGCCAGAGGAACAGCGCCAGCACCGACAGCCCGCCCAGCAGATGCAGGGTCACGACCTGGGGCCACAGCTTGAGCGTCACGGTGAAGGCGCCGAAGGCGCCCTGCAGCAGGATCACCGCCAGCAGGGCCAGGTTGATACGCCACGGATAGCCGACGCGGCGGCGCAGGCCGGCCCCCAGGGCCAGCAGCACGATCACCAGCAGGCCGAGGGTGGAGGCCAGGTAGCGGTGGATCATCTCGATCCACGCCTTGAACGCCTCCAGCGGCACGTCCGGCGAGTGGGCCATGGCCCGCTCGGCGTCCGGCACCACCAGCCCGCCGTAGCAGCCCGGCCAGTCGGGGCAGCCGAGCCCGGCGTCCACCAGTCGCGTCCAGGCGCCGATCAGCACCACGACCGCAGTGAAAACGACCCCGATCAGGCTCAGGTTCAGCAGCAGGCGCAGGCGGCGCGAGCTCGCCGGCACCTGCGCCGCGGATAGGGAAGCTCCCTGCATGTCTGGCGTCCTGGTTCCTGTCATCTAGCGTTACCTTGTCACCTTGTCATAGCCGGGGCCCGCAGCGCCAGGCGGCACGGAGCACTCATCCTCGCTCGGCATCCAGCTCCGTGACCGCGCGTGGGTCGGGGTTGCGCTTCAGCAGGTGGCCGAGGTCCTCGAACACATCACGCTGCGCCACGTCATGCGCGTAGCTCAGCACCACCCGCCCCTGAGGATCGAGCAGCCACACACGCCCCGCCTGCTGCCACTCGGGAGGCTCCCGCCACTGGGCCACCGTCTCGCCCGGCAGGGCGTCCTGTGACCCGCCGATCCGCAGCCGGCTGACGCGCGGCGCCTCGCGCCCCAGGGCGCGATGCATGCGCCACCAGCGATCCGCCTGCGCGCTGCAGTCGCGGCTGCAGTCGAACGCCACGATCCAGTCACCGCCGTCCAGCGAGGCAAGACGCTCTTCCAGCGGCCACTCCGCCAGTGTCGGGACGGCGGGCGCCAGCTCGCCATGCGCCGTGTGCTGCTGCGGGATGCCGATGCGCCACTGCAGCATGACCCAGGCCACCACCATCGGCAGCGCGAAGACCGCGATCAAGGCGAGCAGCTTGAGGCGCTGACGCTGTACGTTCATCACTTCTTGCACGGAAGTCTCCTGCTACTTGCCTGTCCCGGGGCCCTGCCGCTCGGCGCGGCGCTCGCCGGCCAGTCGTCGCCCCCCGAGGATCATCACCGCCAGCGCCGCCAGCGCAAGCCCCCACCACTGCACGGCATAGCCGACGTGTCGCCCGGGCGGCACCACGTTGGGCCGCCACCAGGGCTCGAGCCGGCCGGGCCCCTCCTCGAGATGCAGCCAGCCCGAATGGGCGAAGCCCCCCGGCACGTCCCACGCCGCGAGATCGATGCGCTGCAGGCGCATCCCCTCGCGGTTCGGCCCATAGAGCGGGGTTCCCTCGCCGGCCGCCTGCCAGCGCCCTTGAACGCGTACCTCGCCGCCAGGGGTCTCGGCGGAGGGTGTCTCGCGGGTCGGGCCCGTGGCCATGAACCCGCGCTGCACCAGCCACAGGCGCCCTGCCTCGTCACGCAGCGGGGTGAGTACGGCCACGCCGAGGCGTCCCTCGTGGGTGCGGTTGTCGAGGAACAGCGTCTCCTCGCCCAGGTACTCGCCGGTCAGGGTCAGGTGCGCCCCTTCCGGCGGCGCCTCGCGCGGCGACTCCAGCGTTGGCGCCGCGTCCAGTCGCGCCAGGTAGCGGCGCTTGTCGTCCGCCCGCTCCCACTGCCATAGTCCAAGGCACAGACCCACAACGACAAGCCCCGACCAGAACAGGTACCAGAGGCCCAGCCGCCCGCCGAGCAGGCGCGGTGACGGCCTCCCGCTTGCCTTGGTTCCCTGACCCTCGATGGAGTGACCCATGTTTCTCAAGACCCTCATCGCCGTTCTGTTCCTGGGCATGCTGGCCAGCCTGGCGGCCGGCGTTGGCTTCCTTCTTCGCGATGACAGCCAGTCGCGCCGCCTGCTGGTATCGCTGAAGATTCGCGTCACCCTCGCGGCCCTGTTGATCGCCCTGCTCTTCTACGGCTTCTTCTTCGGCGGCCTGGGCGAGGCATGAGCCCGGGCCGCCCGCGCTCAGAAGACGTAGACGAAGATGAACAGCCCCACCCAGACCACGTCGACGAAGTGCCAGTACCAGCAGGACGCCTCGAAGCCGAAGTGCTCCTCGGGGGTGAAGTGGCGCCGCAGGACCCGCGCCAGCATCACGATCAGTATGATCGTGCCGATGATGACGTGCAGCCCGTGGAAGCCGGTGAGGATGAAGAAGGTCGCGCCGTAGATGCCGGCCTGCAGCGTAATGCCGTAGTGGGCGTAGGCCTCGTAGTACTCGACGGCCTGGATGGTGATGAAGCACAGCCCCAGAAGCACGGTCCCGGCCAGCCAGTTGCGGCACACCTTGCGATGGCCCTCCTTCAACGCCTCGTGGGCCACGGTGAGGGTAATGCTCGAGGACACCAGGATCAGGGTGTTGACCAGCGGCAGCTGCCACGGGCTGAAGACCTGGGCGGGGCCGGGTACCGAGGAGTCCGGCGGGCTGAGCAGCGGCCAGTGCGCGGTGAACTCCGGCCACAGCAGCGCCGTGGCCCCCTTGGTGCCCTCGCCGCCCAGCCACGGCAGGGCGAAGGTGCGGACATAGAAGAGCGCGCCGAAGAAGGCGGCGAAGAACATCACCTCGGAGAAGATGAACCAGCCCATCCCCCAGCGGAAGGAGCGATCCATCTGGGCATCGTAGAGGCCACTGCGCGATTCGCTTACCACGTCGCGGAACCACAGCGCCATCACCGCCAGCACGCCGACCAGGCCGATCGCCATGACCACGGTGCCGCGCCCGTGGACCAGCGTCATGCCAAGGCCGACCATCATCACGCCGAGAGCCAGGGAACCCAGCGCCGGCCACTTGCTCGTTGCGGGTACGTAGTAACTGCCACTCATGCCTCTTCTCCTTGTTTGGTCTGCACGACCGCCTGCTGCGGCTGGCGCTTGCCCTCGACGGGATAGAGGGTATAGACCAGGGTGACGGTATGAACCTCGGGGGGCAGGTCTCGCGCCAGCTGGAACACCAGCGGCAGCTCGATCCGCTCGCCCGCCTGCAGCTGCTGCTCCTCGAAGCAGAAGCAGCTCGTCTTGCGTACGTGACGCGTGGCGTTGGACGGCGAGACGCTGGGCACGGCGCGCCCCCAGCTCTCGCCATCGCTCTGGTTGCGGAAGGTGAAGTTGACCTCGGAGGTCTGCCCCGGGTGGAGCCGCACCTGGCGGGTCTCCGCCTGCATGTGCCAAGGCAGCCCGGCGCCGTTGCGGGTGATGAACTGCACGGTCACCGTGCGCGACTCGTCGACCTCCTCGCTGACGATGGCCTGGGCGGTGGTATCCACCTTGCCGTTGATGCCCGTCAGGCGGCAGAAGGCGTCATACAGCGGTACCAGGGCGAAGGCGAAGGCGAACATGCCGGCCAGTGCCGCCACGCTGCGCCACACCGTGCGCCGCACCCCCGCCTGACGTGCGCGAGTCTCGTTGGGGCTCATGCTTCACTCCTCCTCGCCGGCGCCGACCCGCGCCAGGCCTCAGTGGGCCGGGCGCTCGAAGGTGGGCGGCGTCTCGAACGTGTGCAACGGTGCCGGGCTGGGTACGCTCCACTCGAGGTCGGTCGCGTACTCGCCCCAGGCCTGGGCCGGCGCCTTCTTGCCGCCGCGCACGCAGAGCACGATCACGGCGACGAACAGCAACTGGGAGAAGCCGAAGATGAAGGCCCCCAGCGACGACGCCAAGTTGAAGTCGGCGAACTGCAGCGCGTAGTCGGGGATACGCCGCGGCATGCCGGCCAGCCCCGAGAAGTGCATGGGGAAGAAGGTCAGGTTGACGCCGATCACCGAGAGCCAGAAGTGCCACTGCGAGAGGCGCTCGTTGGGGTAGTGCCCGGTCCACTTGGGCAGCCAGTAGTAGGCACCCGCCAGGATCGCGAAGATCGCGCCCGGCACCAGCACGTAGTGGAAGTGCGCCACCACGAAATAGGTGTCGTGGTACTGGAAATCCGCCGGCGCGATGGCCAGCATCAGCCCCGAGAAGCCGCCGATGGTGAACTGCACCACGAAGGCCAGGGCGAACAGCATCGGCGGCTCGAAGCTGATCGATCCGCGGAACATGGTCGCCACCCAGTTGAACACCTTCACCCCGGTGGGCACCGCGATCAGCATGGTCGCGTACATGAAGAACAGCTGCCCGACCAGCGGCATGCCCACGGCGAACATGTGGTGGCCCCACACCAGGAACGAGAGGACGGCGATCGCCGCCACGGCGTACACCATCGAGGCGTAGCCGAACAGGCGCTTGCGCGAGAAGGTCGGGATGATCGCCGAGACGATGCCGAACGCCGGCAGGATCATGATGTAGACCTCGGGGTGGCCGAAGAACCAGAACAGGTGCTGGAACAGTACCGGGTCACCGCCGCCCGCGGCGTTGAAGAAGCTGGTGCCGAAGTTGATGTCCATCAGCATCATGGTGATCACCCCGGCCAGCACCGGCATCACCGCGATCAGCAGGAAGGCGGTGATCAGCCATGTCCAGACGAACAGCGGCATGTCCATCAGGCGCATGCCGGGAGCGCGCATGTTGAGGATGGTGGCGATGATGTTGATTGCCCCCAGGATCGAACTGATGCCCGCGATGTGCAGCGAGAGGATGAAGAAGGTCGTCGACGGCGGCGCGAAGGTGGTCGACAGCGGAGCGTAGAAGGTCCAGCCGAAGTTGGGCCCGCCGCCCGGCATCAGCAGCGTCGAGAGCAGCAGGCCGAAGGCCACCGGCAACAGCCAGAAGCTGAAGTTGTTGAGCCGCGGCAGGGCCATGTCGGGCGCCCCGATCTGTAGCGGGATCATCCAGTTGGCCAAGCCGGTGAAGGCCGGCATGACCGCCGCGAAGACCATGATCAGGCCATGCATGGTCGTCATCTGGTTGAAGAACTCCGGCCTGACGAACTGCAGGCCGGGCTGGAACAGCTCGAGCCGCACCACCAGGGCGAAGATGCCGCCGATGAAGAACATCGTCAGCGAGAAGATCAGGTAGAGGGTACCGATCTCCTTGTGGTTGGTGGTCAGCAGCCAGCGCAGGATGCCTTTCGGCGGAGCATGGTGGGCATGTCCATGCCCGGCTTCCGCGGCGGTGCTGGACTGCTCTAGCGTCGGTTGAGGAGGTACCTTCGGGGCCATCGGACTACTCCATGAACATTGTCTTGTTATAGCGCGGCATGTCGGGATGGCACGGCGCGCACGCCGTGCCTGCCGTCACTCCTCCAGCCGTTCGGCGATATCGGCGGGCTGGACCACGTCGCCGGTGTCATTGCCCCAGGCGTTGCGCGTGTAGGTGAGCACCGAGGCCAGTTCGACGGGGTTGAGCGTATCGCGGAAGGACGGCATGGCGGTGCCTGACACGCCGTTCATCACGGTGGTGATGTGCCAGTCCTCATCCGAGATCAGCTGCTCGTTGCCGGCCAGGGCCGGGAAGGCGGGCGGCGACCCTTCGCCCTCGGGCTGGTGGCAGGAGGCGCAGATGCTGCCGTAGATGCCCTCGCCGCGCTCCATCAGCTCGTCACGCTCCCACTCGCGGTCGACGCCCATGGCTTCCTCGGCCGCGGCCTCCTTGCGCTCGGCCAGCCACTCGTCGAACTCCTCCTCCTCGACGGCCTGGACGACGACCGGCATGAAACCGTGATCGACGCCGCAGAGTTCGGCGCACTGCCCGCGATAGATACCGGGTTCCTCGATCTCGACCCAGTTCTCGTTGACGAAGCCGGGGATGGCGTCCTGCTTCACGGCGAGCTCGGGCACCCACCAGGCGTGCATGACGTCGTCGGAGGTGAAGAGGAACCGCACCTTGCGATTGACGGGCAGGACCAACGGCTCGTCGACTTCGAGCAGGTAGTGCTCGCCGCGCTCCTCCTCGCCGTTGATCTGCGCCCTCGGGGTGGCCAGGTTGGAGTTGAAGGAGACGTCTTCGCCGAGGTACTCGTAGCGCCAGCGCCACTGCTGGCCGGTGACCATCACGTCAAGCTCGGCTTCGGAGGGGTCGTAGATCTTCTGCAGCGTCGCGGTGGCGGGCACCGCCATGCCCACCAGGATCAACAGCGGCACGATCGTCCACATGACCTCGACGGTGGTGTTCTCGTGGAAGTTGGCGGCCTTGGCCCCTCTGGAATGGCGAAACTTGAACAGGGAATAGAACATCACCCCGAACACGACCACGCCGATGACCACGCAGATCCAGAAAATGGTCATGTGCAGGCCGTAGATTTCGCCGCTGAGGCTCGAGACCCCAACGGGCATGTTCCAGCCATTTGCCAGAGCCACCTGGCTCGAGCCGACAAGGGTCAAGCCCCCTGCCAACCAGACGAGCAGAGTGCGCATCGACGCCTCCCGAAGTTGTAGTTGTGTCGGAACGGCAGCCCGAGTGTCAGGGTTCGGGGGTTCTCCTCCTGAGAACATTAGCCGCTACTTCATCGAGTATAGAGATCTCGACTCGAAAGTCACTGCCTTCGCCTTAGCCTTCTGGCTAACGCGCCAATCAACGCAAGACCGGCAACCGTCAGCCCGCCGCCAGGGTCGCCACCAGCGCAATCAGTCCTACCAGCACTGCCGCCAGCACGATGCCGGTGACGATGAAGGCGACCGGATTGCCCTTCTCGAAATCCTTGAGTCGCTGCTGCTCACGCTGCACGCCCAGGAAGGCGGCCAGTACGGATTTGACGACGTCCCACATAGCTAGCTCCTTGTGCGGCTCAGCTCAGTGAAGCATGCCATGAACGGAGGGCAAAGAGACACGCCCGAGAGCGGTAAAAATTTCATAATGCAATGCAGCAAAAAACGTGTGGGACTGGCCGACCCTGAGCTACACTCAGAGGAATTAACCCGCCCCGGTTACCCGCGATTGGAGCTCCACCATGGCCAGCACGACTCCTTCCCGCCCTTCCAGCATCAACCCTGCGCTGGACGCGTCACAACCCATGATCGAATGGTGGTCGCAGCAGTGCATGCAGGGTCTTACCCCCGTGACGCGCCTTCAGCTTGCCTGGATGGAGTGTGCTTGTGAAATGCTGCAGCAGGAAGCCCGCTTCTTCGCCGCCCTATCGGCCGCCGGAGAGCAGCTCAACCACTGCTACGAGACCCACGGAGCCGATCCGCAGAAAATGCAGGAGTGCTACGAGGAGATCGCCCGCGAGGTCGCCGACCAGCACATGAAGCGCCTCAAGCACGTGGCGACCCTGCCCCAGGAGTTCAGGCGCCGGATCTGGGAAGAGCTCTGAGTGGCCGACCCCGGAGCCTGAGGACAGGCAGGCCGAAACGAAAAACCGCCGCCCGGAATGATCCATGAGCGGCGGTTTTTTCTGTGTTTTTGGTCGGAGCGACAGGATTCGAACCTGCGACCTCTGCAACCCCATTGCAGCGCGCTACCAAGCTGCGCCACGCTCCGACGGCTCGTTCCCGCAAGGCACCAGATCCTGGCAATGCCCGATCCTGCGCGCTTGGCCGGCCCTGCCGGCGCCCCGAGAACGAGGCGTATACTAGCGCGTCCTCGCCCAAATGGAAAGTCCCTTTTGTACTTTCCTTTCAGTTGGTTGCCCGAGCGCCGGCGCGGTCGGCGGGTCCGTCGGCGCTATCGCCCTTCGCCCCGATCACGGGATCGGCGCTATCTTCACTCTGCACACACCACGCGCTTCAGGCACAGCGCGCAGAGAGGGAGACGCCACATGACACGCTTTTCACTGACAGGACGGGTCGCCATGGTCACCGGCTGCAACAAGGGGCTCGGCCAGGGTATCGCCGTGGCCCTGGCCGAGGCCGGCGCCGACATCGTCGGCGTCAATCGTCGCGCCGCCGAAGAGACCCGCGGGCGCATCGAGTCCCTCGGCCGCCGCTACCTGAACCTCGAAGCCCAGCTCGGCGATGACCCGGCGGAAGCCATCGTCGCCCGCGCCGTCGAGGGCCTGGGCCAGGTCGACATCCTCGTCAACAACGCAGGCACGATCCGGCGCGCCCCGGCGCTGGAGTTCACCGAGGCGGACTGGGACGCCGTGCTGGACATCAACCTCAAGGCCGCATTCTTCCTCAGCCAGCAGGTGGCTCGCCACCTGGTCGAGCGCAAGGCGCCGGGTCGCATCGTCAATATCGCCTCGGTGCTCTCCTTCCAGGGCGGCATCCGCGTGCCCTCCTACACCGCCAGCAAGAGCGGCATCCTCGGGCTGACCCGCCTGCTGGCCAACGAATGGGCCAGCCATGGCATCACGGTCAACGCCATCGCCCCGGGCTACATGGCCACGGACAACACCCAGGCACTGCGCGACGACGAGAATCGCAGCGCCGAGATCCTCGGCCGCATCCCTGCCGGCCGCTGGGGCACCCCGGAGGATCTCGCCGGGGCCGCGATCTTCCTCTGCTCCGACGGCGCCGCCTACGTCAACGGCCACGCGCTTGCGGTGGATGGCGGCTGGCTCGCCCGCTGAACCAGGCGCCGGGAGCCGAGTTGCATTTCGGCCGGGCTGGGCCATAATCGGGATAAACATCAGGCTAGCATCCTGTCATACCAGCATAACGGTGCAGACGGGTTCCACTCACAGCGTCGCCGCGACCACCACGAGGAACCGCCATGCGACTGCGCGACAAGACGGCGCTGATCACCGCCGCCGGCCAGGGAATCGGGCGCGCCACCGCCCTGCGCTTCGCCGCCGAGGGGGCGCGCGTCATCGCCACCGACATCGAGGCGGAAAAGCTCGCCGACCTGGCGGCCATCGAGGGCATCGAACCGCGCCGCCTGGACGTGCTGGATTCGGCGGCCGTCGATGCCCTCGCCAATGAACTGCCGCCCGTGGACGTGCTGTTCAACTGCGCGGGGTTCGTCGCCAGCGGATCGCTGCTCGACGGCAGCGACGCCGACTGGGAGCTGTCGCTGGCGCTCAACGTGACCGCCATGATGCGCCTGACCCGCGCCCTGCTGCCGGCCATGATCGCGCATGGCGGCGGCAGCATCATCAACATGGCCTCGGTGGCCTCGAGCCTCAAGGGCGTCCCCAACCGCTGTGCCTACGGCACCACCAAGGCCGCGGTACTCGGCCTGACCAAGTCGATCGCCGCCGACTACATCGGCCAGGGCATCCGCTGCAACGCCATCTGCCCCGGCACCGTGGACTCCCCCTCGCTGCGCCAGCGCATTCGCGACCAGGCACGCCAGCAGGGGCGCCCCGAAGCCGAGGTGCACGCCGAATTCCTGGCGCGCCAGCCCCTCGGCCGGCTCGGCACGGCGGAGGAGATCGCCGCCCTGGCCACCTACCTGGCGGCGGACGAAGCCGCCTATACCACCGGCACCGCCCAGGTGATCGACGGCGGCTGGCTGATCTGAAACCGTGCTGACCTGTAGAGAGGAGACGACATGAAACTGCTGCGCTTCGGTCCCAAGGGCCACGAGAAACCCGGCCTGCTCGACGCCGACGGCGTGATCCGTGACCTCTCGGCCCATCTCGACGACCTCCAGGGCCAGCGCCTGGGGCGCCACAGCCTGGCCGAGCTGGCCCGGCTCGATCCCGCCCGCCTGCCGGAAGTCGCCGCCGACACCCGGCTGGGCCCCTGCGTGGGCCGGGTAGGCAAGTTCATCTGCATCGGCCTCAACTACTCCGACCACGCCGCCGAAACCGGCGCCGAGGTACCGCCGGAGCCGGTGGTCTTCAACAAGTGGACCAGCGCCATCTGCGGCCCCGACGACGATGTCATCATTCCCCGCGACTCGAGCAAGACCGACTGGGAGGTCGAGCTCGGCGTGGTCATCGGCAGGCAGGCGCGCTACGTCGACGAAGCCCAAGCCATGGAGTACGTGGCCGGCTACTGCGTGGTCAACGACGTCTCCGAGCGCGAGTTCCAGCTCGAGCGCAGTGGCACCTGGGACAAGGGCAAGGGCTGCGACACCTTCGGCCCGCTGGGCCCGTGGCTGGTGACGCCGGATGAAGTGGCCGACCCCCACGAGCTGGCGATGTGGCTGGAAGTCGACGGCAAGCGCTACCAGGACGGCTCCACCCGCACCATGGTCTATCGCATCCCCTACCTGATCAGCTACCTGAGCCGCTTCATGAGCCTGCAGCCGGGCGACGTGATCTCCACCGGCACCCCGCCGGGGGTCGGCATGGGCCAGAAGCCGCCGGTCTACCTGCGGCCCGGCCAGCGCATGCGGTTGGGCATCGAAGGCCTCGGCATCCAGACCCAGAACGTCGTCGCCGAACCCGACACCCGACCATGAGCCCAGCCCCCGGAGCCCAGAGATGAGCGATACCATTGCCAGCGATCGCGGCCAGCGCAATAGCCTGCGGGTGCACGCCGCCGACAACGTGCGGGTGGCCCTCGAGGACCTGCCGGCCGGCACCCGGGTCGACGACGACGGCCGGGAGCTGCGCCTGGCGGAAGCGGTGCGCCACAAGCACAAGTTCAGCCTGCGCGACCTGGCGACCGGCGACGCCGTGATCATGTACGGCGTCACGGTGGGCCGTGCGACGCGCCCCATTCCGGCCGGCACCGCCATTACCGTCGACAACACCGAGCACAGCATCGCCACCAGCGTGCCGCAGGCCAGGCGCGGCGAATGGCAGGCCCCCGACGTGTCGGCCCTTGCCGGCACCACCTTCGAGGGCTACCACCGCCCCGACGGCAAGGTCGGCACGGCCAACGTCTGGCTGGTGGTGCCGCTGGTGTTCTGCGAGAACCGCAACATCGAGGTGCTGCGCCAGTGCGTCGCCGATGCGCTGGGCGAGGACCCCTATCGCGACTACAAGCGCATGGCCCGCGCGCTGCTGCACGGCGAGCGCGACGACGAGCAGGCCGCCCCCTTCCGCGAGCGGCCCTTCCCCAACGTCGACGGCGTGCGCTTCCTCACCCATACCCTCGGCTGCGGCGGCACCGACGACGACGCCGAGGCGCTGTGCCAGTTGCTGGCGGGCTACATCTGCCACCCCAACGTGGCCGGCACCACGGTGCTCAGCCTGGGCTGCCAGAAGGCGCAGATCGAGATGCTGCGGGCGGCCGTGGCCGCGCGCGACCCCAAGGGGCTGCGCCCGGTCCACTACCTGGAACAGCAGGCAAGCCGCAGCGAGGAGGCGCTGATCCGCGACGCCCTGACCACCATCTTCGACGGCCTGGCCGAGGCCAACGCCGTGGCACGGGCCCCTGCCCCGCTATCGGCGCTCACCCTCGGCGTCGAGTGCGGCGGCTCCGACGGCTTCTCCGGGCTCTCGGCCAATCCGCTGGTGGGCGCCGTGGTGGATCGCCTGGTGGCCCTGGGCGGCAGCGGCATTCTCAGTGAATTCCCCGAGCTGTGCGGGGTCGAGCACGAGCTGATGGCCCGCTGTCGCGACGACCGCGTGGCCGAGCGCTTCCAGGCGCTGATGGAGGCCTACCAGCGGCATGCCGCCCGGGTGGGCGCCGACTTCTCAATGAACCCCTCGCCGGGCAACGTGCGCGACGGCCTGATCACCGACGCCATGAAATCCGCCGGTGCGGCCAAGAAAGGCGGCGACAGCCCGGTGGTGGACGTGCTCGACTACACCGAGCCGCAGACCCGGGCGGGGCTGAACCTGCTCTGCACCCCGGGCAACGACGTCGAATCGACCACCGCGCTGGCCGGCTCCGGGGCCAACCTGATCCTGTTCACCACGGGGCTTGGCACGCCCACCGGCAACCCGGTCGCCCCCGTGCTGAAGATCTCCAGCAACAGCGAGCTGGCCCGGCGCATGGGCGACGTGATCGACTTCGATGCCGGGCCCATCATCCGCGGCGAGGCCGGCATCGACGAACTGGCCGAGCGGCTGCTGCGGCTGTGCATCGACGCCGCCTCGGGTCGCTATACGCCCAAGGCAGTAGGCTTGGCGCAGTATGATTTTATTCCCTGGAAGCGCGGCGTCTCTTTATAACCCCCAGCCGACGCGCAGCAGATCATCACTCGGTTAGACGCTTCTTGAGCTTCATATAAGTCCCATAGTGCCGGTCGAGGTGGCGCCGCATCGCCGCCTCGGCGGCATCGGGGTCGCCGGAGGCGATCGCCTCGACGATCTCCTCGTGGGCCGCCAGCGCCGCCTTGTCCTCGCCCTTCTGCTGCAGCACCTGGGCGCGGCGGTCGTCGAGCCACTCAGAGAGCGCCACATGGATGGCGTCGAAGATGGGGTTGCGGCCGATGCTCGCCAGCACGCCGTGGAAGTCGTTGTCGGAACGCTTGAAGCGCGCCTCGTCGCCGACGGCGTCGCGGTTGTCGGCCAGGGCATCGCGCAGGCGGCGCAGATCCTCCTCGCCGGCGTGGCGTGCCGCATAGCGCGCCAGCGAGATCTCGAACATCGCGCGCGCCTCCTGGAAGTACTGCTGGCCGTCGGGCTTGGACAGCAGCTGACGGGTGACACCGGAAAGGCGCGCCATGACCGCCTCGGCGGTCGGCCGTATCACCCGGGCGCGGGTGCCGCTGTTGATCGCGATGAGCCCGAGCTGCTGCAGATGGAAGAGCGCCTCGCGCACCGCGGGGCGGCCGACGCCGAACTGTTCCATCAGCTCCCGCTCCGAGGGCAGCTGGTCGTTCTCCTTCAGCCGGCCCTCGAGGATCTCCGCCTCGAGCTGTTCGGCCACCTGCTCGGACAGCGTCTTGCGCTCCACCTTGTATCGACTCATGCAATGCAACTCCTGGCCAGCCAATCGGGGCCCCTCGCGGACCCGAGCGCTATGTTACTGCATCCTCGGTGCCGATCGGGACGCTAAAACAGGGCCGGGATCAACAACCGCTCGGCCAGGCCGGCGTAGGCCAGCACGTTGGCCGAGTCGAGCGGGATGCCTTCTGCGTCGCGCTGCGCCTGGCAGCGCCATTCGCGATCGCCGGGCGCCAGCACCTCGCATCCCTCCAGCGCGGGCTGCGCCCGGAGGTCCTCCAGGTAATCCAGCATGCCGCGCTCGTAGACCTCGCGCTCGACGAAGGCATCGGGCCGCATGACCAGGAAGAAATGCCCGACGCCGCGCGGCGTGTGCATGTCGTCGCCGCTCATCGGCAGCATGCGAAAACCGTGGATCATACCCGTCATGGTGGCGCTGAGCACCTCCACCATGCCGGCGAGTCCCGCGCCCTTGAACCCGAAGTCGGCGCCGCCCAGCGGCAGCAGCGACGTGGCGCGGGTGGCATCGGTGGTAAGCCGGCCCGCCGCGTCGACCACCACGTTGGGCGGCAGTTCGCGCCGGATGGCGGCGTACTGCTGCACGCGGTTCCAGGGCACGGCGCTGGTCGCCATGTCGAGGAGGTAAGGAGACTGGTCGGGCACCGGGGCGGCGAAGGCGATGGGATTGGTGCCGTGGAACGGCCCCTGCCCCTGGTGCAGGCTGACCAGGGCATCGGCATTGCAGAACGAGAGCCCCACGTAGCCGCGGCGGGCCGCCTCCAGCGCGTAGCAGCCCGCCGCGCCGAAGTGCGACGAGCGGCCCACGGCCACCGCGCCGATGCCGACCTCGTCGGCCATGGCGATGGCGTGCTCGATGGCCCGGTAGCCGGCCAGGTGGCCGAAGCCGTCATCGGCGTCGAGATAGCCGGTACCGGCCAGGCGCCGGGTGAAGCGCATGGCCGGGCGCGGGTTGATGCGCCCGCCCTGCACGGCGCGGACATAGTGCGGCAGCAGGCGCAGGCCGTGGCTGTCGGTGCCCATGCGCGAGGCGGTCACCAGGGCCCGGGCGACCGCCAGATACGAGGTCTCCTCGACTTCGCAGCGTGCCAGGGCTCGCTGCATGAAGGTTTCCAGGGCGGCGGGGGCCACCCTGGCGGCGGACTCGTGGGATCCAGACATCGGGGGCACCTCAACGGTAGACGAGCGTGGGCAGCCACATGGAGATGGCCGGGATGAAGGTCACCAGCAGCAGCGCGATCACCAGCGGCACCAGGAACGGCAGCGTGCCGCGCATGCACTTCTCGAAGGAGATGTTCGAGACCCGCGAGAGCACGTAGAGCACCATGCCCACCGGCGGGGTCAGCAGGCCGATCATCAGGTTGAGCACCATGATCACGCCGAAGTGCACCGGGTCGACGCCGGCATTCACGGCCAGCGGCAGCAGCACCGGCACCAGGATGGTGATGGCGGCGATGGTCTCCATGAAGCAGCCGACCACGATCAGTACCAGGTTGATCAGCAGCAGGATCACGATCGGGTTGTCGGAGAACGGCCCCAGCAGCTCCATCACGTGGCGGGTGACCTGGTTGCTGGTCAGGATCCAGGCAAAGATCGAGGCGGCGGCGACGATCAGCAGGATCACGGCGGTGGTCTCGATGGTCTCCATGCTGACCTTGAGCAGCCGTCGCCAGGTCAGGATGCGGTAGACCACGGTGCCGAGGATCAGCGCATAGACCACCGCGGCGATGGCCGATTCGGTCGGCGTGAAGGCGCCGGTGATGATGCCGCCAACGATGATCACCGGCGTCAGCAGCGACAGGAAGGCGCGCTTGAACGTCAGCCACACCAGCCCCGGCGAGAACGCGGCATCGCGCGGATAGCCGCGACGCCGCGCGAGGATGGCGATCATGATCATCAGGCTCGCGCCCATCAGCAGCCCCGGGATGAGCCCGGCGGCGAACAGCTGCCCCACCGAGGCCCCCGCCATCACGCCGTAGATCACCATGGGCAGGCTGGGCGGGATGATCGGGCCGATGGTCGACGAGGCCGCGGTGATGCCGACGGCGAACTCCTGGTCGTAGCCGGCGTCACGCATGGCCTTGATCTCGATGGTGCCGAGCCCGCCGGCATCCGCCACGGCGGCCCCCGACATGCCGGAGAACACGATGCTGGCGCCGACGTTGACGTGGCCCAGGCCGCCGCGCATCCAGCCCATCAGCGCGCGGGCGAAGTCGAAGATGCGCGTGGTGATGCCGCCGTGGTTCATCAGGTTCCCGGCCAGGATGAAGAACGGGATCGCCAGCAGCGGGAAGCTGTCGATGCCGTTGATCATGCGGTGAGCGACCACGATGTCGGGCACCCGGCCGGTCAGGTAGACATACAGCAGGCACGAGCCCGCCAGGCTGACGGCGATGGGAAAGCCCATCACCAGCAGGGTGAACATGGTGGCGAACAGGAACGTCAGGTAGTAGCCCATGACGGCCATGAGCACGCAGAAGGCGACCGCCAGGGCGGCGATCAGGGGCGGCACCACCGCCCCCTTGCGCTGCGCGACCGATACCTCAGGCATGGCGAGCCCTCCGGTGGATTGTCGTTGTCATCATCGATCCTTCGCCGTGGTCAACTCGCTCTCGCCCTCGCGCCAGTGGCGCACGGTCACCTGCACCGAGCGCACCAGCATCAGCAGGAAGCCGACCATCACCAGGTAGTAGATGACGTTCTTGGGCACGTCGATCGACACCATCATGGCGTTGGTCTTGGTCGCCAGGCCGTAGCTGATCCACACGCCGGCGCCGTAGAACACGGTGCGCCCGATATCCACAATCATCGACATCGCGCGACCGACGCTGCCCGGCATGTAGCGGTAGAAGAATTCCACGGCGATGTGAGAGTTCTTGCGCGCCGCCATGGCGCTGCCGAGAAAGCCCACCACGATCAGCAGGTAGCGGGCGATCTCCTCGGTCCAGCCCACCGAGCTGCCGAGCACGTAGCGGCTGAAGAACTGCAGGAACACCACGCCGGCCAGCACCCAGAAGACCACCAGGGTCGGCCAGTCCTCCCAGCCGTAGGCCTTGAAGTCGAAGTCGTCCTCCTCGACGGGGTCGATGCTGACCGACTCGGGCGGCAGGATGTCCTGGGACATGGGGGTGATCTCCTCGCCGGCACCGCCCCGCGCACGGGGCGGTGCCGCAAATGGGGCTACTGGCCGATGGCCTGCAGCCGGTCGTAGGTTTCCTCGTCCCAGGTGGCGTCGTCGCCGTTGTGCTCGGGAACGACCGCCTCGCGGAACGGCTCGCGATCGACCTCGTTGACCGTCACGCCCTGCTCCTCGAACCAGGCCACCAGCTCCTGCTCCTGCTGCTGGATGTCGGCGGTGATCTTCTCCGAGGCTTCCTGGTACACCTCACGGAAGATCTCGCGATCCTCCTCGGAGAGACGATCCCACAGCGGCCCGCCGATGATCGTCAGCAGCGAGTCAGTGATGTGGCCGGTCAGGTTGATGTGATCCTGCACCTCGTAGAAGGCCTTGGCGCGGATGGTCGGCAGCGGGTTCTCCTGGGCATCGACCACGCCCTGCTGCAGCGCCAGGTAGACCTCGTCGAAGGCGATCGGCGACGGGTTGGCGCCCACCGCCTCGGGGAACATCATGTACATCGGCGCGTTGGGCGTGCGGATCTTGAGGTCCTCCATGTCCTCGGGGGTCTCGATGGGGTCGTTGGAGGTCACGTGGCGCTCGCCGTAGTAGTTGAGCGCCACCGGCACGTTGCCGGTCTCGTCCTGGTAGCCCTGGGCGATCTCCTCGAACAGGTCGCTCTCGGCGTAGGCCTGCCAATGGTCGAAGTCGCGGAACATGTAGGGTGCCCCGGCGATGCCGATCGGCCCGTAGGCGCGCCCGGCGAACTGGGTGCCGGTATAGATGATGTCGACGGTGCCCAGCGTCAGGCCCTCGTTGATGTCCTCCTCCTTGCCAAGCGAGGAGGCGGGATGGACCTCGATGGTGTAGCGCCCATCGGTGCGATCCTCGATCTCGTCGGCCGCCCACAGGGCCCACTCGTGATAGGGTTCGGAAGTCTCGTAGACGTGAGCGAAGTTGAGCGATTCGGCGCTGGCCACGCCGGCGGCGCCGATCCCCGTTAGCAGCAACGAGGTCGACAGCCAACGACTCCACTGGCGGTTGCTCTGCTTGACCATTTGTTGTTCTCCCTCTTGGCAATGCCTGCGACGGTGACGACCGTCGGTGGCAGATGGGTTCTTGTATACGTGTCATACCATCATAAGGAAACCTAGTCCGTCGCCTGGCTCGCTGCAAATGGAACCCTCAACCTACGACGAATGTCTAGTCCACGCGACCAGTCGCACCAGCAGGTCCTCCTCGCCGAAGCCGCCGGCCTTGGTCATCACCGGGCGCTCGGCGTCACCGTCGACGTACCCCAGCGGCACGCCGCGGCACCACTCGCCGCCAAGCGCGATGAACTCGGCACCGAGACGCGCCAGCACGGCCAGGGCGATATCGCCGCCGGAGAGGAACAGCAGCACCCCACGCCCATCGCCAGCCGCGGCGACGACCGCGTCGGCCATGGCCGTCGCCACCGCCTCGGCCCCCGGGCTTGCCGTGTCGGGCACGCCTGGCACGACCACGGTCACGGCGGATCCGGCGGCGTCCTCCCCCGCCGCGCAGGCGCGGCGCCAGGCCACCTCGGGCAACGCCTGGCGCAGCCGCGCGAGCTGGCGCGCGGCACGCGGCGCGCGCGAGCCGACCGCCAGCAGCAGGCGCGACGCCTCGGGCTTGGACAGCGGCCGGGGCGGCCCCGCCAGGCCCTGGGCCAGGGCGCAAGAGAGGCCCGCGGCGCACACCGGCAGCCAGGCGTCCGGCGCCTCGAGCAGCCGGCTGGCGATACGGCCCAGCGCCGCGTCGTCCGCGGCGTCGACCACGCAATCCGCCTCGGGCAGCGAGCGTCCGGGGGCGGGCACGTGGCGCACCAGCGGCACGCCACCCGCCGCGAAGGCGCGATCCAGCGGGCCGGCCAGCGGCGGCGACAGGGCATCGCGGGCATAGGCGCTGCGCGCAAGCGGTTCGCCATCGACCCACACTTCGCCCCCTTGCACGCTGCGCCCCTGGCTCGGCACCGCCGGGCACACCAGCAGGCGCTGGCCGGCGAGGCGCCGCAGGGCCACGGCTTCGGCCACCACCTGGCCGCGCAGGGTCGAGTCGACCTTCTTCAGCAACAGCCGCGGGTGGCAGCCGCGCAGCCGTTCGGCGGCCTCCTCCGCGCGCCGGGCCGCGGCCGCCGCCGCGAGGTGCCGCGAGCCGGTGTTCACCGCCACCACCTGGGGCGACCTCGGCCCCGCCGCCAGGGCGGCATCCAGCCCGGCAAGCGTCAGCGCCACGCGCGTCGTCATGCCGCGCTCGGCGAAGGGGGCCGCGGCGTCGAGCGCCCCGGTCAGGTCGTCGGCGACGATGGCCACGTCCAGCGTCACGCCGGCGCTCGCCGCGACGCCAGGCGCCGGGCGTAGGCAATGGCCGCGCCCATGTTGGTGGCATCGGCGCGCCCCTGCCAGGCGATGTCGAAGGCGGTGCCGTGATCGACCGACGTGCGCCGGATCGGCAACCCCAGGCTCACGTTGACCGTGGTGTCGAAGGCGATCAGCTTCACCGGGATGTGGCCCTGGTCGTGGTACTGCGCCACCACCAGGTCGAACTCGCCGCGGGAGGCGCGGTAGAAGACGGTATCGGCCGGGATCGGGCCGCTGACCTCGAAGCCCTCGTCGCACAGTGCCCGCACCGCCGGGGCGATGATGCGGTCGTCCTCGTCGCCGAAGATGCCGCCCTCGCCGCAGTGGGGGTTGAGCCCCGCCACCGCGATGCGCGGCCGCGCCATGCCGAGCTCGACCAGGTGCGCGTGGCCCGCCTTCACCGTGGCGGCGATGCGCTCCGGGGTGACCCTTGCGATCGCCTCGCGCAGCGAGACATGGGTGGAAACGTGCAGCGTCGAGAGCCGCTCGGAGGCCAGCAGCATGAAGGAGGAAGGTGCCCGGGTGAGCGCCGCCAGCATGCCGGTGTGGCCGTCGTAGTGGTGGCCGGCGGCATGCAGCGCCGCTTTGTTCAGCGGCGCCGTGACGATCACCCGCGCGCGCCCGGCCTGCACCAATGCCACCGCACGCTCGACGCAGCGAAAGGCCAGGTCGCCGCCGCCGGCGCTGATGCGGCCGTCGGGGATCGGCTCATCCGCGCTCGCCGCCACCTCGGCGATGGCCACCCGATCGTCGTCGGGCCGGGCCTCGTCCAGCGCCACGAAATCGAGCGGCGCCTCGACCAGGCCCGCGGCGCGGCGGTAGATGGCGGGGTCGCCGACCAGCAGCACCGAGCGCCGCTCCCCGGCCGACATGGCGGCCACGGCGCGACAGATGATCTCCGGACCGATGCCGGCGGGGTCGCCCATGGTGATGGCGAGGTCGAAGGCGCGGCGGCTGCTCCCGGCGGACGATGAAGTCTGGTTCATGGCATCAACTGGCCTCCATTGACCTCGATGATCTGGCCGTTCACGTAGCCGCTCATGCTGTCGCTGCCCAAGAAGACGTAGGCGCCCACGCACTCTTCGGCGACCCCCGTGCGCCCCATGGGAATGGAGGCGGCCGCCGCGGCCAGCTGCTCCTCGGTGGAGTGACGCGCGTGAAAGTCAGTGGTGATCACCCCCGGCGCCACGGCATTGACCCGAATCCCGTCGTCCATCAGCTCCTTGGCCATGTTGCGGGTCAGGGTGCTGACGAAGCCTTTCGCCGCGGCGTAGAGCCCCGCGCCCGGCCCACCGCCGTTACGCGCCGCGATCGACGAGGTATGGATGATGTTGCCGCCGCCGGCGCGCCGGAAGTGCGGCAGCGCCGCCTGGGAGACCATCACCACCGAGCGGGCGTTGAGATCCATCACGCGGTCGTAGTGGGCGTCGTCGATCTCGCCCAGCGCAATGCGCCCCAGCATGTCGCCGGCATTGTTGATCAGCAGGTCCAGCCCGCCGAGGCGTTCGACGGCCTCGTCGACCACCCGCCGGGCTTCCTCGGAGCGGCTGACATCGCCCTTGATCGTCGCGGCCTCGCCGCCGGCGGCGCGGATGTCGGCCGCCACCGCCTCGGCCTTGTCGGCGCTGGCGTGGTAATGCACGGCGACCCGCGCCCCCAGGGCGCCCATCTGCCGCGCCACGGCGGCCCCGATCCCCCGGCTGGCCCCGGTGATCAGGACACGCTTGCCTTTCCACTCATCGAGCATCGCTGGAAACCCCCTCGGTTGGTTGATCGGTTGCATGCCGATACCACGGCCTGTCGACCCGGCCTGGCACCTTGCGCTAGAGTGACACTGGTGTGGCATACCTGTCATACAATACAACACAGATAGCATGTCAGACGCGCCCCGGCCAGGCATACGTCGGCTTGACCGGATACTTCCGCGACAGGCACCCCCTCGCCAGGAGGCAGCATGACCACCATTTCCCGGGTCGAAGTACAAGACATCCGCTTTCCCACCTCGCGCAACCTCGACGGTTCGGACGCCATGAACGCCGCGCCGGACTACTCCGCCGCCTACGTGATCCTGCGGGTCGACGACGGCGGCACCGAGGGGCATGGCCTCACCTTCACCATCGGCCGCGGCAACGAGATCGTCGTTGCCGCGGTCAACGCCCTGGCCCACCTGGTCGAGGGTCGCACGCTCGCCTCGATCACCGCCGACATGGGCGCCTTCTGGCGCGAGATGACCGGCGACAGCCAGTTGCGCTGGATCGGCCCCGACAAGGGCGCGATCCACCTGGCCACGGCGGCCCTGGTCAACGCCGTGTGGGACCTGTGGGCCAAGCGCGAAGGCAAGCCCGTGTGGAAGCTGCTGGTCGACATGACCCCCGAAGAGTTGGTGCGCTGCCTGGACTTCCGCTTCGTCACCGATGCCCTCACCCCCGAGGAAGCCGTCGCGCTGCTGCGCCGGCGCCAGGCCGGCAAGGCCGAGCGCGAAGCCGAGATGCGCCGCGACGGCTTCCCCGCCTACACCACCTCGGCCGGCTGGCTCGGCTACTCCGACGACAAGGTGCGCCGCCTCGCGCGGGAGGCGCTGGCCGAAGGCTGGACCCACTTCAAGCAGAAGATCGGCGGCGACCTCGACGAGGACATCCGCCGTGCCGCCCTGCTGCGCGAGGAGATCGGCTGGGACAACGTGCTGATGATGGACGCCAACCAGGTCTGGGAGGTCGACGAGACGATCGCCAAGATGCGCCGCCTGGCCGAGTTCGACCCGCTGTGGATCGAGGAGCCCACCAGCCCCGACGACATCCTCGGCCATGCCGAGATACGCCACCGCGTCGCCCCCATCGGCGTGGCCAGCGGCGAGCACTGCCACAACAAGGTGATGTTCAAGCAGTTCTTCCAGGCCGAGGCGCTCGACTACTGTCAGCTCGATGCCGCCCGCCTGGGCGGGCTCAACGAGGTGATCCTGGTGGCACTGATGGCCGCCAAGTTCGGCGTGCCGGTCTGCCCGCATGCCGGCGGCGTCGGGCTGTGCGAATACGTTCAGCACGTCTCGCTGTTCGACTACATCGCCGTCTCCGGCAGCCTGGAGGGGCGCGTGCTGGAGTACGTCGACCACCTGCACGAGCATTTCGTCGACCCGGTCGTGATCGAACGCGGACGCTACCGCGTGCCCGAGGCCCCGGGCTACAGCATCACCATGCACGCCGAATCGCTGGCCCGCCACCGCTTCCCGGACGGCGCCGCCTGGCAGGAGGAGCGCTGACATGCAAGGTGACGCCTTTCTCGCCGCCCTCGTCGAGCGCCTGGGCGAGCGCGGGCTGCTGCGCGAGCCCACGGAGATGGCGCGCTACGTGGCCGACTGGGCCGGCGACCGGCTCGGCATGCCGCTGGCCGTGGCCCGGCCGGCCTCCACCGAGGAGGTCGTGGCGACCGTGCGGCTGTGCCGCGAATACGGCGTGCCCATGGTGCCCCAGGGCGGCCACAGCGGCCTGGTGGCGGGTGCCCTGCCCGCCGCCGAGGGCCACGAACTGGTGATCAGCCTGGAGCGCATGGACCGGATTCGCGCCATCGACCCGATCAACTTCACCCTGACGGTGGATGCCGGCTGCATTCTCGAGAACGTCAAGCAGGCCGCGGCCGAGCACGAGTGCGAGTTCCCGCTCGCCCTCGGCGCCCAGGGCAGCTGCCAGATCGGCGGCAACATCGCCACCAACGCCGGCGGGCTCAACGTGCTGCGCCACGGCATGATGCGCCAACTGGTGCTGGGGCTCGAGGTCGTGCTGCCGGACGGCCGCGTGTGGGACGGCATGACCGCCCTGCACAAGGACAACCGCGGCTATGCCCTCAAGCAGCTGTTCCTCGGCAGCGAGGGCACCCTCGGCATCGTCACCGGCGCCGTGCTCAAGCTCACGCCCCGCGCCACCCAGGCCCGCACCGCCCTGCTCGGCCTGCCCTCGCTGGAGGCGGTGGTCGCCTTGTACGGCTTCGCCCGGCGCGACTGCAGCGACCTGCTCAGCGCCTTCGAGCTGATCCCGCGCCGCTGCATCGAACTCGCCATGGAGGCGACACCCGAACTGCGCGACCCCATGGACCGCAGCTACCCCTGGTACGTGCTGCTGGAGGTCAGCGCCAGCGGGCCGCTGGACCTCGGCGCCATGCTCGAGCACCTGCTGGAACAGGGCATGGAGCGCGAGCTGGTCCTCGACGGCGCGCTGGCGAGCAGCGAAGCCCAGTCGCGCCAGCTGTGGCAGTTCCGCGAGAGCATGCTGGAAGGCCAGCGCCGCCGCGGCGAGCACCTGCGCACCGACATCTCGGTGCCCATCTCGGCGATCCCCGGCTTCTTCCACGAGGCCAGCCGCCGGGTGATGGAAGCCTCGCCCGACTGCGAGATCATCGCCTACGGCCACGTCGGCGACGGCAACCTGCACTTCAACATCCTGCCACCGCCGGCCATGCCGGAGGCCGATAAGCGCCGCCACCTGCACGACCTGGAAGCACACCTGTTCGAGGTGCTCGACGGTGTCGGCGGCAGCATCAGCGCCGAGCACGGCATCGGCCGCACCAAGCAGCCGGCCTACCTGGCCCGGCTATCGCCGGTGGAACGCGAGCTGGCCGAAGGCATCAAGGCGCTGTTCGACCCCGACGGGCTGATGAACCCCGGGCGCATCCTGCCGCCACGGCAGCGGTAGGCAAAGGGAGGGTGAAGACGAAAGCCGGAAGATTGAAAATGGTTGAGTAAAAAGAAGAGAGTGCAGGAGGCGAGAGAAACAGGAGAAGAGGTAAAGCTCGGACCCTCCCTGGTCCTCGGCAGTGTGGCGTATCAGCCGATGTAGGCCGCGATGGCGTCGCGAGCTGCCAGTTGAGCCTGGGCCTGAGAGACCCAGTGATCCAGCACTTCGTGCAGGTGGCACACAGCAGTCGATGGTGTAGGCATGAGGTTTCTCCTTTGTGACATCGAGAAACATCATGCACCAGCTTTATCGACATTTCACCGGGTTGACGAAACTTTGCCTGCTCCTCTCAACAATACGCCGCTGTATGTCATGATTCCGGCTCCTGCACCAAGCAAGCGCATGGAAAAGGCTTCCATAGCCGTTTTGGTGCGCGTAATCACCACGAAACCATTCAATCGGCTAACGCTCAATCAGGAAGCGCAAGCCTGCAGTTGATGCCTGCCGGGATCTCTCCCGCCGGATTTTCCAGCGTCATTCCGACGGCAAAAGTACCGCTCGAGGCATCGATCACTCGGTCGACCCGCTGCACCTCGGCGCTGACCGAACGCTTGGAGGGGGCGAGCAGCTCGACGGTAAGGCGATCACCCACGCTGATGGCACCGTAGACGGTCAAGGGCATGACCGCTTCCACGCGCAGTGGGTCGAGCTGAACCAGTTCAAGCACCGGGGTGGCGTCAATATACTCCCCCTCCTCCGCCAGTCGCTGGGTGACCAGACCAGCGAACGGGGCACGATGCGTCATCTGCTCCAACCGGGAATTGGCCAGGTTTACCTGCATGCGTGCCAGACGCAGTTCGGTATCGATCTCGTCGCGTTCGCTCTCGCTGAGCATGCCACGTTCGATCATGCGTTGATTGCGCTGTACACGGCGTTCGGCGTAGTCGGATCGCGCCCGCTCCAACGCGACACTGGCAAGCTCGACGTCCCGCTTCAAGGTGAACAGCGTGTCTCCAGCCTCGACCTGATCGCCGGGTTCGACCTGGATGCCGTCGATCACTCCTGGCACCTGGCTCGAGAGCGTCGCCTGCCTACCCGGCTCGACCAGGCAGCTCAGCTCACCGAACCCGTTTTCGACGACATCCTGAGCCATCGTCACATTTCCCCACAGGCCGGTGGCCAGAGCCAGCGGTACCATTACGCCACGATGCAAGACCTGACTCATACGGCTCCTCATTCTCAGCCATCACTCCGATTTCCCACTGAAACCCAACTGCCCATCCTCTCGCCAGTCGGCGTCCAGCAGCCTCGCGCGTTCCCGCGCATGACGCGCCTCGCGCTGCCGCTGCGCCCGCCTCAGGCGTACCGGTAGCAGGCCCAGATGACGCTGCCAACCTTCCAGTTCATCGAGCAGTTCATCCTCTTCGCAGACCACGAACTCCACGCTTCCCGGGTCGCCCTGGCGCGCGCAGCGCCCAGCGATCTGACGATCCACCCGCGACGCATCATGATGACCGGCGATGATGACGTGCAGGCCGCCCGCCACCTTGACCTCGGCGTCTAGCGATACGTCTGTCCCACGCCCCGCCATGCTGGTGGCCACGGTCACGGCCCCCTTGCGTCCGGCGCGGGCCACGGTCTCGGCTTCCTCGGCATCCTGGCGTGCATTGAGCATGGCATGCTCGATACCCGCCTCTGCCAGCCGCTGCGAGAGTGCCTCTGAATCCTCCAGGTTGACTGTGGCGATCAGCACCGCCCGCCCCTGGCCACCTAGCTCGCGCACTCGCGCGACGATCCACTCCCATTTGTCCTGCTTCCTCGCGGCGCTCACGGTTGGCCAGTACAGCCGCTTACTGGGCCGATGCGGCGGAATCGCCACCACGCGCAGACGGTAGGTACGCCAGAATTCTCCGCGCACCTCCCTCGCCGTGCCGGTCATGCCCGAAAGATGATGATATCGACGAAAGAAACGCTGGTAGGTGAGGCGCGCGAGCGTCACGTTGGGATGACTCGGCTCGCAGTCCTCAAGACGCTCGATCATCTGCTGCAGCCCTTTCTCCCAGCTGCGATCCGCCATTACACGCCCGGTATGCTCGTCGATGATCTGCACCTTGCCGTCACGCACCAGGTAGTGATGGTCGCGCTGGAAGCGGTGGCGCGCCACCAGCGCCTGCTGGATCAGCCACTCCCGCCGCGAGCGCCCCACCCAGCCACTCCCGCTCAATGCCTGAGCCTTCTCGGTCAGTCGCTGCCGACCGCACTCGGTCAGGTGAATCTGCCCTTTCTCGCGCACGAAGTCCGCGTTCTCCTCGAACTCGCCGGCCAGTGCCAGCGCTTCGTCCAGCAGCGCGATATCCAGTGCCTCGTTGCCCGCCGGCGCGGAGAGAATGAGCGGCGTGCGCGCCTCATCGAGCATGACACTGTCGGCCTCGTCGACGATGGCGAAGTGCAGGCCACGCAGCAACAAGCGTTCGTCGTGCAGCTCACCGAGCAGGCGCGCGGCATGAGCCTGCAGGGGGTGACGATGGCGACCCAGCAGTTGGGTATCGCGCAGGTAGTCGAAGACCAGTTCCTTGTTGGTGCAATAGACCACATCGGCGGCATAGGCGGCACGGCGCTCATGGGGCGGCATTTCATGGACGATGGACGCCACGCTCAGGCCGAGCGCGCGATAGACCGGTGCCATCAGCTCAGCGTCGCGAGCCGCCAGGTAATCGTTGACCGTGATGACATGCACGGGAATGCCGGCCAGGGCAGCAGCCGCCGCCGGCAGCGTTGCCGTCAAGGTCTTGCCTTCACCGGTATGCATCTCGGCGATACGCCCACCCAGCATCGCCAGGCCACCCAGCAGCTGTACATCGTGATGCGCCATGCCCAGCTCACGCCGTGATACCTCCCGCACCAGAGCGAAGGCATGACGTGCCAGGCGTGACGTCACGCCATGACGAGACAGTCGCAGGCGCAACGCATCGCGTTCCTCGTCGAGCGCCTGCGGGCTCAGGGCAGCCAAGCGCGTGGCATGCCGGTGAATACCCGGCAGCTGCGCTCGCAGCCCAAGCCGACGTAGTGTCGCCGGCCGGTGCAGCTTGGAGCGCAGCCAGTGCCAAGGCCGCTCGAGACTGCCCGGCGGCAGCAGGGCACGTTCGGGGCGCGACAGGACATCGGCGGGCAATTTCATCAGCACCATGCCGCACGCCTCCTCGCTCGAATACTCGCCACTCGCTCCGTCATCGTTCGAACAGTCTCAGGAAGGAGCGGCGCAGGTCGCGCCAAAGTCGATAGCCGATGGGCTCCGGTGCATGCGCGATGCGCACGTGGACGCGCCCCCCCAGGTGCAACATCTGGCCGCTCTGCAACAGACCATCAGCAGCGAAATCTGCCAGGTAATGGCGACGAAACGCCTGTGGCGAGCCATCGTCGGCCCTGGCCGTAGGGTCGATTGCCACGTGCCCTCCACCCTCGACGCTGAGCACCGGGCTGGGAATCGAGTGATCGGAGCTGGGCGAGACCCACAGCAGGCTACCGGCCGCGTCCCGCTCATGGCCGGGCAAGCGCAAGCGCACCTGACGGGTGTCGTCGCGTACCCGTTCGACCTGATGAGCTGGCAACAGAGTACGAATGCGCAGATCCTCGGGTCGCACCACCACGCCTACGGCAGCGCCGCGTTGCAGGTAGCTGCCCAGTGGCGGTGTGCCATCCGGCATCAGCAGCAGGCCGGAATGCGGGCTGATCAATATCGTGGCATCTGCCCGTTCCTTCGCGTCGTCGAGCTGTCGCATGACCGGCACCAGCGTCTCACGCAGGATGGAAGCCGCCTGAGTGTCGCGTACGCTTGCAACCAGTTCCTGCTCGATCTCGCGCCGACGCGCCTCTAACATCTGCACCTCGGCGCCCAGTTCCGGGGCAGAAATCTGCATCAGTGGGTCTCCTGCCTCCACCAGCTGGCCGTCTTCCACCCACAGCTCGGCGAGTTCGCCACTGACGCCAACGCGCACCTGCGCCGGTTCGCGGATGTCGATGACCCCGTGCACCTGGGTCGCGTATGGCATCGGCACCATGAACAACAGCAGCGCAACCGCTGCCAGGCCGGCAACCAACCAGCCCCACGCACGCCACCGCGAACCTTGTAGAGAGTCATCCACCGTCATCGCCTTCAGCAGCTTGAAGAGGGGTAACAGCAGCGTCATGGTCACCGACCATAGGGCCAGGAGAACGCCTACGAACAGGTACTTGGTGGCCACGAACACGGCAATGGTCACCATGATCAGCAGGCGATAGCCGAACGACGCCAGCGCATAGCCGGTCAGCCAGCAAGCCTCGCGTCTGGAGCGTGCCTGGCTGGTCACGTCGCGTCGCCCCAGCAGATAGCGCTTGATTGCATAGGCAAGCTGCTGGTTGGCCCGATTGAACAGGTTGGGGATCTCGAGGTAATCCGCCAGCACGTAGTAGGCATCGAAGCGCAGCAGCGGGTTGCCGTTGAACAACAGCGTCGAGACCCCGGCTATGAGCATGACGTTGAACGCCATGGCACGCATCAGGCCCGGCTCGGCCACGGCCCACACCAGCATGGCCAGCGAGGCCAGGAACAGCTCTACCAGGATACCGGCCGCCCCTACCAGCATGCGCTGACCCTTGTCGGGGCATGCCGCCGCGGCACTGGCATCGACATAAGGTACCGGGAAGAACACCAGCAGCATCACGCCGATCTCGTGCACCTCGCCACCGGCATCCTTGGTGGCCCAGGCATGCCCAAGCTCGTGGAGCGCCTTGATCAGCGGATAAACCAGCGCCAGCATCACGAGATTGCCGATGCCGAACACCCGGTCGGCCAGGTTGTCGGTCAGCGGCTGCCAGTGCACGCCGGCCACCACCAGCGCCAGCAGCAAGGTAGCCAGCCAGAGCGCCCCCCCCAGCCGACTGAACAAGGGCCGCACCAACGGGTAGCTCGCCGCAATGAAGCGCTCCGGATCGAGCAGCGGCACACGAATGCCCAGCGGTGAGCGGATCAGCTGCAGCCACTTGCCACGCTTCTGACGGGCCTGGCGTCGGGAGAGCTCGTCTACGTCGATATCGCCATACCCCGAAAGCACATTGGCCCCATGCAGGCGCCCGATCAGCGAGATCAGTTCCTGCTGGGTCGGCATGGCATCGCCCAGCGAGGCGCTGACCTGTTCCCAGATGTCGCGCAGCGTGCGTTTGCCGTCCAGGCGGCCGATGATCTGGTAGGCCTCCGGCGTGAAGCGGTGTACCTGCCCGGTCAGGGTGTCGTGCAGCACATACCACGGTTCGCCTCGGTACTCGTGGCGGTGCAGGCTGGCATGCCGGCGCAGCCGCAGGCGCAAGCCTGCCACTCGATGCCAATGCTGGCTGAAAAGCGGTCCCGCCATGATTCAACCCCACCAGCGCCAGAGCGTGAGGCGTAGCCAATCCATGAGTTCACGTGTCCAAATGGTGATCAGCCTACCCTCACCGGCTTCGATCCTGCCCACGCCCTGCAGGCCCGGGCGCAGCGCACGCCTTATTTCGCTGTCGCCCCCCCCGGCATCACGCTCGAGACTGGCCTCGACGACGAAGCGGCTGCTGCCATCGCTGCTACGGCTCTGCGGAGTGATCCGCTCGACAACGAACGGCAATCGCCGGTCTGTCATCGCGGCCAGCACCAGTTCTCCGCGCTGACCAAGCTGAACGTCGTCGATGCGCCCTTCCGGTACCTCCAGGTCGAGGCGAAAGTCGTCCAGTGGCGAAACCCGAAACAGCTCCTCGCCCTGTTCCACGGAGCCGCCAAGGCGCTGGGTCAGATCCCCGCTAACCACTACGCCGGCGAAAGGTGCCAGCAGCGTGGCACGCTCCAGCCGGGAATCGACCAGTGCCAGCCTGGCCCGGGCCTGATCGCGCTGGGCTGCCAGCACATTGAGGCCGGCGCGATCGCCGCCCGCACGCATTTCCTGCTCCTGGCGTTCGAACTTGGCCAACTCGCTCTGCCACTGCAGCCGCTCGAGCAACAGGTCGCGAGTCTCCATGCTGGCCAGGGGCTGCCCCGCCTCGACCCGGTCGCCGGGGCGCACCAACGCATCCTCGATATAGCCGCGAAACGGTGCCGTCATCACCCTCTGCTCGCGGCTCTCGAGCACTGCATCGGCAGAGATGCGATCGACCCCGGTGGCGAAAGTGGCGAAGCCCAACACCCCCACCAGCATCAGCCCGCCGAGCTTGTACCCCAAGTGACCGGGACCCAGCAGGCGGCCCAACTGCTCGCCGCCGGCCACGGCCACCTTGAACGGCAGCGGTCGGTCGTTACGCCGTTTCTCCTCCAGCGCACGGGCACACAGTGCCAGCAGGCTCTCCAGTGCGGCGACTTCCTGCTCGGTAAATGGCGCTTCGCGCTCCAGGGAGACGGCCCCCAACGGTTGCGCTCCATCCAGCAGCGGCACACTGACCACCGCCGGCAACCCTGTCAGCTCGCCCAGTGCAGCCTGAGCACGCGCAACCCGGTGGTTCAAGCCTGCCGCGCAGGGAGCCGGCCAAAGGGCGCTGCCGCGCTGATCCAAGGCCTCATCCATGGCAGTTTCCGTGGCGCGGATACGGTTCATCTTTCGATTGAACTGGGCACTGTGAGAGATCTGTTCGACCCGGGTACGCGCCCCGCGCCGCCACCCCAGGCTGACCCGCTCCGCCTCGAAGTGGCTGGCCAGACGTGAAACGAGCTGCATGGCAGCAGCGGTGAAACGGGCTTCGGCAAGCACTGCAGCCAGCAGGGCGAGGTGCCGGGAGAGGCTTTCCTGGCGCTGATTCACGCTGCGGTATCGATGCTGCAGGGCATCGCGCTCTAGAGCCGCAACACCGTCTTCAAGCCGACGCATCAACGGCAACAACATTGTATGGATTGCGGTGCGTGCCTTCGCCTGGCGCTCACCCCGCTGCAGCGGTTCTGGCAGGCTGGCACGTAGGGCGGAGGTTCCGAGGTCGATTCCTTGCAACGTTTCAGGCACCGAAATGCATAGGGCAACGGCTCCGATCAGAACTTGCCCAGTGCCATCCCTGGCCGAAGAGGAAGTGTCCACCAGATCCCTTACCGGATAGGCAATGGCCAAACTCGCCTCGTCAAGTTGGCTGACCATGCCGCGCCCTGCCTCACGCACCTCCTCGGCAAGCGATAGCAACGCCGCACCATCGGCTTGGCTGGGCCATAGCGCAACGGGCTGCCACTGGTCATTCTGGCGCCACAGCACGATGCCTTGCGTCACGCTTGCCCCCTCCGGGCGCGGCGCCTGCTCGCAGTGCCGGGCAAGCCAGGCTTGAACGCTCTTTACCTGTCGCTGCCTGGCCTGTATGGCCGATGTTTCACCGGCCCCCGTTTCAACACTGCTTAGTTGCATCGCTCCTCACTGCGCACCTTCCCGCCAGGACTGGCCTCAGGCGTCATCATCTTCTTCCATATCGTTGAAGCGCTGCCAATCGGCGGCAGCCAGCTCACGACGCAGCGCCTGCAACTGTCCTCCATCATGCCGCGTGCCGCCCGTATTGCGTGCCACGCCCCAACCGCTGGCCCCGGCCAGCATGGCAGCCACGCCCGAGACCACAGCCAGATCATCCGTTTCCGCCTCGGGGCCGTCGGCCTCGTGTGCCGCCGGCGAGTCCCCTTCGCCCTCGCCTGCCTCTGGTGCTTCTTCGGGGGGCGTCTCCTCAGGCTGGCTTTCATCGGAGAGTGCTTCCTCGGGCGGTGCCTCGTCGGCGACAGGCGCTTCATCGGCATCGGATGCTTGCGGGGAAGCCTCGCTCGTGGCGGCTTCGCCTGACGCCACGCCGTTGCCCACACCGGCCGCCACGCTCGAGGCAATGCTCGCACGCATCCCCGCACTGCCTGCCCCCTGCTGACGCTCGACCCAGTCGTCGATCAACTGGCGCAGCCCCTCCATGCCCCGGGACTCGAAGCCGGGTTCGTCATGGCGCACATACAAATTACCGTTGCCCAGTAGACCCTGTGGCGTCATGTCCAGCCAGCCCAGGGCGCCCTGATCGGCAGCGGCCTCCTCTTCGTAGAGTTCCTGCTGCGCCTGGCGAATCAAATCGAGCCGCCCCTGGGCCAGGGTGACGATGGAGGTAATATCCTCAGCCTCGTCGGCGCCGCTCAAGGCGATGCGAATTCGCGCGTACTCACCGATCATGGTGTCGAGACCGAAGTCGCCGCCTAATCCGTCTCCTCCGGCACCCCCGATGGCAATATCACGCCCCGGTCCGCTGTACAGCTCGTCGTTGCCGCCCTCGAAGTGGCTGATGGTCTCGACCGTGATCAGCGACGGGGTACGGGTGACGCGGCCAAAGTCACCGAACAGGATGTCATTCCCGGCACCGCCATCGGCATGATCGTCGCCCGTTCCACCGAACATGATGTCGCGATCCGCCCCGCCGATCAGGCGATCGTTGTCGCCCAGGTCGACCCTGCCCGTCTGGGCCATGGCATAGCGTCCGCCGGCATCGCTGACGATGATGCCATCATCGCCGATGATCACCGTTTCACCCGCTTCGTTGGTGACACGGTCGCTGCCGACCCCGGCTATCACCTGGTCATTGCCGATGCCGACATGGATGCGATCGTTGCCACCGGTGGAGGCACGGCCATCGAGACTCTCCACCCGCTGGCGAATGCCATCCCGGGCCAGGATACGGCCGTTGTCGCCGAGCACCACGTTGTCCCCCGCCGTGACACGAATCTCATCGCTGCCGTAGCCGCCCAGGATCCAGTCGTTGCCGGCGCCGCTGACGATGGTATCGCGACCGCCGTGGCCGAAATGCCGCGAGGTGAACGAGACCACCACACCATTCTCGTCGAAGCGCGCCTCGGCATGATCGCCGGCGATCAGGTTGTCGCCATCGCCGGCGGCGATGGTGTCGTTGCCCTGGCCGCCGGCGATCAGGTTGTCGCCTTCGCCACCGTGCAGGGTGTCGTCGCCGTCCAGGCCTTCCAGTCGTGTCGCCACACTCGCGATGCGCTCGAAGTCGTTGACCGCGCCGAAGGTCACGTCGCCATGGTCGCCGAGCAGGATGTCGTCGCCGATACCGCCTTGCAGGTCGTCAGTGCCGCTGCCGCCGAACAGGATATTGCGCCCCGCGCTGACGGAAAGCACGTTCTCCCCGAAGGAACCGACATCGGTACTGTGCACCGTGATCACTCGCTGACTGTCGAGCAGGCGCAGGTCGGCCGCGCCCTCACGCGTCTCCAGCTCGATCACGCCATGGTCGCCAAGCAGGATATCGTTGCCGTTGCCACCGATGAGCGTATCGCTGCCGGCCTCCAGGCGGTCGCCGGTGGCATGGTCCACGTCCCCGGTCGCGGCATGCAGCGTCATCACTGCATCGGCCAGGCTCAGGCGGGTCGTGATATCGACATCGATGCCGCCATCGCCGTAAAGGTGGTTGCTGCCGCCGGCACTGGCATCGAGGGTGTCGTTGCCGCCACCGCCGAACAGCTGGTCGTTGCCGGCGCCACCCAGCAGGGTGTCATTGCCGGCGCCGCCCACCAGCACCACGCCACCGATGGCCTGGCTGGCATCGAGCCTGTTGTCGCCGGGGTCGAGGAAGGGCTGCGCCAGGCGACTGGGCAGGCCGCCTACGGCACTGTAGCGCTCGCCGCTACGAGAGGTGTCGCCGAACACGATCAGCGGAATCTGCGCCTCGTAGCCACCGGACACCTTGACGTGATCGTTGCCGCCGCCGCCATGTACGACGGTGAGCGGCATCTCCCGCACAATGGCCGGCCGGCCATGGCCCAGTAGCGACAGCAGGTCGGCACGCGGCCGGTCGAGCAGCATGTCGCCGGCCAGGGTGAAACCGGTCACCAGGAATCGCTCGCCACCGATCAACACGCTATCCCCCGTGCGGAAGCCATCCGCGTGCCAGCTGCCACCAGCCTCGGGGTCGCGCACCAGCGCTGCCTGTTCGCCGCTCTCGCCGAGCGTCCAGTCAGCGGCATACTTCACCGGATCGAGATCGATCTCGAGTTCGTCACCACCGCTACCGAGCAGCAACTCGACGCTCTCCAGGCCGTGGAAATGCACGCCTCGCAGCGTGTCGACCGTGTTGCCGTCGCCCAGCCCGTTATCCTGCTCGAGCCAATCGTCCGCGCCGCTGCTCGTCCCCAGGCCGGACAGGTGGTTGGCACCCAGCCTCCCGGCCAGGTCGGAAACGCTGGCATCGGCGTGCAGGACAAGAGCGTCGGTATCGTCGAGTTCATGCCCATCGGTGAGCGACTCGTCCGTCTCGCCGTCGCCATCCTCGTCGCGCTGCGTCTCCTCCCAGGGCAGCATGACCGCCGCATTCAGCGAGCGGTCGGTATCGCCTACCCCGCCCTCGAGGAGCAGCGGCCCCTGGATGCGGTCCAGCACGTTCGGCTGCGGGGCAAAGCTCATGTCGTAGGCCGCGTTGCTTGCCGGCACGAAATCGACATCGGCTCCCAGGGTAATCTCGACCCACTGATCCCAGTTGGTCGCGTCGAACTGAACCGCCGGTGTCGCGGCTTCGGTCAGGGTCAACTCGCTGGCGACGAAGCCCGACAGATCGGCCTCGCCGGTGAGGTGCAGGTTGCCATCGGCATCGAGGTGGTTGATGCGGAAGGTTCCCGCCAACGCGCCGGACTCCGCAGCGGCCGGATCGCTCAGGGTCAGGTACATGCCCGTATCGATGCCGAGCTCTTGCCAGTCGCCCTCGCTCAGTCGCAGGATCGGCCCGGCGCCGTCGGCGGCATGCACGCTGACACGGCGTTCACCTTCGAACACGCTATCGAGGAAGAGCCGCTCATCCTCATCGGTCTCATCGAAGAGGAAGCGAGTCAGGCCGTCGCTGTTGAGGCGCACCGTGACGGCAGCCGTCGGCGCCTGGGTCAGGCGCATGGTGTAGCTGTCGGTGCCGCCCACGGTAGTGACGCGGGTACCGCCATCGCTCTGCTTGACGACCAGTGAGGCGCTGTCGTTGTCGTAGACGGTCGCGCGCACGGTACCAGGCTCGGCGTCGGCATAGACGGAACCGACCGCATCGGTCTCGATCGTGAAGGCCAGGCGGGCATCCAGCCGGTTCTGCACCTCTCCGTCGTCGATGGCGCGCAGCTCGATGGTGCGCGGCTCGTCCCAGTCGTCTTCGCTGAAGACAAGGTAGGGTTCGCCCGCTTCGTCGAACGACAGCGCATCGCCCAGGGCCTCCACGCGACCGTCGAAGGCATCCAGGTCCAGCCTGACCGTGACCTGCTCGCCGGAAAGGGGTGGGGTGGAGAGACGCACGGTAAAGGTACTGCCCGCATCGTCCCCTTCGATCAATTGCAGCCTGCCGTTGGGCACGTCGAATGCCAGATCGCCCCGATCATTGTCATACACGGTGACCATCGTGTTGTTGATCGCCTGGTCGAGCAGGCCGGCAAGGGCCTCCGGCATCTCATGGTCGCCGTCATCCGGCAACTGCACTTGTGCCCTGTAGCTCACGGTGACCTGGCGGGTGCCTTCGACCACCGAGTCGTCTGGCGCCTTGACGAAGATCTCTTGCGCGGGGGTCCATTCGCCGTCCTCGTACACGAAGTCGACATTGATCGCCTGGGCGAACTCGCCATCCGGGTCGAGCGCCAGCTTGACCGTCTCGGCATCGCGGCCGCGGTTGCGGTCGCTGGTCGAGGACATCGCCGCCGAAACGGTCAGCGACACCAGGGTGCCCTCGGCAATACCGTCACTGGGCAGCGCCAGCGACAGCCACCAGGAGCCCGCCTCGCCGCCCTCGACGACACGCGTATCTCCGCCCGGCTGATCCACCACCACGGCGCCGCGGCTGGGATCGGAAACGGTGACGGGCAGGCCATCGGCCAGCAGGCTGGCATAGGCCTGGTCGGCGCTGACGATGCCGTGTGTCACCAGGCTGCTGCGCCCCTCCGGATCGGCGGCGACCACGCGCCCGGTGACGTTGCCGCCCACCAGGAAGGTATCGCTGCCCATGCCGCCGATCAGTTCGGTCACCACATCGAAACGGGTACTGAGCACGAAGAAGGTGTCGTCGCCTTCCAGGGCATCGACACGCACCCGCTGGATGTTGTCGAAGCCGATATTGAGACCGGCGCCGAATACGCCTTCCTCGCTGATCACGAAGTTGTCGTTGGCCTCGGTGCCCAGCACCGTGACGGTGTTGTAGCCGCTGCCACCGTCGATGCTCACCGGCGCATTGATGTTGTACTCGATATTGTCGTCGCCGACGCCGGCACGCACATCGATGTCATCGCCGACCAGGAAGGCGCGGATGACGAAGTCGTCGTTGCCTCCCTCACCCTCCATGCGCAACAGGCCCTGGTTGCTGTAGACGACGAACTCGTCATGACCCTCGCCGCCATAGATCACCATGGCTTCGCTGTTGCCGGAGCTCAGATAGCCGAGCGTGGTCCGGGTCACGTCTATCTCGTCGCCGACACGAACGCCGGAGTCATAGACGCCCCCCTCGGCCGTGCCTTCGCGATTGGGATGCTCGAGGAAGACCTGGCCGATCTGGAAGCGATCACTGCCGGCACCGCCGTCCAGTGTCATCAGCGCCGAGCTGTCGTCGACCACGAAGACGTCATCGCCCTCGTGGCCGTTGACGGTCACGCGGCCATTCATGTCAGCGCCGTAGTTGATGCGCTCCACTCGCGCACTCTCGCCAACACTGCTGCTGCCATCGCCCTCGATGCGGGCCAGGAAGTTGCGACGGATCAGGAACAGGTCGTCCGTCTCGCCGTCGGTCGGGGTCAAATCGCGGTCGAGGATACTGGCGTAATCGTCGAAACCGCGCCCCTCGACGAACAGGGTGTCCACGCCGTCATTGATCGCCCCGCTGTCATCCACGGTGATCTCGTAGTTGGCGCTCTCTCCCTGGCGCAGCACGATCCGGTAGCTATCGCTTTCGGCTCCGCCATCCATCAGCAGGCCATCGGCACGGCTGTTGAGCTCCACCACGCCGAGCGCATCCTCGCCCTCGCCGCCGAGCAGCTCGACGGCGCCCTGCAGATCGTCGGCTTGCAGCATCAGGTCGTCAGCGCCGTGCTGGCCCTCGAAGCGCATGCCCAGGCCGGCATGGACGGTCCCGTACACGCGCAAACGATCGTCTCCTTCGCCAAGCTCGACCACCACGCGATCCAGTTCGTGAACGCCATCGAAGGTCACGCTGTCGCTGCCGCTGCCGCCTTGCAGCTCGAAGCGGTCTGCTGCCAGGTTGCCGCCCAGGTGGACGCTGTTGTCGCCCTCACCGGTCACGACCCTGATGGTGGGAGCGTGTACGCTCAGCTCATCGCCCAACACCCAGCTCTGGCCTCGCGTGTCGCCCCCCAGCATGAGGAAGGTATCGCCCGCCTCGATGTGCCCCGAGGCCAGGTCGGCGAAGCCCGCCGTACCTGCCGGGTCACCGCTTTCGGGTCGCTGCAGGTGGAATTCGACATTGTCGCGGGCCTGGATCCGCACGCCCGGATCGTCGATGACGATGCCCTCCGCGGCATAGACGAAGACGCCGCCCGCTTCCGCGCGCACCTGAACGCCATTGCTGAAGGTGACGATATCGTCGTTGCCGGCATTGGAGGTGAACACGATGTCGCCGTCACGGCTGATCACGTCCTCGGTGACGTTGATCGGGCTGTTGGCGGTGATGTTGATGTCGTTCTCGGCCACCATGCCGCTCTCGGCGATGGTCAGCTCACCCTCGTTGGTCAGGTAGACGAAGCCTTCACGCGACTCGCCCTCGAGCACGCCCATCCGCGTGGTGATGACGCGGGCTTGGGTGCCGATGTTCTTCTCGGCGATCAGGCGCACGCCGAAGGTCAGGATGTTCTCGCCTTCGCCCTCTCCCAGCGCATTGAAGATGTTGCCCTGCTCGGAGAAGATCAAAGCGATGGTGTTCTCGCTGCCGGCCTTGACCTGGCCCAGGCGCAGGTCGCCGCGGCGATTCAGCTCCGCCGCGCCCAGCACCTCACGCACGAAAACGGTATTGGCCGCATCGACATCCAGCCGGCCCGCATCGTCGTCGGTCATGATCGCCAGCAGGCGATCGGCCTGGCCCACGCCGCCGACGCGAGTCTCGAGGCGCAGCGTCTTGGCCTTGACGTCCCCGGCCAGCTCGTTGGCGTTGCTGCCCTGGATCGACTGCAGCGCCCGCAGATGGGCGTGTCCCTCCGCCTCGACGAAGCCGACGCTCATGCTGCCATCCACCGCGTCCAGGTAGAGGTCGCCGCCCGCCTGGGCATCGATCACGCCACCAGGGCGAGTGGCGAACTCGAGGAAATTGCCTTCGCTGCCGATGTCTTCACCGGCCGTCAGGTGAATGCTGTTGGCCAGCATGTTGATCAGGCCGTGGTTCAGGCCGTCGACGATGCTGCCATCGGCACTCAGCCACAGGTCGCCGCCCTGGGAGTACATGGTGCCGACACGCATGTCGCTGTCCAGTGCATGCAGGTAGATGCCATCCTGGGCCCGGGCCGTGACCGTCGAATTGTCGAGCAGATCGAGCTGCAATCGCGAATCGGCACTGGAGCCGATCTGTCCGTTGGCGGCCTCGAGAATGAGATCGCCGCTGCGAATCACCAGATCGCCCGCGAGGGTCTGGGCCGCCAGGATGCTGCCCGATACCTTGACGCGGGCATCCGCCCCCGCCTGCAGCTTGGCCAGGCGCAGGCTGGCCTCGCCCTCCTCGGCATCGGCGCCGAGGTAGACCGAGCCGCCCGCCTCGACGAAGATGTCGCCGCCGTTGGTGACGTTGAAATCCTCTACCTGGCTGACGGCGATGTAGCGGATGACATTGATCGGATCGCCGTTCGCGTCGAACGCCTCGGCCCGCGGATCGAGCAGTACGCTGGCCAGGCTGACCTCGACGCCCGATTCGGCCACCACGTCGAGCGCGGTGGTGAGCACCATGCGGTCGCCGTCCACCGAGACGATGTCGTAGTAGACCCCATCCTCGGTCACGTTGAGCGTCTTGCCGTCGATGTCCAACGTCTCGCCGGCCTTGAACCAGGTGGTGTCCCAGGCCTCGCCGTCGGTGCGCTCGAGGGTCACGGTCGTGACGCCATCCACGCTGTCGCCCACCACGAAATTGACGTTGGCTTCCTCGGGCGCGTGCTTGAGGTAGCTGACGTCCTGGCGTTCGGCCGCCGACAGCAGTAGCCGCTCATCATCCGACAGCCCGGCCAGGCCGTCGGTCATGTCGAGCACCTGGCGGCCGCTGGCCACGCCGATATTGCCACCGGCGATGAGCGTGATATCGCCCGCCGCCTCGACATTGGCGGCCTGGATCTCGGTGCGCGTGCTGGTGGTTTCCTGCAGCAGCCCGGCGCCGATCAGCGACAGCAGCTCCTGCTCGGTCCACTCCTTCACCGAGGATTCGATGTTGGCCGCCTCGGCGGCGGTCAGGGTCGGCTGGTAGTCGAGATCGCGAAGCAACGTCGCGTCACCGTCCTCCACGCCATAGACCGCATGCAACTGGCGATACACCGTGGTGCGATCCTCGGCGATACCGTCGATGCGCGCCTGCAGGGCCTCCTCGTCATCGGCCAGGCCGGGATCCAGCTCCAGCAGCGCCTCGCGATAGGCGCTGCGCTCCCGCTCGGTGAGAATCACCCCCTGGGTTTCGTCGTACTCCACCACGCGGCGGTAGGTCAGGCTCTGGCCCACGGCCAGGGCGCCGCCGGCGGCCAGCAACCCGTCGGCGCTGATGGCGTCGAGGCTGTCGACGGTGAAGAAATCATCGCTCGAGGTATAGAAGCGATGGCTAGCGCGGGGGTCATCCGTGTCAATATCGGGCGCCGACAGGCGCACCTCGCTACGCTGGTCGCCACTGCCCACTTCCAGCAGCAGGTGGCCATCCTCGATGCCCTTGATGCGATAGGTCTCGCCATCCTCGAGCCCGGCGATCACATCCTCGCTGGTGGCGTAGCGATAGTTCCAGTAGGTCTGGTACTCGTTGGCCTTGCGCTCCTTGAGCTCCTGCTTGGCCTCGGCGATGCGGCCGCCCTCTTCACCCGGAATCAGCCCCATGCGGTCCCACACGCCTTGCAGCTGCTCGATGGTGCGCTCGTCGCGGCGCGAGTCGTCATTGCGATCCAGCAGATCGCCTTCGGCACGCAGCCAGATATCGCCCTGGGTGCTGACGATCCGCTCGACGCCGAGGTCGCCGCTCACCTGATGCAGCTCGATATCGCCACGCGCCAGGGCGTTCAGCCGGCCTTCGCTGGATTGCTCGATCAGCAGCGGGCCATCCGCGCCGATACTTCCCTCTGCGCCAAGCGTGAGGTTACGGCCCTGCACGTGGGCATCGGCGCCGCCCTTGAGGCTACCGGCAATCAGGCTGCCTGCCGCCGTGAGGCTGACATCACCGCCGGCATGGGCGCGATCGATGGTCAAGTCGCCGTTGAGCTGGGTAACATCGATCTCGCCGCGAGTGGTCACGGCATCCAGGCGCATCGGCGGTGCGCTGGCCGCGTCCGGCCCCAGCCGATTGTGCAGGTCGATGGTGCGGCCGGCACCGATGCCGTTCTCGGCACGCAGCACGATTTCCGCGCCGCTGATGCGAATGTCACGGCGCTGGTCATCGTCCTGACGAATCGCCCCGTCGGTCTCGATTTTGCTGGTACCGTTGTGATTGGCCAGGTCGCCGATCAGCACCACGTCGCCGCGGGAATCGATATCGATGGTGCCGGTCGCCTTGCCGATGAAGTTGATCTCGACGTCGCGGTTGGCTTCCACCGAATGGGTATGCAGGATGACGCTCTCGCGCTCCTGCACGAACTTGGCATAGTTGGTCTTCTTGCCGTACCAGGTACTGGTCGACCACTTGTCCACCAGCTGTGTGGGGATGTCGTTCCAGTCCTTGAGTTCCTCGTCGTCCCCCGCGCCCACCTGGCTGCGCTCGTAATCGTAGCCACTCTCGCCGCTGGTATAGAAGTAGGAGAGCGCATCCTGCAGCTTGCCCGGGGTGAGCTCGCTGTCGCCCCAGTTCAGTGTCCGGGGGTCGGGGGCCAGCGCATCGATGCCGATCCAGCTGCTCGAGCCCTTGACGGCATAGCGCCGTTCGGTGCTGTCCTGGGCCACGCTGAAACCGTAGCGAGCGTCCTGGTTGGGCTTGAAGACATAGCTGTTGCTGCCGTCCGGGTCGTAGTTGTACTCATGCAGCCCGGTGAACTTGTCGTCGATGCGCAGGGTGCCCTGGCCGGGCCGGCTGACGTCCAGCCCGCCCACGGCCAGGGTGTACTGGGTCTCGTTGACCACTTCGATGGTGCCGTAGCCGCCCAGCACTTCCAGCTTGCCGTTGCCGGTGTTGACCACATGGCCGGTGATGTCGAGGCGGCCGCCCTCGATGGCGATGTTCTCCACCTCGATCTGGCCGGTACGCGGGTTGAACTTGGCCAGCGCCGTACCGCTGGAGCCCGGCAGCACGATGCTGCTGGTGCTCTTGCTGCGGATATGGTCCTCGATACGCTGGGCATCGTCAGCGCCGAGTTCCAGGCGGTAGACTTCCTGGCCGGCGCGAATATAACCGTTGAGGTTGACGTACTCGGCATCGATCACGATGACGCCGGCAGAGAGGTCCGGGCTATCGCCGCGGCTGTTGCGAATGGCCTCCAGCGCCGCTTCGCTGAGCGAACCGGCGCCATCGTTGCCGTCGGCTTTCACGGCCTGGGCATCGGGATTGCCGCCCGGGTTGAACTGGGAGAGCCCGCGAACGGAGATCTCCCCCGCGGAGGAGAGCACCAGGCTCTCGGCGCGCATCTCGCCCTCGATCTCCAGCGAACCCGCCGCATAGGCGACGATCTCGCCGGAAACATTGCGCGTGATGCCCTCAACGGAGAACAGGACGCTCGGAGCCGGCGCACTGCCGTAGCTCTCGCCATCGTAGAGGAAGGCATCGCGCGCCGTGTCGCTCATGCCTTCCAGGCCCAGGCCACGCTCGAGCGCGCCGAGCACCTGAGCCTGTGTCCCGTCATCGGCATCGAAGTAGACATCGTAACTGTTGACGATGGTGATGCGCGGCGTCGCCTCGTCGCTGCCCGCCGCGTTGAGTCCCGAAAGCGTGGTGGTCAGGCTCTCGTTGATGGCGTTGATGGCATCGGCCCCATCCACCTCGGTGAGGTTGAAATAGAGCCCGCCGACCACCTGGGGGATCTCGGTGCTGCCCAGCACCATGCGCGACGGCGCGGTATTGAGAATGGTGATGCTGGCATCGCCGGGGGCATCCACCTCGCCCGCGCCGCTGAGGTCGTCGGCGAAGACATAGACGGTGCCCGCCTGAGCCCAGACATCCTCGATGTAGACGGTGAGCTGGTCGACCTCGTTGATCAGGATATCGTCGCCGACCTTCTCGGCGTAGCCTTCGTCCAGCAGGCGCTGCTCGATGCGCGCGATCTCGTTCTCGTAGAACTCGACCAGCTGCGCGTTGCCGGAATTGCGATAGAGCGTGAAGCGCTCCCGAAGGTCGCGCAGTTCATCGACCAGCTCGGACTGGCCACGGGTATAGCCCACGCTGAAGCCGATGTCGTCGTAGCCTTCGCGGGCCTGGAGGAAACTCCCCGCACCGCCCGAGAACAATGCGTCGAGCTCGGCCTCCTTGGCATCGACCTCGTCCTGCTTGGCATCGATCTCGTCCTTCCGGGCGGCAATATCATCGTTCCTGTCGTCGATATCGCTTTCCAGATTCCCTATCGCGGCGTCCTTGCTATCGATGGCGCCCTGCTTGGCGTCGATCTCGCCCCGCTTGCCGGCGATCAAGCCATCGTCGCCCTCGAGCTCGGCTTTCCTTTTTTCCTTGTCGTCGATTGCCGACTCGAGACGTGCCACCTCGTCATCGTCACCGTCATCCTTGGCCGCTTTAAGCTTAGTGTTCAGCTCCTCGAGGTCAGCGACGAGCTCGTCCCGCTCCTCATCGAGCACGGCCTTGTCCGCTTCCAGCTCGCTCAGTTCGTCGTTCAGTGCCGCCAGCTGCTCATTGAGCAGTTCCAACTCGGCACTGAGCGTGTCGATCTGGCCAAGCAGTGAGAGGATCTCACTCTCGTTGGTGACACGAATGCCCTGAAGCTCGTCGCGAAGCGCCTCCAGCGCATCGTTGATCACCGAAGCCTCGGCATCGACATTGGCCATCTCCAGCACCAGGCGCTGGTGGCGGTCGATGCCGGTACGCACGGTGCCGTCGATATTGACCCGGCCGTCGGAACGGGTCACCACGTCGCCGTCGAGAATCTCGCTGCCGCCATCGCCCCCCAGCGCCGAGTCGATGGCGCCGGTGACCTCCGAGATCCAGCTCACGCCCTTGGCCTGGGCGTTCATGTCGCTGTAGCCGAAGCGTTCGGTGAACAGCGTGATGTCGCGGGCGCCCACCAGCTCGGCACCGCTGCGAATATCGATGCGATGCGTCTGATCCATTTCGGCGCGGGCATTCAGGTCCTCGATGGGAATCAGGCTGCCGGCGAAGCTGTCCAGCGTCGCGCTCAGCGCGTACTCGTCGCGGTTGCCGCGAGTATCGCCACCCGCAGCGAAATCGACGTCGCCATAGGCCGTGGCGCTGGCCCCCTCGGCCATCACGATGCGGTTGGTGGGGCTGAGAATGACCCGCGCATCGCCCACGCCCACGGTGGCGGCACCGTAGGTGTCCATCAGCAGCACGGAACTGATATCGCCGCTGCCGCGCGCGGTGGCCACCAGCTCGCCCGCGCTGTGCAGCACGGCGTTGTCGTGGATCAGCACGCTGGCCGCCATGTCGTCATCGCGAATGTGCGATGTCAGGCCAGCACCGGAACCCAGGCCGGCGGCGGTGAGGTTGATCTGGTCGTGGAAAGTGATGCCATTGAAAGCCTCGAGGCGCAGGTCGCCCTGGGTGGTGGTCAGCTTCGCGCCGGCACCCACCTCGATACGGGTATCGAGATCGAACAGCGCATCGGTGCCGGCACCGGCACCGGCCACGGCACCGCCGGCGACGCCGCGAATGGTGTCTTCGCCCGCCCCCGCCAGCCGCTCGCGGATCACTTCGCTGTCGGCCAGCAGATCGAGGCTGTCGGCGGTGATATCGGCGCCGCCGGCCACGGCCGCCAGGGTATCGGCGGTGATACGGAAGCGCGCCTCGGCACCGGTACCGCCCAGCACGCCACCGGCGGCGGCGAGGATCTCGCTCTCCATCTCGAAGACCTGGCCGGCGCGAATCAGAACCTTGCCCGCATCCGGGTCCGTCGAAGCCAATGGCGCCGTCACGGTGAGCGTCGATGCCCCCAGCGTGGCCTGGGTGGTGGCCGTCTGGTGCAGGTAGTTGCCCGCACCGGCACCCGCCACCACCCCGCCGCTGCCGGCCAGGGAGTAGAGCTCGGCCTGTTGATGGCCGGCGGCATCCACACTGACGCGCCCGGCGACGATGGCGTGGCCGTCGCCGATACGCGCCCGGCTCTGGGTGTTGTGGCGAACGTCCACCACGGCGGCACCGGCCGCCACCAGGCCGCCCACCACGCTGATCGCACGGCCTTCCAGGGAGGTGATCAGGTCGGTAGCGACCCGCAGGTGCCCGGCCACCTCGATATTGTTGTCGCTGTGGGGCTCGCCCGGCGCGGCGCGATGGGATTGGGTATCCCCGATCAATGCCTCGGCGCGGGCATTGTCGCGCAGCGTGATCACGGTGGCATTCAGGCCCAGCAATGCCCCACCGGCGGAACCCACGGCCTCGGCGTAGAGGGAGGGCGCGTCATTGAGCAGTGCGCTCCCCGCCTCGACGGTCAGGTTGTCGGCACGCAGGCTGACATCGCTGTCGTTGCCGCCGGGTGTGCCTACCTGGGCCAATACCCTCGTGTTCAGGTTGCCCACCACCACCGAGGCGCCGATGCCGACCCCCGCACTCACGGCCACGCCCAGGGATTCCACGCTGACGCGTGGGGTGTGCAGGGCGCTGATCACCACATCGCCCAGGGCCGCAAGCGTCACCCCGTTGCCCAGCCAGGCCTGCACGTCGTTGGAGAGCGTCACGGTGGCCACGTTGGCGGTACCCGCCCCGCCCAGGCCAGCCGCCACGGCCGCAATGGTGAGGTCGATACGGTCGATGCTGGTCGCCGACACCGTCACGCTCTGCAGAAGCGTATCGTCGCCCAGCAACGCGCCTTCGCCGATCCACGCCTGGGTCGCACCGCTGACCTCGACGACACCCACGGAAATACCGGCGGCGATCTTGCCGATGCTGCCGCCCGCCGCCAGCGCCTGGTGGTCGCGATCGGCACTGGCGCCGACCGTCAGCTTGGCGGGGCCGTTGACATTGATGGCCTGTGCCGAGGAACCGGCATCCTCGAGATAGGCCTGCTGAACCGTGCGGTCCAGGATGATGGCGCTCTGGCCGCCCACGGCAATGCCCAGTGCCGCCGCGCCACCCACGGCATGCAGGTTGCTGTTCAGCTCGGCACGGCTGGCCACGCGAACGTCGCCATCGGCCGTGAGCGAACTGCCGTAGCCCACCGTCGCGCTGACTGCCCCATTGAGTTCCAGCACGGCAATGGAAATACCCGCACTGGCAATACCGGAAATCGCCGCTCCACCGGTAACGATATGAACATCCAGCACTTCCCTTGCATCAACGACGATATCGCCAGCGGCGCTCAGGTCGGCGAAGCGTCCGATCTTGGCCGTGGTATCGCCGATTACCTGGCCGCTCTTCTCGACATCGAAGCCGACATCGAAGGTCAGCTCCTCCAGGGCATCGTTGTTGGCCTTGCGGTTGGCCTGGTTCTGATTGCCCGCGTTGTCGGGGGCATCGAAATCACTCTCGAATGCTGCCTGTTCGTCGTCATCGAGCGGGTCGTCGGTGCCGGAATCGCTCTCGGTGGCGGACTCCTGCATGGCGTAGTCACCGTCGGCGAAACCGGCGAAGGAACCCGATACCAGCTCGCCGAGCTCCTCGACGTCGGCCATCGCGTCTTCGCTGAGCCCCGCGCCCAGGCTGACCACCGAAATGGCGCCGTTGAGGCTCAGCGAGCCGCTGGCGGTGAAGGCCAGAACCGAGGAGTTGATGTCCCGGTTCAGCAGCGCTTCGACACGAATGTCGCCCGCAGCGTCCACCAGGCTGCCATCATCGATGGCCGCCAGGGTGCGCTCGCGCAGCACCATCACGTCGACCGAGGCCCCGGCCCCCACTCCGCCCAGGCTGACGGCGCCCACGCCCTGCAGGTAATCGCCGGCGTCGTCGCGAGCGTTCATCCGCGTGAGCGTCTCGGCCAGCACCTCGACCGAACCGCCGGTGGAGCGCAGTTCGCTACGCTGGCCGCCCAGGCTGCCGACACGGGTCTCGGTCACGGCATCGGCCATCATCACCGAGAAGGCCCCGGACAGCGCGCCACTGCCGACGGCACCGGTCAGCACGCTGATACCCATGTCCAGGGTCTGCCTGGCGCCGATGCGAATATCCTCGCCCGCGGTCAGGGTCGCGCCCTGAATCGCGGTGATCGCCTTGGGGTTGAGCAGGCCCACCGCCAGCGATGCCCCCGCACCGAAGCCGCCACTCCCGGCCACGGCACCCACGATATAGCGCCCCTCGACATGGTTCTCGGCACGTACCTCGATGCTACGCCCTTCGACCTGCGCCTGCCGCACCGTGGCGCGGGTCTCCATGGAGACGTTCACCGCGCTGGCCGAGCCGGCGATCGCGGCACCCGGCGCCAGATCCACCGCCACACCCATCACCACGGAGAGGAATACGACCTCGGCCTCGGCCTCGACAAGCAGCGCCTCGTCCGCCTTGACCATGGGCTCCTCGCCCGCGTACTCCGCGCCATCGATCCAGGCCTCGGTGCGATGCCCCAGCAGGCTGGTATCGACACCTGCGGCCAGGGCCAGGCCGGCCCCGATGGCAGCAGATCCACCACCGCTGTCGGCATCGGCATGGTGCAGCGCACGGACCACCACGTCGGCGTTGCTGTGCACCCGGGCATTCTCGATATAGGCCTGGGTCGAGCCGCTGACGCCATCGACGGTGACGTTGGCGGCCAGCGAGCCAACCCCCCCGGAGACGGTAGCCGCCAGGGTCATGAAGGTCATCTGGCTGGTGGCCAGCACCACCACACCGTTGCGGGTCTCCGTTTCCCAGTCATCGTTCCAGCGCTGAGCCACGGCCATGCCATCGCCGTTACCACGTGCCAGCACATCGGCGCCGCCGCCGATCCAGGCGCGACTGTCGCTACCCATGAGATCGACCGAAACGCCGCCACCGATGGCCACCGCTCCGGCCGCCACGGTGCCCAGCACGATACGGCTGGTGTCGGTGACATCGGCGTGAACCAGCAGGCTGCCGTCAGCACGAAGCGTGCCACCGTCCACCCTGGCCTCGGCCAGGCTGCGGATCACCGAACTGCCGGCATTGCCCGCCCCGGCGCCGAAGGTACCGTAAGTGACACCTACGATGGTGATCAGGTTGCTGGAGCTTGAATCGGCCGTGATGCGGATATCCCCGGCCGTGCCGGTGCTCAGCGTCGAGGCCTGGCTACCGGCCAGGATGCTGTTGCGGATGTCGTGGTACGACACCGAGATGCCGGCAGCGCCGCCCTTGACCGCCACGTTGACCTGGGCGCTGGCCGAGGTGATCTTGCTGCTGTCGTCGGCGCCGATGACGATATCGTCCGCCGCCGAGACCGAGGAGCCACCCAGCACGTCGGCGCGAATGTCCTTGCGCGTGAAGTTGAGCGACGTGGTGCCGCTCAGTGCGGCGAAGCCGGCCACCGCGCCGCCCAACGAATAGGCGTTGATGCGCGAATCGGAGAAGGCGGAAAGCGTCACGCTGCCGCCGGTGCTGGTCACCGTGGCACCGTTCTCGATCAGTGCATGAATGCGGTTGGCGGCATGGTCGGTGGGATCGTCGGGATTGCCGCCGATGTAGTTGTAGGCCATGTAGCCGGCCATGGCGAAGGCACCGGCCCCGGCACCCGCCGCGGTGAAGGCGTTGAGCCCCAGGTCGTCGCTGGCGGTCACGGTAATGTCGCCGCCCGCGGTCAGCGTGGCCGCATCGACCACCGCCTCGACGTTGCTGCGCAGCCAGTTGAGCGACAGCGCGCCCGCCACGGCCGCCTTGCCGGCGCCGGCACCGCTCAGCGCAAAGCTCCAGATCTGGTCGCCCTGCTCCGGCGTGGCCGGGCGGTCATCGTCCTCGTCGGCCTCGGGGATCAAGCTGTCGTCGGTCTCGATGCTGGGTACGTCGGTCACGCGGATCAGCTCGGCGACCACGTCGATCGTACCCTCCGCGGTGACGCTGGTATCCGCCCCCTCGATACCCGCCTTGAGGATCGATGCCATGTCGTTGGTGGCCGAGGCGCCGGCCAGGCCCACGGCACCGGCGCCGGCGGCCGCCCCCGCGACGTTGATCATGATCGGCGCCACCGAGGCGCTGACCGTGACATTGCCACCGTCACCCTCCGCACCGGCGCGAGCCTCGAGCACGGCGCCGTTGCGCACCGTGGCCAGCAGGTCGTGCTGCATGAAGTTGATGCCGATGGAGCCGGCCAGGGCGACCTTGCCCGCCCCGGCACCGCCCGCGGTGATGTTGAGCAGCTGTGCCTCGGCACTTGCCACCACCTCGATATCGCCTTGGGTGGCCGTCACCTCGGCATCGTCGATGATCGCGGCAATCTGGCCGGCCTGATAACCATGGTCGCTTTCGCTGCCGGCGAGGATCAGCATGTCCTCGGAGGCGTCCACATCGTCGTCGCTGGTATTGTCGACCGTACGCGACGGGTCGCTGGGGTCGCCTCCGATATAGTTGAAGGAGATCGCGGCGCCGCCCGCCGCCTTGCCGGCGCCGGCCACGCCGAAGGACATGTTGACCAGGCCCTTGCGATCCGCCGCCACGACGCTGACGGCGTCCTTCGCCGACACATCGGCGCCACCGCTGATCTCGGCGCGCACGGAAGAGCGCATCCAGTTCAGCCCCACCGCGGCGGAACCGGCCACACCACCGGCGCCAGCGCCGGCAATGGAAAGGTTGATCACGCCCGACGACCAGTCCACGTTGGACAGGTCGCGCGGGGCAATATCCGGCTCGTCCTCTTCCGGGTCCTCGCCCGGCGCCAGCTCGGTGCCCTCGCTCTCGAGATCGATACCCAGTCCAACGGCGGCCAGCTTGAAATCGCCGCGCGAATCGTCGGCCAGCCCGGCCCACACGTTCACGCTGCCCTGGGCGTCGAGGGTGGCCCCGTCGACCCGGGCCAGGATGGCATTGTCGGTCTGTACCGTGCCGCTGCTCACCCCGCCGGCCAGCTTGCCGGCACCGGCGGCCCCGATGGAGATCACCACCAGGCGTACGCTGTCGGTGGCCTGTACCTGGATGCTGCCGCCGGCCGTCAGGCTGCCGCCCTCCACCAGTGCCAGGGTCTGCCCGCTGACCAGGTTCACGCTCACCGCGCCGGCCAGGCCCACCTTGCCGGCCCCGGCACCGCCGATGGCCACCGACACCACCAGCGCGTTAGAGGCGGCATCCACCAGCACACCGCCATCGGTGCTGATGTCGCTGTCGACAATCATCGCCGCCGTGTCGTTGTCGATCAGGTTGACGCTCACACTCCCGGCAATAGCCGCCTTGCCCGAACCGGCCGCCGCCCCGCTGATGGCGATGAGCTGCGTACGGTCGCTAGCCACTACCGAGACATCGCCGCTGGCGTTGCGCACGCGGGTATCGACCAGCCGCGCCGTCGCGGCGTTGTGGATCATGTTGGCCGAGACACTGCCCGAACCGGCGATCTGCTTGCTGGCACCCACACCCACGGTCAGCACGCGCATCAGGCCGGTTTCGGTGGCCAGAACGGTGACGCTACCTGCGTCGTGCAGCGCCCCGCCCACCAGGCTGGCGCTGCTGGCGTTCTCCAGGTAATTGACACCGATGGCGGCGCCCACGCCGGCACTGCCGCCCACGCCCACCGCTCCCGCCAGCGACCAGACGCTGGCGGCATCCTCGGCGATCACCGACACATCGTCGCCGTCCAGCGCGAGATAACTGTCGCTGACCCGGGCCTCGGTCTCGTTCTGCAACACGTTGACGCCGATGGTGCCGGACACCCCCACACCCTGGGCACTGGCGCCGACCCCGGCCGAGGCCGCCAGGTTCATGACCAGGGCGTCATTGACCGCCTCCACGTTCACGCTACCGACCACGATCGCGCCATCGGCGTCGTTGTCGGCATCGTCGCCCGGCGCACGGCCGAGGTCTTCCAGCAGCGCCGAGACGTCATGCTCGACCCAGTTGAAGCCCACCGCACCGCCGACCCCCACCTTGCCGCCGGCCGCCACGCCCCCGGCAATCGACAGCAGATTGCCTGAATCGCGCGCGGTGACGGCCAGGTTGCCGAGGCTGCCCTCGCCGATACGTGCCGCACGCGCCTGCACCTCACGGGTCGAGACCATCACGCTGACCGCCCCGGCCACACCGAAGCCCTTCTGGCCGGTGGCCAGCGCCAGCCCGGCAGACGCCAGCACCGTCCAGCCCTCGCGCAGGGCATCCACCGACAGCGCGGCGCTGTCGAGGCGGTCGACCTCTTCGACCGTGGCCCGGGTGGTGCCGTTCTGGTACGCCAGGGCCACCGCCCCGGCCACCGCCACGGTGGTACCGCCGCCGGAGGAAGTCGCCAGCGACGCGCCGCCGGCCAGGATGCCGAGGTGGCTCTCGTCGTTGGCGGCCACATCGAAGGCGCCGCCGATGTCGAGCGACTCGAAGCCGCGCACCTCGGCCAGGGTGTCGTCGCTGCCGACATGCACCACCACGGAGCCGGCCACGCCGACGCCCGTGCTACTGCCGCCGCCACCAGGCGTACTGTCCTGCCCGCCGCCCTGACCCAGCTTGCCGGTCAGTTCGGCCAGTACCTTGTCGTAGTTCTTCTGGTTGTTGGGCCACTTGTTGGGATCGTCGTCCTCGCTGCCGCCGCTGTCGCCTCCGCCCGACGAGGGCGACTGCGGTGCCGGCTTGCCGCCCGCCTTGGCCCCGGCCAGGGCGAGATCCACCGTGACCCCGGCAGTGCGTGCCAGCACCTGCAGATCGCCATCCACCGCCAACGTACCGCTACGCTCGCTGAAGTCGCCGGCGCGACTACCGATCAAGGCACGCGTGTCGCGTTCGATCACCGAGATGCCCACCGAGGCACCAACGCCAACGGAGTTGCCCGCGGCCACGCCCCCGGCAAGGGAAATCGCGTAGCTGCCATCGCTCGCGGCGACACGCATCGCCGGGCTGTCGCTATCATCCGCATCGACATGACCGGCCCCGACACGGACATGGCTACCCTCGCCCACCCGTGCCAGCGTGCCGTTCTGCACTACATTGGCCAGTGCCGAGGCGTTTACTGCAACCTTCTCCGACTTGCCGCCGGAGGCCCCCACGCTGAGCAGCAGTGTCTCGCTGTCGGCGCTGACATCCAGGCTGCCGGCCAGCAGCGACACGCCGGACTCGATCTCGGCGCGGGTGTCGTTGCCGAAGACGTTGACCGCCAGTGCCGCCCCGATCGCGGTGCCCTGCGACTGCACCCCGGCGAAGCCCGACTTGAGCTTGTTCAGGTTGCTGTCGACCAGGGCATCCTTCCAGCTCTTGGTGGTGAACTCGGTGCCGCCCGAAACGCTCGGCAGCGAGATATTGCCGACCAGTTCGAGAAGATGGTTGACGCTCTGGGCGCTGACGCTCACCGCGCGATCGTCACCCGGCAGCGTGGCGGCATCCACGCTCTCGGCGCCGTCGAGGTTGATCGTCGCGCCCTCGCGGATGCGCGCATCGCTGTGCTGATCGACCACGAAGACGTTGACCGCGGCGGCGATGGCCAGCTTCTCCCCGGTGGCGGTGGCCTGGGTCCAGCTGTCGAAGCTGCCGGATAGGCCCAGCGGCCCCGAGAGGTAGCCGTTCAGCGTGCCCAGCAACGCCGGAATGTTCTGCTCCAGCGGGGTGCCGAGCTTCTCCCAGCGATCGCTGTCGTCGAAATCCTCGGCCGAGAGATCGACATTGGTTTCGGTGTCGCCAAGATAACGGTATAAATTCCCGGCCTCGCCGCCTGCGGCGTGCCCGGCATCGACCGTGACCGTCTCACCACCGCGCAACTCGTCGACACTCTCGGTGCTGGCATGGTCGCCGCCGGCATCCTCGGCCAGGTTCTTGATGGCGTTGTAGAGGCTTGCGCCCCAGAGTCCGCCCGGATCGACCTGATTGAGGCTCTTGGCATCGACGCTGATGGTCTCGCCGGCGTCCAGGTCGACGTTGCCCTCGATAAAAGCCTCGGCACGGTTATCGAGCACGCCCACGGCAACGGCAACCCCCACGGCGGCCTTTTCGGTGCCGGTGGCTTTCTTCTGATCGCCGTCCTGCTTGGCGGCCTTCGGGTCCTGGGTGCCGTCGGCTGCAGACGTCTTGCTGTCGACGAACTTGCCCTTCAGGTAGCGCTTGAGCGGATTGCCGTCACTCTTCTCGGCGTTGGGATCGACGTTGGTGGCAGACGAACCGGCGCTGACCGCGGGGCGATGCGAACTGAGCGCGGTGACGCGCACGTCGCCGCCGGCCTGGATACGGCTGCGTTCCTCGAGCGGGTTGCCGTCGGCGTCCACCGCGCCCAGGCGTGCCTCGGCAACGTTCACGTCGACCGAAACGGCCACGGCCGCCGCGGCGTCGAAATCGTTGCTGGCCGCCTTGTCTTCGTCTTCCTCGCTGTCTTCGAAGCGCTTGGAGATGAATTCGACCGGGACCTTCTTTCCCACCTCCTTGACCCAGCCACCCAGCTTCTTGCTCACGGGCTCAAGCAGCACCATAGGCGACTTGGCCAGGTCCTTGCCGCTCTTCTGGACCCCATCAAGCAACCCGCTGGCCCCCGCCGGCGCCGTACCGGCACTGGCCGTGACGCCGTTGGCCGTGGCGGGCAGCAGTCCAAGCGTGGTGCTCTCGATGGCTCGCTTCACGGTCACGGCGTTGACGACCAGATCGCCCTCGACGGTGACGGTGCCGGCGAGTTGCGCCTCGGTGATGCCCGACTCCACATTGATGGCGAAGGCCAGGCCGAGCATGCCGTCTTCCGGTGCGGATTGCGCCACGGTGCGGTTGCGATCGATGGTGGAGGCATCCACCAACAGGTCCCCACCGGCCTCGATCGTGGCCGGCTGGCCGACGATCACCCGCGATTCGGTGACCAGCACACTGACCGCCACCGCCCCGGCAAAGCCCTTCACGCCCGAGGGCGCGGCCAGCAGCGACTGGGTGGTTTCCACTGCCGAACGCAGGGCAATGTCGCCGCCTGCGTCGAGCAGCCCGTCAATGACGATGTTCGACTTGGCCACGAGGGTGCTGACCGAGATGCCCACGCCGAAGGCGGCGGTGGGCGAAACGCTGGCGCTGAGACGGATCTGGCTGTCGATCGAGATATTGCGGCTGGCATGGAGCTCGGCAGCGGCCCCCAGCGTAATGGTGCTGTTGGCCACCAGGGTCGAGGTACTCGCGAAAAGTGCCAGCCCCTCGAGGAAGCCCAGCGCCCCGTTGACGCCGCTGTCGATGAACGACACGCCGGTATCGACGTTGAACAGCGAGCGGTCGGGATCGACGATGCGCGACTCCACGACGATGTCGCCGCCGCGCAGGGTGGCGTCCTGGACGTTGATCGAAAGATTGAAGACGCCCACATCGGCGAAGCCGTTGGGCAGCGTGCCCTCGTAGCTGACCGGCTGCGCACTCAGGGTCACGGTGCCGTTCTCGCTACTGGTCGCACGGGTGTCGATCAGGCTGCCGCCGTCGATGAGGATCTCGCGCCCTACGGCGCTGAAGTCGCCCCCACCCGTCTTGATGCTGCTGCTGTCGCTGCCGGCGGCATCGATGACCACACGGTCGCCCTTGAGGGTCAGCTCGTGGCCGTCGCTGTCGAGGCTCGTTCCGAGCAGGCGCAGAGTGCCCTGGGCGCTGAGCACGAGATCTTGGGCGAAGGTCGCGGTGATACCCTCAAGCGTGACATCGCCCGACCACTCCAGTCGGGTGTTCAGCGAGTCGGCATGGGAACCGCTGATATCGACCACATCGAGCAGAAGCTGGAAATCGGCTGCATCGTCAAGGGTGGCCCCGCCCTGCTGGTTCAGACGCAATGAGCTTTCGGCGCCGTTGACGGTGATCGATACCTCGCCACTGGCAAGCCCCTCGGCCTCTACCACGAACTCGGTGCCGGTATCGCCACCGGCACCGATCAGGGTATCCGCCCCGCCGCCGCTGGCAAGCAGCACCGATTCGCCGTCGAAGTTGCCGGCGTCCAGGGTATCGGCCCCGCTGCCACCGTAAAGCTCCACGCGCTCCAGGCCGGCGTGGCTCGCCTCGTGTTCATCGCCGCCGGAGGGGTCGAAGACGAGCGTGTCCCCATCCAGCGTCATGCTGCCGTCGAACTGGGCCACCAAGGTGTCGCGGCCCTCACCGCCGTCGATGGCGTGCGTACCGCTGCCGACCCGAATCAGGTCGTCACCGCGGCTGCCGACAACGGTGTTGTCCCCACCGGCCACGTCGATCGCCACTCCGGCGGCGGCGTGCAGGCGCTCGCCCAGCCAGGTGTCGGCGTCGGTATCGCTGACCGCCAGACCCAGTGCATCGAGCAGGCGCTGGGCGGCGCTGTTGTCGTCTTGCGCGGCAATGTCCAACGCCTCGCCGTTGCTGGCGGTCAGTACCAGCCTCCCCTCGCTCGTATCGAATTCGGCGTCGAGTCCCTCGAGGCTGCCCAGCAGCGTGACCAAGTCACCCAGGGTGCGCGCCTCGTTGAGATCGAGCACAAGCGCCTCGCCATCGCCGAGGGTCACCTCCAGCGCCGTCGTCTCGGCACCGAAAATCGCCTGGTAGTCGTCATCGCTCAACAATGTAGAGAGCAGGCTGTCATCGCTCAGGCCATGATAGCCGGTAGCGTCGATGCGATTGTCGGAGGCATTACCGGCAATGCTGACACGCTCGATACCCTGATAGGTGGAGCTCACCTCGCCATCGTCGTCCCGGGTGACCACGAAACCGGCCCCACCGAGGTCGAGATCGCGGGCGTCGCCGCCCAGCTCGATGAAGAGATGGTCGCTGCCCGAACCCCCGATGATCACGTTCTCGCCGCTGCCGGCATAGAGGCGGTTGTCGCCGGCCACGGCGTTGAACTCGCTATGGCCCTGGCCGCCGTAGAGCGTGTCGTTGCCGCCCCCACCCTGCAGATACACGTCGCCGGTGAACCCACGCGCATCGAGTACGGTATTGCCGTACTCGGCCTGGAGCATGCCGCCCTCGATACCGCTCAGCGTGTCGCGCCCCACCCGGCGCGCCTGCTCGCGAGTGGCCGAGGCGCTCGATGCCGAAGCGCTCGACGCCGCCACGCCCAGCAGGGCGATCTCGGCTTCGCTGTTCTCGAAGAAATCGCCGACGAAGCGCACCGTCCAGGCGGTCTCGCCGGAGTCGGTGACTTCACGGGCCACCTGCACGTTGCCCTGGCCGATACCGGCGATGCCCTCGAGCGCACGCTGAATCTCGAGCGCCTCGGCATTGGCGGCAAGCGCCAGGCTCTGCTCGCCATCGAAGAAGAAACGGATCTCGGCGTCGGCGCCGCCATCCCACACCAGCCGCTGCTGCTCGACCAGGTCTCCATGGATCAGCGCCGAATCGGTGAGCGTGAGGAAGCTGTCGGTGATGCCGAGCACACGATCCTCGCCGGCGCCCCCCGCCAGGGTGTTGTCGCCCAGGCCGCCGTAGAGCACGTCGTCACCGGCGCCGCCTTCAAGGGTGTCGTTGCCCGTGCCGCCAACCAGCAGGTCGTCGCCGCTTCCGCCGATCAGCGTGTTCTCCCCGGCCACGCCCTCCAGGCGCACATCGCCGCTGAAGGCACCGGCATCGAGAACATTGCCGCTCTCGCCGCCCACCAGCAGCGCCGACTCGACGCTGACCAGGGTGTAATCGCTCCAGCCGGCGACTTCGAGTCGCGCATCGGAGAGCGTCATGTCGGCGTCGGCCTCGGCTTCGAGGATATCGTCGCCGCCGCGGCCGTCGATGCTGCCGCCACCGCTGCCGAGCAGGAAGCGGTCGTCCTGCTCGCTGCCGATCATGTCGGTGGCGCTGCCGCGGGCCTGAAAGGTCACGCCGGAATGGGTATAGCCGCTGGCATCCAGCGTCTGGCCGCTGCCCGTGGCGGCAAGGATGATCTCGGCGGAAGAGCGCTCGAAACTCAGCGAGCCGTCGGCCGTGGTGACCTTGATTGCATCGCTGCCGTCGTCCGCCAGGATGATGTCGCCACTGCTGCGCTCGACCAGATAGCTGTCCTCGGCCTCGTCGTCGCTCTCGAAGCGATCGTCGCCGCCGCTCGAGATCAGCAGGTTGCTGCCCTTGCCGCCGAGCAGGGTATCATCGCCCTGGCCGCCATCGAGGATATCGTCGCCCAGCCCACCTTCGATTCGATTGTTACCGGCATCGCCGGCAAGCGAGTCGTCGAAGTCCGAGCCCACCAGGCCGCCGAAGCCGCCGACCCGCCCGAACCCCGAGCCGACGCCTGCCGCCAGGTCGACGTTCACGCCGCTGGCATACTCGGCGTAGCTCAAGGTGTCCTGCGAACGCCCTTCGAGACGGCCGACCCCCTCGAACACCACGCCGCCGAGCTGGACGGCTGATTCATCCAGCGCCAGCCAGGTGGCCTCGTCGCTGGCGGTGGCGCTCAACGTATGGGTGCCGCCCAGGGTGGCATCGACCCACTCCAGCCCCGAAAACGAGACCCGCTGGCCGTCGTCGCGGGTCATCTCGCCGCCATCGTCGCCCATCGACCACTCGGCGTCGCCCGTGTCCGCCACCAGCCGGTCGTCCCCTTCGCCCCCCACGAAGTTGATGACCAGGCCCTGGCCATTGGTCAGGTCGAGCCGATCGTCACCTTCCCCCCCAAGGAAGTCGACGATCAAGCCGGAAGCGGCATCGCCCAGCAGGCTCTCATGGAAGCTCAACGAATCGTCGTCGGCGCTGCCCTGAATGGTGATCCGGCCCTCATTCTCCTCACGCGCCTTGCCCAGGTCGAAGCTGTGCAGCACCTGTTCCTGGCCCTCGATGCTCTCCACCAGTTCCACGCGCTGCTCGTCCTCGGACATTCGCAGCATCACGTCGCTGCCGGCAGCCACCGCTGCCGTCAGCGGGTCGGCGGAGAGCAGCATGCGCGGCTCGAGACCCTCGAAGATGAAACGCGAGGGCTCGGCCTGGGCACGCTTGGCTCGACGCGACCTGCGCGTGAGCTTGGAGATCAGGTCCGTGAGGGGCTTGCGCTGGGGGCGATTCATTGGGAGGGCTCCTGTTTTTCTTCTTGCCACATGTGCTACGCAACGCGCTGGAGGGGAAGCGGCTCGCGCATCACACACGAGCCACCCAGGGCGTCAGGAATCGGGTCCTTCAGTGCACCGGCTTTTCGTCATCGCCTTGGCTCACCGCCTCCTCGGCGGGGTCGCCCTTGGTCAGCGCACCCACGCGAGAACCGCCGCGGGCCAGGCGGCTCAGGCGGTTGAAGTTGCGCATCGACTGCAAGTGCACATGAAGCAGCTCCAGCTCATCGGTGGCGAGCATGGCCTTCAACGTGTCCTCGGGCAGCGCCTTTAGCTTCTGCCGGTTCACTGCCTTGAAGCCGGTCAGGGTGCGCTTGCCGCCTTCGGGAAGACTGATTTGCGCTTCCACCGCCTCGAGCAGATCGAGTTCCGCCAGCCGGGCACAGAACGCGCGGGTACGCTGGAAGTGCGCCTGATAGTCCTGCAGAAAGTCGAGCACCTTGCCCATGTACTGGGTCTGCTCGCCCTCGCTGTCGAAGAAGCGCTCGCCGCGGCCTTCGGTATTGAGCCCCTCGTACTCCTCGTCGATGCACAGGGTGAAGGTCTTGCCGTCTTCACTGGCGGCAAACACGAAGGGGTAGCGGCGCAGGAAGGCCGGCACGTATTCGCCGCGCCACTGGCCCTCGCCGTCCACCATCAGGTTGGCGTCCTGATCCACCCCCAGTACCGCTACCGGCAGCACGCTGCCTTCGGCATCGGTGAAGACGATCGGCAGGTCGCTGGCCGCCGCCGGGAACTCGGCCGCCATCAACGGCACCGAGTTGACCTGGCCGGCAAAGCCGAAATCCTTGCCGACCTTGAGCGACAGCTCACCGTGCTTGTCGCGGGTAATCGGCTGTACGTTACGATAGATAAGCAGTTGCGTAGCCAAGGGTTGGCTCCTTATTGTTCCGGTTGTCTGCATTACCGCCGCTGGGGTCGACACGACTGCCAGCGTCCGGCCCATTCTTCTATACCGCCTGCTCTCGGCTCACTTCTCGACCACCCGTGCCCCGTGGTAGCAGGTCAGAAACGGCTCGTCATCGTGGCCCAGGCCGAACGACAGGTTGCCCAGAAACTCGTTTCCATGCGCCGCGATCCACGCCACCAGTGCCTGGCGGGGTGCGCTGTCCCACTCCCGCGCCAGCCCCATCATCAGTCCGGCCACGCCGCCCAGCGGCAGCCGCGCCTGATGCAGGTGCAGGTTCAGCGAGGCCCGGGGCGTCGCCCGGCCCCGCCGGCTTTCCTCGATACGCACCGTCAGCGGCGGCCAGGGGGTCTGGGCCAGGGCGAAGCTGACCTCGAGCTGCTCGAGCAGATCGACCAACGCCATCGGCATGCCTTCGCACTGCCGGCGGTATGCCGCCCTGGCCTCGCCCGCGGTGGGCACCAGCACGTAGTCGGAGAGCGCCGCCGTCTCGCCGGGCTGCCACTTCCAGGCGCGATAGAGCACGAAGCGCTCGCCCGGCCCTAGCTCACGGGGTAGCGGCGCTTCCCAGTACACCTTGCAACGCGACTCCTCGACTCCCAGGTGCAGGAAGTGCGGCTGTCTCGGCGCCTGCAAAGCGGCAAGGAATGCCTCGCGGCTCGCATCGTCCATGCCCAGTTCCACCAGCAGGGCCGGCAGCTCGCGTGCCAGCCGTTCGACCCCGCAGGCCTCGACGGCGGCACTGTAGAGGCGGCGCCGGGTCGACCAGCGCCCCGGGCCACACTTGACCGAGCGCTCCAGGCCGAACGCCACCCCGAGCCCGGCGAATAAACGCTGCATCCGCTCGGGTGCGTCGGACGACGCCTCCCGGCGCTGCTCAGAGGCGGTTGACGGCAACGACATCGACCTGCTCGCTCATCAGGGCATCGATCTCGGCGAGATCCTCGACGTTGATCACCCCCGCCGCATGCTTCAGGCGAAGCACGCTGACCAGATAGTCGTAACGGGCACTGGCCAGCTCACTGCGGGCGAAGAAAAGCTCACGCTCGGCATCGAGCAGGTCGAGCAGCGGTATCACGCCGGACTCATAGCCCACCTGGCGGGTTTCGGCGATGCGCTCGTTGGCACGCAACGACTCGCGCAGCGCCCGCTCGCGCGCCATGGCGGTAACGATGCCCTGGTAACCGGCGCGCACGTTGCGCTCCAACTCCCGGTGCACCTGCTCCTGCCGCGCCCGACCGGCCTCGATCTGCTGCTCGCCCTCGCGGACCTGGGAGGCGACCATGCCACCGCTATAGACGGGTATGTTCAGCCCGAAACGAATGGTCTGGGTCTCGACCTCGCTGCCGCCGCCGAACAGCGAGCCCTCGGTGTTATCGGTCTCGTGATTCAGGCTCAGGTCGAGGGTGGGAAAATGCCCGCCGCGTCGCACCTTGACGCCCTGCATGGCCACGTCCACCGCCATCTGGGCGGCCTGCAGGCGCGGATTACGCTGCACGGCCAGCTCGGTCCATGCCTCCGGTGAATCCGGCTGAGGCCGCTGCAATTGCAGGTCGTCGTTGACCAGCCGCAGGCTATTGGGCGCCACGCCGGTCACTTCCTCCAGGGCGTTGAGCGCATCACGCAGGCGGTTCACCACGTCGAGCTCGCGGGCCTCCACCTGCAGGTAGCGTGCCTCGGCGTCGAGCAGGTCGATCTCGCGGGCCAGGCCGTCCTCGTGGCGAGCCCGGACCTGCTCCAGGTTGGTGCCGACCTGCTCCTTCTCGGCACGCAGGAAGCTGAGGTTCTCGTGCAGCGCCAGCGCCGCGAAGTAGCGCTCGGCTACGCGCAGGAAAAGATCCTGGCGTGCCGCTTCCAATTCGGAGGCCGCCTGCTGTATCTCTCGCTTTGCCTGGCCGAAGGCCGCCCAGCGCGAGTAGTCGTAGATCGACTGGTCGATGGAAAGACCGTAGACGGTAGTGGGGTAGGAGGTGCTGCCGCTGCCGAAGACTTCGTTGTCGGAGCTGATGATGTCCTGGCTGATTTCGCTGCGAGAGGCGTTGAGGTTCACCTGGGGCAGCAGCGCCGAGCGGGCCTGATAGTAACGTTCATCGGTGGCCTGCTTGCCATGGAAATCCGCCTGGAACTGCGGGTCGTTGTCCACGGCCAGCTCGTGCAGCTGTAGCAGGCTGCTGCCCAGCGCCACGGGCGACAACAGCCCCAGGCCCAACGCTACAGCCGCACGCCGAAGGGAAAGGGTACCGAGTACCTTCATTGTTGTATTGCTCCTGCTGCGTACAGGACACGGAGCTCAGCCGCGCCGGATTATCGTTTTAATTCTCGCTAATGGAATGGCATGAGCCTACCAACACCCTTTCGCCTCATCCTCCACTCAGCGTCACATCCCGTCACTTTTTCTTCCCGGCACCCTCATCCCGGCGGAGCTGGACGCAGAACGTCCATGGCAGCCCCGGCACGGATCTCGCTGGGCGTCACGCCGAAGTGCTGCTTGAACGCGCGGTAGAACCAGGAAAGATTGTTGAAACCCGAAGCGAAGGCGATGTCGCTGACGGAGCGCTGTCCGAGTCGCGGCTCCACCAGCCGTCGCCACGCCAGTTGCAGGCGTAGTCGCAGCAGGTAATCGGTGAACGTGGTCTGCTCTTGGCGAAACAGCGCCCGCAGGTAGCCGGGCGAGACGCCATGGCGCGCCGCCACCTGCGTCAGGCTCAGGTCGCCACGCGACGCAAGAGCGAGCATATCGGCCTTGATGGCACGCAGGCGCGCCTCACGCAGCCCACGCCCCCTGGCGTGATGTGCCGCGTCCGGGGTAGCCCCCAGCGCCAGCGCCGCCAAGTCCAGCGCCTGGTCAGCCATCCGTGATGTGTCCTGAGCGAAGGACAACGCTCTCCCCGAGGTCAGCTCGAGAGCCAACCGGGCCAGACGCGCCAGGGGTTCGGTACGAATCAACTTGTTCATCGCCAAGGGTGGGTTGCCGCCCAGCAGCGGGACCAGCAGTCGACGTGCAAAACCGATGCTCAGGAAACGTGCTCCAGGGCCGCGAAAGGCAACGCGCCCGGGGACCTCGTTGAAACCAAGGCAGCCCTCGCCCGCGCGACAGCTCACCTCGCCAAGGCTGGGCTGGGACGATTCCCAGCCACCCTGCCCACCGGGATTCAGCAATAGCGAGATATCGTCGTTGCCGTCGGCCAGGTTAACCGGCTTGCGCTGGGCCACCAGCGAAGAGCACTCCACATAAGCGATGGAAACACCGGGCAACAGACGGATGCGAGCGGTAATGTCAGGTGACTCGCCGCGCGGCACGGCGAGATCGACGTTGGCCATGGCGGCATAGCAGTCCTGAGCCGCCTCGAGACGCTCACGCTCGGGGAACTCGCTGCTGGCAAAGGAGATGAATGCCATGAATGCGCTGTCCTGCGTCAGTACGTCAGCCGAGAGTATCAAGCAAAGATGACGGATCCGCGCATGACTGCGCATGGTCGTAGTAACTCTTGGCCAACCGTTATCATCATTGTTCTGGTCACTGTGGCCAGGTTTCCCTAGGCCTGTGCCATTATAGGCATGAACACGATCAAGTAAACATTCCGTTACAATATGACTTCCCAACGCTAGACGTTCTGTACCAGCGTGCTGTTAGGCCAAAGCCGCTGAAACGTGCAGTCAACACCTCACATATTTGCAGCACAAATGAATAATGCGCAGTATAATGCTCACTTTTACCCACAAACCAAAAAAGTGAGCAACCAAATACACATTATTTGGAACCCCGGCTACAATTGAGCGTAATCATGCACAATAAGCCTCGCACATGCAGCTCACCATACAGATCTACCTGGACCAACGCTGGCACGATGCCGCCACCTTGACCATTCCGCAGCCGGCGCGCGGCACCCACGGCCCTGCGCGGCTGAGCTATGGCCAGGCGTATGCCCTGGAGTGGCTGTCGCGGGACGACGAGCACGCCTGCAGCCTGACGCTCCCCGTGGAACTGATGCTCACCCACGAGGCTCCACATTGGTTCGGGTTCCTCGAAGACATCATGCCCGCCGGCGCCAGTCGCCGGTATTGGGTCGCGCACCTGGGGATCCAGGCATTGTCGGCAGGCGAACAGGACAGTGAGCTGCTGCGCCACGGGACCATCGCCCCGGTGGGCAATTTGCGCATCAGGGAAGCCGTGCCGGAGCGCCAGCCAGGCTCGCGGCTGGAGCAGCATCGCTTCACGCTCGATGACGTGGTGGAGCGACACACCGACTTCCTCGAGTATGCCCAGCAGATGGGGGCGGCCAGTGGGGGTGCCACCGGGGCGGGAGGCGAAGCCCCCAAGCTGCTGGTGCGCTGCGATGGACGAGACAGAATCTGGATCGACACCTGGCAGGACGACCCCGCCAATACGGACGACCACTACCTGGTCAAGTTCCCCCGCGGGCGGCGCAGCCCCGACGACTGCGACATCCTGCGCGCCGAGTACCACTACTATCGGGAACTGCATGCGCTTGGCATCGAGACCATCGATGTTTCTCGCATGCGGCTGATCGAGGGTCAGCGCTACCCTTCCCTCTGGCTGCCGCGCTTCGATGTGGAAATGCGCTCGACGGGGCTCGTACGGCATGGGCTCGAATCGATCTATGCCCTGTTCGGCGCCGCTCCGGGCACGCTGCTCGAACACGTCAGCGTTCTGGAGATGCTCGTCGCCCGGCTCGAGCGTCAATATCGCGTTGTGGAAAGCGCCGAACCCTTCGACCGTGCCGAGTTCGTCATCGAATGGGTCAAGCGCGACCTGCTCAACGTGGCCTTCGGCAACTCCGACAATCATGGTCGCAACGCGGCACTCATCAAGCGCCCCGAAGGCATCTGGCATGCCCCGGTGTACGATTTCGCTCCGATGAAGGCCGACCCCGAAGGCGTCACCCGCACCACGCGCTGGGGCTCGCCTTTCGAGGAGGGGGGCGAGTTCGACTGGATCGCCATCGCCCAGGCCCTGGATCACCTCGCGCCGTCGGAGCGCACACTGACGGCCCTGCGTACCACCGCCTCCCGACTCATCGGGCTGCGCGATCGCCTGGCGGAGCGTGGTGTGCCGAAGCGCATACTCGACATGCCCGCCGTCGGCCTGGGCTCGCTGGAAACGCGACTGGCACGCTGGGGGTTGCTGTGAACGGAGAGCTGTCATGAAAAAGCGCACGCTATCGCCGGAGGCGCGTGAGCAGGCGCTGCTGGCCGTCGTTCGGGAGCTGGCGGAAGGTGCCATCGAGGAAGGTGAAGCGCTGCGCCGGTTGCGCCGCCATACGCTGGGCCTTTCGCAGCAGGCTTACGCCGAGCTGGTCGGCGTCAGCCGGCGCACCCTGTCGGACATGGAGCAGGGCAAGGGCAACGTCTCGCTGGCAGTCATGAACCGGGTGTTCCGGCCGCTTGGCCTGAGGGTCGGGCTGCTGCCGCGCCAGCCCGCGCTGCTGCAGAAGGCATTGGCGTCAACTGAGTCCTCCTCGGAATCAGCGTAGAATCAGCGTAATTCTCGAGATGAAAGCGATGTTTAGCCAGGAACTCACGAATGCCCGCCAACCACGCTGAGCTGCTCGACGCCGTAGAGCGCATCGCCCGGGAAGCCGGCGAGGCCATCATGCGGGTCTATGCCCGTGGTTTCACGGTCGAAGTGAAGGAAGACGACAGCCCCCTCACCGAGGCCGACAAGGCCGCCCATGAGGTGATCGTCGCGGGGCTGAAGGCACTGCCGGAGGCCATACCGATCCTCTCCGAGGAGGATATCGAGGCCTTCACGGGGCCGAACGACGAGGGGCAGTACTGGCTGGTCGATCCCCTCGACGGCACCAAGGAGTTCATCAAGCGCAACGACGAGTTCACCGTCAATATCGCGCTGATCGAGCATGGCAAGCCAGTGTTGGGCGTGGTGGTGGCGCCGGCGCTGCGGCGCACCTACCTGGCGGCGCGGGGTGTTGGTGCGTTCAAGATCGATGCAGCGGGAGAGCGAACGTCCATCCGCGCCGCCGGCAGACCCTCCCCAGGCACACGATGGCGAGTGGTGGGCAGCCGCTCGCATGCCGGCCCCGACCTGGCGGCCTGGCTGGCAACGCTGGGGGAACACGATCTGGTGCCGATGGGCAGCTCGTTGAAGTTCTGTTTGGTGGCCGAGGGGCAGGCCGACGTCTATCCCCGCCTCGGCCCTACCTGCCTATGGGATACCGGCGCCGCCCAGGCGGTGGTCGAGCAGGCCGGTGGCCGCGTGGAAACCCTGCACGGCGAGGCGCTGAGCTACGCCACGCCCGAACGCCATCTCAACCCGCATTTCGTGGTGTGGGGGCACCTCCCCTGACGCCGGGTTGTAGAAGCGCCGCGCCGGGTCAGCTCGACGGCGCGGCAGGCAGCCTCTGCACCAGCAGCTTGTCGATGCGCCGGCCATCCATGTCGACGACCTCGATCCGCCAATCGCCGATGACGACGTGCTGGCCCACCTTGGGCAGCTCCGCCGCCAAGTGCAAGACGAGGCCGGCCACGGTCTCGTAGTCGTGGCTCTCGTCCAGCGTGAGGTCGAGGTGGTCGGCGAACTCGTCGACGGGCATCCAGCCGGCGACGAGCAACGAGCCGTCCGCACGCTCGATCAGCTTGGGTTCGTCCGCCTCCGTGTCGTCGAACCCGCCGGTGATCGCCCCCAGGATATCCATCGGGGTGATGATGCCCTCGAAGTGGCCGTACTCGTCGTAGACGAGCAGCATCTGCGCGGGGGCGGCCTTGAGCTGCTCGATGACCTGCATGGCCGGCAGCGCATCGTGTACCACCGGCGCGGGCCGCGCCAGCGAGCGGGGGTCGAAGCCCGCCTCCGCGGCATGCAGGAGTTCGCGGCTCTGCACGACGCCGACGATGTCGTCCTGGCCGCCATCGCGCAGCGGCAGGCGCGAGCGCCCGCAGCGCCGGAAGCGGGCGACGATCTGGGCATGGCTATCGTCGACGTCCGCCATCTCGACCTCGTGGCGCGGCGTCATCAAGCCGCGCGCACTGCGATCGGCGATGCGCATGACACCGGCGATCATGCGGGTCTCCCCCTTCTCGATGGTGCCGGCGCCCTCCGCCTCGGTGATGAGCATCCGGATCTCCTCGTCGCTGACGCTCACCTGGCGCTTGCCCGAGTGGCCGAGCAGCAGCAGCACGAACTTGCCCGAGCCATCCAGCAGCCACACCAGCGGCAGCGCAACGCGCGAGAGCAGCCGCATCGCCGGCGCCACGCGGGCCGCGACGGCCTCCGGGTTGGCCAGCGCGACCTGCTTGGGCACGAGCTCGCCGACGATCAGCGAGAGATAGGTGATCGCCATCACGACCACGCCGACCCCCACCGGATTGGCGAAGCGGGCGGGCACCCCGAGCGCCGGCAGCACCTCGGCAAGGCGGATGCCCAGCGTGGCCCCCGAGAAGGCGCCGGAGAGCACGCCGACCAGGGTGATGCCGATCTGCACCGTCGACAGGAACCGCCCCGGGTCCTCGGAGAGCGCCAGGGCGATCCGGGCGCCGTGCGAGCCGGCCGCAGCGCGCGCCTTGAGGCGTAGCGGCCGCGAGGAGACGATCGCCAGCTCCGACATGGCAAGCAGGCCGTTCAACACGATCAGGGCCAGGACGATGAGGATCTCGAGCAGCATGGGAGCCAGCACCCTGCGGGCGGGGGAGAATTATTCCTTAACCTTCTTGAGGGTTTTCGTCCAGCGCTGGCGCGCGTACTTGCGCAGGTTGGCGACGTTGTCGGTCTCGTCGACGATATCCTGGCCGAGGATGGTCTCGATGATGTCCTCCAGGGTGATGATGCCGACCCAGGTGCCGAGGTCGTCATACACCACGCAGAGGTGCTGGCGATCCAGCACCATGGTGGTGAACACCTGCTCGACGTTGTCGTCGGCGAGCACCGTCTTGACCGGATGCATCAGCGTCTTGAGGTCGACATTGCCCTCGGCATGGTAGGTGTCCGCCTTGTGCACGTAGCCCAGCGCCTGCTCGCCGCCGTCCATCACCGGGAACCGCGTGAAGGGCGAGCGCCCCAGCTCACGATCGAACTCCTCCACCGTCATGCCGGCCTTGATGGTGACCGACACGGTGCGCGGGGTCATCACGCTCTGCACCGGAATATCGTGCAGGTTGAGGATGTTGATGATGACCCGCGTCTCCTCGGGGTCGAGCGCCTCCGCCTCCTGGCCGATCTGCGCCAGCGCCTTGATCTCGCCCCGCATGTCGGTGTCGTGGGCATCCTTGCCGATGCGCCGGGTGATTCGCTCGGAGAGCCAGATGAACGGCTTGAGTAGCCATATCATCCCCTCGAGCGTGGGGGCCATCAGCCCGGAGAGCTGCCGCCAGTAGGTGGCACCGATGGTCTTGGGAACGATCTCGGAAACGAAGAGGATCAGCAGCGTCATCACCGCCGAGGCGACACCCAGCCAGGCTTCGCCGAACACCACGGCGACCTGGGCACCGACCCCGGTGGCCCCCACCGTGTGGGCAACGGTATTGAGCGTCAGGATTGCCGCCAGCGGCTGGTCGATGTTGCGCTTCAGCCGGTTGAGCCGCTCGTGCAGCCTGGGGCGGGTATCCTTCACCTGCGCCACATAGCTGGGGGTCATGGAGAGAAGTGCCGCTTCAAGCAGCGAGCAGAGGAAGGATACGGCAATGGAGAGAGTCGCGAACGCAACGAGGAGCAGCATGGGGTCTCGATTGATGGCCAGGGGGTGCCGCCACCGGCGGCACCGCCATATTGGCCCAGGGCAACACGCCACCGCAAGTGGCCTGGCCGCTAGACCGAGCGCCAGCGTTGTTTCAGGTAGAGATGCAATGATTCGCGATAGTGGACGTCCAGCAGGTGGTGCTGGCTGATCGAACGATAGAGCACCCGCCAACGAGCACGCTCGTTCAGCGGCAGCGGCTTGACATGAGTATCGATCCAGATGATGTCGCCATGGGGCGTGCACAGGAAGTTGTTCATGTGCAAGTCGCGATGAACATAGCCAGCCGCTGCCAGCTTGATCAGATCGTCGCAAAGCCTGGCCAGGAAACGTTCACGGTGAGGTTCGCTCAGCCCCTCGAAATATTGCTCGCCGGTCATAACACCGTCGACGTGCTCGATCAACAGCAGAGACCCCTGCTGGTTGAACGGGTTGAGCGAGATGCCCCAGGCCAGGCAGCGCGGCGTGCGCAGCCCGGCCTGCTGAACGATCTTCTTGCTGCGCACTTCCTTGCGGGCCTCGAACTGCCAGAAGAACCGCTTGTCGACGAAGTCTCGCAGAAACCACCTCAGCGGCCGCTGCTGCCAGCGATACTTGTCACGCTTGACCTTGGCCAGCACCCCTGTCGACTTGTCGAAGAAAAATTCGCTACTGGCCATTTCTTCCATCAGGCGAGAACGATCATCCTTGGCCAACGTCAGGGGCACACGCATGTTTCCGCTCTCGAACAGCAGATAACTCCGCCTGCGGCCGGCAATCTCGACGGCCACGATCTTCACTCGACGCTCCCGGTCATACTCTCGCTACTCCGTTACGGCCTGCATGGGCCAGTGATGCGTTCGGCTTCTACTTGTTCCGTCCCCTTGACGCCAGGCAACGGCCGCTGGGCACGCCTTTGCACACGAGCGGAACCCGCCTGCCCGCCTGACCTCGAGGCAACGCTCCCCCCCTGCTTAAAAAAACTTTGTTATAGGTATAGCGGCCCGCAGAGCTGCGGCGCATGCGATACTCGGGCTAGTCGATCAAGACAGCAATGATTCGCTGCTATAGAATGCCCGCTTTTCCTTTCCTTTTCGAGATCCGCCGTGGCCAGCAACGACAAGATCTCCACCACGCCAGCCAGCGTCGATGGGCTATCAAGTGACGGCCTCTCCAGCTGTCACGATAAGGATACTGCCGTCTTCGGGCGGCAGTTAAAACCCTGCTTGCCGCGCCTGCTCGGCGTGGCAGCAAGATTTCTCGAACAGCCCAGGCACCGCGAAGCGGTGTGCCGCGATACCCTGCTGCTGGCCTGGCGCAATCTTTCCATGCTGGATAGCGATACGGCACCCAGCCAATGGCTGTACAGCATATTCGCCAGCCGGCTACATAACCAGCTCCTGGCTCTGCATGGCACCCAGCTGGCAATTCGGCAGCATGTCAGCGTGATGGCGGCCGAAGACACCGCCACCGTCGATTCGCCCACCGGGCCGCGCCCGGCACTATTCAGCGGTTCAAGGCTACTGGCGATGTCGCATCAGCAGCCCGACATGGCCCCTTCCCAGCAGCTCCTGCACGAGCTGAACGATCTCGTCAGGGCGGAAATCGAGCAGCGCAACGCGCCACTGACGCCAACCGGGGAGCGAGTCTACCCGCCGCTGTACGACCCGGCGCTGCGCTACCGCATGCTGCGTTCCCGGGTTGCCTTTCGCCTGAAGGAAGGCTTCAAGCGCAGGCTGGGGCGCCCATTCGAAGACCTCTGGTTCGAGCGCTGGCTCGACAACAAGCCCGGGGGCGCGCAGCTGGAAAACCAAGGCCTGCCACGGCGAAGCGTCGAAGCGTACCTCGGCAGCCGGTTGAACCTCGAAATCGACCCATCAACACTGCGTCGAGGCCTCGACTACCCCGCCTCGTTTCCGAATCGCACCCAACGCCGGAAGGTTTCCAATCTCTTTATCTGGCCTAGTGACTGGGACCTGAAGACACCGGAGCTTGCCGAAACCCCGCGGCAGCGCTTCATCGAGGATATATGGGCTCACCGGCTCGATCCGACAGCCAGCACCGCTTATCAAAACCTGATGCATCGTATCGAGCAGGGTAAACCGCTGCGTTTACACCACCAGGGCATCCTGCTCGACACGGAATCACGCGTTATCGGCTATCTGGAACGCTATCTGCTCTACATGGAAGACATGAGCTGTTTCGGTTTCAAATCCGGCATGGGAAAGGATCCACTCGGGATCGCCATCGACCGGCATGGCGAGGTGGTCAAGACCAACAAGGGCCTGCACCGGCTGGCGATGGCGCAGACCCTGGGTATTCGGCGCGCCACCATGCGAGTGAGAGCCGTGCATCAACTCTGGTGGAACCGGCATAAAGGCAGCGCCCAGGGAAAACGGGCGCTGCAGAACGTCATCGAAGCACTGGCCAGTTGAGTCCACGCTTCAGGCTACGCTCCTATTGCGCATGCCGCCCCAAGCCGACGCGTGAATGCTGAACGGCCAGCACCAGCAACGTCACCTGCATGTAGGCATAGAACGTGACCATCAGTTCATGGTCGATAGCCACTTCAGTCAATGAGTAGATAGCGAAGCCGCTGGTGAATAACACCGCGGTAAGCGCGTAGTCATTGGAGCGATCCCGCAGGTAGAGGCGCAGCTGGTAGACGCCCGGCACCACCAGGAAGCCGACCAGCGCGATCAGCCCCAGCACCCCGCCGGTGGCCGCCATCTCGAAATACTGGCTGTGGGCATGGCCCCGGCTGACTTTCCCTACCCACTTTGTCAGTTCGCCCTGTTCGATCAGTGCGTCGATCTGCGCTTCGCGCTCGTCATAGGTCAGCCCGACCAAGGGGCGCTCCGCGAAGGCATGCGAAGCGGCCTTCCAGAGCTGCAGCCGCCCGCCACTGGAAACGGCCGCGCCCACGTTGCCCTGGGCCAGGTTGACGACCTCTTCGATGCTGTAGTGCACCCGCTCCTGGATGGCCGCCACCGTGCCATAGGCCAGCAGCGACAGCCCCACCAGACTCGCCACCACGCCCACCGGCAATTTCCAGCCCAGCCGATCCACGTTCAACGCCAGCAGCAGCACCAGCAGCACCGGGATGGCCAGTATCGCGCCCCGTGACAGTGTCATCACACAGGCGATCAACACCGCGATGCCCGCCGCCAGCAACCAGCCCTTGCGTGCGGAACCCCGCACCAGCGCAAGCGCCAGGAACCCCATGGCACAGGAGAGATAGCCGAAATTGATGCTGAACAGGAAGCCTTCGATGCGCCGTTCGCCCAGCCAGGCCAATTGATACATGCCCAGCACGAACGCCCCCAGGTTACCGACGATCACCCCCCACTCCAGCCAATGGCGAAAGCGTGGCAGCTCCAGCGGACCGACCAGGTGTCGCAGCATCAGGTAGATCGGCACCATGGCCAGCATGTGAAACCCCGGCGAGAGATAGCGCGAACTGTAGCCACTCAACACGAACACCGGCAGATGCGAAAGCAGATACAGGGTGAGCAGCCCCACCACCGCCCAATCGAAGCGCGTGATTCGCAAGGTGGCACGGTTTGCGATGAGGTAGCCGATGGCATAGAGCATCAGCAGCGCGGCGAAGATCTGGCTGCGAATGGGCGTGGCGATCAGTACCGCCAGGATCAGGAAAAGCGCAGCGAGGTTCAGCCCCACGGCAACGGGGGGTGCGAAAAAACGGTTCATGACCATCCTGAGCATGAGCTAGAGCGAAGGCACTGGAAACGGCGGCCCCTCAAACGCCGCGGGCGCCCAACCGGGCGCCCGCGCGAGTATATCATTGTGGCCAGTTTCAACGGCTCATCTCGCCCCGTGTCCGGTCAGGATGGTTTTCAACGTCTTGAACGTAATCAGCACGTCGATCCACAGCGAGAAGTGCTTGATGTAGTAGAAGTCGTACTGCAGCTTTTCGATCATGCCATCCACCTCGGCGGCGTAACCCTGCTCCACCTGAGCCCAGCCGGAAATCCCGGGGCGTACCACGTGGCGATAGCTGAAGAACGGTACGTCCTTCTCATACCACTCGGAAAGGCTCATCGATTCCGGGCGCGGTCCGATGAAGCTCATCTCGCCCTTCAACACATTGAACAGCTGCGGCAGCTCGTCGATGCGGTACTTGCGCAGCACACGCCCGATGGGCGTGATACGCGGGTCATCCTCGCCCTCGGTGAAACCTCGCCCCTTGCGGTCGCAGTACATGGTGCGGAACTTGTAGACCCTGAACGGGCGGCCGCGGTAGCCCATGCGGGTCTGCACGAACAGCGCCGGACCGGGGCTGTCGCGTCGGATCAACCAGGCGGTGACCAGCAAAGGCAGCGCCAGAAGCGGGATCAGTACCAGCGCGCCGACAAGATCGATCAGCCGCTTGAAGCCCTGGTAGAACGCGGAAGGCAGCAGCGCGCCATACTCGTTCTCGGAAAGGTGGGTGATCTCCACCCGCCCGGTAATCGATTCGCGAATCTGCGTGACGTGATACACCGGAATGTGTGCCAGGGTGCACCTGGCCAGGAAGCGCTGCCATTCCGGGCCCAGGTCGTCGCTGTGCAGGTCGGCGACGATACCGTCGTAGCGTACGCCCTGCATTTCCGGCGCCTCGAGCCGGCGCAGGTCGAACTGCAGCGTACCCTGCATATCGGCCGCGCGCGCTACCGGCACCACGCCGAACTTCATGCGCCGGTAGCGTCGGCCTAGGAAGTTGCCGGCATAGAACCAGGCCAGGCAGCACAGGTAGCCGGTAAACAGCACTTGCCGGGTATACGGCTCGCGAGTGAAGAACAGCACCGCCACCGCCAGCAGGAACACGATGGAGACCGTCGGCAGCGTATAGGCCACCATCTGCGCCCCGGGAAAGCGGTTGAGCCGGCGCAGGGTGAGCGCGATCACAATGAAAGAAGCGGCAATGGCCAGCAGCGTATTGCTGCGAAAATCGTATAGCGAATGCCAGAAACCCCAGCCCCAGCGGTCCAGCCCCGGAATCAACAGCACCAGCGGCAGGCCCACTAGCAACTGGAACGGCAAACCCAGCATCAACTGCTCATACCAGCGGGAATGGCGGCGTTCGTAGTTCTCGGCCACGGCCGTACTCCTAATCATCGCAACCCTTCCATGTCGGCTCCCCCACCGGCCTCGTCAGGCAGCACCTGCCAGTAGCGCTCGATCACCAGGTTTTCGTCGAAGCGCTGCTCCGCCAGCGCCCGTGACGCCTGGCCCATGCGCGCAAGGCCGGCAGCGTCGAGCTTGGCCACGCGCTGCATGGCCAAGCGAAGCGCCGGCACGTCCCGTGGCGGCACGCACCAGCCGTTCTCACCGGGCAGCACCACCTCCTGGCAGCCCGGCATCGCCGTGGTAACGATCAGCTTGCCGCCCGCAGCCGCCTCGATCAGGCTGCGTGGCACTCCTTCAGGGTAATACGAAGGCAACACAACGCAATCTACCGTGCCCAGCAAGGCCGGCATATCCGCCACGTGGCCGAGAAACCTCATACCCCGCTCCTGCCCCCAGGCAACCAATTCCGCTTCCGGCACGCCGCGCTCGGAGGGCTCCACACCACCGGCCAGCAAAAACTCCACCCGCCCCGGCATGGCGGCCTGCAGATCACGCGCCGCCTGGAGGTATTCAGGAACGCCCTTCGCCTTGAGCAGTCGCGCCGCCATCAGAAAGCGCACCGGCCGACCGGGTTCCCGCGGCGTGGGGGAGAAGCGCGAGAGGTCCACCCCCGAGCCAGGGATCACTTCGCTTTTCCCTTGACTCACCCAGCCCGCCTGAAGGAAGGCCTCGCGATCCTGGCGGTTCTGGAAGAACACGTGCCAGGCACGGCGATAGAAGAACCCGGCCAGCCCACGGTACAACCGCCCTTTCAGCCCACCCAACTGCGACGCCACCCCCACGCCGGAAACGTTGGGCACGCATGGCAAACGCAGCAACCAGCAGGCAATCAGCGCGTAGAGGTTCGTCTTGGGGTTGAAGCTATAGACCACGGCGGGACGCACACGGCGCAGCGTGTTGAAGAGCGAGAGCAGCGCCCTGCCCTCCTTCACGGGATGGGTGCTAACGGCATCGAGAAAAAACGGCGCCAGGGCCACATCGTACCGGGCCAGCGGGCCGGGATCGTCCTGTGCGGGAAACAGGCAGCTAACGGCATGCTGCCGAGAAAAGGCCTCCAGCGTGGAGGCCCGAAAATTGGAGAGATACCAAACCGAATTGGCAATGAAAGCCACTTTCATCTAATGCCGCCTTTCCTTTATCCACCCGCCATAGCGGCATTCATTCGAAAAACTTTAGCGCTCAAGGCTGAGCCGTCAGCCGGCGGCGCCTGGCCGAACGCCAGTGAACCACCGCCTGCCCCAGCCCGGCCAGGGCCAGCGCCACCAGGATGATGTAACCGGGAAAGCGATAACGCACAAGGGAGCCTACCACTGGCACCGTGTAGGCGTAGACCATTACCCAGGCCAGGGCAGGCATCAACAGCACCCAGAATGCCGGGCGCCGCCACCAGCACCAGCCGGCATAGAGCAGGAACGGCAGCACCAGGTAAAGCAGCGCCATTTCCGCACCGGCCAGAACACGGTAGGCATTACGCACCGGCTCCGCTTCGGGATGGGGTAACCATTGATTAGGAAATGGAGAGAACAGCCCGATCTGCACCGCCCGTGGCGTATAAGCCAGCACATCTAGCACGTCTCGGTAATGTACATCGGTATCGATCGCGGTGCGGCCGTGACTATAACCACGGATGAAGTGATCCCGCGCCCCCGCCAACCGCCGAAGGGTATCGTCTAACCTGGAGGGCAACCAGGAAGATGAACGCCAATGCTCCTCCTGTTCCAGCGGTTGAACTTGTAGCCCAGCGCTCTCGGGCGAAGCTTCAAGTTCGCCAGTAAAGAAATCACCGGAATGAAACGAGGCCATCGCCAACAGTAGCAGCAGCGCGACCAGCGGGCTTGCTACGGCACATATCACATACTTGGGCGACTGGCGCAGGCTTCGGTAAGAACAAATACTCAATAGCAATACGAACAGCGCACCCAGCCCCTGGAAAATCTCGGCTGAGAATTCTCTCACTACCCAAGAAACAATGAAACCAGAGGCTATCAGTCCTACTCCTCCGGTTGCCAATTGCAAGGCTTGACCAAGTGGAGCCTGTTGCATACGTAACAATAACCACCAACCATAAATAGCCAAAAGCAGGCCAAACATTATGTATAGATCACGGTGGGGCTGAGCATATATAATCGCGGCGGATGGCAGCAACACTACCGGTAGAACTGCCAGCAGGGTAAAGCGGCGGTTATCGGTAGCAGCGAGTATGAGCTTGGCAAGAAGCGCCACGCTTACGCCATATAGCAATGCCTGTATTGGCGCCAGTACCCAGGGCTGCGGCAACGTAAGTACATACCAGGCAGACATCAGCCCGGAGATCCCCCAGCCATTGGGTCGCAACTCCCAGGCGGACCAACCGATAAGTGTAATGGCTTCGGCCTGTTCAACCGCAACCTGATGGAAACGGGTAACATCTTGACCCGGAATCAAGCCGTTTCCATCACCCCAGTTAGGGAAGATGATGCCAAGCAACACAATCTGAACGAACAATGTAGAAGTCAAAACATATGATGAAACAACTAAAGTATGTCGCACCATATTGATCCCAACAAACCTCCCATTCTCCATATCATTAGATCCCAGGCAGTAAAACAATTAATTAATCACACGTTGATATATTTCGATCCATTTCTCAGACAAAGCCTCGGATGAATAAAATTCGACTACGCGTAATCTAGCGCGCCGCCCTAATTCTCCTCGATCATTTGGATTAAGGGTCGAAGCCTTCAACATAGCTTCAGAAAGAGCGGACGGCTGCCGGGGTGGCACCAAGTAACCAGAGTCACCAAGAACCTCCTTAACACCGCCGCTATTAGTTGCAACCACTAGCCTTTCGCAAGCCATTGCCTCAGCCACAACCAAGCCAAACCCTTCCCAAGCTGATGATAAAACGAAAACATCACATGCAGACATTAAAGAAGGAATATCAGCTCGCAGCCCCAAAAAGCAAACTTTTTGGGACAAATTAAAATTATCGGCAAGGGATTTTATTTCCTTTTCTAACGGGCCATCACCAACAATAAACAAAACTGAACTTTTGTTAGCTTTCAGAACTTTATTAAAAGCCTGTAAAAGGCTTGGGTAATCCTTCTGCGTGTGCAAACGACCTACAGCCAGAAACAATACAGTATCATTATCAATATTATAGAATCTACGCAGCTTTTCTCTTTCAGAGGGAGAAAAAGCAAACCTCTCAACATCAATACTGTTGTGCATAACCAATGTTTTTTGGCGTGAAAAACAACCAAATTTTAAAAAATTATCAACTGCCTCGCACGAGACATTCGTATTAACATCTGATAACCGGTCGGAAAGTTTATAAATTATTCTACGAAACCTCCCCCCATCAACAGTATTGTGAGCACTAGAAACGAGCTTTGGCACAGGCGCAAATAGCCTAAGCATACGCGACAAAAAAATGGCATGGAATTGATGACAATGGACTACATCAGGACCCCACATGCACACAACTCGCCGAAGTCGAAATAAAGCCAGCATAAAAGACAAGGGGTTTTTGTTCATACCCAAGCAGATTAGCTCCACCTCCTCCCTTCTCGGCATAATTTTTCTTATATCAACCAAATAAACTATTTTGACTTCATGCCCCACATAAACGAGGTGATCCGCCAAATCGATAACGACACGTTCCGCCCCACCCATTTCCAAGCTAGTAAGAACCAACAATATTTTCATATCAGGTAAAAATACTCTTAATTCTATCCATGCGATATAACATTTTCTTTAACAATAGACTCAAGCTTATCAAGCTGTCTTTCCACTGAATATTTTTCAACAAGGCCTGACATCTCCCTGCATAGGAAAGAATAATATTCAGCATTATCTATTATATCATGAAGTTTATCCTTCCAAGCGACAGCTGAATCTGAGTCAACAATCAATTGTACGTTGTTATCTACCGTTTCCGGCAGTCCTCCTTTATTAGACACAACAACTATGCACCCGTTTGACAAGGCTTCTATAGCCACCCTTCCAAATGGTTCTTCCCAAGTAGAAGGCACTAAAAATACGTCTGCTGGATTGAACAGCTCATCGACGGAACACCAACCTCCATAGTATAGGTTTGACCCAAGCCTAGTGGCTTTCGAATACTTGCTACTTTTTCCGAAAGCTACAAAATCAATTTCTGGGAAATATTGTGACAACTCGGAAAATGTAGAAAAACCTTTGTCATAGGACATACCGACCATGTGGACTTTTCTAATTTTCCCAACTTTCTTATTTTTTTTTATTATGTTTAAAGGAGGATATATCACATGTGCTGAAGCAGCATAAGCAAAAGGGGATAGCTTATCCTTCATGAACAAGCTATTATATATGAAAAAGTCAGCCAGTTTATTTTCTCCCACGTAATTACTATCCGAATAAACGGATTTTATAATATTTTTCAACCTCTGCTTTTTATCCAAAAACATACTAAAATTTTCGTAAGCACGAACAAAAAGGCCAAGTTTTACCTTATGCTGATTAGCGATTTTTCGTGCAAGATAAAATGCAGAAGTGGCACAAAGCACTAGATCAGATTTGTTTTTTTTCGAATAATCCTGACACACCTGCTTATAATCTTGATAGGACCTAATTTTAGCCAACATCCCATTTCTGTTAATCTCAGGAGAAATTACTTCAACACCATGAAAACTTCCGTTTTTATCGTGGTTCATGGTTAGAACGTCTACCGCCCATCCACGATTAACCAATCCCTCCATTAAAATACGGTTAGAAATTTCTCCGCCACCTACGGATCCCCTGTAATCACTTGAATGATATGAGGGAAATAGAGCAAGTATACGAGGCTTCGCCATAAATTAACTGCCTTCGTCAAAAATATTAATATTAATCATTTTCCTAACAATTTTCAGCACGGTTTTGGGTCAACGCTGCTTTGACAAGCACAAAAAGACTATCATTAACAGAGGCAAAAAACGAGAAATCAATACAGCTTAACTTCTTATTCTTGACGAATTATAAACCATATGTCGGAACAGGAAGCTTTTCCCCATTAATTAAGCATATGAGACAATCCGCCACCAGCTCCCCCTCTCTACCGTCCCAATTTGTCAAGTACGTTGAGCTATAATACCTGATAGCATTTATCTCTGGTCTATGGCAACTTTTAGTCTCCAACACACAATCCAAAATATCTTCATAAGATTTAGCAAACTTAGCCAAGCCATGCTTTACATAACCGTAATAATCATGTGAGTCAGGTGGTGTTATTTCGTAATATATTGGTATTACATTAGCCAATGCAGCTTCAAGATGTATACTGCTATTCCCGGCAACTAGCCACCTAATTCGTTCTAGAAAAGCAGAGAGCGAATCCGTTTTTGGATCACTAAATGTAGCCATCGAGTTATATTCTAAATATTTAATTAATTGCTGAACATCTCGCTCATGTTGCCCAGGGTGCCAACGCACACAGACATTGCATCCAAAATTTATCAATGAATTAACCAATTCTATAACAGAAGAATAGTCATCTAATCTATTAAGAGCCAGCCCAACAAGTTTCTTTTCAGTGCGTCCAGCACACTGCAATTGTTTTTTTTGGCCACTAAGTATAACTACAGGAACTGGTGCCTCTCGAGTCGTACTCGGTTGATTATTTTCACATTCGCGGTATGTATTTAAAGAGTGCAAACCGTCAAGAAATGCATAGTTTACACGCAGAGCAGGGAATAAGTTACTTACCGACGCATGTTGTAGATAAACAGTTTTGATTCCTAGCTTATGTGCAACAGCAAGCAAGCTTCTATTTGCTGCACTGTGGTCATTTGCCGTCACAACATATTTAGGCTGTACCTCAGTTAAAACACGGTAAAAGTAGGAAAGATAAATATATGTATTGAAAAAATGTGCCATGCAGACATCTTTATTACCAACATAGTTTTTATTAAGAAGGCGAAAAAGAGCATACAACCTTACCAAAAGAAGCAAAGAGGATCTAAATATGTCAGAATAAATTAACGAAAAAGCAACATATCGACGCTTAAGTTCAAGAGTGTGAATCCGCTCTTTATCTGCGATAGCAAGGACCGACTCACCTCGATTCTTCAACATGTCGATTGTCGAATCTAATGAGTTCATTTGGTTTGACGATCCTGCAAAAAAGAAGAAATCCACAGACTGGTGCTTTCTACCGTACGGGAATATAGATAAATTACGAAACTGAAAATAAAAGAACTTCATTAACTGCAGCAGCGCCCCCCTGAATTTAGGTTTTTTTCGTGTTAGATGAGGGAGATTTCTTAGTTGCTGACCATGCAAGTAAGCCAACCAATTTTCTGGTTCTCTGGCCAGTATGTCTCGAATATTTTTATACCATCTCAACACAGAACGTCTTCCGTTACAGCTGTATTAGCGTAGACATCCTTTGCAACTCTACACCCAATAACTCGGGATAGGTTCTTTGGCGCCAAACCGTAACCCGGCCTGACACTCCTTACCGCAGTTTTGGTGATCGTCTCCCCGGACTTCAGGTCCTTCACAAAGTACAAAGAACGACGGAACTGAACATTGCCCATCTCACTCGACTTGCGGCCATAGTTGACCTTGCCCAATGCGTGCCAAGCCGTTTTGGCATCTCGACATAGGGCCGCAAGTTCTGCGGGCTCCAGCGAAAAGCTATCGTCGGGCCCACCGCCGTTGCGGTCTAGTGTGAAGTGTTTTTCAATCAAACTTGCACCGAGTGCGACGCTAGTTATCGCGGTGGTGTTATCGATGGTATGGTCGGAGAGACCAGTGACCAGGCCAAAGCGTTCAAGCATGTCCGGAATGGTATACAGATTGTAGTCTTCTGGGGGCGCGGGATAGCCGCTAACGCAATGCAGAATCGCCAGTTGCTCACAGCCAGCACCACGAGCGGCGTCGATGGCTTCCTGGATTTCGTCGGCGTCGGCCATACCGGTAGAGATGATCATCGGCTTTCCGGTTTTGGCTACGTACTCGATCAACGGTAGGTCGACCGCTTCGAACGAGGCAATCTTGTAGGCAGGCGCCCCCAACTCTTCAAGCAGATCCACGGCAGTGGAATCGAAGGGGGAGCTAAAGATCGTGATTCCGATCTTGCGAGCGTGCTCAAAGAGCGGCTGGTGCCACTCCCAGGGCATATGGGCTTCTTCATAGAGTTCGTAGAGTGTACGCCCATCCCATAAGCCACCGTGGATCTTGAAGTCTTCGGTATCACAATCCAAAGTGATGGTATCAGGGCGATAGGTCTGCAACTTGACGGCATCGGCGCCAGCTTTCTTAGCTTCTTCGATGATCCGCTTTGCCGTCTCGAGTTTGCCGTTATGATTGGCGGAGAGTTCGGCGATCACATAGGGTGCGTGGCTCTCATCAATACGGCGGCCGTCAATTTCTATCCAAGGCTGTGTCATACGGGATCTGCTCCTTGTAGGTGGCGCCACTCTTCGGCCAGTAGTCCAAAACCGATCACGTCATGGTAGTCGTTTCCATCGAAGAAATGGTCGCGCAACGTTGCTTCACGGCGAAATCCCAGGCGCTCATGAAAGCGCAGCGAACGGTTATTTTCGGCCAACACTTCACTGCAGAGCTTATGAAGCCCCAGCGTATGGAACGCGTAGGCCAAAGTGCACTGGCCCAGGCCTTGCCCGCTGCCGGGAGGCGCCCCCGGGGCGAGGTAGAATCCCCAGTCGGCGCGACCGGCGTTTTCATCCACTACTTTGAGGTTGACGTATCCCTGCGGTATCGAGGCCTGCTCATAAATCCGCAAGTGTCGCCGACTATCGTGGCTAGCTCGCTCGAACCAGGCTTTATGTTCTTCCAGGGTGATCAGGCGTTGGGTGTACATGTGACGCCGCACGTCGGGATGGTTACGCCATGCCAGCACGCGTTCGAGGTCGGTGCTGATCATCGGGCGCAGGCATTTCTCAGGTGGGGTCATGGTGTCGTTATCTTGCCGGTATTCCGCATAGTCGCCAATAGCCGGGTAACACCACGGCCGTCTACCAGACTGGCAGCCCGCTCACTCATGCTTGCCAGTGCCGGGGGGGCAGCGCGTGCAGCCAACTGCGACGCCAGGGAGTGGACCAGGTCTTCATGAACGATTGTGGCCGACGCACCTCTCCTCTCTAGTTGCAGGGCGATTTCGCGCTGGTTATCGGCAAGTACCAGCATTAGTGCCGGAAGCCCAAGGCAGCAGCGCTCCCAAGACGTGCTGCCTGCGGCACCGATGGCGAGGTCCGCCGCGGCCATGCGCCGTGCCATGTCATCGACATTGACCACGACCTCGGTTAACCATGGCATTTGCTTGGCCTGGGCAACCACACTTTGCCGCCAGGGTGCAGTGGCCCCCATTACGACCGTAATCTCGAGATCCTGTGGCAAGACGCAAGATTTCAGGGCGTCGAGCACTTGTCCGGTAACATTATCCTTATCGACACCGCCGAGGCTGATCAGTAGCCGTTGCAGTTGGGGTTCACTGGCCCTTCGGGCCAGGCTCGTCTCACGCCACCGTGCGAACTCTGGGCGCAACAGGGCGTAACGGGGGCCGGCGAGTACTCGGCAGTGCCCAGGCACCAAGCTGCGATAGTCCAGAACCTGACGGCCCAAGTTTTGATCGAGCAACAAATCGGCAGTGTGTTGACGATCCGCCAAGTCATCGATAACAAGTAAATGCGGTGCCGATCCGGGGAGGTTCTCGCTCACGGCCTTTTCCCAGCGGCTATCCAGCGCGTAGTGATCCACCACCAGCCAGTCGGGCGCCAGGTCTTTCAGCACGCCATGGCAGCTCGCGGCATCCTGCTCCCAACTCGTGCCCAGCCAAGGGGCATGAACGAGTCTTGATGAGGAAGCGTCGAGTTCAGGGTCGTTATCTCGCTGCGGCAGGCGGTGGACGGGACAACCGCGCGCCTCGATCGCGTCACACAGATGCCCCGGATGCTCACGGCAGATAAAATGACACTCGGCTCCTTGCGCATGCAGGGCATCGGCGAGGGTCAGGCAGCGCATGACGTGGCCGCTTCCGATATCGAGCGAGGCATCGCTACGAAAAGCGACCACCTGGCCCTGCAGACTAAATGAGTGAAGCGATGGTGTCATTCCGTGCCGCCCTGTGGCTGTGCCTGCCAGGCCCTAAATAGCCATTCGGCACGCTGCCAGTCCTCGGGCGTATCGATATCCTGAACACGGTGACGTGGAAGCACGACCGGCACGGCGCGTTCGCTGAAGATAGGCGTGCCGGCGCTCCAGGCGGCCGCTCTGCCCCAGTAGAACTGGCCGGCGTCGTGCCACGCCTCTTCCAGATCCTGGGAACGTGTGTGAAAGTGTTGCGGCTGGAACATGGCCACGCGGCCCTGGGGCGTCAGGCGTAGCGCGCGCTGAATGGGAAACGCGTAGCTGGTGACCGAGAATGCATAGTCGACCTCCTGGCCGCTCTGCAGTGCCTGGTAACCGGCGCGGAGGTCCTCCGGTTGCACGAAGGGAGCCGTGGCATAGAGGCAACAAACCGCCTCGTGGGCCTCGCCTTGTTCGCGCAGCCAGTCGATAGCATGGGCAATGACAGGAATCGTGCCGGTATGGTCATCGGAGAGAATGGCTGGGCGGAAAAAAGGCACCTCAGCGCCATGCGCTTGGGCCACGGCCGCGATCTCGTCATCATCGGTAGAGACTAGTACCCGGGCGAAGCAGCCGCTGGCCAACGCGGCCTCGATCGACCAGGCAATCATCGGCTTGCCGGCGAATGCGCGGATGTTCTTGCGCGGAATTCGCTTGCTGCCACCGCGGGCAGGGATGAGACAAACAGACATGACGGCTCAGGCTCCAAGGAGTGCAGTCTGTACGGAGCGGTAAGTATTACTATTAAATGATTCGATCTGGTCTTCTAAGCCAGTAAACTTGGCAAACCCATTGACTTGATCTTGTCGAATCATACTGGTCAAGATATCAGCCGGCACCGTAGAGGCTATAGCACCCTGTCCCGAAGAGCGTTTCAATAGTGACTTGGCTATGTTGTTCAAAGTGATTTTATTGGACATAAGATAGTTGGGCACGCTGATTCTCTTATCGAGCGTCAAACCATAATCACACCCACGCCCATCCTGCTCCAATAGATAGGAATAGACACGCCGCTTCAATGCCGACACATGACCATGAACACGAAAACCGACATGAAGATCTGCTTCAGCGTAAATCCCTAAGCCATCGTATCGGTGCTCATAAATTTTGACACATTCGATATTCTGCTCTCGACAGAACGACTCTACTACGTCACTGGCACCATGCTGAGCGACAAGTATTCTAGCTTCTGGAAACATGCTTGAAAGGTTAGCATGCAATTTTCTAAACGCACCTAAGTATGCCGAAGCATGATGCGGGTCGGAAATAACAATAGTATTAATACGCTTCCCTTCTATAAAAACTCTCTTAGCATATTGCTTAGAGTAGAAAGCAACATCGCCAGCCAACTTTGCCGCTTTAAGCCCATGATGGTAACAGAATTCTTGCGTGACCACTCCGCGCGTGGTAAACACGGCCGCACGCTCATTGATAGATAACAACAATGACAAAGAATCTTTAGAAATATTAGAGAACAGATGGCTACGTTCATGGACTGGCAAACTGGTGCCGGCTGCTATCACTGAAAATGGAATACCGCTCTCAATAATCTGTTTCAGATACGGGTATTCTTTATTATGCATTTGGTGCCGAATAGCCAGACAGGCAAAGAAGACATGATCCGCTTTCAGAATTTTTTCGCGTACATTCGTCCATTGATCGGCACGCCATATGACGTCAATTTTTGCATCACAAAGCGACTCTATCACTTCAGTCAAGCAGGTGGTGATCAATTGATCGCCGATATTTCTGGATCCATGTTCAGGATATGTACCAATAATGACTACTTTCTTTGGTTTCTGGTTCATAGAATATCTTTAAGTATGGCGATGATTGCGGCCTGTAGCTCGTTGCTCATGGTGGGATAGAGTGGAAGGCTTATCGCTTCGGCATAGTACCGCTCCGCCTCGGGACAATCAGCTGACCGACAGCCAAGTTGCTGGTAGTAAGGCTGGGTATGAACGGGGATATAGTGCAGATTGACGCCGATATCCTGTTCGCGCAATCGCTCGAAAACTTGGCGGTGAGTCGCGTCAATTTGTTCGAGCTTGAGGCGAATCACGTAGAGGTGGCGCCCAGAATAACTGTCCGAATGTTGCCAAGGCGTGGTGAGCGGCAGTTCGGCCAGAGCGGCATCGTAGCGCTCGGCCAAAGTGTTACGGTGGGCCACGTAGTCATCCAGCCGTTCGAGCTGGGAAAGTCCAAGCGCGGCCTGCAGTTCGGTCATGCGGTAGTTGTAGCCAAGCTCGATCTGCTGGTAGTACCAGGGGCCATCAGCCTCGTGGGTCATTAGCGCCGGATCGCGGGTTACGCCGTGGCTGCGCAGCAGGTCCATACGATTTGCCAGCAAGTCGTCATTGGTCAGCGCCATGCCGCCTTCGGCGGTGGTGATGATCTTTACGGGATGGAAGCTGAATACCGTAATGTCGCTGTAGCGGCCGCCACCGATGTATTCACCCTTATACTTTCCACCGATGGCGTGGGAGGCATCCTCGATTATACGGAAACCGTAGCGCTTGCTTAGCGCGTGGATTGCCTGCATATCGCAGGGTTGGCCGCAAAGGTGCACCGCCACCACTATCTTGGGCAGTTGCCCTGCTCGCTCGGCTTGTTCCAGTTTGATTGCCAGCGCCTCGGGGCAGAGATTGTAGGTACGTGAGTCGATATCCACGAAATCCACCTTGGCACCACAGTAAAGCCCGCAGTTGGCGGAGGCGACAAAGGTGATGGGAGAGGTCCAGAGCCAGTCGCCCTTCCCCAGGCCCAGTGCCAGACAGGCAATGTGCAGCGCCGAGGTGGCGCTGTTGACCGCCAGTGCATAGCGAGCGCCTACTTTATCGGCCACGGCGCGCTCGAAGCGCGGCACCACCGGGCCCTGGGTCAGAAAGTCCGACTGCAGTACCTCAAGTACGGCATCGATATCGGCCTGCTGGATATCCTGACGTCCATAGGGAATCATCAGATAGCTCCGATCTTTTCCCAATTGGCCTCGATCCATGTTCGAAGCTCGCTGTCGCTCATCCACTCGCTGTTACTGTCGCTGGCGTAGACGAAACCTTCCGGCACTTTCTTGCCATCCTTTATGCGGTTGGCATCCTTGTCCCAGCTGTTGATTGCCGGAAGGATCTTGAAGTGTTCGGGATACTCGTAGGTGTAATAAGCGTCCTCAGCGCCGATCATTTGCTCGTGCAGCTTCTCGCCGGGGCGAATACCGACCACTTCCTGCTTCGCCTCGGGAGCCACGACCCGCGCCAGGTCGGTGACTTTCATGGAGGGGATTTTCTTGACGTAGATTTCGCCGCCTTCCATGTCCTCAAAAGCGTGCCACACCAGCTCTACGCCTTGCTCCAGACTGATCATGAAGCGCGTCATGCGCTCGTCTGTGATAGGCAGCACCCCCTTGTCACGAACGGACATGAAGAAAGGAATCACCGATCCCCGCGAACCCATCACGTTGCCATAGCGCACCACCGCAAAGCGAGTATCATGCCCACCGGCATAGGAGTTACCGGCCACAAACAGCTTGTCAGAGGTTAGCTTGGTGGCGCCGTACAGATTGATTGGGCTGCTGGCCTTATCGGTAGAGAGCGCCACCACTTTTTTGACGCCTTTGTCGATACACGCATCGATTAGATTCATCGCGCCGATGACGTTGGTTTTGACGCATTCGAAGGGGTTGTATTCGGCGGTAGGCACAATTTTGGTGGCAGCGGCATGCACCACGTAGTCGACACCATCCAGCGCACGATAAACCCTCTCGCGATCACGCACATCACCGATAAAGAAGCGTACGCGGGAATCACCTTCAAATTTCTTGGCCATTTCCCACTGCTTCATTTCGTCCCGTGAGAAGATGATCACCCGCTTGGGATTGTAGCGCTCAAGCAACATGGGTATGAAAGTGTGGCCGAATGAGCCAGTACCACCTGTCACCAGTACCGAGGATTCATTAAACATTAAAGTATTCCTTTCACAATCTTCAGGCGTGTTTTGCCATACGCTGAAAGATAGCGTTATCAGTCGCTAGTTCGTTATATGTGCCTTCATCCACCACCTTGCCGTTATCCAACAAATAGATGCCATCACACTGTTTAACAGTGGCCAAGCGGTGGGCGATCATAATAATGGTTTTTTTACCAGCGAAGTCGTGGATGGCGTCCATTACAAGCTTTTCTGTGATCCCGTCCAATGCGCTCGTAGCTTCATCCAGCACCAAGACCTCGGCGTCATCATAGAGGGCACGGGCAATGCCAATTCGCTGGCGCTGGCCTCCTGAGAGTTGGATACCCCGCTCTCCTACGCGAGTATTCAAGCCATCCGGCAGCCGCTCCAACAACTCTTCCAAGTGAGCCATATTGGCAGCACTGAGTATACGTTCATCATCTATTGCCTCTGTAGGTAATCCAAAGGCGATATTTTCGCGAATAGTAGCATCCGCGAGAAAAATACTTTGTGGAACGAAACCGACATTATTCTGCCATGCACGCAATCTCTCACCACTGAGTACTTCTCCGTCCACCTTTAGCGTTCCCTCTTGCGGTGTGATCAGGCCCAGCAAAACGTCAATAGCGGACGATTTACCAGATCCGGAGGCACCGACCAGACCAATCACCTTATTACGCGGGATCACCAGCGTTAATCCGTCCAGAGCCTTTTCTTTCTTCCCTGGGTATCGGAAATGGATATTTTCCAGCATGATGCTCTGCCGAGGAGAAATCTTGCCGGCCTGAGCAGCAGGTATGCCGCGCGTTGCGTTCTGGCTAGCAATCAGGTCCTCTTCCAAGCTGTCAAATGCCGCGATATTGCCCTTTACTTGTGCTAGGCTGGTGTAAATTTGCTGAAAGGCGGGCAGCAGCTTGAATCCGGCCAGTGCGTATACCGAGAGAATGGGCAGAATATCGCCGACATTGCCGTCATATGCGGCAAGCAGGTATAGTACAAGAAAGATGACCGCGCCAAAAGCAATCAATTCCATGGCATAGCGCGGCACCTGAGATAGTCCCTGCGTAACGCCTCGGGCGTACCCAAACTGCTGAGTGATAGTCTCAAAGCGCTGGTTAAAATCCGCCTGGCGCCCGAGAAGGAGAGTGTCCTTGACACCACCAAATCCCTCGTTCATCAACTTGAATCGTAGCTGATTGCTATAAGAGATTAGCTTTCCATTCTGTGCCAAGCGCTTGCGCACTGTACGATAGAGAACAATATAGGCGAGTCCAAATAGCAATAGTCCAGCAATCGCCACCAATGGATTGAAAAGAAAAATTGCCATGGCCATTACTAAAGCCAGAACACTCTTAGCATTCATCTGCATCAGTGGCTGGATAATATTGTTGGTGATACGACCTGACTCTTGGGAAATTTTATTCGTCAGTTGACTGCTGGTGCCGCTCGCATGAAAGAGCCACGATTGCTGCATATAGTGATGATAAAGCCTTGTGGAGAGCTCTGCGCCGACTTGCTGAGCATAAAGGGAGAGACGCCAAGTTGCATACATGGAAATCATGGCTGCCAACGTAAGGACAACGAGCACAGACACCCCAAGCCAAAACAGGAACTGGCGCGGTGTTGCCAAGCCGCTGGCTTGATAGAACTGAGCGAGCATACCCTCGCCTTCAAGACGACTGACATCCCCCACCACAGCCATGAAGGGGCCGATGGCGGCCACGCCTACCACTTCAGCAAATGCCATAAGCACGACCAGCACCTGCAGGCCAAGGAGCTTCTTACGCTGCTCAGCGGTGAGAAGCTGGTAGAGCTTTTTTAACCGTGGAAACATATAAAGTTTATAGCCGTAGATTATAGAGCTTCGTTAGATTTTTCATCGCCCCACCGAATAGTACGTAAACCCCTTCACCGCCATGCGCTTCGGCTCGAACATGTTGCGCCCATCGAAGATCAGCGGTGCGGCGAGCTGCTGCTTGATCTGTTCGAAATCCGGGGCGCGGAAACTCTGCCATTCGGTGACGATCACCATGGCGTCGGCACCTCGCAGGGTAGCTTCCTTGGTGCCACACAGTGAGAGATCGTCGCGGCTGCCGTAGAGGCGCTGGGCTTCTTCCATGGCTTCCGGGTCATAGGCCTGCACCTTGGCGCCGGCTTCCCACAGCGCTTCCATCAGCACGCGGCTGGGGGCTTCGCGCATGTCGTCGGTGTTGGGCTTGAAGGCCAGGCCCCAGATGGCGAAGGTCTTGCCGGCCAGGTCGCCCTGGTAGTGCTTGTGAATCTTGCGGAACAGGGTGGTCTTCTGCTCCTCGTTGCGGGCCTCTACCGCCTTGAGCACCTTGGCGTCGAAGTCGATGTCGCTCGCGGTGCGAATCAGCGCCTGTACGTCCTTGGGGAAGCAGGAGCCGCCGTAACCCACGCCGGGGTAGATGAAGTGGTAGCCAATACGCGGATCGGAGCCGATACCCTGGCGCACCATCTCGATATCCGCCCCCAGGCGTTCGGCCAGGTTGGCCATTTCGTTCATGAAACTGATCTTGGTGGCCAGCATGCAGTTGGCGGCGTACTTGGTCAGCTCGGCGCTGCGTACGTCCATCACGATCATCTTGTCCTGCTGACGGCTGAAGGGCGCGTAGAGTTCGCGCAATATATCCTCCGCCACCTTGCTGGAAGTGCCGATGATGATGCGGTCCGGCCGCTGGCAGTCGCTTACCGCGCTGCCCTCTTTCAGGAATTCGGGGTTGGAGACCACATCGAAGCGCAGGTCCTTGCGGCCACGGGCTTCCAGCACGTGATCCACCTTGTTGCTTACCTTGTCGGCGGTGCCTACCGGCACGGTGGATTTGTTGATGATGACCTGGTCGCGCTCCATGTGCTGGGCGATGATCTCGGCCACGGCCAGCACGTACTTGAGATCGGCACTGCCGTCTTCGTCCGGCGGGGTGCCCACGGCAATGAACTGCACCTGGCCGTGCTTCACACCGGCGGCGGCATCGGTGGTGAACTGCAGCCGGCCGGCGGCATAGCTTTCCTTTACCAGGGGTTCCAGGCCGGGCTCGTAGATGGGGATGTCGCCCTGCTTGAGGCGTTCCACCTTGGCGGCATCCACATCCACGCACACCACATGGTGGCCCACGTCGGCCAGCACGGCCCCTTGTACCAGGCCAACATAGCCGGTTCCGAATACGGTAACGTTCATTGCCGTCCCTTTATGGAAACTCTTTCAATAAGATATAGCTGTTATCGAACTTAACGCACCATGCTGTGGCACATGAGGCTCAAGCCAGGGCCTTAGCGTCGTCTTTCGCAGCATCTTTCGCGGCGTTTGGGGCGAGATAATCGCTGCCCAGCGTTACCCGAAGTTCATGCCCTGCCCCTTCGGCCCATTCCTGCAGCTTGGCCTTGAGCGCGGCCTGCGCATGGGGGTCGCCGTGTACCAGGCGTACCTCCCTCGGCGGGTGGCGCATGCGGCGCACGAAGTTGAGCAGATCCAACTGATCGGCGTGGGCCGAGTAGCCGCTCACGGTTTCCACTCGGGCGCGGATGTCGATGCGCCGGCCATCGAGCATGACCCAGCCGCCCTCGGGGCCGTAGCGCTGGATGTCGCGGCCCGGCGTACCGTGGACCTGATAGCCGGTGAACAGCACGCAGTGGCGCTCATCGCCGAGCATGCGCTTCAGGTAGTTCACCACCCGGCCGCCGCTGACCATGCCGCTGGCGGCGATCACCACCGCGGGCCGGCCGGTCTCGGCCAGGTAGGCGACGGTCTGTTCGTGTTCCTGGTGGCTATCCACGGTGTAGAGGTTCTCGAAGCTGAGCGGGTGGCGGCCACTGCGCAGCTTCTTGTGCGCTTCGGCGTCCCACCACGGCTTGAGTTCGCGGTATACCTCGGTGAAGCGGGCGGCCAGGGGCGAGTCGACGATGATCTCGAGTTCGCGCCAACGCTCGCTGCGTGCGTGGTGTATCAGCCCTTCCAGCTCGTAGAGCAGTTCCTGGGTGCGGCCCACGCTGAAGGCGGGGATCACCACCGTGCCGCCGTTCTCCAGCGCCCTGTCGATGGCGGCCTTGAGCCGCTCGCGGCGGTGGCGCCGGTCTTCGTGCCGGCGGTCGCCATAGGTACTTTCCAGCACAAGCACGTCGGCGCGGTACGGCGGCTTGGGTGCGGGCAGCAGCGGCGCATAGGGTGCGCCCAGGTCGCCGGAGAATACGGTGCGCTGTCGCACGCCACTGGCCTTGTCGAGGGTATCCACTTCCACATAGGCAGAGCCGAGGATATGCCCGGCGCGCTGCAGCTTGATCCGTACACGGTGACGCTTGTCGTCGAGCACGGTGTGCCAGCTCTGGTAATCCAGTGGCACCAGCCGGCCCTGCACTTCGGCCAGGAAGCGCTCGATCAGGGCACGGTCGCGGGTGAAGCCGATCTTGAGCGCGTCTTCGATCACCAGTGGCAGCAGCCGAGCCGAGGGCACCGAACAGAGGATCGGCCCCTGGTAGCCTGCCGCCAGCAGGTAGGGCAGCCGGCCGATGTGGTCGATGTGCACATGGGTAACCACCAGCGCCAGCACGTCCTCCACCGGGAAGCGCACCTTGTGCTGCTCGAGGCTGTCGAGGTGGTCGGCGTCCTGCCCCTGGAAGATGCCGCAGTCGACGAGCAGGGCCCGGTCCGCGGCGATCTGCAGGCGGTGGCAACTGCCGGTGACGCCCGCCCCGCCGCCGTGATGAACGATGTTCAAGAAGTCATCCCTTACTTATTGTTTTGAGTTTGAAAAATTAAACGCCATAAAACCCGCGATACCACTCGACGAAGCGCTTCACGCCCTCTTCCACGCCCACCTTGGGGCGGTAGCCGGTGGCCTGGAGCAGCGCTTCGGTGTCGGCCCAGGTGCGCGGCACGTCGCCGGGCTGCATGGGCAGGTAGTCGCAGATGGCCTCGCGCCCGGTGGCGGCTTCCAGCGCGCGGATGAAGCTCATCAGCGAGACCGGCGCGCCGTAGCCGATGTTGTAAAGCGCATAGGGCGCGGTGCTCCGGTCGGGCCGGGCGCTGGCGGCGTGCTGATCCGGGTTGGGCTGCGGGATCACGTCGATGATCCGCACGATGCCTTCGACGATGTCGTCGACGTAGGTGAAATCCCGCGACATGTCGCCGTGGTTGTAGACCTGGATCGGCCTGCCTTCGAACATCGCCTTGACGAACTTGAAGATGGCCATGTCGGGCCGGCCCCAGGGGCCGTAGACGGTGAAGAAGCGCAGCCCGGTCATCGGCACGCCGTAGAGGTGCGCGTAGGTGTGGCTCATCAGCTCGTTGGCCTTCTTGGTGGCCGCGTAGAGGCTGACGGGATGATCCACGCTGTCGGCGGTGTCGAACGGGGTCTTGGCGTTCATGCCGTACACCGAGCTCGAGGAGGCGTAGACCAGGTGCCCCACCTTGTGCTGGCGGCAGCCCTCCAGCACGTTGAGGTGGCCGATCAGGTTGGAATCGGCGTACACGTGCGGATTTTCCAGCGAGTAGCGCACCCCGGCCTGGGCGGCCAGGTGGATCACCCGGTCGAATTCGTTCTCGCGGAACAGCGCGGCCATGCCCTCGCGGTCGCCCAGGTCCATGTGGATGAAACGAATGTCGTGGCAGTCGGCCAGGTCGTGCAGGCGTGCCTGCTTGAGCGAGACGTCGTAGTAGGTGTTGAGGTTGTCGATACCGACGATCTCGTGGCCCTGCCCGCTGAGGCCCTTCGCCACGGCGTGGCCGATGAAGCCGGCGATGCCGGTGATCAGCAGTTTCACTCGGTTCGTTCCCTTGCGTATGGACGTATGGATACCACCACCGTTCAGGCACGCTACCGCCCGGGGATTGTTCCGGGCGGTTCCCTGGCCCTGCTGCGGCACGATACCAGAACGGGAACGGAACGTTGCGACAATGCCACGACACGCCACAGGACGAGGCTTGCCCTGGGCGCCACTGCTCACGGTCCGCCGCCGAACTCGCGCTCGACGCTTCCTGACACACAACAGACTAGCTGTGCGGACAGGCCCTGCCGGATATCGTTATTGGAATGGCGCTATTCTACGGAACTCCGGCGCGATGCTCTACACTTGAATGCAGCCGAATTCTGCTGTTTCTTCAGGTGCTTATTGTTGCTTTACGAAAATATGAAACCTGCTCACGCAAACGCCTGAGAAAGCAACGGGACAACGCTCACTCAACGACAACGCCAGGCGGCCAGACGATGAACGAGGGCTAGCAGGATCAAGCCGGCCGCAAGCCAGCCAAGACCGATCACCAGCGAGGTGAAGCCGCTGGGCACGCTGTGCGGTGGGCGATAGCTCATGCCGTGCTCGACCAGGCGCGCCACCAGGTAGGTCGGTGCCGCCACCAGCGCCAGTGCGGTGCTGGAGCGCCACTCGGCCAGCCGCCGGGTGATGCGCCACGGCTCGCGCGGCGGCTTGTGGCCAGCCTTGGGCTTGGCTCGGGAACCGCGAGATGCCTTGGCTGTAGCGGCTTGACGCGAGGCACCACTGCGCCTGGCGGGCTTGCGCCTGGCCTTGCCGCTTCCCACCGGCAGCCCAGAGGCCAGCCAGCGCAACAGCCGCGAGAGGGCCCAGCCAAGCGTGAACAGCACGGACAGCGCCAGGCTGCCCATCACCAGCAGATAGGTCATCGGCGCAGACAGTTCCATCGTGGGTGGCTCAGGCGATGTGGCCGAGCGTTTGCAGGGTGCGGAGGAGGTCGGCCACGCTCTCCCGGGGCTGGGCGTACTCCTTCATCAGCGACTGCAGCTGCGTTTCGAACGCCTGCTGGCGCTGCTGCTGCTCTTCGGCTTCCAGCTCAGCCAGGCTGCGCACCGGCGGCCCGGTGGGGATGTCGAGCCGGGATCCGGGCTTCTCCAGCTCGCGCAGCGCCTGGGCGAAGGCGTCGTCGAGCTCGCGGAACTTGCGGAGTTTCTCACGCTCATCCATCGATCGGTTGGGTTTCTGGTTTCTCATTTTCATCCGTATTTGCTCAAGTACCTCAAAACACCGCACCAAGGGCGGGTTTCCTTGACGGCACTCGATGACGACAAGCCTCGAGTATACCGCTATCGCGCCGGGTAGCGAAGGCACGCCAGTGCGCTACGCTGAAAAGACACATGGCTCGCGCGTACCTCGCGCGTACGAAGGAGGGCCGTATCCACCCTGACTACAATTATGCACAAACGGTCAAACCCGTTAACCAAACTTGCCTTTGCCTCCCGCGAAAGCGCATAAAGAGATACATAAAAACCATAAAAACCATGGCCGATATGTCTGCCAGGCATGACCGGGCGCCATTGAAGCCACCAGCGTTTGTTATGGATGCAGCAACCTTCGCTTTGCTGCGGGAACTAGCAAGGGACAGTTATGTTTAACGAGATGATGAGGGCGGAGATCTGGCTGCAGGAACATCTGGATAGTCAGCAGGGAATCGAAGACCTCGCCAGCCGACTCGGATATTCGACCTCACAGGTCCGGCGCAGGTTCAAGCAGTGCTTCGGACTGTCCCCCAGCGCGTATCGCGATACCCTGCGACTGGAGAAGGCAGCACGCCTGTTGGCGTTCACCCCTTTCTCCATTCAGTCTATTGCAAGCCGTTGTGGCTATCAGAATCATTCCGCCTTCAGCCGCGCTTTCCAACGATACCACAATCAAACACCACGCCAATACCGTCAGGCGCTGCGCTTGAAACTGCATCATAACCCCTATTGCCAAGGGCATGGCGGCGACCCACCCAACTATGAAATTCGCCGAGCACCTTCACGCCAGGCCCTGGTAACGCGCCTGTACCGTACGGAACGAAGCCAACCCCTCAAAGTGCTGCGGAAATGGGCCCAGCACGCGAAGGGGGTTGACAGCCTTCCAGACCGCTTGCGCCAGGGCCAGACCATCGCCCTGATGCACAATATTCCTTTGCCCAGCGACGTGGAGCGTATCGACGTGGGCCCACTCGTCGATGGCGGCGAGGCATCGGCAATCGCGATTCCCGCCTCCTTTCGTCTGCTGATTTTGCCGGCCCAGCTATACGCCTGCGTGAAACTCGATTCGCTGGAAGAGATCCCGGACGTCATTCAATACCTGGTGTGCGAAGGTCTTCCTGCCCAGGACCTTCACGCCAGTGGCGATGCCGTCCAGGTGGAGTGGAATGAAGAAGGCGTTCTGGTCAGGCTTCCCGTCCAGCCTGTCTGATCCGCCCGGCCTGAGGGCCCGCGCTGCTGGCGCGTGCCCTCTTCCGGAAGGGCCGTTGCAGGCCTGCCGATCAGGATTCGACGCGAACCAGCCAGCCTTCCACGGTGTCGGAGCCGAACTCGTCCTTCCACGCCTTGAGCGTCTTCTGGTTGCCGCCGCGGGTTTCCACCACTTCGCCGGTCTTCGGGTTCTTGTAGATCTTCAGCTTGCGTTTACGGCGCCCGGTGCCGCTCGAAGCGGCAGCCGCCTTGGCCGGCGCGGCCTTGCCGCCACGCGGCTCGAGCAGGCTGATGACATCGGCGGAGCTCTTGTTGAACTCACGCATCAGGGCTTCGAGTTTGTCCTTGAATTCCAGCTCGGCCTTGAGGCGCTCATCGTTCTGCAGCCGATCCATTTCCGCCTGGAGCTGCTTCAGCTGCTGTTCTTTCTGCATGAATTCGCTGAGAAGAGACATATACACGTTCCTTGCAATTGGGAGGATGTTTTGGGATGCCGCCTATAAATACAACAACCCGAGCCCGATGACAACACTTCGGATTAGTTTTAGCCGAGACGTATCGGCCGAGTCAAATTGTCACGGCACCAATATGCGTTACCAACAAGTGCTACTTGGCTTATCGCAACAACAGGAAATGATCGAGCACACTTTGTCAATTGCCCAAGTTATGAGCCCCAATGCCAACAGCTACGCGAACCAATGCCGACAGCACAACCGTGGGCATGACTTCAACCTCGAATTGAGGGTGAAAATCCCAGCTGACCTGAGATACGCCTCCGCCAGGTCGCCCTCTAGCCCACCAAGTGTATGAACAAGCACTTTTAGATTAGATATACCTTAATAAGAAATTTGAATCAAGCCCAGCCGTTGTTACACTATTTGGGAGTAACGATCAGGAAACGATCGAGGACACGACGAAAGGGATGTCATGTACTTGTTCCATAATTTCAAGGCACGCAACGACTTATGCGCCGAAGACAAGCGAATTTTCGATAGCCACATCGGCCCGGTGCGGGAGGTGAAGAAAGGCAGCCACCTGGCCCGTGAGGGCGACACGCTGGAGTGCCTGCACCTGATAGAGAACGGCTGGGCCTGCCGCTATCGGATGCTGCGTGACGGCAGCGAACCCATTGCCTCGCTGCTGTTGCCGGGCGATGTCAGCGACAATGGCCAAGGCTTGTATAGCCGGTTGGAGTTCTCCATCAAGGCCATCACGCCGCTTCGCTTCTCTACCATCGATTCACAGAGTGCCGAGCGGTTGTTCCAGCGGCCAAGAATACTTCGCCTGTTCCGGGCTTGCGGCCATATCAGCCATAGCATGGCGCTGAACTGGATCATCAATGTCTCGGCACGCAGCGCAGAGGGGCGTATCGCCAATCTGCTTTGCGAGTGCTATGCCCGTTCCTACGCGGCGGGAATGACTTATCAGGGCCGTTATTTCTTTCCGTTGACGCAAACCGAGATATCCGACGTCCTGGGCCTTTCCAGCGTCCATGTCAGCCGATCGATGAAGAAGATCAAGGGCAAGGGGCTGATCGAGAACTGCGATCACAGGCAAGTGCAGATCAAGGACTGGCATCAACTGGCCACGCTGGGCGATTTCAGGCACGAGGATCTGGAGCTGCACCCCTGAGCAAGCGAACGTGCCTACCGATAGCCGGGATAACGCCGATACGCTCACGCCTTTCACTTTCAGCCTTGGCAGGATATGGGGTGGGAGCGTGGATCGAAACGGCACATTTCGGCGCAATGTGCCGTGTCATGGGTGAACTTCGCTCAAGTATGGCGACTCGATGCCGATATCCATCGGAACGTTCACCCGACAGGTCATCGCCATGCACACCCGAGGCAAGCTTGCCCTCGCCCTGTTCGTACTCGCGCTGTCGCCCCTGGCTTCACCGCCGGCACATGGCGTCGAGGCCTATCACGAGGCCATTGCCAAGGGGCATGAGCTGGGCTGGTCGTGCTACGAGAGTTCCCGCCACAGCGAGCGCTGGAGCATGGAGTGCCACGCCTTCCTCGCTTTTGCCGAGCACGGCATCGGCTGGGAGATCACGGAGTTCAAGGAGGGGTTGCGACAGGCCGGCGTCGGCTTTCTGCTGGCCCAGAACGACGCAAGAATGCAGGAGAGCGCCCTGAAGGCCGAGGACATGTCCTACCTGCTGCGCTACGCCAAGGCGCTGCGTACCCGGCATGTCTCGGCCTGGGAAGAAGCCCTGCCGTCACCATGGCTGCACGGCTCGATCGTGCATTGACCGGACGAAGCCGAATTTTCCACGGCGCCCTGGCTGGCGCCCCGCGCCCTAGTCGAGCCAGACCCCCTGCAATCTCGGCATCGCCACTACGCCTCCCCCGCCGACACCCCCTTCGGTATCGCCGAATGCCTCATCGTAATGGAAACCGCCAGCGCCCTTGATATCGATGCTTCTGCCGACGACTTCGCCGTAGAACTGGCCACTACCCGTGACTTCGACTTGGGAGTAAGGCGCGATGATCTGGCCGTAGAAGTTCGCCGCCCCTCCAATGAACACACCGGATTTCCCCTTGCCCGCATCGTCATGCACCGAGATGACTGACAGGACCGGATGCACATTGCCGCTGGCATCCACACGGCTGGGCTTGCCATCGCCTACTTCGATCGCGCTGGCCAGCTTGAACTCGCCTGCCGTCACGATGGTAAGGCTGCTGCCTTCGGCAATACGAAACGAACCGCCTCCGCCGATATCGATGTCCCCGGTCACCACCATGACCATATCGACCGGATTGCCGGCACTGCCGATCTGGAAGTTGGCGCTTCCCCCCAGCCGGAGGGAGTCGAACCGTACCAGGCGCTTACCGTCATAGCCAGGCGGCGTTCCGATGTCCGGCACGGCATTGTTGGGGTCGTGCAGGCCAGTGGCATCGAGTACGATATTGCGCGGGCCACCCTGCATGGACAGGGGCCCCGATGAGGTCCCGGCTTGAGACAGGCACTCCCCGTATCGAGCTGTCTGGACGGGCACTTCGCAATCTTCCGCAGATGCCACCGAGAACACCGGGACCAGCCCCTCGGGCCCCCCGCTATCGGCGTCGAGTACTCCACCCACCTGATCGGCAGCGGTGCGAACCGAGTTCACCGCCGCCACCAGGGCGTCGCCTTCGATGCGAGAACTCCAATTGCCCAGCGTCAGCGTACCGGCAGCCTGCACGTCGCCATGCACGGTGCCGCTGCTGGTAATGGCAACATCGCCAAGGCCGATCACGTCGCCATAGATATTCGCTCCACCGCCGCTGATGCTGATCGTGTCGTTGCCCCTGACATTACCGTGCACGGCACCTGAGCCTGTGGCCGTGAAACGACCGCTGGCCGCTACGTTGCCGTGTATCGGCGAGGCGCCGGTCACCTTGACTTCGGCACCCTCGGTCTGGGTGCCGACCACGATGTTGCTGCGCCGGGAGTTGCTGCCGCCGTAGTCACCATCGCGTGAGTCGTAGCTGTCGATGATACCGCTGCCCTTGACCTCGATGCCTTCACAGCTCATCAGCCCGCGCGACGGCGGCAGCGGCATGTCCGGCAGTGCAACCAGCCCGATCACTTTGCGAATGGCCTCGTCTCCCTCACTTCCAAAGTACCCTTCGCTTTCGATGCGCAGGCCAACCTGGCCAGCCAGCAAGGCATCGTCTTCGGGCAGAGCCGCCACCGGCCGCCAGCGGTGGCGGCCGTGCTCCGAGATATTGCCGGGCTCGGACCATGTGCCAGGAAGGGCATGTTGCAGGGCGGCCCGGGCTTGCTCGGGGGTGGCCGCCTGACGCGCCTGCATGGCCGCGGAACGAAGAGCCCCGACGAAACCGCTCGGGTTGGAATTGAATACGGGAGGAGACGGCGGCTGGCCGTTGTTGAGCGCGTCGATCGCGCCACGCAGCTCGTCGTTGAAGGCGTACAGCCCGGCTTCCGCCTCGTTCTGCGCCATGACCGAGGCGCGATAGTTACCGGCCAGCCGTTCGTTGACGGCGCTCCCACTCACGCCGGAGAGGCCAAGCATCAATGACATGCTCAGCATGGAAAGCACCACGACGAGCGCTGCTCCACGCTGCTGCCTTCGCCCGGTCATGGCCGACTCCTTAGTAACAAAGTTTCCACATGAAGATACACAACGTTACACCACACTGAGGCAAGGGTCACGTTTTCGTTGGAGGCGAAGTGCAACGAAAGCCTGGGAAAGATCTAACCCTCAGCGCCATGACCAGAATAGCCAGTGATCCGGGGCTATCATCTGCATGCATTCCAATCGTCCTTGAGCCCAGAAGCGTGGGTAGAGGTAGGCGCGCCCCGCTTCCTGCATACACAGGAGGCGCGAGTCCACTGAAAGCCAGTAGAGTTCCATTCCCGCATAAAGAAGGTAAGCCATCATCAGCATGATGCCGCCCCATACCAGCGTCGCCTGGATCGGCACAGGTCCAATAGGCCGTTCTATAGGCGGCTGACTAGAATCCCGATAACCAAACACCAGTCCGATTGCCAACGCCATGACCAAAGAACTCAATGGAAAAATATGCGCACCGGCGAATTGAACATTCACCATGACCCCGACGAAAGCCATTACCAGGCAAGAGTATATCGGCTTGTCCGCATCGGGCATGCTTTGGGCGCGCCGATATATCTTCCAGCACGCATATACAATAAGCGCCAGCAGCATCAGCGCAATCGGAATGCCCCACTCCGCCGCAGTATTGAATATTAAATTATGAGCATGTGCGTAACTGATACGGCCATCACCTGCGAATTGCATAGGGCCGATGCCAAACGGAAAATTGTCTATTCCATACTGAATAGCCGTTCGCCAGAGATCGAATCGGTTATTGTCGCTGGCAATATCGCGATGAAAGATCTCTCCATTCTCAAGCCCCCTGCGCAATGGATTGACAAACCACCACCCCGCCAGACCTGCCAATGCGGAGCTGAACAGTGTTGCCACCGGCCACTGCGCGGCACGCCCAAACAATACTAATGCAACAGTCATCGCAATCGTGAGCGATAGAATTCCCGCCCTTCCCTCGGTGAGAAAAAGTAAATACCACCAGAAAGAGAGCGGCAGGAAGCAGAGGAGAGCAGCGATAAAAGAAGGTTGCGAACGACTGACGATATAGAGTAGCCCCAACGGCATGAGGCCGACTGCGACGTCAGAAAATTGGCGTATATTTGAGAAGCCAAGAGCCATCTCGCTCCTAACCAAATGATCATATTGAATTATCAAGCGATCTATAGACAAAAAAGCGTAGGCCCACAGCACAAAAGTAATAGCCCCGCCACCAACCAACCACAAAATTAATTTCCAGCGAGCTGCGTGAATAAATACATGCATAATCATTAAAGCTATAAATAACAAAGCTCCAGCATCAAGAATTGCAACTAAAGGAGCGAAGGATACTAAGCAATATACAACAATAAAAAAAATTGCCATGACTAAAAGTGCAGAACAATGGGAAATATGCGCTTTAGCAAGAACTATTAACTCGTAAACATTATAATTAGAGAAACTTAATACAATCAAGCCCGCCCCAAGCTGAAGGAAACGCTGCAAATCAAAATACATCATCTGATAAGGCAACCAAGCGCTCAACAACCCTGCGGATGTAACCACAACCAACAGAAACGGCATATTCCGGACACCAAAAAAATGACCAGCTTTCGGCTGGTCATACATTTATATTCTTTTTAGAAGCGCTTCAGCTTCCAGAAATACCTATGTTTACTGAGCCAGCCCCGTTAGAATTTCCAGAGTTGTAATCAATTGTTGTATCTGCGTCTCCAACGTCACTCATTCCGCATTCGTTGGCATAATCATCACCAAACACTGCAGTTAACGAAGTATTAGTACCGCCTGTAGCTCTTTCTGCAGCAACCGCTGAAGCGTATGACCTTGCCTCGGCCAAACATGCAGCATTTTCCGATCTATCAATATAATTCTGATACTGCGGAATGGCGATCGCCGCCAGAATGCCGATGATCGCCACCACGATCAGCAGTTCGATCAAGGTGAAACCGCCCTGTCCCTGTTTGGCGGCTGCTCGAAATTTCCTCATTTCCTTCATGCTCATCGCAGTCGTCCCCTGCTCTGTGGTGCCCGTTGGCTGCCTTCGGCAGCCTTCCAGGGCGGTTGCATCTGCGGCTTGCTCACCGCCGTTTCGTGGCTCGGCCATCGGGCTCTGCCTGTCCCCTTGCCGGGCGACCTCAAGCTTTCTACCGTAAGTGCTTGAGTTAACGCCCTTCTTCGCGGCTTCTAAAGACTTGACGCTTACATTAGATGACTCAGCCTCTGTGCCGCAAGCGTTACCTACGTAGGTAGGAGGCTTGTCTCAGCATAAGCCATGGGTATGTTAATACCAGTTGGCGTGGCGTTTGTCAGCCTGCTGTGATGACGCACATCAACGGTCTAGAATGCGGGGTAACCTATCGCTCACCGCCCTTGCGGGCCGATGCCTGAGGCGCCATGAACGACTTTCGAACGGCACCGGCCGGTGCCAACACCACCGCCAGCGACAACACCAGCCAGCAGAGCCCCGTCGATACCGGGGGGCTGCGCGGGTTCGCCCGCCGGCTGGTGGAGTACGGCTTGATTTCACGCGCCGCAGCCGAACGGGCCGAGTACGAGGCGCGCGAAGCGGAAACCAGCCTGCTGCAGCACGTGGTCGATGCCGGCCTGGTCACGGCCCGCCAGGGCACGCTGTGCGCGGCCTGGGAGTACGGCCTGCCGCTGGTCGACCTGGACGCCCTGCGCCTGGCGAGCCTGCCCCCGGCCAGCGAATACCCTGAGAAACTGCTGCGCAAGCTGTGCGTGGTGCCGCTCAGCCGCCGCAGCCATCGGCTGACCGTCGCGGTGCCCTACCCCTCCACCCTGGCACTGCTCGATGAGCTTCAGTTCGCCACCGGCCTGGGCATCGAAGCCGTGCTGTGCCCGGTGGACCAGTTGATGCCGGTGCTCGAGGCCTACCTGGCCCAGCACGAGACCAGCATGATGAACGAGCTGGCTGGCGTCGATGACGCAGTCAGCGAGCTGGAGTTCGAGGAAGGCATCGACATCAGCGACGAGCGCAACACCGATGTCGCCCATAGCGGCGCCGACGACGCCCCCATCGTCAAGTTCGTCAACAAGATCCTGCTGGATGCCATTCGCCGCGGCGCTTCGGATATTCACTTCGAACCCTACGAAACCAGCTATCGGGTGCGCATGCGCGTGGATGGCATGCTGATGGAGTCGGCACGCCCGCCCTTCGCCATGCGCTCGCGTATCGCCGCGCGCCTGAAGGTGATGGCGCGCCTGGACATTTCCGAGCGCCGCCTGCCGCAGGATGGCGCGATCAAGCTCAAGGTCTCCAAGGCCCGCTCGATCGATTTCCGCGTCAACTCGCTGCCGACCGTGTACGGCGAGAAGATCGTGCTGCGTATCCTCGATCCCGCCTCGGCGCAGATCGGCATCGATGCGCTGGGCTTCACCCCGGAGCAGCGCGCGCTCTACGAAGGCGTGCTGGACCACCCCCAGGGCATGATCCTGGTCACCGGCCCCACCGGTAGCGGCAAGACGGTGACGCTCTATACCGGCCTGAACATCCTCAATGAGGTGCAGCGCAACATCTGCACCGCCGAGGACCCGGTGGAGATCAAGGTGCCCGGGGTCAACCAGGTCAATGTGCTGCCCAAGATCGGGCTGGATTTCGCCAGCGCGCTGCGCGCTTTCCTGCGCCAGGACCCGGACGTGGTAATGGTGGGCGAGATCCGTGACCTGGAGACCGCCGAGATTGCGGTGAAGGCATCGCAGACCGGCCACCTGGTGCTCTCCACGGTGCACACCAATTCCGCCGCGGAGACCCTCACCCGCCTGGCGAACATGGGCGTGCCACCGTTCAACATCGCCAGTTCGGTGAGCCTGATCATCGCCCAGCGCCTGGCCCGGCGGCTGTGCAAGCACTGCCGCCAGGAGGCGGAGCTGCCACGTGAGATACTCCTCCAGGAGGGCTTCACCGAGCAGGAAGTCGACAGTGCCACGGTGTACGAAGCAGTAGGCTGCAAGCACTGCACCCATGGCTTCAAGGGCCGGGTGGGCATCTACGAGGTGGTGCCGATCAGCAGCGCCATGAGCCAATTGATCATGCGCAACGGCAACTCGATGGACTTCGACATCCTCGCACGCCAGGAAGGCCACCCGGACCTGCGCCGCAGCGGGTTATTGAAGGTGATGCAGGGGATTACGAGCTTGACCGAAGTCAACAGAGTCACGAAAGATTAACAAATAACTTCATTTTGTTGCCATGTAAGTCGGTGCCGAACGCTTTAGTCAGGCACACTTGGACCGATAATAAGGGTAGAAAAAACCTAACATCGAAACTGCAGCAGGGAACCTATGGCAACCAGAACGGCGAGAGCGCCCCGGAAGCTGAAACTGCACCGCTGGCGCTGGACGGGAAAGGGGCCCGGCGGGCGTCTGGTCAGCGGCGAGATAGTGGCCGCCGAGAAGTTCGAGGTGGAACGCGAGCTGGCCAACCAGAACATTATCGTCAAGAACGTACGCCGCAAGGGCGGCCTCACCGGCGGCATGGGCACCATCAAGCCCAGGGATACCATGCTCTTCGCGCGCCAGATGGCCACCATGATCCGCGCCGGGGTGCCGGTGCTGCAGGCCTTCCAGGTAGTGGCCGAGAGCATCCGCAAGCCGGCCATGAGCGCGGTGGTGCAGCAGATGATGAACGAGGTGGCGGCCGGCTCGAGCTTTTCGCAGGCGCTGCGCAGCCACCCCGACCACTTCGACAGCCTGTTCTGCAACCTGGTGGAGGCCGGCGAGAGCTCCGGCTCGCTGGACCGCATGCTCGATCGAATCGCCACCTACAAGGAGAAGGTGGAGTCGCTCAAGGGGCGGGTAAAGAAGGCGCTGTGGTATCCCATCGCGGTGATCCTGGTGGGAATCGGCGTCACCGCCCTGCTGTTGATCAAGGTGGTGCCCCAGTTCGAGAGCCTGTTTCACGGCTTCGGCGCCGAACTCCCGGCCATGACCCGCATGACCATCGCCCTTTCCGAATTCGCCCAGCAGTACTGGCTATGGGGCCTGGGCGGGCTGATCGCGTTCGTCTACCTGATGCGCCAAGGCATCAAGCGCTCGCCGGCCTTCGCTTACCGCGTGCATGCCTTCCTGCTCAGGATTCCGGTGCTGGGCGATATCTTCGACAAGTCGGCGGTGGCGCGCTATTCCCGCACCCTGGCCACCACCTACGGCGCCGGCGTGCCCATGGTGGAGGCGCTGGACATCGCCGCCGGGGCGACCGGCAACCTGGTCTACGAGCGTGCCACCCGGCAGATCCGCGAGGATGTCGCCACCGGCCAGCAGCTCCACTTCGCCATGCGCCTGACCGAGCGCTTCCCCGCACTGGCGGTGCAGATGGTGGGCATCGGCGAGGAGTCCGGCGCGCTGGACGCCATGCTCAACCGCGTGGCCGACTACTACGAGGAGGAGGTCGACAACAAGGTCGACGCCCTGACCTCGCTGCTCGAGCCGCTGATCATCGTGGTGCTGGGGATCCTGGTCGGCGGCCTGGTGGTCTCGATGTACCTGCCGATCTTCGAGCTGGGCACGGTGTTGTGAGTATGGTGTGGTTGCTGGCGGCCGTGCTGGGCCTGTGCCTGGGCAGCTTCCTCAACGTGGTGATCGTGCGCCTCCCGGTCATTCTGATGCTGGGCTGGCGGGCCGAGGCCCGCGAGGCTCTGGAGCTGCCCGAGGAAAAGGCGCCCCGCTTCAACCTGCTGGTGCCGCGCTCGATCTGCCCCCGCTGCGAAGCGCCCATCGCCTGGCACGACAACCTGCCGCTGATCGGCTGGTTCAAGCGCCGCGGCCGCTGCGCTTCCTGCCAGGCTCGCATCAGCCCGCAGTACCCGCTGGTGGAACTGGCCGGCGCCACCCTGGCGCTGGCGGTGCTGGCGCTTTACGGGGCGACCTGGCAGGGCCTGTTCGTCTACGGTGCCTGCCTGGCGCTGCTGGCCCTCGCCGTGATCGACCTGCGTACCCAGCTGCTGCCGGATGTGGTAACCCTGCCGCTGCTGTGGGCGGGCCTGCTCTACCAGTTGTTGTTCCAGCCGCTGATGCTGCCCAGTGCGGTCATCGGCGCCATGGCGGGCTATCTTGCCCTGTGGAGCGTCTACTGGCTGTTCAAGCTGGTGACCGGCAAGGAAGGCATGGGCTACGGCGACTTCAAGCTGCTGGCGGCGCTGGGCGCCTGGCTTGGCTGGCAGTACCTGCCGCTGGTGCTGATCCTCTCGGCCGGCGTGGGCGCCCTGGTGGGCATCGCCATCCAGCTCGCCCTGCCCCGGCTGCGCGGCGCCCCGCTGCCCTTCGGCCCCTACCTGGCCAGCGCCGGCTGGATCGCGCTGCTGGTGGGCGAGCCGCTGATGGCCAGCTACGTCGGCCTGATGTCCTGACCGGCGGCCCAGTTCGATTCGACAGCAGGAGATGACCTTGATCGTTGGCGTAACCGGCGGAATCGCTTCCGGCAAGAGCACCGTGGCACGGGCCTTCGCGGCGCTGGGCGTGCCCTGGGTGGATGCCGACGACGTGGCCCGCGAGGTGGTCGAGCCCGGCGAGCCGGCGCTGGCCGAGATCGCCGCGCGCTTCGGCCAGCGTGTGCTGCAGGCCGACGGTCGCCTGGACCGGCGCGCGCTGCGCGAGATCGTCTTTGCCGAGCCGAGCGAGCGGCTGTGGCTCGAGTCGGTGACCCACCCGCGCATTCGCCGGCGTATCGTTGCCCACCTGGAACGCCTGCAGAACGCGGGCGCGCCCTACGTGCTGCTCGTCTCGCCGCTGCTGTTCGAGTCGGGCCAGAGCGAAATGGTCGACCGCTGCCTGGTGATCGACGTGCCGGAGCCCCTGCAGCTCGCCCGTACCGCCGCCCGCGACGACGTGGACGAGCAGCAGGCCCGCGCCATCCTCGCCGCGCAGATGTCGCGCAGCGAACGCCTGGCCCGCGCCGACGACGTGATCGACAACAGCGCCAGCGAGGCGGAACTCGCCGCCCAGGTCGCCGAACTGGATCGGCGTTACCGTAAAATGGCGGCCGGCCGATAGCCCACACCAACGCCCATAAACGCTAGAATGGTCGCAAAGCCACCAACCGCTGCGGATTCATGAGCCAACATAACCAACGCCCCCTGACCGTCGCCTGCCCGCAATGCCAGAAGAAGGTGGCGTGGAGCGAGACTAACCCCTACCGCCCCTTCTGCAGCGAGCGCTGCAAGCTGATCGACCTGGGTGCCTGGGCCGATGAGTCGCATCGTATCGCCGGCGAGCCTGCGCTCGACGAGAGCAATATCGACGAATGGCTGGCCCGCGCCGATCGAGGCGACGATCGGTGAGCCTGGCCCCGGCACCGAGCTATCGGCTACTGGCCGAGCTGGAGGTCGCCTTCGATAACCTGATCGAGCGCAGCGAGGCGCTGCTCGAGGCCTATGCCGCTTCTCCCGCCGAGGCCTGGGCCTTCCAGGCCGAGGCCAGCACCGAGTGGCTGCGCCGCGCCCTGCTCGATTTCTGGTACACCGATGGCCAGGACGGCCGCGCCACCCGCAGCCACGTCGGCCTGGTGGCCGCCGACGAGACGCTGCTGGCCGGGGTGGCCGAGGTGAACGCGGCCAAGGCCGAGTTCGCCGCCCAGCTTGCCCACATTCGCGACCACCACCCGCCGCTGCTGGCCGAGGCCAAGGCGGTGCTGCCCTTCCGCCACCCGCAGTTGCACGATCACCTGCGCGGCAGCGGCCTGGCCCGGCTGCATCTCAAGCAGTGCTGGCGCGCCATACCCGTGGCCGAGGCGCCGGTGGCCCGGGTACGCCTGGCGTGGTACGCGAGCGGCCGCTCGATCAAGCGGCTCACGGTGCGCGAGGTGGAGAGCAAGCTGCTGGCGCTGGACACCGATGCCCCCCATGTGCGCATCCAGCTGCGCAAGCTCGCCGCCCTGCCCGCCGGCGAGCCGCTGGCCCAGGTACAACGCCAGGCGCCGCTGATGCGCGCCAACCTGTTCTACTGCGAACCGCTGGAAGACGGCCGCACCCGCCGCGCCATGAACGTGGCATTGCCGTTGTTCCTGCCGGCCCCGCGCGGGCGCCTGCCCGACCACAACCTGCCTCCCGCCGCCCCGCCGCAGAGCCGTACCCGTGCGCGCCGCAGCGACGAGAAGCTGGAGGAGACCCCCTACCTTCCCTCGCTGCGGATCTACCGCTACCGCTGAGTCGAGGCAGGGGCGCCCTAGCCCGCCTGTTGCGCCTGGTGCTCCAGCTCTCCGGCAAGCGCCGCAGGCAGCTTCAGCGCCTTGGCCAACTGGTCGAGCCAGGCCCGCTCCATGGGGTTCTGTTCGTCGATCACCGCCACGCTGATCAGGTACATCTCGCGTGCCGCCTGGGGCGAATCGGCCTGGCGCGCCAGCGCTTCGGCATCCAGCGGGGCGATGAGCTGACGCTCGACCCAGCGATGCAGTTCGTCGTCGGCCCCCAGGGCGTCGATCTGCTGGGTGATCAGCTCGCGCTCCTGCTCGTCGATGTGGCCATCGGCCCGCGCGGCCATGATCATCGCCTGCAGCAGCTCGAGGCTGCGGCGCTCCTGCAGCTCGCCTTCCAGCACCTCGACCCGCTCGCCCTCGGCATCGCCGGCCGCCTGGACACCCCCGGCCTTGGCGGCCTGCGAGTTCTGCCAGGCTTTCCAGGCCAGCACGCCGACCGCGGCGATCGCGCCGTACTTGAGCGCCTTGCCGCCGAGCTTGCGGCCGCGCTTGGAGCCGACCAGCAGGCCCATGGCGCCGCCCCCCAGCAGGCTCTTCACGTCCAGGCCACTCCCGCCGGACGCGGCCTGTCCCGAGGCGCCACCTCCCAGCTGTCGGCTCAGGCCGTCGAGCATGCCCTTGACGTCCACCCCACCGCGCTTCTGGCCACCGGCCTGCTGCATGAGCTGCTGCAAGATCTTGCTCGCGTTCATCGATTCATCTCCATGGGAATCCATACGGGACCGCGCCGGGACGTCGTGAGGACACGAGCTGCCCCGGGCTTTCGACTTCAGGCGGAGCCTGAAGCAGCATACCACTCGAGCGCCTGCTCCATGCGGTCGTAGCCCCAGAAGGGCTCGTCGCCGGCGATGAAGAACGGCGCCCCGAAGATGCCCAGCGCCTGGGCCCGGGCCGTGGCGTCTCGCAGTGCCTCCTTGGCCTCGGGGCGCTGGCCCTCCTCCAGCAGGGCCGCAGCGTCGAGCTTGAGCTCCGCCAGGCAGTTGGCGATGACCTGGGGATCGGCGATCTCCTCGTCGTGCTCGAAGTTGGCGCGGTAGACGCTGCGCACGAATGCCGGCACCCAGGGCTCGTCGGCGTGCCAGTTGGCGATGCGCGCCGCCAGCAGGCCGTTGCGGGGGAACTGCGAGGGGCGGCGGAAGCGGATGCCGTCGCGGTCGCATACCCGCTCGATGTCGCGCCACATGTAGCGCCCCTTGGCCGGGAACAGCTTGAAGGGGGTGTCGGTCCAGCCCTGGGCCTGGAAGATCGGCCCCAGCAGGAACGGCTGCCAGCGCACCTCGATGCCCCGCTCGGCGGCCTTGTGCTCGAGCTGCATGGCGGCGGGATAGGAGTAGGTGCTGGCGAATTCGAACCAGAAGGTAAAGGTCATGATGGCTCCTCTTGGCAAGCCGATGGTGAGATCCCGGCCCCGCGACTCCTCGGGGCCTTGCGCCGCGTGCCCGTTCTCCCCCCCTTTGACCTGCATCATGCAGGAGGGATCGCAATTCGCCATACTGGGCTGTATTAGGCTTTGACTGAAGGTGCCTGCGCTCGCTCGCCAACTGTCAGACGAAGCCTAGCACTGAGGAGACTGCCTGGTGAAAGCCCTGGATGTGACGCAGGTCTATCGCGCCTGCCCCGAGGATGCCTTCGACTTTGAGGTGACCAGCGAGCTCGAGTCGCTGGACATGCTGAGCGGCCACGACCGCGCCCGCGATGCGCTGGATTTCGGCACCTCCATGCGCAGCGACGGTTTCAATCTCTATGTGCTGGGCCACCCCGGGCACGGCAAGCACCAGCTGGTGGGGCGCTTTCTCGCCGAACGCTCACGCGATGAACCCACCCCGCCGGACATTGCCTACCGCTACAACTTCGACGACCCCACCCAGCCGCTGTGCCTGCTGCTGCCCACCGGCATGGGCCGCGTGCTGCGCGCCGACCTCGAGCAGTTGACCGAGGAACTGCGCTCGGCCATTCCCGCGGTGTTCGAGGGCGACGAGTACCAGAACCGCCTGCATGAGCTGAAGCAGGCCATGGGCGAGCGCCAGCGCGACGCCATCGAGGCGGTACGCCGCGAGGCGCGGGAGCACGACATCCTGCTGCTCTCGACGCCCAACGGCTTCACCTTCGCCCCGGCGGACGACGACGACAAGATGATGGCACCCGAGGCGTTCGAGCAACTCCCCAGGGACGACCGCGAGCGCATCGAAGGCACGGTACAGGTGCTGCAGAAGAAACTGGCCCAGGCCATTCGCCACATGCCGCGCCTGGCCAAGCAGCTGCGCGAACAGATCTCGGCGCTCAACGGCGAGATGCTGCAGACGGCCATCGACGCCCCGCTGGCCGAGCTGGAGGAGCGCTACGCCAACCACCAGGGTGTGCTGGACCACCTCAGCGCGCTGCGCGAGGCCATGCTGCTGCACGTCGATTCGTTCATCGCCGACGAACCCGAGATGCCTCCCGAGGCGCTCTACAACCGGTTCCAGATCAACCTGCTGGTCGACAACACCAGCTGCGAGGGTGCGCCGGTGGTCTATCTCGACCTGCCGACCCACCAGCACCTGGTGGGGCGGATCGAGCACCACGTGCACAACGGCACCCTGCTGACCGACTTCTCGCTGATTCGCCCCGGAGGCCTGCACCGCGCGAACGGCGGCTACCTGGTCGTGGACGTGCGCGCCATGCTGATGCAGGCCGGCGCCTGGGAAACCCTCAAGCGGGTGCTGCGCGCCGGCGAGATCCGCACCGAATCGCTGGAGCAGGCCTACGGCCTGATCAGCACCACTACGCTGGAACCCGAGCCGGTGCCGCTCGACCTCAAGGTGGTGCTGCTCGGCGAGCGCCTGTTCTACTACCTGCTGTGCGAGCACGATCCCGACTTCCTCGAACTGTTCAAGGTGCAGGCCGACCTGGAGGATGAGCTGGATCGCAACCACGGCAACCAGCCCCTCTATGCGCGCATGGTGGCGACCCTGGCACGGGACTCCGCCCTGCGCCCGCTGGACCGCAGCGGCGTGGCGGCGGTGATCGAGCGGGCCAGCCGCCTGGCCGACGACCAGGGCAAGCTCACCGCCCGCCACCGCGCGCTGAGCGACCTGCTGGAGGAGGCCGACCACTGGGCCGAGCGCGAGGACGCCAAGGTGATCGCGCGCCACCATGTGGAGAAGGCCGTGGCGCAGCAGCTGTGGCGCGCCAGCCGCATCCACGAGCGCAGCCATGAGGCGATTGCCCGCGGCACCGTGGCGATCCAGCTCGAGGGCTTCGAGGTCGCTCAGGTCAATGGCCTGTCGGTGATGAGCCTGGGCGACTACGCCTTCGGCCAGCCGAGCCGTATCACCGCCACCGCCAGGCCCGGGCCCGGCCACGTGGTGGACATCGAGCGCGAAGCGCGCCTGGGAGGGCGCATCCACTCCAAGGCGGTGATGATCCTGTCGCGCTGCCTGGCCAGCCGCTATGCCCCCGATACGCCGCTGTCGCTCTCCGCCAGCCTGGCGTTCGAGCAGTCCTACGGCGGCATCGAGGGCGACAGCGCCTCGGTGGCCGAGGCCTGCGTGCTGATCTCGGCCATCGCCCGGGTCGGCATCGACCAGCGCCTGGCGGTGACCGGTTCCATTGACCAGCACGGGCGGGTCCAGGCCGTGGGCGGGGTCAACGAGAAGATCGAGGGCTTCTTCGATATCTGCCAGGCACGCGGCGGCGTGAAGGGCCACGGGGTGCTGCTGCCCGCCACCAACGTGGAGCACCTGATGCTCAAGCGCGAGGTGCGCGACGCCATCGCCGCCGGCGAGTTTCGCGTCTACGCCATCGCACACCTCGACGAGGCGCTCGAGCTGCTCACCGGGCTGCCCCCCGGCGAACGCTCCGAGGCGGGCGACTACCCGCCGGAGAGCCTCAATGCCAAGGTGGCGGAACGGCTCGAGGCCTTCCATCGCGCGGTGAAGCGCAAGGGCAAGGAGAACGACAGGGAGGAGCGCAAGGAGAGCGAAGCCGGCGATGCCGACGAGGAGCGCAGCGATGACGAATGACGAGGCTCCGCGGCGCGGCGAGCCACAGGCGCCGAGCCTGGACGTGGCACGCGTGCTGGCACTGCTCGACGCCTCCCGCCACAGCCTGGCGGCGCTGGCCGCGGCGGTGGACCTGGCCAGCCAGCGTCACGTCGAGCTGGTGGCGCTCTACGTCGAGGACCTGGACCTGCTCAGCAGCGCCGCCTTCCCCTTCGCCTGCGAGATCGGCGCGCAGTCGGGGCTGACGCGCCCCCTCACGCCCGATTCGCTGCAGGCCAGCATCGCGCATCAGTTGCAGCGAGTGCAGCAGGCCCTGGCGGCGGCGGTGGCCGGGCGCGACCTGCGTCACCGGCTCGTGGTCAGCCGGGGGCAGATCGCCGCCGAGGCGCTGTCCAGGAGCGGCCCCGGCGACGTGCTGGTCCTCGGCAAGGCCGGCACCAGCGAACGCTGGGGGAAGCGGCTTGGCTCTACCAGCCGCCGGCTGATCATGGAGGCTCCCTGCAGCGTGCTGCTGTGGGACGAGAGCCACCCCTTCCGGCGCGGCCCGCTGCGCTGGCTGGCCGCGGGCGAGGCGCGAGAGGACGTCGTGCCCTCGCTACCGGCGTGGCTGGCTTCGCTGTTCGATGCCGTCTCCCCCCTGCCCCTCGCGCACGCCGGTGAGCTGGAGAAGGCGCTCGGCCATGCGCAAGCCGGCGGGCTGCTGCTGCATCGTAGCGAGCTGGAGAGCCTGCTGAAGGAGGACGAAGCGCTGATCGCCAGGGTGCCGCTGCCGCTCCTGGTCATTCCGTAGGCTGCTGCCGGAGCCCGACTTCGATCAGGCGTCGAGCCGGCCTTCCTGACGAGGTGCCGCCAGGGATGGCGGCGGAGCCGAACCATCCGGCGTCTCCAGGGGCGGCTCTTTCAACCGTGGCATGGCGGCCACCCGCTTATCGATGTAATGCAGCAGCCAGAGCTGGGCAAACAGGATCGCCAGACACCACAAAAGGCCAGAGACAACGCTCACGACGGCATTCCTCTCAGAGGCCGACGCGGCCTCGTCGATTGGAGTGTAATCCCGGCCGGGCAAAAGCAATAGAGGGGTGGCGCGGCTTTTTACCACATCAGAGCCGCTCCTCGACGCGCGCCAGGATCTGCCGGCTGACCTTGTTGACCAGCGGCCTGGCCGCCTTGGTCACGGCCTTCTCGACCAGCCGGTTGCGGATCACATAGGTCAGGGTGAAGAACACCTCGGTGCCCTGCGCCACGGGGTTGAGCCGGTAGCAACCCTGGTTGTGCACGCCGTCCACGGATTCCCAGGCCAGCACTTCGGGTGGCCGGTTCTCGGTGATGGCCACGTCGAAGGTCCAGTCCATGCCCACGGCGTGCACGTGCCAGCGGTAGCGCTCGTCACCGAGCGGCTCGATCGCCCGGATCAGGTCGGAATAGTCGACGAAGTCCTCGACCCGCTCCAGCAGGGCAAAGACCCGCTCCGGCGGGGCCTTGAGAATTGCGCTGTGTTCGATCGTGGCCATGCGGTTTCCTATGCTGCTGTACGACGCTAAAATGCTCCACTTTCATTCGCAGGTTACCCGTCCTGCTATACGTTAGCTAACGAGAATAGCTAAGGAAACACTGCACAAATGCCTGCGCGAGCGAATCACTGCGTTGCGCGGTGCTGGAGCGCCAGCCCGGTCGGAATCCTCACATATACCCCATATGCTCCGGTTGACTCGAAACCTTCGGTTTCTCACTCCTTCGGAGCCACCCAGAGGGTGTTTGTCGCTTCGCTCGGTTCTGTGCTCCGTGCGCCTTGCGCTTCATCTCGCTCGTCGATTTGTTCAGCGCTTCCTAAATCTTCGCTCATGCAGGCATTTTATTAATTCAAGAGGTTATTAATGGCCACACCCAAGGTCGGTTTCGTCTCACTAGGCTGCCCCAAGGCGCTGGTGGATTCCGAGCGTATCCTGACCCAGCTGCGCACCGACGGCTACGAGATCGTGCCCAGCTATGACGATGCCGACGTGGTGGTGGTCAACACCTGCGGCTTCATCGACAGCGCCAAGGCGGAATCGCTCGACGCCATCGGCGAGGCGATCGCCGAGAATGGCAAGGTCATCGTCACCGGCTGCATGGGCGTGGACGAGAGCGCGATTCGCCAGGTACACCCCAGCGTGCTGGCGGTGACCGGCCCGCAGCAGTACGAACGCGTGGTCGGCGCCGTGCACGAGGCCGCCCCACACCGCCACCGGCACGACCCGCACATCGACCTGGTGCCGGCCCAGGGGGTCAAGCTGACCCCGCGCCACTACGCCTACCTGAAGATCTCCGAGGGCTGCAACCACAGCTGCAGCTTCTGCATCATTCCCTCCATGCGCGGCAAGCTGGTCAGCCGCCCGGTGGGCGACGTGCTGCGCGAGGCCGAGGGGCTGGCCAAGGCCGGCGTGAAGGAGCTGCTGGTGATCTCGCAGGACACCAGCGCCTACGGCGTCGACCTGCGCTATGCGCCGAGCGAGTGGCGCGGCCGCGAGGTCAAGACGCGCCTCACCGAGCTGTGCGAGGCGCTCTCGGAGCTGGGCATTCGCGTACGGCTGCACTACGTCTACCCCTACCCCCACGTGGACGAGCTGATTCCGCTGATGGCCGAGGGCAAGATCCTGCCCTACCTGGACATCCCCTTCCAGCACGCCAGCCCCAAGGTGCTCAAGGCGATGAAGCGCCCCGCCTTCGAGGACAAGACGCTGGCCCGCATCAAGCGCTGGCGCGAGCTGTGCCCCGAGCTGACCATTCGCTCCACCTTCATCGTCGGCTTCCCCGGCGAGACCGAGGAGGACTTCCAGTACTTGCTCGACTGGCTCAGCGAAGCGCAGCTCGACCGCGTGGGCTGCTTCCAGTACTCGCCGGTGGAGGGCGCGCCGGCCAACGAGCTGGGCCTGGAGCCGGTGCCGGACGAGGTCAAGCAGTCGCGCTGGGAACGCTTCATGGCACACCAGCAGGAGATCTCCGCCGCCCGCCTGGAGCGGAAGATCGGCCGTGAGATCGAGGTACTGGTGGACGAGGTCGACGAGGAAGGCCCGATCGGTCGCAGCGAGGCCGACGCCCCCGAGATCGACGGCATGGTGTTCCTGGAGTCCAAGCGCAGCCTGCGCCCCGGCGACGTGGTGCGCGCCCGCGTGACCAATGCCGACGAGTATGACCTGTGGGCCGAGGTGATCGAGGAGGCGCAGCCGGTCAAGTTCCTAGACTTCTACTCCGCATAGAGAGCCCAGACGCAAGAACGCCGCCCTTCGAGGCGGCGTTCTTGTTTGAGCCTTGGCTCGTGGGCTCCGCGAGCGGAGCCCGGAGGACGATCAGTCCTGACCCATCTGCTGCTTGATCAGGTCGCCGATGGTGGTCGGGCCACCGGTCTCGACTTCCTGCTCGCGCAGCTTCTTCAGGTTCTGACGGGTGTCGTCCTGATCCTTGGCCTTGATCGACAGGTTGATCGTGCGGTTCTTGCGATCGACGCTGACGATGCGGGCTTCGACGGTGTCGCCTTCGCTCAGCACGTTGCGCGCGTCTTCGACGCGGTCGGCGCTGATCTCGGAGGCCTTGAGCACGGCGACGACGTCAGTCGCCAGCTCGACGTGGGCTTCCTTGGCGTCGACTTCGACCACACGGCCGGAGACGATGGAGCCCTTGTCGTTGACCGCCAGGTACTCGGCCACCGGGTCGGAGTCGAGCTGCTTGATGCCAAGCGAAATGCGCTCGCGCTCCGGATCGATGGAGAGGATGACGGCTTCGGCTTCGTCGCCCTTCTTGAAGCGGCGCACGGCTTCTTCGCCGGTCTCGGACCAGGAGAGGTCGGAGAGGTGAACCAGGCCGTCGATGCCGCCTTCCAGACCGATGAAGATACCGAAGTCGGTGATCGACTTGATGGTACCGGACACACGGTCGCCCTTGTTGTACTGGGCGTTGAAGGTTTCCCACGGGTTCGGGGTGCACTGCTTGATACCCAGGGAGATACGACGACGCTCCTCGTCGATGTCGAGGATCATGACATCCACTTCGTCGCCGATGTTGACGACCTTGGACGGGTGGATGTTCTTGTTGGTCCAGTCCATCTCGGAGACGTGGACCAGGCCTTCGACACCCTCTTCCAGCTCGGCGAAGCAGCCGTAGTCGGTGAGGTTGGTGACGCGAGCCGGCACCACGGTACCCTCGGGGTAGCGGTCCTTGATGTTGACCCAGGGATCTTCGCCCAGCTGCTTCAGGCCCAGCGAGACGCGATTGCGCTCGCGGTCGAACTTGAGCACCTTGACGTTGATCTCGTCGCCCACGGCCACGATCTCGCTGGGATGCTTGATGCGCTTCCAGGCCATGTCGGTGATGTGCAGCAGGCCATCGACGCCGCCCAGGTCGACGAAGGCGCCGTAGTCGGTGAGGTTCTTGACGATACCGATGATCTGCTGGCCTTCCTGCAGGGTGGCGAGCAGGGCCTCACGCTCGGCGCTGTTCTCGGCTTCGAGCACGGCGCGGCGGGACACGACCACGTTGTTGCGCTTGGGGTCGAGCTTGATGACCTTGAAGTCGAGTTCCTTGTGCTCGAGGTGCGTGGTGTCGCGCACCGGACGCACGTCGACCAGGGAACCCGGGAGGAAGGCACGGATGGAGTCGATGTCGACGGTGAAGCCGCCCTTGACCTTGCCGTTGATCACGCCCTTGACGATCTCTTCCTTCTCGAAGGCCGCTTCCAGCACCTTCCAGGCTTCGGCGCGCTTGGCCTTCTCGCGAGACAGACGGGTCTCGCCGAAACCGTCCTCGACGGCTTCCAGGGCGACGCTGACTTCGTCGCCGACGGCGATGGTGAGCTCGCCGTTGTCGTCGCGGAATTGCGCCGCGGGAATCTGCCCTTCAGACTTCAGGCCGGCATTGACGGTGACCCAGTCACCCTCGATGTCGACGACGGTAGCCGTGACGATGGCGCCCGGCTCCATGTTGATGTCCTGCAGTGACTGTTCAAACAGTTCAGCAAAGCTTTCGCTCATGGTTTTCCTACGTGATCAACGGTGTTGAGGCGTTGCCGCCTTCTCCGCACCACCAGCGAGTGCGGGCCTAATTTACCAAACCCCCGGGAATGTTAGCGCTGGTTGGACCTGGCCGGGCTTGCAAGAATGAATTGCCCGACCATGCCATGACATCCGCTCGAGGGCGCCGCAAGGGAGATCAAGTCTCGGGGACGAGGCCGCGCTCGGCCAGCCACTCCGTCAACCGTTCCACCACTTCCGGTATCTTCAGGCGCGTGGTGTCAAGCGTGATGGCATCTTCGGCCGGCTTGAGCGGAGCCACGCTGCGCTGCATGTCGCGTGCATCGCGTGCCTGAATTTCCTTCAAAAGACTCGATAGACTAGCATCCACCCCCGCCTCCTGCAACTGGAGGTGGCGCCTGCGCGCGCGTTCCTCGGGGCTCGCGGTGAGGAACACCTTGAGCTCGGCGTCGGGGAACACCACGGTGCCCATGTCGCGGCCGTCGGCCACCAGCCCGGGCGGCTGTCGGAAGTCGCGCTGGCGCTGCAGCAGGGCCTGGCGCACGCCGTTCAGCGCCGCCACCTGGGAGGCGGCATCGCCCACCTGCTCGGTACGGATCTCGCGGCTGACGTCGTCGCCTTCGAGCAGCACGCGGGTGCTCTCCTCTTCGGCCAGGAACACCACGTCGAGTTCGGCGGCGACCCGCTCCAGCCCCGGTTCGTCGTCCAGCGCCACGCCGTGGCGCAGTGCTGCCAGCGCCGTGAGGCGGTAGAGCGCACCGCTGTCGAGCAGGTGCCAGCCCAGGCGCTCGGCGACCAGCCGGCTGATGGTGCCCTTGCCCGCGCCGCCGGGGCCGTCGAGGGTCAGCACCTTGGCCGCTTCGCTCATGCCCGCACCTCTTGCGTCTCCTCGCTCACTCTGAGACCGACCACCCGGGCGAGTTCCGTGAAGCCGGGGAAGGAGGTGGCGACGTTGGCACAGTCGTCGATGACGATCTCCCCGCCGGCGCGCAACGAGGCGACGACGAACGCCATGGCGATACGATGGTCGCCCAGGCTGTCGATGCGCCCGCCGCCGTAGGCGATGTCGCTTCCCCCCGCGCCGACGATGTCGATGCCGTCTTCCACCACGCTGTGCTTGACGCCCAGGGTCGCCAGGCCGTCGGCCATGGCCTGGATGCGGTCGGACTCCTTGACCCGCAGCTCCTCGGCGCCGCGCAGGCGCGTGGTGCCGCTGGCGCAGGCGGCGGCGACGAACAGCGCCGGGAATTCGTCGATGGCCAGCGGCACCTGGTCGACGGGAATGTCGATGCCCTTGAGCGGCGCGTAGCGGATGTGCAGGTCGGCCACCGGCTCGCCGCCCACTTCACGCTCGTTGAACAGGCGCAGGTCGGCCCCCATCAGCTGGAGGATGTTGATCACGCCGATCCGCGTGGGGTTGATGCCGACGTGCTCGAGGATCAGGTTGGAGCCCGGGGTGATCGCCGCGGCCACCAGGAAGAAGGCGGCGGAGGAGATATCGGTTGGCACGTCGATGGGCGCGGCGGTCAGCTTGCCGCCCCCCTTGAGCCAGCAGGTGTCGCCCTCGCGGTCGACGCGATAGCCGAATCCGGTCAGCATGCGCTCGGTGTGGTCGCGGGTGGGGGCCGGCTCGCGCACGCGGGTCTCGCCTTCGGCATACAGCCCGGCGAGCAGCAGGCAGGACTTCACCTGGGCACTGGCCATGGGCATGTCGTAGGTGATGCCCTTGAGCGCCTGGCCGCCGTGGATCTTGAGCGGCGGGCGCCCGCCCTCGGCGGTGTCGATCTTGGCCCCCATCAGGCGCAGCGGGTCGGCCACGCGGCCCATGGGGCGCTTGGTCAGCGAGGCGTCGCCGATCAACTCGCTGTCGAAGGCCTGCCCCGCCAGAAGGCCGGAGAACAGGCGCATGGCGGTGCCGGCGTTGCCCACGTAGAGCGGGCCGGAGGGCGCCTTGAGCCCGCGCATGCCGACGCCGTGCACGGTGACCCGCCCCTGGTGCGGGCCTTCGATGGCCACGCCCATCTCGCGGAACGCCTGCAGCGTTGCCAGGCTGTCCTCCCCTTCCAGGAAGCCCTTCACTTCGGTGACGCCTTCGGCCAGCGCACCGAGCATGATCGAGCGGTGGGAGATCGACTTGTCGCCCGGCACGCGAATGCGCCCGGCCACACGGCCACCGGGCGCGGCCCGGAAGGTGAGTCTGCCTTGTTCTTGCATCTGGTATTCCGCCTGATAACTGGTCTGGTTCAGGAGAGAGTCGAAATAGTGCCGGGCGTGGCTGGCACGGTCGAAGATGGCAAGCATAGCATCGCCGTCGCCCGCTTCCACTGCCTGGCGCAGCCGGCCGAGCCCCGCCTCGAAGTCGTCGAGGGAGGCCAGCACCGCCTCGCGGTTGGCGGTGAAGATGTCGCGCCACATCACCGGGTCGCTGCCGGCGATGCGGGTGAAGTCGCGAAAGCCGCCGGCGGCGTAGCGGAAGATCTCCAGCCGCTCGTCCTGGCGCGCCAGGGTGTCCACCAGCGAGAAGGCGAGCAGGTGCGGCAGGTGGCTGGTGCGCGCCAGCACCTGGTCGTGGCGGTCGACGTCCATCTCCAGCACTTCCGCGCCACAGGCGCGCCACAGCACCTGCACCCGGGCCACGGCGGCGGGGGCCGTCTCGGCGGCGGGGGTGAGGATCACCTTGTGGTTGACGTAGAGCCGGGGGTTGGCGGCCGCCACGCCGCTCTTCTCCGAGCCGGCGATGGGGTGGCCCAGTACCAGCCCGGCCGGCAGCCGGCCGAAGGCGGCCAGGGCGCAATCGCGCACCGCGGCCTTGGTGCTGCCGACGTCGGTGATCACCACGCGCGGGGCTTCGCCGTCCAGCGCCTCCGCCGGCAGTGCGGCGGCGAGTTCGGTCATCACGCTGCGCATGGCCAGCACCGGCACCGCCAGCACGATCAGCGTGGCGCCTTCCACCAGCGGCGCGAGGCGGGTGTCGCCCGCGTCGATCAGGCCCATCTCGATGCCGCGCGCGATCTCGCCGGGATCCGGGTCGCATGCCTGGATCGTGCCTGTAAAGCCTGCCGCGCGCAGCGCGGCGGCCAGCGAACCGCCGATCAGCCCCAGGCCGACGATGAGGAGGCGCGCTTCGTTCGGTGTCGTACCACCCACCACGCTTACAGCACACCCACGGGGTAGGAGCCGAGTACCTTGACCTCGGAGGCGCGCAGGCGCACCTCCTCGAGTACCGCGGCGACCCGCGGCTCGTCCACGTGGCCCTTGAAGTCGATGAAGAACACGTAGTTCCACACCCCGGTGCGCGAGGGGCGCGTCTCCAGGCGGGTGAGGTCGATGCTGTGCCGGTGGAACGGCTCGAGCAGGTCGTGCAGCGCGCCGGGCTGGTTGCGCATGGCGACCACGATGGAGGTCTTGTCCTCGCCGGACATGGGCACGTGCTGGCTGCCGATGATCAGGAAGCGCGTGGAGTTGTCGGGACGGTCCTCGATCTTCTCGGCGACCTTCTCCAGGCCGTAGAGCTTGGCGGCCATGTCGCCGGCGATGGCGGCGCTGTGCCACTCGCTCTTGATCATGCGGGCCGCCTCGGCGTTGGACGACACCGGCACCCGCTCGGCGCGTGGATAGTGGGCGTCGAGCCACTTGCGACACTGGGCCAGCGACTGCGGGTGGGAGTAGACCCGCGAGACCTTGTCGCGCAGCGTGGTGTCGGCGACCAGCAGGTGGTGGTGGATACGCAGCACCACCTCGCCGCAGATGCGGATCGAGGAGTCCATGAACGAGTCGAGGGTGTGGCTGACCACGCCCTCGGTGGAGTTCTCCACCGGCACCACGCCGTAGTTGACCGCCCCCGCCTCCACTTCACGGAAGACCTCGTCGATGGCGGCCATGGGCATGCTCACCGCGCTCTCGCCGAAGTGCTTGAGCGCGGCCTGCTGGGTGAAGGTGCCTTCGGGGCCGAGATAGGCCACCTTGGTGGGCTGCTCCAGCGCCAGGCAGGCGGACATGATCTCGCGGAACAGCCGCGCCATCTCCTCGCTGTTGAGCGGGCCCGGGTTGAGCTCCATGATCCGGCGCAGCACCTGGGCCTCGCGCTCGGGGCGATAGAAGACGGCGCCGGGGTCGTGCTTGGTCTTGACCTCGGCGACCTGCTTGGCACACTCGGCGCGGGCGCTGATCAGGCGCAGGATCTCGTTGTCGAGCGCGTCGATGCGTTCACGCAGCGAGTCGAGATTGACGGGGGTGTCGGTCATGGCTTATCCCCTGCGTTGCTCGAAGTCGGCCATGAAGTCGATCAGCGCATCGACGGCCGCTTCGGGTACGGCGTTGTAGAGGCTCGCCCGCATGCCGCCGACGCTGCGGTGGCCCTTGAGGTTGAGCAGGCCGGCCTCTTCGGCTTCCGCCAGGAAGGTCTTGTCGAGGCGTTCGTCGGCGAGCACGAACGGCACGTTCATGCGCGAGCGGTTGCGCGGCACGATGGGGTTGGAGTAGAACCCGCTGGCGTCGATCGCCGCGTAGAGCTTGGCCGCCTTGCGCGCATTGATCGCCGCCATGGCCTCGAGCCCGCCGATGTCATGCTTGAGCCACTGGAACACCAGCCCCGCCAGGTACCAGGCGTAGGTGGGCGGCGTGTTGATCATGGAGCCCGCCTCGGCCATGGCGCGGTAGTCGAACAGGCTGGGGATGCGTTCGCAGCGGCGATCGAGCAGGTCGTCGCGCACCAGTACCAGGGTCAGGCCGGCGGGGCCGATGTTCTTCTGCGCCCCGGCGTAGATGACGCCGAAGCGCGACACGTCGAGCGGCTCGGCCAGGATGCTGGAAGAGTAGTCGCACACCAGCGGCACGTTGACGTCGGGGATGTAGTCGAACTCGAGCCCGCCGATGGTCTCGTTGGCGGTGTAGTGCAGGTAGGCGGCATCCGCGGAGAGCGCCAGTTCGGCCTGGGTCGGTACCTCGGCGTGACCGCTTGGCTCGCTGGAACCGGCCAGGTGCACGTCGAAGCCCAGCTGCCTGGCTTCCGCCAGCGCCTTCTTGCCCCAGATCCCTGTGTAGAGGAAGTTGGCCGCCCCGCCCTGCCCCAGCAGGTTCATCGGCACCATGGCGAACTGCAGGCTGGCGCCGCCCTGCAGGAACAGCACCTTGTAGTTCGACGGCACGGCGAGCAGCTCGCGCAGGTCGGCCTCGGCCTGCTCGGCGATGGCGACGAACTCGGGCGAACGGTGGCTCATCTCCATCACCGAGAGCCCGCGGCCCTGGTAGTCGAGCAGCTCTTCCCGCGCGCGCTCGAGCACCGGGGTGGGCAGCGCCGCGGGACCGGCGCAGAAGTTATAGTGGCGTGTCATCAGCGTGGTGTTCCGTTCTACTCATGTCGTGACCAGGCGGGATGAGCGCCGGGGACGAGCCGTAGCGAGGGTCTTTTGCCATGGATGGCAAAAGTAGCGCCCAAGGATGGGGTCACAGCGCCCTCGCGAGGCTCGTCGCCGGAACAGCTCATCGCTTTCCGGTTATGCAGACGCGCTTATTCGTCGTTCCGGTTCTCTTCTACACCCTCGCTCCCGTCCGCAGCCGGCCCGTTCTGCAGCTCGGCTTTCGGTGCGTCCGCTTCGTCCTCGGCACCGTTCTCAGGCTCGCTCTCCGCGTCGGGCTCGTCGATGCGCACGGTCTTGACCAGCTTCTCGTCGTTGCCCAGGCGAATCAGCATCACGCCCTGAGTGTTGCGCGAGGTGATCGAGACCTCGTCGACGCGGGTGCGCACCAGGGTGCCGCGGTCGGTGATCAGCATCATCTCGTCGGCGGAGTAGACCTGCATGGCGGCGACGAGGGAGCCGTTGCGCTCGCTGGTCTGCATGGCGATCACGCCCTGACCGCCGCGCCCGCGCAGCGGGAACTCCTCGAGCCGGGTACGCTTGCCGTAGCCGTTCTCGGAGGCGGTGAGGATGTAGATCTGCCCGCCGTTGCCGTTCTCCAGCGCGGCGCCTTCTTCGCCTTCCGTCTCGCTGTCGGCGTCGGCGTCGATCTGCTGGCTCTGGGGGATGATCAGGCTGATCACTTCGGCGTCGCCGAGCAGGCGCATGCCACGCACGCCGCGGGCGGTACGGCCCATGGCGCGCACGTTGGTCTCTTCGAAGCGAATCGCCTTGCCGTTGGACGACAGCAGCATGACGTGGTCGTTGCCCGAGGTGATGGCGGCACCCACCAGGCGGTCGTCCTCTTCGATGTCGATGGCGATCAGGCCGACGCTGCGCGGGCGCGAGAACTGGTCGAGGCTGGTGCGCTTGACCGTGCCCTTGGCGGTGGCGAAGAAGATGTAGCAGTCGGGGCTGTAGTCCTTCACCGGCATGATGGCGTTGATCGCCTCGCCCTCGTCCAGCGGCAGCAGGTTGACCAGCGGCTTGCCGCGCGAGCCGCGGCTGGCCGCCGGCATCTCGTAGACCTTGAGCCAGTAGACCTTGCCCTTGTTGGAGAACATCAGCACGGTGTCGTGGGTGGAGGCCACCAGCAGGTGCTCGATGACGTCCTCGTCCTTCATGGCGGTGGCCGACTTACCGCGACCGCCACGGCGCTGGGCCTGGTAGTCGGAGAGCGGCTGGGTCTTGGCGTAGCCGGTGCGCGAGACCGTGACCACCATGTCCTCCTCGGCGATCAGGTCCTCGATCGAGAGGTCGAGGTGGCTGGCCTGGATCTCGGTGCGGCGCGCATCGCCGAACTGGTCGCGTACGGCGGTGAGTTCCTCACGAATCACCTCGAGCAGGCGCTCGCTGGAGGCCAGGATCGCCATCAGCTCGGCGATCCTCTCGAGGATACCGAGGTACTCGTCGAGCAGCTTTTCGGTCTCGAGGCCGGTCAGGCGGTGCAGGCGCAGTTCGAGGATGGCCTGGGCCTGGGCCGGCGAGAGGCGGTATTCGGTGCCGGAGGTGTTGAGCCCGAAGCCCTCCTCGAGCTCTTCGGGCTTGCACGAGGTGGCGCCGGCGCGCTCCAGCATGGCGGTGACCTGGCCGGGCGGCCAGACCTTGTCGAGCAGCTTCTCCTTGGCTTCGGCGGCGCTCGGCGAGGCCTTGATCAGCTCGATCACCTCGTCGATGTTGGAGATGGCGACGGCCAGGCCTTCGAGGATGTGGCCGCGCTCGCGGGCCTTCTTCAGTTCGTACAGGGTGCGCCGGGTGACCACCTCGCGGCGGTGCCGGATGAACGCCTCGAGCACCTCCTTGAGGTTGAGGATCTTGGGCTGGCCATTCTCGATGGCGACCATGTTGATGCCGAAGACGTTCTGCAGCTGGGTCTGGGCGAAGAGGTTGTTGACCACCACCTCGCCGGACTCGCCGCGCTTGATCTCGATCACCACGCGCAGGCCGTCCTTGTCGGACTCGTCGCGCAGCTCGGCGATGCCCTCGATCTTCTTGTCCTTGACCAGCTCGGCGATCTTCTCGATCAGCCGCGCCTTGTTCACCTGGTAGGGCAGCTCGGTGATGATGATGTGGTCGCGGCCGCTCTTGTCGTCGTGCTCGATGGTGTGGCGGGCGCGCACGTAGATGCGCCCGCGACCGGTGCGGTAGGCCTCGAGGATGCCGGCGCGGCCGTTGATGATCCCCGCGGTGGGGAAATCGGGCCCGGAGATGTACTCCATCAGGTCGTCGACGGTCAGGGTGTAGTCGTCGATCAGCGCCAGGCAGCCGTCGATCACCTCGATCATGTTGTGCGGCGGGATGTTGGTGGCCATGCCGACGGCGATGCCCGAGGAGCCGTTGATCAGCAGGTTGGGCACCTTGGTCGGCAGCACGTCGGGAATGCGCTCGGTGCCGTCGTAGTTGTCGACCCAGTCGACGGTGTCCTTGTCGAGATCGGCCAGCAGCTCGTGGGCGAGCCTGGCCATGCGCACCTCGGTGTAACGCATCGCCGCGGCGCTGTCGCCGTCGATCGAGCCGAAGTTGCCCTGGCCGTCGACCAGCACGTGGCGCATGGAGAAATCCTGGGCCATGCGCACGATGGTGTCGTAGACCGCGCTGTCACCATGGGGGTGGTACTTACCGATGACGTCGCCCACCACGCGGGCGGACTTCTTGTACGGCTTGTTCCAGTCGTTGCCGAGTTCGTGCATGGCGAACAGCACGCGCCGGTGCACCGGCTTGAGCCCGTCGCGCACGTCCGGCAGCGCACGGCCGATGATCACGCTCATCGCGTAGTCGAGGTACGACTGCTTCAGCTCGTCCTCGATGTTGACTGGCAGAATCTCTCTGGCGATGTCACCCATGGGTCGTCGAATCCTTTGCGCTACAACGATTTGGTGCGCTCTTCAAGCCAAGCATTGGCCGAGGCGTGGCGCGCCATTACAGCCTGCCATCATACCACTGCGGGCGACACAAAGGCAGCGTGCGAGGCAGTGCAAAGGAAGACTGGACACAAGCGACAAGATGATGCTGCCGCTGATGTTTCCCCTTCATGCCTCCTTCGGCAACACCAGCGGCTCCAGAGCCTGGCGGATCTCTCCCTCAATGGGCATGGATTGCTGGTTGCGCACGTCGAACAGAACGAAGGTGAGGTCGGCGTCGGCAATCGGCTGGCCGTCGCCGATGCGACGAATCTCCTGATGGATGCGGGCGCTACGGTGGCCCAGCTCGGCGATTCGGGTGATCACTTCGAGATCGTCGCCGCCCACCGCAGCCTGGCGATAGTTGATGTTGAGATTGACCGCCACCAGGGCCGGGTTGCCGGAAGCGAAATGCCGCGCGAGCTCGGGGCGGTCATCGAAATAGCCCCACCGCCCCTCCTCGAGGAATTCCAGGTACCGGGCGTTGTTGACGTGGCCGTAGCCATCCAGGTGGTAGCCACGAACGCGCAGGGTGACGCGGGAAACACAATGCTCCATACGTGGGATCTCCTTTGTTCTCCGATGGCATGCCACTCGATTCTAGGCCTGCCCCCGAGACAGATTCAAACATTAGTTTGAATTGTTCCGGATCACGCACGCCGTTTGCCACTGGAACCCGGGTGCCCCCTTCGCCATAATATGCGTCCTTTCGTTCAGGGAATTGCGCCATGTGGTTCAAGCACTTGCACCTTTACCGCCTGCACGGGTCGACGGGCATTCCCGCGGCCGACCTGGAGGCCGCCCTGGCCGAGCAGGCGGCACGCACGCCCGGCAGCCAGGAAGCCAGGCGCGTGGGCTGGTGCCCTCCCGCCGGGCGCGCCGGCACCGCGCTGCTGCACGAGCTGCAGGGCCAGCGCCTGATGACCATGCTGCGCCATGAGCGGCTGTTGCCCGCCGGTGTGGTGCGCGAGGAACTGGAGGAGCGCAGCGCCGACATCGAGGCTCGCGAGGGGCGCAAGCTGCGCCGCCAGGAAAAGCAGGAGCTCAAGGAGCTGATCTACGAGGAGCTGTTGCCGCGCGCCTTCATTCGCAGCCAGAAGGTCGACCTGTGGTGGGATACCCAGCGCAACCTGATCGCAGTGAATACCAGTTCGCGCAAGCGTGCCGAGGAAGCGCTGGACCTGCTCCGCGAGACCCTGGGCAGCCTCAAGGTGACACCGCTGGCGACCCAGACGCTGCCGATGCGCGCGATGACCCAGTGGCTCGCCGAAGAGGACTCGCGACCCGGCTCGCTGCAGCTCGGCGACCAGGTCGAGCTCAAGGCCAAGGGCGACGACGGGGTCCTGCGCGCGCGCCAGGTGGACCTCGACAGCGACGAGATCCAGCAGTTGCTCGCCGCCGGCCGACAGGCCAGCCGCCTGGCGGTGGAGATCGAGGGGCGGCTCGGCTACGTGCTGCACGACGACCTGACGCTCAAGTCCCTGCGCTTCAGCGACACCCTGATCGACGAAGCCGGCGAGATCGAGGACGATGGTGACGCCACGGTGCGCCTCGAGGCCGACTTCATGCTGATGACCAAGGCCCTGGCCGACGAGATAGAACAACTGATCACTTGGCTTGGCGGCGAGGCCAATGCCGCCCCGCAGGCGAGTGAATGATACCACCCGGCAACCAAGACACACCGATGACCGACACCGCGACAGGTACGACTGCAACGGATCCCTGGGCCGACATACGCCCCTATCGGGACGACGAGGTGGCGGCGGTATTGGCGAACCTGGCCAGCAACCGCGAACTGCTCGACGCCCTGACCCGCTACCGGCTGCCACGCCTTAGCCGAACGCTGCCCTGGCTGGCTCGCGCCCTGGCTTCCTACGTGATTCGCCGCGAGACGCGCGACGTGGCCAGCGTGCACGACTTCCAGATGCGCGTGGCCCACTACATGGAGCGCATGATCCGCACCTCCACCGACGATTTCCGCGTCGAGGGGCTGGAGCGGCTGAATCCCGATACCGCCTACCTGTTCATCGGCAACCATCGCGACATCTCGCTGGACCCGGCCTTCGTCAACTACGCCCTGCACCGGGCGGGACGCGACACCGTGCGAATCGCCATCGGCGACAACCTGCTCAAGAAGCCCTACGTGACCGACCTGATGCGGCTCAACAAGAGCTTCATCGTGCCGCGCGCCCTGCGCGGCAAGCGCGCCATGCTGGCGGCCTACCAGAATCTCTCGAGCTACATACGCCACTCGATCACCGAGGACAACCATTCCATCTGGATGGCCCAGCGCGAGGGACGCGCCAAGGACGGCATCGACCGTACCGACACGGCGATCATCAAGATGCTGACCATGGCTCGGCGCCAGGAGGACCGCAGCGCCCCCATCGGCGATGCCATCGCCGAGCTGCGCATGGTGCCGGTCTCGATCAGCTACGAATACGACCCCTGCGACCTGCAGAAGGCGCGTGAACTGCACGCTATTCACAACCATGGCAGCTACGAGAAGAGCGAGTTCGAGGACATCAGCTCCATCGTGGCGGGCATCACCGGCCACAAGGGGCGCGTGGAGCTGCGTTTCGGCGAGCCCCTCGGCACCGGCTTCGACACCCCGGAAGCGGTGGCCGCGGAGATCGACCGCCAGGTGGTCGGGGGGTATCACCTCTTCCCCAGCCACTACCTGGCCCTGGAAGCGCTGGGCGACGCGCCCGAGCTGCTGGACATGAGCGAGGTCAGCGACGTCGACCGGGCACGCTTCCAGGCGCGCCTGAACGAGGTTCCCACCGAGCTCCGCGACTGGTGGCTGGCCCAGTACGCCAACCCCGTGCGGCACAAGGCAGCGCTGCTCGCAGGCAGCGACATGTCGTCATGAATGCCCCCGCCCACCTGCCACCCGACCGCGGCGCCCAGGCGCGAGAAGCGCATCGGGTCACCTTGATCGGCGCCGTGATAGACCTGACGGTCGGGCTGCTCAAGATCGTGGCCGGCTGGGTGGTCGGCTCCGCCGCCCTGATCGCGGATGGCATCCACTCCTTTTCCGACCTGGTCACCGATGGCTTCGTGATGGCGGCGACCCACTTCGGCCGCCAGGCGCCGGACAGCGACCACCCCTACGGCCATGGCCGGATCGAGACCCTGGCGACGCTCTGGCTGGGCAGCGTATTGATCTTCGTGGCCGGCGGCATCGCCTGGGCCAGCCTCACCCGCCTGCTGGCCGGCGAGCCCATCCCCGCCCCCGGGCTGTGGGCCATCGGCGTGGCCGTGTTCTCCCTGGCCGCCAAGGAGTGGATCTTCCGCTACACCATGGTCGTGGCCAGGCGCATCCGCTCGCGGCTGCTCGAGGCCAACGCCTGGCATTCGCGTTCGGACGCGCTCTCCACCGGCGTGGTGCTGGTCGGCCTGGTGGCGGCACAGCTCGGCGCCGGCTGGGTCGATGCGGTGGCCGCCATCATCGTCGGCATCATGGTCGGCCAGGTGGGCTGGCGGCTGCTGTGGGAATCGGGTCGCGAGCTGATCGACACCGCCCTGCCCGAGAACGACCAGGTGCAGATGAAGGCCATCGCCGAAGCGGTGCCCGGGGTGGACAGCGTCCACGACCTGCGCACCCGCTCGGTGGGCAGCCACGTGGTGCTCGACCTGCATATCGTGGTGCCGCCCCGGCTGACCGTTTCCGAGGCCCACGAGATCGGCAATGCGGTCAGCCGGCAGCTGCGCAACGCCTACCCCGAACTGGCCGACGTGACCTTCCATATCGACCCCGAGGACGATTCGGACCAGATCGAACACAGCCTGCGCCCCGGCCTGCCGCTGCGCCAGGATGTGGAGAGCATGCTCGACGAGGCCTGGCAGGATTGTCCCGTCTGGCAGGACCGCGTTGCCCTCGACCTGCACTACCTGGCCGAACAGATCGATGTCTCGGTCTACGTGAGCGAGCTACCGCCCCAACAGAGCCTGGAAGATGCCGCCCAGGAATTGCGGCAAGCCTCCCACGAGCTGACCTGGCTGGGCCGGCTGCGGGTGTGGCAGGGGCCGGGGAAAGGCTGAGTCCGCATCCTCGTCCTTGGCCAAGGTCTCGGCATTCACTGCCCAGCCGCTAGCCGGGCTGAGCAGTAGCACAGCGAGCGCCCCTATTCCGATACGTGACGACATCAGAAGCCGTATCTGGGTGGATACTCAGAAATAGGCGGCCCCTTATCCAGCCAATCTTGTGCTAAGGCTTCAGCCTCTTCAACTTCTTCTTCGGTAAGTCTTTCTCTATTCCTGGACATAATATTTCTTGAAGTTCTGTCACCCGTTTCTTGATGAATAGAGAACAATATCGCCCATCCTTTAACTCGATCTTCTTCAGGAGGACAGAAGTCTTCTCCTCGCTCCTCACGGTTAAGTAGACACCAGCCTATATTTCCTCTTGCGCTTTTGTGCCCCCCTTCAGATGCCTTGACAAGCCATGTCCAAGCTTCTTCATCACGTCCCTGTTGCCTCATGACCATCGCCAAGCGATCCATTGCAGGGACAGAACCTTGATCGGCAGCATCTTGCAGCCAGTGCTCTGCTGTTCTGAGACGCTCTTCTTCGTCCGGGATATAGCCCTCATCCTCTTGAATAATTATACCTAGCATATATTGAGACGCTGGGTCGCGAGCTTCTGCAGCACTTTTCAGCCAATCTACCGCTTCGGTATGTTCACCAAGGGCAAGGTACACATGAAATAGCGTTCCCATTGCTTCGGCATCGCCGTCTTCGGCTTGGGGTAGGACGATGCTAAGTGCACTCTCAGCCCAATTGTCTCCTGCTTCAGGACATACGTCCCCGAGCTTGCATACATTGCCTGATTCGAGACGCAGCATGGCATAGGGGTCGCCCTCTTGGGCAGCCAAGTGATACCAATCCAGAGCTTCACGGGTCATACCCATATGACGCAAGCGGTGAGCTTCCCCTAGATAGTACATCGCCTCAACGTCGCCAGCGTCAGCCGCTACTTCCAAATAGGGGATGGCTGATGCGCGCTTATGAAGGTTATAAAGCTGCATGCCCTGATCTTTAGCCGCCTGCTCACTTTCGCTTAATAGAGCCCATCCTGTCAGTGGAAATAGAGCCAGGGCGAAGCCTAGCAGGGCGTTGATCATTGACATAAATCCTTTTTCCTATGACCGAGCCCCTGAGGGCATGTTAATTTTGAGCTGGGAAGCGTATGAGCTATAATTTACTCGTGCATCAGCCGAGTCAAGGCTGCCCGTGCCAGAGTTACGCCCCATAAATTCATCTAATTTATACCTGTTATTCTGGTAGTCTAAATTTGAAAAATTTGTCGTCCGCCGTCCATTAACAGTCATTCGAGCCACGGCCTTGGTGAACAGTAGCTGGGCGGGGTGTGCCCCGCTTTCGGGCCTACGGCCGTACACATTGCGCCTCATGCCATCCACGATCCATTCCAGACAGTTGGCGATGGCGATCTGCTGGTAATCGAGAGCCTGGTCTTCGCTGAATGTAGGGCTGTCATTCCCACCTAAGCTGACCATGGTCTGCCGATCGGCAATCGCGTCCACTGAGAAGTCCTGTGGTGTACTGCTCAGCAAGAAGAGGAGCGATCCAAGCGCTTCAGGGGTCATCTGCTGTACCCAGGCGCTCATGCGCTTCAAATCCTCTTCGTCATCACGGGTGGCCAGGACATAGGCAATCGGCCCAGCCCGCTCCGAGCGGCTGAGCTCGTGGCGCAGGCTCCGGAACCACTCTCGCCCTTGGGCCAGAAGCAGTCCGGTGTTCAATAGTGTCAGGGTCAGGACATAGCCCAGATTGCTGAATTCCTCGAAGGCTTCTTCGTCCAGCCAGTCCAGGTGTTCGTAGCCGTTGGCCACCAGGTCACGATGCAGCATGGTAAGCCACAGATCCAGATGGCGGTTATCCAGCTCCATGCCCACACTGCCACTCGCACCGGGCCGAAGAACAGCGCTGCCTTGGCACGCAGCACGAACTTGCCGTTGTGGATGCCAAGCTGGTAGTCGAGTTCGAAGCCTTTGCCCTTGCCGCTTTCGAGGCTGCCCTTGACCATGCCCAGGCTGCGCCACTCCTGCAGTTGCCTCAGCTGGTTGCGCCGGGTGAAGGCGTCAATCGCCTGATGCATCGGCGCGCGCATCGCGATGTCCTCTGGCGGCTCCCAGCGCAGCTCGCAGCGGCTCTCCAACCCTCCGCGCACCCCGGCGAAAGCCTTGAGGTTGGCACCGACTCCCAATCGCGAAACGCGGTCTTCACTCTCTACACTCAGGTCACGGTTGATCGACAGGCCGACCTTGCCGGTGAGCGCCAGGCTGGCGCCGGCGAATCCCTTCGCCACCGTTTCCAGGCGCAAGGCGTAGCGGCCCAGGCTGCGCTCCTCGTTGTCGCGAGCCGGTAATCTCACCGAGACGCGTGGGGCCTCGTCGGCCTTGGGGAGTTCCAGCACACCCAGGCTCACCTCGCCACGTGCCAGATGATAGGTGCCTTTGAAATCCCACTCCTGTCGCAGCGGTCCCTCGCTGCTACCCGCGTTGACTTCCAACTGGTGAGTTTCCAGTTCGCCTTCGAGCGGTTCGGCCAGTCGCAGCGGGCCGGAAAATTCCACGGAGATTTCGTCCTTCAACTCCCCTTGGGTCATTCCCACCAATCGCAGCATCTGCGCTTGGGCGCTGGCGTCGAACAGCCGCAGGGTGTCCTTGGCCGGCCCGGTAAACAGGATCCGCTCCAGCGTCTCGCCCCAGCGCGTGCGGGTCGCATCGTCCGCCAGGCTGGCGATTTCGTAGCCTTGGGCGTCCAGGTCGGCAAAGAAACGCTCGGGCTGAAACAGTCCCAGTTCGTCGTCGTGCCATGCACCGCGCCAGTCAATGGGGTGGCAACCTTTGAGCGACAGCCAATGGCTGAGCGCTTGCTCCGGCGCCTCCCATAACGTTTCCGGCAGGACTCCGTCGATCACCAACAACGGGGCCACGGCGTTGCGCTCGGCGGTGGCCATACGGTCCATCAGCACATGCAGGCTGACATGGCTCAGGGAGCGCTCGCCTCCCGCTGCGCTGTATTCACGCAGCGGCCAGTCGTTACGTACCAGCACGTCCAGTTGACGTTTCTCATAGCCGAACGCGTTGCGCTCGTCCGCCAGGTCGGCCTGCCAGAACAGAACGCGGTGCGGACGCATGGCTTCCGTCGCACGCTTGGCCCGCTCGTGCAAGTCATCGAGTTCGTCGCTCATGCTCTGGTAGCGGTCGCGCTCGTCGCTGAACAGGAACAGAGGCAAAGCGGTATGGCCGCCGGTGCTGGCCTGCCACTCCTGAAGCTTGGTTTCCACCTCGGCGAGCAGTTCGGCTTGTTCACGCAGCACGTCGTTGTAGCGGTCGAAGCCACTGATACCGTCCCTCACCGGGGAAGCGGCTGGCGAGGGAGAGGCCAAGGCATATTCCGGTGTGGCGAACCCCAATGCGGCGAGGTCGAGAATGCTTTCCAGATAGTTGCCATACAGGGTGCCGCTGCGAAGCTGTTCCATGGTGAACATGTCGGCCAACTGGCACTCGGCGCTGGCAGCATTCGGCGTTTGCGTTTCGCAGCGCTGGATGAAGCCTTGATACTCGACCAAGGCTTCCTGCAAGGTACGCAGCGGCGCCATTTCGGCTTCATCCGCACTGGGCGGCACGACTCGAGGACGCCGAACGGCGTCACGTCTCGCCTGGCGATAACGCTCCAGTGCTTGCTGGATCTCCTCTTCCCAGGGCCCATAAAACCTGTCGCCGGCAATTTCGTAGCCTGCGCTTCGTGCGATGCGTTTTCCTTCCTGATAGAGCCCTTGTTGCTCCTGAATGATGGCCGCCATTTCGTAGCCGCCGGTCATTCGCTGCCCCATTGGGGTTTCCGGGTCCCGAGAGCGGGCCGGTACATCTTCTAGTTGCCGGCTGAGTCGCTGATATCTCTCACGGTCTGCCTCATTGAGAAAGCTGATCGGTGACGCGGGCAGGAAGCACTCCATGATCCCCGCTTGTTCGGACAGGGTGGCGTTGCGCTGGTCCGGATCCTCGAAACTGGCCCACTGATGAAGCTCATGGGCGGCCTCGTGCAGAAGCTCGGCGGCATCTTCGGTCAGCAGCCAGAAGCGGCCGGTTCCGACCAGATAGAGGATATCCACCCACTCCGACGCCTGACATACGTGCTGGCTCTCGCCAGCGATGGAGCCGCCTGCGGTCGTCGCGGGCGTGAATGGTGGCCATTCGGTAGTGTTGTCCTGAGTCATGCGGACGCCTCCAGTGCGTCGACTTTCTTCCAGGCCGGCATGGCCGCTTGAAGGAGCTCCATGGTGGTCGCCTGGGCCCACCAGTCCGTCTCGGGATTCGGCTCTTGCTGCACTCTAGGCAGCAAACGCTGAAGATGATGGGCCTGGTGGATACCCGCTGCTTCGAGCCGCCCGAGCCGCTCCAGCCACTCCGGTGGCAGCTCCTGCAGTGGCATGTCGGTTGCCGCGCTCAGCCACCAGGCGCGGGAACTCTCCTTGAGGGCTTGTTCCAGCTCATGGGTCAGCGGCGGCGCCATGGCCTCGCTCGCGTCTTCGCCAACTTCATCGACCTGCTGCCACGCCTGCCAGTGCGGCAGCGGCGTTGGCGTGACGACCTGCCCCAGCGGCCCGACGAGTTGGGCGTAGGCGGTGTCGCTGCCGGCGGCGAGCAGCGCCGTCCAGGCGGTGGGGTCCTGCACGTTGACCAGCGACTGACCGCCGTGGGGGTCGTCGAGGATGAACAGGCGACGCAGATGATCGGCCAGGTCTTCCAGGCGGGCATCCTGCGCCGGTTGAAAGGCCCAGCCGATACGTTGCTCTTGGCACAGCGCGGTGGCGGCCTGCCAGGCCTGGCTGCCGAGCTTGAGTTCCACCAGCCAGGGACTGGCTTCGAGCAGCGGCGACAGCGGCGTGCCGGCGAACAGGGTCAGGTAGTCGTGCCAGCCGGGCTGGGCCACGAGCGCGGCACAGCGTTCCGGTGCGCGGCGCTGGTCGAGCACCAGGTAGGCGGAACGATGGGCGACGAAGCCGCTGGCCAGGCTATCGACTCGCTGGCTGCGCCCGCCGATTCGGCTCAACCAGCCAGGCATGGGCAATCCCCTCGGCTGCAGGTGGTCTCGCTCAGCTTGCCGCACAGCGGCATCAGCGTGGCTTCGCTGAGCTGGTAGTCCTTGAGCTTGGGCAGGGCGGTGGGCGGTATCGCCTCATGCGCCTCCGGCACCGCCCGGCCCGGCAGCAGCGGTGCTTCCACCGCCTGGCCCGAACCGGAGCCGGGGCTGCCGCCGGCGTTGACTTTCACCGTGGGGCCGACCAGGGTCACGCCGCCGCCGTCGAGCTTGAGGAAGCTGCCGCCGGCGTTGAGGGTCATTTCGCTACCGGCTTCGAGCACTACCTTGTGGCCGGCCTTGATGTGCAGTTCGCGGCCGCATTCGCTGAGCCAGGCCTGGCCGGCCTTGATGTGCAGCGTGCCCTGCACCGTGAGGTGCTGATTGCCGTCGGTCTGCTCATGGCAGTTGCCGCGTACGGTGTGGTGCTCGTCGCCGTCGATCTCACCGATGCGGTCGTGGTGCACGGTGAGGAAGCTGTCGTGGCCGATCTCTTCGGTGCGGTCGTTATTGGTCAGCAGCTCCAGGTCTTTCTGGGCATGGAGCCAGATCTGCTCCTGGCCGGCCTGGTCTTCGAAGCGAAGTTCGTTGAAGCCTTCACCCTGGTGACTCTGGGTGCGGAGAACGGTGCGGGTCTTGTGCGCCGGCAGTTCGTAGGGCGGCGTGTTGACGGCGTGATAAGTACGCCCGGTGATCAGCGGCTGATCGGGGTCGCCCTCGAGGAACGACACCACCACCTCGTGGCCGATCCGCGGAATGGCGATGCTGCCGTAACCACCGCCGGCCCAGCCCTGGGAGACGCGCACCCAGGCGCTGGGCGCTCTTCCAGCGGCTTCGCCTTCAGCTCCGGCGGTATTCGGTTCGGCATAACGGTCCCAGGGGAACTGCACCTTGACCCGGCCGTGCTCGTCGCAATAGATCTCCTCGCCCTCGGGGCCGACGACGAAGGCGATCTGCGGCCCGTCGACGCGGGGCTTGGGATTGGGCTTGGGGCGCCAGGGGCGGTCGGCGGGGGTCAGCACCAGGGTGTTGTCGAACTTGGTCATGTGCCCTAGCCCTGCCGCATCACCCTGCGTGATGCCGTCCTCCTCCAGGGCCTGGGGCTGGCTGCCGTGGTGGGTGACCATCACCACCTGCCAGTCGCGGTTGAGCTCACTGAGGTCGTGGTCGGTGAGGGTGAACTTGCCCCCCGGGGCGAGCTCGGGCAGGTCGCTTTCGGCGGCGCAGGTCAGGGCGTCGCTTCTCAGGTGCTCGAGGCGAATGCGGGTGAAGGCCT